>CADAAU010000001.1 GCA_902786015.1 uncultured Coriobacteriaceae bacterium
ACCGTCTTGTTGCGCATGCTGTCGACGCGCGCGTAGGTTGAGATGGTGGCGCCCGGCAGGTACTCGCGGATGAGGTCGGCCAGCTCGAGCAGCCTGCGCGTGCTCATGGAGAACGGGTCGCCGCCCGCCGCCCAGATATGATCGGTGCCGGGGCGAAAGCGCGCGATCTCGGCGAGGTCGGCGCGCACCTGCTCGAGCGGGGCGGGGCGGAAGGGGTGGCCCTTGTAGTAGGTGCAGAAGGTGCACGAGTCGTGCGTGCAGCCCACCGTCACCTCCAGCATGACGCTCCCCGCCTCGTAGGGCGGCCTGATCACCGGTCCCGTGTAGTGCATTTTCCTGTCCTCCTCAATACTAGATATCGTGATATGTCGATGCGTTGTGGCATGCTAGGGTTCTTCACCGGTTCGCCCGGTTGCGTCGTCAGAGCTCGCCTCCCACGAACCGGGCCAGCTCGGCTATGGCCTCCTCGTTGCGGCGGAAGTAGGTCCACTTGCCGTGGCGCTCGGAGAGCAGCAGCCCGCAGCGCTGCAGCACGTCGAGGTACTGTGAGGCGGTCGACTGGGAGATGCCCGCCTTGTCGCGGATGGAGCCCACGCACACCCCGCCCTTCAGGTCGTCGGGCACGCCGGGGTGCCCTCCCTGCTCGGGGAAGTTGGCCTCGGGGTCCTTCAGCCACATGAGGATCTGGAGCCGCGTGGGGTTCGATAATACCGCGATATGTCAACACATTCTTCGCACCTGCCCCTTCTGGGCGGGCCGAGCCTGTGACGCCATAGGACGCTGTCTCCCGAGGACGAACAACGCAATCTCGGGAGGCAGTTCTTTATGGAGTCAATCATCGTGACGCATGCCACGAAGGTGGCCATGCTGGTCAGCGTGAACCTCTCCAGCTCGAAAAGTGGGGCCAAGTGTGTCGGGTCACAAGACTGCTCTCATAACCCGGAGGTCGTAGGTTCAAATCCTGCCCCCGCGACCAAGATACCAGCGGCTTTGCTAAATGCAAGGCCGTTTTTTATTGTCTAAAGCCGAAAGTTGTGACAAAACCTGAGTTCCGCAGTAATTTAGCGCCGTTTGCCACATGGTGGCTGGGCAAACGGCGCTTTTGTCGTGAATGTTTTCAGACGGCACACCACCCGACAGCCGTCTCCAGCGGATCTGTGTGCGGGGCGGGCGGGAGCCTCTCAGTCCTTTCGTACCGCTCGTTGTTGTCGGGAACCTCAGAGTGTGAAGTACGGAATACTTGCGCATTCGCAAGCCGAGGCGACGCATGTGAATGCTATCTTTAATATGCCAGATTATGAAAGAGGGCAGCCCGCGTGGGCGGGACCGGACGACTTGGGGAGGGAACTTGACTACCATGCGATACGCTCGCACGCTCCTCACGGCACGGCTGCCCCTCGCGGCACAGCTCAGCTGCGTCCTTCCCCCGAGAGAAGGCTACGGCTGCAAATGCGACGGATGATCGCCGGGTTCGTCGGTTTCTTTGTTCATGGTGGATCACGCACGGTCGCGGCGGCCGTGTGGAAGGGCGGAAAGGAAAGTAAGGCTTATGAGAAGAAGGACGGGAGGGCTCCTGGTGGTACTGCTCGGCGTCGCGCTGGCGCTGGCGGTCGGGCTGGTGCCAGGGATGGCCAAGACGGCGCGTGCGGACGCAACGCCAACGCTTACGATACCTGCAACGAATCCCGACGAAACAGTGCCACCGAACGAAAGTGTTGCCCCTTCCTACGAGGCTACGCTCCAGTCGACCGCGCAGGAGTACCCTCTCTGGGTCGGCGGCACGCAGGTGGACAGCGACAACGCGGAGGACGTGCTGAAGGACACCGCAAACGAGGGCAAGGTGAGCTTCTCGCCTGCCAAGGACGGCACCCCCGCCACCCTGACGCTGGACGGGGCGTACATCACGACGGGGCACGCTGTTAAAGACGCTGGAGGCTTTGACGCCACCTGCTCTTACGGCATCTACTATACGGGGGCGGACCCGCTCACGATCGCGGTTACGTCGGACAGCACGGTCGACGTCAGCAGCGAGGAAGCGGACGTCGTCGCAGGCATCTTCTGCGAGTGGTCGGGCCTCACCGTAACCGGAGCGGGCAAGCTCACAGCAAAGGGCGGTCCCGGCGGCGAAGGCATCAGCGGTGAGCAAAATGTGACGATCGACAAGGGCGTGGTCGACGCCACCGGCGAGAGCGCCGGCATCAATGCTAGGGTGGGAGAGCTCCTTATAACCAACGACAGTACCGTCGAGACCAACGGCGACATCCTCGGCAAAAGAGTTACGATCAACAGCGGCACCGTAAAAGCCAGCGGCGGGGAGCGTGGTATATCCGGCGATAGCGTGACAATCAGCGGCGGGAAGGTCATCGCCACCGCCAGCAATGACAATGGCAACGGCATCAAGGGCGGTTTCACAAATAATGAACCCGGCCAAGTGACGATCACCGGTGGCACCGTGATCGCCACGGGCGGCACAAATGGCAGTGGCATTTACACCGAGAAGTGTGGTGTGTCAGAACCGCCCGGTATCGTGACGATCGACAGCGGCATCGCCTCCGTCACCGCCTCCGGTGGCAAGCAGGCCATCGAGGGTATCGTCACCAACGCCGTCGACGGCATGGGTTGGACGGACGCGACGGGCACCCAGAACAAGGCGTTAATCGCGATTAGCGCCAACCCGGGCCAGACGCTGTCTTACAAGAAGGTCCAGTTCCCCACGCCGGTGGCGAAGGTCACCACGGCACCCGAGGCGACAAACCCCACCTACGACGGCAAGGCCCAGGAGCTCGTGACCGTGGGCACCGCCGAGGGTGGCACCATGCGGTACTCGCTCGACGGCGAGACCTGGTCCGACAAGGTTCCCACGGCGACCGAGGTGGGCGCTTACACCGTGTGGTACAAGGCCGTGGGCGACGACCAGCACGCCGACGGCGAGGCCCAGGGCGTGACCTCGACCATCGCGAAGGAGGACGAGCCCGCACCCGCGCCCGAGACGAAGCCCGAGACGAAGCCAGAGACGAAGCCCGAGACGAAGCCCGAGACGAAGCCCGGCGCCAACCCCGAGCCCGGCACGGGCGCACTCAAGCTTACCGGCACCGGCCGCGTGCAGCGCGACGGCGATGAGGGCGCTACCGAGGAGACCAACGGCATCGTGATCGGCACCACCGGCGAGGCCAAGAGGCTCGAGCAGTTCTCCGTGAGCCTACCCGAGGGCGCCGACGGCTCCATCGAGTACCGCGCCCACCTGCAGAGGACCGGCTGGAACGACTGGTCAAAGGACGGTGACCCTTGCGGCGCCGCAAGCGAGCCCCGCCGCGTCGAGGCCGTGCAGTTCGAGCTCACAGGCAACGTCGCGAACGACTACTCCGTGTGGTACCGCGTGCACTCGCAGACCTACGGCTGGCTCGGCTGGGCCAGGGACGGCCAGGCGGCGGGCACCGCGGGCCAGTCCAAGCGTGCCGAGGCCGTGGAGGTGCAGGTGCTCCCCAAAGGCCAGGCGCCCGAGGGATACGTCGAGGGCGAGGCCTCCTACGTGGGCGCTGCGACCGGAGAGGCCCACGTGCGGGGCACAGGATGGGCCGACCCTGCGACCCCGCTCGAGTTCGGAACCACGGGCCAGTCCCGCCGCCTCGAGGCCATAAGGCTCAACGTGCCCAACCAGCCCGCGGCCGGCGGCATCTCCTACGAGGTCCACGCCCGGGGCGTCGGCTGGATGCCCGCGGCCGCCGACGGAGCCATGGCCGGCACCGAGGGCCAGTCCCGCCGCATCGAGGCCGTGCGCGTCTCGCTCACCGGCGACCTTGCGGCCTCCTACTCCGTGTGGTACCGCGTGCACTCCCAGACCTTCGGCTGGTTGGGGTGGGCCCACGACGGCGCTGAGGCCGGCACGACCGGACTCAGCAAGCGTGCGGAGGCCATGGAGGTGCAGGTGCTTCCGCATGGCCAGCACCCCGCGGACTACGACGTGTCACAGGCCGCGTGCGTGACGGAGCAGTAGCGCGACATCTCTGAAAGACTGCGTCTCAAGGCGTCCCTCTCTCGGGAGGGGCGCCTTCTTGCGTTCCGTGGCACAACACCGCCCGCATCGGCCCCCAGCGCGGCGAACGGACAGAAAATAACTGTGCGACCGGCAAGCCGACGACATTCGAGGCTGTCTTTACGTATGGAGGCCGTCGCTACAGCTATTCGTTCTCCTACGTTGCCGACCGGGTGACCGAGGAGGCCCTCAAGGCCGAGTCGCCGAAGACGGGACGGATGAACCTCGTCTTCCACCGCGGCGAGAAGAGCGTGGACTCGAAGGCGGCCAGCAGGAATGGCTTCGGCAAGGCCCTCGAGGGGAGGACAAGACCCGAAACGCTCCTCATCACGAAGGCGCGAGAGGATAACAACCCGTTCTCGGCGGCAGTATTCAACCTCGTGGAGACAACCCCCGTCATGCTCGGCCAGGGCCCTGACTTCGCCCCACAGTTCGTAGAGATGCTCAAGCGCAACGAGGATCTGAGGTCCAGGATCCTCAAGCTGCTCAAGAACTGCGACTTCGCGATCCGCGACATCGCCATCGGGGAGACAAAGCTTTCCGAGGAGATTCTCAGCTCATTCCCCTTGCCGGCCGAGTTGAAACAGGCCTTGGCGGCAAACGGCGGGACCACGTTCAGCACGCTCCATGCGATAAGCGACGACGAGCTCAGCATCGTCGGTATGGGAGCGATGGACTTCTGGACGCAGGAGTCCAACGGAACGAGGAAGTTCTTTGAGATGGCCGTACCCATTGTGAGCGCTCTGGATAATGGGCACACGCTGTATCTCGACGAATACGGCACGTACCTGCATCCCAACCTAGCACAAGAGCAAACCAAACGGATTATGGAGCCAGCGATATAGGACGAGGCGCAGCAGGGCCGCCGCGACGCAACGTCATTAACTTAACGTTGGGAGCGGCTTTCGACGGCGCGAGGATGCCGGCTACATCCGTAAGCCGTCGGAGGGTGCCAGGGGTCCCGGGGCATAGGGACGGGACGATCGTCGCGTGCGATACCCTCGTCGCGCTCGACCCCTCCACCACCGCGACGAGCATCTCTGCTAGGCTTTGCGTGCGCAAGCCGCGTTACCTCCCTTTCCGGATCGTTGTTTGGCGACAAGAGATCCGTGAGCGACAAACGCTCGTGGTAGCTCGTCATGGAATTCTATGCTGGAACCATGCGGTATTAGGTTCGCTCGGAGCGCGAATTGAGATCCCTTTTGCATCCGATCTGTAATTCCGACTTGTAATTACTCGAAAACCGCGAGACAAGAGAAAGGGCCGTCCGTATAATACATGCCAGAAGAGGAAGGCCGCGCGCGTCGTCGAGAGGCGCGCGGAAAACCCGCCGGCAGGCAACGCCGTCGGAAGCGGATAGATATAGTCAAGACGCATCCGATGACTGGAAGGAGAGGGAATGAACATCAACGACTTGTCTCCCGAGCTGCGGGAGAAGGCGCGTGCGTGCGGATCAACCGAGGAGCTGTTCGAGCTCGCCAAGGAGGAGGGCATGGAGATTCCCGACGAGCACCTCGAAGGCATCTCTGGCGGTTGGTGCTCTGAGCACGAATGGGGCTGCCCTGCCGACAAATGTGGCGTCTATGGCATCGGCCGGTAGACCCGTGAGCCCTGTCAGTTCTTCGAGGTCGAAGCGTGTTGTGTCAGCGTCCTTGGATCAGTAGTATTCGAAATCATATCCACAGTTGAGACATGTGCAATATGGGTTGCCGTATACGAAACTCTTGCTCCCGCATTTGGGGCATTTAAGCTCCTCGTTGGTCCAGAGGCCGCCGCCACTGATCTGGTCGAGATCTTCATCGGTCAGGGTGTAGCCCTCCTCCTTGGCCAGGGCCAAAATCTCCTCTGGTGTGCTACAAGCTTTGACCTTAGCCCTCAGTTCGGGATCAAGGCTCTTAAGGTCCATGACAGCCTCCTTTGCATCGGTTGTTCAGCCTCACGTGATGTGGCCCATTCCTTCAGAGTCATACTGTAGCGCTCTAGCCGGCCTCGCTCAAGGGTCACTCTTGCAAATCGCTGAACTGTTGGGAGGGATGTGCTGCGGTGGATTTTGTCATGGCACCATCTGCTTGCCGGAGAAGCCTGGCGGCATGCCTCTGGAGGCTGATCTCGCTCGTCGGGATCGCCTCGGAGTGACGTGGCCGGTGACAATTATGGTGACAAGACGCAGAAAGATGAGCAGTCTGCAAGGTGAAAGGCACCGCCGACGAGACAGGTTGTGTGGACCTCGATGTACTCGCGGAAGTAGCCTTCGTAATCGAACTGCTCACGTAACCAGCGCCGGCCTGCTCACACAAGCTTGACTGGCTCCATCCCGCACAGGCGAAACGGCTCCTTGCGCACAACCTCGTAGTCGATTCCGATCGACGAGAGCTCGCCCAGGAACACGTTCAAAAACGCATCTGACGCAAAGCTCTGCGCAACAGCAAGGAAGAAGCTGTTGTTGATGCAGGTCACCTCGCAGATCACGTCTGCGACGCTGGGCTCCGAAAGCATGTACAGGCTCTCGACGTACGGGTCCAGAGGGCCAAGTGTCCGCATTCGAGGGTAGGAAATGGATACGGACCACCGCGAGCGCCCTGCATCTTTCGACACCAAATCGAGCTTCATTTCAAGCGGCACCTGGTTCATCTTGTCGCAAAGCGCCTTCATCTGCCGCATCGCCCAGAGGGAGTTTTCCGGCCGCGCCTGCTCGGTTAGCTGCATGCGGGCGACGGCGCACGCCCCCTTTAGGTCGTTCAGCTGCATGTCCTTGGGAAAGTCCAGCTCCACAGCGCCGGAGGCCATGCGGTAGTTGTCGTGGTTTCCCAGCATCGCCTTGTGGTCGACCGACACCGAAACGCTCACCGTCTTCTCGCTAGCCGGGTCATGGCGCCTCACCGCCCTTGCGAACATCACGGACAGGAAGGCATTCGGGCTCGCAGCGTTGTCTTTGCAACGCTCCATAAACTGCGCCTCGGGCAACCGAATGTACGTGACGCGCGGGTCGGGGTCCGCGCCCTCACCCAGACGATAGAAATCGATGGCGGGCTCCTTGGCGGACGACGGCCTTTTTGCGCCGTCTATGTCCAGGCCGGCAAACGGGTCTCCCGTCTCGGACTCCGGTATGTTGTCTCCGGGCAGGCGAAAGCCCGTGCGATCGAGGGAAAGTCCCAGCTTGTTGGACAGATAGAGAAATAGCGCGCTCTTGATGTATGGGAGCAGTCCGGCCCCGTCCGTAAGAGTGTGAGCGATCTCGAAGCAGAGAAGGCGCCCCTCGTACTTCCATGCGGCTAGATGGAGGTTCGACTCCTGTGAGCCAAGCTTGATCGGCGCCCACGTGTTCCGCACGGTCATGGGAAGCGGGTTCTCCTCCGGCAGCAGGTCCTTGTCCCGCGGCGCCGCCTTCACGTAGAAGTACGGAAACCGAACACGCAGGCTCTCCACGACGTCACGAAGCACGTTGCCGTCAACTGCCTCTTTTAGCCCAACAACAACCCCCATCGTGTTGGGACGGTCTGGCGTAGACATATAAAGCATTGGATCATAGAACTCTGCCATCTTCTACTCCCTGGCGTCGCCTGTACGATAAGTGGCGCGCCTTAGTTTAGCATATTGGGTCTGCCGATGTTTATAGTTGGGCTGGTAGGGGAGGGGTATGAGCGCCAAGGAGTGATGTGCGGCGCTCTTATAGCTGGCGTAAGGTTCAAATCGTCTTCGGGAGCTTCCACTCTTTCCCCTTCCGAGGGGCTGAAGACCAACGTTACTCTCGCAATCTGCCCAACGAATGCATTAAAATGGGCCCAACAAAAACGTCGCAATCTGCCCAATGCACTAAGAATGAGAGGTACGGACATGGCGTTCGAATACTACCCAAGGCTTGCGGACGAGGAACTCGAGGCTAGGCTCAGAAGGTCAGGTGCAGTCGTCATACATGGGGCAAAGTGGTGCGGCAAGACCGAGACGGCACTTCACCAGGCGAGAAGCGCCGTCTTCCTGCAGGACCCTGACGAATACGAGAACAACCTCCTTACCATTCAGACGAAGCCGTCGCTCCTTCTTGCGGGCGACAAGCCGCGGCTCATCGACGAGTGGCAGGACTTCCCACAGGTGTGGGATGCGGTCCGATTCGCCGTTGATCGTCGGCATGAGAGGGGCTGCTTCATTCTTACGGGGTCGGTATCTCGCGAGATGGGCAGTGGCGAGAGGCCGAGGCACTCTGGCGTGGGCAGGATATCGTCTATGACCATGCGGACCATGAGCCTGCTCGAGTCGGGAGAATCCTCTGGCGAGGTATCCCTCGGCGCGCTCTTTGGGGGCGCGGAAGACATAAGTGGGACCTCGTCGTGGGATATCGAGGATTTGGCTCGGCTGGTGTGTCGCGGAGGCTGGCCGGAAGCAGTCTCCTTGGGAGAGGACGTTGCGGGCGCCTTGGCCAGCGACTATATCGACGCGGTTGCCGAGAGGGATATAAGCCTGCCCGATGGCGTGAGGAGGGACCCTGTGCTCGTAAAGATCATCTTGGCGGCATATGCGCGGTGTATAGCCACGCAAGCGGATGGCACGACCATACGCAGCAACGTTCACACTGCCCGCGAAGATGTTTCGCGAAACACGGTGAGTTCCTACATCGGCTCGCTGCGCAAGCTCTACGTCTTTGAGGACCTGCCTTCGTGGAGGCCGTCCCTGCGAGATAAGACGCGGGTCACCGCCACGCCCAAAAGGCACTTCGTGGACCCCTCACTGGCAGCGGCGGCGATGGGGGCGACCCCGCAAAAGCTCCTTCGAGACCTGCCTACCCTTGGCCAGCTCTTCGAGTCGCTCGTCGTGCGCGACCTTCGCGTGTACGGTCAGGCTATAGGTGCCACGGCGCATCACTACCACGATGCAGCGGGAAGGGAGGCCGATGCGGTTGTCGTCATGCCCGACGGACGATGGGCCCTCGTGGATGTCAAACTCGGCGGCGGGGGAATCGAGGAGGGATCACGCGACCTCGTCGCGCTCGCTGGCAAGATTGACCAGACCGTCATGGGGCCGCCGTCGTTTTTGGCGGTCGTCCATGCGGGCAGGTATGCTACAAGGCTCAGCAACGGGGTGTATGCCATACCCCTCGGCTGCCTGAGGCCGTGACGGATGTGTGTCATTGCCTCCGTCCCCGTGACACAGGGTTATCCTTTCTGCAGGGATTGAACGTCCTCCGTTCCACTTTTAACGTCAGGCTCCGAGGGTCCTGACGGGTATCACATACACGCCGTCGGGTCTCCGAATGCGGCATATGCGTTTCATCTAGAGAACGCCTGCCGGGAGTATCGGTGACGTACAGCGTCGCCTTCTGTCATGTCGTTCTGGATTCCTCATAGGCAAGACTTCGTCTCTCACGACTTCAAGAGCGAGACAAGAGCTACGGGGCTTCAGGGCCGGCGGGAACGACGCCAATTATCAAAGCGCAGAACCCGCTCTTGTACTCTGGCAGCAAACTCTCAATCGATTTAACGAGCTACGCCATCAAGCAGTACGTGGACGACGCTATTGCCACTCTGCAATCCTAGAGGAAGAGGAGTCCTGGTAGAGCGTTCTTGAAGCAAGCGGCAACGCGCCCACGCCCGGCGCCGCCGCGCAAGACGGGCGATCCCCTAGGATGGCGTAGGACGCCGTCCCTGTCGCGCCAACGACTCAGAAGACCTTATTGCGGCAAACGGGCCTCAGAGCGGCTCTGAGGGGTTTGCCCAGCTAGACGGGTCGCCTTGCGGGATTTCCCGCGGGCGCGCGTCGAAGCAGGGGGTGCCGTGTCCCGCCGGTGGCAAGACGGCACCCGCAAAGCCCCAGCTAGGAGGCCCGGAAAATGGGGCGACTTTCCGCACACGGCGGATATTACGCCGAAAGGCAGTGCCCGCGACCTCGGGCTTTGCTGGTTCCGACGCGCCCGTGCGGGCGAAATTGCGCCCAAAAAACGTCCCGTTACGGAAGCTACGCGAGACGAAACGCGAGGAAAGACTGCTATAAGTCTGAGTATTTATGCAATTACGGGACGGATTTTGGTCGCCGGACGCGCATGCCTGGGCGTCCCCGGGCAGTACGTCCCTCCCTCCTAGGGCGGCCTCCGCGGCCTGCCGCCGCGCCCGCATAGCCCTCGTCCCGGTAATCCGCCACAGCCCCTCCCTGACGCCCTTCCCCGGTGCCAGTGCCTCTGGCGTTCCTGCTATGCGAAGCATCTCCGTACCAACCGACGGCGCCATAATGTGGGAAGCACCTAATCTATTACTGTTTACTTAACGGATGCCGCATTAGTCATGGCTGTGGGAATCGCTTCATGGCCATGGTGATAGGCGCGGGCAACAAGCTCTCCCTCGAGCACGACGTGGGAAGGGAGGCCGCCGGACTCGACAGGCCCTCCATCGCTCGCCTCGACCGCATCGTCGAGATACCTGCCGGCTACCTGAGAGGCGCGGGCGGCATCGGCCGCCTCGCCGAAGGCAACATCACAGCTCGGCGCGCTTGGATAGGCCCTAGGTGCCGGCTTTCTCGTCGTATTGGAAAATTGCATATTACGAACTTGCCGGGCCGAAACACGAGGTGCAGACGTCGGGTGGCACACGGGAACGACAATGGAATCTGTGATTACGAGGCGCTTCTCGACCACAGGGCCGCTGACCGTGTTCGCCACCTTCACAAGGACTATCGCTGCTGCCCATGTCCACGATCATGTCGGTACCGCAATGGCGGGCAACATCCTACATGGCGAAATCGGCCGAGACCTCCTGAATGCCTGTGCACTCCCTCAGTAGCCTGATCAATCTATCATCCAGATCGGGGTTGTTGTCTCTGAAATCGATCTCTCCCAGTTCGCTTCTGATCGGGAAAGCCAGCATCTCCTCGTCGATGCTGAATTCCGCATGGACGTTCTCCTTGTTGCCCCTTGCATCAAGCCGGATCCATCTATCCAGCTCCTCGACATACGCCGTGTTGAGGGCGTGGATGATGTATCCCTCGTCTGCGTTGTCGTCAGCTCGTGTGAGATATTGATAGGAGATTCCAGATGGTATCCCATTTGCCCTTAGCAATGAGGCTAGGAGGCAGGACTTCGTCCAGCATATTCCGGTTCCGTTTATCAACACTTCGCTTGCCCTGCGGGACACCACATCCGATTCGATGTCCCACGAATGCGGTATCTCATCCCTTACGAAGAGGAAGGCTCTTTCGATATACTCTATTGGAGAGCTGGATTCTTTCCTTAGCTCGCTGGCCTTATCCCGAATGAGCGGATTCCTGTAATCGATAGATTCCGTCTCATGGAGATAATCGATAAGCACCTTCCGCCCTCCCCGCCAAATCACGATTTGCTCTCCCATATTCTAAGGCATGCGAGGTTGTGACGGGGCAGAGACCTCTTTCAGACGATTGCGAAGGCTGATGGCGCCTTTTTCATGCTCGTGCGGGAAGGGGGCGCGTGAACTTTTCGAAAAGGCTTTTGGAGACAAGCCGTACCATGTGTGGTAAAAAGGTAAAAAACATGCGGTCCGGCAAAGCATGTTTGAGCCGACGGGGAGTGATGAGCCTTGTGTATTCGAAGCAAGATCGCTTCGGCGATCTGGAAGTTCGTGTTGGTCGCGATTGCCACGTACGGGCTGCTCGACGGGTCGGGCATCCTTGCTGGTACCTACCACACGGGCTTCCCCCACATGTTCACCAACGTTTCCAACATCTTTGCGTGGGGGTATTTCCTCGTGGCTGCAATACGGCTCGTTGCGAGCAAGGATGACAACCCCAAAGTTTTCGCGCCTCAGGTCAAGTACACGGCCATGATCTCGCTTCTTGTGACCGCGCTGATAGCGCACTTCATGCTCTTTGACGCCATGTTCCAAAACGGCCAGCTCGTGTGGCACCTGGTCGCCATGCATTATGTCGTGCCGGCTATGGCCCTCCTCGACTGGTTGTTATTCGACGAGAAAGGCAAGATGGTCGCCTGGGGCCCATTCACGTGGCTGTCGCTGGCGGCGGTCTACCTCATCGTCGTGATGATCGGCGCGGGCCCTCTCGGCTTGGATTTGGGAGGGGGCACCACAGCCGGGACAACCAGGTATCCCTACACCTTCCTCGATCCCGCCATCTCGGGTGTCGAAGGAGTCGCTCTCTTCATCGTGGTGATGCTCGTCGCCTTCGTTTTGCTCGGATACCTGATCTTCGCGATCGATAGACTACTCGGCCGTATGTCGAACCGAAGGCCAGCCTAAAGACTCCTCGTCAGGGTCGGCGTCCGGTGAGCGTGGTCGGCTCGTTTGCGCGTCTGTTGGATGGCGCCGTTCATGATCGTCGGTAAATAACGCCGTGCAAATTGCATACGTCAACCTTCGCGGGGAAGAAAGCCGACGTGTCGTGGAACCGCATCAAATCATCTTCAAGAACGGTGCCCCCTACGTCTATGGCTGGTGTAGGAAACGGCAGGCGTTTCGCCTGTTTAAGTTCTCGCGTATCTTGGATTTGCGGATGTTAGACGAAACCTTCGATTTCCGGGAGATGCCCGCAGCCGAACTCGACGGCACCCCTTACGCACGTGAGCTGCAGGAGACGATAACCTTGCGCATCAAGCGGTCTCTTGCCGAACGCGTGCTGGACTAAGCACTTGATGATACACCAGGTCGACTGCATGCTGGCAAACTTTTCTGCGTTGATCACACGCTAAGGGAAGAGTCCGCTCGCACGGGTCGGATGAACAAGGTGTTCGAGCGCGCGGAGGAGGGGCTCAACCCTTATGCGCGGCAGTTTGGCTTCGGTAAGAGGCTACTTGATCGCACGTTGGACGCGCTGAACGAGACAAAGGATGCCACGCCAAGGGAGATTATCATGCACATGCAGTGAGCGATGGGTGAGTTCGTGCAAGATGGAGGGCGGTTCGATGATCTGGCCATGCCCTGTCTGGAGTATTCTGGTCCTAAGAAAGAGGGGAACACAGATGCTGAAGTTGCATAAGACACAAGAGGGTAGTAAGCTGACGGTCGGCCTTGAGGGACAGCTGGACGCATTCACGATCACCGGCTTCTTGGACGTCCTCACCATCCAGTAATCCCTGGGACACCAGGGCTTAGCCCCTATTGGCAATGATCCTGGTGTCCCAGAACAATAAGGAGGCAAAGATGCTCGAAGTTGGAACGAAGGCGCCGGAGTTCTCGCTGCCGGATCAGGATGGCGTGACGAGAAACCTCTCGGACTACCGTGGCCAGAAGGTCGTGCTGTACTTCTATCCCAAGGACATGACGAGCGGATGTACGAGCCAGGCCTGCTCGTTCGGCGAGATGTACCCGCAGTTTCGCGAGAAGGGCGCTGTGGTCATAGGCGTGAGCAAGGACACGGTCGCGTCTCACAAGCGCTTTCAGGAGGCACATAGCCTGCCGTTCACGCTCCTTGCCGATCCCGAGATGGGCGTGCTCGAGGCGTATGACGTCATCGTCGAGGGCACCACCAAGACGGGAAGGGTTTCACGGAGGACGATACGCACCACCTATCTCATCAATGAGGAGGGCGTGATCGTACGCGCCTTCGGCAAGGTGAAGGCCAAGGACAACGCCCGCCAGATGCTCGACGAGCTCGGATGATGTGTGGGACACTAGGGGAGTATCCCTTGGTGTCCTAATTCGACTATGATGAAGGTGCCGTAATTTATACCGACATGCTGGCATATGGGCGGCGTGTCTGGCCGGTGGCTCGCCGTCCGAACATCAACTTGCGAATCAGGTGGCAACATAGAGCATGTCGCGCCTCTGGGGTATATTATCTGGGCAGACTACTTCGGAAGGGATGAGAACATGGAAAAGAAGGATTTCTTTGACCTGGACGGTCGGGTGGCGCTCATTACTGGCGCTAGCTCGCATGGCATTGGCAACCAGTCGGCAAAGGTGCTTGCGCGATATGGTGCCAAGGTGTTTCTTACGGCGCGTCGCGAGGACAAGCTGCAAGAGGCGGTGGCCGAGGTCGAAGCAGCAGGAGGGACCGCAGCCTACAAGACGTGTAATGTGGCCGACCCCGACGATTGCAAGGCGGCCGTAGAGGCGTGTGTCGCCGAGTTCGGGCGACTCGATATCATGGTTCTCTCTGCGGGTATATCGGGACTCTCCCTCTCGGGCGGCACTGACGCAGCGTTCGACATCGACAACTGGAAGAACGTTCAGTCAATCAACCTAGACGGCGTGTTCTACATGGTGAAGTACGGTTGGGAGGAGTGTGCCAAGAACGGAGTGGGCTCCATCATTCCCATCGCCTCGTTGGCTGCATGGAAGGCGGCGGGATCGGTGGCCTACACGGCAACGAAGGGCGCCATCAGGTCGATGACGCCCTGCATTGCGAAGCTGCTCGCGCCTCATGGCGTGCGGTTCAACACGTTCTATCCGGGCTTCATCGACACGGACATGACGCATGGCGCGACCGAATACGAGCCTTTCGTAAAGTCGAAGCTTCCAACCATCCCGTTGGGAAGGTTCGGCGATGTCGACGATTGCGCTTACGGAGTGCTGTACCTGGCATCCGACGCATCGAGGTTCATGACCGGCCAACACCTCGTCGTCGACGGCGGTGAGCTTTGCTAGGGACTCAGACGAGAGTTATTGCAAAATAGTGGGAAGGTGCGTGGGATGTTCGAGATTGCGACGAAAGACTCGGAAGGTTACTTCAAAGGCAAGGATTGGGTCCATCAGCTGGGATTCTGTGCGCCCGACTGGCGGGCTTTCGCGACCAAGCATAACCAGCTGTTTGGATCCGGCCCTTTCTTTTACACGACGAACACGTTCGGTAGGCTGCTCTATCACGACGAAGAGGTCGATTGCGCTGGACTGGAGTTCCATGCGAGCTACGGCGCCTGGGGTAGCCACTCGATTGAGGTGGTCACACAGAACGACTGGTCGATTCCAACCATGTTTACCGAGCTCAATGAGCAGGACAAGCCAGGGCTGAACCACATTCACATGTTCGTCGATAGCCTGGAAGAGGCTAGGGAGGCTTGTGACTTCTACGGTATTCCAGTGATCACGGTGGGCTATCCCGACTTGGAAAACGCACTTGAGAAGGCCCGTGCGACGGGCATCGACCAAGACGTCATCCGTGCGAATGCCGGCAAGCCGTCGTTCATAGTCGCCGACATGCGCAAACAGGTTGGGTTTGCCGTGCAGTTCATCACGCCGCGCGCCAAGAAGCTGCACGATGCCATCTTGGGCGCAAGGGACAGGTGGGATGGCTCTGAGGACCGAATGTTCATCCCGATGGGCGGTAAGTAGCTAGCGTATGAAGACCTCTCTGAGGTGCTCGTATGGGGCCTGCGACGGAGATACTTTCTCCAAAACAGGGCATACTCTGTTCCAGCTCGTGTCCACTGAATAGTTGCCTTTTTCAATCGTTCTATGGCAAAGCGCGATGGCCCATATTTCAGTGGTAATGTAGCTTCACACCCTAACAAGATGGGCCAAAAAACAGAAAGGGGAAACGGACATGAAGTTTGACGACTTGACTGATGAGCAGAAGGCCCGGGTAAAGGCCTGCAAGACCGTCGATGAGCTGGTTGCGCTTGCCAAGGAGGAGGGCGTGGAGCTCAGCGAAGAGCAGCTTAGCAGCATTTCGGGAGGCGATAGTTGGTGGTGCCCGACTGCCACAAGCTGCCCGAATTATGAGGTCATGAGGTAAGCTGCCACCTCGTCAGCGCGTAGCGCAGGACTCGGCTTTCGCGATTGGTGGGGACGGAGTCAGACGACTCCGTCCCCTTATATGACCCGAACACTGTCATGATGCTCGGGTGTGGCTATGTACGGTATCCGAGCAGCGAGCGATAAGCGACGAACGAAACGACTGGATGGTGTTCTATGAGCCTGGCTGGCAAGCCCTCTCAGATGACGGTGTTCGACGCGCTGTACTCGATAGCCGCAGGAGACGGCAGGGGCGAAGCGCTGTTTGGGAATAGCTTCGGCATTGCGAGGGGCGCCTACGAGCGTACGCTCATAGGCGACGGCTATCCGGCAGCTTACATTGAGTTTCCCCTCCTCGGATCGCCGGGGTTCGATTTGCTCTCGGTTCACGACACCGTGCGACCCGGGTCTCGCTTCGCGCCGGGAGCTGGCTTCGGCTATCAGGCGATGCTCGACTGGTTTTCGAGTGTCCGCAAAAAGGGCGCCAATGTGAGCTGCGGCATCGAGCTCGACACGTCGGTTGGCGAAACCGAGCGGGCGGGCGTTTACCTGCAGTACCGCAGGCACACCGACCTGATCGCACCATTCTTGGAATCCATTGGCGAGGAAGCCCGCGCGGAAAGCTTTCTGGCCGTGGTCGATCGCATGCCCGAGGGCTGGCCGCCAGCCTATGTCGGCCTCTTCCCCGGACGGACGGGCACTCCGCTACGCATCGGCGGCTACCTGGGAGACGCCATGCAGAGGGCGTGCGTCGACGACCCCGCACTTCTGGCCGCCCAGTTCGACCGGATCGGCTTTTCCGCCTACGACGGCGAGATGCTCTCGCGATGTGGCGCGCTCCTGTCGCTCGCGCCGTCCGTCGACTTCCAGTTCGACATCATGCCCAACGGTACCCTGGGCGACGTGTTCGGGCTGTCGCTCTCGTTCAACGAGACGAGGCCTCGCGATGCCCGCGCCTGCATGGAGGGCGGCTACGGCGCCCAGGCGTGCGGGACCCTGCAGGAATGGGGGCTGGCAGACGAGCGCTGGAGGTTCATCGCCGGCGCAGCGTTCGCTCGCCATGTGCCGTTTGACCGGGAAGACGGATCGCAGGGCAGGTTCGCCCTCTGCTGCATGCTCAACTACGCGAAGGTCAAGTTCGCCGGTGCCGTGGCGCAACCGGCTAAGTTCTACTTGACGATGTCTGCCGGCGAGGTGGAGGCATGAACGCCGATGCGATGAGGCTCTACGAGACTCTGTACCGCCTTGCCTCCAAGGACGTAGGATGCGATCTGTTCGGGGCGAACGCCCCGCTTGCGCGGGAGGCGTTTCGGCGCGCTTTGGCGGGTGCGTCGATGCCCATCGTTTGGTTCGAGGTTCCGCTATCCGGCCTGCCGCGCTTCGACCTGCACGTCGCGCACGGCAACGCCGACCTCCACGGGCATGCCCCATTTGCACCGGATGCCATGGACGGGCATGGCGAGCTGCTTAACTGGTACGCGTCCGAGCCGCGTGCGGGCGGAGGGCTCGCGCTTGCCTACGACGTGGGAGATGGCCGCATCGGCGCTCCCGCCGTGCATGCCAACGTGAACGCCCTCGAAGTTTTCGATATCGAAGGATTCTTCCTCCACGTTGGAAGGCCGGAAGCAGCGGCGCTCTACCACGGCTTCGAAAAGCGGCTTCCGCGAGGTTGGCACATATGGTATTGCGGCGTGCATCCGGGCAGGCCGGGCGCTCCCGTCCGGGTTGACTGCTTCGTTGACAAGAGCTTGAAATGCGCATACGCTGCCGAACCCGCAAGGCTCGAAGAAGACCTCCAAAGAGCAGGATTTGCTGTCGAAGGCTCGGCGGCGCGACGCGTCGGGGCAGAAGTGGCCGCGTCCCCCTTTGGCGTGGAGCTCCAGTTCGACGTCCTCTCCGATGGGGCGCTCGGGCAAACTGTGGGCGTTTCTGCCCAGCTTCCCCTTGTGGCTGCGAGTGCGGCGCGTCGGCTTTGGGAACCCGCTGGTGGCGCAGCGCAGCTCATGGAGTTCGCCGTGGATTCACGTGTCGCTGACGCCCGATGGCGATGTGTCCGAAAAACCATGTTCTCGACAGTGGCGCGAAATGGCAAGGTCTCGCAGGCACTCTACTGCATCCCTGTGTTTACGAAGTTTCGAGTGTGTGCAGACAAGCTTCTTGATGCGAAGATTTACCTTCAGGCAGGCGCGGTCTTATTATAACATTAATGCATTGTTCCGATTTGAAACGATTGGGTCGCTATCGCATATTATGAAATAGTGGGCACGTTGGTATGAGAGAGCCCACAAGGACCGTCAGATCGGAAGTGGGTGGGGTATGGCAAACTTTGACGAATTGACCGCTGAACAGATGGAAAAGGCGAGGGCGTGCAAGAACTCTGACGAACTGGTCGAGCTTGCTGCGTCCGAGGGCATCGAGCTCACCGATGACCAACTCGAGGCCATCTCGGGTGGCTCGTGGTACAACTGCATGAACGAAACGTGGTAGGCATTCGGCTCGAACACATTTGCCTAACATGACGCGGCGGTCGCATTATGTGACAGTCGCGTCATAGTGTTTCGTCAGTTGCTTTGGCAAGAAATGCTGTTGATGCTCGGTGACGAGTCTGATGTTATGCGTGCTTTTGCAGTGGGAAGAGGGAGCCATGGTCAGGCGCACACTCATGCAACGCGACCGAGAGCTGGTCGACTTCGAGGTTGATCCGGTGACGGGGGAGGCTCGCATCATCGATACGGCGAGCGACAACTTGACTGCTTCTTTGGGGCTGGTCCAGGGAAACAGGGATCAGGTTTTGACGTCACTCATGATGAGGCGCGCCCTATCGCCCATGCGCAAGGACTTGGATGACATCCTTGCCGCTTTTGGAGCAAAGTCACCTGTTGACCTTGCGCTTATGGGGCATGGACTCTCGCTTTCCGACCAGTTCTGGTATCGTGCCCCTGGATCCTCCGAACGCTGGAAGGACGTGAACTTCTTCGACAACGGATGGGATCCGGATTTTGGCGCGGCGGTCCTTTTGGGCGATTACGCCCGTCTGGTGACCTGTTCGTCTGACGCTCCCGAAGCCACGACGCCTGGACACGCCGTCAAGGCGTGGGAGCGCAACGATGACGGCATACACCTTGTCAAGGCAGCCGAATACCCCGATGGTGGCGAGCTCGTAGGTGCCAGACTGGGATTCGATCTATGCTCCTTGCTCTTTGGCGAGGGTTG
This sequence comes from uncultured Coriobacteriaceae bacterium, assembly GCA_902786015.1. Lineage (GTDB taxonomy): Bacteria > Actinomycetota > Coriobacteriia > Coriobacteriales > Atopobiaceae > RUG440. The sequence continues at coordinate 18,889 of CADAAU010000001.1, forward strand.
CTGCGTTTCCTTGGACGTGGTGGAGCGCTATGGCAGACTCTGCTCGATCAGCCCACTCATGTTGGGTGGCGATGAGGAGCTCGCCGACGGGAACCGGATCTTTGCAATGGCGGATATGTGGGAGAGCTCCTGCTTGAGCACGGGGGGCATCACGACGGAGGCATGCGACGCCCTCATCGATGCCTATGCAGCCATCGGAGTTGCAGATGCCTCGGCACACGTGGCCAGGCGGGCATGCTTCTCCTGCCTTTCTTTGCTTTTGGATTTCAACCCAGGCAACTTCGGCGCCATTCGCAAAACCGATTCGGATGTGTGGCGTGCGGCACCCATCTTCGATTACGACGGCGCTTTTGGCTTCCCGCTCAATGGTGTCTCGATCTCCTTCTTATGCGAGAACCCCTCTTTCGTCGAGCTGTTCTGCGCCCATCGCTTCTCTTTCCTCAAGTCATCTTGGGACTGGTCTTGGTGCGATGTGCGAGCACTCGATGGCTTTGAGGACGTCATCATGGAGACCTACGCTTCCTGCCGGAGCCTTCCGCCAGTCTTCGCAGAGCTCATTGCCCATCTGTTTGTTGCGCAGCGCGATTACGTGAACAAGGTTGCGTCGGGAGGACGGACGTAGCGACGGGTCTTTAGAGCATCCAGATTCGACAACGGAACTGCAGCTGACTGTCGTCAAATGCACACGCATGAGAGCCGTAGTGCCTCCGGAACAAACTCCCCGGGAACTCTGTTCCACTAGAGCCGTAGTGCCCCGACGCTTCTTGCGCTTGTCCAAAGGTTACAGGATTGTTCGCGAGAGATAGAATCAAATTCTATGGTGGTCTGGGAGTTCATAGCCACATATGTGCTAGGCTAACTATGATTATAGTGGTGTTGATGTAAGGAGGTTGATTGTATGAAGACGATACAGGAGCTGTACGGTGAGGTCATTGCCAGCGACGAGCAGAAGAAGGCCTTCGTCGAGGCTATGAAGGCAGACAAGCTCGAAGACTTCCTGAAGGCGCACGGCTGCGAGGCAACCAGAGAGGAAGTCCAGGAGTTCATTGATGCCAAGGCGGCCGAGGACGCCCCGATCGAGCTCAGCGATGACGAGCTCAAGTATGTCGCCGGTGGCAGCTTCGTCGATAGCGTTGAATGCTCCCATAAAAGCAACACGTGCAATTGCTCGAACAGCTGCATCCGCGATTGTTGCTAGAAATCCCTGCGGATGTTCCGGTACTTCGTTGAGTATCAGGTTGCCCGTGTCAAACAGTGTCCACAGGCGAGCATGCTTGGGGACAGGGTCTACGAGAGGCTTGAAGACGCCCTGAAGCGTAAGGTTGAGCTCGTGGCCGGCAGCACGGCGACGCACATGATTTCCCAGGCGGTGGTGGACAACCCGTTCGCCACCGCTTTTCCAGACCTGATCACCGATGCCGAGCGCACGCAGGCCTTGGATACGATACGCAGGCAGCTCGACAGCGGGGCCATGACTCTGCCGGAGCCGCTCGTTGCATGCCTTGAGCTGCAGCTTGGCAATGCGACGAGCGGCCTTCTCGAGGCGCTGGACCGCCTAGCGGAGCATCGCGATGAGATTTGCGATGTGCTCCTGGAGGGAAGGCGCTTCCAAACGATTGACGATGTCATCCTTTCGACCGGCGATGCCCACAACTGCGGTCGAAGCGTCACGATCTTTACCACCGATGCCGGAAAGCTGGTCTACAAGCCTCACGACCTGCGGGTAGACGAGCAGCTCTACGGATTCGTCGGGCGGTTCTTCGGCGACTTCGTTGGCATCCCGCGCGCTATCGCCTTCGGGAGCCAGTTTGGGGTGTGCGAGTTCGTCGAAAAGCGGCGCGCGGAGGGCGAGCGCGAGGCGAAGCGCTTTTGGTACCACATGGGTGGCCTGGCGGCCTTCGCTAAGCTCTTGGGTAGCACCGACCTCCACTTCCAGAACATCCTCTGCTGCCAGACGATGCCCTACATCATCGACCTCGAGACCATGCTGTCTCCCATCTCTGCCGAGCGCCTGGCCTATCTGCAGTCTGCGGACACGAGGGAGTGCCACACGCATTCGATCGCCCCCTCGTTGCTCATGCCCTCTCGAGTCGAGGATATGGAGTTAAGCGTCCTCACCAACACGGAGGAGAGTGGTATCGCCCCCGTCGTGGATGGGAAGATCGTTACCGTGGAGCCCTACGTGCCCACGTTCAAGCAGGGCTATAGCGTCATCTACTCCCGCATCGTCGAGCACAAGCAGGCGATTCGGGAGGCCGTGTTGTCGTTTCCCTCGGACATGAAGGTCCGGATCGTCCTGCGCGCTACGAGGGGCTATTGGCTGATTCTGCAAAAGCTGTACCACCATTCGGCCCTGGCAAGCCCCGCAGATAGGCAGCGTAGCCTGGAGACATGCGAGAGGATTTTGCGTGAGAGCGACGTAACCGCAGAGCCTCCGATAATCGATAGCGAGGTCGCGCAGATGCGGCGGGGCGACGTGCCGTACTTCTACACCTACGCCGATGGTCTGTCTCTGTATGGCGAGGGAGAAGAGCTCGTACAAGGCAAATTCAGTCTGTCGGCGATCGAGCGCATAGTTGACACCCTCGACGCGATGGGCGAAGAGGACGAGGCGTTTGACCTTACCTATATCGAGCGCGCGATCATGATGTATGACTGCGAATCGGATGCGCCGAAAATGGAAGCCCCGATTCGCCGGGATGTCGCAGATGTCCCCATTTCCAGGGAGTACGCGATCGAGACAGCTAGAAGGGTGTTCCAGAGGATGCACGATTTGGGAATACGGACACCTAACGGGCGGCTGGTGTGGGGATATGTTTCCAGCAATACCCAGGCGTTCCAGTTCAGCGACGCCGGTCTGTTCGACGGCTTTACCGGACTTGCGGTGTTTGCCTCTGCCTGCGCGGCGGTATGGCCCGACGACCTGATTCGCGAGCGGACGGACGCGCTCCTGTGGGAGGCGGTCGACGAGATACGGGGGCTGTGCCGTTTCGTGGACAGACATATTGGCAACCCCGATGTCAGCGTACCCGTGGGGGAAGGCGCCGGCTTTGGAGGAATCTTGACCGGCATCGCGCTCATGCGGCGCTATGCACCGAGCGAGACGTTGGACGACCTCTGCGAGCAGGTCTTGGCGCTTCTTGAACGGACGGACTTCTCTGGCTGTTCGGTGGCTGACCGGATTGGCGGTCTGGCAGGGCTCGTTGCCGTCTTGTGCAGGTTCGAGGAATACCGGGGCAATACGACAACGATCCGCAACGCAGCCAATCGCATCCTCGAACTGAGGACATGCGCGTACAGGGATCGCGTCCTCTGGAAGACCATGTTCGATGTGCCCCGAGCACTCAGCGGTGCCGGGCACGGAATGTCGGGAATCGCCGAGGCCCTTGTCGCCGCGGCCGACGTTCTGGGTGATGACCGGTATCTCCCCGCCGCTACTGAGGCGCTGGGTTACGAAATCGATGCCTATCGACGCTATGAGAAGATATTCGGTACTTGGGCAGACCTGCGGGAGTTCCCGCCGATGAAGTACATGCACGGATATTGCGCGGGGGCGCCCGGTACGGGAATCGTGGTTAACCGCATGTTGGAAGAGGGACGCGGCGACACGAGGGCGCAGGCCATCGCTCGCATGGTTCGACAGAGCGTCGACTCGCTTCCCCTGATGCCCTTCGACCACCTGTGCTGCGGAAACTCAGCCGTCGCGGAGTACTATCTGTCCACAGGCGACCATGAGGCCACCGGTAGGGTCCTTGGGGCCATAGCCGGACATGGCTCGCACGAGGGCAAGCATCGGGACCCCCTTTCGAACGTGAGCTGCAACTCGGCCGCCACGCTCTTCAACGGGATCGGCGGCATTGGCTACGAGCTGTTGCGCTATGCGTATCCAGATACGATACTCTCCGTCCTGTAACGAGGTGGAGGCGATGTACTACCGCATAGCAGACCATGTGGCGTTGCGCAGATGGCCGGATATCGGCTTCGCGATCAACACGAACGGCTGGTACCAGAGAATCGTGCAAGCCTTGCACGAATGGACGAACCTGAGTGAGATTGGGTTTTAGGTCGATTCCGCTCAAATTCTCCCTCGCCCTGCTCCCGTGACCATCCTCACTAAGCTTTGGTTCTGCGATACAAGCAGGGTTCTCTGGAATCAATCGGTCGGAGCCCGAAGGACGATCGTAGTTGCTCGACGAACCTTTCTGCAATGGGGGTCATGAGTTGTCGTTTTCCCCACACAAGGTAGAGCGTCACGTCGACGGATGGCTCAAGCGGACGGAACACAAGGCCGCTGCTCGGCGAGGTGTCCACGAGTCGATCAAACGTGAGCAGCAGCCCTAGGCCCTCGCGTGCGAACAGCGACGCATTGTATGACAGTCTGAAGGAGCCCTCTAGGCGCAGCTCAGCAAGGTGGTTTCCCGCCCACTGGGCGATGTCGCCCTGCCATCCTTGTTCGGAGACGAAGAGCGGCTCGCCTATAAGGTCAAATACCGTGATCGTTGCGCACCGCGCAAGAGGATGGTCATCCCGCATCACGACTCCCCACAAGTCGCTTTCGGGTAGCTCGACCCAGTCGTAGCGCTGGGCGTCAGGGCGCTCGCAGAGTACCGCAAAGTCGAGCAGGCCCCGATTGAGCCTCTCGGTCACCTGCTCGGTGTCACCACTTGTCACGTGGTAGCGCAGCCCAGGGCACGATTCCTTGAGCTTTCGCAGCTCCTGTGCGACGAGGCGAATTTGGTATGACTCTGCCATGCCCAAGCGCAGCTCTCCGGCGAGCTGGCCGTCGATCGAGCGGAACTCGTCTTCTATCTTGTCGGCGAGCCCCACCAAGTCTCGCGCGCGGTCGCGTAGCAGGCGTCCCTCGTCGGTGAGCTCTATGCTAAAGCTGTGACGGACGAAAAGGCGCGCGTCCAGCTCGGCCTCGAGCGACTTGAGCGCCTTGGAGAGCGTCGGCTGGGTGAGGTGCAGCCGTGCCGCGGCGCGGGTCATGTTCTCCTCCTGTGCTACGGCCAGAAAGTAGCGCAGCGTGCGGATCTCCATGGATGCCATCCTTCTGATAGTCGTATAAGTAATATCACGATATACGATATTACTATTAGCGTGGTACGCTGCGGCATGCGACAATGTAGACAAGCAAAAGCGCGACCGAAGGAGCACGCCATGATCCAGACCGAGAGCCTCACACTCGTTACCGAATGGGACAAGACCTTCCCCAAGAGCGACGTGATCGACCACCAAAAGGTGACCTTCCCCAATCGCTACGGCATCACGCTGGCAGCCGATCTGTACACCGATCTGTACATGCCCAAAGGTACCGAAGGTAAGCTCGCCGCCATCGCCGTGTGCGGGCCCTTTGGCGCGGTGAAGGAGCAGTGCTCGGGCCTCTATGCACAGACGCTTGCCGAGCGCGGGTTCGTGACGCTCGCCTTTGACCCGAGCTTCACTGGCGAGAGCGGTGGTCAGCCCCGCTACATGGCCTCGCCTGACATCAACACCGAGGACTTCATGGCGGCGGTTGACTTCCTGAGCCTGCACGAGCGCGTGGACGCCGAGCGCATCGGCATCTGCGGCATCTGCGGTTGGGGCGGCATGGCGCTCAACACCGCCGCGCTCGACACGCGCATTAAGGCGACCGTGGTCTCCACCATGTACGACATGACCCGCGTGAACGCGAACGGCTACTTCGATGCCGAGGACAGCGAGGAGGCACGTCACGCAAAGCGCGAGGCGATGTGCGCCCAGCGTCTGGCGGACCTGCAGGCTGGCGAGTACGCGCTTGGCGGCGGTGTGGTCGACCCGTTGCCTGAAGACGCCCCCGATTTCGTGGCCGACTACTACGACTACTACAAGACGCCGCGCGGCTACCATTCCCGCTCGCTCAACTCCAATGGCGGATGGAACGTAATTGGCTGCCAGTCCTTCATGAACCAGCCCATCCTGCGCTACTCCAACGAGATCCGCTCGGCCGTCCTCGTGATGCATGGCGACGCGGCCCACAGCTGCTACTTTGGACGCGACGCGTATGCGAACATGCTTGATGGCAACGCCTACGCCGACAACAAGGAGCTGCTCATCATCCCCGGCGCTTCGCATACCGACCTCTACGATGGCGGTGAGAGCAAGGTCATTCCCTGGGACAAGCTCGATAGCTTCTATCGGCAGTACCTGTAAGGGCATCGTGATGGCTACCGCGTTGAGCAGACGTTCCTTCCTGCGGCTGGGGCTGACGGCCTCGGCCGCTCTGGGGTTTTCTGGATGCGCCGGACGTGGGGATGCACCCCAAACCCGTGCTGGCGACGACGACTCTTCCGTGTCCGGCCATGCGCCTGCCACGGAACAAGGTCGTGATGCCGTGGGGGAGGGGTCGACCGCGGAGATGCCGAAGACCATCACCTTGAATAGCGGCTACGAGATGCCGACGCAGGGGCTTGGCACGTATGCGCTCGACTACGACACCTGCGTGGGTTCCGTCCGCGCGCTCATCGAGGCTGGCGGCAGGCTCATAGACACGGCGTTCATGTATCACAACGAGGACGCCGTGGGCGAGGGCGTAAGAACCTGCAGTGTGCCGCGCGAAGAGCTGTTCGTTACTACCAAGCTCTATCCCAACCAGTTCGCAGATTCGGAAGCGGCAATAGAGCAGGCTTTGAAGAAGCTGGACGTCGGTTACATTGATCTTATGCTGCTGCATCATCCCGGGACAGGCGACGTCGAAGCCTACCGCACCATGGAGCGCGCGGTCGCTGCGGGCAAGATACGCTCGCTGGGGTTGTCCAACTGGTACATCGAGGAGCTCGAGTCGTTCCTGCCGCAAGTGGAAACCGTGCCTGCTCTCGTACAGAACGAGATTCATCCCTACTACCAGGAGCAGGATGTCGTGCCCTTCATTCAGGACTTGGGCATTGTCGTCGAGGGCTGGTACCCGCTGGGTGGGCGGGGTCACAATACTGAACTGCTCGCAGATCCCGAGCTCACTTCCATCGCCCAAGTGCATGGCGTATCGGTGCCGCAGGTGATTCTTCGCTGGAACCGGCAGCGAAATATTGTCGTCATTCCCGGTTCGTCCAATCCGGAGCACATAGCCGAGGACCTGGACATACACGGCTTTTCGCTTTCTGACGAGGAGATGATGCGTATCTCTGCGCTCGATAGGGCCGAGAAGCACGACTGGTACTAGCTCTGGAACCTAGTGGGCCCCGCCTACGATTGGCCCTGTCCTCGGCCTGCTGCAGTACGCGCCAGTTAGTGTTCGTGGATGGCATATTTACCTTTCTTCCTCTGTAGTCGAGTTGGGCGTTTGTATTGCGTGTACCGTGGCTTTTCGTGAGGCGCCTTGAGCTGAGAATGCCTTTCGTGTGGCGGAGCGTTCCTCACGAAACCGGTTTTCAGCTCAAGGACCTCTGGCTTGAGCTGGGATTGCGTTTCGTGTGGCGCCTTGAGCTGAGATTGCCTTTCGTGAGGGACTTTCAGCCACACAAATCCCGATTTCGGCTCAATTACGCGTGGGGGCGTCTGGTCGTTGTCGGCCTGACCGAACTTGTTGTCGAGCCCGCAGCCGAGGGCAAGCACACCGCGTTGGGATTCGCGGGGAAGGATACGACGCGAACTCATAAACTATTTCTCGGAGAAGCTGCGCCACATGTTCAGCTCGCGTTTGGCTTACATGCTGTGAGCGCGTTTACCAAGTCCTTATTCGCCTACCAATCTTCGCCTTGTTCGTGTTGGCATTTTAAGGTACGGTGTGAAGACGGGTGGAAGTTTTGCCTTACTCATTTTCCTTGGGTAATCAGGAAGCCCTTTATTGTTAGCAGGGCGAAGCAGACGATTCCGGCGTATGGCTGTCTGGACATGATGAATACCATGACGGCAGCGACCGATAGGACCATTCCCGCAACAAGGAGGCGCTTTCCCCAAGTCTGAGCATCGAGCTTGGAGGCGACCAGGCTGCAGGCCCCTTCTAGAACAACGGCACAGATGATCGCCACGAACGTGGCCTTCAGCCAGGAACTGACTCCCGTTAGCTCGAGCAGGGCGACCGTGGCGGTGGAGTCCGCGCCGTTCCCGAAGGCGGGGATGAACAGTAGCACTGCAAGGAGCATGTCGAGCGCGCCGCATATGAGCGAGCGGTAACTGTTCACGAACGCCCTCTTCTCGTCCGCTGCTGCCTCGATGATCTCGTCTGGGCAGATCAGCTCGTCTATCGAGACTGAGAAGAACCGTGACAGCTCCCTCAGCGAGTCGATGCTCGGGTAGCCCCTGCCGGACTCCCACTTCGACACGGCCGTCCTCGAGACGTAGAGGGCCTCGGCGAGCTCCTCCTGCGTGAGCGACTTCTCTTTCCTCAGTTTCCGCAGCTTCTCGCTGAATTCCACCTTCATCCCTCCATCTGCGGTGTGGCCCTCGTGTAATCCGTGTATGCTACCGCCGACGTATAGAGTACGAACAACCCGGCCGCAAGCAGGACGGCCCCGACGATGTCGGTTGCCCAGTGCACGCCCGCGACCAACCTTCCTAGCACCATGAGCGCCGAGAATGTGACCACGAACGCGGTGGCGGCGCTCCTAGTGGCAGGGCCTTTCACCCTTCGGTCCACCTGGAACTTCAGCGTCGGCATGACGCTCAGGACCAGAAGCGTCGTGGAAGAAGGATACGACGCCTCCATGATACCGTCTATGGGTATGGGACGGTAGTTGATGGGGACCATCTCGAATGCCAGATAGCAGAGGATGACAACGACGTAGTAGGCACCGAGCAGCAGAAGGTCGGAGTCCACCCGGAACAGGCTTCGACGACTGACTAGCTGCACGGCTCCCAAGACCCCGAAGCACAGGCAGACGGCAATCGGCACGAGGCCGAGCCAGTCCGTGACCGTGTATATTCCCATATGCACGCCCGTGACCCCGTGGAACCAGGTATTGAACGTCGCGAACCCCACGTCGGTGCCGCTCTGCCCGACCGGTCGTACGTCCACGAGCTGTACCAGTGCGGTCCAGAGCACGAAGGCGACGAGAAGCGCCGTCCCCGTTACGAGGTCCATTCTCGCCTTTGTTGTCCCTTTCACTTCGATTCTCCCCTCATTCGGTGGCCTCATGGTAAGGCGAAGGTACCTGCCATGGGGCCACCGGGAAAGAGCCGCGTCGTCACGTCGGCGACACGGTGCGTGTCATCGCTCTCTAGCTGGGGTTTTGCACTACCTGTGCCTGAGCCTCACGGCTATGGTGTTTAGGTAGTCAAGCGCCCCGGCCTCGACGGCGGCGCGGTCGCCCTCGGCGTATTCGTTGTCGCACTCGATCCAGTCTGTCCACGCCTCGCGCGTGCAGGCCATTTCGCGCATACTCACGATCTCGACGCCTTCGGTCTGAGAGAGGTTATCGCGCCACCAGCCCATGTCGTGCATGTAGTCGAGCTGCGCGGGGGTCCAGGACGCGAGCAGACATGCGGGCAGGTCGTCGTGACAGTCGTGCACCATGCCGGGGATTGCGAAGAGCAGCTCACCGCCCCGCTTCACGAGCGGCAGCAGGTGCTCGCCGAGGTAGCCGGGATCTCGGCCGAAGTAGTTGTAGGAGTCGACGCTCACCACGGCGTCAAAGAAGTCATGCGCGAAGGGGAGCGCGGTCGCGTCTGTCTTGAGCGGGACGGCCTGCCGGTTGGTGAGGCCGCACTCCTCGAAGAAGCGCATGTTGTCGGACGGGTCGCTCCACAGGTCGGCAGCGTACACGGTGAGGCCGCATTCGCGGGCCATCAGCGCGCTCGTGAGCCCGGAGCCGCTGCCGAGGTCGAGGATAACTGAGCCTGCTGGTATGTCGGCGTAGCCGAGCAACTCCTCGCAAAGCTTGAGCGGGTTCGGTCCCATGCTGCGCTCGCGCATGGTGGAATGGGGGAAGGTGTGTGCCTTCGGAAAGTTCATGGTCATGTCCTGTTCTATAAGAATCCGTTACGAGTGCAGGGATTCGGAACGCAACAAACCTAGGGCAACCTATGTGCCCTTCTCAAAACGTTAGGTTCTAGCGTTCCCTACAGAACAATGACCAAAAAGACATCCCCTTGGATGGCCGTCGGCGGGACCCCTTGCCCCGCACGTTGGACGTCACAATACCACGTCTGCCCATATATTTGTAGTCTTGATTTGCGTGGCGTTTTGCGGTATTAGGCATTGTCCGCAATTATTGAAGGGGTGGTGCGCATGGATGGCACATCGTTGTTCCTCATGCTAGCCGGTGATGGCGCCTCGATGCTTTCGGCGATAAACGGGTGCTTGGCAGAGGCAGGCTTCTCGATCACGCGCGAGGACGCCCTGAAGCTTGCCGAGTCGCGAAACAAGGACCTTGCAGAGCTCGAGCGGGTAGAGTTCGGAAGGCCGACTGTGGTGGCCATAGCCGAGGCGGTCGCCGGCTCGCCACTCCTGACGCAAGACACCGTATTCGACACGCTCTCCCAGTTACAGCGCCGGCGGTTCGTCGAGCGTGTCGGTATACGAGATGCGTGAGTTGGCTATGTCGGTCGCCTACACACTTGGCATCGCGAACGCCGCGCCCGAGGAGGCTGCCCGCGCACTCGCATTCGATGACCCTGCCGCCCTATGGCACTCGCACCTCGACGCGCTCGACGCTCGGGTAGGCGATGCGCTTGTAGTATGGCACGAGGTGGTCACGACCATGCCGCCTATCCGCAACGTCGCCCTGCGCGACACGCTGGCGAGCCTGGGTGGGCTGAGACGGAGCTACGACACGCGCTTCGCCGCCCACGAAGTTCCCTGCGACATCGACTATCAGCTGAGCGAACCCGTGGATCCTGGTCTCATGGGAATCGACTACGTGGAGGCGTACCTTGTACAGCTGCTCAATGAGGCGCGGTGGATTGCGCGCTTCGACGCTGAGAGCTGTGTCGTTGTCCTCGAACGCATCTGCCCCGACTACCGGGGCCTGCATGTGAATCTCTACGATTTACTGCTGCCGCACGAGGATGAATTGTTATCGTCATTGTTCGAGCCGTCCTCGTGATGCAAGAGAAGTGTGATTTTGTCTGATGTCACGCTGTTACGAATGTCTGGTAAGTATCGGCTCCCGTCAGCCCTAGGAGCGCGCTGGCTTCTTCGCCTCGTTGCTTTTTCATAACCACGGGTCTTGCCATAAAGACGTCGTCCTGCCAAAAATACGCATAGCCCAAAAACAGTGGAGAGCATCAGAACTGCATATCCCAAAGTTGTTATTCTTCCTGCTTCAGTTCTTAAATCGTTATTCCTACCAAAGAATTTATACACTATCCAGTCTCCAAACTCTGGTCCGAGATGTCGTACCATCAAATCTGGTAACGCACTTTGATGCGCTTAAAAATGCGCGGCCAAGTGTTCGCGATGGGGATGAGGAACACCACGGTTCCAATCGCGCTTGCCACGTTGTTGGCGAGACCTGCTGCATAGGTAGCAAACACGCTGGTGGCGTTTGCGTTTGACACGAACCCCACGATCGTCCAAGTGTCCAGAATAAAGCCATACAAGAGCGCCATCAAAGCGCCGAACGTGGCAACCGACCAGCGTTGCGTCAGCCGCCCACGGTTTCCCAAAACACCAGCGAGGTAGCCCACGAGCCCCATCGAGAACATCTGCCATGGCGTCCAGGGACCCTGCCCAAAGAACACGTTCGAGACAAGCATAGCGAGCGCCCCGACCATAAAGCCCTCCTCGCGCCCAAAGCACAGCCCCCCCATGACGACAATCGCAATGATGGGCTTGATGGCCGGAACGGGTGCAAAAACAAGGCGGCCCGCTACCGCCAACGCGGTCAGGACGACGATAGGCATCAGATTGCGAGCACGTCTGCGCGATTTCTCGAAACCCACAAAGAATGGCACGAGGGCGGCGCACGCACATACGCTCGTGACCAATGCTGCGTCTGCCAGCTTGAGCCACGCCCAGAGCATCATGATAACGGGCAGCGCCACGAGCACTACTGGCTGGATGATTCGCATAACACGAGCTAGCCTACCCATCGCACGTTCCTTAGCCCAGTCCCAACGAGGCCGCCAGGTCAGCCGTCGTTACGCATCCATCCAGTATGCCACGCGCTATGCGCGCCGTAGGGGTGGAGTAGAACAGGTTGTCCAAAAAGAAGCTGTGCGCGTCCTGCGTGCAGGTAATCTCGTGCCCAAAGAGCATGGAGCATGTGTGCGCGACCTCCGACACAAACTCCAGGTCGTGTGAAGTGAGCAGGACGGCCTTGTCCTCGCGTAGTGTCAAGTCGGTAAGAATGGCTCCCACCTGGGCTTTCGCGGTCGCATCGAGCCCCTTGGTGGGTTCGTCGAGAAGCAGCACGTCGGGCCCGAGCAGCAAGATTTTTGCGAGGGCAGCCTTTTGCGTCTCGCCGCCCGACAGGTCGTAAGGATGCCGCATGCGTAGCTGTTCCAGGCCAAATCGTTCGAGCATGTCGTTGGTGTTACTCAGCGAGTAGCCACCCAAATCGCTCCATTCGAGAAGATCGTCGACGAGGCGGTCGCGCGTGAACAGCGCTTTGGGGTTTTGCGTCATGAGCGCCACGTGAAGGTTGCGTGCTTTAATGATGCGGCCGCGATCGGGTCGGCGGATGCCAGCGAGCGCCAAGAGCAGCGTGGACTTTCCGCTGCCGTTACCTCCCACGAGCGCGGCGACGCGACCTGCACACAGGTCGAAGTCGACACCGCGCAGCACGAACGGCATCTTCCTGTCGTAGCGAAACCAGACGTCCTTGGCGCGCAGCACCACGTCACTTGGTGGGAGCGTGCGCTCCGCCGGATGAGGTTCAGCACCAAGCCCGCCTTGTGCGCTTATCGTGGTCAGTGCGCTGGTAAGATACGACCGACCCTCCCGGACGGTAACGGGGTACGAGGCGCGATCCCCAGTGCCCTTGCCGGCGCGCTCGAGCAGCATGCTCATGCGCGTCGCCGCCGGCAGGGCTGCATACAGCCCGTCGTCGTCCTTCTTGAGCATGCGAACGAAACCGTCGCAATTGCCGTTGTAGGCCAGTGTGCCATCCCTTCCTAAGAACAACACGCGGTCGGCGAAGGGCAGCACGTCCTCGAGCCGATGCTCGGTAATCAGCACGGTTATGCCAAGCTCCGCGTTCACGCGCTCGAGCACGTCAAAGAAGCCCTTTGCTGCAATGGGGTCGAGCTGCGAGGTTGGCTCGTCAAGCACGAGGACGGCCGGCTGCATGACTACGATTGCCGCCAGGTTGAGCAACTGCTTCTGTCCGCCCGACAGGTCAGTGGTCTTTCGGTCGAACCAGCTGCCAATGCCAAAGAAGTGGGCGGTCTCGGCCACGCGGCGATGCATCGTCTGCGTGTCCATGCCGATGCTTTCCAGCCCAAAGGCCAGTTCGTGCCATACGGTGTCGGTGACGATTCGGTTCTCGGGGTCCTGCATCACAAATCCGATGCGCGTGGCCGACTCGACGGAGCTCAAGTGGTACGGGTCGTTGCCGAGCACGCGAACCGTTCCCCTCGACGTGCCGGCCACGGCAAGCTCGGGCTTGAGCGCACGCAACAACGTCGACTTGCCCGATCCCGATGTGCCGCAAAGCACCGCAAACGAGCCGTTCTCCAACCCAAACGTTATATCGTGAAGCACGTCCTCGCCCGTCGACCCGTACGAGAACGCGTAGCCGCGCATCTCAACCACATATTCGGACATGTCGCGTGGCCTCCTCTCATTCGTATCCGTGGACGCTGGCTCGCGTAAGAGGCTGTTTGCCATGCGAGCTGCTATACCATGGTATTCTCAGCCGCTCGAGCTCAACCCAAAACGGCATACCCAGCATGAGGGCATACGTCGCATAGCCCCACGACGGCTCGACGGGAGACACAAGAGGGTAGAACGTGAACGCTCCCGCGTCGGTGGCAAGCAGCGTCGCGCTGGCAGCGATGAGCGCGCAGAACACGCCGAGCACCACACGCTCGCGAGCGTGCCACCTGAACCGCGCATAAGACGTGCGCGTCGCCGAACCGTATCCGCGTGCGCTCATGGAGTCGGCTGTCTGGATGGCGTCCTCCATACCCAGGCCAACAAGTACCGTCGCCATGCGCACGCCTCGATGAAGCATGCCCCTTCTTGACTGGTCGTAGCCTCCGATGAGAGCCTCCTGAGAGTCGTGGATGTTGCGGCCACGACTCACCATCCGCGGAGTCCAGCGCGAGATCATGGTCACCATGAGCGAGACGGTTGGCAGCCTGCGCCCAAAAAGGTAAGTAAACTTGTCTTCGGTCATAACCTCGTTGTAGCAGGCGAACCAGAGCAACACCGCGGTTAGCATCCCGCCCATCGCCACGCCATAGCACAAGCCCTCAACACAGACGCAAAACGGGCCCCACTGCCACAAAATCGTGGCACCGGCGGCATTGAACAGCGAGTTTAGCAGGCCAACAAACACTACCAGGGGTACACACGTGCCCATCGTGCGCAAAAACGGACGCCATCCCCGCAGGTAGACGAGGTATGCACTCGACATGACACAGGACAGCACGACGTAGACAGGATGCTGGGTGCTAAACGAGAAGCCAATCGCGGCAAGAAAGAACAGCATGCAGACCGCAGGGTGATACGTCGCGAAGAGCCCCTTTGCCATGGCTGGCTCGAGCTTCTACTGCGTTTTGGTGTAGTCAGCGGTAAAGGTCCACGCGATCACGTCACCGTTGGCAATCTGTACCTTGCTGGCATCCGTATTGGGCGCCTCACCGTTAACGGTGAACAGCCAGCCAGCGTTGGGGGAGGTCGTGGAGGCGACCACGCCGTCGATGCCGTCTACGTACACGCCTCCGGACGAATTGTCGACTTTTAGCTTGAGGCCCGTGTCGATGAGTGCTGCGTATACTGTCGTGCCGGGTTTCGTCGAGACGACGCTATCGTAGAGCATGCCCTTGTTGGCTGCCGTGGCGTCGATCTTGAGCGTGTAGGTGATCTCTTGCGCATCCGACGTGACGGCGGTACTTGCCGCACCGGAGTCCGTTGCCGTCTGAGCGGCCTGCTGGCCGCAGCCGGAAATCGCGAGAACAAGTGAGAAGAGTGCGGCGATGATAAGGTATGACTTGGGAGTGCGGCTCATAATGACTCCGATGCGGGTGCGCGGCCTTTTGTGTCGATTCACCAGTATAGCCGCCCCCGTGGTTATCCTCAATCTGTCGTTACTCGTTCACATCAGGAGGTAGGCGATAGGGCAGACCAATCGCCTGCTTGTCTGTCACCGTGTTTGAACAGATTAGAGCTCGACCAGGCCGCAGCCGATTCCGTAGACGTAGAGCCTGCACGGTCCCTGCATCCAGAACTCGGCTTGAGCCTCTTGCTCGGGATAGAGCCGCTTTATGCGGATGAGGTCGTCACTGACGGCCGCGATGAAGAGTAAGTGGTCCTCCTTTGTCATGGGGTGGGATATGCTCACGCGCATGAGTCCTGCCTCCGTATCGACAGTGGCATCGATGACGCCGGTGTTCTTCGCGGGCGTAAGAGGGGAGAGCGCGTTTCCGCAGCAGTTGACCACTGTCTCGCCCGCAGACCAGACGACGTTTCCACAGGTGGGGCATACGTAGAAGCAGCCTCTTTTGAGGTTGGCGGCGACGTTGCGGTTTTCCACGGCGGACCACCGCTTGAGCGTAGGCAGCAACGCCCCCATGAACGAGACCGCCTCCTCCTCCGAGTAGTCCGTGGCCTGCACGAGGTAGGGGACGTTGCGCTCGATTATCTCGTCGATGCCCTGGCCGGTGAACTCACCGTCCTTGTAGCACCAGATGCAGTAGTCAGGGTTCTCGGTCCCGTCGGCGTTGGTCCCAAAGGACATATTGGGTACGTCGAAGGGCGCTCCGCAGCACTGGCATGAGGGAACGTCGGGCAGATCGAGCAGGTCGGCGACCGGCACGTCGAGCACGGTGGCCAGGAGTTTGCGCATGTCGATGCTCGGCTCGCTTTCTCCATTCTCCCAACGGCTTACGGCCTGACGCGTCACGTACACCTTCGCCGCCAGCTGTTCTTGCGTGTAGCCCGCCTGCTTGCGGGCGTTCTGGATTGCCTCGCCAACCCTCATGTTGTCTCCTTTCCCTTGCGACAGCAACATCGTACGGGTAGCGATAGGCGGTGTCACGCAATAGGGAATTGCGCTCAGCCATCTTTGCGTGGCGAAACGTTGCCTATTCAAAGACGAACTCGCGGGAGCTCCGAGTTATGGTCAACGGACGGCGTCGCGTCCCTGCTGAAGTTGGCCTTCAAGGTCAACAAGTTGGTGGTTTACTCCGACATCGGAGTAAACCACCATTCGGGGCTCTCGACTCCCGACTGGCAGAGCATGTCGAGAGCTTGCTCCTGGAAGGGGACGTGTTTTCCGTTCCATGTGCTCTCCCGGTTCCAACTTCGGTGCGCCCAGAACTACACACGGTTCGTCTCAACTATCCTAGATAATTATATTTTGGGGAGAATTATAATCAGTTGGGATAAATCAGACGAACCGTGTGTAGTTCTGGGGACGCCGAGAAGGGCGGGGCGGTGGGGGTGCCTGGAACGGGGCGCGACCGTTCCTCAGGAATTGAACGAAAAACACGTCCCTCTGTTTCCCGTCTGGGATGGCGTGGGGCCCGTCGCGCCCCGCAGAGTTCGGTTCGGCGTCAGAGTGTCCAAATCGTCCCCGGATTATTGCCCGCTTTTGCACGCCGCCCGGCGAGGAGCTGAGAATCGCTTTCGAGCGGCTCCCCTCGCCACAGGAAAGGCATTCTCAGCTCAAAATGCCACGCAAACGGAAAACCCGGCCCAAGTAGGCATACCTTGAGCCGGAATCGCGTTTCGTGTGGCGGGATTCGCCAAGAACGCCTTTCGTGTGGGTCCTTCCGCCACAGGAAAGTCAATTTCGGTTCAAGACCGGCCGTTTGAGCTGGAAATCACTTTCGTGTGGCTCCAATCGCCACAGGAAAGTCAATCTCGGCTCAGGTCGCCACACGAAAGGCAAACTCAGCTCGACTGAAGGCCTTTTGAGCTGGAATCGCCTTTCGTGTGGCTCATCCATCCTCACCAAACGCAATCTCGTCTCAAAAGGCCGCACAAAAGGAAAACCCAGCTCTGGGACGGGGACGTGTCATCCGTCCCGCAAGGATTGAACGAAAAACACGTCTCCCTGTTCGCCATTTCTCATGTCCAAGAAATGGGAGGCAGTTCATTCCCGCCCGGGCCTACCGGCGGGCTGGAGTTCGTATTCCAGACCTCACCGCCAGAAGGCATGACTTCGTCCAGCATATTCCGGTTCCGTTCGCCAACACTTCGCTCGCCCTACGGGATACCACGTCTGACTTGATGTCCCATGAGTGCGGTATCTCGTCCCTCACGAAGCGGAAGGCCGCTCGACATACTCTATCGAAGAGCCGGACTCCCTCATGAGCTCGCTGACCTTATCCCGGATGGCTGGGTTCCCGTAATCGATGGATTCCGTCTCACGGAGAAAATCGTCAAGCACCTTCTGCCCTCCTCGCCCAATCCTGATTTGTCCGCCACTATTCTAAGACACGCGAGGTCGTAACGAGGGGTGACACGATACTGGCCCGCGAGGCCTAAGGTCTCTCAGGCGCGGATGGCGTCTCTTGCATGCACGGCGGTACGTGGACGACGCCATCGCCGCAGTCCCATATTGCGGGTCAGTTTATTCGCATTCTGCTGGTTGTCACATGCTTTCCATGTTGCTCCACGGGTCCGGCGACTCCACCGGCGAGGTCTCCCTCTCCGGGCTGTTCGATGCCCCGCCGACATCGAGGGCATGGCTATGGGAGACATAGAGACGGTGGCCCAGCAGATCTGTCGAGGAGGTGGCCAGAGGCCGTTACGTCGGGCGCGAGTATCGCAAGTAGCATCCCGAGGGCCTACCTGAGTGCGATGGACGGCGAGCTCTACCATTATCACGACATGACTGGCTTGGATGCCGGCGCGGTCGCCGTCGCGACGGACGGCCGCTGGGGCGCCTTCGAGGTAAAGACGAGCCCGCGCGGTTGACGATGGTGCCGCGTCCCTGCTAAAGCTAGCGTCCAAGGTCGACGAGTCGGTGGGGAGGATGGCGTTCCTCGCCGTTATCACCGCATCCGGCTACGCCTAGCGCCGAGGTGATGGTGTCTATGTGATTCCCGTCTCGTGCCTCGCGCCGTAAGCTTCTTGGGTCGGTCGTGTGGCTGTATCCGGTTTCCCCGAAGCTTTCGACGCCAATCCACGCCTTGTGGGCTTTCACATGACAAGGGTTCTCCTGTGCCCTTTCGGTCTCAAGAAAGAATGCGGTCCGTCAATTAAGGTCCATTTCGCTTCCCGAAACCAACAGATCACGAATGGTTATCCGCAAGGACGGCCACGTTGATTGTGTTTCCGTAAAGGGGAGTGTCAGGAAAGATGACCCTTTTGGCTCGTTCGGGGGTCTCGCCAATTCCGCCCGAGAGCATGTCGACCTGTCCAGATTCCGCGTCACTCAACATTTCGTCAATACTCTCCTGACGAAATTCAACGGCATAGTTATATTTGTTCGCAAAACGCAGCGTCAGCTCGATGTCGTGACCGACAAGCTTCCCGTCTTGCTGGTATGAATTCGGTACCAGCACTCCGGATGTGCCCACAATCAGGGTGCCGAGCGGATCTTCCGGAACGGGGATATCTGGCATTTCCGTACGCTTGTCCACCATCCATCGCTGATGCATCTCATCCAGCTCGCCGGACTCCTTCATTTCCTTCAGGAAAGCGTTCAACTGGGATTGGAGTTCCGGATACTTCGTGCGCGGAGAAATCGCCATTCCCGCCATCGCTTCCCCCACAGGCTCGTCTATCATGCGTAGGCGCCCCGGGTTTTCTTCCATGGCAGAGAGTATATTGTCTTTTGCATGGACGAAAGCGTCAATCTCACCGCTTTCAAGGGCGGCGACCATTTCATTGAAGGTGTTGAACTGCTTCTCCTGTGCCTTTGGGAATACCTGCGCTATAAATGGCTCATGCACGCTGCCGGTTATTCCTCCGAGCGTGACCGAAGGATCGTTAAGATCATCAAGAGTCGCCAGTTTCCCGACCCTTGATGCTTCGCTGCAGCCAGCCAGTGCGACTGCGACAAGAAGAATGATGCATATTGCGATTTTTCTTCGCCAATTTGTTATATTCGTCATCTTCCAGAACCCTTCCATTCCTTCTTGCACTGTGCCTTCGTTACACCAAGCCTCACATTCTGTGCCACCCAATAACTCTTACCAAATATAATATCGTTGTCAAGTGAAGCACTAAACTTTGAAGTGCTCAGGTTGAAAAAGCTGCTGCTATAACTAGTTTACTTTCTGAACTTTCGAGTCCTATGGTTTATGATTCAATAATGTCCCAGAAGCGTTGAAGAGCAAGAAAGGCGGAATCGAATTATGGCATTCAAAAACCTCGGAATCGCGGGCGAGCTGTTCCCGCAGTCGGTGTTCATTATCGCGAGCTACGGCGAGGACGGCACGCCCAACGCCATGAACGCGGCGTGGGCCGGCGAGTGCGGCAGGCACGAGATCTGCTTCAACATCGGAGACCACAAGACCACGGCCAACATCGTCAAGCGCGGCGCCTTTACCGTGTCGCCGGCTGACGCGGCGCACGTGGTGGAGGCCGACTACTTCGGCATCGCAACTGGCAACAAGGTGGACAAGGCGGCTGCGTCGGGCATGACCTTCACCAAGTCCGAGTTTGTGGACGCGCCGGTGATCGAGGAGTTCCCCCTCACCATGGAGTGCGAGGTCACGGCTGTTGAGGGCGACGAGCACGGCGCGCGCATCGTGGGCCGTGTGGTCAACACCCGCGTGAGCGAGTCGGTGTTGGACGACGAGGGCCGCGTGGACTTTGGCAAGATGCGCCCGATCGTCTACGACAGCACCCGCCGCATCTACCGCGTGGTCGGCGAGGAAGTCGGCGGCGCCTGGGACGCTGGCATGAAGCTGGTGTAAGACGCCCTACCGCTCGCACTCCTTGCGGATTGTCGCGTAGGTCGGTTCGACCATCTGTGCCGTGATGGAGCCGAGCGGCTTGTCGCCTTGAATATATCCAGCGCGTGATATAGCTCTTCCTATGTTATCCCTATGCGCTCGGTCTCGGCGGTGTGCTGGTGGTGTTGGTCTCTTGGTGGCCCACGTGGCCCGCGCCTCCTGTTCCGCGTGCCCGAGATGCGGGCGGTCACGAACCTTGTGGGCAATCTCGTCGGTCGGCTGGAGCGCTGGTCTGGTCACCGCATGAGCACTTTGTGAGCTAGCAGAGATTTGCGTCAACGATCGGTGGTTCGGGGGAGAGCCGCTGCTCGCATCCGACGTTATCGACGAGCTTAGCGCGCGCCTCATGGACATAGCCGAGCGCTTCGGCGTGGGCTACGACGGCATAATCCACACGAACGGCTACCTGCTCGACCAGGAGATGGTCGACTTCCTAGAGGCGCGCAACGTACGCACTGCCATCGTGCCCATCGACGGCATGGGGGCCGCCCACGACGCGACGCGTCACCTGGCGGGCGGCGGACCCACGTTCGACGTCATCATGGGCAACCTGCGCTCCATCCGCACCTCGATGTTTGTGAACGTCCGCAACAACCTGCATGCGGGAAGTCTGGAGCGGTTCGGCGAGCTGTGCGAGGCGGTAGACACCATCGCGCGGGAGAACGGCACGAACATCCGGTGCAGCCCCAGCAGGGTGAAGCGGACCGCCGCCGGCGTGGCGCGCGGGGACACCACGCCCATCATATCCGAGGCGCAGTACGAGCGGGCCCTCGCGAGGACTGACCTTCCCGCCAAGATGCGCTCCTTCACCCCGGTGATGGCGCCGTGCCCGGCCGCGCTTCCCAACGAGGTCCACATCGACGAGCTTTGCAACGTCTTCCCACACTGCAGCTTCTACTCGGATGACCCGTCGTATTCCGTGGGCAACCTGCTCGACGCGGACGGCAGTGCGGGCGCCTGGCTGAGCAAGCTTGAGGAACGGGCGAAAGAGCTCTGCTTCCCGGACGACCAGTCCCGATGCCTCGCGTGCAAGTTCCTGCCGTGTTGTTTGGGCGGCTGTCCCATTCAACGCATCGAAAGCGGCGAGCCTGAGTGTCCGTCGGCGCTCTTCGACCCGGATGCGTACGCTATCGCTCGCGTGCGCGAGGTGGGCTGAAGTGTGGTGACGGGCTCATTCTCCGCTACCGCCTCGGCAGACATTTCCTCGAAGTCGCCCTACGGGCAAAGCGTGTTCGCAGACGCCGTGGAAGCGGTGGAGGAGGTGGGGCGTCGCGTCTCGTGCCACTCCTCGAGCACCCAACCGCGCTTGCGAATTTCGGCGGCCACATCGCGGCCCACGTAACGCAGATGCCAAGGCTCAGCGGGAACTCCCGTGATGCTTTCCTTGCCGGCGGGGTAGCGGACTATGAAACCGTGCTCCCAGCAGTGCTCGGCCATCCACGCGCAGTGACTGCCGTTGGCGGCCGAGAGGAACGGTCCCCTCCAGATTCCCACATCGAAGGCGAGGCCCGTCTGGTGCTCGCTCTGGCCCGGTTTGGCTACCATGCCGGGATTCGGGTTTGCGGCGTAAAGAGCCGCCTGGCGTTCGGGGTCGCGGTAGCCGCTCCTCACATCAAAATCGTCGAAGCCTACCGCCTCCGCTTCTGCAAACAGGGCGTTCGCCGCCTCGAAAGTCACGCGTGCGAGGAACTCGCGGCGCCCGGGCAGAAGGAAGTGTCGCTGCTGCTCCCAAAGATCCACCAGGTCGTCGGGAACCCAGCCGTTCGGCAGGGGATGCGATGCGTTCACCAGCATGGTGGGGTCTGTCATGTATCCTCCTCGAGCACGGCGAAGGCTGCACGCATGTTGTGGGCCCTCGAGGTTTTGCGCAGGTACAGCACATAAACACGCGCGAATGCGCGTCCAGCAGCACGTCGGTCTTAAGCCAGTACGATAATCAGGCATCCGGTAATTTGACCAAAGAATAGCAGAAACGACCATTGAGGGTCACATCAACACCATCGGCTTGTTCCCCTGCGGCACCTTGGGACCAGGGTCCGGTTCGACGTCGAGCACCTCGAGCACGCCCTTCGCGTTCGCGACCTCGATCATCCGGCCCGTTCCGCAGCCGACGTCGAGGAGGTTCTCGAAGCCGTCCTTGCGTAGCTCGGCGAGGATGGGCGGGTAGTCGCCCTTGCACATCTCATAGATTCCGGCGTGTCCGCTGTCGTACTTCGCGGCAGATTCAGAAGTACTCGCATTGAGGTCCCGGAAACGATCCATTCCTTCCAAGAAGGGGTGGTCGCAGTCGGTTATCCACCGCTGGACAAAACCGACGAGGGCCCAGGCCGAGTACGCGCAGCGCAACCTGTGCTCGAAGCTGCCGCCATGCTCACCAAATCGCAGGGCTGCCTCCACGAAGGCCTCCTCGATGCCGTCGGCGAGACACTTGACGAGACTGCCATCATCGGAGGGGAGGAGTGCCCGCAGCACGTCCTCGTGCTTTGCGAGTGCACCGACCAAGGCTCCCTCGAAGTCGTCTCGTCCGCCCGAGCCCATCCTCCTGTCCACCGACGCGTTACTTTCGGCTCGGATGTCGGCCATAAGCTCGTCCACCAGTGCGGCATAGAGCGCGGCTGTGCTCGCATGGTGCAGATAGAAGGCGTTACGGCTGATGCCCGCCTGGCGGCACACGGCGTTGGCGGTGACCGACGCCACCGGGACCTCCGCTACCAGTGCCATGAAGGCATCGCGTATCGCGGCCTCGGTGCGCTACCGCTCGGGCCTGCAGAACTGGCTTGTGCTCAAGCTGAACGCAACGGAGACTGGCGCGGAGTAACCAGCTTTTTCTCGGCACCCGAACCGGGCGTTTGCCTGGCGGGTGCCGATTTGGCAGGTGCCGTGAATTTGTCGTGACGCCGCTTGCCCTCAGCAACGACGTGAGCTGGGCGAACGAAGGCTATGCTGCATGCAGGACCGAGAAGCTGTGGGGGAGGATTGCGAACGTAAGCTCTTCCGTCATGCTCGCCATTCCCGCTCATCTTGGCGCGACTGGGTCCATGTCACGATGCCCATCTGGTCGTTGGCACAGAACTTGGTTTTATCTCGGCCACGTTAACCGGCGTAGTTCCGCAGTCTACGTACGGGATGCCATTCTCTTGGAGTTCCTCCAACAGCGCGTCATAGTAGAGCCGCTCAGAGAATGGCTGGAGGATCGAGGCACAGATGTTTCCGTTCACTGCCGCAAGTTCGACCAGCGGGAATGATTGGCTTGGCGTTTCCATCCAGAACTCCCTTATGTGTTTGCCGACCTGGGGGTATTTCCATTTCCCAACATAGCTGACCATATAGGTGGCAGAATCGTACGTGCCCTCCATTGCCTGCCGCGCGAACGCCGCCTTCGTCGAGAAGTCCGGCATGTCCAGAATCATTTGTGCCATGGATCCTGCGATCGTCATCCCCTGCACAATCGTGTCCTCGTCCGCCTGTACAAATGTTTTCCCCCTATAGACAGTACATTGTCTCTCCAAAGAGAGCTGGCGGACCCTGTCGTCAAAGTGGAAGACGACCCTGTTCGTGCAATTGTGGAAGGTGTCGTCCGCCTTCAGCATGGGACGCGCGTTGACGACGTAATTGCTGATGAGCGGCAGCTCGTGATGCGGGTGGATGCGTTCGATCGCCCGCGCGATCAGCACTGACAGCAATATGCCAGGAGTGCCGTCATGCGACTTGGTGAACCGGAGGAAGGGCTCTTCAGGGATCATGAGCTTTAGAATCAGCCCCTTTCCGCCCGCATGCTCAAGACCGGATTCTTCCATGAGCTGCAGCGCCTTCGGCGAGGCAGGGAGGTTGAGCGTGCTGAGGTCGATCAGAGGCAGGTCATCCACCGGGTCGCGTGTTTCAGCCTCCGAGACCGGCGTGTCCAGCGTTTTTATGCCGGGGACATCATGCTCGTCATAATAGTAGTACAGCAGTGTGGCGATTAGGGAATACACACCCGTTCCGTCGGAACGCCCATGGAAGAAGTCGATATACAGATTGTCCTCGTCGTAGCATACGGCCCAGACATGGCCGTTCGTTTTCGGGGTGCCGAGCGCTACCGTTTCCTTCGTGTGGAGCAGCGCGACCGGACTGCTGTTCACCTCGTAGTAGTACTCACGCTCGTTGCGTTTGAGGGAGACGCAGAAATACGGGTACCTTTGTGCGGTCTTATCCAGTGCGTCTCTCATCTTTTGCTTATCGACCCTGTGATCGAGTCGCAGGTGAATTCGAATCGTATAGCTTCCGTGGCTCGTTGCATAGAGCATCGTCGCGTCTCCGCGCGTCACCTTTAAAGCATTGTCTACCATTGGATTTCCTATCTTGTTTCGTTCTTAGAGTTCACAGTGAAATCCCTCTTGTGTCAGACCCTCCAAGAAGTATAAACCTTTATAATGGCTGTGGAACAGGGGACGTGTTTTTCGTTCCATATGCTCTCCCGGCTCCAACTCCGGTGCGCCCCAGAACTACACACGGCTCGTCTGTTTTTTCCCAAGTGATTATAATTCTCCCCAAAATATAATCAGCTGGGATAGTTGAGACGAACCGTGTGTAGTTCCAGGGACGCCGAGAGGGGCGGGGCACTCGGGGCGCTTGGAATGGGGAAAGACCGTTCCTCAGGGATGGAACAAAAAACACGTCCCCTGTTCCACGTATGAATTCATCGGTTAGAGTTCAAAGGATGATCGCACCTGTTCTACGAACCTTTCTGCAATGGGGTTCATGAGCTGCCGCTTGCCCCATGCGAGGTAGAGCGTCACCTCGGCAAGCGGGTCGAGTGGGCGAAACACCAGACCGCTGCCCGGCGAGGTGTCGACAAGTCGGTCGAAGGTGAGCAAAAGCCCCAAACCTTCGCGGGCAAATACCGATGCGTTGTAGGACAGCCTGAAGGAGCCCTCAAGGCGAAGTTGCGAAAAGTGGTCGCCCGCCCACTGCGCGATGTCACCCCGCCATCCTTGTTCGGAGACAAAGAGTGGCTCGTCCACAAGGTCGGATGGTGTGACAGACGTGCGTCGCGCAAGCGGATGGTCATCTCGCATCACGACGCCCCACCGATCTTGCTCGGGCAGCTCGACCCAGTCGTAGCGCTGGACGTCGGGCCGCTCGCAGAGAACCGCGAAGTCGAGCAACCCCCCCCGGTCGAGCCTCTCGGTAACCTGTTCTGTGTCGCCGCTCGTTACGTGGTAGCGCAGGCCAGGACATGACTCTTTGAGCTTGCTCAGCTCCTGTGCTATGAGGCGTATTTGGTACGACTCCGCCAGACCCAGTCGAAGCTCCCCGGCCAGCTGACCGTCAACCGAGCGGAACTCTCCCTCGATCTTGTCGGCGAGCCCCACCAGGTCACGCGCGCGGTCGCGCAGCAAGCGTCCCTCGTCGGTGAGTTCGATGCTAAAGCTGTGGCGGACAAAGAGGCGCGCATTCAGCTCGCCCTCAAGCGACTTGAGCGCCTTGGAGAGCGTCGGCTGGGTCAGGTGCAGCCGTGCTGCGGCGCGGGTCATGTTTTCCTCCTGCGCCACGGCCAGGAAGTAGCGCAACTCAAAGCGAGGCGTGAGAATGAATTCAAGTAAAACACGACCGAAGGAGCGCGCCATGATCCAGACCGAGAACCTTCAACTCGTTGCCGAATGGGACAAGACCTTCCCCAAGAGCGACGTGATCGACCACCAAAAGGTGACCTTCCCCAATCGCTACGGCATCACGCTGGCAGCCGATCTGTACACCCTTTGGTGCGGTGAAGGAGCAGTGCTCCGGTCTCTATGCCCAGACGCTCGCCGAGCGTGGTTTCATCACCTTGGCTTTCGACCCGAGCTTCACTGGCGAGAGCGGCGGCCAGCCCCGTTACATGGCCTCGCCCGACATCAACACTGAGGACTTCATGGCCGCCGTTGACTTCCTCAGCCTACACGAGCGCGTGGACGCCAATCGCATTGGCATCTGCGGCATCTGCGGTTGGGGCGGGATGGCGCTCAACACCGCCGCGCTCGACACGCGCATTAAGGCGACCGTGGTCTCCACCATGTACGACATGACCCGCATAAACGCAAACGGCTATTTTGACTCCGAGGACAGCGAGGAGGCACGGCACGCAAAGCGCGAGGCGCTGTGCGCCCAGCGCCTCGCGGACCTGCGGGCAGGTGAGTATGCCCTTGGTGGTGGCGTGGTCGACCCGCTGCCCGCCGATGCGCCCGACTTCGTGGCGGGCTACTATGACTACTACAAGACGCCGCGCGGCTACCACGCCCGTTCGCTCAACTCCAACGGTGGCTGGAACGTCATCGGCTGTCAGTCCTTCATGAACCAACCCATCCTGCGCTACTCCAACGAGATTCGTTCTGCCGTACTCGTCATGCACGGCGATGCGGCCCACAGCTGCTACTTCGGCCGCGACGCATACGCACACATGATCGAGGGCAATGCGTACACAGACAACAAGGAGCTGCTCATCATCCCCGGCGCCACGCACACCGACCTCTACGACGGTGGTGCGAACGGTGCCATCCCCTGGGACAAGCTCGAGAGCTTCTACCAGCAGTACCTGTAGGGACGATGTGATGAGCCCTGCATTGAGCAGGCGTTCTCTCGTGCGGCTGGGGCTGGCGGCCTCGGCCGCGCTGGCGTTGCATGGATGCGCCGCACAAGGTGGCACATCCCAAGTTCGTCCCCCTGTCACCTGCTCGGCGCTGCAGTACTTTCGTGTGGCGGACCGACCCACACGAAAGTCAATCCCAGCTCAGGCCGCCACACGAATGGAAAATCCAGCTCAGCGAAGACCGCGGGACGTCATCTTGAGCGCATGATGGCCGCTGATTGCGTGCTGCCTCTCTCTTTGACGATGATCTCAAGCTTTGGTGGGAGGGGCCTCGGGAGATTGCCGCGCTTTACCTGGCTGAGCAGGGTCTTGACGTGCCGGACGAGTGGGCGTAGGCGGTTTCCTACGTTTCGCAAGCCTTCTTGTATTCTCGTGTGCGATAAGGCGCCCAATCGATTCTCGGGCGCTATACTGGTTGTGGCACGGTTACGCATGCACGCGGATGCAATCTATCCAAGGGGGATGGCCATGCACTCAAAGGTACAAAAGCTCTCGGTCCTCGTTATAGCGGTGACGTTTGTGAGCGCCATGATCGCAAGTGCGCTGCCCACGCAGGCATTCGCCGACAGCCCTCGACCGATGCAGGCGAAATCGGCCTCCTCTTCGACGAAAGCCAACTCTGGAGCACATGCCGAGTACGAGAAAATCATAAGCTCACTTGCGAAAGACTCAGACGGCAAGTACCGTGATACCGTGCGCTACTACTACGCTGACGTGTACGGCGACACCGTGGACGAAGCGCTCATAGCCGTGAAATCCAAGGAAGGCAGCGGATGGCAGCTGTTCATATACACATACGAGGGAGGCGCGGCGCGCTCCATTTTGGACATGGGCTTCTACGGCGATGACGGCTACAGCTTCTACAAGTCGACGAAATCGTTTTACGCCTCCTACTCGGGGCACGGCGGAATGCACAACGACTTCTATGCGTACAAGGGCAAAGCGTATCACTTGGTCGCAAGGGCCATGAAGCCGGACTCCTCTAAGGGAGGGGATGACGCATGGAGTTATTCCGACGGGAAGAACACCATATCTA
Source organism: uncultured Coriobacteriaceae bacterium (assembly GCA_902786015.1). Lineage (GTDB taxonomy): Bacteria > Actinomycetota > Coriobacteriia > Coriobacteriales > Atopobiaceae > RUG440. The sequence continues at coordinate 46,506 of CADAAU010000001.1, forward strand.
GTTCAAGCTTCGACGATCTCACGCAGGGTCTGAAGAAGGGAGACGCCGTGCGAGTGCCCTCATCCGCACAATGGGAGTCCGTCCCGGTGAAATAGCGTTCGAAGTGGGGCGCGGGGTCGCAGTCCATCAAATGGCTGGGTCGGTAATGGACCCAAACAGCTCCAATATGGCGCCCGTGGTGGATACTCCACCGCGGGCGCCATGTGCGCAAGCGTGGGATACCATGAGATCATTAATTCAAGTGGCTTAGTTTCTCGCTTTGTAATGCAAAAGGCAGTCGGCTGTTGGAGGCCACTATGAAGGCTAGCACGCAATTGTTCCAACTTGACGAAATCGCGATTGACGAAATTATCGACGCTCTTGCGGAATTCTGCCAGCAGGTTGGTACCGAGCGAAAAGAGATGTTTCGATATCGACTTTCTGCGGAAGAATGTCTACTGTACTGGATTGATCACGGCCTTCGCGGAAGTCGGGTCAGGCTCCAGATGGGCAGGTACATGCACATGCCCTACGCCACGCTCGAGGTTGAGGGTCCGAGCTTAAACCCTTATGCGGATGGCGACGAGGATTACGGAGGAGTATTCGCCGAGAACGTGCTCACGTCTCTGGGCCTCAGCCCTGAATACAGTTATGTTAAGGACTGCAACCGCATCAGGTTTCGCATAAAGAAGAAGCCCCCTAGCCAGATAGCGGTGCTGTGTATCGTTTTGGGCGTGGCAGCGCTCATCGGGGCGCTTGGGATGATAGTGATTCCTGAGGCCATCCGAAAAACTATACTTGACGTCGTCATTAACCCCATCTATAACACCTTTTTCAGATTGCTCGGCTGCGTTGCTGGACCGATGGTATTCCTCTCGGTTGCATGGGGCGTTTATGGCATCGGAGATGCCGCAACATTCAGCAAGATAGGCCGGAAACTGTTGCTGAAATTCGTGTTCGTCACGTTTGCCGCCTCCGTGTTTTGTGCGGTGTACTTCCCCTTCTTGGGGCCGACCACATCGTCTGCCGGCAGCGGAGAGGGCCAGTTTGCCGCTATAGCCGAGATGCTCCTCGGCATCATTCCCGCAAACATCGTCGAGCCGTTCCTGAATGGCAACACGCTCCAGATTATCTTTATGGCGGTGATCATCGGGATCGCTCTGCTCTACCTGGGTCGGCAGACTACCGCCATTGCCAAAGCCATCGATCAGGTAAACATCCTTGTGCAGTTTCTCATGCAGTTCGTTAGCAAGATGGTGCCCTCCGTTATATTCCTTGTTGTGATTAGCGTTATATGGTCGGGCAGTCTGGAGGTGTTCTCGACATCTTGGAAGCTCTTTATCTCCCTGCTATCGGCCATGCTGCTCATTACGCTTGTGATGGTGGCCGTTACTTGCGCCAGACTAAAAGTGCGTCCGCTCGTGCTGATTCGCAAGAATGTGCCGACGTTTTTGTTATCGCTTGCCACCGCGTCGTCCGCAGCCGCATTTAACACCAGCACGAACAGCTGCGAGAAGAAACTCGGCATTGATGGGTCTGTCGTCAAGTTTGGCATCCCCTTCGGGATGGTCATACAGTTTGAAGTGATGGAGCCGCTTGACGCCCAGGAGGAACAGGCGATTCGGTAACGTGGGTACACACTTGAACGGGCGTTCTATTTTGACGTAAGCCTAGAGGACGGCTCGGTGTTGCGCGTCATGAAGCCGAGGCAATCGATCGATCTGATCGTATTGGACGACGGAGTGCTTCCACAGACGGATTCGGAGGCAGTGCTAGAGAAATGCCGTGTGGCCGAGCGGCTTACCAACAAACCCATAGACTATGCGACGCTGCTCGACCAGCTCGGACTCGCCGGAATCGAGAAGAAGTATCCCAGCCAGCTCTCTGGCGGACAGCAACAACGCGTAGCCATTGCAAGGGCGCTTGTCAAAAACCCACAGTTGCTGCTCTGTGACGAGCCAACGGGTGCATTGGATTCGCAAACCGCAAAGGATACGCTGATCTTGCTGGAAAAGATCAATGCAACCTTTGGGACCACTATTCTGATGGTGACTCACAATCAGGTGATCCCACAGATGATGCAGCAAAACATTGTGATGAAGGACGGCAAAGTCATAGAGAACAGGATGAACGAGCATCGGATTCCCGCAGAGGAGCTTAAAGATCTGTAAGTTGAGCGGGAGACGGATAACGAGGGAGGACGTTGTCACACAACACCCTCGAGGCTTGGACTCACCTCTTGTTAGATAGGCTTGTCCTAGACCGATTCACCAAGGCTGCGAACTTGCGTACTTGTTGAGCAGACAGTGCAGACCTCATCGGTGCCATATCCCGCGTTTTGGTGTGCGGCCTCCTCGGCAAGTCTGGCCATGACGACTGGATGGCATCCCTCTTGGTAGTCCGATGCGAGCGATACGTAAGCCACCATGGCCTCCTTGTCTGTGCTAGTTGGCGCTGAGAGTGTCTACAGGGGATGTTCTGCTTGCGTGTCGAGATTACGCGACCAGCCACTTGTACTTCTCGACGCTGTAGAGTGGGACGAGTGGGACCATGATGGGCGTCGTTGCCACGTAGTGCCGGTATTCCGGGTTGTTGCCGTACGACTTGTTCTGGCGGATCTCCAGCCTGCGAGCGCCGCCGAACATGACGTAGATGATGCCGACGTAGCCAAGAAGAGCCGCAACCCACTGCAAAGGACCGGCGTAGGTCGTGATGCCGCCGACAAACACACCAGTCCAAAACAGCATTTCGCCAAAGTAGTTCGGGCAGCGGACGATGCGGAACAGCCCCGTGTCGACGAACCGTCTGGGGTTCACCTTCTTTGCGGCGTTCTTTTGCAGATCGGCCACGGTCTCCACGACAAGGCCCACGGCGCTGATAAGCATGCCGACCACCAGCAAAGCGTCGGTTCCAGAGCCGTTGGCGAGCCTGAAGGTGACCGGGGAGGTCTCGCAAGCGTATAAAAGGGCTGCGCTGATCCAAATGGCGCACTTGGCGCCCACGCTCATGCCGTCGCCGCTCTTGATCTCGCCCTTCATCTTGGAGTTGTAGCTCGAGGACCGCAGCTCCCTAAACGCGAGGTAGCCCCCGAGCCTGAGGCCGTATACGACGAACAGGATGCAGGCGCACATCATGCCTGCGGTGAGTTGGCCGCGCCCCGCGATGAGCAGTGCCACGCCGATTGCCGCGACCGCGAGTCCGTAACCGATCGAGATGAACCAGACGTACTTCTTGAACCCGACGCTGCTGAACACGAGCGCGACCGCGAACATCATTAGAAACAAAGGCATTTCAAACCTCCGGATAGGGCGTCGTTATTCGGATGGGCGGACTCCGTACATGTGCCGCAGGATGAGCCGCCTTGCCGTCTGCTCGCCAAAGAGCTTGGTGATTTGGTTGACCGCCGGACCACCTTCCGCGAACAGTCTTTCGGCAAAGGCCTGGACCTTCGCTGCCTTTTCCATCGGATTACAGGCCGGGGCGGCAGCGAGAAGTTCGGTGTAGACGCTTAAGTAGTCCTGTGCGGCGCATGACATGCGCTCCGTCAGCCCCCGGCCCTTCTTGTGGAGCGAGCAGGAATATAGAATATCGTCGTACCAACGGGGGTCCCCGGCGGGAGCGTCGGGCACGTCCGCGTATTGGGTGCGGGCGAACTCGAACGCCTCGAGGCACTCGTCCGGCCAAGGTACGAGCTGCGTGTCGTACAGCTCCGCAATCTGGGTCTCGGTCCCAAACGCTTTTACCCAGTCGAGGTTGAACAGCGGGACGTCGATGCCTGTCGGGGCAATGATGGCGGTCTCCATGCGCATCAGCCCAAGGAATGCGCTCATCCGCATGACACATAGATGGCCGAAACCAGGGATTTCCCAGCTCTCGGTCTCGAACGTCATTCCCTTTGCGGATAGGTGCGCGTCTTCTCCAAGGTCTTCCTGCTGCAATTTATGGGTTCGTCCCAGCGCAGCGAGGACGCTTTCGCGAAGTGCTGTCCGTTTCGCCATAAAAACCTCCGTTATAATTCTCTGGACTACAAGGGCGATTGTACCTGAAACAAGGGGCAAGCAAAGGGCAGACAATCTGCCGCCCTCCTGTAGACAAACCGTGGGTTGTCTACAGGAGGGCGGAAAAAGACCGAGTGCGTTGACATATACTACTATCGATATAGGCAATGAAAACCTTTTGCCTGATTGCAAAACTGAAACAAGGAGGACCTGCTATGAAGATCACATCGTTCAATCCGCTCATAGTATCGGCAGACCCGCAGGGCACCGTCAAACTGTTTGAGGAGCTCGGCTTCGTGCGGCGCCACAAGAAGGGTGAGCTTGACGGACGCGAGGATACGTCTAGCATACGCATGAAAGATGCGAACGGGTTCTATGTGGATATCGTTGAGGGCCCGGGTGTCGAGAGGGACATGATAACGATTCGCATGAACGTCGACGACTTCGACGCCGCAAAGGAGTTGCTTGAGAGCCATGGCTTCACGCCTTCCCCGCAAGGAATGGCAACCGATGCGTCTTCGAAGTCCATCGGGATGTTCTCCCCGACTGGGTTTTCGTTTAGTTTGGTGGAGCACATCAAGCACTAAGTACGTGCACGAAAACACAGCCAAGCCATCTTGCGCCAAGCAGTGGGTGTAGCTATCCCCGCTGTTTGGCGCATCGCGTTATTAATCCCGCTACAATAGCGAGCGAAACATGCGATAATGCACGTAAACCGTTGCAGAAAAGGCTCGAGATGCGAACAGCGAACAAGCGACATCTGATTATTCTAATAAACGTTGCCGTCATGCTCGGAATCATGGGCTTCGTTTTGATGTACGCGCGGCGGGTGGCCGACGAGTCGATTGCCGCCGAGGTGACCCAGTTCGAGACTGCGACCGTTACCATGGAGCAGGTGACGGCAAATTACCTCGAAAGCGAGCAGGATATCTGCAACGTATGGACGCGCTACATCAACAGCAAAGCTATGACCATAGACGAGGCGGTATCGTTTATTCGGTCTTCCCATGTTTCGTCCGACGCTGCCGCGCACGTTGTCTTTACTGACGACGACTCCCTTGAGGGACTCTCGACACGTTCCAAGACGGGCACCAAAGACGACTATGCCGTGTCATATAAGGCGATTGGTCTTCCCATACGGATCGACAAGCTGGACGAGCAGGACGGTGCCATCAACGTCTCGCGGTCCTACACCAACCCTATGAACGGTATTCAGTCGCTGGCGTTTTGCACGAGAGTCTCGCTTGTGGATTCTCGCGACCGGTCGAAGCGGCGTGAGGCGGTTCTTTTGCGCGTCATACCCACGGAAAGACTTCAGGAAAAGTGGGTGTTTCCCATCGACCGATACAAAGACGCCGAGGTCTCGCTCATCGATAGCGACGGCAACTACGTCATCAAGGGCCACGACTACAAGAACAACAATTTCATTGAGTTCTATAAGTCTTACAACCAGGTCGATGCGGCTGGGGTCAAAGAGCTGCGAACGCGCTTGTCAACGCAGAGCGGGTCGTTCTTTATGACCAACTCGCGTGGCGAGGAGTGCCTCATAGCGTATGTGCCAATAAGCGCGAACCAAGGCTGGACTATCCTAAACTACATCCAGGCAAGTAGCTTGCATCGGAGCACCGTCGATTGGTTCTTGGTCATTGGGGTTGCCTGCGCCTTGTTGTTCCTCCTCGCCTGCGATATGGCCTTCATGAATTGGTTCAACATGCGCCTGAACGAGGCCGCGAAGGAGGCCGAGGCGGCAAATCGTGCAAAGAGCGACTTCCTCTCGACCATGTCTCACGATATCCGCACCCCTATGAATGCGATTCTGGGGCTTACGATAATCGCGCAACGTAACGTCGACGACCCGACCGTCGTGAAGGACAGCCTGCGCAAGATCGGACTCGCGGGCAATCACCTGCTCACGCTTATCAATGACATTCTGGATATCTCCAAGGTAGAAAGTGGCAAGCTCTCCCTCACGCCGGCCGTCTTCTCGATCGCGGAGGTGACCGAGAATCTCGTTAACATTTCGCAGCCCATGGTTAAGGACAAGAGCATCGACTTCCACTTCCACATCAATGTCATCGAGCACGAATATCTCTATGCTGATCAGCTGCGCATCAACCAGGTATTCATCAATATCTTGTCGAACGCCCTCAAGTATACCGAGGCTTGCGGAAGCGTCGCCGTCGACTTGCAGGAGTTGACGAGCGACAAGCCCGATGCGGTGCGCCTCGTCTATCGTGTGGCCGACACGGGCATGGGCATGAGCGAAGAGTTCATGGAGCACATGTATGAGTCGTTCTCGCGCCAAACCGACAGCCGCGTAAACAAGGTGCAGGGCACGGGACTCGGACTTGCCATCACCAAGAAGATGGTTGACCTCATGGGAGGCAAGATCGAATGCCAGAGCAAGGAGGGGGAGGGAACGACGTTTACCATCACCCTCGACGTGCTCATCGCGGAGCGTGAATCCGATGACATGACGCTGGAATCTCTTGACGTGCTGCTCGTCGATGATGACGAGGCTTCCCTCCAGGCTGCCCAGCAAACGCTCAACTCGCTTGACGCGCACGTTGAGGTGGCATCTTCGGGCATGCGAGCGCTCGATATGGTGGGGGAGCGACACAACCAGACAGATAACTATGACGTCATTATCGTCGACTGGAAGATGCCCAACATGGACGGCATCGAGGTCGTGCGCCGCATGCGGGCCTTGGGTGGGGATCAGGCTCCCACTATCCTCATCTCGGCATACGATTGGTCCGATATCGAGGAGAGCGCAAAGGAGGCTGGTGCCGACGGGTTCATATCCAAGCCGATGTTTAAGTCCACGTTGTACCGAACGATTAACGAACAACTACAGTTGTCGGAAACGTCGGCAACGCGAGAGGACGACCATTCCGACATTGCGGGAGCTCGTGTGCTCGTGGCCGAGGATAACGACATCAACTGGGAAATCATAGACATGCTGCTTGACATGTATGACGTAGAGGCGACGCGCGCCGAAAACGGCCAGATTGCGGTAGACTTGGTTGCGTCATCGCAGCCGGGAGACTATGACCTCGTGTTCATGGACGTGCAAATGCCCGTTATGAACGGCATTGAAGCTACGAAGGCCATCCGCGCGCTGTCCGATAAGCGAGCATCGTCAATCCCGATCATCGCGACGACGGCAGATGCGTTTTCCGAAGACGTGGCGTTGTGCTTGGATGCCGGCATGAACGGCCATCTGGCCAAGCCTCTAGACATAGAGCTCGTTCTAAAAGAGATCAGCAAAGTAAAGGAAGGCAAATGATGAGAAAATCCGCTGTGCGTTACTTGTTTGTTTTTTCGATTGCGCTCGCCGTGGTTGCTTTGGTAGCTTGCTCCACGTCGCCAGAATCATCCGGGCAGTCGTCTGGGCAGGCGGGAGAGCAAAAGAGCTTCGTTCCCTCACTCGACGCCGCTACAAAATGCTCTCTCTCGGTGGCCGGTAACTACGATAACTTTGAGGCGCTCGAGGCCGAGTTCGATAAGTTCAATACGTATTACCCAGACGTTGAGTTGAGCTATACCAAAATCGACGATTATAAAAACCTCGTTTCTACGGCTCTGGACTCCGATAACGCACCCGACATCTTTTTCGCATTCGACTATATGTTGGAATCCGACGCCTATGATGCGCTGTTTGCGCACGCCGAGAACCTTTCCGATCCGGCGCTCAATATCGACTTGTCATGCGTGCGCCCAAGCCTGCTATGCAAAGACGAGAAGGGGGAGTGCCTCATGGCCCCCATCTTCACCAGCGCGTCTGGGATTCTCGTGAACGAGGATATCTTTAAAAAGGAGGGAATCAGCATACCGACGACCTACGAGGAGCTGCTTGCGGCGTGTGACGCATTCAACAAGGCCGGGTATCCCACTCCCATTTTGTGCTACAACGAGCCGTCTGCATACGGCAACCTCGTCGGCGAGCCCATGTACACTGACGCTTCCAAGGATCCCGACATGGTAAAGAAACTCAACTCGCTCGACCCTTCGGCTGGCGAATACATGAGGCCCGTTCTCGAGAAGGTAAGCGACATGATGAAGCGGGGGTGCATCAACCTCAAGGTCTGCAACGAGCTCGAGGATGGTTACAATGCGCTGATTCTGAGGTTCTTTGAAGGCGACATCCCCATGGCACTGTGCTCGGCCGATACGGCATCGGGTACGGCCAAGCGCGAGAGTCAGTCCGATGCGTTCACCGCCCGCCCGTTCTCGTACGCCCTCCATCCGCTCACTCTCACCGCTGAGGGTGCTTGCCTGCTCGACAAGCCTTCGGTGCAGTTCTCGGTCAACAAGAAGAGCAAGAACCTCGACATGGCGAACGAGTTCATGCGCTTCCTGGTAAGCACGCAGGAACTCAACGATATCGCGCGTGCAAAACGCCTGCTCACGGTCACACAAGACCTTGCCTACGACGGAGTGTACGCGCCGTTCAGCGCGGTAGACCCGAGCCGGATTATTGCGACCCACGAAGTCGGGCTTGCAGATGATGTCACCATCCAATACCGCGTCGCGGCCTACCAGGTAGCAAACGGCAAAGCGTCGATCGACGAGGCTATTGCTGGATTCGGAACGTACGCCCTGTAGGCTGCGTCATAGAAGAAGCGTAACGGGGAAGATGGGCTGTTATGGATATCGATATTCTGCTTGTGTTACAGGCGTTCCGCGAGGGTGTGGGCGGTTGTCTAACGGAGTTCTTTTCCAAGCTGACCTGGTTTGGCGAGATGAACGTGGTCCTAATTATTATGGGCCTGCTCTATTGGTGTGTGAGCAAACAAATCGGAACCTACCTCCTTATGGGTTGGTCCGCAAACCGCATCGTTAACGGCCTGCTAAAGGTAGCGGCATGCACCTATCGTCCTTGGATACGCGATGCTCGGATTATTCCAGAACAGAACGCTTTGGAGGCGGCAACCGGCTACTCGTTTCCTAGTGGGCACTCGATGAATGCGGCTTCGCTGTTTGGCGGCCTGGCTATCCGGCGCGACATGCGCCGAGGCCTTCGAGTGCTTATGTGGATTATCCTCTGCCTTATAGCGTTCAGCAGAATCTTCTTGGGCGTCCACACCCCGCAAGACATCGTGGTGGGGGCCATAGCAGGTGTACTGGTGATGTTTCTAACGGGAAAGCTCTGCCAATGGTTGGAGTCGAACCCAAGCAAGGATATGTTGGTGGCGGTCATTGGGGTTGGTATTGCGATTGCGGTTGCCATATTCTCAGCGGTCAAACCGTATCCGGCGGACTATGATGCCGACGGAAAGCTTCTTGTGGACGGTCTGAAGATGGCAAACGACACCTTCAAGGCAGTGGGATGGATGGGCGCGTTTATGGTGGGCTGGGTCCTCGAGCGTCGCTTCGTCAAGTTTACAACCGACGTTACCATGCAGGAGCGTTTCCTGCGCCTGACAGGCGGACTGTTGGGATACTACGTTATCTACCTGATAATAAACCCGCTGATCAAGGCGGCGATACCTGGCTTTGCGGGAACCATAACAACCTGCTTCCTACAAATGTTCTACATCGTATTCCTCTTCCCGCTCGCGATGGCACGATTTGGCAGCAATTCAAAGGGTGATATTGCGGGGTAAACCTATCTGCAGCTGATTCTTGAGTGCATAGCAAGGACAAACGCCTCGGGGTCGTCGCGGTATGCGGGGCACTCGGGCTTGCCGAACAGGCGTAGCTGCGGGCAACCTCCTCCGCACAAAGGCAGCCACACGCAGTGGTAGCACATGTCATCGGGGGAGGGAACGGCAGTGTTGAGGAACTTGCTGAGCATATCGGGGTTGCTCGCGGTTGCGAGGGGGTTGGCCGGATCCCAGTCGCGGGCAGTGCCGTAGGCGAACTCGGGTTGGCCGCAGAGCTTGCCTCCGCACTTGTAGAGCAGTCCCTCGTCGTCCATGGCGACCATCCACAGGTTTTGCCCGACGCAGGCGTGGTCCTTGCCAACTATGACGTGACGCGATTCCGGGCGCAGTGCGACTTCGATGCCGTGGAAGGCGTATTCGGCCATCGGGCTGTCTGTCTCGTCGGCGGGACTCACGTCCACAAGCGATGCGGCGTAAAAATCAAGGTCGATTTTTGCCTCTTCGGCACGCTCCAAGACGACTTTCTTTAGCTCGTCTATCTCGCCTACGTTCCCTTCATGCGTGTTTGCGCGGATGAGCGTGCGTATGGGAGATTTGAGCAAGCCTAAGTTGTCTATGATGCGGTCGAACGTTGGGCCTCCTCCCACGAGGCGGCGCGTGGCGTCATTGGTTGCCCCCACGCCGTCGAGCGGGATGTGGACGTGCTCGACGCGGCAGCGTAACAGCAGGTCAACTACGTCCTCGCTAAGTAGGTAACCGTTCGTAAAGATCCATGCCGCGTATTCGCAGCCACGCGCCTCGGCGAGGCTTATGAGCCTTGGGGAAAGTGATTCGATTACGTCGGTTGCCATAAGCGGCTCTCCGCCGAACCAGGTTATGGTGAGCTTCTTTGCATGCGCGGCGTCGATCATACGTGCCGCGAGCGCCACGGCGTCGTCCTGTACCTCGGGTGACATCTTGCCCCGTCCCCGGGTCGCAAAACAGTACGGGCACTCGAAGTTGCAGGCGAGCGTCGGACAAATGGTGATTGCCACCTCACCCCTGGGCGCGGTGGCGCACGAGAGCCTGCGCTGCAACCCAAATGCCTCGCGTTCGTCGTAGTTCACTATGACTTTTCTCCTTGAAAGCGCTCGATTAGGGGGTGATCTTCCGGAACCTCGTGAAGAGAGTTCATGATAAAGAGCTCGATGGGTGTGTACTCGCCGCAGGTTTGCGTATAGGTGTTGAAGATGGCAATCATCTTTGAGTCGGGAATGCGAGCCGCGATGTTGTAGCGTGAGACGTGCCAGCCCGCCTCGGCTGCGGTACGTGTCTTTTGTGTGGCATTCGAATCCATGGTGTCCTCCAAAGCCTTATGCATTCCCAACAAATCGAAAATACTCTGGTTACATCTTAGACCGTATCTGTGCTGCACTGTCGTGGCCTTAGGGATGACTCGCGACTATAACGGTCCGGACAATGCTCGATTTGCTGCCATGGCGCCTGCTCTTTCCAACGAGCCGCCGACCAAAAATGAAGATCGGCACAGCTCACATTGGAACCGTGCCGATCTTCGTTTCCCTGCATCTGCAGGTGGGCGAGTGCGGGTTAGGGCAGCTGGATCTTGGGCAGGTACCTCGTGAGCCGTTCCGACACGGTGTAGGGGATGCCCTCCTCGTCGAGCACCTCGCAGAACAGATTGAGGGGTCGCTCGTCCTTGTTGAACACCTGGAACGCAATGTCAAAGTGATCCTTGAGGGCGTTAACCTCCAGCATGAGGTCGCCGTCCGAGATGGTGTAGACGTCCCTCATGTGCTGCTCCATGCCGCCCCAGTCGACCTTGCCCACGTAGCTTACGGTCCAAGGGTCACGGGGATCGCTCCTAAAGGTGCTGTTGGACAGCGCGAACCGCTTCTTCTTCTTGAGGGTGAGCTGCTCATCGATGCCCCGGTGAACCTTGTTGATCTTGAAGAACCGCTCGCGACCCAGTTCGGGCTGTTTCTGCTCCGCAATCGCTCGTCGTCCGATTTTGCTGAGCTCCTCGATGGAATCGTCCTTCATGCTCCACTCGTAGCGTACGTGGATGAAGCGGACGAAGTCGCGGTAGGAGGCGCTGGCACCGAGGTCGGCGCGATAGTCGGCAGCGATTCGACCCGAAAGATGCGTGTCCTTCTTCTCCTTGAAGTAACGCGATGCCATCTTGAACATCATGGCCGTAAGGACAGTGTTGGGGGTGCCGTCCACCTTTTTTACGTAGTCCATGAACGGCTTTGTGGGAATCTCGAACTGGTAGTAGTAGTTGTCGTCCTTTACGAAGGGGTTGAAGAGATACTTGAGGCTTCGCGGCATCGCGAGGTTGCAGTCGCCCTCGTAGTGCGAAGTCGGCTCATCGTGTGGCAGCGTAGACTCGTCGGGATACGCAAGCTCCTCGCTTGGAATGTCGGTTCCCGGTAGGCGGATGTCTTCCGGCGCATCCAGAGGCCCATAGACCTTGCAAAGATACAGGTAGAGCGTTGCCTTAATCCAAAAGAGCGCGCCGTAGGCACCGCACAGGGCGTGGGCGAAGTTGAACCAGATACAATCGTTGCGGTAGGTAATTGCGAACAGGCGCCCGTTGACCTCGTCGCTTCCCAGCACGAGGCGCTCGTCCCTTTCGGGCAGCACCGCTAAGGGCTTGTCGTTGTGGTCGAGGGTGTAGCTCTGGTTCACGTCAAGGCCTACGCGCACACTGAAGTAGGGGAAGCGGGCAATCGTTTCCTGTGCGGCCTCGTTTAGCAGCGCCGTGTCCACGGGCGCATCGAGACGGGTCTTCATCCTCACGGTATAGGGGAGCTTGTTCATGTATTCGTACAGCAGGTGGGTGTCTGGGTTCATGTTTGTCCTAACGTCGGGTTGCCGTTATGCGGCACGGTATGCCTTTAGAGCCATATGCATATAACAATATAATTCAGAGTGAATGTATGACGCATCGACAGTCGTTTGAGCTCGCGAGATTACATGCCGTGCCTCTCTTCGCTACGCGCTTTGCTATGATTGCAGATGGCTTAGGTTAGGGTGTTTGGGGTGAACCATGGAGCACAAGAATACGCACGGAAAAAGCACGGTGTTCGTGGCTGTGGTTGGTAGCATAGTCACGCTGGTACTTTTTCTTTTGGGTACCGTTTGGACGGTAAATACTGCAACCAAGGAAACCAACGACGCCGTTCGTTCGGTGAGTCTGCTCTACCTAGACGAGCTTGCCGGCCGTCGCGAGCAGGTTGTTGCTTCGAACCTCCAGCGCAGCATCGATGATGTTGGCGCGGCAATCGAGCTCATGGACAAAGAGGATTTCGCGAGCGTCGAGAATCTCGCAGCATACCAAGCGCGAATGAGGCGGCTATATAAACTCGAGAAGTTTGCGTTTGTCGATGCCAACGGTACGATCTACACGGCCTCCGGTATCCAGCACAACATCGAGGACTACGCGTTCGACCATGTAAACCTTACCAAACCCCAGATTTCGATTCTGGAATCCGGAGATTCGGACAAAAAGGTCGTCATAGCCGTGCCCGTAGACATTCCTTTTGCGGATTCGACGCTCAAAGTATGCTTCATGGAAAAGAGCATAAAGGAGATGCTCGCTGGCGTGTCCATGGAGGTCAACGATACCGGTACCACGTTCTGTAACATCTACACGAGCTCGGGCACTGCGCTCACCGACACGGTGCTCGGCGGCCTTGCGGAGGAAGACAATCTTGTGGAGGCGATGGAACACGCCGAGTTTGACGACGCAAATGGCTATGACGAGTTCATAAACACCTTCACCAAAGGCCAGCGGGGTGTTGTTTCGTTTACCTACGATGGTATCAAGGAGACGCTGAGTTACGTTCCGATTGAGGGGACTGACTGGTTGCTTACCTACCTCATCCGCGAGAGTGTCATCAGCGAGAGCATAGGCACGGTTACAGAAGGCATCGTCTTTAGGAGCGTGACACAGGGCGTTCTTACCGTAATCGCGCTCGTGGTCATGTTTGGCCTTATCATTGCGCAGACGCGCAAGAACGCGCAGCTTGTTTTGGAGAGCGAGACTGCCGAAGCAGAGAATCGTGCTCGCAACCAAGAGCTCGAGGAGCGCCTGAAACTGCAGGACGAGTTGCTTGCAGAGCGAAAGAGCGCGGAGCAGCAGACCAAGCTTATTACCGCGCTGGCATCTGACTATTGGAGCGTGTACTACATCGAGCTCGACCAAAACGAAGGCGTGTGCTACCAATCGCACCCCGACATCGAGAGTGGGTTTGCCGTAGGGCAGCACTTCCCCTACCTTGAGTCCTTTACCGCCTATGCAAACGATTACATAACGGAGTCGTATCGCGAGGGTTTCTTGGCGTTCGTGCAACCCGAGGCCATTCGCGAAGGGCTAAAGAGAGACCGTGTGATTTCGTATCGTTACACCGTAAACCGACACGGGCGTGAGACTTACGAGATGGTTCGCTTTGCGGGTGTACGCCACCCCGAGGATCGTGACGACAACATCGTACATAGCGTTGGTGCGAGCTTTACCGACGTCGATGCCCAGACGCGCGCTTCACTGGAACAGAACCAAGCACTCAGCGACGCACTTGCCGTGGCAGAGGAGGCGAGCAAGGCGAAGACCACGTTCCTCTCGAACATGAGTCACGAGATCCGCACGCCCATGAACGCGATAATCGGACTCGACAGCATCGCGCTCCATGATCCCCAGACACCTGAGGTCACAAAGGACTACCTCAGAAAGATAGGTAACTCTGCCGAGCATCTCCTCAACCTTATCAATGACATTCTGGATATGAGTCGCATAGAGAGCGGCCGCATGGTGATGCGTCACGAGGAGTTCTCGTTCTCTGAGCTTCTTGAGGCACTCAACACCATGTTTGGAGCACAATGCCAAGAAAAGGGCTTGGACTATTCCTGCAACGTAATAGGAACGGTTGATAGATACTATCTTGGTGACGGCATGAAGCTTCGCCAGGTTCTTATCAACATACTGGGCAATGCCGTGAAGTTTACGCCCGAGGGCGGTAGCGTGAGTTTATCGGTTGAAAGGACCGCCCACTTCGACAGTCAAACGACCTTGTGTTTCTCCATTGCAGATACCGGCATAGGTATAAGCGAGGAATTTTTGCCTCGCCTGTTCGAGACCTTCGCTCAGGAGGACGATTCCGCCGCGAATCGCTACGGAAGTTCGGGGCTTGGGCTTGCCATAACAAAGAGCATCGTGGAAATGATGAATGGCAACATCCAGGTCCAGAGCACCAAGGGAGAGGGAACAACGTTCTACGTAACGGTAACCTTGGGCGATTCGGAGCGCGCGGCGGATGACATCATGGCAGAGATCCGTCCACAGGATATGAGCGTCCTCGTGGTAGACGACGAAGAACTGGCTCGAGAGCACGCTAAGCTCGTGCTGGAAGGCTTGGGAGCTGGCTGTGACTTTGCAGAGGACGGAAACCAAGCAGTGGAGATGGTGCGCATGCGTCATGCGCGTCGCGAGCCGTACGACCTCATATTGATTGACTGGAAGATGCCTGGCATGGATGGCATCGAAACGACACGCGAGATTCGTTCCATTGTGGGAAACGAATCTGCTGTCGTAATCCTTACAGCCTATCGCTGGGACGATGCGATGGAAGCGGCCGAGAAAGCCGGCGTGGACAGCTTTGTATCCAAGCCACTGTTCCCTGAGGTGGTAGTTGACGAGTATCGTGCGGTTATGCTCAGGAAGGGGCTCCTAGAGAAGCGCGCGAAGCACAAGGCCGACCTAACGGGTAGGAGAGTGCTTTTGGCCGAGGACGTGGAGGTCAACGCCGAGATCATGGTGATGGTGTTGCAGATGCGCGAGGTGGAGACCGAGGTTGCCGAGAACGGCAGGATAGCTGTCGAGAAGTTCGCCGAAAGCCCTGTTGGCTACTACGACGCGGTGCTCATGGACATGCGTATGCCCGAAATGGGAGGTCTGGAGGCGACGACGGTAATACGTGCCATGGATCGTGAGGACGCTCGTAGCATGCCCATTATTGCGCTTACGGCTAACGCCTTTGACGAGGACGTTCAGCGAAGCCTGCAGGCGGGTTTGGATGCGCATCTGAGCAAGCCCGTCGAACCAGACATGTTGTTCCAGACTCTTGAGGAACTCATCAAAGACTAGTGGAGCGTTTGTAACAATTTGTTGGCATCACCGACTCGAAGAACGCTGGAGTATAGTTTGGGGCAAAAGACGCGCAGTATGCTAGTGTGCAGATAAGGGAGGAACCGCATGAACCCCATACTCAAGTGGTTGGGAACAAAGGGCAAGGACAGGATGGCCGAGATCATCTCGACCGAGGCCGCCAATCATCCCGTGCCGGATGACATCGAGATTCTTGCTGACCTCACCTACGCGGGTGCGGATGGAACATCGCTTGCCGCCGATGTTTACCGCCCGAAGGATGCGATGTCATTTCCCCTGCCGATTGCGGTGTTCGTACATGGGGGAGGGCTATTCGTGGGTGACCGAAAGTCGTACCGTGCCTACGCTGAAGTTCTTGCCCAACGCGGGTACGTGGTGCTTGTCCCTGACTATCGCCTCATTAGCGAGGCCGATGGCCTTTGCGAAATTGGGGACGTATGTGCCAGCCTCGCATACCTAAAGGCTCACGCCTCGGAGTTTGGCGGCGATGAATCTCGCGTGCTGATGATTGGGGAGAGTGCCGGTGCCTTCTTGGCGCTCTATGCCACCGCTCTCTGTGATTCGCCACAGTTGCGTACGGCGCTTGGTATTGAGGCGCCAGAACTGCGTGTGCGTGGCTTCGCATGCTTTGGGGGTATGTTCTACACGACGCGTAACGACGCCATCGGGCTCACGTATCGCCGCGACTTGTACGGCGAGCGCTTGCAGGACAAGGCTTTTATGGAACTCATGAACCCCGAAGACCCCAGAGTCGAGTCGTGTCTGCCGCCAGTGTTGAACGTAACAAGTGGAGCGGACTTCCTGAAGTCTTATACACTGCGCTACAACCAGGCCCTCACGATGGCGGGACACGACCATCGCCTCATCTACTATCCGAACGGCAAGAACCTCACGCACGCGTTTCCTTCCCTTCAGCCTGGGTTATCGCAGAGCAGGGAGGTGCTCGAAGAGCTGGATACCTGGTTCAAGCGGCTGTAGCCATCGGTTGGGAAAACTGGCGCCAATGAAGAGCGGCCCGTCGCGATTTCGACGCGACGGGCCGCTCTTCATTGGCGATATGGCGCCCTGTGAGTTATTACCGAATGTGCTCGATAAGGTTGATGCCAAAACCGGAGGGAGCAATCAAGAACGCGGACTTCGAGGACTTCGTCTTTACCGTATCGTCACCGTACACGTTCTTGAACCCGCGCGAAATCAATAGATCATAGGCTTCATCGAAGTCACGTACGTTGATGCGGATGCCTACCGCGTCCGGATGGTCGTAGCCGGCAGGTTGCGAGATGTCGAGATAAAACCCGCCGTTGTCTTTCATGCGGATGTCGCGAACGCCAAATTCGCCGATACCCTTTTGGTCGTGGCGCTTCTCGAAACCGAGCTCCTCAAAGAGTGCGGCAACGGATTCGGCATCCTTGGTAATGATTTGCGGATTGAAAGTGGTGATTTCCATACTGTTTCTCCTTGTAGTTTCTTGCGTACCACCAACATTGCCTGCCTATGAATGCGCGGGGGACCCGCATATAGACCAAAATCTGTAACTCCGGCACTTAGAACTCGAGTGTGTCCAGTTTTCTCGTAAGATTGTCGATCCTCTGGAGGCAGCGATCGATTATGCTTCGAGCCGATGAGGACGTTGCTCCGCTCCTGCGTACCTTGCGGATCATGCGCGTGCAGCACAGGAGCAATGCCTTGTCCTTCACCTCGTTGAGCCTGTCCTCGTCGTCGGTCTCCAGATAGCTCCGGAGGAAGGAGTCAAAGAATCGATGGGATGTCTCGATCGAGAAGCCCATGAACTTCTCGATGACGGACGGGTCGTCCTCGCCCAGAATTACGTAGAAGTAGTACAGATCGGAAAGCTCGATGATGGGGTGGCCACGCGAGACGCGGTCCATGTCGATGAGCAGGGGTTCGCCTCTCATCATGAACACGTTGTTGGTGTGGAAGTCGCCATGGATGAGGGTGTTGCAGGCAGGAAGCGCACCGACGAGCTTCATGCACTTCTTTGCCAGGCGCTCGTCTTCGTAGGCGACGCCGCCGCGGATGTACTCCTGAACACGTCCGTATGCCTCGGGGAAGACGTCGTTCTCGTCCACCTCGATGGAGTGGACCTCACGGGCAACACTCGCCATGAGTTTTCCGTACTCTTCCACCCGCTCCGGCTCCTTGGCGATAAACGCCGAGAGTGTCTCGGCGTCCACCAGCTCGTACATGGCGCCGTACCGTTCGCCCACAGCCACGATGCCGAATGAGATGGCCGTCGGGACGCCCAGGATGAACGCCCTGCGAGAGAGTGAGGTCTCGCGCTCCACGTCCTGATAGAGGTTGTTCTGGTTGAATACCTTGATTACCAGCTCCTCGTCATAACGGTACACGTCGCCCTTGGCTCCGCGTCCGATGAGCTCGCAGCCGTCGATCGAGACTTCCTTGTACTTCTTGTAGCCGCCCTTTGCTGTGTCGAAGGTGTCGGGCCAGATGAAGTTGATATGCTTGATGAGTTCCTTGAACGCGCCTGTTCTGTTGAGCGAGAGTTCCAGTGCCTCGGCAACGTTTTTGTAGTACCAATGCTGCCTATCGGAGTTGCCGTGCAGTTCGGCCCACATGGCCTCGCCTTGTTCCGAATAGATCTGGGAGAGTGAGCGAAGGTTGGCGAGCTTGTCGGCGAGCCATAGCATCTTTACGCCGATATCACGGCTCTTCCTGAGGTTGAGCAGCGAGCCCTCCTTGCGCCGTTGCCATGTGGCGCTCTTGTCTTCGCCGGGGTACTCATCCTCCGACTCGGAATGGACCAGCTCTGCGACGCGTTCGCCGAAGCGCTTCTCGATCTCGCCCAGCGTACCGTCGGTGTCTTCCACGACATCGTGCAGGATACCCGCTGAGATGACCTCCATGTCGTCGGTCATGGTGGAGAGGATTTGGGCCACTTCCATGGGATGCAGGATGAACGGCCGACCTCCAAACTTGCGAACTTTGCCCTGGTGCATGATGGTGGCATAAACGATGGCCTCTTCCAGCATGTTCATCATGGGGAGTTGGTCCTTCCTTTTGAGGTTGTGCGGGATGCAGGCCTAATTATACGCATGGTCGATTGTTCATTTGAACAGAATACGCCCAACTATTTATCCCCCACAGAACAGTCTGAGCTCACACTCGTTGGTGGAACAGAACTCCCGGGGAGTTTTTTCCGGGTGCGGTATTATTCGATAACAAGAGTGGACGATACCTCGTCCTGCCGAACGAAAGGAGCTAGAACATGTCACATCAACAACGCAAGTCAGTCTTTGTAGTTTTGCTTGCGGCGCTCGTGCTCTGTGTGGGTCTGCTGAGCGCGTGTGGACAGCAGCAAGGGGGTTCGGCATCCGTTTCGGACGGTTCTGCAGCAGCGTCGGATAGCGCGGCTAGCAAAGAGACTTCCACCGCTTCGGCTTCCGGTGAGGTCGATTACGCCAAGACCTTCCCCTCTTGGAACAAGGACAGCGAATCGCTCGCCAAGCTCGTTGCCTACGTGCAGGATGTTACCAACAAAAACGGCGCCAACTACGTCGACCCCGAGGAACGTATTGCGACCTTCGACATGGACGGTACGCTGCTGTGCGAGAAGGCCCCCATATACGTTGACTGGTGCTTGTTGATGCACCGCGTGCTCGATGATCCCTCTTATAAAGCTCCGGAGGAGTATACAAAGACTGCTAAGTTGGTGCGTGCAACCGCCGACAAGGGCATCCCCGATCCAGAGCTCGACGCCGCAAAGAACGAGGCTCTTGTTGGCTCGTTCAAAGACATGACGCCAGAAGACTTCCGTGCCTACGTAAACGACTTCATCGACACGACAGCCGCAGAGGGCTTCAAAGGCATGACCTACGGCGAGAGCGTCTACAAGCCCATGGCAGAGGTCGTTGACTACCTGCGAGCCAACGACTTTGATGTTTACGTTGTATCGGCCTGTGAGCGCGAGGTTGCGCGTGCCATCTCCGTCAGCAAGTTGGGCGTTGCCCCGAATCACGTCATTGGCACCGACTGGGGCGCGAAGGCTACTGGTCAGGGTAGCGATGCGGTCAATGAGTACAACTTCAGTGCGGACGACAAACTCGTTTTCGATGGTACCAAAGACCTCGAAGTCGCCAAGCTCAACAAGGTTGTATTTATCGAGCGCGAGATCGGTCGTCGCCCGTTGCTCGCATTTGGCAACAGTTCCGGTGACTATGCCATGCTCAATTACGCCCAAGCCAATCCCGAACACAAGGGCATGGGACTGCTTGTGCTATGCGACGATGTGGAGCGCGAGTACGGCGATTTGGAGCGAGCCACCAAACAGGCTGGTGAGGCGAAGGACGCGGGTTGGACGACCTTCTCGATGGCAAACGACTGGGCTACGATCTATGGCGAGGGCGTGACAAAGACTGAACTGCCCGCAGATGCCAACAAGCTCGCAGAGGCGGCGTAAGCGCTCGGCTCGCAAAAAATCAAGTCCATAATCGCGCCTGCTGAGGATTGCACATCCTCGGCGGGCGCGGTTTTTGTTTGGTGGTCGTTAATGGCTGGCGCCGCGTCGTCTCTCGCGCGGGTCTCGCTCATCCAAGAGCCGGTTCAAAAATCCGCATGCGATAAGGATGAGGGATACGATGTACATCCAAAAGAGAAGCAGGGCAACCGTTGCAATGCTTCCATAGAGTGTGGTGAATTTGCAAAAATGGTCCACGTACACGTGGAAGGCAAACGAGAGTACAGCGCATGCAACTGTCGCGACTACGGCGCCCGGCAGCTGAGAAATGAAGTGCCGCCTGCCCGAGGGCAAAAACGCATAGCACGCCGTAAGCGAGATGGTGCCAATTCCCATGGTGGCTAGCGAGTTGAGAACCGACTCGAATCCATCGGGCACGTGCAAGTTTGGAATGAGTCCGGCCAGTGCGCGAAGTGCGCTTCCTCTAAAGACCAGGTAGAGAACTGGTACTCAAACGTGCCGTCTGGTTGGACAAATGACCTTACGGGGCTGATTTTGGCGCCTACACCCGGACCGGTATAGGGGGAGGTTTTACAAAACGTTATACTTATGCAAACTGTGCGGAAACGGAGATGCCATGGAAAAAGACCTGGAGCAGCATATCAAAGCGACCTTTTCCACGGCGCTTGAACGGGGTTACATACAGCCATACTTTCAGCCGGTCGTGCGATCCATATCACGCAAGCTCTGTAGCTTTGAGGCGCTGGCACGCTGGATTGATCCTGACTACGGCTTTATCCGACCCGATCAGTTCATTCCCGTTCTGGAACAGATGCACGCGATTCACTTACTCGACATCCATGTGGCACGTACTGCCTGCGCCACGATTCGCCAGACCGTGGAGCGTGGTGACATTCCCGTACCCATATCCATCAATCTTTCGCGCTTGGACTTTGTGTTGTGCGACATCTTTGACGAGATCAACCAGGCGGTTATCGACTATCACATTCCGCACGACTTTTTGTATGTAGAGATAACTGAAAGCCTCATGGCCGAGCAGGGCAGCGGCATGCACGAAGTCATAGAGCGCTTTCGATCCGCCGGCTTCCAGATTTGGATGGATGACTTTGGCAGCGGATATTCGTCGCTAAACGTGCTCAAGGACTTCTCGTTCGAGGAGATTAAGCTCGACATGAAGTTCCTCAGTTCATTTGATCAGCGCTCGCGGCGTATCATGACCGCGGTCATACAGATGGCCAAGGAGATTGGCATTCACACGCTTGCCGAGGGTGTGGAGACCGAGGAACAGTTTATGTTCCTGCGCAATATCGGTTGCGAAAAGGTCCAGGGATATTTCTTTGGTCGTCCGCTGCCGTACAAAGAGTCCCTCGAGCACATGTCCTCCATTGGGGCTGAAATCGAGAGGCCAGCAGAGCGGGCCTACTACGATAGCATCGGCAAGGTGGACTTCCTCAGTGCCGTCCCGTTCATGACGCAGGAAGAGAAGGACTCGCTCGTCACCGCCAGACAGCTCAACAGCATTCCCTTGGCTGTCGCCGAGGCACGTGCGGACTCCTTTAGCGTGCTCTTCTACAACACTGCCTTCGAGAAAACCGCCCGCGGGACCGGTCTCGTTTCGAACATCTTCTCACAGGAGCTGCTCTGCAAGCCTCAGCCTTACACGCTATTGCCCAAGCGAGTCATAAACCTCATGGACTCAACGCGCTCAGGTATCGAAGGACGCATGTTCTTTATCTCCAACGAGGAGTATTACGAGATTCAGGCCAAGTGCGTCGCGCAGTCGCGGGAGGCCTATTGCGTGTTGTTTAGGATGAGCAATCTATCGAAGGTATCCAAGTCGAGGGAGACGAACGAGCTGGACGAGGGACTGCGGCAGCTTTATGCCTTGTTCGAGCGAGTCACTCTGCTAGACGTAGCCACCGACTCCATCATGCCCCTGTACGTGGACACGCAGGAGAACTTGGTTTCGGGCAGGTCAGGGATCAAGAGGTTGCACGAGGAATATGCCGAACAGCTCATCTTTCCTTCGGACCAGAAAGCCTTCCTTGAGTTCGTGGACATGTCGAACATCGAGAGCCGACTGAAGGAGTCAGGAGACGAGAGCGTTTCTACGGTGCTGCGAACGTCCGTAAGGCACGGACGGTACGCCTGGAAGCGGTATACCATCCTGCGGTTGCGGCCTAGCGCCTATTTGGTGCTTATTCGCAACGTGGACCGAGAAGTGATTGGTTTGTTTAAGCGTGGTGATGCCGCACCACGCCAATACGGTTTCGATTCACAGGAGAACGGCCGGACCGTCTCGGAGGAATTCGTGTGGAATACGCTTTTGAACTCGGGTATTGTTCGCTTCTTTTGGAAGGACAAAGACCGCAGGTTTTTGGGCGCAAGTAGGGGCTTCTTGGACTATTACGGGTTTTCTTCCGTGGATGACATATGCGGCAAGACCGACGAGGAACTTGGCTGGCACGTGCAGCCGGGACAATACATGAACGACGAGATGCTCGTTATCCACGAGGGCGTCACCACACACAACGAACCCGGGCACTGCATCGCCATGGGCGAGAATCGCGACATACTCGCGAGCAAAACGCCGCTCTACGACGTTAACGGCCAGATTCGAGGTTTGTTGGGTTACTTCATCGATAAGGACCAGCTTGAGGCAAACGATTCGCGCGGAGGCGAGACGAAGCGACGCGACATCCTTACCGGGCTTCTGAACTCTCGCGGCATCCACGAGGAGGCTCAGCTGTTTCGTGATGAATACTACCTGCGCGGGGTGGATTTTATACGCGTGAGCATGGACATCGATGACATCGACTCCATAAATACTCAGTACGGCTACGACTTTGGCGACAAGGCAATCGCGAAGTTGGGGAGCGAACTCAAGTGCGAGTTTGGCGTAACCGCAGCGGTGGCTAGGATGTCGGGACACCAATTTACAATCATGTGTCAGGTGCGTGGCAACACCGATGATGGGCTACTTCGTGCGCGCGTAAGAAGCGTTGCAGACCGTGTTCGTCAGGTGGATGGCGTGCCTCTCACGCTGTACGTCTCGGTGGGGTCTTGCAGGTTCTCTGAGGTGGAGAGTTTGGAGGAGCAGGCAAAGAAGGCGGAGGTACGTCTGCTCGCCGATCATGACGAACACATCTCCGTTACTGAGCGCCAGTCACGCGCGGCAAAGATCTTCCATATGTACGACGATCTACCCATTTCGTACTCGGTGTATAAGGTGACGCTCGGCGATGACGGGCAAGTCGATGACGCGACCATGTTTTATGTCAACCACGCCTTCGAGAAGCGTGGAAACTTGACGGCGTCCGAAATCCTTGGCAAGAGCACGCGTGAGCTATTCCCCACGATGGGACCCGACTGGTATGACATCGTTCGCCGCGCAGCTTTTGAGGGCGAAATCATAACCGACAAGCTGTACTACGAGCCTACGGGTCATACCTACTTCATGACTGCGAGCCCGGTGATACATTCGGGGTACTGCTGCTTTACCTACCAAGAGCTCGACGTCTAAAGTCGTCAGCCATGCGCGTGCCGTATGGCAGACATTCCCGAATTTCATTTGTGATATAGACTTTTTTTCGGTACGGTTTTACTATGACATATCCTCGTGAAGGGAGTAGCTATGGCAAAGACGACGGATCGGGCCGAGTTCGAACAGATGGATGCGTTTGGCATTGGTGACGACAATCCCGCGCAGGAGTATTTCGTGGGCAAGACGTACCTCAAGGTCCTTACCGACGAGGGATGTGCGTCGCCGTTGTATAACGTTACCTTTACGCCGGGATGCCGCAACAATTGGCATGTGCACCACGCGACCTCGGGTGGTGGACAGGTGCTTGTGTGCACGGCAGGTGAGGGCTGGTATCAGGAGTGGGGCAAGCCGGCGGTAAGTCTCGTACCCGGTTCTGTAATCACCATCCCCGCGAACGTCAAACACTGGCATGGGGCCAAGGCCGATAGCTGGTTTTCGCATGTTGCCGTGGAGGTGCCGGGCGAGGACGGCTGGAACGAATGGCTTGAGCCTGTAGATGCCAACGACTACGCAGCGCTTGCGTAAGGCTTGTAAGAAAGTGGAACGGAGTTCCCGGGGAGTTTTGTTCCGCGGAACAAAACTCCCCGGGAACTCCGTTCCAACAGTTGATAACCGCCCTAGACGATTCACTCCTATTACTTTCGCGTCTTTTTCGCAGAAGCGTGCGCCATGTGATACCGTAGATTGGAATGACTATACTGCACGAGCGAATGGGGAGGAGGGAATCACATGGTTGGTATTGCCGAAGGCATCGCACTGCTCTTCTTGGGACTCGTATTTGGGATTCTCTCTGCGCTGTTCGACATTGTTGCGTTCGGATCTGCTTCCTTCGTGGCACACTTTGCGCTGTGGGTTCTTGTAAATACCTTCGTGGCCATACACGTGGATAGTCGCCTCAAGGCAATATGGTGGGCCATCCCCTTGAATTTTGGCTACATCGAGAGCTATTACCTGTGTACGTCAGCGTCGTTTGAGGGTTTTCCGCGTTCGCTCATGGCCACGCTCGCCCTTATCGCCCTTATCTCGCCGCTGCTCGACTATGCGATTTGGACGGCCAAACGCGATAGAGGACCTTACGGCAAGATTCTCTCGCTCCTCATTGCGGGCGGGCTCGTAGGCGCCAGTTATATGCTCTTTGGAACATATGACGTCTTTTCCATTGTGGTTGCCGCTATTGTGCTGCTGATCCTATGGTTCTGGCCCGCACGGAGGCTCAAGTTTACTCCTTCTGTTCGTCCGGCCGACCCATTGGAAGAAGAGCTGGTTATGGAAGCCTCTACGCCCCGGGAGCGTCCGCGCTCGAGGGCTGTGACCTCTCTTCCCCGAATCGAAGAAGATCCAGCGGAAGAGAACACACGGTATGGCTCTCGCTCTGCGCGCAACCGTCCAACTCGCCGCAGGACGTTGTCCACGCGCCGGACCAGGGCTCGCCAGGACGAGAGGGAACGCCAACGCGAGCGAGAGGCGCAGCGGCGAACGGCGGCACAGCGGCGTGCGAGGCGACAACGCGAGCGCGAGGACGAAGCGTGGGCCAACAGGTCGTATCCAACAAGTGTTTCGACGCTGGGGACGTCGAGGTCGCCACGCCCGTCACGGCGTTCCAGATAATGGCTTTGTGGAGCATTTAAACAGGAAGCGCCCGTTTGTTGCGAGCTTATACGGTGATTGGCTTGCCGTAGTAGTTTATGCCGTCCACCATTGCTGCAAGTCGAAGGTGGTCTCCCTCGATGAGCCGTTGACAAAACACGGGCCACGCGCCTAGTGCGTCATGAAACAGGTCGGGGAAGCTTGCAACAGAGATTTCGCCGGTAAACGGATTGCGCCAGTGTCTATGATCCAAGTTTGCTGATGCGCACTCATCACTTGTGATCAGAGGATGGCGTTGTGCCATGATGCGTGAGAAGGGCCGACGGAGGCGTTCAATTTCTGTGAGGCCTTGTGTAAGATTTCGAGACCGAGAATCGACAAGCCGATATACCAGCCTATAATCTCGTACCGATCTGGCAAAATCTGAGCGGCCGATCGCCATGTCAAAAACATCGTTGGCAACATAGGCCATCAATCCGGAGGCGATGCGATCTACGTGACCGGTACTTACCAGAGCGTCGCTTGCAGGTGCCTCGAGTATCGTCTTGTGCCGCTTTTGCCACAGAAGCCATGAGTCGATATCGGCTTCGATAAGGGCGTGTATTTCGCTCTGGGCATCGGTGAGAGCCGGATCCGCATCTGTAATCTGTTTGACGAGGGCAAGAATCAGCGGATGTGTGATGCTGTCGAGCAGATAGTGCGCCGCCATACCCAAGACGAATGCTCGCCCGACGGGAATGTCGCGGGCGCTCAGTTGCGTGGCGACGGTGCGAAGAGAGCACAGCGCACTGACCATGTTGCCTTCGTGCATGGCCCGTGCAAACGTATGGCAGGTGCGTGCCGAATGAGGCGAACAGCGGAATCGCGCGAACAGCGGATCGGTACCTTGGCTGCCCAGCAGGAACGCAATCCGTTCCTCTTGAGATGGCAACATGGCCTGAGGAAGGTGGGTTGAGGCATCTTGACCGAAAAGGTGATGGGTGACGGTGGCTGGCATGCGACTCCTCGGGTACTATGAAGTGAAATCTGTTAACACTGCACGTTTGAACAGATTAACGCATTTTGTGGGATGTGGTGGACACATATTGGCGAACGAGGCTCGATGGCAAAGGAGGGCGCTGGATATGGAAACGAGGTTTGCACGTTCGAAGGGTTCTATCATCATTACCGGCTGCGTTATGGTCGCGATGGGCATCGCGGTGCTCATCAATCCCATCGGCGCGATGGAGACTATCGTTCGAATTCTGGGTTGGATCTTGGTGGCGTTTGGGGTAGTGACGATTGTTTCGTCTATGATGCGAAGCAATGTGCTGCAAGACAATCCGGGCGAGTTGGCGCTGGGAATCCTGTGCTTGGTTCCTGGTCTGATAATGGGAATAGCACCTGGCTTTGTGGTCAAGTTCGTCTGGACGATAATTGGCATTATCATCTTGATTACAGGCGTGCTCGACATCATGGAGGCCGGATCGTATAGGCGTACGAGAAGCCCCTTGGGCGTGCCCGCTACGGCTTCGGGCGTCATCTGTGCCATATTGGGCTTGCTGGTGATTCTTGTGCCTTTGGCATCGCCTACGCTTGGCATGCTCGTTGCGGCCGTTGCGCTACTCGTCAACGGCCTTACCGAAATCATTTTTGGATTGGGCATGTAGTAAGTTCACGACACAAAAGAACTGGGCCCAAATGTGCCATTTGGCATGTTTGGGCCCAGTTCTTTTGTGTCACAGCCGTGACTACACGTAGAACAACATGTCGTTGTAACTCGGTACCGGCCAGCATTCCTTGGAGCAGATGACTTCCATCTTGTCGACGGCGTCCCGCAACAGTTCCATGGCTGGAATTACCACGTCGCGGTAGAAATCGTCCCGCTTTCCGGGGTCGGAAACAGACCGAGCCTCAGCGTTCTTGTCGTCGAGGGCCGTGGCGAGCGTATTGATGGCGCCAATGCCTTCGGTGAGCGTGCGGCACAGATCGCGCTCGGCCGTAGCGTCGATGCCAATCTCTGCCTTGGTTGCCACGCTGGTGGCCACGTCGCCCGAATACGAGATGATAGCCGGAATAAATAGATGGCGAGCCATGTGGACCATGACATTTGCCTCGATGTTGAGCAGCTTGGCGTATTGCTCTGCCTTGGCTACATAGCGCGCGTGCAGTTCAGATTCGCTGAGCACGCCGTACTTCTCGAAGAGCGCCACGTTGCTTGCGTCAAGAAGCGAAGGAAGAACGTCGGGCGTGGTCTTGAGGTTGGGCAGACCGCGCTGTTCCGCCTCTTTCTCCCATTCGTGCGAGTACCCGTTGCCGTCAAAGATGACGCGATGGTGATCGCGGAAGGTGTGGCGCACGAAACGCATCGCAACGGACACGAAGTCCTCGTCGGAACGTTCTGCCACATAGTCGCAGAATCGCTCGCATTGCTCGGCGACGGCGGTGTTTATGACGACGTTGGCATCCGATACGTTCTGCTGGCTGCCGCACATGCGGAACTCGAACTTATTGCCCGTAAAGGCAAACGGACTCGTGCGGTTTCGGTCGGTGTTGTCGCGGAATATGTCGGGGAGAGCGGGGACGCCCAAGTCCATGAGTTCTTCTTCGTGGGCCTCGGCATGCTCTTTCCTGATAAGTGCCTCGACGACGGGTGTGATGGCGTCGCCCAAAAAGATGGAGACGATGGCAGGAGGCGCCTCGTTTGCGCCAAGGCGATGGTCGTTACCGGCCGAGGCCACGCTCATGCGTATGAGGTCGGCATGCTCGTCTACGGCAGCCACTAGGCAGGCAAGAAACACGAGGAATTGCAAGTTGTCCTCGGGATGTGGGCCAGGCTCGAGCAGGTTGCGTCCATCGGCGGAAATCGACCAGTTGTCATGCTTGCCAGATCCGTTGACGTATTCGAAGGGACGCTCGTGCTCGAGGCAGGCAAGGCCGTAATTGGTTGCGAGGAGCTTGAGCTTCTCCATGGTAAGCAGGTTGTTGTCTACGGCAAGCGAACCTTGCTCGAACACGGGAGCAAGCTCGTGCTGGCAGGGTGCCACCTCGTTGTGCTTGGTCTTTGCGGGAATCGCGAGCTTCCAAAGCTCGTCGTCGAGCTCCTTCATAAAGGCGTTGACGGAGGGGCGAATGGCGCCGAAGTAGTGCTCTTCGAGCTCTTGGCCCTTGCATGGCTCTGCGCCAAAGAGCGTTCTGCCCGTCAGCCGGAGGTCTGGGCGCGCCTCGAAGTCCTCCTCCTTGATGAGGAAGTACTCCTGCTCCAGTCCAACGGTGGTAACGACACGCTTTGGTTTGTGACCAAAGAGCTCCAAAACACGCTTTGCCTGTCTTTCGAGGGCGACCTCACTGCGGAGGAGGGGCGTCTTTTTGTCGAGGGCCTCGCCGGTGTAGGAGATAAAAGCGGTGGGAATGCACAGGACCTCGTCTTTGATGAAGGCAGGGCTCATGGGGTCCCAGACCGTGTATCCACGAGCCTCGAACGTGGCCCGCAGTCCACCGTTGGGGAAGCTCGACGCGTCGGGCTCGCCCTGTACGAGCTCCTTGCCACTAAAGGCCATGAGGACGCTTCCGTCGTCCTGAGGCGTTATAAAGCTGTCGTGTTTCTCGCTTGTGATACCGTTGAGCGGCTGAAACCAGTGCGTAAAGTGCGTGGCGCCCTTCTCGAGCGCCCACTCTTTCATGGCGTGGGCAACCTCGTTGGCTATGTCGAGGTCTATGGGCTTGTTGTCTTTGATGACGCGGGAAAGCTCCTGATAGGTTGGCTTTGGTAGGCGTTTGCGCATGTCATGGTCCGAAAAGACCAAGCTGCCGTATTCTGCGGTTACCTTGTCGTGTGCCATCGAGACCCCTTCTATGTGTCTTTTGATGCACACAAGCGTATAGGAAGGCGTGTTTCACATGGGTAAAGTCACGGTATCCCCATCATCGGTCATGCGGTGTCGGCCCAAAAAAGGGGCGCCCGGAGGACAAGCCTCCGGGCGCTGGGAAAGGGATATGCCCTTACGTGCGCGTTGGTCTACTCCTCAACCGGCTTCTTGAGGTAGGAGAGAAGAAGGGCGCCCACGACGGAGCCAGCGATAAGGGCGACGAGCCACATGATGGGGTTGCCGATAACGGCGATAACCCATGCGCCACCGTGAGGCGCGGGGCTCGTGCAGCCAAAGAATGCGGAGAGGCCACCGGCAATGGCGGAACCAATAACGCAGGTGGGGATTACGTGACCGGGGTCAGCGGCTGCGAACGGGATGGCGCCCTCAGAGATGAAGGACAGACCCATGATGTAGTTCACCAGACCGGCGTCGCGGTCGGCCTTGCTCCACTTGTTCTTGAAGAACGTGGTGGAGAGGGCGATGACGATCGGGGGTACCATGCCGCCGACCATGCAGGCGGCCATGACGATCTGAGCGTTCTGGGTAGTGGCGGCGTCAGCACCAGCGGCGCTGGCGAGAAGGCCGGTGGAGAAGACGTAAGCTGCCTTGTTGAAGGGGCCGCCGAAGTCGATGGACATCATGCCGCCGACGATGGCGCCGAGCAGAACGATGTTGGCACCCTGCATGCCGCCCAGGAAGTCGTTGATGGCGGTGTTGATCATGCCAAAGATCGGGTTGAGCACGAACATCACGGCGCCGATGGCGAGGATGCCCAGCAGCGGGTACAGGAGGATGGGTTTGATGCCCTCGAGGGACTCGGGCAGGTTGTCGCATGCCTTCTCGATGAAGAGGGTCATGTAGCCAGCGAGGAAGCCAGCGGCCAGAGCGGCGAGGAAGCCGCCGGAAACGCAGACGCTGTCGTCAAATGCAGGAGCGGTGGCAAGGTAAGCAAGGCTGATGCCCGACTTTGCCATGAGGCCGCCCACGACGCCAGGAGCAAGACCAGGACGGTCTGCGATGGACATGGCGATGTAGCCGGCGAGGATCGGGAGCATCATGTCGAATGCGACGCCACCGATTTGCTTAAAGAATGCAGCGATAGGGGTGGAGGAGCCATAGTCGCCCGTGCCTGCGGCGCCCATGTCCACCAGGAATGCGATGGCGATGAGGATGCCGCCGCCGATGACGAACGGGAGCATGTGAGAAACGCCGTTCATGAGGTGCTTGTAGATCTGGGAGCCGACACCCTCGGTCTCGGCAGCGCCGCCACCGGATACGACCGTGCCCTCTTGTACGGGAGCCTCGTTGTTGAGGATGATGTTGATGAGCTTCTCGGGCTCATTGATGCCAGCGGATACGTTGGTGACGTATACTTGCTTGCCGGCGAAGCGTGCACGGTCGACGTTCTTGTCGGCGGCGATGATGATGCCCTTGCAGTTGGCGATCTCTTCGGCGGTAAGGACGTTCTTGGCGCCTGCGGAGCCTTGCGTCTCGGCCTTGAGAACGAGGCCCATCTCGGAGGCCTTCTTCTCGAGGTTCTCGGCTGCCATGTAGGTGTGGGCGATGCCGGTGGGGCAGGCGGTGATGGCCAGGATGTCGGGGCCGTTGCTGCCGGCTGCGGGAGCTGCCTTGGCGGCCTGCTCGGCGTTGCGCGCGGCCTCGGCGTCATCGATGACCTTGAGGAACTCCTGCGGCGTCTTTGCGGCGCGCAGGGCGTTGGCGAACTCCTCATGCATGAGCATGGCGGAGAGGTTGGCCAGAATCTCCAGGTGGGTGTTGGCTTCGCCCTCGGGGGCGGCGATCATGAACATGAGGTCGGAGTTTTCTCCGTCGGGCGCCTTCCAGTCGACGCCGCCGGGAACCGTCATGGCGGCCAGGCCGGGCTTCTTTACAGCCGCGGTCTTTGCGTGGGGGATGGCGATGCCGTCGCCCACTGCAGTGGAGAACTCGGATTCGCGTTTAAGGATGGCCTCCTTGTACTTTGCCTTGTCGGCAATGTTGCCGCTTGCCACCTGAAGGGCGACAAGCTGGTCGATGGCGTCCATCTGGTCGGCCGCAGAAGC
Organism: uncultured Coriobacteriaceae bacterium; assembly: GCA_902786015.1. GTDB lineage: Bacteria > Actinomycetota > Coriobacteriia > Coriobacteriales > Atopobiaceae > RUG440. The sequence goes on from CADAAU010000001.1 coordinate 77,756, forward strand.
GCCCACCTTAATGCCATCAGCCTTGAGCAAGTCAGTGATCTTCACGTGCTGCTCCTTTCCTTTCCTTCCTTTTCCTTACCTTCCTATGATCAGATCGGCAAGCCGATCATAGATCCCTTGCGAAGCAAAAGGGCGGCACCCTTTTGCTTCCATGCTACTACAGCGCGGCGAGCAGGGCCTCGACCTCGGGACGCGTGGCAAGGTCAGGCGAGAAAGCGCTTGCCGAACCAGTGCACAGTCCCATGCGGAATGCCTGAGCATAGTCGCCGGTCTCGATGATGCCGGCAACGAAGCCTGCGACCATGGAGTCGCCAGCGCCCACGGAGTTGACGAGCTTACCCTTGGGGGCTTCGCTCTTTACGACCTCGCCCTTCTCGCTCACAAAGACGGCGCCTTCGCCGGCCATGGAGATGAGCACGTTGCGCGCGCCCTGCTCTTGGAGCTTCTTGGCGTAGGGGACGACCTCGTCCTTGGTGGTGAGCTTGACACCAAAGATGTCGCCGAGCTCATGGTTGTTGGGCTTGATGACGAACGGGTGATACTTGAGTACGCGGGTGAGCAGGTCGCGCTCGGCGTCGACGGCGATGTTGATGCCGCGGCCGTCGAGACGGCTCATGATGCGCTCGTACATGTCGCCTGGCAGGATGGAGGGCACGCTGCCGGCGATTACCAGATAGTCGCCTTCCTTGAGCTCGTCGAGCTTGGCATAGAGTGCGTCGATGTCTGCCTCGGTGATGTTGGGTCCGAGGCCGTTGATCTCGGACTCTTCGTTGGACTTAACCTTGACGTTGATGCGGCTCATGCCCTCGGCAACGTCAATGAAGTCGCAAGTCACGCCGTACTTCTGCATGCTGGCCTCGATCTCGCGGCCGGTGAAGCCGGCGGTGAAGCCCAGCGCGGTGTTGTCGTGACCCAAGTTCTTGAGGACGATGGACACGTTGATGCCCTTGCCTCCGGGGAGGATGTTTTCGTAGTTTACGCGGTTGACCTGCCCCAGCTTGAGGTTTTCGACCCTGATGATGTAATCCAGGGACGGGTTGAACGTTACGGTGTAGATCATTGCTCCTCCACTTCCTTGATGTTGCCCATGCTCCTATACGCACCCTCGCCGGCTGGAATGCGGTCGGTTATGACTGTTGCGCTATTAAAGTCGGCGAAGGTTATAAGAGATATTTTAGAGAACTTACTCGAATCACACAAAACGTATGGGTGAACGGTATGTTCAAGCGAAATTTGTTTGACAGCAGCCTCGCTAAACTCCGGTGTGGTGAAGCCAGTCTCGAGGTTTGCCCCGTTCGTGCCCCAAAAACCAAGGGTAAAGTGGTATCGACGTATGGCGTTGACCGTCTCGGCACCTACGAGGACCTCGGTGACGGGTTTTATTTCGCCGCCAGGAAGTAGCGTTCTGCAGCCTTTGGCCAGCAGGTGCTGTGCGTGGGGTAGCGAATTGGTAAGATATGTGGCACGAGTCTCTGTGATGGCATTGACCAAGCATTCCGTGGTGGTGCCACCATCGATGAACACGAAGTCGTCGGGCGAGATGAGCGTAGCGGCATAAGCCGCGATTGCCTGTTTCTGCTCGTGATAGATTGACTGTCGTCCCGCAAATGGGAGGTCGGCAAGAACGTAGTCTTCGTTGACTCGCGTTGCGCCGCCATGTACCTTGTTGAGCATGCCGAGCTTGTCGAGCTTGTGCAGGTCGCGACGAATCGTGGACTCCGAGGCATCGAGTTCGTTCATAAGCTGAGGTACCGAGGCGACACCGCGCTCGTTCACGATATGTCTGATGCGTTCAAGTCGCTCTTCTGCAAGCATGCCCCCTCCTTCTTTTAATACTATAGCAAGAATGAGTGTCAAAAACAACCAAAAACAGTCAAAAACATTCACGAACGTCCGATGGCGCTAACGAAGCGGATTTGAATGCGCCCTTTGACGAAGAGACCCACGGTATACGGTATTTCGATCAATTTGATCCGGGTCCCTGAGCTGGGATTGACTTTCGTGTGGCAGAGGGACCCTCACAAAAGTCAATCTCAACAAATCGCGCCACACGAAAGGCAATCTTGGCTCAAAGAGGCCCTCCTTGAGCAGGAATCGGCATTTGTGTGGCCGAGGCGCCCACACGAAAGTCATTCCTCGCAAATCGTATCGCACGAAACGAAATCTCAGCTCGGAACAGAGGCCTTTCGCATAAGAATCGTGCCTTGTGGGTGATTTTCCACAAGGCACGATTCTAGATCATGCCGATGCGCGGATGAAGTCTTTCCTTCGCTGGCTATGCTACTTGCGGCGGATGGCCTTTCCGAGGCCGAGCGCGCCAATTGCGGAGACGGCCGCCGCCACAACGCCCGCGATCGAGGTGGCATCCGAGGTCGCCGGGGTCGCCTCGGCGGCCGTGGGCGACACGTAGTCGGTTCCGGTGGCCGGCGTCATGGTCGCCGTGGCCGACTCGTAGCCATCGACGGCGGCCACAAAAGACGGGCCAGTCTTGCTCTCGACGCGAGCGCTCGTGCCGGAGAAGGGAGAGCCGCCTTCGGTGTCGAAGTGCCAGTACATGCCGGCATATCGGGCGTCCGCATTTCGAGTCCAGCAATTCTCGCTTGAAACTTTGTAGTAATAGCCCGCAGGCCCATACTCGCCACCGGGATAGTAGTAGGCAGTTTCCCCATACTTGTCCACGTAAGACTTCGTGAACGCGTCTTGGGGCACGTCAGCATCCATGTAGGTTCCGACGAAGGGCCACTTATCATATCTTTCTGCTGTAGGAAGCTGACCGGTGGTATGGTCAGTTGCTAAGAAAAAGCTGGCATGCTTAGTGCCTGCACTCGTAGCCGGAGCAAGGAACTCGCCGTTCTCTGCAATTTTGACCCTTGCTACGGCACGTTCGTATTTTACGGCTTCCTCTGTTCCCTCGAGTTTCCACGCGTTCGATATTTTATAGTAGGTGCGGTAGCCGTCCTCATCCACGTACCGGTACTTGTCGGATGAGAACTCGCTTACGTCAACGGTTGCCCATTCTATCGATGACTCGTCGATTAGCTCGACATTCGAGCTTCTCGTATTCCTGTTATAAGTCGACTTGTAGAACTCCGCTACCTGGGGCTCGAGGGCTACGTCGTCGGTCGCTGTTGTCGCCTCGGCGGAATTCGTCGCGTCCTTGGCATCGGCCGTGCCCGCCGCCTCTTGGGCCCCAGCCTCGGTAGTCTTCTGCGCGTCCGTTTCGCCAGCTTTGCTTTCGTCGGACTTGGTCTCGTCGGATGTCTGCCCGGCCTCGGTCCCATCCTTGGTTTGGTCGGTCGAGGGGTCGGCAGTTGATCCGCCGCTCGTTGCGGTCTGCCCAACTGCGTCCTGTGCGTTGGTCGCCTCGCCGTCGGTTGCAGTCTGCTCCTGCGCGGGCTGCTCACCTGTTGTGACCTGTTCCTGTGTGGTCTGTTGGGTCGTGCCCTGCTGCACGTTTGCCGCTTCGTCGGCAAATGCCACCCCACCCGAAAGAGCGAATACGAGAGACGCCGTGACTGCTGCTACCCTTGTCCTGCTACTGTACATCATGTGCTTTTCCTCCCGATGACCTTCCCTGACGCTGATATCACGTCGATTGCAGATGATACCCCTCATGGTCTCGTTTAAGCAATCAGAAAATTGCGTTACCGTCAGCCGTGTGGGTCTCTCGTTACCGCTCACGCCCGTCCTACGCAAACCCTGCATGCCGCCTGGCCGAACTTAGCCGTTGGTTCAATCAACGCCCCGCATCATTGGGCCAATGTGATACCATCGGTTTTTTCCGCTCTAGTTATGAAGGACGCCTCCATGGTCTTCTCTAGCTTTGTGTTCTTGCTTGTGTTCTTGACCTTGCACCTCATCATTTACGCGTTGGTGCCGCAGCGTGCAAAGAACCCCGTGCTCCTTGCCTCGTCGCTCATCTTTTACGCGTGGGGTGGTCCGCGGTTCTTGGTATTGCTCATGGGTGAGACCGCGGCGAGTTGGTTCTTTGCGCTCGTTATAGAGCATGCAGACAGCCAGGGGAAGCGTCGGGCGGCGCTTGTGGGAGAGTGCGTGGTACTGCTCGGCCTCTTGGGTGTCTTTAAGTATGCCGGATTCGTGCTGGGGATGGTCCAAGGCGCGTTTGGCGTTCCCGCCGAGATTCCCAACATCGTGCTCCCCATAGGTATCTCGTTCTACACGTTCCAGCTTATAAGCTATGTATGTGACGTCTATAGGGGAGAAGTGCACGCGCAGCCTACGTACTGGAAGCTCCTGCTGTACTCCTCGCTCTTTCATCAGTGCATTGCCGGTCCCATCGTGCGCTACAAAACCGTGGCGAACGAGATCGAGCATCGCAAACCCACACGCAACGAGGTCTACTTGGGCGTGCGGCGGTTTTGCGTTGGCCTTGCAAAGAAAACCCTGCTCGCGAACGCCTGCGCGGCGGCGGCAGACAAGCTCGTGCCCATCGGCTCGGATGCCCTTGCCAACCAGGCCTTGACTGGCTACTGGCTGGGAATGCTGTTCTATATGCTCCAGATTTACCTCGACTTCTCGGCCTACTCCGACATGGCTATCGGTTTGGGACGCATGATTGGATTCCATTACCTAGAGAACTTTGATCATCCGTACGAGGCGTCTTCCGTACAGGACTTCTGGCGCCGCTGGCACATTTCGCTTTCGAGCTTCTTTAGGGATTACGTGTACATTCCGCTTGGAGGAAGCCGCTGCTCGACGCCTTGCTACATTCGCAACATGGCCATCGTATGGTTCCTCACCGGTCTTTGGCACGGTGCAAGCTGGAACTACATTCTTTGGGGTCTTTATTTCCTCGTATTCCTCCTGCTTGAGCGCTTTGTAATACGAGGCCACTTGCCCCGCGTGCTTGGCCATGTGGGAGCCCTCATCGTCGTATACTTTGGGTGGGTGCTCTTTAGGTTCGAGAACTTCGGGGAGCTTGCCACTGTCATCAAGGGCATGTTTGGAGCCGGTGCCGGGGGAGTGGGAAGCCTTTCGGTGCTTACGGTATTCACGCAAAACATCTTCCTCATCGCGCTGAGTGTGGTGGCATGCACGAGCTTGGGCTCTTTCCTGCGCAAGCGCCTGTATGCCATGACGCGCGGCAACGACCTCGCGCTCAACGCGTTTGGCGTGCTTGAGGCGGTAACTCCGGTGGTACTTCTCGCGTTGTCGCTCATCGCCTTGGCGGGCGCAAGCTACAACCCGTTCATATACTTCCAGTTCTAACGTCTGTTGGCGTTTGTGTTTGCGAGAGAGGCACGTGTCATGGCAAACAGTCAGCAAAAGTCTGAGCGCTCTTCGAAGGGACGCCGTGCGGGAAGCCGTCCTCGGCGTTCGCAGGAGGAGCCTTCACGCAATATCAAGGGCTCTGGCGAGAAACGTCGCGCGGCAAGTCAAAAAGGACCCCGTACACAAACGACTCGAGAAGAGGAGGGTCGTACGAAGGAGTCCTCACGCGAAGTTGAGCGTCGAGCGGGAGGTCGTGACGGCAAGTCTGTACGCGAGAGCAGGCGACGCGACGAGCGTGCTCGCGGAAAGAGACATCCGTCCTCTTCGGTAACTTCGGCACACAATGACCAGAACAGGGACAAGACCACGCCAAAGCGAACTCAAGGCAAGCGAATCGGCGGTGGGGAGTCCCGTCAGAAGGACGCTCGACGCTCCAGCTCTTCGACGCGCTCAAAAGTTACTGTAGCCGAGCGTCGTGGCAAAGGTACGAATAAGCCAGCAAGACAGCGGAACAAGCCGGCCAGGCAGTCCGACCGCAACCTCAACAAGGTCGATCAGCGAAACAGGGCAAGCAAGCTCAGTTCGTACCGTCGGGTGGGCGTCATTACTACGGGAGTCGTTCTTGTTGCGGCCTCCGTTGTAGGCCTGCTGTTCTTTGCCCGTCCCACGACATCGGAAGTCGAGAAGCGTACGCTCACTCCCATGCCGGCCTTTTCTTGGAACAGTTTTTGGAGTGGTTCATACTTCTCGGACTTGGCCTTGTGGTACAGCGATACCTATCCCCTGCGCGAGCAGCTTGTATCAGCCGATCAGGCGATCTCTGCCCTCCATGGTATAAAAAGCGAAACCCAAATGATCGGTGGGACCAAGCAGGCCGACGAGCTGCCGCCTGCGGAATCCTCCTCTGATGCAAAGGACGGTGCTTCCGATTCGGAGGACAATGCCAGTTCGTCTACCAAACGTGAGCGAGAAAAGGTCGAGGTTCCGGCACAAGAAGTAATGGCAGAGGCCATTCAAAACCAGGTTCTTGATGGCCTGTATGTAAAAGGTGACTCTGCGTACAGCATTTACTACTTCTCTCAGGAGGCAGTACAGGAGTATGCGGACGCCATGAACGAGGCTGCCAAAAAGCTCAAGGGCGTGGCAGAAGTTTACTCGGTGATTGCCCCGAACTCATCGGGCATCTTGCTGTCGGAGAAGGAGGTCAAGGACCTGGGCGGCACGAATCAGGTTGACGCCATCAAGTACTTCTACAGCCTCTACAGCGATGACGTGCATCCCGTCGATTCCGTACCCAAGTTGCAGGAGCACGACGACGAGTACATCTTCTATCGGACCGACCACCACTGGACGTCGCTTGGCGCGTATTATGCCTACCAAGCGTTTTGCGAGGAGAAGGGCGTCGAGGCCGAAGACCGCGACGACATGAAACACGTCAACATGGGGGACTTCCTCGGGTCGTACTATGCGCAGCTCAAGAGTGCCGAGATGCAGGCGAACCCAGACTACGTGGAGGCCTGGATTCCCAACGGCACCAACAAGATGCGCCTGTGGGATCAGGATGGAACGGTCAGCGACGACTATAACGTAATAACCGATACCTCCAAGTGGGATATAACGGGAAAGACCATGGGCTTCATGATGGGAGACCAACCGCTGCAGAAGGTTGAGAATCCCAAGGTGACTGACGGTTCAACGTGCTTGGTCATAAAGGACTCGTTTGGCGACTTCTTTGCACCTTGGCTGGTTGACCACTACCAAACGCTGTACGTAGGAGACTTCCGCTACTTCGAGAGCAACATCGTTGACTTCGTGAAGGAGAACAAGGTCACCGACGTCGTCTTCTGCAACAACGTAACCCTTGCGGGTGGTGGCGTAGTGGGACCGGCTATCCTCGGAAGGCTGTAGTCGAGTAGTGTGCCCGCCCGCCGGGGAGTGTCGCCGGCGGGCACTTAAATCATGTCGAAGTGGGCACGGGCCAGTGCGTTGAAGACCGGCTGCAGAGACGATATATCGGCTGGGGCTGTCGTCATTACGGCAACAACATAGGTTCCTTCCTTAGAGAACACGACGCCGCCCTCGACCGTGGCGGGTTCTGACTCAAAGTCCCCAACGACGTCGAACCAGCCCATCTTACTCCATGTGCGAATGTCGGTTCCGAGTTCGTTGCGCATGGCGGACACCTCGCGACGTTCCAGCAAGTCGGCGAGTTGATTTGACGGCTCGGTTTTTGCTTGCAGATAATCGTACATGTGAAGCCACATGAGCAACAGCTGGTTGGTATTTATGTGCGGATAATGCCAGCGCAGCATGTCTTCGTATGACTCGTAACCCAAAGGCTCTACGCCTGCGCTTTCGAGCCATGTCCTAAATGGCTCGCTCCCGTATTTGTCGGTCAGATCACTATAGGCGTCGTCGCTTGACTCAATGATGGTCTCGGTGGCAAGGGGTGTGACTTCCTCGAGACTTGTCTCGCCGTTCTCGATGAGCTCCTCGTAAACGGAACAGACGTAAGGCGCCTTGATGCTGCTGGCCGGATACTGAATACGATCCGCATCATAGCTCAGGCTGTTCCCGGTGGTGAGGTCTCGCATGGCAAAAGAGATTGCCTGATCGTTATCCTCAAACTCGTCAATTGCCTGTGTGATCTTTCCGTACGCGTTCGAGGCTTTGACCGCCTCGGCAGAAGTCCCCTCGAGCTCGTGGTCTACCTCGTATGGTTCGACGTACTCATCGTTTTCGGGGTGCGGCTTTACGTCAGACACCTCGTTGCCTGCGGCGTCGAGTGCCGGGTCGTGGGTGTCTATGGGAACGGTGAGCGCAAAGAGGAAGATGGTGAGCAGGGCTGCGGCGCTTGCATACGCAAACATGGGAGAGCGAACGATGTAGCGGAGCTCTGCAAATCGGTCGCCTTTGCGCGGATGGGGGCGCAAGCGGATGGGTCTGTCCTCTCGTTTCCCCTCGAGCCGAGCCTCCTCCTGGCGACGGGCCTCCCCTTGACGCTGGGCCTCCTCCCGACACAATGCCTCAGCCTGTCGCTTGGCTTCCGATCGAGCGCGTGCCTCCGCCTGGCGCCGAGCTTCCTCTTGACGTAATGCCTCCTCCTGGCGGCGAGCCTCCGCTCGAGCCCTAGATTCAGCTTGGCGCCGTACCTCCGCCTCTTGCTCTGCCTCGCGAATGTCGTCTAGGCTTTGCGGAGCCATGTGCCGTGGCTTTGGCGCCGACCCTTCCGAATTGGGCCAGCTCTCGGTCCGAGCATGCCTTGGTTTGCGTCGCGTCATGTTCACCCCCTTTTGTGTTTGCAATTGTACGCTTGATGGACTGCAAAAGCTCTGCCAAAATGGATGCTCCAAAGGCATTCGATTCGACCGACGGGAGCAGTATGGCCGAGTTTATTTACCAGATGTACAAAGTACGCAAGGCGCATGGTGATAAGGTGATCCTGGACGACGTTACCATGGGCTTCTTTCCGGGCGCAAAGATCGGCGTGGTGGGACCTAATGGCATGGGAAAGTCCACGCTCCTCAAGATCATGGCAGGAATGGAGGATATCTCAAATGGCGATGCGATGCTGAGTCCCGGATACACCGTGGGACTGTTGCAGCAGGAGCCGCCGCTCGAGGAAGACAAGACCGTCCGCGAGAACATCGAGCTTGCGTTTGGAGACATCCTCGCAAAGATCGCTCGTTTCAACGCCATTAGCGAGGAGATGGGCGACCCAGATGCCGACTTCGATGCACTTATGGCCGAGATGGGCGAGCTGCAGGATGCGATTGACGCGGCGAATGGATGGGATTTGGACTCGCAGCTGAGCCAGGCGATGGATGCGCTCCAGTGCCCGGATCCGGACGCGCCGGTAAACGTGCTCAGCGGTGGCGAGCGTCGTCGTGTGGCGTTGTGCCGACTTTTGCTCGAGGCTCCCGATCTGCTGCTTCTGGACGAGCCAACCAACCATCTGGATGCCGAGTCCGTCTTGTGGCTCGAACAGTTCCTGCATCGTTATCCGGGGGCGGTGCTTGCCGTCACGCATGACCGTTACTTCTTGGATAACGTCGCCGAGTGGATTTGCGAAGTCGACCGCGGGACGCTCTATCCCTACAAGGGAAACTACTCCACGTATTTGGAGACAAAAGCGGCGCGTATGGAGGCCGAAAGCCAACAGAATGCGAAGCGTGCAAAGAAGCTCAAAGCCGAGCTTGCGTGGGTACGCAGTGGCGCGAAGGCACGACAGGCAAAAGGCAAGGCTCGCCTCGCGCGCTACGAGGAGATGGCGGCAGAGGCTGCGCAAAACAAGAAGCTGGACTTCTCGGAAATCCAGATTCCAGCTGGACCGCGACTGGGCAACAAGGTTCTAGAGGCAGAGCACCTGAGCAAGTCCTTTGGGGACCGCGTGCTTATTGGCGACCTGACCTTCAGCCTGCCGCGCAATGGCATCGTTGGCGTCATCGGCCCCAACGGCGTGGGAAAGACGACGCTCTTTAAGTGCATCGTGGGACAGGAGCAGCCGACGGACGGTTCGCTCGAGCTGGGCGAGTCGGTAAAGCTGAGCTATGTGGACCAGACGCGCGAGGGCCTGGATGCCAACAAGAGCATCTGGGAGGTCGTAAGCGGCGGTAATGACTACATTATGGTGGGCGAGACCGAGGTGCCAAGTCGTGCCTATGTGGCGAGCTTTGGATTTAAAGGGTCCGACCAGCAAAAGAAGTGCGGTGTTCTGTCGGGTGGCGAGCGCAACCGCCTAAATCTGGCACTCACGCTCAGGCAGGGTGGCAATCTGTTGCTGCTCGACGAGCCTACCAACGACTTGGATACCGAGACGCTGGAGTCGTTGGAGGAGGCGCTCGAGCGCTTCCCGGGATGCTCGGTTGTGGTGAGCCATGACCGTTGGTTCCTTGATCGCGTGGCGACACACATCCTCGCATGGGAGGGCACGGACGAGGAGCCCTGCCGCTGGCATTGGTTCGAGGGCAACTTCGAGGCTTATCAGGAGGATCGCGAGCGTAGGCTGGGACCGGAGGCGAGCAAGCCGCATCGCTTGCATCGTAAACTCACGCGCGACTAGCACGAATTTACTTTATCTGGACTAAGAGTCTGCCTTCTGCCGGACGAGTCGCCTCACAAAGAGGCGATTCGTCCGGCAGTTCGATTTATCTGGAATTGTTGTTGTTGCTATTATCAATAATTGGCATATGCTTATAGAGGGGGGCTTGCTTCTGCGCATGCGACATCAATCACGGTGATCAGCGGTGGTGCGTGTGGCCCTTTGACGTCTGGCGCAAATACGGGGAGGCTTTTGATGGCTAAAGAATATGGAATCCTCAAGCGATTGATTCCTGCGGCCTTGTCACTTGCCTTTATGATGGCCTTCATGACACCTCTGACGGCTTATGCGCAAAACGAGGCCAACAAAGTCGTGCGCGTGGGCTGGTACGACTCTTCCTACAACACCATAGACCAGTTTGGGCGAAGGTCCGGATACGCCTACGAATACCAGCTAAAGATCGCGGCCTATTCTGGCTGGAGCTACGAGTACGTCAATGGCAGCTGGTCGGAGCTCTTGCAGATGCTGATCGATGGCAAGATTGACCTCATGAGCGACGTCTCGTACACCGAGGAACGTGCCAAGAGCATGCTGTTCCCGGACCTTCCGATGGGGTCGGAGGATTACTATGTGTTTGTTGATCCCGACAATAAGGAGGTTTCGTCCTCGGATGCCACCACGCTCAACGGAAAGCGGGTTGGCGTCAACAAGGATAGCATTCAGGCGGACTATTATCGCGACTGGGCACGGCGCAACAAGGTGAATGCGGAGGTCGTTGAACTGACCACCTCGGAAGACGAGTCGCTGCAGATGCTCGAAGATCGCAAGATCGACGCCTATGTGACGGTCGACTCGTTCGTGAATCCAGAGCGTGCCATGCCGATGTTTATTGTCGGGTCTTCCGACTTCTTTTTCGCCGTCAACAAGAATCGTTCCGATCTTTTGGCCGATCTCAATAGCGCGTTGAGCGCAATACAGAAGGAAAACCGCCATTTCAACCATCAGATGTTCGAGCGCTACATCAGATCCGCGGGGGCGAATGCGTTCCTTTCGACCGAGGAAACGGAGTGGCTTTCGGCGCATGGACCCATACGGGTTGGATATCAGGACAATTACCTGGCATTTTGTTCCACGGACGAGGACAGCGGAAAGCTGACGGGCGCACTCAAGGATTATTTGGACTATGCGTCCGACTGCTTGCAGAACGCGCAACTCGCCTTCGATCCCAAGGCATATCCGACTGCAGAGGCTGCCTTGGACGCCCTGAAGTCGGGCGAGGTGGATTGCGTGTTCCCTGCCAGCTTTGGCGGCTACGACAGCGAGAAGCAAGGCATCGTCGTGACGCCGCCTCTGATGAGCACCGACATCTATGCAGTCGTGCGGCAAGCGGACATGAACAACTTCACCAACAGAGAACATGTGGTTGTGGCCGTCAATGAGGGCAACCCAAACTACGACGCCTTTCTCGTTGACCATTTTCCGACGTGGCAGACCGTCTACTACGAGACGACGGCCGATTGCCTCAAGGCTGTCTCGGAAAACATGGCGGATTGCGTGCTCATAAGCAGCTACCGCTACAATAACATCTCGAGACTCTGCGAACGATACCATCTGACGACCTTCCCAACAGCCGTGGGATTGGATTCGTGCTTTGCGGTGGAAAAGGGAAGCACGGAGCTGTACGCCATATTGGCAAAAGTCGTCAACCAAGTTCCGGCCACTACCGTTAACTCAGCGCTTTCGTACTACATTTCGGAAGACGCTAAGCGAACCTTGGGTGACTTTCTTTCCGATAACATGCTTGTTGTATTGGCAGCTGTGGCTGGCGTGATGCTCGTCATCGTTTTGGCTATGCTTCGCAGCATGCGTGCAGAGAAGCTGGCAAAGGGACTCATCTCGGCGACAGAAATCGATGCGCTGACGGGCCTTTACAACAGAGATTACTTCTTTGAGTATGCCAATCGAATACGACGCGAGCGACCGAATGTGCCCATGGATGCCATCGTGTTGAACATCGAGCGTTTTCATTCCATAAACGCGCTCAATGGATGGGAATTCGGCGATCAAGTCCTGCGCGTTCTGGGAAACGACATCCGCATCTTTGCCACGGAGGCCGCAGGTATTGCAGGTCGCTTTGGTGCGGATCGGTTTGACATCTTTTGCCAGCACGTAGATGACTATCAGTCCGTCTATGATCGGCTGCAGGGCAAGCTTGAAGCCGTCGCGCCCAACGCAAGCATACGCCTTCGCATGGGCGTTCTGCCCGAGCAGACGGAATTGGAACCCATCCAGATGTTCGACATGGCGCGAACTGCTTGCAGCATGGCGCGTGGGCACTTTAAGGAGCACGTAATAGTGTTCGACGAGCAAGTACGTGAGCGGGAGTTGTTTGAGCAGCGTCTTCTTAACGACCTGCGCCGGGCTCTCGATAGCTACGAATTTGAAGTTTATTATCAGCCAAAATTCGACATTCGCGTCGATCCGCCCGTACTCGTAAGTACGGAGGCCCTCATTCGATGGAGGCATCCAGAGCTTGGCATGATCGCGCCAGACGACTTCATACCCCTGTTCGAACGAAATGGCAAGATTGAGGAAGTGGACAAATACGCTTGGGATAAGGCGGCCAGACAAGTTGCCCGTTGGCGAGCGCAGTTTGGGGTCACGATTCCGGTTTCTGTGAACCTGTCGCGGGTTGATGTGTTTGATCCGATGCTAGAAGATACTCTAGATGGTATCCTTTTGGAGAATGGCTTGGACCACGCTGCGATGAGGCTGGAGGTGACGGAGTCTGCCTACATGGAGAATGCAGATCAGTTGATTCGCGTCGTAAAGAGCCTACGCAAGAAAGGTTATACGGTAGAGATGGACGATTTTGGAAGTGGGTATTCCTCGCTGAACATGTTGTCCAGCATACCGATTGACGTTCTAAAGATGGATAGGGCGTTTATACAGAATGTTGACAACGACGAAAAGGCGGTGCAGCTGGTCGATCTGATTCTGGAAATCGCAAAGAGCTTAGATGTGCTCGTTGTCGCAGAGGGCGTGGAAACGGAGTCACAGCTGCAATTGCTCAAACGGATGGGCTGTGCAATTGTGCAAGGCTATTACTTCTCGCGTCCGCTCCATCCGTCCGACTTCGAGGCAAAGTACCTCCAAAGCTAGGGATGGTGACGTACGGATGCGCTCGATTCGCACAAGGATGACCCTGCTCACGGTATGCATGATTGTGATCACCGTGACAAGTATGGCACTGCTCAGCGTGTTCTTTATTCGCAATACCGAGAAACAGAAGTCCAACCAGCTGCTTTTGTTGCTATGTGAGACCGGCGAAAGAAACCTCGATTACTACTTCAATAGCGTTCAAAAGTCGGTGAGCAAGGTCGCGTCTTTCGTTGAGTCCGATATGGATGGCTTGGAGGACGAGCAGCTTGCACGTCATATGGAGCGCGTAAGAAAGCAGTTCGACGTCATGGCCTCAAAGACGAACGGAGTTCTTACCTATTACTACCGTATCGACCCAGATGTCTCCAAAAGCGTCAAAGGATTTTGGTACACCAATCTCGATGGTGAGGGTTTCGTCGAGCATGAGGTGACCGATATTTCGCGTTACGATACAAAAGACACATCCAAACTGGTGTGGTTTACTGTTCCCAAGTACGAAGGGGAGCCGGTTTGGCTGTCGCCCTACATGACGGATAACCTCGATAAACGCGTAATTTCCTATAACGTTCCCATCTATTGGCGCGGTGAGTTCGTTGGTGTGGTGGGAATCGAGATTGACTACTCCACCATGGCGGAACAAGTGGAAAGCATCCGTCTGTACAACAACGGATATGCGTTCTTGAGCGATGCGGAGGGCTGTCTTTTCTTTCATCCGAGGATTGACGTTAGCCAGTATCCCGAGGGCGAGGCCCCCGTGCTTCCCATTGAGGCGACAAACAAAAGTACGTTTGTCCAATACACCTATGATGGAGTCGAGAAGATTGCGGCGTGGTTGCCGCTCAGCAATGGGATGCGCCTCAACGTCACAGTGCCGGTATCAGAGACGGAAGGTGACTGGCAGAAGCTTGTTTGGAATACTCTGATTTACGCCACAATCGTTCTGTTGGCATCGAGTGCGTTTACCATGCTCTATGCCAAGCGTATAACAGGACCTCTTGAGGAGTTGACCGAGGCTGCTGACCAAATTGATAGGGGTAATTACGACATTGAGCTGAACTACGAGCGAGACGATGAGGTCGGTCGACTTACCAGTACCTTTAAACGCCTTGCGGGCCATATGAGGGATCATATTACGGAGTTGAATAAGCGCGCGTATGTGGACTCGCTTACCCACGTTCGCAACAAGGGTGCCTATTCCAGATATATAGAAGGCATTCAAGAGAGAATAGATAGAAAGAACGATGAGGTAGTCTTTGCTGTTGGTATGTTTGACTGCGATAACCTCAAGTATATAAATGACAGATATGGTCACGAGAAGGGTGACGTGTATCTGATGACGGCCTGCCGCTTGATTTGCCGCGTGTTTCAGCACAGCCCCGTCTTTAGGTTGGGTGGCGATGAATTCTGCGTCATTCTTCAAAACGAGGACTTTCAGAACAAGGATGCTCTATCCCAGCAGTTCTTTGATGCGATGGTTGAGATTAGCTCTTCCGCAGAAACAGAATGGGAAGAAGTTCATGTCGCCATGGGAATCTCGTCGTATGACAAACAGACTGATCACAACGTGAATGATGTAGTGCGCCGTGCGGATGAACTCATGTACGAGAACAAACGAATGAGGAAGCGGGGGAGATAGAAAGATGTGTCTGCCCATACGGATTCGAGGCGTCCGGGACAGGGTGCTTCTGCTTTTTCTGAGTTTGCTAGTTACTCTTGTTCTGCCGTCTGTCGCGAACGCGCAGGAATCGGGAGAAATCGTTCGTGTGGGTTGGTTTGATTCGCCATTCAACATGAGAGATGATCTTGAGCGGCGGTCTGGCTACGCCTATGACTATCAGCAAAAGATTGCGGCGTATACCGGTTGGAAGTATGAGTACGTGGAGGGCAGTTGGCCGGAGTTGCTCCAGATGCTGGAGGATGGCAAGATTGACCTCCTGAGTGACGTCTCTTATACAGACGAGCGCGCGGAACGCATACTATACTCCTCGATTCCCATGGGTGCAGAGGAGTATTATCTTTTTGCCGCACCAGGACACCAACAATTCGCTCCCGATGACTATGCCATGTTCAACGGCAAGAAGATTGGGGCAAACAAGGGAAGCGTTCAGATTGGTTACTTTAACGATTGGGCCAATGACAATGGCGTCAAGGCGGAAATCGTGGAGCTGACGGGCTCGGAGGAAGACAATCTAAACCAGCTCGTTCGAGGTGATATCGACCTGTATTTGGCAGTGGATGGCTTCTTTGACAAAGGTGCATGCGTTCCGATTTGCAGGGTCGGTATCTCCGACTTCTACTTTGCCGTAAGCAAGTCTCGTCCAGAGCTTCTGAAAGGGCTCAATACCGCGATGAACAGAATTCAGGACGAGAACCAATACTACGACGAGCAGCTCTATGCCAAATACCTGCAGACTTCCAGCGTAAACAACTATCTGAGCGCTTCCGAAACAGAATGGCTTGATGAGCACGGTGCAATTCGAGTGGGATATCAGGACAATTACCTTGCGTTTTGTGCCAAGGATCCGGAAACGGGAGAACTGATAGGAGCTCTGCGGGAATGCTTGGATGTAGCATCCAGCAACATCGTAAATGACGATTTAGAGTTTGAACCCATCAGTTACCCCAGCTCTGCTGCCGCGATAGAGGCGATGAAAAAAGGTGAGGTGGACTGTGTCTTCCCCGCCAACTTCACTCCTTACGATGGTGAGGTTCTTAATGTCTTTATGACACCTGCTCTCATGCGTACCGACATGTCTGCAGTGATTCGAAAGGCAGACCAAAAGAGCTTCGCCGAGAAGGATTGGGTGGCGGTTGCGGTCAATGCGGGTAACCCCAACTACGACATGTTCTTGTTGGACCATTTTCCCGATTGGCAGGTGATCTACTTTGACGATACACAAGCGTGCCTGAAGGCCGTTGCAGAAGGACAGGCAGACTGCCTGCTCATCAGTAACTATCGGTACAGCAATATCGCAAGCCAATGCGAGAAGTTGGGGCTGACGACTAGGTCGACGGGCGTGGAGATGGACTACTGTTTTGCGGTCAACAGGGAAGACACGATTCTATACTCGATTTTGTCTAAGGTCACGTCCATTGTGCCGACATCAACCATTAACGCTTCTTTAGCGCAATACTACACGGAGGATGCCAGAGTCGGCATATTTGATTCTTTGAGCCAGATCCTTTTGGGCATTGTGGTCTGCGCACTCGCTATTGCGGCAATCGTGGTTTTGGTCGTGCTGCTTCGCGGTGTTCGGTCCGAGAGAAAAGGCGGTAAGGGTCGACGGCCAGAGCCGTCGAAGAAGGACTTTGTCCTTTTTGATGATGTTCCGTTTTCCTATAGTGTCTACCGTGTGATACATGTGGAGCACAGCAAGCTGTATGACGCAGAGATCGTCTATGCAAATCACAAGTTCGCTCAGATCGGCGGCCTTCAGCTGGAAGCGACGGTCGGTCATCGTGTGCGGGAGCTGTTTCCCTACATCGAAGAGGAGTGGTTTTCGGCTGCCAGACGTGCTGCTTTGGATGGTGAACCGCAGGAATTCGATTACCGTGATCCGCTTAGCGGGAAGACATTCAGCTATACGGCCCAGCAGGTCGTCTGCCCTGGATACTGTGCAGTCACGTATCAGGAAAAGTAACCGGCCGGCGCGTATCGCGAAAAAAGTCAAAAAACCTCTTGACACAATTCTGTGGTTTGGTATTATAAACGAGCTTGAAAGAGCACAGGGCTGGGTAGCTCAGTTGGTAGAGCAGGGGACTGAAAATCCCTGTGTCAGGGGTTCGACTCCCTTCCCAGCCACCAGGTAATTAATCGCGTCCCTTAAGGGACGCTTTTTTGTTCGGGGACATCCCATGGAGTCGAACCCGCGAGGGCGCGACGCGTGAGCGTCGCGGGTCGAGGGGCGCGAGCCCCGAGGCCAAGGAGCCTTGCCGAAGGCAAGGCGGCGACTCCCTTCCCAGCCACCAGGTAAAATACGAGGTCAACCGCTAAAATGGTTGACCTAACGATCGGCACACATCCACTTTGTTGCCCATGTGCAGACAACCTCTCGTGATGCCTGCAAAGCTGCGTCTTTACGAGTCGTGTACCTTCTTGGCTGCGGACGCGGCACCCATCAGAGTTCCCATGACCCTTGTGCGCTTGATGATGCCTGCAGAACTCATTTGAGTGTTGAACTCTTCGATTATGTCCTTCTCAAAGAACTTGTGACCCATAAGACGGGCTCCCGCATTAAGCCACTTGGGTATTGCGTCAGGATTTCCTCTCTCGGGCTCGAATCCATAGCAATAGACAAGAACCTGCCGCCTAAACTCCTTGTCGTCAATGATATTTGCGACGAATTCGTGGGCCGTCATCTTTGCCTTTTGTGTATTGTTCGACTTCTTTCGTTTTGCCATCAGTTGGGTCTCCGTAATCGTATTGTCCGCAAGTGGCGCCAAATTGGAAATACTACGCCTTTGTTTGCTCCGCAAACGCGAAACCGTCGCGGCCATTGCGCTTGACTTGGTACAACGCTCCGTCTGCCAACTGGAAGAGCTTGTCGTCGGCGCATCCTTCGTAGCCAAAAGCTATGCCCACAGAAATGGTGGCAGCCGGAAGGCCGTTGGACGTGTCCTTAAGGAACGCGGCGACCTTCTGGATCCTTTGGGCCACGACATCCTCGAGTCCGAGATATGCGTTCGTCATGATGACGGCAAACTCGTCACCACCGATGCGGCAGATGTAGTCAGTTGACTTGAACGACCCATAGAGTGTCGCGGCGACCTCAATGAGGATGGCATCACCCATATCGTGTCCGTGCTCGTCGTTGAACTGCTTGAAGTTGTCGATGTCAACGAGGATGAGCGCGGAGTTCTCTTTATGACGCGTGAGAAGCTCGTCAAAGGACCCGCGATTCAACACGCCCGTCAGCGCGTCATTGTGTGCCTCGAACGTCAAGGACTCCTCGCGCTCGTGGTTTTCTGCAAACATTTCGTTGTATGCGATAGTTAGATGGTGCAGCTCTCGGGCACCGCCAAGCTGAAGCGGTTCGTCTTCGCGGATGCTCTTCTCGTAGAGCGCGATGGGCCAGAGCAGCAGGAGCGAGGTCGAGGTAACGACGAACAAGAGCACCAATAGCAGGAGCAAGATGCTCATTCGCAAGAAAACAAGGAGCCTGGAAAGGCGCGCGTTTTCGAAAGACAGGTTACTTTGGAGTGTGTCGACAAGAAGGAGCGAACTATTTTGCATGTGTTCGCGAATCTCGAACTTGATTTGAGCATATTCCGAGTTAGAAAGCAGCTCGCTGGCGAGTTTCTCCTTCTCCTTGGCGGGGAGTCCCTTTTCGGATTCCTTCAGAGGTGCATTCGCCACCGAATCTGGAATGTTGTCCATGCCGAGGGCATCGGCCTTGAGGCGCAACGCGCGCAACTCGGTTTGGGACAGGTCGTCGGACCGTGACCGTGCTTTCTCGAGCGCTGCGATGGCCTCAGTGTTTGCAGCGAGGTCATGGAGCGTTTGGAGAGCTTTGCCCCGATGATCGCTTGACTGGACCTCGTTGAGGTAGTTCTCCATGTGGGCTCGCTTGCCCGTTGCGACGAACTGACGTGATTCCGAGGTCAAAAGATCGGAGGTCAGCTGCAGCTCGTCTACGGCATTCTGACAGCTTTGATATGCCTTGTTCATTTGGTTGATGCATTCTTGAGTGTCGAGCGCCATTCTAAGTATGACCATGGTCACAACGGTGAGGATTATTGCGAGAACAAGCGAACAAGTATTGATGGTCCGCATTCGAGGAGGCGCATGGCGCGTGGCAGCAAAAAGCTTCCGCGCTATGCGGTCATGTAGATTGGAGTTATGTTCCCGCATGGCCTCTCCTCATGCGATAGGTACATGAACACTACTAACATAATCGTCTTTTTTGAGTGGGCTTAAGGGCGAACGCATCGGCCGCCGTTCATATCCGTTCGCTAAAAGTCAGTTGTGTTAGCAACGATGGTGACGAACGAATGCTGGTGCGTGGTGTCCAAACTCAACTTTAGACAGTTGGCATTCGTCGGATACAATATACCTTCACGGCATTGAAGGAGGTTTATCATGCAAATCGAAACCAGGCCTTACGTATCGTGGGAGCTGATGAACGACTTTTTGGTCGACGCGTTCGTGGGTTATGGGGTGCCCCGCGAGGATGCAATTATCTGCGCCGACGTTCTGCTCGAAAGTGACCGGCGCGGAATCGAGAGCCATGGATGCAATCGGTTTAAACCCATCTATATCGACAGGATAAAGAAAGGCACGTTATTGCCAATCACCGAGCTCGAGATCGTGCGTGAGACTCCCACTACGCTTGTTGCGGATGCTCATGATGGCATGGGAATGGTTGCATCGCATCATGTGATGGAACGGTTGCTCGATATGGCTCGCTCATATGGTATGGCGGGAGGTGCCATACGTAATTCCACGCACTTTGGCATTGCCGGTTATTGGGCGACTATGGCTAGCAAGGAGGGCATGATTGGATTGGTGGGAACCAACGCGCGACCTTCCATTGCGCCAACGTTTGGCGTCGAGAACATGCTTGGCACAAACCCGCTAACCTTTGCCTTGCCCACTGACGAGGAGTTCCCGTTCTGCATAGACTGCGCGACGTCCATCGTACAGAGAGGCAAGATCGAGTACTATGCGCGTGAGGGAATGCCCACGCCAGCCGGTATGGTGGTTGCCGAGAGTGGCGATGAGCTATGCGACTCGGAACAAATTCTTGCGATGCTGGTCGACGGTACGGCTGCGCTCGCGCCTCTGGGCGGTGGTCCAGGGGACGAGACATGCGGCTACAAGGGCTATGGATACGCGACAGTGGTAGAGATACTCTCTGCGGCCTTGGCGGGCGGAAAGTTCATGAAGTCGCTCACTGGCATAGCGAACGACGGTTCACCACGCATGTATGGCCTTGGCCACTTCTTCTTCGTGGTTGATCCCGAGGCGTTCGTTGGCCGTGATGAGTTCCGCCGAATTGCGGGCGACATATGCCGTGAGCTTCGCGCCTCAAAGCGCGCGCCAGGATACGACCGCATCTACACTGCGGGCGAAAAGGAGTGGCTCGTATGGCAGGAGCGTAAGGACAAGGGAGTCCCGGTGGGGGAGGCTGTGCAGCACGAGCTTATGGAAGTGCGTGATGAGCTGGGGCTTTCGTATCGTTTTCCCTTTGAGTAGCGGTCGCGACTGCTGCCTCGCAGAATTGTATTGCGTTTCTGTGGAGAATAACTACAATGCAGTGATGCAAGTCTTACTGGCTCCGGGAGAAAGGACCCTATATGAAGAAGTATCTTGCAGAAGGAATCGGTACGTTTGTGCTAACCGCCTTGGGATGCGGAACAGCTATGCTTGTGGGATGCGACGCGGCGAGCGGCAGCGGCTATTTGCTGACCGCACTCGCGTTTGGCCTCTCCATCGTCGCAATGGCCTACAGCATTGGCAACATTTCGGGTTGCCATATTAACCCGGCCGTCTCGCTTGGCGTCTACCTGCGTGGTGGCATGGAGGCCAAGGACCTGATTGGCTACATCATTGCTCAGTGTGTTGGTGCCTTGTGTGCGGCACTGCTGCTTGTGGGAATCTTTGCGATGGGTGGCGTGGTCGACCTCACGGGTGGCCTTGGCACCAACGGCCTTGCGGGCGTCAACGGCAACGCAATTGCAGGTCTGCTTGTCGAGATCGTGCTGACCTTCATCTTTGTGCTCACGATTCTGGGCGTGACGTCTCCCAAGTTCCAACATGGTTCGTTTGCGGGCCTGGTCATCGGTCTCACGCTGACCTTCGTGCACATCTTTGGCATCGGACTCACCGGCACCTCCGTAAACCCCGCCCGTAGCTTTGGTCCTGCGGTCGTCGCAGCAATCACCGGAAATGCTGCTCCGTTGGCGAGCCTCTGGGTCTTCATCGTCGGGCCGCTGGCCGGCGCGGCACTCGCAGCACTTGTTTACGGCGTGCTGGAGGCCGACGAGTAAGCCATGGCACTTTTTGCACTACGAATTACATATCTCTAGTCCTTGGAACTGCGGGGGAGAAAAACATCCCTCGCAGTTCTGTGCTGAAGGCATGGCGCAGAGCTGCCCTTACTTGTACACGCCTCACGCAAGGGCTGAGGTTATGTCCGCGGGCGAGTTCCGCAGCGCAGCGAGGACTGTCCGAGCACGGGGGCATAACCTCAGCCCTTGCGGGAAGGGTGTGCAGGTCTTGCCAGTGCTCAGGTTCTACTCTTGGTATCTAACCGTACGAAACAGGCTTTTAGAAACCGAAAGCAGCTTTAAGATATACGGCACAGTGTGCAAAACCGTTATAGCATCGTGCAGATTTTGTCTGGGCTTCATGAAGAAGGCCGGCATCTCGGTGTCCATACACTCCGGTTTGGTTTAGGATGCTCCGTCCATGGGTACCAATAGCCAAGTTTGCACTTCAACGAGAGAGGCGTCGTGGACACTCTGGGACAATATATAATCACATACCTGCTGGCGGACTTGTTCTGCATCGTGGCGGGAATCAGCGTCATCCGCAAGGTGGGCAGCAGCTTTGGTTCTGAGCTGGAGACTAGGTACTTTAAGCACTTCTTGGGCTTCTACCTTCTTTTCTGCCTTACCGATGCTTTGGTGCTTCCCTTTAGCTGCGGTGTGTTTCCTCCAGACTCCATACTCAGCACTGTTTTGAAGACAGCCAACACCCTTTCGGTGGGCTTAGTTGCGCTCTGGTGGTATTTGTACGCGATGGTCAAGATGGACGAGTACCGCGTTTTCGATAAGCAATGGCATGTCATCCACCTTATCCCCTTCGGGATTCTTGTGGCCTTGTGTATTGCAAATCTCTTTGTGCCTGTCCTGTTTGGCGTTGGCGAAGATGGCTTGTATGCGCCCGGTGCACTTTACGTCGTTGCCCAGATTATTTCGCTTGGCTACGTGCTCGAAGTAACGGTTCGTGGGCTGCAGCGAATGTCAAATGCCCAGACAAAAGTCCAAAAGCTGGAGTATCGTGCGTTTGTATCTTTTTCGGTACTGCCCATAGTCGCATGTGTTTTCAACGCCTTCGTGCCGCACACGCCTGCCATTGCCATGGGTGTTTTGGGTTCGGCATTGCAAGTGTTCTCGACCCTGCAGGAGGCGCGCATATTTAACGATTCGCTGACGGGGCTCAATAATCGCCGTCGTGCAGATCAGTACCTTGCCAGCAAGATTTCTGACGCGAGCAAGGAGCATGCGGTTTATTTGTACGTGCTCGACATCGACTTGTTTAAGCAGATTAACGACAGCCGTGGCCACATTGAGGGCGACCGTGCGCTGCGTGTCGTGGCCGATGGCCTGCGCAGGGCTGCCGGCGAGAGCAACGGATTTGCTGCTCGGTGGGGTGGTGACGAGTTCCTGCTCGTGGTCGACGGTGGTGGCGACTATGCTCCCGACGAGATTGTGGACGTCATCGATCGCAATCTTTCCACCGCATGCGATCGAGCCGACCTTGGCTACGATATTTCGGTGAGCACCGGTTACGCAGTCTGCACCTCGCCAAAAGACGAGCCCGACCAACTCATGATGAAGGCCGACCAGATGTTGTACGACCACAAGAGGAGTTCGCACGGCAGGGCGGCATAGGAAGAGAATGCCAGTGCGCTACGATTGTTTCGTTAACATCTGCTGACATACGCGCTGCTTCATGCTCCAGTCGCTAAACTAGTAAAGATTGTGACCGTACAGCGAAGGGAGCATGATCGCATGGCACAACGTAACGACGTACACAAGGTAATGATCATCGGCTCTGGTCCCATCATCATTGGCCAGGCTTGCGAGTTCGACTACTCGGGAACGCAGGCGTGCAAGGCGCTGCGAAGCTTGGGTTACGAAATCGTTCTCGTTAACTCCAACCCCGCTACCATTATGACGGATCCCGGTACGGCTGATCGTACCTATATTGAGCCGCTGAACGTCGAACGGCTCGAGGCGATTATCGCCAAGGAACGCCCCGACGCGATTCTTCCCAACTTGGGAGGACAATCGGCACTTAACCTTTCGAGCGAGCTTTCGAAGTCGGGTATTCTCGACAAATATGGCGTCAAGGTAATTGGCGTTCAGGTTGATGCCATCGAACGCGGCGAGGATCGCGAGGCGTTCAAGGAGCTCATGGACGAGCTTGGTATCGAGATGGCTCGCTCCAAGGTTGCCTACTCGGTGGAAGAAGCCGTCTCTATCGCTGCGGATCTGGGCTATCCCTGCGTTTTGCGTCCCGCCTACACGATGGGCGGAACAGGCGGAGGCATGGTGTACAACGTCAACGAGCTTCGCACCGTCGTGGCGCGTGGCCTGGCGGCAAGTCCCGTGCATGAGGTCTTGGTCGAGGAGAGTGTCCTTGGCTGGGAGGAGCTCGAGTTCGAGGTAGTGCGCGACAGTACCGGCCACATGATTACCGTCTGCACCATCGAGAACATCGATCCTATGGGCGTGCATACCGGCGACTCGTTCTGCGCTGCGCCCATGCAGACCATCGATCAAGCTGTTATTGACCGTCTGCAAGAGAAGAGCTATCGCATCGTGGATGCCGTCAAGGTCATTGGTGGCACCAATGTGCAGTGGGCTCACGACCCCGAGACCGATCGCGACATCATCATCGAGATTAATCCGCGCACGAGCCGTTCCTCTGCGCTGGCATCGAAGGCCACGGGATTCCCCATCGCGCTTATTTCGGCCATGCTGGCAAGCGGACTCACTCTGGCCGAGATTCCCTGCGGCAAGTGGGGCTCGCTCGACAAATATCATCCAACGGGAGACTACGTGGTCATCAAGTTTGCTCGTTGGGCGTTCGAGAAGTTCAAGGGTGTGGAAGACAAACTCGGAACCCAGATGCGCGCCGTCGGCGAGGTCATGGCCATTGGAAAGACATACAAAGAGGCCTTCCAAAAGGCGATTCGCTCGTTGGAGCAGGGACGCTACGGCCTTGGTTTTGCCAAGGACTTCAACGAGAAGTCGGCTGACGAGCTCGAGATGCTGCTTAGGACGCCTACGAGCGAGCGCCAGTTCCAGATGTACGAGGCCCTGCGTAAGGGGATCTCGGTCGACCGACTGTATGAGCTCACGCGCATCAAGCGCGAGTTCATCCAAGAGATGGCCGAGCTCGTGCAGGAAGAAGAGGTCATCCTCTCGTATGCTGCCGCCAACCCAGGCTCCGAGCTGCCTAGCTACATGCTGACGCAGGCAAAGAAGCATGGGTTTGCCGATAAGTATCTCTCGCAGATTACGGGTCTTTCGGAGTCGAGCATTCGAGAGCAGCGCCTTAAGCTTGGAGTAACCGAAGCGTGGGAGGGCGTCCACGTAAGCTCGACGCAGGATTCCGCCTACTATTACTCTACCTACAATGCGCCCGATGCGAGCACACCGCTCGAGGGCAACAAGGTTATGATTTTGGGTGGTGGCCCAAAC
Organism: uncultured Coriobacteriaceae bacterium; assembly: GCA_902786015.1. Classification (GTDB taxonomy): domain Bacteria; phylum Actinomycetota; class Coriobacteriia; order Coriobacteriales; family Atopobiaceae; genus RUG440. Next base: position 102,627 of record CADAAU010000001.1, read on the forward strand.
CGCATTGGACAAGGCATCGAGTTCGATTACTGCTCCGTCCATGCAGCCATCGCGTTGCGCAAGCTTGGGTTCCAAACCATCATCGTCAACTGCAATCCCGAGACGGTTTCAACCGACTACGATACCTCCGACAAGCTGTATTTCGAGCCGCTTACAACCGAGGACGTGCTATCGATTTACAACAAGGAGAAGCCGCTTGGCGTTATTGCCCAGTTTGGTGGCCAGACTCCACTCAACATTGCGAGTGAGCTGCAAGCTGCGGGCGTAAAGATTTTGGGCACGACGCCAGAGGTCATCGATCTGGCCGAGGATCGCGATGAGTTCCGCGCCATGATGGACAAGCTCGGCATTCCCATGCCCGAGGCTGCGATGGCGGTAACGGTGGAGGAAGCCCTTGAGGCGGCACACGAGATTGGCTATCCCGTTATGGTTCGCCCCAGCTACGTGCTTGGTGGGCGCGGTATGGAAGTCGTCTTTGAGGATAATGCTCTGCGCGGCTATATGGCCGCGGCCATCGGTGTCACCCCCGATCGACCCATCCTTATCGATCGATTCCTGCGCCACGCATTGGAATGCGAGGCAGATGCCATTTGCGATGGGACGCATGCCTACGTGCCTGCTGTCATGGAGCACATCGAGCTTGCGGGCGTGCATTCCGGCGACTCTGCCTGCGTGCTTCCATCCATCTCGATTAGCGACGAACACCTGGCTCTTATCAAGGAATACACGCGTCGCATTGCCGAGGAAATGCACGTCGTAGGTCTCATGAACATTCAGTATGCCATTGAGGGCAATAAGGTTTTTGTCATTGAGGCGAACCCGCGCGCGAGCCGGACCGTTCCGTTGGTCTCGAAGGTTTGTGGCATACAGATGGTCCAGATTGCCACCGATGCCATCATGGGGGAGTTGACGGGCCGCCCGTCGCCCGTCGCGGACCTTGCTGAGGCCAAGTACAAGTTCTATGGCGTAAAGGAGGCTGTGCTTCCGTTCTCGATGTTCCCAGAGGTAGACCCCATCCTTGGGCCAGAGATGCGCTCGACGGGTGAGGTTCTGGGCTTGGCGCCCACCTTTGGAGAGGCGTTCTTTAAGTCGCAGGAGGCCATTGGGTCGACGTTGCCCACCTCAGGTACAGTGTTCATGTCGGTCTCGGATGCAAATAAGGACGAGCTCAAGAGCATCGCCCGGGAGTTCGTGGAAGCAGGACTCTCCATTACGGCAACACGTGGTACCGCAGCGTTTTTGGCAGAGAACGGCATTCCCTGTACTGTGATCTTTAAGCAGCGGGAAGGCAGGCCAAACATCACCGACGCCATTGCCAACGGCCAGATTCAACTCGTCGTGAACACGCCCAAGGGTGAGGTGCACTCCGAGACCGATGGCTCGCAGATTCGCAAAGCTGCTATCAGCGCGCACATCCCCTACGTCACTACGATGGCGGCCGCGCATGCAAGTGCCGTGGGTATTCGTGCCAAGCTAGCAGGTACCGATTCCGGCGTTAATGCACTGCAGGACATCCATTCCGCCATCAAGTAGAAGCGGACGCCTACGGTCTCGAAACTGACCCCCCGGCACCTCCCTCTAAGTAGAGGGTGCCGGGGGTCTTTGCGTCTTTCTTGACGATGACCAACTGCCATGTGTCCGTGGAAGTGAACGAATGGGACGAATTACAGCAGCTAGTCGATGCGACCTGCCTAGTTTACGCGCCGCGCACGGTGAGTTGGGTTTATGGCAAATGGTCCTTGTCTCCCTTGAAATGACGTGCATATGCTGTGGTCTTGGGTTCGCTTCGCTCAAATTTGCGATAATGACCTATGCAACGATTGCAAAGAGAGGATTGAACGTGAGACGACGGTTTATACGTGTGGTGCTGCTTGCCTCTGTGTTGGCACTTGCCCTTGTGCCCAAGAAGACTTTGGCCATAGAGGCGACCTCCATAGTAGCGACGGTTTCAACGAGTGACGGAACAGACCCCTCGACGATGCTCGACGGCGATTACGACACGTATGTGCAGCTTGGTGCGGGTTCGAATCTCTCGGTGACGGCGAGTGCCGGACAACCCATAGGAAGCCTATACATTCGCTGGTACAGTATTCCGGGGGAGTGGACGCTCAGCTACGTAGACACCACCGGTGTCCAAAAAACGATGCAGTGCGGCCAGTACGGTTTTCTTCATGAGTACGTCGCGCTCGAGACACCCGCAACGAGCTGTGTGCTGAGCTTCCCTGTGGGTGGGGCAATATGCACGTTTGACGTGTATTCGCAAGGAGATGTGCCAGCTGGCGTGCAGGCGTGGGCTCCGCCATGCGAGAAGGCAGACGTTATGGTGTGCGCCACGCATGCAGACGATGAGATCCTATGGCTAGGTGGCGTACTCGCAACCTATGCGGCAGGACGTCAGGTGCCAACGCAGGTCGTATACATGTGTAATTTTTGGAACAGCACTCCTAAGCGCGAGCACGAGAAGCTTGACGGTCTGTGGGCGATTGGCGTACGCAACTACCCGGTGAACGGGCCATTTGATGACCTTTACTCCGAATCGCTTGATGCCGCTCAGGAGCAATACGATCAAGATGCCGTCACGTCTTTCTTTACCGAGCAAATAAGGCGATTTAAGCCTCAAGTGGTCGTGAGCCAGGATTTAAATGGCGAATACGGACACGGTGGGCATCAACTGATGGCGCATTCCGTGCAGACGGCGTTAGACCATGCCTCCGATCCAACATTCGCTGCCCAGTCTGCGCAGGCCTATGGCGTATGGGATGTTCTCAAGGCCTATTTCCACCTAATGCCCGAGAACTCCATCATGCTGGACTTGCATCAGCCCATAGAAAACCTTGGTGGGATGACTGCTATTGAGGCACAACAGGCGGCATACAAGCAACATGTGACACAGCAATACACATGGTTCTACGTGACGGATGACCCTAGCGACCAGAACTACGACAAGTTCGACTGCTCGCACTTTGGACTGTATCGCTCAACGGTTGGTCCCGACACAACAAATGACATGCTCGAGCACATCGTTACGTACTCCGAACAAGCCGAGCAGCAAGCAGCGCAGGAAGCCGCGGCAAAAGCGGCCGCCGAGCAGGAGCGTCAGGCAGAGCAAGCCCAACAGGATGCGCAACAGAGCGCGACAGACGAGACAATAGAGATGCACGAGTCAGGCCTTCCCGTAACCCTCCTCATAGTCATAGGCGTAGGAGTAGTCCTAGCAATAGGAATCGGAGCCCTAATAATCTTGGCCCGCCATTAAAGCTAAATGCCCGCGCAAAGCGCAGGCACACACATCTCCCACGTCCCGATCAACAGCGCATTGGGGCCGGCGGTTATGGTCTGTGGCGAGTTTCGCAGCGAAGCGAGGACTGTCTGAGCCACAGACCATAACCGCCGGCCCCAATGTCGTGAGCCAGTTAAGCGATATTCTCGAAGGTCCAGCCGTGCTGGTTCCAAGCGTGGTGCTCGCCCGTGAGCGTGGAGGTCACGGCAAGGTTCTTGATGTCGAGCGGGAACCAACGGGTGGTCATCGTGGCCTCGCCGCCGTTGACGAAGATCTCGACGCAGGAGGTGTCTACCATCACGCGAATTGACTCGACCTTGCCAGCCGTAAGCGCGCTCAACGGCAGGCGACGGATGGAGCGGAAGCGCCCGGCGTGGCTGTGGAACACGAGCTCAGCGTCGTGGTCGTTAATGACAAACTCGAGGTCGCCGTTGAGCATAAGGTGTCCGGTACCCTCGATGTTGTCGACGGTGATGTCGCCGATGCCGTTCAGGCGAACGCCCTTGGCGCCGACCATGCTGAACTTGTCGTAGGTGGAAGAGCCCATGTAGCCCGTAGCGCCATCGGCGGCCTCGGCGGTCCACTCTACCTCGTCCTCGCGCAGCGTGTCCATCTCGGCTACCGGCCACTGGCAAATGCGGCCTGCGTCGTTGAGCGTGAGCTCGCGCGGCATGGTGAGGGAGTGTGCCCACTCGGGCGTGGTGGGAACGTCGTACTCGAATTCCATGTCGGCGACGCCGGCCCAAGCCATGAGGATCTTGCGGCCGTTCTCGTCTTCGAATACTTGGCAGGCATAGAAGTCGAAACCGTAGTCAAGCTCGATGAAGGTGTCGCGGTCTACGCAGGCAAAGGGCTTGTCGCCATCCTGCTTGCCCGGATCCTGCGACAGGAGGTCGATGACCTTGCCGTCGATGGGGAAGTAGCCGGAGTTGTGGATGGTCTGGAACTTGTACTGCTGCTTGGGGATGCCCTGCGGGCACACAAATAGGAATTCCTTATCGCCGAACTTCGCGACGCTCGGGCACTCCCACATGTAGCCAAACGGATTCTCGTCGTCCTTGTTGGTGGCGGAGCCAGCCATCTCCCACTTGATGCCGTCGTCAGAACTGTACAGCAGCGCGCAGCCATGGGAGTCCATGGTACGGCAGCCGAGCAGCATCCACCACTTGTCATCCTGCTTCCACACCTTGGGATCGCGCACGTGGTTGGAGGCGTAGGCAGGATACTGGTCGTTACACAGCACGGGACGCTTCTCACCCATGCTTATGTGGCACTTGTCGCCCTCATCCTTGCAGACCACCAGCGTCTCGTTGGCCTTGCGACCCTTGAAGTCGTAGTCAAAGCCGGCCGCCCTGCCGCCAGGCTCAAGCTCGTTGCCCGTGTAGTACAGCCACAGCTCGTCACCATTCACGATGCCGGAACCAGAGTATGAGCCGTTCTTATCGGTTTGGACGCTGGGCATGATGGCGCCGCCGTGCCAGTACCAGGTCAAAAGGTCGGGACTCGACCAGTGACCCCATCCGTGGCCGTTCTCGCGCGGCCAACGGGGTTCGTACTGGTGGAAAATGTGATAGACGCCCTTAAAGTGGCTCAGGCCGTTGGGGTCGGTGATGTTGCCGGACGGGCACTGCAGGTGATAACGCATACGCCAGTTGTGGTGCTGGTCGAGCTTGACGAGCATAGTCATAAGCGGGCCTTTCTAGTGGAATGTGCGGGAACGATTCCACACTACACCAATGGCCGACTCGTAACCTCACAAATTCCGCAGACGTTATATCGTGGCTTCTCTTGGGCTGCTGTAGCCCTAAAGCTCGTAGAGACATTCGGAGTCGTGCAGCTGGACCATGAGCATCTGGCCAAGGTCGGCGACGAGAGTTCCTGCTGCGCATACGTGCTTGCCGTCATATTCCGTCCACGGCTCATAGGGAGATAACTGAGAAAGATGGTCTCCGCCCAAAACGAGGACGTCTATGTCGTAGGTGGTAGATGCGGTTCCGCCGATTGAGCTTGGTACGGCGCGCGAAAAGGGCTCGTCTAGTACGAGGACGGCTTCCGTACCTGCAACTTCTCCCATGAGCTGGTTTTCGGGGATGCCCCTAGAGATAAGCAGATCACGAAGGCTCATGATCTTTACCGTGCCCTCGAACACCTCAAGGCCCTTTGCCTGCGCCTCGGCACGAAGCTGTTGATGCTTGTCGTCCTCGAGCTTTTGTGCTGCTGTGTCGTCAGCTTTCTTTTGCTGCGAGTCTTGGCCTTCTGTAGTTTGCGATGGCTTCTCTTGTGTGACCGTTTCCTCATTGCCTGGTTGGTCGCTCTTGGCGGTCGTGGAGGGAGCGCTTGGAGCACGCAGGAGGTATATGATGAGGCCGATGACGGCCACGACAAGGACGACGGCCACGATTACGAGTACGCGGGTCGAGCTAGAAGACGCCGAAGCGCCGCGCGGTGAGTTACTGCTTCGCTCGTCCTCGTCTTGTGTTGGGTTTTCGGGTATGGGCTTGCCACACTTTGGACAGAAGGATGCATTATCGCTGGTTGAGGCGCCGCAGTGTGGACAAAACATCGTTGGAATCCCTTTCTCGATTCGGTTTCACAATTAGTATAACTCACGTCTGGCAAACGATGGGGATACTCCCCTTTGCCTTAGGCTCAGGCAAAGGGGAGTATCCCCATCGTTTGCCTCCGGGAGTGAATAGTAACTAGTGCTCCTTTGGGTTAAAAAAACGGCGCACCGCCAAAGCGATGCGCCGCACAAGGTGCTGTGACCTGTTGCTACTTCTTGGCCTTGCCCTGGTTGGCGACGGCGTCGATCTTGTGAAAGGAACACTCCCGCCCCTTACGGTGCGGGAGTGCGCCGCCAAGATCGGCTCCCGGCGGAAAGGGTGCTGTGACCTGTTGCTACTTCTTGGCCTTGCCCTGGTTGGCGACGGCGTCGATCTTTGCGGCGATGACGTCGGGGTCGCCAATGTACTTCTTCTCGACGACGTTCCAGTCCTGGTCGAAGGTGTAGGCCAGAGGCACTGCGGTGGGGATGTTGACCTCGAGGATCTCTTCGGGGGTGAGCTTGTCGAACATCATCACGAGGGAGCGCAGGCTGTTGCCGTGAGCGGCGATGAGGACGCGCTTGCCAGCCTTGAGCTGCGGGGCGATCTCGTCCTGGAAGTACGGCCATGCGCGGGCGATGCAGTCCTTCAGGCACTCGGTGTAGGGGAGACGCTCGGGCATGGGCTCTTCGCGGTAGTTCTCTGCCTTCTGGGCGCAGCGGTCGTCATCGGGGTCGAGGGCCTTGGCGGGGATGTCGAACGAACGACGCCAGATCTTTACCTGCTCGTCACCATACTTGGCGGCGGTCTCGGCCTTGTTCATGCCCTGCAGCGCGCCATAGTGACGCTCGTTGAGCTTCCAGCTCTTGTACACGGGCAGCCACTCGCGGTCCATGGCAAAGAGGACGTTGTTGAGGGTGTGGATGGCGCGCTTGAGGAGGGAGGTGTAGCACACGTCAAAGTCGAAGCCGGCGTCCTTAAGAGCCTTACCGCCGTCGAGAGCCTCCTGGACTCCTGCCTCAGAAAGGTCTACGTCGGTCCAACCGGTGAACAGGTTGGCCTTGTTCCACTCGGACTCGCCGTGGCGGATAAGAACGAGATGCATGAGGTTGTCGGCCATGAGTATGGTCCTTTCTCTTTGAGACGACAGCAAATCTGCCCGAATGCCGTAAGTATGCAACAACATAGGGCCAAACGCACGCGCTTTTCCGCGGGCGGTGCAATGCCGTAGGGGTGCGTGGTAAACAGGCGTCCTTACCACTTACGATGGGGGCGTGGGTTCGTGAGCTTTTCTATGCAGAGTGCCAGTTCGCCCAGACAGATGAACTCTCGCGGGTCTTCAACCCACTTAAGGTCGGGGACGTAGGCCATGGGGATGGTGCGCCAGAGCCATTCACGTAACTCGTCCATGTTGCGTACGAGTGGCGTCGACACATACACCACGTCGGGGGAGACCGTGCAGATGCTCGCGGTAAGGTAGTTTGCCACGATCTCGGTCATGCCCTCGTACGTCCAAGGCATCTCCATGGGGTCGCCCGAAAGGCCCGTGAGCCAAAGCACCGGCTCCATCTCGCCCGCATAGTTCAGCCGCCCCTTTACCAGGTGCCCGTCAGCCACGATGCCTTCGCTGCACGGCAGCATGCCCGTGCGCTGGATGTGGAACACGACGGAGTCGTATGTGTCCTGGCTCATGTAGCAGCCCATGGCAGCGGCATTGGCGTCGTTGTCCACATAGACCTCGACCCCATAGCGCTTTTTTAGCTTACGCCCCAAGTCGTAGTCGCGGAGGTCGGTGGCGGGCATCGACACGGATTCGCGATTGATGATGCCGGGCATGGCGATGCCTACGGCGTCGAGCTCGCGCACGTTGATGCCGTCGACCTTGACGGTTGCGAGCACGTCCTCGATGTCGCGGAAGTTCACGTGCTTCTTGTATACCATTCCGTCGAGTGCGACACCCTTGCTTGCAAACACGCGATATGCGATGGCCGAGGTATCCTCGCGGTGTGTGACAGAGACCACCATAACGTCTTTGCTGTCGTCGATGGGCCGTACCACCTTAGCGTCGCGTCCGCACGTGTTGTGCTCCACGCCCTCGCCCATGGCGTCCAGAAGCAGGTGCAGCGTTGCATCGACGTCGAAGCGGGCAAAGATCTCACCGGGAATCTCGATGACCATGGCGTTAGGGTAGGCGGCCTGGGCATCCGCACGCCTGTATCCAAGCTGGGGGGTGACCATTACAACGTCGTAGCTATTTTTGAGCGAGATCGCAACGTCGAGCGGCATGGCCGAAAACTCGTAATGCAAAGATAGGCTCTCGGCAAGGGCGTTGAGCTTTTGCTCGTACAGGGTGGTGGTAACGCCGGCATTGCAGCAGAGCAGGATTCGGGTGACGCCGCGCGTGTCGGTACGTTCGAGTGCCTCGGTCATCTCGAGGAATAGCTCTTGGGCTCGGAGCTCGTCATTGAGCTCGAAGCGCACCCTAAACATGGGCTGTCCGTCGTTTTTGCGAACGATCTTCATCTCCACAATCTCGGGGCCATCGGATCTTGGGAAGAACGTGATCTTGCCAAACATCGACGCGGTTGCGAGACTAATGTTCTCGTTGTCCGTCCAGCTGATGGCGCATCCCAGGATGCGTCGTGAGAGTACCCATTCGCGATATCTCTTGCCGGCTCCTTTGACGCCTATCCAGGACTCTTGGCAGTATGGCATGTGGCGGTGTACCCGTCCGTCGGGCAGGCCACCCAGCTCGACGATTTGGCCATACAAAACACAGTGTCTCTTGTCGCGCAGCATGATGTCGTCGTGGTAATGGCCGGCATACCACATCTTTAGGCGATTGCGGTCCAGCCGATCCTCCACGGTCTGCAGGTACGCCGAGAGCTCGTCGTCTTGCTCGCGGCTCTTGTCGAAATGGCGTGCCATGGCAAATCGGCGAAGGCTGCGGGGTACCTCGTGCGTAAAGACATAGTCAACTTCGTAGTTCACGCGTTCGAGGTTCTTGCGACCTTCGTCGTATTCTTGCTGGCTCGGCATCTCGCGCGGCCACCACGACTTGCCGGCCACGCGGCTGGCCGTGTCGTGCGATGGGGCGCCGCCCATGCAGAACCAACGTCCGTACCTGCCCATCTCGTAAATCTGACCACGCAGGAGGTGAATGACGTTTCTTGTGCCGGGAAGTACCGCCACCTTGCCGCCACGCCAGTCGGAGGTCTCGAACGTGTCCAGAAGGTCGTAGTTCTCGTGGTTGCCGTCAATAAAGAGCGTTGTCCACGGACGGCTGTCGAGCCAGTCGATGAAGAACTTCTCCTCGAGCGTGATGGGGTTGTTCCACACCAATCCAAAGTCGCCGCAAATCACGAGGAAGTCGCTTCGCCGAAGCTTGGTGCCGGCCGGCCAGCGGTTTGGTGTGAGTTTTCCGATGTCGAGCCAACCGTGGATATCGCCGGTGACGAAGACCGCCATGGGTACCAATCCTCCCCGAGTCTATGAAAAAGCATAAAGATAGTATCTACGTTATCTTTTGTGAACGTGATTCGTCAATATGGTTCGTGTTCGTCAAGTTCAAAAGGTTCGTATCTTTTGCTCAATGGCGGAGCAGCCTCACTCCTTGGTGACATGCAAGAAACCATGCCGAAACAACGATGTGTCATGGTCTTGCTGTTCAGCATGGGGAAGGGTAGTCATCTGTTGGGAGAGCACCATGATAAATGACAAGAACGTAGACTTTGTTCTACGCACGGTCGAGCGCCGTGATATCCGTTTTGTGCGCTTGTGGTTTACGGACGTCCTTGGCAATCTTAAGTCGTTCTCGATTTCGCCCGCCGAGCTCGAGGAGTCGTTTGAGGAGGGCATCGGATTCGATGGCTCTGCTGTTGCCGGCTTCGTTTCGCTTGAGGAATCCGACATGCTCGCGTTCCCCGATGCCGCGACATTCCAAATACTGCCCTGGCGCCCGAGCAGCAGCGGTGTAGCACGCATCTTTTGTAGCATCTGCACGCCGGACGGACAGTCCTTTGCAGGCGACTCTCGCTCGTGCCTTCAGCGTGTGATTGCCGATGCGGACGAAAAGGGATTCGTGCCCCATGTCGGACCGAAGTTCGAATATTTTTACTTTGGCGACGACAAGGAGCCCGTGCCGGTGGACCACGCGAGCTACTTTGACCTCACGCCCTATGACTCCGCGCGTGACATCCGACGCTCGACGACGCTCATGCTCGAAAAGATGTCAATCCCCGTGCAGTATTCGTATCATTCCAACGCACCGTCGCAAAACGGAATCGACCTGCGTTACTGTGACGCCTTGAGCTGCGCCGACAACATCATGACCGCACGCCTCATCATCAAGCAGGAGGCTAACGAGCAGGGCCTGTTTGCGTCGTTCATGCCCAAGCCGCTCGCGGGTTGCTCCGGATCGGGCATGTTCATTAGCGAATCGCTGTTTAGCCGAGACGGGGAGAACCTCTTTTGGGGTACGGAAGACTGCCATCTTTCCAAGCTCGCACATCACTATATTGCGGGCATCCTACGCTATGCGCCGGAGTTCTGCCTCGTCACCAACCCCACCGTCAATTCGTACAAGCGCCTGGTGCCCAACGGCGAGGTTCCGGTCTATACCACGTGGGGCCGCAAGAATCGCTCGGCGCTCGTCCGCATTCCCGCCCATAAGCCTGGCAAGCACCTGAGCGCTCGTATCGAGCTGCGCAATCCCGACCCCACCACGAATCCGTATCTCGCCTTGGCGGCGACGATTGCTGCGGGACTCAAGGGCATCGAGGACGAGCTGCCCCTGCCGGTAGAGTATACGGGCAAGGATGTGACTGATGCCCACATGGTGAGCATGGGCCGAACGCACCTGCCGCGCACGCTTGGCGAGGCAATCGAAGCGTTCGAGGAGAGCGAGCTCATGCGTCAGACCCTCGGCGACCACATCTGCGACTTCCTCTTGGCCGAGAAGCGGCTGGAATGGAACGACTATTGCACGAGCATAACGGACTGGGAGAAGCGTCATTACTATGCGGGCTTCTAGCGCGAGAGCGTGGCGTTTTATAGCCAGTTGGTAAATAGATACGCCCGATTCTGCGAATGGGTCGGTTTGTCACACATACTTGTCCACTGTCTCTATATGTCGGAAAAGGAGAGTACCATGAAGCAATTCAAGAAGTCGTGGCTGTTCGGAGGGCTTGCCTGTCTGTGTGCACTCTGCTTGGTCCTCGTGGGTTGCGGCGGCCAGAACAACCAGAGCCAGAGCGAAGCCAACGCCGGCTCCGCCGATTCGGGAGCGACTACCGAAGAGGCCAGCACCAAAGCCGCTGGTTGGTATGCCAGCGCAAAGGAGACCGCCGAGGGATACAAGCTCGTTGAGGATGGCACGCTCATCGGTGCTTCCGACATGGCGTATCCTCCTCTGGAATCCGTCGTCGAGGGCAAGGCTGGCGAATACGAGGGCTTCGAGATCGACCTGGTCACCGAGGTCGCAAAGCGTCTGGGCCTGCAGATGAAGTGGCTCAACCCCATGAAGTTCGATACCATCATCCCCCTCATCAAGCAGGGCGGCAAGGCAGATATCGGCGTATCCTCCTTCACCATCAATGACGAGCGCAAGAAGGAGATCGACTTCTCGGATGCCTACATCGACTCCAACCAGGCCATCGTCATGAAGAAGGGCTCCGACAAGAAGGGCACCAAGGAAGACGAGACCATCAAGAACCTCAATGCCAGTGGCATCATCGTTGCCGTTCAGCAGGGAACCACCGGTGAGGAGTGGGTGAACGAGAACCTTCCCAATGCCGAGTGCCTGCCGCTCGACAATGCCATCGACTGCCTGCAGAATCTTGAGTCCGGCAAGTGCGACGCCGTCGTCGCGGACCTGCCGTGCATGGCGAACTACTGCAAGGAGTCCTTCACGAACGACGAGGTGGCCGTCGAGATTCCCACGGGCGAGCAGTACGGCATCGTTGTCTCCAAGGACAACGCCAAGCTCACCGAGGGCATCAACAAGGCGCTTGCCGAGATGAAATCCGATGGCACTATCGATCAGATCATGAAAAAGTGGTTTAACGAAGTGCTCTAAACCATATGCGTACCAACGAGGTGGGACGAGACGGAATGCTCGTCCCACCTCTGCTATGCTTGTACAGACCTGTCATGTCCTTGGGGCAAAAAATGAAAGGATATCCAATGAGTACTATGTCGCGTCGTGGTTTCCTGCAAAACAGTGCGCTCGTTCTTGGCGGCCTGAGCCTCACGAGCCTTGTGGGCTGCGGTGGGCAGGCAAGTGGCGGCTCTGAGGGGTCGGCACCTGCGGCAGCTGCGGGAGCGGGTGCCAAGTTGGTGGAGGAAGGCAAGCTCACGTGCATCTCCAACATGTACTTCCCGCCCTTCGAGTTTATGGACGAGAAAACTGGCGAGGCCAAGGGATTCGACATCGAGCTCTCTAACGCAATCGCCGAGCACATGGGGCTTACGGCCAATTGGACCTCCGAGAGCAACCAGTCGTTCGACTCTCTTGTTCCCACCATCAAGGCCGGCGGCAAGGCCGACATCGCCATAGCCGGAATGACCATTACCGAGGATCGCAAACAAGAGGTCAATCTGTCGAATCCCTATTTGGATTCGAACCAGTCCCTCGTCATCAAGAAGGGTTCGGGAGAGACCCTAAAGACCCTCGATTCCGACGAGAAGACCATTGCGGTGCAGGCGGGCACGACGGGAGCCGACTGGGCAAAGGAGAACTTCCCCAAGGCCGCTTCTGCTGGCAACATCAAGGGCCTCGACGACATCATCACGGCAATGGAGGGCGTATCCACGGGCAACTTTAATGCGCTCGTCACCGACCTGCCGGTCGCCTCGTACCAAATCAACGAGAACGGATTCGATGGCTTGGAAATCGAGGAAGAGATTCCGACGGGCGAGCAGTATGGCATCGCGGTGTCCAAGGACAATCCACAGCTCCTCGATGACATCAATGCCGCGCTTGAGGCCATCAAGCAGGATGGCACCATGGCAAAGCTCCAAAAGAAGTGGTTCGGCCAAGAACTGTAAAGAGGCGCAGGGCGTGCGTCCGCACGCCGGTTTGTTGCCATGCAAGAAAGAGAGTCGCAATGAGTAGAACATGCATGGATGCGAGGTCGCGCAGCGTGGCGTGCACCATCGTCCTTGCACTTGCCTTTGTGTGTGCCCTGCCTGTCCAAGCGTGGGGGCTTACCACCAACAAGGCAACGGCAAAGCCAAATGAGGACGGCGGCTCGGAAGTTATCGGAGGATTGCCGACGCGCCTCACATGGGAAGGTACGGTAGAGGAGGGCGAGAAGGTCAGCTCCATTCACCTCGAGATTCCCGCAGACGGATCGTTCGCCGAAAGCACTACCAAGGTGACCGCGCTTGAGGGATTGTCGAGGGCTCCCGTGGAGAGCGAGGTGTCTGCGGACAAAAACACTCTTACCGTGAGCTTTGGTGAACCCATAGGCGAAGGACTTCTTATCCGCCTAGAGATTTACAACATGACCCTGCCTTCGACAGGTGGAGACGTGGTGGTGAGCGGCACCTACCAAAACCAGGATGGCGAGCAAAAGCTCAAGGACTCGGATCCTCCCATAAAGACTATTGCCAACACGCCGTTGCAATCTATGGTCAATTGGCTCGACAATCAGGAGTGGGTCAAGCAATGGAACGCCAACCAGTTCTTGGGCATGTTCCTCAAACCTCAGCTCATACTCACATCGCTTTCTTCGCTGTTCCCGGGCTGGCTCTTGTGTCTGGGTATCGTGATTGCGTCATATCCGTTTGCCATTCTGCTCGGCCTCGTCTTTGCTCTGATGAAGATCAGCCGTCATAGGTTGGTGCGTGCAATCGCCATCATCTACATCAACACCTTGCGCGGCACGCCATTATTCCTACAGATTTACATCATGTTCTTTGGCCTGCCCATGATGAACATCAACATAGACAACAACGTGCTGGGCATCATCGTGATGGCTATCAACTCGTCTGCCTATTTGGCCGAGATTTTCCGTGCGGGCATTGAGTCGATTCCCCAGGGTCAATATGAGGCCGCGGCGAGCTTGGGCATGGGACATTTGCAGACGATGGTAAACATCATTCTTCCCCAGACGATCCGTCGCGTCATCCCCACCGTTACAAGCGACTTCATCATGGCATTCAAAGACACCTCGCTGCTTTCGTCGGTGGGCGTCATGGAGCTCATGATGTTCTCGAAGAACCTCACGTCCGTAACGGGCAACATGACCCCGTACGTGACGGCAGCCATCTTCTATCTCATCGTTACGTTGCCGCTCATCAAGGTGGTAAGTACCATCGAGAAGCGCATCGCGAAGTCCGAGCGTGGCGGTGGTCCCAGGCCCAAGGCCAAGGCAAAGAAAGCCGAGGTTGCCGTAGTCGATGGTCAGGCTGTTGGTGCGGAGCCTTCGCTCGTCGAAGCGCTCAGCGCCCCATTCAAGGCGGGGACCAGCGTGATGGGAGGTACCGCAAGTGTTCGATAAGGCAAAGGCGCGGGTCGAGGCTCGCCAAGAGGCAAGGCGCGTTCCGCCCGCACTCGATGCGGAGGTCGCAGCCGCACAGGCTCACGAGCGGGACAAGGGACTCACCAAGCACAGCTTTGAGCCGCATGAACATCCATGCGTGCGCATCGAGCACCTCATGAAGACCTTTGACGGCGAGACGCAGGTACTCACAGACGTCAACCTCACGGTATGGCCCGGAGAGGTTGTGTGCGTGCTGGGGCCATCGGGTTCCGGAAAATCCACGATGCTTCGCTGCATCAACCTTCTAGAGACTCCCACAGCGGGGCACATCCTCATCGAGGACAACGAGATTACGGGTCACTTGGGAACGAGGGAAGTCAACAAGCTGCGGCAAAACTTGGGCATGGTGTTCCAGAGCTTCAACCTCTTTCCGCACCTAAGCGCCAAGGGCAACGTTATGATCGGCCAAACCAAGGTGCTCAAAAAGAGCAAGGCCGAGGCCGAGGCGGAGGCGCTCAAGCAGCTTGAGGCCGTTGGACTCCTGGATCGTGCGGACTTCAAGCCGGCACAGCTTTCGGGCGGCCAGCAGCAGCGTGTGGCCATCGCTCGTGCTGTTGCCATGCATCCCGACGTCCTGCTGTTCGACGAGCCGACCTCGGCTCTGGACCCAGAACTCGTACGCGGAGTTCTGGACGTAATGCGCGACCTTGCCGAGAATGGCGGCATGACCATGATTGTGGTCACGCACGAGATGGGCTTCGCGCGTGAGGTCGCCGATCGCGTAGTGTTCATGGAAGGTGGCGTCGTCGTGGAGCAGGGGAAGCCCGAGGACGTGTTTGACCATCCGCAGCATGCACGCACGGCAGAGTTCCTGGGTAGCATTAAGTAACGCTTTGCCAGCTGACGGGGTTGTCCCCGAGCGCATTGAACGGGACCAAGTGAGGGGGTTACCCCTTTGTTTGGGTCCCGTTTTGTGCTGTGCTTTACTCTTTTTGTTTGTCGAATGCGATTCTGTGGTACTATGCGTTACGTGTTTTTAACCCAATGGAATCGAGTTCGTCTATGCATCACAAGAACATCCTGCTTATTGCCCGATCAACTCGCCATCACCAGCGCATGCGAGAGCTGTCGCACGTGCTTGACGTGTCGATTGCCCTTGCGTTTCCCGACACCTTCTCGCAGGCCATCTCTTCGGGGCACGAGTTTGATTTGGTCATTTTGGATGCCATGGGGCTCGATGAGGACACGCTCAACAGTGTGGACGCATACGTCGCTGAGAATGGCTTTATTCCCACGTTGGTGGTTCAGGATCAAGATAAGCTCGGTAGCCTCCGAATGCCCGTGCAGGGTCGCAACGACTTTATCGTGTCGACGGCAAGCGCCGCGGAGTTCGAGATGCGCTGCAAGTTGCTCTTGTGGCCGGGGGAGGAGAGCGCTCCGGCCGACATCGTGAACGTCGACAACATGACCATCAATCTGGCGACGTATCAGGTCTACATAGACGATCAGCCGGTGGACCTTACCCTCATGGAGTACTCGTTGCTTTCGTTTTTGGCCACTCATCCTTCGCGGGCGTATTCGCGCGAGACGTTGCTCCATCGCGTATGGGGATTCGAGTATTGCGGTGGTACCCGCACCGTGGACGTGCACATCCGGCGCGTGCGCTCGAAGGTAGGACCGCAGGTCGCGGCACATATCGTGACGGTTCGCGGCGTGGGGTACCTTTTTAAGATGTAGGTGCTACCTCGGCAGTTTTTCAACTGCCGTACAGGGAGTTTCAGAGAACTAAAAGGCTTGTTTCACAGGTGTGAACCAAGCCTTTCTGTTGATTGGAAGCCTTTATCGAGGGTACATTTTCCTACGTAACGAGAACATCAGACGGATGTCAGACGAAAGGTGAGAACGATGGTACAGAACAACAGCGGAATGCCTCCCGTTCCTGGCCGCGATTACGACGACCATAACTACGAAGGTCAGCCGACCCGGCGCAGACGGAACTCCGCGCAGGCAGACCACATCGCGCGTGACTCGCATGCTCCCATGGCAAGACCACAGCAGCAATACTCCTATACGGCACCAGCACCCGAGGTGTCGACCAAGGGATCGGGCTGGAAGGGCGTTCTGGGCGGCGCGATTGCAGGAGCAGCTGTTTCGGCAGCGCTCATTGGCGCGCTCATCGGTACGGGCGTACTCGGTGTGCGTACCAGCTCTGGAACGACGTCCAGCTCGGGAACGGCTCAGACGATCAACCTTACCAAGGCGTCGGATGAGACGACCGTCTCCCAGGCGGTTGCTGCCAAGTGCCTGCCATCCGTCGTGGCGGTGAATGTGACCACGGCCGAGGGTGAGGGCATTGGCTCGGGTGTCGTGCTCGACACCGACGGAAACATCATCACCAACTGGCACGTGGCCGGCGATGCCACGGCCATCAAGGTGACGATTGAGGGCAAGACCTACGATGCCACGCTCGTGGGCGGAGATGCGTCGAGTGACGTGGCGGTCATCAAGGCCGAGCTCAACGGTGCCGTGGTGACGCCCATGGAGATCGGCGACTCTTCGGAGCTCGTGGTGGGCGACTGGGTCATGACGCTCGGCAGCCCGCTGGGACTCGACCAGTCCGCATCCTCGGGAATCGTCAGCGCCTTGTACCGCAATACGCTCATGCAGGGCTCGACGGGCTCCACAAACACGCTCTACACCAACCTCATTCAGGTTGACGCCGCCATCAACGGCGGAAATTCTGGCGGTGCGTTGGTGAACGACGAAGGCAAGCTCGTGGGCATCAACACCCTCTATGTCAACGCCTCGGGCGTGGAGTCCTTCTCGGGCATCGGCTTCGCCATTCCCGGTAACTATGCCGTGGACATTGCCAACAAGGTGATTGCCGGCGAGCAGGTTACCCATGCCTTCATTGGACTCTCGTGCAGCACCATCAACTCCCAGACGGCGCAGGCGAACCATCTATCGATTGACCATGGCGCCTACGTGGCAGAAGTCTCGGAAGACGGCCCTGGCGCGGCTGCCGGCATCCAGGTGGGCGACATCCTCACGCGCATCGGTGACCACGACGTCTCGTCGGCAGACGACTACATTCTGGCGATTCGCTCGTACTCCGTGGGTGACGAGGTCGACGTTACATTCGTGCGCAACGGCAAGGAGCAGACGGTCAAGGTAAAGCTTGGCTCTGACGAGAAGCTGCAGGCGCAGCAGGAAGAGCAGGCGCGTCAGCAGGAGCAGCAACAACAGCAGATGATGCAGCAGTACGAAGAGTATCTGAACCAGCAACAGAACGATCCTCGCCAGCAGCAACAAACATGGCCGTGGGACAGCTACTCCCTCCCGTGGGGCATCTAAGCTCTATCCTGACATGGGCTGAGCCAGGCGACGATTCCTGGACATATCACGAGCGATTCAAGGGGAACGGCTTCCGGAGCGATTCGGGGCCGTTCCCATTGCTAAGGGCGTGCCAAGTTTCTCGGCAAAGAATGGGGAAGGCGGTGGACGAAGGATAAGAAGGTCTTCATACGGGGTATACTAGGACGTATTCGTCGGAAGAAGAAAGATTGGAACAACATGCGGTTTGTTCACACTGCCGACCTGCACTTAGGTCGCAAGCTTTCCCAGATGTCGCTCGAGAAGGACTGCAGGCATGTGTTGCGCCAGCTCAAAGGCCTCGTGGAGCGCTCTGGGGCGCAGGCGCTCGTCGTGGCGGGTGACGTGTACGACAGTACCAATCCCGCAGAGGTCGCGGTGCGCCTGTGGGACAGCTTTATAACTCAGATGGCCGACCTTGGCATCTCGGTTTTGGCGGTAAGCGGCAATCATGACTCTGGCGCGCGGCTCGCGGTGGGGTCGAACCTCATTGCGCGAGCTGGCATCCATATTGCTGGAGAACTCAGGGGCAAGATGAAACCGGTGGTGGTTGATGGCGTGAACTTCTGGCTCGTGCCGTTCGTGCGCCCTGCCGACGTGCGTGCATGGGCAAAGGAACAGGAGCTCGACGCAGGCAGCGTCATCAATTACGAGACGGGAGTCCTTTTGGTGTGCGATTACATTCGGTCGCTTGACGAGTTCCAGAAGCGACCAAACGTGTGCGTGGCGCACCAGTTCGTTACAAACTCGGGAGTCTCTCCCGAGCGCAGCGATTCCGAGCACCTTTCGCTCGGCACCCTCGACAATGTGGATCGGAGCGTATTCGACGGATTTGACTACGTGGCCCTTGGGCACGTTCACGGACCTCAGCGCGTCGGTGCCGATACGATTCGCTATGCAGGCAGCCCGCTTAAACTTTCCTCGTCCGAAGTCAGCCAGCACAAGTCCTTTGTTGTCGTCGGCATCAAGCGTGAGGACGGAGCCACGCGCGTAAAGTATCGGCTGGTTCCGGTGGAGCCTCTGCGCGACTTAAGGGAAGAGCGTGGAAGTGTGGACGAACTCGTTAGAGCTGCTCAGCAGGAGAACGAGTCAAAGCGCGAAGACTTTATCCATGCCGTGGTTACCGACGACGATCCCGTCGATGTAGTGGCACGACTTCGGCGTGTGTGGCCCAATTTGGAACAGGTAAGCTTCGACAATGCCATCACGCGTGCCGCGGGAGCTGAGCAGCTTCAGGACGAGGTGGACCTCGACACCGATATGGGCGACCTCTTTCGCAAGTTCTTCTTGGCGCAGACGGGCAAGGAACTCGCCGCGGACGAGGCGAAGCTGGTGGATGACGCCTTGGAGAAGGTGCTCACGAAGGGAGGCGATGACGCATGAGGCCACTTGAACTCAAGCTCCAAGCCTTCGGACCCTATGCGGGAAATGTGGACATCGACTTTTCGAGGTTCGGTGACCATGGCCTGTATCTTATTTACGGGGACACGGGATCGGGCAAGACGATGCTCTTTGACGCCATTGCCTACGCGTTGTTTGGGGAGTCGTCGGGCGATCGTGACGTGCAGACCCTGCGGTCGGACTTCGCGGACTCCGAAACGCCGACCGAGGTATCTTTGACCTTTGAGCATGCTGGTCAGGAATATACGGTTAGGCGTTGTCCTCAGCAACAGCTTGCGCGCAAGCGCTCGGGAGGCGACGGCTCATCAGCGCTCGTAAAGCGGGCGGCCGTTGCCGAGCTTACGAGTGGGGACGTGACGCTGGGAAGCAACACGCGACAAGTCAACGAATGCATTACAGACCTGCTGGGACTAAGCTATGGCCAGTTCAGGCAGGTGACGATGATTGCGCAGGGCGCTTTTAGGGACCTATTGTGTACCGATCCTGCGGAGCGCGAGGTCGTGCTGCGAAAGATTTTTGGCACCGAGGAACTCGACAACTTTGCGGCCGAGCTTGCAAAGAACGCACGTGAGGCGCAAGAGGCCCTTGATGTGACGCGTTCCGAGTTCGAGGCGTGCGTCAACCGTCTTGATAGAGGCATCATCGAGGTTCACGACCCTCTTCAGCGGACGCTGAGCAAGCCACATCCGGCCTTGGCGGCGAAGGACTGCATCGACGCTGCACGAGGAATCGTGAATCGTCAGCGGGATGAGGTGAGCTTGGCCGAGAAGGACCGCGATGACGCTCGCGAGGCGACGGTGCAAGCGCGTCTCGCGCTGCGCAAAGCCGAGGAGGCTGGAGCGGCGATCGTGGCCGCCGAAGAAGCGCAGCGCAAGCTCGTGCGCGCAAATGCGCACGTAAAGGTATATGGCAAGGCACTCGAGGACGCGAGCGCGGACTACGATGAGCGTCATCGGGCACTTGTCGCACGCGAGGATGAGCTGACTCGTGCGTTGCCCCGCTATGACGAACTCGAGCGCAGGCACACCGCGCTCAAGGAAGCAAAGAATCGTAGCGAGGGGCTTTTGGATCAACGCAAGAAACGCGAGGATGAGCGTGCCCGTCTGGAGGAATCCATTGCGCAAGCCCGCGTGGAGCTTTCGGTCGCTCAAGACGTCTCGGGCAAGCTCGAGCACGCCAAGGCGTTGCGTGACGAGACGGCAAGACAGGTGGAACGTGCCAAAGAGATTGCCGACTCGCTTTCGAGGCTCGCAAAGGACAGGGCGGCGCTCGTTACAAAGGCCGGCGAGGTCGATCGTGCGCGCGGGGAGGCAACAAGGCTCCGCGCTGAGGCGGACGAACTGTTTAGTGCTCTGATTGCCGACGATGCGGCCTTTGTGGCATCGTCTTTGGAGGCTGGCAAGCCGTGTCCCGTGTGTGGGTCGATGGAGCACCCGTCACCGGCAAAACCCACTAACGTGGCGCCCGACCGAAGTTCGCTTACCGCCGCCCGCGAGCGGCAACGGAAGGCCGACGAACGCCTGAGCGACCTACAGGACACATATCTGCAGCTTCGTGCCGCAGTCGACGAACGCTCACGCTCGACGCTTTCCGAGGTGACAGACTTGCTGGCACCGTCGACCAACAGTGCTGAGCAGTTGCAAGGCGAGGCGGCAGAGCGCCAGGCGACCATCGAGGTTGCCAAGCTTCGTCAGACGCTCCGCGATCGCGCTGCCGAACAGGAACAGGCGTCTCGTGCCCTGGAGGCGAAGCTCAAGGAACTCGAGCTGCTGCGCACACAATTGTCGGCTGACGAAAAGACACTTGTCTCGGTACGTGAGGCCCTTGTTGAGCTTGCCGGCTCTTGTGAAGTCGCCTTGGCGGATGTCGCCTCCGAGCAGGCGCGTGTGGATGAGGTTTCTGCAAGCTTGCCCTGCCCTTCGCGCGATGAGGCACAACGCTCGCTCAAACAGGTTATAAAGGAGCGCAAGGAGGCGGAATTCGAGCTGAACGAAGCCCGCAATTCCCTCGAGAAAGCCCAGCGCGAGCAGGCGTCGGCGACGTCGGTGCTGGCCGAACGACGGGCTCGCCTCAAGGAGCTCGGGGTGAGCGAGGGCGACGAGAAGCCCGGGACCGGAAAACAGCGCAAGGCCCTTTTGGTCGCTCAGGCTGCAGAGCAGGCTGCCGACAAGGCCGTGCGTGGGGCAGAGGCGCGCGTCGCGCTCAACGAGCGCACGATCGAAGAGATGGATGCAATCGCGCAGCGCCTTCCCGGACTCGAGCGAGCCATGGCTGCCGCCGACAGGGTGTCTCGTATCGCACGTGGACAGGCCAGCGGGACCAACCGCATCTCGTTTGAACGCTACGTGCTCGGCTTCTACTTCGACCAGATCGTCATCTGCGCAAACAAGCGCCTCTCGGTCATGTCGAGCGGTCATTACCAGCTGGTACGCAATGCCGAAGGCGAGAGTCGTGGCAAAGGCGGGCTTTCGCTCGACGTTGTTGACTATGCGACTGGCAAACGCCGTCCCGTGTCGTCGCTTTCGGGTGGCGAGAGCTTTGAGGCGTCACTTTCGTTGGCTTTGGGACTCTCTGACTATGCCCAGCAGCGTGCAGGAGGCATGCATTTGGACACGGTGTTCATCGACGAGGGGTTTGGATCGTTGGATCCCGATTCGCTCGAGCAGGTCATGCGCGTGCTCTCCGACCTTGCCTCTGGCGACTGTCTGGTGGCCATCATCAGCCATGTGGAAGAGCTCGAGAAGCGCATTGAGCAGCGCGTCGAGGTAAAGGCGAGCGCAAAGGGCAGCCGCGTGCAAGTGGTGACGTAACAGGGCGGGGGAGGTTATGTGCCTGGGCTCAGACAGTCCTCGCTCCCGAGCCCCTGCTCACTGCGGAACTCGCGCAGGCACATAACCTCCGCCCCCCGCCTTTTCCATTGTCCGGGTGCTTTGTACACTACCAGGAGGACTCTTTCATCCTTATCCGAGGAGGGGTTGGTCGTAGGCGTAGAGCGCGAGGTTGATCTCGTAGATGTCGTATTGTCCGTGGTCGATGAAGTACTCTACGATGACGTCACGCGCGTCGGCGCGGGTGAGGGCGAATCCAGCTCGCTCCAGCAAAAGGCGTGTGTCGTCGGCCGTGAGCTCAAGCGCGATGGCAAGCGCGAGTACCGTGGCCTTTTTTGGCTGGTAGGCGGGATTGTTGCGAATCTTTGAGAAGTGCTGGCGACTTATGTTGGCGCGCTTGTACACTTCGCTGTCCTTGAGGTGGCGCTCGTCGATCATAGCAAGCAACGTCTGCGAAAAACCGGCGTCCACTCGCTCCAGTAACCGGTTGAGGGCTGGGAATCGCCGTCCCCTTGGTCGGGCGGCACCTTGTGGCGCAGATGCCGCCGCGGGCGCTTGCGGAGCCATCCTCTCTTCTTCACGGAAACTTGGGGTCGGTGCCGCGAAAGGCCGTTCCCACTGGAGTCGCCTCTGTACGTGCTGCTCGGCATAGAGGTCGTTGATGAGGGCGGTGATGGGGCCAAAGCGTCCGTCTGCCGCCCTCATTGCCTCGATGTCAAAGAGGGTAAGATACACGTCCAGTTCGTGATCCTCGGCTGCCAAGAACGTGCGAATCTCGTCGAGCGCCACGTCGATGGCCTGTTCCTTGGGATAGCCATAGATGCCCGATGAAATGAGCGGAAAGGCTATGGACGTGTCACCGAGTTCGAAGGCGAGCTCGAGCGATGATCTATAGCAACTGCGCAGGGCTTGTTCCTCGCCGGAATTGCCGCCACGCCAGATGGGTCCGGGGGTATGGATGACGTGACGCGCGGAAAGCGCGAATGCTGGAGTCGCAACGGCCGTTCCCGTGTCACAATGACCGATTTTGTCGCAGGCTGCTTGTAGCTCGCGTGCGCCGGCGGCGGAAAAGATTGCTCCGCACACGCCACCGCCACGACGAAGCTGCTCGTTCGCGGCGTTGACGATGGCGTCCACGTTCATGCGGGTGATGTCGTTGCGCAAGATGGTAAAGGGCATCTCTCCTCCTCAAGCATAAGACGCTTTGCCGGGCGGCTCGTCTGGGTGAGACAAGCTGCCCGGCAAAGCGTCTCACGACATCCGCCTGTTGTGGACGGCTATTCGGACTTGGACTTGCTGCCCGTGTTGCGTTGGTCTGTGTTATAAAAGCCCGATCCCTTGAACACGATTCCCGAAGTCCCAAAGACCTGTTGTGCGACGGAGCCGCATGTCGGGCAGATGATTTCGGGGTGCTCTGCCATCGGGTGCTCGACCTCAAACTGCGTGCCACACGAGGGGCACTGGTAATCGTAGCGTGCCATAACGAAACCTTTCGATCTTGCGAATTTCGAAGATATACCTTACCAGATTTGCGTTCGGCAACAGCATCCTTTGACAAATCCATCCCTGCTACAATGGGGACGCATGCCGCGAGGAGGGAGCGACAAATGGCCATACAAGGTGCCATCTTTGACTGTGACGGGACGCTTCTGGACTCCATGCCCATGTGGACATCCACCTGCGTCGGACTGCTCAGGCGTTATGGCGTTCGCGATGCAGAGAGGGTGTTTGCCGAGCATGAGTCGCTGGACATGGACAAAAAGTGCTATTGGTATCACGACAACCTTGGGATAGGGGAGAGCGGAGAAGCCCTCTATCGTGAGCTGTGGACCATGGTGGAGCGCGCCTACCAAACCGAGGTGCAGCCCTTCGCCGGCTGCAAGGAGTTCTTGGATGAGCTGGCTCGTATGGGAGTGCCCATGGTCATTGCCAGTTCGACTCCTACCGCGCTGCTGCGTTCGGCACTCATGGCACATGGACTGCTTGAATACTTTGATGAGCTCGTGTTTGCGGGAGACGTTGGTCGGGGCAAGGAATATGCGGACGTATATTTGGAGTCGCAGCGACGACTCGGCACGCCGCGGGCCGACACGTGGGTGTTTGAGGATGCGCCTTTCGGTGTGAGGTCGGCAGCTCGCGCCGGTTTTCCCGTAATGGCCCTGCTCAATGACCACGACGGTAGGGACGAGACATTTTTGCGCACATGGGCAACGACGGTCGCCCGAGGTTATGAGGGCGTCCATCCCGCTCAGTTGTCGGAGCTTGCTCCTCACGTGATGAGGGCCCTTGTTGTAAATGGGTCGCCCGAACCGAGCTCTGCCGGGCTCGTGGCCCGCTTGGCCAAAGAGAATGATTGGGTGGTCGCTGCAGACCATGGCGCGCAGGTCGCACGTTCGGCAGACATTGACCTAGACCTTCTGTGTGGCGACGCGGACTCGGCTAGCCACGAGGCACTTGGGTGGGCCCGTTCTGTGGCGGCATCCGAGCGTAGCTTCCCCGTAGAGAAGGACGACACCGACCTCGGACTCGCCATCGCCTGTGCGGCCGAGGAGGCCGAGCGTCGCGGATCGGCACTACGTCTAACCGTGACCTGCACATGCGGCGGAAGGCCCGACCATGCCCTTGCGGTGTGGGGTGTGATTGCGCGCTATGTGCATGCAGCTCCACGTATGGTGGAGGATGGCTTCGAATGTCGCATTCTCTCCTCGGAGGGGGAGTCCACATGGTGTCTTGAGGCCGTGCCAGGACAGACGATATCGGCGATCGCGCTGGCCGATAACACTGTTGTCAGCGCTCGGGGCGTGCGCTGGTCGCTCGACCATGCCCGGATGCCCGTATTGAGTGATCGCGGCGTCTCGAACAAGGCCATCGACAAAACATGCGAGCTAACCTGCCATTCCGGTATTCTTGCCGTGTTTCTTCTGCAGGATTGAGGCGATGGGAAGCGATGGGGGTACTGTCTGTCATTGCATGGAATTCACATCTCCTTCACGAAGGATTGTGGTATAGTCTCTATGTTTTGTGAGTAGAGCGCCTAAGGTCACATCCCGCCGAGGCGCCGCCATTGGAGGTTTTGTCATGTCCAAGGTATGTGAGATTTGCGGCAAGCACCCCGTTGCCGGGCGTTCCATTTCGCACTCGTTTCGCACGGTCAACCGCAAGTTCCGTCCCAATATTCAGCGCGTCACCATCGTAAAGGACGGACACAAGCGCAAGATGAACGTCTGCACCCGTTGCCTGAAGAAGGGCAACTTGGCACGCAGCTAGCGTTTGGGGCAAGCCAGGACACTGCAAGAACGGCCGCCGCATCGTGGTGGCCGTTTTGCGTATTTTTGCAAAACATTCCATATGTGCTAGATGCTGGTATAATCACGTGGATTCATCATTCGAGAGGGGGCTCATATGGCTACAACCGTCCCTGGTATGCTACGAGTTTCAAATGACGTCATCGCAGACCTTGCCGGGTATGCCGCGCTTGAATGCTACGGCGTCGTAGGTATGGCACTTACCGACGAGGAGCAGGGTGTCGCTCGCTTGCTGCCCATTCATCGCCTGCGCAAGGGTATAGGGGTTTCGCTGGACAACAACACCATTGTGGTCGACTTGCACGTCGTGCTCGAGCAGGGCGTAAACATGTCGTCCGTTGCGGCCAACCTCGAAAGCACGGTCAAGTTTCTTCTCGACCAGATTGCCGAGCTCACCGACGTCAAAGTGCGTGTTCATGTGGAGGGCATGCGCTCCCACTAGTTATGCCCTTAGCACATCTGTACGTTATCTAGAAACAGAGGTCCTAGTCCCATGATATCGACCGACATTCGTGCTTGTTTTCCCGTCGCTGCCCGCGCGCTGCAAGACAAGGCCGAGGAAATCAACAAGCTCAACGTCTTTCCCGTACCCGACGGCGATACGGGTACCAACATGTCGTTGACGCTCGCCACCGTTGTGCACGAGGTGGAATCCTTGGCCGACAGCGCTTCCATGGAGGACGTTGCCCAGGCCATTACGCATGGTTCCCTCATGGGGGCTCGCGGCAATTCTGGCGTTATAACCAGCCAGATTCTTCGTGGCGTGGCCGAGGGACTCGTACCCGTGAAGGGCGAGCACGCAACACCTGCCGAGATTGCCGCGGCATTGCGCAACGGCGTGACGGTGGCGTTCAAGGCCGTGCGCAAGCCGGTGGAGGGTACCATCCTCACGGTTTTGCGTGACGTGTCGAATGCGGCAGATCAGCTTGCGCGCAATCGCGACATGACGGCCGACGATATGCTCGATCAGCTTGTAGTGGAGGCGTACGAGTCCGTGGCACGTACCCCCGACCTGCTGCCGGTTCTTAAGGAGAACGGCGTCGTCGACTCGGGCGCCTTTGGTCTGGCGACTTTCATAGAGGCCTTTGTCAACGCATATCGTGGTCGCGGGGAGGTCCTTACCGACTTCCAGACGACGGTAGGTGCCGGCAGCGCGAAGGACCATGTGGCAAACGTCGTCGACATCGAAATCAACGACGACTGGGAGGGGTCGGAATTCCGCTACTGCACGGAGTTCTTGTTCCACGCAGACTCGCCGCTGTTCGACGAGGAAGCGTGCCTGCGTTACTTCTCGTCCATGGGTGACTGCGAGCTGCTCGTGGGATCCAATCCGGACTTTAAGTGCCATGTGCACACCAATCGCCCCGACCGCGTGATTAGACACATGCTCCATCGTGGCCAGGTGTTCAACGTCTTTGTCCACAACATGGACCTTGAGGCGCAGGAACGCACGGAAGGCATTCGTGCCGACAAAAGCGATGCAGAGCACAAGGCATTGGGTTTCGTGGCGGTAGCTGCTGGTAGCGGAGAGGCCGAGATTCTTTCGTCCTTGGGCGTAGACGTGGTGGTGCAGGGTGGACAGACAATGAATCCGTCTACCGCCGACATCCTGCAGGCGGTTGAGTCCTGCAACGCCGACGAGGTCATCATATTGCCCGACAACGGAAACATTCGCATGGCTGCGGAGGCTGCCGCCAGTGCATGCGAGTCGTGCACTGCATACGTAGTGCCCACGCGCTCGGTACTGCAGGCATTTGCCGCCATGATCGTGGTGGATTCCGAGCTCGGTGCCAAAGAGAACGCCGAGGCCATGGCCGAAGCGGTGCAGGATGTGCGAGACGGCGAGGTGACTACGGCCGTACGCGACTCTCAGGCGGCCGACGGGTCTCCCATACACGCGGGAGACGTTATGGGAATCCAAGACGGAAAGATCAGCGTCGTAGGCTCCGATGTGAGGACCGTGGCAATCGACCTCATCAACCTCATGCAAGACGAGGAGGAGGGAGATACGCTGACCATCCTTGCCGGAAGCGACCTCTCTGACGAGGACTTTGAGGAGCTGCAGGATGCCATAGCAGAGGCTCAGCCCGACCTCGAGATCGACGCGCATCGTGGCGAGCAGCCGCTCTATCCCGTCATTTTCTCTATAGAGTAACCTAGGGCGCATCGATGGCGACCACGGCAAGCGTCAGTGATGCGGCGGGTCGCATCGAGCGTACCTGCAAACTAGGTGACAGTTGCAGTTGCCTGCGTTACGTAACCGGCAAACGTGCCGATGCGTTGCGCAGGCTTGGCTTATATAGGGTGCGCGACGTTCTTTATCACCTGCCGAATCACTACTTGGACTTTACGCGTGTGGTGCCCATCGGGTATGCCGATGTGGGTAGCGACGCCACCGTGGTGGGCCGAATCGACAAAGTCACGCTCAAGCGACCTAAGCCACGCATGCAGATCGTCGAGGTGAGCGTCGTGGACGACACCGGAATGCTCTTGGCCACGTTCTTTCGGCAACCATGGATTGCCGACCAGTTCAAGGAAGGCGATTTGGTGGCGCTCTCGGGCAAGGTGACCTTTGCCTATGGGTTCAAGCAGATGCGACCGAGCTTCCACGAGCTGTTGTCTGCGGGTGAGGGTGCCAGCTACGCGCGCGTGCTGCCGGTACATCCTGTGGGGGAGGGCGTGAGCGCGTCATGGATGCGTCGCATCGTTGCCTGCGCATTGGCCGATACGGGTGACGTGTGCGATGCGATCCCCGCAGAGCTTGTGAGTAAACGTGGGCTCATGACCATGGCACGGGCCCTGCGTGAGGTGCACTTCCCGCAGTCGCTCGAGTCAGCGGAGGAGGCGAGGAGGCGTTTGGCCTACGACGAGCTTCTTACCCTTCAACTCACGCTGCTCACGCGCCAGCACCTTGAGCTTGCGGGCACGGTGCCCGTAGCCCACGAAACGGAAGGCCCTCACGTCCGGCGTCTTTGCAATGCACTGCCGTTTGTTCTCTCTGACGAGCAGCGGGTGGCATTGAGCGAAATATTGGGCGATATGGCCGCGCCACGGGTGATGAACCGTCTTTTGCTGGGCGACGTTGGCACGGGAAA
This sequence comes from uncultured Coriobacteriaceae bacterium, assembly GCA_902786015.1. Taxonomy (GTDB): domain Bacteria; phylum Actinomycetota; class Coriobacteriia; order Coriobacteriales; family Atopobiaceae; genus RUG440. The sequence goes on from CADAAU010000001.1 coordinate 130,937, forward strand.
GACCGTCGTTGCAGCCGTTGCCCTCGCTGCGGTTGCCGACACCGGCACACAGGCGGCGATGATGGCACCTACCTCGGTGCTTGCCAAGCAGTATGCGTCGAGTGCTGGCCCGCTGCTCGATGCCGCGAACGTGTCGTGGGCACTCGTGACGGGAGCGACGCCGGCAGCAGAGCGTGCTCGAACGGTGGAAGCGCTTGCCACGGGACGCCTGAGCTGCGTCTTTGGGACCACGGCGCTTCTTTCTGACGACGTGGAGTTTGCACGCCTAAGCTTGGTCGTCATCGACGAGCAGCATCGCTTTGGCGTGAACCAGCGCGCGTCGCTGCGTGGCAAGGGAGCCGGGGCGGACCTACTTTCCATGACGGCGACACCCATTCCTCGTACGCTCGCACTTTCGGTATATGGCGACATGTCGTGTTCGCGTATTGCTCATCGGCCAATCGCTGGTGCGGGAGTTACCACCAAGGTCGTGTCGCCCGAAAACTCTGATTTGGCCTATGGGGCGATTCGAGATGCCGTTGCTGCTGGCCATCAGGCATATGTCATTTGTCCGCTTGTGGACGAGCGCGACGATGGAAGCGAGCTAGACGATGTGCCCGAGCGTTCCAGGGCACAAACCAAACAGCTCCATGCTGCCACCACGATGGTCGAAAGTCTTGCTCGAAGCCAACTCAGGGGCATGCGCCTCGATGTGCTTACGGGCAGGATGAGCGCAGAAGAAAAGGATACGGTAATGGCGCGGTTTAGGGCCGCGCAGATCGACGTCTTGGTCTCGACGACAGTGGTCGAGGTAGGTGTTGATGTGCCTAATGCCACCGTGATGCACATATATGACGCCGATCGCTTTGGGCTTGCGACGTTGCATCAGTTGCGCGGGCGTGTGGGTCGTGGCAAGGATGCGGGAATGGTGTATTTGGAATGCGCGGCTGGTCCGCGATCTCCCGCTCGGCAGCGACTTGCAGCTTTGGAGGCGACGACCGATGGATTTGAGCTGGCGGAGCTGGATCTGAGCCTTCGGCGCGAGGGAGAAGTGCTGGGGTATAGGCAGCATGGTGGCGTAATGCTGAGCGTATGCGACCTTTCGGCCGATGCCGATTTGGTAGAGGCCGCGCATGAAGACGCACGAGAACTCGCACAGACGGATCCCGATCTCTCGAGTTCCCGCAATGCGGCCTTGGCATGGGAGTGTCAACAGCGCTATGGTGCTTACTTTTCGGAGGTTGAGCGAGCATGAGAATTGTGGGAGGCACGTGGCGCAATCGTACGTTCGATACGCCCGAAGGGCGAGCAACCCGACCAACGACCGACCGCATGCGGGAGTCGATTGCTTCAATGGTCCTCGCAGCACAGGGGCTCGATCTGAGCGACTGTTCCGTTCTGGATGCCTTTGCAGGATCGGGGGCTGTCGGGCTTGAGCTTCTTTCGCGAGGGGCTCGTAGTTGCACGTTTTGTGAACGTGACCGCAAGACGTCGGCCCTCATCAGAAGGAATTGCCAGAAGATGGGGGCTGGCGAAGCTGTGTGGCGCGTGCTGTGCGGTGACGTGTTTCGGCTGGCGGAGCGAGGTCTGTGGGGTGCTCCGTTTTCGGTGGTCTTTCTCGATCCGCCTTACGCGATGGATGCGAGGGAAGTCGCGCGGTTGGTGGAGGCGTTGGGCGAAACGGGTCAGCTTGCGTCAGACGGTTTGGTCTTGTATGAGCGCTCGAACAGAGGAGAAGAGCTGCCGCTCACTGGCGCGCGGCTCATTCGAACGCGTAAGATGGCATCGAGCTGCATCGACTTGCTTCGGATGGGAGAATACGATGAATAGCAGTCCTACCCATGTAGTGCTTCCCGGTACCTATGACCCCATCACATTGGGGCATCTTGACGTAATTGTGCGGGCAAAGCGGCTGTTTGGCCGCGTCACGGTCGCTGTTGCTGCATCGAGGTCCAAGCATGGCGTGGGGACGATTTTTTCGCTGGACGAACGTGTGGTCATGATTCGAGACGCGCTTATCGAAAAGGGTGTCGAGGGCGTGGACGTCTTGCCGTTCGAGGGCTTGCTGGTGAACTTTTGCAGAGAGGTGGGGGCCAGTGGCGTGGTTAAGGGTTTGCGTGCCGCGACGGATTTTGAGTACGAGCTTCAACAAGCCGACCTCAACGCCCATCTAGCGCCCGACATCGAAAGCGTGTTTGTAATGGCGAGCCCGCAGTATGGCTATGTTTCATCGTCCATCGTGCGTGAGCTCGCATCGCTCGATTCGACGGTTGACACCCTTGTCACTGCAAACGTTGCCGCATGCCTTGCCGAGCGCTACGGCCACAAGGATTGAGTATCCCATCGGTTGCTTCAACAGTAACGGGTTCCATCCATTCGTCCGGCCGCCTACAGCTATCTGTGGGCACATGAGCGCATAATCTGCTACCATAGGCGATACTGTTGGTTAGTTTAGCTAAAGATGCCGCACATGCCATCACGAAAGGAGTTCCGAATGGAGCCAGGAGAGGAAATTGAAGCCCTGGTCGACGAGCTCGAGCAGATAGTTGCCGACGCAAAGTCACCCTTCGGTGGTGGCGGGCAGCGAAAGATTGTTGACGCGCAAGACATCTACGAGATTCTTGACGAGATGCGCCGCGTGTTTCCGCGTGAGTTCCAGGACGCGCGTCGCATCATTCGCGAAGAGGGCGAGATGCTCGATCGCGCACAGAAACAGGCAGATGCCATCATCGCCGATGCTCAGCAGCAAGCGATGGTAATCGCGGGCGATCAGGAAATCGTCCGTCTTGCCGCCCAGCAGGCCGAGAACATCCGCGACGCCGCTTCTCAATATGAGCGCGACACACGTTACAACGCCGAGGAATATGCAGATACGGTGCTCGCCCATCTTGAGGACAACCTGCGTTCTATGACGGGTACGGTGACGCGTGTTCGCCAGACCCTAAACGAGAACTCAGGTTCAAACAACCAGTCCAACTCCGTAACCTGGTAGGGTTTGAGGTTGCTTCATGGATAACGTTATCATCTCGCTTGACGATCGCCTTGCCGATGCGGGCGACACGCTCAACGTTGCCGCACATCTTGACTTGCAATCGTTCGCACTGGGCGAGCGCGAGTTCGTGTTGCCGCAAGGGGCCGACTACGACGTCGTGCTCACAAACGCAGGCGAGGGAATCTTGGCCACGGGCGTGCTGCGAGCACGTGTGAGCGCAACGTGTGACCGGTGTCTTGACGATACTGAGTTCGATATCGCGGGTGAGGTTGACGAGTACTACCTGTTTAGCGAGCCCGATCCAGGAGTGATGGAAGAAGACGAGGAAGAGGGTGCCGACTATTCGCTCGTCGGAGCTGACTCCACCATCGACCTCACGGATGCTCTAACATCAGCCCTCGTTATGGAGCTGCCCTATGTGGTGCTCTGCAAGGATGACTGTGCGGGACTGTGTCCGGTATGTGGAGAAAATCTTAATCGCGTTGATTGCGGACATGCAGAGCAATTGGCGCGAGAGGCAGAGGAGGAGCGCATGGCAAACAGCCCGTTTGCCGCGTTGCGCGACCTCAACCTCGAGTGAGGCAAGCGATGGGGAGTATCCCCATCGCTTGCCCTGACAGCATGCCACCATGCATTACAGATTGCCTGCTGTAAATCGTGTGCATGCTGTTTCTTGGATGAATCTTGTGATATAGTGCGTGTTTACGTGCGTTTGGCAAGACCGCCTGCCGGCTCGGTGGGCGAGCAAGGACAAGAGAGGTCATACGATGGCAGTACCTAAGCAAAAGAAGGGCCGCGGCGCCACCCATACTCGTCGCTCGGCTAACAGCAAGCTCGCTACTCCGGCCCGTTCCGAGTGTCCGCGTTGCGGTGCCCCCAAGCTCCCGCATCACGTGTGCCCAAGCTGTGGCTTCTACAAGGACCGTGAGGTCATCGTTACCGAGTAGCATCGTAGCGGCTTACCTAGGAGGCCGGCCCTTCTGGGTCGGCCTTTCTTTGTTTGTGGCCGAGAGGAGAGCGTGATGTCACGTATTTGTGTTGACGCAATGGGTGGGGACGAAAGTCCCGAGGTGGTATGTGAGGGCATTGCTCTGGCGCTGCAAAACGATCCGACACTTACGGTGCTCGTGGCCGGAACAGACGAGGTGGTCACCCCCTTCAGCGAGGCGACCGATCGTGCGGAACCGCTTGTGGCGTCTGAGGTCATTGGCATGGCCGAGCATCCGGCAGAGGCCGTACGCAAAAAGAAGGACTCGAGCATCGTGCGAGGCTGCGCTGCCGTGCGTGCGAAGGAGGCCGATGCGTTCTTTTCGGCTGGATCCACCGGAGCTGTGTTTGCAGCAGCGACGATGGGAGTCGGCCGCATACGTGGCATCAAGCGCCCCGCCTTGGCAACGCCGCTGCCTGGCATCGGCGGCCACAACACCGTCGTGCTGGACTTGGGCGCAAATGCCGACGTGCGTCCGGAGTCCATCGTGCAGTTTGCCCAGATGGGAGCTGCCTACTCTCGTGCGATTCTAAACGTCGCGAACCCCAAGGTGGGTCTGCTTTGCAATGGTGAGGAAGATACCAAGGGCTCCGAGCTCGCGCTCTCGTATCACAAGGCACTCGTGGAGGCGGACTGCGGCTTCGTGGGAAACGCCGAGGGCAGCGATCTGTTGCTTGGTGACTTTGACGTTATTGTTACCGATGGCTTCACGGGCAATGTCGCGCTCAAGACCGTGGAGGGTACGGCTAAGTACATTCTTTCTGCCCTCAAGGAGGCGATTGCGCAATCCACGCGTGCAAAGATTGGTGCGCTTATGCTCAAGCCCGCGTTGGGTGGCGTCAAAGACAATCTTTCGGGCGATGCGCACGGTGGTGCCGTGCTGCTTGGCCTCAAGGCGCCCGTCTTCATTGGACACGGTGCCACGAGCGTAAAGGCAGTCGCATCGGGAACAGCTGCTGCTGCCGCCGCCGTTCGCAGCGGGCTTGTGGACAAAATCACCGAGGGGCTTACCTCGTCGGCGCAATAGTACAATCTAGGGGTTCAATTCGCCCACACCTTACGTGGGCCAACCATAAGGAGAAACAATGGATCGCAATGCAATCTTTGCCAAGGTCAAGGACTTGGTTGTCGAGACACTTGAGTGTGACGAAGCGCGCATTACAGAAGCCACACGTTACGATGAGCTGGGTGCCGACTCGTTTGACCTGCTCGAGCTTGTGACGGCCTTCGAGGACGAGTTCGGCATGACCATGGATGACGACGCCCTCCAGCAGATCGAGACCATCGGCGACTCCGTCGATGCGATTGTCGCCGCACAGTGAAGCTCCACGCACGCGTGCGTGAGGTCGAGAGAATCTGCGATCACGAGTTCACCAACAAGGACTTAGCGATTTCGGCCATCACGCATCGCTCCGCGGCAGAAGGGCTGCCCGTCAGTGCGTCATATGAGCGTTTGGAGTTTTTGGGAGACTCGGTGCTGGGGTCAATCGTGGCGACCTCGCTCTTTGAGCAGTTCCCCCGTATGGACGAGGGTGGGCTTACCCGCATAAAGACGGCCCTCATCGCCGGTAAGACGCTGGCCGATGTGGCAGACGGTCTGGGTGTGGGGCCACTCATACGCTTTGGCGAGTCGGAGCGGGGCACGGGCACCCGAGGCATGCGGAAGGCACTTGAGGACGTCTACGAGGCGCTGGTCGGCGCCCTATATGTGGACGCCGGTTCGAGCAAGGCCGTGGAGTTCGTGGAACGTACGCTCATGCCGCGCATGTCTGCCGATTTGGCAAGGAAACCGCTGTCTTATAAGTCGCAGTTGCAGGAGGTCGCACAGCGCGACCTCCGTACTGGCCCCACGTATAAGCTCGTGTCGGAAGAAGGTCCCGCGCATACGCCCACCTTCACGTCGGTGGCGCTCGTAAAGGGTCGTCGTGTGGGGCGTGGATCTGGTCACTCAAAGAAGGATTCCGAAAACGCGGCTGCGCTCGATGCACTGAGGAACATGGGATACCTACTAGATAACGAGTCAAATACGGTCGATGTGCGTACAAAGGGTGGTGGACCTCAGCAAAAGAGTGGGAAGTCCGCCGCGACGGGGGAGGGTGCATGCACCTAAAGTCGCTCACCCTGCGGGGCTTCAAGTCGTTTGCCGACAAGACCACCATGTTGTTTGACGAGGGTCTCAACGTGGTGGTGGGTCCCAATGGATCTGGAAAGTCGAACATATCGGATGCCATCCTCTGGGTCTTGGGCGAGCAGAGCGCAAAGATGCTGCGTGGCCAGGCGATGGAGGATGTTATCTTCTCGGGCTCCTCGGCACGCAATCCCGTGAGTGTAGCCGAGGTTACGCTCGTGCTCGACAATTCCGACGGCACGCTTCCGGTGGACTACAGCGAAGTGGCCGTTACCCGGCGAATGTATCGGTCGGGTGAGTCGGAGTATCTTATTAACGGCACCGCAAGTCGTCTGATGGACGTGACAGACATTCTGCACGATTCGGGCTTGGGCCGCGAGATGCACTCCATCATCAGCCAGGGCAACCTCGACTCGATTCTTTCGAGCCGACCCGAGGATCGCCGAGAGCTCATAGAAGAGGCAGCGGGCATCTCGAAGCACCGTCGGCGCAAGGCCCGCTCGGAGCGCAAGCTCAAGAGCATGGATGACAACCTCACCCGTGCCAAAGACGTGAGCCGCGAGATCAATCGTCAGCTCAGGCCTTTGGAGCGCCAAGTGGGCAAAGCACGGCAGGCGCGCGAGATACAGGATCGCCTCCGCGAGTTGAGCCTTTCGCTCGCCGTGGACGACCTGCGCACGCTGCAAGAGAGACATAACGCCTTGAGCGCGCGTTCGCGAGAAGCGGAGGCTGCGGCATCGCTGGCAAAGATGCGGCTCGGAGAGCGGACCTCGGAGCTCGAGCGATATCAGAGCCTCTTGGAGGAGAAGGGCATCTTTGTGGGCGACTTGGGGGCACAGCGCTCCCGTCTTGCCGACCAGCTTGCCCGACTGAGGGCCGACAAGCGCCTGCTCAAGGAGAAGGGCCGCAACATGCGCGCCCGTATTGCCGACTTGGAATCGGGCATGGCGTCATCTCGACGCGATCGAGAGCAGGCACGTGAGGAACTCGAGCGCGTGGAAGGCGATCTTGCCGAGGCGCGTGCGAACTGGGACGAGCTCAAACGCCAAGTGGACGAGCTCGTGCCCGTAGCGCGTGAGGCGAAGGCGCAACGCAAAGAGCAAGGACGCCAGTTGGCTCAGGCCCAAGCCGACCAACGAGCCGCGCAGCGTATGGCCGACCAAGAGACGCTTGCTCACGCAAAACTGCGCGACCAAGTGAGCAATGCCGAAGTGGAGGACAACCTCCTTGCGAACCGTCTCGCGCAGCTCGACGAGCAGGTGAGCACGTGTGAGGAGCGTCTTTCCGAGCGGAAGCGCCGCCATGACGAGCTCGCTGCTTCGCTCGACGAGATGCGTGCCGCAATCGATACCTCTGCCTCGGAGGAAAGGCGACTCAAAGACGTGCTGCGTACCGCTCAGGACGAGGTCCGCAAGGCGCGTGGCGAACTTGAGGGTCAGCGTGCGTCGCTTTCTGCGCTCCAGAAGGTGGACGAGCAGGCGGAACGTACGAGCCCGCTCGTGACGGCGATAATGAACAACAAGTCGGTGTCTGCGCTGGTCGAATGCCGTCTCGCAGACCTCATAGAGGCGCCTGAGGAGCTCGAAGACGTAATTGAGCATCTATTGGGCGACGACCTGGCCAGCCTTGTGGTCGCTTCCGGATCCGATGCGGAACAGGTCGCCCGTGCCGCGCGCGAAGTGCGTGGAGCGAGTGGAACTGTGACGCTCGTCAGTCGTTCGGCTCCCGCTTACGACTCACCGTCCGACGCACCTGGCGAATCCCTGCTAGCGCGGGTTCGCATGGACGAGCGTGCCGAGGGTGTCTTGAGCGCATTGCTAGGAGGCGTGCGCGTGGTGGGATCAACCGCTGACGCGCTGAGGGCACATGACGCGCTGCCGTCACTCACTTACGTGAGTCGTGACGGTGCTTACGTGCTGCCTGACGGACGTATCGTGGTGGGAGAACGTGCCGGTGCCGAGCGCGGTGCCCTTGAACGTAAACGCTCCATACGCTCTCTTCGAGAGTCGCTACCTCCGCTCGAGAATCGCCTCAAGGAGGCAAACGAGCGCGTGTCCACGTGCGAGCGCGACCTCGCCAACGTGCGTGAGGTTGCGGCGCGTTCGCGTCAGGAACGGGCGCGCATTTCGGGCGAGCTCTCGTCGGTAGATGCCGAGAGCAAGCGGCTGCAGGCTCAGCTTAAGTCCGCCCAAGGCGAGCATGAGCGCGTGGAGCGCCAGCGCAAGGAGGCGGCGAGCAAGGCCGAGGCTGCGCGCGAGCGTATCGAACGGCATCGGCGTGCCGCCGAAGAAGCCCAAGCGCGTGCCGAAGAGGCTGCCGTACAGGCCGAGGAGGCTGCCGCACGGCGCAACGAGGCGTCGCGTGCCGAGGACGAGGCCGAGCGCAAGGTTTCGTCGGCACGTCTCAGACTCGCCACGGTGCAGGAGCGCAAGAACAACCTCATCATGCGATCCGACGAACTTCGTGCTCGCCTTTCTCGGCTCGAGCGCACGGCGGAGTCTTCCGAGCGTGACGTTCGCGACTTGCGGGCAAAGATTCTGCGGGTAGCCCCGCTTGAGGAACGGTACGAGGCGATTGAGTCTCGCGTGCTCGAATGGTCGGCGCGCATCGAGGACCGCGCGTCCTTGGCGGAAGCCGACTCGGAGGAGCTCAAGCAGACCATTGGTAATGCTCGCCGATCCGTGGACGAGGTTCGCTCTGAGCTGGAGCGATATCAGGAGCGTGCCGGAGAGGTTCGTGTGGAACAGGGCAAGGTGGAAGTGCAGGTCGAGGCGGCCGTGGCCTCCCTTGAGGAGATGGGTGCTAATCTCGCTGAGGCCCTGCAGCTGCCTGCGCCCGAGGACCGCGAGGCATACGAGGCTGAGGTGGCGGATCTAAAGCGACGCCTTTCTGCCCTAGGCCCGGTCAACGAGGTCGCGATGGACGAGTACGCGCGCCTCAAACAGCGCAGCGACTACATCACGGAACAGGTTGCCGACTTGGAAACTGCGCGCAAGTCCCTTGCAAAGATCACGGCTGCCATCGAGCGCCGAATGCGCCGACAGCTGTTGGTAATCTTTGACCAGGTGAATGCGAACTTCTCCGAAGTCTTTGCGCTGCTGTTTCCTGGCGGAAAGGCATATTTGGAGATGACCGATCCCGACCACGTGTTTGACACGGGCATCGAGATCGTGGCCCAGCCGCGTGGCAAGAAGCTGCAAAAGATGATGCTCATGAGCGGCGGCGAGAAGAGCCTTACGGCGCTAGCGCTGCTCTTTGCGGTTTACCGCACGCGCACCGTGCCATTCTACGTGTTCGACGAGGTCGAGGCGGCCTTGGATGACTCGAATCTTGGAAAGCTTCTCGATGCGATGGAAGAGCTGCGCAAATCGACGCAACTTATCGTAATATCGCATCAACGCAGAACGATGGAACAGGCGGACGTGCTGTATGGCGTGTCCATGCAGGCCGATGGCGTGAGTCACGTTGTTTCTCAGCGCCTCGACCAATCGGGAAGGGTGGTGGATGCCTAAAATGGCTCTTTTCGACCGACTCAAGGACGGGCTCTCTCGTTCCAGACAGACGATGAACGAGATCTTCTACCTCGGCGGCGAGGTGGACGATCAGTTTTGGGAGGACCTCGAGGATACCCTCGTCATGGGCGACATGGGTGCCGAGGTGGCGTTTCAGGTGGCCGACGACCTACGTGAGCAGGCCGCGCGTGAGGGTCTTACGCGGGCCGACCAGATTCGCGATGCGTTGGCAACGCGCATTGCCGCCGAGTTCACACCCAAGACGTGGGACCCATTCGTGTACCTGCCTTCGTGCGTACTTTTTGTGGGCATCAACGGAGCGGGAAAGACGACGACGGTGGGCAAGCTTGCCAATGTAGCGCACAACCAGGGCGTGAAATGCCTCATCGGCGGGGCAGACACGTTCCGTGCGGCAGCTATCGAGCAGCTCGACGTGTGGGCCGAGCGCGCAGGTATCGAGATGGTGACGCGTGAGCGCGGTGCCGATCCGGCGAGCGTATGCTTCGAGGTGCTTGAGCGTGGCGAGCAGATTGGTGCTCAGCTCACGCTTATCGATACGGCCGGACGTCTGCATACTTCGGCTGACCTCATGAGCGAACTGGGAAAGGTGGTGCGTGTCACGCGCAAGCGTGCCTCATGCAAGGTGTTCGTCGTGCTTGTGATAGATGCGACCACCGGGCAGAATGGCCTTTCTCAGGCCAAGGAGTTCAACGACGCACTCGACTTGGACGGCCTAATTATCACCAAACTCGACGGTACCGCAAAGGGCGGCATCGCCGTGGCCATCTCGCATGACCTCAAACTTCCCATCCTGCGCATCGGCGTGGGTGAGAGCATCGAGGACCTGCAACAGTTCAATGCCAAGGACTTTGCCCGCGCGCTCGTGGGCGCATCGGAAGGGGTGTAATCGATGGCAGTATTCAGTAGCCTATCGGACCGTTTGCAAGACACCTTTGACAAGCTCAGGGGCAAGGGTCGCCTAACGGAAGACGACATTAACGTCGCGATGCGCGAGATTCGTCTGGCGCTACTCGAGGCCGACGTAAACTTTAAGGTTGTGCGGGCATTCGTTGCGCGCTGCAAGGAACAGTGCCTTGAGGCTGAGGTGCTCAGCTCGCTCAATCCTACGCAGAATGTCGTGCGCATAGTGCTCGACGAGCTCGTTAAGCTGCTGGGCTCAACTGATGCCGAGTTGCAGCTTCCCGCAACGCGCAAACCCAACGTCATCATGCTCGTGGGTCTGCAGGGCTCGGGCAAGACGACGGCCGCAGCCAAGCTCGCCTACTTGCTCAAGGGACAGGGCCGCAAGCCGTTGCTGGCTGCCTGCGACGTACATCGTCCGGCTGCGGCCGACCAGCTCGAGACGCTGGGCAGGGAGGTTGGCGCGCCGGTGTTTCGCGGTGACGGCAAAGATGCCGTAGCCATTGCTCGCGAGGCCGTTGAGCATGTGGCCAAGCTTAGAGGCTGCGACCTGGTGATCGTGGACACGGCCGGTCGACTGCAGATCGACGAGGTCATGATGCAGGAGGCCGTTGACATTCGCGACGCCGTGAAGCCCGACCAGATCCTTATGGTGGTCGACGCTATGACCGGCCAGGACATCGTGAGCGTCGTGAACACGTTCAACGAGCGCATGGACTTCGACGGTGTGATCATGTCGAAGCTCGACGGCGACGCACGCGGCGGTGGCGCACTTTCGGTGCGTGAGGTCACGGGCAAGCCCATCATGTTCGTGAGCCAAGGCGAGAAGCCCGATTCGCTTGAGGTGTTCCATCCCGACCGCATGGCGCGTCGCATCTTGGGCATGGGCGACGTCATTGGCATCATCGAGCAAGCCGAGAAACTCTCTGACGAGCAGTCTGTGCGCGATGCCGAGCGCATGCTCATGGAGGGCTTCACCATGGACGATATGCTCACGCAGCTCAATCAGGTTCGCAAGATGGGCGGTATGCGCAAGCTTGCGGGCATGATTCCCGGCGTGGATCGCGCCATTGCCCAAAGCGGACGCGAGGTGTCCGACGAGCAGATCATTCCCATCGAGGCGATGATTCGCTCAATGACCAAAGAAGAGCGTGCGAAGCCGCGCATCATCAACGGACAAAGGCGCAAGCGCATCGCACAGGGCTCTGGCCACTCGGTACAAGAGGTCAACACCCTCATCAAGCAGTGGGAGCAGATGGACAAGATGATGAGCTCCCTGCGTGGCATGGCCTTGGGTGGTGGCGGCCGTCAGATGGGTCGCGGCATGGCCGACATGATGCGCAACATGGGCATGGATCCGGCGGAGGCCAACAAGATCGCGCGTATGGGTGCTGCAGCAGGTGGCGGCAATCGTCAACAACGTCGTGGTCGTCCCAAGAAGAAGGGCAATCAAAAGAAGCGCCGCCGCTAGGTTGTGAGTTCTAACAACCTGCAGGGACGCAGGGTATGTCCCTCTTACTCGAACAGTCCTACCTGTCCGCATGGAGGCAGGGTATGTCACTCGTGCTCAAACAGTCCTCGGCTTCGCCTGCGGAACTGCGCCGAGAGACATACCCTGTCTCCATGCTCCCGTTGCGGAACTGCACGTGAGGACATACCCTGCGTCCTCCCTTTGCTGAGAAAGTATGTTCGGTTGTTTTTTGGCATATGTCTGCTTCTGGCAAGGGCGGGATTATGTGGCTGTGCGAGTTTCGCAGCGCAGCGAGGACTGTCTGAGCACAGGCGCATAACCCCGCCCTTGCTCTGACTGCGGAATCCTTACGTGATCAGATTCCAGCAGGGGAACTCTATTTGAACAGCTCCCACATGGCCACGGCACCGGCGGCGGCAACGTTGAGGGAGTCGACGTTGCGAGCCATGGGGATTATCACGCTCTTGTCGCAGGCGTTGATGACGGATGTGGTAAGACCCGGACCCTCAGCGCCCAAGAAAAACGCGATTCTCGCATCGTGGCCGAGTTCGTGCCGAACATCTGTCAGCGATATGGCGTCATTGCGGAGGGCTAAGGCTAGGCACGAGAATCCCTCTGACTTGAGGATGCCCATCAGCTCGTTTGGCCAGGGTTTGGGAGCAAAGGTCCAGGGGACACGAAATACGTTGCCCATGGATACGCGTACGGCACGCCTGCAGAGTGGGTCTGCGCATGTGGGTGCCACAATGACGCCGTCGGATCCGAGGGCGGCCGCATTGCGAAACGTGGCGCCAACGTTCGAGGCGTCTGTCATTCCCTCCAAAACCACCAGCCGCTTGGAGTTGGCAACCAGGTCCCCAATGGAGGGTGGTGCCGGTCGGCGCATTGCGCACAAGGCCCCTCTTGTTACCCTATATCCTGTGAGTTTCTCGGCCTCGTCTGGTGGCAACACATATATAGGTATTTCTTTGGGAATGTCCTTGAGTACGTCGTCCATCGTTTGGAGTCTCCGCTCGTCAAGCAAAAAGGCAAGGGGCTCGACACTCTCTTCCAGTGCCACGCGAATCGCCGTTTGCGATTCGGCAACGAGCATGCTGCGCTTTGGATCGAGCCGGTTTCGCAGCTGGTGATTGGTGAGACCGCAGAACGCATCGAGTCTCGTGTCATTTGCGTTGGCAACTCGTATGATTGTCATGAAACAAGTCCCTTTTTTGTAAGAATCCTCGTCATTAGGGTAATATACCGCTTGCACGAAAACACATGACGCTCGCAACTGCACAATGATAGCTACGAAGGGTGTGGTCATGTCCACAAACGAACATGAAGCCAATGAAGAGCGCAATTATTCCTACGCTGACCAATCAACCAACAATTCGTCCGACGCACTGGATGCCGACCAACTAGACGCTACGGGAGCGATGCCCACGGCGGAGCATGAGCCCGTTGTGATAACGAGTTCCGATACAAATGCTCAGGCTATGCCGATTGATTCCCCGTTATCGGGAACCCAGGTTGAGGATGTCTTTGCCGATGATGCCATTGTCCAGGCTGAGCCGATGGCGATGTACGAGCCAATGCCGATGGGCGATACGACGGCCTATGCAGATTCGACGCAGCCCGAAGCCGGGGAGACGGGGACAGATGAGGCATCAGAACAATCCGGTGTCGACGATGTCCCCACTAATGAGGGAAAGCATTTTGCCGAGTCGGTCGCCACTTCCGATCAGTCCGTGACGGAACAGTCTGCGGACATTGTTGATCCAGCGAATGAAGCAGACCTGTCTGCGAACGCATCGCATCAGGCTGATGCGCCTGCGCAGGTCGATGCCTTTGCGACCACGCCTATGCCTGCATCTGCCTTTTGGGGGGAGGGCGAAGGCATGCCGCAGCCTCCAGTAGAGCCGCAGCCCTCAGCGCAACCGCAGATTCCTACGCAACCTCAGGTCGACGCGCAGCCTCAAGCCTCTGCTCAACCGCAGGGGCCTAGCGTTCGCTCCGAGCTGCTAAATCTTCCGAGTTTGGATGAGGACTCCCAAAAGGCTGCTGACACTTCCGCGGCCGATGTTACAGAGGTGCCTCCCGCCCCAGAGCCTATAAGCAGTGCTCCCGTCGCCGAAGGCGTCGCGCCTGCGGCAAATAAGGTCGGCAGCACCTTCGACAAAGGCGGCACCGGTCGTCGCGTGCTCGTTATCTTGGGCATTATTTTTGGTGCGCTCCTTATTGTGTACTTGATTGGCGCACTCTTCTTTATGTCGCACTTCATGCCCAACACGCGGGTCAATGGCGAAGAGGTCTCGGGCATGTCGGTTGACGATTTGGCCGCACATATCACCGAGCGTGGTGCAAGCTTCCAGACGCACATTACCGGTGACGGCCTCGACTTCCCGATTGCGGCGAGCGACATCGACCTCAAATACGATGGCGCTGCTTACGGTGCGGAGGCTGGCAGCCAGATCGGTCCATGGAAATGGCCCGTGAGGGTTTGGAAGTCTCACGACTTCACAACGAGTACCGGCATCACCTTCGATGAGCGTAAGGTCGAGGATATTGTGGGTGCTGCCGTGGACGGCCTCAATGCACATACGCAGCCTCCCACCAACGCAACGATGAGCTTTGACGAGTCTAAGCAAGAGTTCGTAACGGTACCTGACGCTTTGGGCACTATGGTCGACCGGAGCCATACCATCGAGACGGTCGAGAATGGAATTCGAACGTTGCAGAACGAAATCGTGCTTCAGGAAGCCGATCTTACGCAACCGGTTGTGCGTGTCGATGACGAGCGTTTGGCCACAGTAATTGGGGAAGCAAACAAAATCGTGAAGGCAAGCATCCCCATGCACATTGCAGGTCGTGATGCCGGTGCTGTCGATGCGACGCTTCTTAAGGATTGGCTCGGTACGAACGAGAACGCCGAGCTCACGGTTGACCTCGAGAAGGTTAAGGCATGGGCTCAGGGTCCGCTGTCAGACCAGTTCGACTCCGTTGGCAAGGAGCGCAGGTACATGCGCCCCGACGGTAAGCAGGTGAGCGTTGCGGGTGGCGACTATGGTTGGAACCTCGATGGTGAGGCTTTGGCTAACGTCATTGCCGACAATCTGCGACAGCTTAAGGTCGACCCTATCGATGTGCCCATGAAGGCACAAGCGGCTGAGTGGAACCCTGGCGGTGCGGATTGGGGCAAGCGCTACATCGACGTTGACATTGCCGACCAGACCGTGCGCGTTTACGACGAGAACTCTCAGCTCGTGCTCGAGAGCGCGTGCGTGACCGGCATTCCTGATCATGCGACTGACGAAGGCGTCTATCAAATCTATGAGCATTCGATGAACGTTACGCTCGTTGGCTTTGACTACAACGGTGATGGCCAGCCCGACTATCAGACGCCCGTGACCTACTGGATGCCCTTCAACGGTGGCCAGGGACTGCACGATGCATATTGGCGTGGAGCATTTGGTGGTGACATTTACCTGTATGATGGTAGCCATGGATGCGTGAACCTGCCGAGTGACGTTGCAGCCCAGCTCTTTGAGTGGGCACACGAGGGTGACGTGGTGGTCGTGCACTCGTAGCCGCTAGATTGCAAACGTGAGCAAATGGCGGCCTGCTCCCTTGGGGGCAGGCCGCTTTGCATGAAACCACTGTCTTTTGGACAACTTGTCATACTTTTTTGAAAGGATATGGGCTTCTCATTCGTGTATAGGGTGTAGGAGGTACGCGAATGGAAGCAGTCATCAACGCCTTAAACCAAAAATCGATTTCCAACTCGGTTGCGAGGGTCTATTATGGTGCCCCAAGGACAAGTTCAAATTCTGTAGTGCGGGCGAAATCAGGCATGAGGGTACGGGCAGACATAGAGAGCGCGATGGTGGTGCACGCCGATACGGTCATGCGTGTGTGTTCCGTCTATCTGCGCGAGCCTGCGGATCGTGAGGATGCCTTCCAAGAGACGTTTTTGCGCTACGCCCGCTATGAGCGGTCATTCAATGGGGACGAGCACCGCAAGGCATGGCTTATTCGCGTGGCATCCAATGTGTGCAAAGATCAGCTAAAGAGTTCCGCCGCGCGAACCGAGTCGCTCGACGCCTTGACGGAGGATGGGCTCGCAGTCACGGGAGACGACGGGCAAGAGGGACAGCGCGTACTCGAGCATTCCGAGGTGCTCGACGCGTTGCGCGGAATCGATCAACGCTATGGTATCGTGCTGTATCTCAAGTATTTCGAGGGCTATACGGCTGCGCAAATTGCAAAGCTTCTGGATATGCCAGAGAACACCGTCTACACAAACCTGTCACGCGGGAAACAGAGGCTCAAGGGGGTGTTAGGCCATGAGTGAGAACAACCGGGATTGGGAACTCGATTTCGAGGAGTTCGATTGGAGCGTTTCGGATAGGGTCGATTCTGACGACGCTGCACTAGGCGAGCTTTTCTCAACGTTCGATGACGTCCGTGCAAGCGAGAGCCTGCGCGCATCGACGCTCAAGGCGGTTTTCGCTGAGGAAGATTTGCAAAAAGACGAGCATGGCGCCAGCAGTGCGAGGCGCGCGAATGGGAAGCGAGGTCGAACCCGCCGAGGCGACAGACCCATAGCGGCGCGTCTTCGTCGTATCCGCCGAGTTTTGGCGACTGTGTGCGTTGCGCTTATGATCGCAGGAGCTGCTACATGGTTTGTCCCACTCACCAGCATTGCCGTAGAACAGGATGACCTTTCGGTGGTGTTTGGCGTCAACGTGTATGGAATGACTGTCTCAACTACGACGCAAGGGGACCTGAGTGAGCAGGCAGTGGCGCAGGCTGGAGTAACGAACAAGACGTACGAGGACGCAATTTCGCGTGTCCTCGATGCGTATGGAAAGCTGACTCCCAATGGGGTATCTAGTGCCGCGAATGTAAGCGTACGCGCGCCCATGGGCTTTGGTGGTGATGCCATCCGTCGTGGTGCTGAGCACGTGGCCGATGAGCACGCACCTTCAACAAATAAGGTTCCGGAGAATCAGGGATCTGCAACGCAAGGCTCAGAACCCGAATCTCCGCAAGGCCAAACTCAGACACCAATGCAAGGCCAAGTGACTCAACAGAGCCAGCCAACTGAAGGCTTACCATCTTCTAACGAACAGCTGCTCAATACACAAGCGCCCGCGAGCGACGATGGGGCCCCAGCCTTGCCTCCGTCCGGACAGGGCGAGGAGCCCAACGGCGAGGGAGCAATGCACGGACAAGCCGATATGGTGGAGTGGCAGGACATACCCCAACAAGACCTTTCGCTGCAAGGAGCGCCTCCCGGAGCAGACATGGGCTCTGCGGGCGCTGCAGGAGCTTTTGACCGATAGGCGCAAGTAGGCTTACGGGATGTAGACGATGTCGGTGTTCTTTAAGGCCGAGGCAATGCGCAGACACGCGGAATAACAGAGGACAGCGCTGTACGCATATGTCAATGCCTCTGGCGATCGGAGAAACACTAGGCACAACAGTGCCGCGATGACAGTCGTAATGCTCGTAAAGAGCTGCATCCTGTAAGGCGCATGGAGCTTGCGGGCCTCAAGCGCGCGCATGAGGCTCATTCCTCCGTCAAAGATAAGGACCGCAGAGAGGAAGAGTGCCAAGTAGATGGGGGAGGACTCCAAAAGTGTCACGGAAAAGAGACCGAGGTCAAGCGCAATGATGCTCACATACAGCATCCTCATGCCGCCCACCATGTGTCGTGCCATGGTGATGTAGAAAATCAAGGTGCGCAGACCATACACGATGAGCGAAATGCTCAGGAGAATGATTATCAAATGGATTCCGATTTGTGGTTCGGCGACGAGGACGAGACCACAAAAGATGATGGCGAGTCCAATCAATATGTTTGCAATACGATAAAGTTTACCCACGGCCAATCCTCCTTGCGGCATCCGAGATCAAAACCAGGTAGTCTTTCATCCCGGCAAAGGCGCCCTCGCGGTATTCGATGGAACGCCCCGCCAAGGGGTTGCCAGAGGAATAGATTTTGTTTGTGACCATGCCCTTTTGTTCGAGAGCCGCAAGGATAAACTTTCCAAGGAAGGTGTCGTTCTTTTCGTCGGGACTGGCACAGAGGTATTCTTGCTGGTATTTGTCGAGCGAGAAGTCTTCGAGCGTGCGACCCGTGATGCTGGTGGCCAGCGCATGCCACTCGTCCATTATATCCAACTGTCGTTTGACCAAGAAGGAGCGAATGCGGTCTTCCCAGGGTGCGACGGTGCTCGTGGCGTAGCGCTCTGTCTCAAATGACTCATGGCTACCATGCAGGAACGACAAGGCATACACCATCTGACAAAAGGCCTTATAGTAATCGGACGGATTGTCCTTCAAGATTTCGTGGTACTCTGCCCAGGCGGGAAGGTATTTGTAGCGCGCAAAACTGTAGTCGGGTAGGTGCCCCGCCCTGCCATGGCCAAGATTCATGACGGTGTTCTCGCTGTTCATGGTAGGGGTGCACGTAAAAATGCCGGTGCTGAGGTCGTCTCCCGAAAGGCTGTTGCGAAACTTCACGGGCTGCTCGTCGATGGAGCCATCCTCTCGTGTTACGAGCTCCACGACGTTACGACTCATGTTGTTGATGACGAGCGATGGCGTCCCGGCGAAATAGCGATGTGCCCATGTGTCGGCCAACACGTGTACGGCAAGACCTGCGGCCTGCAGTCCCTTGCCCTTTGCGAGGCGTACGGTCTCCCTTAGGAGGGGGCCGTTCGTGTCACAGATCAGACGGTATTTGTTACGATACCGTCTCCCTCCCTTGCCGACCTCTCTGTTTAGGTCGTAGGGCAAAAAATGGAACGACGCCCAAATGCGCGTAATGTCTTGCAGACCGAGTATGTCTGTGCGCGCGTTCGCCATCTCGAAGGCGAGTTGCGTCGTTGCTGCGGACAGGGGCGCTTTGAGAGCGGCCAGGAAGCTGCGCGAGCAGTGGTCTACGAGTTCGGCGCTGTAGGCAATGGCCATGCTCTCCTCATGAGAGTATCCTGCCAGACTCGCTGCGCAGTAGGTGCCGTAGTAGTGAAAGTCACGTTGCATGGCGTCAGCCCTCCAAGGCAGCGCTCAGACGACGTGCGCGCAGGCACGAAACGATGAGCTGAAGGTCGGAGAAGGCTGACAAGATGGATATGGTCAAATGGACGATGGTTTCATCAACCGAATACTCTGATTGCGTGGCGAGGAAGACCTCCACCCCGATGAAAAGCACGTCGAGTACGACAAAGATGCCTGCGAGCACAAGGTAGAAGGAGCCGCGTTCCTCGCCGCGGCTTTCGCGACGCGCGCAGACGCCAACATAAACCTGTATGAGCATCAGCAAGATCATAAAGACGAGCATGGCGACTATGGACTGCGTGGAGCTAATTACCTGCTCCCAACCAGTTGACATGCCCTCTTGGAGGGAGGAGGTGGCAAGCATGTTCAAGCCGCCCTCCGCCATCGACCATAGCCCCAAGATCATGGTGCCAGTGCCTGCAATATACAGTGTGTCGCGATGGCGCCTGAGTAGCGCCTTTTGGTCTTCATATGTATCCATGAACCTAGTCTAACGCTTCTTTGACGTTCGTGTGCGATAAGGTTCCGAACCTACAGTTCTTACAGGTCCAACAGGTCAAATGTCGTGCATTTCTTGCGTGAGGGCTTTTCTGTGGAGGACTTTTCCGCTAGCATAGCTTCGTTTGTGAACCATTGAGTAAGGAGATCGCATGTCCGGACACTCTAAGTGGGCTACCACTAAGCATAAGAAGGCGGCAATCGACGCAAAGCGTTCGTCGCTCTTCTCTAAGCTGTCGCGCAACATCACCGTCGCAGCCAAGGTTGGCGGCGATCCCAATCCCGACAACAACGCGTCCCTCGCTGCCGCCGTCGCGCGTGCCCGGATGGTGTCCATGCCCAACGCAAAGATTAAGGCTGCCATCGACAAGGCGTTTGGCGCCGGCTCCGATGCGGCCGTCTATTCCGAGATTGCCTACGAGGGCTACGGCCCTGCGGGTGTGGCTTTTTACGTCGAGTGCCTTACCGACAACAAGAACCGCACCGCGGCTGACGTGCGCTCCGCATTCACGCACTCGGGCGGTAGTCTTGGCACCAGTGGATCCGTTGCCTTCCAGTTCGAGCGCAAGGGTTCCATCGCCGTCGAGAAGGTCATCAAGAGCGACGACAAAAAGATTCCCGATCGCGAGAATGCCGTGGATGAAGATGAGTTCATGATGGCTGTTGCCGAGGCAGGCGGAGACGATTACGAGGATGCGGGTGACGAGTGGATCGTATGGACTGCCTACGACCAGATTCAGCCTGTTGTCAAGGGCCTCGAGGAGCAGGGCATCACGGTAAAGGGCTCCGAGCTCACACGTGTTCCCACCACGCCCACGCAAGTGAGCGTCAACGACGCCAAGAAGGTCCAGCGTCTTGCTGACCGTCTTGACGAGCTCGAGGATGTCCAGAACGTGTACAACACGATGGACGTGACCGACGAAATCGCCGAGGCGCTCGACGCGGAGTAGCCCATTGCGCCAAGAGATGACACGAGAGGCAGCCGAGGCAATCCTCGAGCTGCCTCAGCGCTATACAAAGGAAGACGTTCGACACGCCTACACGGAGCTGGCGCGTACGTATCATCCCGATGCGGCGGCAAAGAGCCACATGGATCCTGCGGAGGCACAACGCCTGATGGTCGAGGCCAACAAGGCGAATGCCGCACTCAAGCCGTTCTTTTCCGAGCAGCCCGATAGGGTCATGGAGCGTGTCGGAGGCATATCGTACGGCTATGCGGATGTTGACTGGCGTGCCGGGGCGCACTCCAACGCGTCGGATTCCTCGGACTTCTGGGACTTTGCGGAGGATTGGGGTGCGGAGCCAGCGCCCGAAAGAGTCCCGCTGAGCGTTCGATCGGTGCTTCTGGGCCCCGTTGTGCTTCGTGCCTCGTTCATAGTGGGTTTCGCATTGCTATGGTGGAATGTCTTTCCTTTGCTTGCGCACAACTTGGGGCGTTTCCTACCAGCGGGCGCATGGACCGTGCGCGATGTCGCCCGTCTTGTGATGGCGATGGTGTACCCATCGTATCTGCTGGTTTACGAGGCCCTGTCGGGCCATATCTCGAATTTCGTCCGCGAGATTCTGAATGGAGCGGTCTCGTGGATTACGCGTAACTACGTGGACCTGCGGCCTCACAGTGCGAGCTATGGGTGCGCATTGTACAAGCTGCTGCGAGAGCAGGTATATGGCCTGCTCATGGCGCCAATCGTGCTTTGGTTGGCAGGAATGTGCGTGGACGCCGTTACGCCGGTGGGGAAGGTCCTCTTTGGTGTGGCCGCCGTGGCACTTGGCATCGATACGCTTGCCGCGTTCGTGCACGGAGGATACGTCAACACATGGACCGTGGCGCTAGCAGAACGCGTTGAGGCTCAGTACCTGCTAATGCGCGCCAACCTCCTCAAGCGCTGCGGCAAGTGGCTCGGATAACTAAGGCACCTCCGCAACGGGGGTTGAGCTGATTTTCCGTTTCGTGTGGCGATTTGAGCTCGGATTTCGTTTGGTGTGGCAGGGCGAGCCACACCAAACTCGTTTTCAGCCCAAGACGGCTCGTCATGAGCTTGATTTTGTTTGGTGTGGCATGCCGGACTGCCTGTCTTGTGCCGTCTGCTGGGTTAATTGAGCATCTCGCCGGGATTGCCGCCCGAGTTGATGATTCCCATCATGGTTTTGAGTTCGGTCTCGTTTGCTATGACGTAACTTACGCCATCTATGGTGTCGGTGGTGGATGGGACGGACGCGGAGTAGACAATGGGGTTCGAGAGCTTGAACCGGATGATGAGCGGAGCTAAGTTGTAGCAACGCATATCAGTACCGACAAGGTCGCCCAGGCGTTCGAGTGCTCCGGGCATTTGCTTGGGGGAAAGCGAGAGCATGCGATTTACGATGGCGTTGATAAGAAGGCGCTGGTCTTCTTGACGCTGGAAATCGCCGCGCTCAAAGCCGTAACGCGTTCGAGCCCATGCGACGGCGGTCTCGCCATCGAGCGTCTGCGTGCCAGCTTCGATGTCTGCTCCGGAATGCTCGGGATCGTATGCAGCAACGGGCACATTCACGGTGACGCCACCCAAATAGTCGACGAGGCCCGCGAGTTCCTCGATGTGGATGACCGCAACGTGTTGTATGCCGACACCCGTGAGTTTGCTTACGGCACGGACTGCCCCGCCTGCGCCATCGAAGGCATATGCGGCGTTGATCTTTTGCATGCCATGGCCTTCGATTTCGACACGCGTGTCGCGAGGAATCGAAAGCATCGTGAGCTTTCCCCCGATGAGGTCCACGCGAACCAAGATCATGGTGTCGCTTCGTGAGTACGTATCGCCTTCCTGCTGGTCGGATCCAAGCGCAAGCACGTAGTAGGGAGCGCCGGGCACCGACCACGAGAGCGTGCCGTCGACCGTCCGCTGCTCTTGAGGGGTAAAGGCGAGCCGCTCGTCGATGGGGTGGGCAACAACCCAATAGATGCCTATCGACAATGCGATGAAGATGAGAATCGTCACCAAACAACCGTGACGACCGCGTCGGCGTGGACGACGCTGACGGGGAGGTCGCTGGGGCCGCTGTGGGCGAGGCGCCTCGTACGGCGCGGCCTGTGGAGGAGACTCCGCGAAGCGGTCGTCATACTCTTCGCGTGATTCCTGTCGTTTGGGCCTTCGTCTAAGTATGCGTGGCTTGTCTGTGATGGAGGGCTGGCGGTCAAAGGTACCCTGATCCACCAGGGGCCTCTTGCGTACCATGGTCTTTGGGAGGGAGTCGCTAGGACTTGGCGTGCTTTGCGGATACTCCCAGCCCATCGTATCCTGGGGGTTCTCTGACGTATCGACGTCGGGAAAGGTGTCGTCATCGACGTAGTCGAAGTTTCCTTCTTCCTCCGGATCGTCTTCGTCCCACAGGTCAACGGGGTCGTACTCGTCATAGGGATTGCTCATTGCATATCCTCACGTCTGATCCTACAGTATAAAGAAACATGATGGTAGCACGGGCTGGCTGCGCGTCCGACGCATTTGGAAAGTACCAACAATCCCGTCATACGATAAGCGACAGGAGGCGGTTGCGACTGGTTCGTATGTACGCATCCGCATTCATGTGGCACTCACCGTCTCCCGAATTGTGCATATCTTTTCAACCGGCGAGCATACGGATAAGAGTATCCTAGTACCTGCTATGCCTTGTGCGGATTCCTTGTGAGGAGGTAAATATATGAACTGGTTCAAACGTCTTTGTCTGTTCGTATTCTCTTTGTCCGGACTGGCGTCCCTTGCGGCGCTTAGCCTCACCTATGCGGGCCCATGGCAAATACAGGCACGCACGCTCGTCTTGGAAGTCCGTTGGTATTACTATGCCTTGTGCGCTCTCGTATGTATATCGGTTATTGGACTGCTGCTCACCCTGATTCGCTCGCTGTTTGCTCCTCGCAACCCACGCGAGACGATTGTGGCGGAGGTCGAGGGCGGAGACATAATCGTTACACGTACGGCTATAGTGTCTCAGGCAAGACATGTGGTCGAGGGCGAGGGGAACTTCGTCGCTAGCTCCATACACGTGAGAGTGCGTAAGCGCGGCCACGTGCGTGTGAGCATGCGGGTGACGCCGCGCCGTCCGGTTGATGTCGTAGCCAGTGGCGAGGAGCTGTATGCCAAGCTTGCGTCAGGGCTCGCAGAGGTCTGCGGCGATAGCGTCACGTCCATCAACCTCGTCTTTACCGATCCGGAGCAGTTTGACGATGGCCCAAGCGTGGGGGTAGAAGCGAGCAATACCGCGAGCCAAAAGCCCGTAAGCCAAAGGCGGGCAGGTAAATCAGAGAGTTCCGTGTCATTGCCGTCCGAGCGCTTTGGTTTGGCACAACAAGAGGAGGAGCAGACTTCGTCTGAGCTCACCGTTGCGGTTGTCTCGAATCTGCCGAAGCGAGATGATGAGGTTGCCACGCAGGAACCTGCCGAAGCTTCGGTCATTTCAAGCGAGGCACCCAAAGACACAAGCGTGGAGGAGGTGTAGTCGATGGCAGAGCAAAACAGCCCGCGCGTGGCTATTCGAGCATCGGTCGAGACGAGTGCACCGGCTCCTTCTGACGGTGGGGCCGTGGTAGGTACGCCTCGAGTTTCTGCCGAGTCTGCGTCGGTGAGCCGCCTTTCCGCTCCGCGTTCTCAAATCGAACAGCCCGCTCGCGTGGAAGAGGTGCCGCAAACTCAGGCTTCGGCGCCTGTGACAAGTGCGGCCCCATCCATACGACCTTCCGTCAATGTGGCACAGCCAGTGGTCGAAGCACCTGTTACACAGGAGGTTCCGGTTGCTAGGCAGGCGCCACGAGCCAGCGTGGCAGTCGAGTCCCAGCCAGCGTCCCAACCGAAACCGACGCCACAACCGCAACCGACGCCACAACCGCAGTCCCAGCCACAGCCTCAGTCGGCACCACAACCACAGCCGAACTACAGGGACCAGAGCCAGTCCACGGCTGAGCAATCACAGCCTGAGGCACCTCAACCCAAAGAGTCGGCAAAGAAAAGCCCTGCGGTGCGAATCTCCGTGTCGGAATGGGTGCATCGCACGTTCCCCGGGCATGAGCATGCGTTTTGGGGTGGCGTTATAGCGGTGTTTGTGGCACTTTTGGTGTTCGCCATCGGTATAGGGCGTGTTATCTTTATTGTTGCCTTGGTCGTTGTGGGCGTCGCCGTCGGCCAGATCATAGACGGCGATCCAAAGATGATCAATGCGGTTCGCGACCTGATTGACAGCGATCGCAAACGGGAATACTAACTGCGGACTATGCACGAGAAGACGTGCAGGATTACGGAAAGGAGCATCATATGGGTGTCGCAACAGAGGTTCGCGAGGATACAAAAGATCAGGTCTCCACGGTTGTAGCCGGTGGGGAGGATGCGCAGGATATCGTTACCACGAGCGAGGAGGACGTCATAAGCGAGGACTCGCTCACGTTCTCGAATGGCGTTATCGAAAAGATCGTGGCGATTGCCGTTCGCGTGGTTCCAGGCGTGGTTGGCATGAAGGGCGGTTGGGTCAACCGCGTACAGGATGCCTTCGGTGCGCGTGACGTGCGCAAGGGCGTGACCGTTGAGGTGACCCCCGAGAGCTCGGTGCGCGTCAACATCTCCATCCTCATGGAGTATGGATCCTATGCGCCCAAGGTGTTTGACGACGTAAAGAAGTGCGTGGTCAACCAGGTTACCGGCATGACTGGCCTTGAGGTTGCGGGCGTGAACCTGCGCATCGAGGACGTGCTGACCGCCGAAGAGATTCAAGAGCGCAACCGTCGTCGTGGCGAGCTGCCCGAGGGCGAGGAAGAAAACAAGGAAGGGACCGAGGAGTAATATCTAAGTAGCCGAGGTCCTAGCCGTTTTGGCGGACAGAGTCACGTATTGGGGCCTGCGCACATCGCTGCGCAGGCCTGTTTTTCAATCGTGGGGCAGTTATTCTTGGACATAGGCTATGACGCGGTTGCCGTCTCGCGTGCGATGTGCGGGGTTCAGTCGAGTGGCTTATGGAGGAGCGGAGAGAGGTGCGATGGCATGATCGAGGGTCAACGACGAGCATCTGGGCGTTTCGGCTGGATAGATGAGGCGAGAGCCTTGGGTGCCTGTGTCATCGTGCTTCTTCATGTACTGGTGAGTACGTCACTGGCAATGGAATTGGGCCTTCAACGTCAGGTTGTCTATACGATCGTGGAGATTATCGGCTGCCGTTGGGCGGTGCCGGCGTTCTTTGTCGTATCGGGCGCACTGATGCTCGATCCTCAGCGCGAGATGGGATGGGATCGTGTGTTCGCTCATGTCCGCCGCATGCTGCTCGTGATTCTTATCTTTGGAACGTTTTTTGCCGCGATGGAGGAAGTGTGGGTCCGGCTGCGAGAGGGCATGGCGATAGGTCCGAGCATCGTGCTCTTTGTGCTGCGCGACGTCCTTACGATGCAGACGTGGGATCACCTCTGGTTTGTGTATGCGATGGCGGGAGTGTATTTGCTCGTGCCGGCCATGCGCTGGGTTCGTCAACGGTTTGGCGAGTGCGGTCACCTCGTGATGACCGGCGTGACTTTTACCCTCTTTCTGGTGATTCCCACGCTCATGGGAGGAGCACCTTCTGCGGGCCCCATCTCTTCGTTCTTTTGGAACGTCGCGGCGGGCATTGCCTGCTATTGTGTGGGAGGTTGTTTGGCCAGATGGAGGCTGTCTCCGGCATGGGTCGCCGTAGGCGTGGGCTCGGTCATCATCATGGTGGTCGTGAGCATTATAGGTGTCGGTTCTGGCGAAGGGGATCGATCGTTTCTCTTTATGCAGGGAAGCTGCTTCTCGTGTTTGTATGCGGTATTTATACTCATGTTGCTGAGGTACTTTGTAGGTGAGGCTCCGCTCGATTCGGAATCCATAATGGCGGGCCTCGCAAAGGACAGCTTTGGAGTGTATCTTATCCACCCGCTCTTCATTCACTTGGGCCTGCTGGTGATTCAGCCTGAGGGCATGATTCCCGTGCTGTATGAGGTCGCCTTTGCGTGTGTGGTAGCCATTGCGTCAGTTGGCGCCACACGAGCGCTCAGGCATGTTCCAGTTATAAACACTATTCTCTAAGGCGAAAAATGTCGAAGGTCAAAACCATAGACGTGCGCGGAGCGCGCGTGCACAATCTCAAGAACGTGAATGTGAGCATACCGCTCAACCAAGTGGTGGGCATTGCGGGCGTGTCTGGCTCGGGCAAGTCGAGTCTTGCCATGGGCGTGCTTTATGCCGAGGGGTCCAGGCGCTACATGGATGCGCTCTCGACCTATACGCGCCGCCGCATAAGCCAGGCGGGTCGAGCGGACGTGGATGAGGTGCTGCATGTGCCGGCTGCGCTTGCGCTTCGCCAGCGCCCGGGCATAGCGGGGGTACGTTCGACATTTGGCACCTCTACCGAATTGCTCAACCATCTGCGGCTGCTGTTCAGCCGGCTTGGAAGCCATGTGTGTCCCAACGGGCATCACGTTCCTCCCTCGATGGCGGTTGCCTTGGAACAGAGCTTGGTGTGCCCCGTTTGTGGAGAGGAGTTTATGGGTCCCGGGGCCGAGATGCTGGCCTTCAATTCCGATGGCGCCTGTCCCGAGTGTGCGGGTACGGGGACCGTGCGCAAAATTGACGAGTCGACGCTTGTGCCAGACGAGTCCAAGACCATAGACGAGGGCGCCGTCGTTCCTTGGGGACATCTTATGTGGTCGCTCATGAAGGACATTGCCCGACAGGCAGGTGTGCGTACCGACGTGCCCTTTGCCGACCTCACCGCAGACGAGAAGGAATTCGTGCTGCATGGTGCGCCCGACAAATACCACCTGCTCTACCACAACGAGAAGACCGGTACGGCAGGCGAGATGGACTTTACCTACTACAGCGCCGTTCATTCCGTCCAGAATGCCTTGGCAAAGGTCAAGGACGAGAAGGGTCTGAAGCGTGTTTCGCGCTACCTCGAGGAGGCTCCGTGTCCCGCATGTGGAGGCACGCGGCTTTCGGATGCCGCCCGCGCGCCGCTCGTGAGGGGCATCAACTTGGCCGAGGCCACTGCCATGACGCTCGACGAGCTGGTCGAATGGGTGGCGGGAGCGCCCGAGAGCATGCCTGCCGACATGAGACCAATGGCCCGCACGATTGTGGACAACATGGCGGAGCCCATGCAGCGCCTGCGTGAACTCGGCTTGGGATACTTGTCGCTCGACCGAGCAAGCGCGACTCTCTCTACGGGCGAGCGTCAGCGCGCACAGCTCAGTCGTGCCGTTCGAAACCGGACGACCGGCGTGTTGTACGTGCTGGACGAGCCGTCAATAGGCTTGCATCCCTCGAACGTCGACGGATTGCTGCGCGTGATGGAAGACCTCGTAGAAGACGGAAATTCCGTTGTGGTGGTCGACCACGACGTCCAAGTGCTGCGCGCGGCCGACCACCTCGTGGAGGTAGGGCCAGAGTCGGGTGCCGGTGGCGGGCAGATCGTGTGTCAGGGTAGCGTGGAACAGGTTGCGCGCGATCGTGCTTCTCGCATCGGAGGCTTTCTTTCGGGCGAGCGTAAGGTCGCGGCACGGGAGTGTTGCGCCGCGGAGGAGGTGTTCGCAAACGGGGAGGTGCGCATCGAATGCGGAGCTATCCATACTGTGCGTCCGCTTGTGGCGAGCTTCCCGCGTGGCAGACTCACCTGTGTGACGGGTGTCTCGGGCTCGGGTAAGACGACGCTTGTCTTGGAAGGCCTGGTACCGGCGTTGCGAGCTGCGACGGCACCGCAGGAACCTGATGCGCCGCGCATGCCCATCCACGTGCACAATATCGATGCCGAGGGCATTCGTCGTGTGAACCTCATTGACTCTACGCCCATCGGGGCCAACGTGCGCTCGACGGTGGCAACGTATTCGGGCGTGCTTGACGATCTGCGCCGGGCCTATGCCGCGACCCCCGAGGCGAAGGAGCGCGGACTCAAGATGGGAGCGTTCTCGTACAATACCGGCTCCTTGCGGTGTCCGACTTGCGATGGTACGGGGTCCGTCTCGCTCGATGTGCAGTTTCTTCCCGACGTGGACGTGGTCTGTCCCGATTGTCGAGGTTCGCGCTACGGACGCGAGGCCTACGAGGTGCTGCGCGCGCCAGGCAGGGGATCAAACGGGCCGGGTTTGTCGCTTCCCAACCTCATGGCCATGACGGTCGACGAGGCGCTTGGGGCCACGGAAGGTCTGCGCAAAGCGCATTCGAAGCTTGCCACGCTGAGCAGCTTGGGATTGGGATACCTTACCCTTGGCGAGGCGACGCCGGCACTCAGTGGAGGGGAAGCGCAGCGGCTCAAGCTTGCTAGCGAGATGGGGAAGAGCCAGGAAGATGCGCTCTTTGTGTTTGACGAGCCCACTATCGGGCTGCATCCGCTCGATGTGGAAGTGCTGCTTGGCGTTTTGGAGCGACTTGTTTGTGCTGGCGCCACCGTCGTGGTCATAGAACATGACCTCGATGTAATTGCCAATGCCGATTGGGTAATCGATATGGGCCCAGACGGCGGCAACGCGGGCGGACGTATCGTATGTGCCGGAACACCTGCCGAGATAGCGGCCTGCCCACAGAGCATAACCGGTCGATATCTGTAGCAAGGCATCCGGAAGGTAAGTAGAAAAGCGATGGGGATACTTGTGCCATGGAACGCGGGACTTGGATTCCTGGAGAGGAGACGCCACGCCATTGCCAAAACAGAACTGCACCGCTGAGGACTACTGGGCGTTGCCCGAGGGCGTGCGCGCCGAGCTCATCGACGGCGAGCTGTGGGACCTCGCCTCGCCGAGCAGGGTGCATCAGGAGATCGTGCATGCGCTCGACATGGGAATAGGGAACCACATCGACTCCCACGGCGGTCCGTGCAAGGTCTACCCGGCGTCGTTCGCGGTGAACCTGTTTGCCGACGAGCTCGTAGCTGCTGTAGCGGTCCACCCACACCCTGACACGCAACTTACGTGGCATTGCCTCCCGGCCCTCGGGAAAGCGCGCACGGCAGTCAAGCCCGCGGACAGGAGGCCGTTCGGCGGACCTATAGGAACATGCCCATGAACTGGGGCAGCGTCACCTTTGCCCCGTTCCTGCCCGAGTTGCCGTCCACGAGCTTGTATGCCACCCTTGGCTCGTATTGCTCCATAAAGGTGTTGAGGGACACGGTCGCGCCCCTGGACGACTTGACCTCCACAGGAACGACCGCGCCGTCCCGTTCCATGAGGAACTCTATCTCCTGGGCGCTGTTCGCCCGTTTGTAGTAGCGGACCTCGATTCCTCGCTTGTGGAGCAGGTCGAATACGAGGTTCTCGTATATGCCGCCCTTCGCCGGGCCCTTGAGCGTGTTTCTCACGAGCGCCACCTGCGTCTCGCGCCCGAAAAGGTGCGTGAGGAGTCCCGTGTCGGTGACGTAGATCTTGAACTCGCTCGGCTCCTCGTAGGCGGCCAGCGGAAGGAGCGGCACGGACACGTTGTGCACGTCGCGCACCAGCCCCGCATCGATGAGCCAGTCGATGGCCGTGCCGAACTTGCGCGCGCTGCCACCACGCTCCACCTTGCTGTACTGGAACTTGGTGTTCTCCTTCGCGAGCTGCCTGGGCACGGACCGGTAGAGCCGCATGATCTTTGGCTTGTCGACGTTGGAGGCGTATTTGTCCGCATCGTCCTCGTAGGCGTTGAGAATCTTCTCCTGAGCAGAGAAGGCCTCCTCAAAGCTGTGGGTGTCCATGAACGTGCTCACGACCTCGGGCATGCCCCCAACGACGAGGTACTCCCGCAGCAGGTCCTGGTAGCGCTTGAGGACCTGGTCGGGAAGGCGCTCGGCCGTGCGCGCATACTCTCTGAGCGTGTCGATGGCCTCCGTTCCCGCGCCACACGCCCACAGGTATTCCTCGAAGTCCAGCGCATGCATGTGCACCTCGCGTTCGTAACCCACGGGCACCGAGGTCTCCTTGGGTGGGGCGTCGTTGGCGCCCTTGTAGTGGATGCCCAGCAGGGAACCCGACGCCACGACGTCAAGGCGGCCGTCCATGGCAAGGAACTTGAGGGCCGTCCGAGCCTTCTTGCAAGCCTGCACCTCGTCGAGGAAGATGAGCGTGCCGCCCGGCACGAGCCTTACGTTACTCATGTACAGGGAGATGCGCTTGTAGATTTCCGTGGGTTCGAGGCTGCCTTCGAATATGGCTTTGTGCTGTGGGTCTTTGAGGAAGTTTATGTATAGGTAGCTCTCGTACTCGGCGATCCCGAACTGCTCGATGATGTAGGTCTTGCCCACTTGGCGCGCGCCGTTTACGAGCAGGCACTCGCGGGCTCCTCTGGCCTTCCATTCCAGCAGGCGGTCGTAGAACCTTCTGCGTAGTCTCATGTGACCCCCCTATATGATTAGCCTGTTGACCTGGTAAAATGCATCGAATTAGACGTTATATACTGAGTATAATGCATTGTTTTAGATTTACACTCAGAGAAATATGCATCGTTTTGGAGGACAAATGCGGAGAGGGAGCACGATTGGTTTGCGGCTGTCAAGCTTTGGTCCCCACCGCGCAGCTCTCGGCGCCGAGACCACTTTTTGGTCCGTAGGCTTACTCACCCGTAGTCGCGAGCATCGAGTGCGGCACCGTAATCAAGCTCCCCACCCCCACCCGCGATGGCTACCGCTTCCTCTACTGGAGGGGCTCTCAGTACATCCCTTCCTTTCCAACATGGGGTTTGTTCGCGCCGGGCCGCGGAAGATGGGATGGTCGAGCGAGGCCTCATGAGGTTCACCGTGAGGGCGCTTTTTTGTGCTCGTCACCGCCTCTCCCGCAGCGCAACAGACGCCTCGTTCGAGCAGGGAAAAGGACGCAGCGGGCGGGGAAGGTTGTCCCGGCCGGATCGGCTTTGGGCTGGAAATCACTTTCGTGTGGGTCTCTTCGCCACGGGAAAGGCATTCTCGGCTCAAAAGGCCACACGATTTGCATCGCACGCGACAAAGAAGGGGCTGTTGCTGCCTCGCATGACATGAATTCCGTTACTGCGCGGCGGTTGCGAACTGCTACGCAAATGCGTACGGTTAGCGACCCCTAAGCCTCCGTCTTTGCGCAGTGGTTGTCGACCGCCACGCAAAATCGGACGTTTGCCAACTCTCAAACCTCCGTTCCTGCGTGGCGGTGCGAGCAGCCGGGCAAAACCGGAGGCACGGCCAGGCGCCCAACGCGACAGGGCGCGATTCTAGCTCCCCCTGCCCTCAATTACGCAGATCGCAGCACGTTGTGCGTAATTGGCCGTGCCAGGCGTCGTGCCAGCTGGCCTTTCTTGGAAAACTACGCACATCGAATTGCGTTGTGCGTAATTACTTGCTGGCGTGCGAAATCCGAGCACTGGCGCCGCTCCTTTGCGTGGGCTCGGGCGCACGGTTCGCGCTACGAAACCTGCGGCCGTGCGAGTCGTGTACACTGGCGCCACGAAGCGCCGGAAGGCCTCTTGATCACACGGGCGAATCCGCTCTCCGCCTCGTGCCAACTGCGGCTTTGCGGCCCCAGGCCCAAGCTGTGCACGCTATTCGACGTCGGCGAGAACCGGAGCGTCTCGCGTGCTACCATGGGAGGCAGGCAGACGGGAGGCTAAGATGGGCATGTACGTAAACCCGGGCAACGCGGGGTTCGCAGGCATACTTTCGGGCGAATACGTCGACAAGACCGGGCTCATCGCCCTCGTGAACGCCGCCATCGGCACGCCGAACAAGCTCGTATGCTCCACGCGCCCGCGCCGCTTCGGCAAGACGTTCGCCGCCGAGTCGCTGGTGGCCTACTACACGTGCGGCGCCGACTCGCGCTCCCTCTTCGAGGGGCTCGACATCTCCCGCGACCCGAGCTTCGAAAAACACCTCAACGCCTACAACGTGATCCACCTGGACATGACGGCATTTCGTGGAGCCGCCGACGTGGTGTACCTCCCCAGGTGGGGCGACCCGGCGCCGGCGCTGGTTGTCGAGCTCAAGTGGGACCGCTCGCCGGAGGCCGCGATCGCCCAGGTGCGAGACCGCGACTACCCGGCCGTGCTGCGCGGCTGGGGCGGGCCGATTCTCCTGGTGGGCATAACCTATGAGCGCAAGTCCAAGCGCCACGTCTGCCGCATCGAGGAGGCGTAGCTCCCGCCGTGCGGTATAGTTCCACGCCCCTCACGGTATGGTATAACGATTGAAGGGCATGAAGGTGTCTTGGCTCGTCGGACGAGGCCTGCGGTGGATGTGTTCGAGGACTTGGCCAAGGAGTATGGGGCATGACGTACGAGGTCGTGCTTAGTTGCATATCGGGACAGCCATTGTAGGCCATAAGTACGCGCGGA
The DNA here is from genome assembly GCA_902786015.1 of uncultured Coriobacteriaceae bacterium. Taxonomy (GTDB): domain Bacteria; phylum Actinomycetota; class Coriobacteriia; order Coriobacteriales; family Atopobiaceae; genus RUG440. The sequence continues at coordinate 163,762 of CADAAU010000001.1, forward strand.
AGGTAAGGGCATGGCACGGCGCAAAACGAAATCGCATGAGTACGTGCAGGGTCGTAAGGTCCTTGAGGACGAGTTCTTGCCCATGACGCGCGCGGCAATGCAGAGGCGCGGCTGGGACCAGTGCGACTTCGTATACGTATGTGGCGATGCATATGTGGATCATCCCTCGTTTGGTATGGCGATTATCAGTCGCGTGCTGGAGTCCCATGGATTCAAGGTGGGCATAATCTGCCAGCCGGACTGGCGCGATCCAACGAGCGTTACCGTGCTCGGAGAGCCGCGTTTGGCCTTCTTGGTGTCGTCCGGGAACATGGACTCGATGGTCAATCACTACACGGTTGCCAAGCGTAGGCGCGAGGCCGACGCCTACTCTCCTGGTGGAAAGATGGGTCTGCGGCCCGACCATGCCTGTGTGGTATATGGCAACCTCATCCGTCGAACCTACAAGCACGTGCCCATCGTGCTCGGTGGCATCGAGGCATCATTGCGACGGCTTGCCCACTATGACTACTGGTCGGATGGGCTCAAGCGCTCGATTCTGCTCGACTCCGGCGCCGACCTCATTGGGTACGGCATGGGCGAGCATTCCATCGTAGCGATTGCCGAGGCACTTGACGCAGGCCTTAGCGTACAAGACCTGTCGTTCATCCCGGGAACGGTCTACAAGGCGCGCAGTACCGACCAGTGCGATAGGCCCGTGGTGTTGCCGAGCTTCGAGGAACTCCAAGACGACAAGACCAACTATGCCAAGAGCTTTGGCATGCAGGTACGCGGCCTTAACCCGTATCTCTCACACCCCCTTGTGGAGGAATATCCGCACGGCATCTATGTTATCCAGAACCCACCGGCGGAGCCCCTTACCACGCCTGAGCTCGATGCCGTATACGAATTGCCGTATGCAAGGGCGTATCATCCGTGCTATGAGGACGCGGGTGGCATTCCCGCGTTCAGTGAGGTGAAGTTCTCGCTCACGAGCAACCGAGGGTGTTTGGGGGAATGCTCGTTCTGTGCGCTTAATTTTCATCAGGGGCGCATCATCCAATCACGTAGTGACGAGTCTCTGCTTGCCGAGGCGGAGGCCATGACGCGCGACCCCGAGTTCAAGGGAAACATTCACGACGTGGGCGGACCTACGGCGAACTTCCGCGTACCTGCGTGCCAGAAACAGCTTTCGCGCGGAGCCTGTTTGGGACGTAGATGCCTGTCGCCGGAGCCCTGTAAGCATCTAACGGTGACCCACAAGTCGTACGTGCGCCTACTTCGTAAGCTGCGTGCGTTGCCGGGCGTCAAACGAGTGTTTGTGCGCAGCGGAATCCGGTTTGACTATGCGCTGCTCGATAAGGACCACACCTTTATTCGCGAACTCGCAGAGCATCACACTTCTGGGCAGCTGCGCTTGGCTCCCGAGCACGTCTCGGATTCGGTGCTGCGCGTCATGGGGAAACCACCCAACAACGTATACCAGCGATTTTGCAAGGAGTTCGAGCGTGCGTCCCAGGATGCCGGCAAGGAGCAGTACGTGGTTCCGTACCTCATGAGTAGCCATCCGGGCTCGACGCTGACCGATGCCGTGAAGCTTGCCGAATTCTGTCGCGACTTGGGCTACAACCCCGAGCAGGTGAGCGACTTCTATCCTACGCCGTCGACCGTCTCGACGTGTATCTATTACACGGGGCTCGATCCGCGCACCATGAAGCCCGTGTATTGTCCCACCGACCCACATGAGAAGGCGCTGCAGCGAGCGCTCATCCAATACCGAAACCCCAAGAATCGCAAGCTCGTGATGGAGGCGTTGCGCCGCGCACATCGGACGGACCTCATCGGCTATGGTCCGAAGTGCCTCGTGCGTCCGGACGCATCAGGGGAAAAGAAGCCCCGATATCACAAAAGCGGGCGGTAGCCAGGCAAACCTGCTATCGCTGCTATACTGGTGCCGTGCGCAAGAGACGTGATGACAAGGGCTAGGCGTTGTTGCTCGCCGATGTCGGTGCGTTCGTGGGGACGTTCGTGGAGGTCGTCTCGCCGAGTGAATGGGATACGATCACGGTGCCGACGGCTATCCTCGCGACACTTCTAGTCCTGTGCTGAAGTTTGAATGTGGCCAATGAGAACCGGCATCATCTGCAAATTATAGTAAATGTATACATATATAGATAATTGCTTCCCAAGCTGCTTCATAAGCACAGCCGGTCCCTCTCTCCCCACCAAAACGCTCACGGAGTCGGCCCCGAAAGCACCCAATCCTGCAGTTATGAAGCAGCTTGGGAAGCAGAATACTGATAAACCATATAGAAAAGCTAGCTTGCAATTTGCTGTGGTTTTATTAATAATGCAACCGTACAGCTTTTGTTCATGAGCCTGAATTGTGGACTCGTGTGAGATTGGAGGAAGGTTTTGAGGCAACAAAAGCACGGGACGGGAAGCAATGCGAGAATTATGGCATCTATCGTTGCCGCGCCATTGCTCTGCATGGGATTAATGCCTGCGCCTGCGTTGGCCTATGTGGCCGGTACTGATGCGTTGGCAAACAAGGAGTACATGTCCTCCACAGAGGTAGTGCCTGGGGAGGAAGATGGACAAATTGATAACTCCCAAGTCATTTTGCAATCGGAGAAGTCGTTCACGACCGGTGACAATGTTTCCGATAGTTCGGAAATGGGCATATCGGTCGGGACGAACGATTATGGCGAGACTGATCTCAAATCCTTGCTCGATGACAAAACAAAAGAAGTTGCATCCCAAATCCGCGAGGAGGCTGGCGAGGATGCATCTATTGCTCATCTTGTCGAGGTGTTGTATCTGAGACTGGGTAGGGTTTCGGTCGATTTTGACTATCCCAAAGACGATCGGGACGCGAAGTCGCAGGCAATTGCTGCCTTGAGCGGCGAGCCGTCGACGCCGCGCGGGCTTTGTGATGCTTTTGAGGCCGTGGCGCGACAGTTGGGGATTGACTGTAGGACGATTGAAGGCGCCGACGGCTCGCGTTGGAATTTGGTGCTTGTGGATGGCGCTTGGTACCATGTGGACGTTGCTGCCGCAGCTGCCGAGTTTGCGGGACATGGTGATGTGTCGAATGGTGATGTCCCGCGTAAATGGTTGCTTGTGGGAGATGCCACGATTACCTCTATCGCGTTGGCACGCTCGCCGTGGCAGGCGGTCGACGGGCAAGACGGGGAGATTCCCGCGGCCCAAAACGACTGGACCAATGACGACGGTTCTGGGCTTAGTGCCCAGGGAGAGACAAGAGACCTCTCTGCGGCAAAGGTGGAGGCAATTGCGGATCAGGCCTACACGGGAAAGGAGATAACTCCCCAGCCAATAGTCACGCTTGGGGGAACGACGCTGCAGCTTGGCACGGACTATTCCGTCGCGTATACGGATAACGTCAATCCTGGAAAGGCGACGGTAACTATAACGGGTGCGGGATCATATACTGGTACGTGTAACTCGAGTTTTGCTATCGTGGTTCCAAGCGTGTCTTATCGCGTCCACGTCCAAACGTATGGCGACCAAGAAGCAAGGAATGACGGTGGAGTCGCAGGTACCTCTGGCGAGTCCAAGCGTCTGGAAGGCATATGGATTAGCCTTGGCTCTGGTTTTCCTGTTTCCGGTGGCATTACCTATCGTACACACGTCCAAACGTATGGCTGGCAGGACTGGAGTTCCGATGGTCAGATGGCCGGCACAACTGGCGAGTCCAAGCGTCTCGAGGCAATAGAAATCAAGCTTACTGGCGATATGGAGCAGGCGTATGACGTCTACTATCGTGCCCATGCGCAACGCATCGGCTGGCTGGCTTGGGCAAAGAATGGTGAGACTGCCGGCACATCGGGGCTTTCTTATCGGCTCGAGGCCATGCAGATTGTGATAGTGCCAAAAGGCGAAGCCGCTCCAACAGATGTTGCCGAAGTATCTTCTGCCGTTTCGTTTGCGTATTTGGGAAACCCCGGAGTTACCTATCATTCCCACGTGCAGACGTATGGGTGGCAGGATTGGGTCAATGACGGAGAGATGAGTGGAACCACGGGTGAGTCAAAGAGGCTCGAGGGTTTTGAGGCGAAGCTTGGTGCATCGGCGAATGGTGGCATAGAGTATCGAACGCACGTCCAGACCTACGGTTGGCAGGACTGGAAGGCGGATGGTGAGATGTCGGGAACCGAGGGAGAGTCCAAGCGCCTGGAAGCGCTGCAGATTCGTTTGACGGGTGATCTGGCAAATCACTTTGACGTATGGTATAGGACGCATGTGCAGACTTTTGGATGGCTTGGATGGGCAAAGAACGGAGAATCTGCAGGTACCGAGGGCCTTTCTAGGCGTATGGAAACGATGCAGGTGTGCATTCTTCCCAAGGGATCTGCTGCCCCCGGTAGCACGGATCAAGCGTTTTTGGATAAGGATCCCACGCTTAGCGGCGATCCGGAGCTCGATGCGATGATTGGCCAGTTCATTGGCCAGACAGGTACGGGCTATGAAGGCCTGCGTCGTGCATATGACATCATCAGTAGTTATTTGTATAGTCAGGGAAACAGGTGGCCAGGTCCCAATTGGGAGGAATGGTCGATTCCCTACGCCAAAGAGATGTATCTCAATCACACGGGCAACTGTTATCGCTACGCTTCGCTCATGTGCTGGACGGCGCGAAGGCTTGGATATGATGCCAAGGTCGTTCCTGGATGGATTCCAGGAAGAGTGAACCCTCGCTGCGACCATGGATGGGTCGAGGTGTTTCTCGACGGTCAGATATACGTTATCGATGCCGAGATGAATGGCAACGATGGCTATCCCGAGTACAACTGGTTCATGATTAAGTATGCGGATGCGTTTCTGCGTTACTACGACCTGAACGACAACCGGATACTTCGATAATACATAGTTTGGTTGACGGAAGAGAGAGGATTGCCCCATGGCGAACAGACAGACGCTCAAGTGTGTGGGAACGAGTGTTATTGCCGGTGCTTGTGCAGCACTGCTGAGCGTTACGCTCGTTGCGTGCGGATCGAATCAGCCAGAAGACACGGCGAATACGCAGCAGCAGGTTGCTCAGACGGAGCCCGCTGCGACGGTTGACGAGAAAGAGCAAAGCTCGGCTCCCCAGACGACGAACGCCACCTCCATTGGCGAGTCGGGGAGCGAGGCGACGAAAGTCGAGGTCATCAATGGACTGAAATCGGACGTGACTTCGTTCAAGATGCGTTCTTCAGCCGATACCAGCTGGGGAGCGGAGCTACTCAAGAGTGGCGAGACAATAAAGAGCAACGGCATGGTTGAGTTGGGGTTCGTAAATAAGGACGATGTGGACTCATACGACATAATCGTGGTGGACGTGAATGGCACCAAGGTCGAGGTCGATGGCCTTGATCTCGTCTCCATCGCAGAGCTAAAAATCCAAGTTGACGCCAACGGCAGTGGCTACGCAACCTTCAAGGGCACTGACGGAAGTACGGGAACGACCGAGCAGAAACAAGACGGCGGTTCTGACGACGGGGCTGTGGCTGCGGCGACAAACGAGCAAAACCAATCGGATGAGGCTTACAGTAACGATTACGCGGAACCTGTCAGTAGTCCCGAACCGGTGGAGACGTATGTTGAGGTGGCTCCCGAGCCGGTTGTTGAGGTGGCTCCCGAGCCGGAGACACCCGCTCAGACAGCTGACGATTGCACTCGCGATAACGTGGTGCTCGACATCTAGTGCAGACAGTTTGGCACAAAACTACATGGGAAGTCTGTGCCAGACAATAAAAACGCGCCACCCCCTGCTATGCACGTTGCCACCGGGGTGGCGTTTTGTTACCTTTTGCCGTGCGCTAGGTGTTGCGCATCACGGTGGAACGCGTGGTGGCAAAGAAAAGAATCGCACAGGACACGCAGAGAACTCCGAGCACAAGCGGAGCCGACCTGCTCTCCTGCGTCACCAAAAAGCCCAGCATGAGGGGGCGAATCACCAGCTCGACGCTGTTCGTGGCGAACATCGCGCCGGTCGCCTTTCCCGCAGGCAGCCCGTGTTTCTTTGCGGAACTCAGCCACATACCCTTCCATCCGTCGGAGGCCTTCTTTAGCACTCCTACGAGAGCGATGGCAAATACCGCCCAGTACAAGGTGTTGTTGAGCAAAAACAGAAGGAATGTCGCGCCCAGTAGTGCGACTGCCGAAATCGACACGCTCCATTTTCCATGCCTGCTTTCTAGGCTCTCGATAAGTGGAATGCAGACGAGCACCACGAGCTGGCCGAGTACGCACAAATTGTTGATTGTCGCCGTACTCAATCCGACGTTCGAGGAGAAAAGCGGGAAGAGGAACGAGTTGTATCCGGCGGCGATGGTCGCGGGAAACATGATGAGCAAGGTATCCGCAAGTGTCTCGCGGCTAAAGAGGAATCGGCGCAAGATGATGCGTGTGTTCTCGTCGCGGTTGCGCTCGCGTTCGAGCGGTTTTCCGTTGGCGGGGAAGAGCATGAGCGCAAACATCATCACTGCCAGGCTTGCCAAGGCGACAACGACGTATACCCATGCGTTGCCGAGGGTCGATGCGGCAAAGGCGCCAAGCACGGTGCCAAATGCGGCAGCGGAAGTGTCGGTGCGCTTGATACCCCCGGCGGCGAGCTGCTGCACCTCTGGCGTCTCGGCACGGCGCGGCAGTGAGTAACTCAGTGTGTAGAGCAGGCCAAAGGGAAGCGCCATGGTGAGCTTGGCCGCGCAATACAGCTCAAAGCTTCCTTTGCCTACGGCCATCATTGCCGCGAGCGCGCCTAGAGCCATGATGGCCGCGCTGCGCGCCATGAGCTTTCGGAGCTCTATGCGTGGGCCAAAGAAGCCATATGCAGCATGACCGACCGCCATGCCCAAACCGAGCATGACCGCTGGTAGTGCCACCAACATGGCGTTGCCTGCATGTGAAGTCTGCTGCAAAAGTGCCTTGGCAATGAGGGTGCTCATCACGGCGTCGATGCTCGAGAGCGTGGTGACGCAGAACGAGAACGGTCTGGTGAGGACCGCCAGCGAGTCTTTTGCATTGCTACGCTGGAGCTCGCGATACGTAAGCAGGCAACGACCGCAGTGGCGAATCTCTACGTACGAGATATACACCACGAGCAAGATTGCAAGAATCGCGATGGTGCGTTCCAAGAGCGTGTCACGCAAGGTTGCTTCGAACGATTTTTGGCTGCTGCCGATTTCAATGACTCCGACTATCGAAGTGCTATCAGCGGAGGGAATGCTCACCAGACGGTATTGTGTCTCGTCGTAGAGGGACTGTCCCTTATGTAAATCGTCGCTCATGGTTTCGGGCGAGAAGGCCGCCTCAATGTTTGGGGTGGTGGAGGGGTTGTTGGAGCTAGTCCCCATGACGTTTTCCATGGCACTGTCGTAAAGATAAAAGATGCCCTTTTCGTCTTTTGCATATACGGCGAAGTAGCTACCGACCTCGTTCGTGTTGGCTGATGTGCACAGGGAGCCCACAATGTCGTCGACGTTCGAGAGTGCGTTATATGCCTCAACAAACGAACTGTCGCTACGTCGGAATGCGTCGCGTTTGCCACACAAAACCAAATCGTCTCTTAGCTTGGGCGAAACCTCTTTAAGATAATCGGCGAAGGTATTGATTTCGTTGGCTCGAATCGAGAGCGACTGTTTGTACGATCCATAGGATGCATAACCAAGGGCGATTGCCATTGATACGACGACGGTGGTCGAGGCAAAGAGCGCTCCGAGACCGCCGATGCCATCTTTGATAACGGCGCGAGCCCAATGAATGATTGCCCATACGAGGAGCGCGACGAGCGCGATGCGGCAGGCCCATGCGATTGCTACATAGAACGAAAGGAGGGGGTCAAGCGGAACAGTGCTGAACTCAGTGACGGGGTTACCGGAGAAGTCGTAGATTCCTATCATATTGTTTCCAGAGCTGCATCCGCACACGAGACTTTCGTTCGCATGAAGATGCTCGTACCTGTGACCTTTCGCAAACGGGATCGCTTTCATTGACTCGTCAACAAGAAAGAGGTCTCCCGAAATGTCGTCCGAGACGATGACGGTGCCATTCTTTGTCATGTCTACGGCGAGTAGGGTCTTGTTGTCGAGTGCGAAGGCGTCCGATCCAAACATGGCGTCGTTGATGAGGCCTTGAGGACCGACGATTATGAAGTCGTTGAGCTCGTAACTAAAGCCCACGTCGTGTACAAGCGGGACTTCTAGGTCGTACGACGAGATGACATTCGCCGAGTCGGTTGTGTCTGCCAGCTGGACAAAGTCGATGGATGCCTTGTTTTCCTCTTCATCTTCCCTATAAACTGCGGCGATGGCTCCTCTGTCTGAGTCAAATATGGATACGATCGAACGAACGATGGAGACGCTTTTTTTGGTTTCGTACACGATGGAAGAGTTTCTGCCCTTCATGTCGTATCGAACGATGCGTTCCTGCTCGATGAGGTCGCCGCCCTTGTAGTGACGAACGCCACACACATACAACGCATTGTTTGATATGCACACGTCGGTAATGGCGTCAACGGGGGAGTTGAGGGAATCGAGGCTGACGATAGCCGTGAGCTGGTGCTTATCGTTGAGGACAAGGAGGCGGCGAGCTTCCTTGTCCGCCACAAGTGTAATGTCGCCGTTGGAGTCACTCGCGACGGGCGTTTCGAGCGCGATGGGAGAGAATGGCGAGGAGGGGAGTACGGTCCCAAAGGACGCAAGCGTTACAAGCGTGCTTATGACGGCGATGATTCCAACGACGATCCGGATGATGGTTCGCTTGTTCATGTTGCGTTCTCCTAGGGCATGGTCCCTGCTTAGCGCACGGGCTTTACGGTCAGAATGAGCGAAAGAACGCGTCGCGCCGTCCTTTGCAACTCCGCGCGGGTTATGCCATCGGGCTTGTCGAGCGATTCGAGCAGGCTGCGATGCACGCGATAACCACGAATAATCCGACCCATGTTGCCGGGCATAAGTACGTCCACACCGGCGCGGACGCGATAGGCGTTGTCGCGCAGTGCGGGAAACTCGGGCGACCTCGAGCGTTGCATCCACCAGTCGGTGATGACGACGCCGTCGAAGCCCCATTCGTCGCGGAGCACGGTGGTCACGAGGTCGAAGTTATAGTGCGACCAGACGCCGTTGACTTTGTTGTAACTGGTCATGATGAGTCGCGGTCGTGACTCGCGCATGCAGATGGCAAAGGGCCGCAAATACACCTCACGCAAGGTCCTCTCGTCGACGCGTACGTCGAGCGAGTTGCGGTCGAGCTCTTGGTTGTTGCAAGCAAAGTGCTTGGGGCAGGCCTCGACGCCAGCTGAGCGTAATCCTCGCACGACGGCAGATGCCATGTGGCCGCTGACGACGGGGTCTTCCGAGAAATACTCGAAGTTACGCCCGCAAAGCGGACTGCGATGCAGGTTCATGCCGGGGGCGAGCAGCACGTCGACGCCAGCGCTTGCCGTCTCGTAGCCGACGAGTGCGTAGAGGTCGCGCACTAAATCGACGTCCCAAGTGCTGGCAAGCGCGGTCGCGCACGGTATGAGTGAGCAGCGTCGTGCCAGGCGTGCTCCAGAGGGGCCGTCGGCGCAGGTGATGGTGGGGATTCCGCGACGCTGCAGGTCGTGCGTGATACCACCAAAGACCCCTGCGTTGCCAGGGGCGCCCAAAGAGCTGTTCATCGTGCCGGCTCCGCGCGTGAGGGCCTCGAGTTCGGCGAGGGATAGCTGTGCTATGAGGACGTCGAGGGACTCGCGCCCCGTAGAGACATCCTCATACGATACCGGCTCTCCCACATGCCGTGACAGGGTGGGCAGGTGGTAAATGTGCTCCAGTATGCGTGACCGTAGATCGACGTCCTTCGAGCAGATGGGGACGAGCTCGTCAAAGACAAGGTCCTCGTCGAGCATGCCCTTGCTCACGAACGTCTTGTTTGCCCTAAAGCGATAGTCGCCTTGCTCAAGCACGAAGGCGCGACGCGCAGTGTCGAATACCGCTAGGTCCTCAAGGGGTACGTTGATTTCGACTTCCTCGTATGCACCTGGGTCGATTTCGCCCGTCTTTGCGAAGCCTGCCACCACGAGCAGTGGTTTGTCGATGACGCCGCGAGGTGGTTCGCACCACAGAATGACGGTCTCGCGGCCTCGGTATGTGCCCGTGTTTGTGACGCGAAGACGTACCCTCACGTCGGAGCCGCTCCGCTTGCACATGAGCGTTTCGAAGGAGAAGCTGGTGTACGAAAGGCCATGCCCCAGCTTGTAGCGCACGTCATACGGTCGATAGGTGCAGAGGTGTCGGTATCCCACAAACACCCCCTCGTCGTACTCCTGGCTCTTTGGTTTGCCAAACGTCACGTTGCTGGGGTGATCGTCGAGACTTCGCGCGATCGCATCGGTGAGGCGACCTGACGGACATACCCTTCCGTACAGAACGTCTGCCATGGCGTTTCCCGCCTCCATGCCTCCCGGCCATGCGACGAGTACGGCGCCGATTCGATCCTCGTACGCGTCGATCCACGAGAGGTCAATGAGGTTGCAGACGTCCAAAATCACGACGGTTCGCTCGAAGGCGTCGGTGACGACGTCGAGCAGGGCGCGCTCGCCCTTGCTAAGGTAATAGCTTCCGGGTTTTGGCACGAGGTCTTGGTCTTCACCTGCAGAGCGCCCGATGACGACGACGGCCGTACGGGACGTCGCCGCGGCCGCGCGGGCGAGGGTGGCCGAGACGGGCATCTCGGGAAGGCCAGTCGGCCAGTGGCCCCAAAAGCCTTCGTCAGATCCGTGTTTTGGATCGCCACACCACACGCGATAGATTTCGGAGAGCACGTGGTCGTACGAGACGCCCAGGTTGTCCAGCCCGTCGACGAGGTTTACGAGGTAGGGAGGATTCACGTCGCCGCCGCTGCCCTTTCCCATGTGTACCCAGTCAAGCTGGCAGCGACCAAACACTGCGATGGGGGAGCTTGGCGAAAGGGGCAGCGTCCCATCGTTTTCGAGCAGGACGCATCCATCGGCCGCGGCACGTCGCAAAATCGCTGGTATCCCGGTTGCCGCATCACCGCCGTCCGATGGAGTGACGGAATCCTGCGCCAATCCAGTGCCCATGTACGCTTTGATGACGGTTCGTATGGCCTTCTGTGCGGGTCTCGTTGCATCTATCATGTATTCTCCTCACTGCTTGAGATAAAGTATATGGGTTTGATTCAAATCTGCCAGAGTCACGGGTCCAAGAGTCTTGATTCGTGTCTGACGAGAGGAGCGCATATGGGCGCACAAAAGAGTTTTGACGACCTCGGTCTGACCGGCGAGGTGCTGGCTGCCGTGAATGAGCTCGCTTACGTGGAGCCAACTCCTGTGCAGATGAAGGCGATTCCCGCGATTCTTGCCGGACGCGACGTTATGGCTGCGGCACAGACGGGCACGGGCAAGACGGCGGCGTTTCTCTTGCCAACCATGAGTAGACTCGATCGCGTGGGCCGTCGAAGAGGACCATCCATGCTCGTGGTGACGCCCACGCGCGAGCTGGCACAGCAGATCGTGGAGGTCGCCAGCGTCATTTGTGCCCACACGCATCATCGAAGCGCGAGCGTCGTCGGTGGCGTGGGTTACGAGCTGCAGCGAGCGGCGCTCAAGCGAGGGTGCGACGTGCTCGTTGCCACGCCGGGTCGCCTGCTCGACCTCATGGGAGAGGGAGCCTGCAGTCTGGGAGACGTTGAGGTGCTCGTGCTCGACGAGGCGGACCGCATGCTCGACATGGGCTTCTTGCCCGACATGCGGCGCATCGTCGCGGCGTGTCCCCAAAATAGACAGACGCTGCTGTTTTCGGCGACGCTCTCTGACGACGTGCTCCAGAACGTGGGAACGCTCGTGCGCGATCCCGTGCGCATCGAGGTTGCACCCAAAGGAACAGCGGCGCAGACAATCGAGCAGTACGTGCTGGGTGTTTCGGCAGAGGCAAAGAAGCGTGTGTTGGTGGAGGTTCTCAGGCGTGAGGGGGCGGATCGAGTCATCGTATTCTGTAGGGGGAAGCATCGCGCGGACCATCTGTGTCGCATTCTTTGCAAGAAGGGCTTCTCGGCGGCTCCGATCCATGGCAATCGATCGCAAAACCAACGGGCTCGTGCGTTGGCGCAATTCCGTTCGGGCGAGGTGGGGATATTGGTTGCCACTGACGTGCTGGCCCGTGGTATCGATGTCTCGGAAGTGTCGTATGTGGTCAACGTTGATGTTCCGCATGAGGCGGAAAGCTATATCCATCGCATCGGGCGCACCGGTCGTGCCGGCGTGCGGGGATGGACGCTCATGTTCGTGGATGAGGACGAGTACCTGGACCTGCGTGACATTGAGCGGCTTATGGGCAAAAAGATCGCCGACTATCCAAAGGCGGAAGGACTCGATGTGGGCGAACACCCCGCGCGTCTTGATCCCGCACGATCGCCCCGCGATCGCCTGCCGAGCAAGAAGGCACGCAAGAGGACGGGCAGGCGCAGATAGACCAGTATCGACCTAGCCCTCTCCATATGTCAGAATGTTTAATGTAGGGGATGTGCGGGGAGGTTGTATGGCCCAACAGCTCTTGGTCGATTTATATGGGTGTGACCCCGCGTTGCTCGATGACCCGGCGAAGGTGTCGGCAGCAGCGCAGTCGATCGTGCGCAGCATTGGTGCCGAGGTGGTGGACGAGCTCGTCCACAAGTTCGAGCCCGTGGGCGTAACCTATGTTGCGATTATAACGACCTCGCATGTGTCCATACACACGTGGCCCGAATTACGGTATGCCGCACTCGACGTGTTTTCGTGTTCTGACGGAGTGCCGGCGGCGATCGCACAAGCGGTGGGCAGCGCGTTCGGAGCGACCAGCAGTTGCGTAAAGAGCGTGACCAGAGAAATTGGAGGAGGCAATTATGAGGTATAACGTAGGAAACGACCTGAGCGTCCAAGGCGTGCGTTATCTGATACTCGGTTCCATTCTCTACAAGGACAACGCCCACGGGGACGAGTGGGAGGAGTATAGGCTCCGCAATCACGACGACAGGAGCGAGTCTTGGCTCTCCATCGACATGGGAAACCAAGAGTACGAGATGTCCTTTATGATAGGTGCGTCCAAGGCTCCTGACGGGTTTAAGCTGGTAGACTCCGGAACCCAGGTGGTGAGGGGACGCGCGGGCAACGTTGACGTCGACATGGGCGAGACGGCTCAGTACGAGACTTGGGAGGATGCCTCCGGGGAACACACCTATTCGGTTGAGCGCTGGAGCGATGAGGTGGAGTATTCCCGGGGAATGTATGTTGCCCTTGACGACATCAAAGACCTCGGACCTTCTCCTGACGCAAAGAAGGTGAAGTCCTCATCTTCGGGCGTGGGTGGACTCATCATTGCCATGTTGGTGGCCGTCGCAATCGGGATGTCGGCGCTATTCTTTGGGGAACGCAACAACACCGACGTGGCCAAGCTGCTTAATGTGAGCGGCGAGTACGTACTCGTAAAGGAGGCTTCCACCTCGAATGACGTGTTGGTCTACGCCACTGCGAAGTCGGTCGACGACGCGAGCAAAGACATCATCAACAAGCTCGAGGGAGAGGTGCAGTCAGTCAAGGAGGACGAGGACGGAACGACGGTCGCGCTGCTTACCGGCAACGAATACATATTGGTCTACGAAGATGTCGGCAAAGACGACTTTGACGACGGGGATGACACGCAGGCGAGCAGCGAAGAGCAGACGAAGGCCCCAAATACGGGAGAGACGAAGACTGGGGCAGAGGCACAGGACGAAGATGAGGAGGAGGCAAGCGCGGCAGAAGACACGGCAACCAGCAATGACGTGAGCGCACAGTCTGTCTCGGAGTTGATTTCTAACGCAGCTAGTCGAACTTTGGTGCAAGTTACGAGTCGCCGTCATGCCTATACGACCGACAAGAGACCATATCACTCCAGGTATCTTACCTATCGATGGTATCGCACCTTCTATCGCGCGGTGGCATATGAGGCCGACACAAAGTCGTACTCGAAAGACGAGTCCTCGTATAGTAACTACAATGGCGAGACGTCAGTGGATAGCACCTCTACCAGCGCCTACGAAACATACGCGAGGAGCATCCGGCAACAGAGCGCCGATGCAAAGAAGACATCTGGTGGCGGGACCTCAAGTGGCAAGTAGGCACGCGGGATCTACGGAGGAGCGGGAGGGACTCATAGAGTATCGTCCGCTCCTCTTTGTGGTGCTCATCATATCTGGATGCTCCATGTGCTACGAGCTCATCATAAGCGCGTTGAGCACGTATCTTTTGGGCAACAGCGTACTGCAGTATTCGGTGACCATCGGACTGTACATGGCGGCGATGGGCCTAGGCGCCTATCTTTCCAAGTTCGTGACTCGTCGGCTGTTCAGGCGCTTCGCACAAATCGAGCTGGCGGTAGGACTTTTGGGGGGAACGAGCTCGCTCGTGCTGTTCCTAGCGCACCTGTACCTGCATGGGTTCAGGATCCTCATGTATGCCCTCGTGATTCTTATCGGCATATTGGTGGGAGCCGAAATCCCCATACTCACACGCATCGTGGAGGAAGACAAGAGGCACCTGCGTCTTGCGCTCTCGTCAATATTTTCCATCGACTACATGGGAGGGCTCATCGGCGCGATTGCGTTTCCGCTGCTCCTGTTGCCTCAGTTGGGTTTTTTTGCCACGTCGTTTTTGTGCGGGCTCATCAATTGCATTGCCGCCTCCATCGTGTTGTGGCGCTACGGTCGGCGCATCGAGGGCGTGGCGTCGCTCAGAGTCGTGGCAGTGGTGCTCATGGTGGTTATGGCTGTGGGTATGGTGGCGTCCGATCGTCTTTCTACCATGGTTGAGGGCGGGCTTTACCGCGATCACGTTATTGTCTCGGAGCAGACTCCCTACCAAAAGATCGTGCTCACGCGACGTGTCGATGACTTGCGTCTGTTTTTGGACGGAAACATCCAGTTCTGTTCTCGTGACGAATATCGATATCACGAGGCGCTCGTTCACGTTCCTATGGCGATGGCGCCCACGCACTCGCATGTCCTCGTGCTCGGCGGAGGTGACGGTCTTGCCGCACGCGAGATCCTTAAGTACGACGACGTGAGTGACATTACGATTGTCGATATCGACCCGAGCATGACGCAGCTGTGTGCTCAAGACGAGGCCATCGTACGTCTAAACGAGGGCTCGCTTGTGGACCCACGAGTGAGGGTATGCAACGAGGATGCCAAGCAGTTCTTGCAAGAGAGTCATGATGGGTATGACGTTGTGATAATAGACCTGCCTGACCCCAACAGTGAGGCCCTCAACCAGCTCTACACCGATTCGTTCTATCGCCTCGTCGGGAACCATCTTGTGGACGGCGGGGTATTCGTCACCCAGTCGACGAGTCCCTATTTTGCGCGCGAAGCGTTTTGGTGCATCAATCAGACGATTTCGTCGGAAGGATTCCACGTCTTGCCCTACCATCTCAATGTGCCTTCGTTTGGGGAGTGGGGCTTCAATGTCGCGTCGCGGACGGAGCTACACCCCGACGTCAAGATAACGGTGCCGACCTCGTACCTCACGAGTCAAAACGCTCCGGCGCTCTTTGCGTTCGGTATGGACGAGTCAAAGCCTTCCCACATGAGTAAAAACACACTCAATCACCCCGTGCTCATCGAGTACTACAACAAGGCGCTTGTTGAATGGGGATAGGCTACAAAAAAGTCGTGTTTTTGGTGTCGAAACTGAGCAAAGTGGCGCACAATAGAATCATCTGGCAAAAGATGTGTTTGAAGATGGGAGAATCTTAATGGCAGAGGAAGCAAAGCGTCGTCTGGTAACGCGTAGCGATTTTGACGGCCTCGTATGTGCGATGATTCTCAAGGAGCTCGACCTTATTGATGATATCAAGTTCGTACACCCGAAGGACGTGCAAGACGGCAAGGTGGACATCACGTCCAATGACATCACCACCAACCTTCCGTTTGACCCGCGTGTAGGCTTGGCGTTCGACCATCACGAGTCGGAGCTCACGCGCAACAAGGACATAGACTATGCGGGTCGCTACATTATTGACGGCGATGCAAAGAGCGCTGCCCGCGTTGTGTACGATTACTATGGCGGCAAGGAGGCACTGCCTCGCATCACCGACGAGCTCATGTGGGCGGTCGACAAGGGCGATTCGGCCGACTTCACGCTCGAGGAGATTCTGAATCCCGAAGGTTGGGTGCTCATGAACTTCCTCATGGATGCGCGTACGGGTCTGGGACGCTTCCGCGAGTTCCGCATCTCGAACTATCAGCTTATGATGAAGCTCATCGACGAGTGCCTCGAGCATTCGGTGGACGAGGTCCTTCAGGATCCCGATGTCCAGGAGCGCGTTGAGCTTTACTTCGACCAACAGGAGCGGTTCAAGAAGCAGGTCGAGAACCTTGCCCGAGTCGAAGGACGCGTAGTCGTGCTCGACCTTCGCGATGAGGATGTCATCTATGCGGGCAATCGCTTCATGGTCTATGCGATGTATCCTCAGACCCAGATTTCGGTACATGTTGCCTGGGGCTTCCGCAAACAGAACACCGCAGTCATGATCGGAAAGTCGATTCTGGACAAGCGCAGCAAGGCAAACATCGGCGAGCTGTGCCTCACCTACGGCGGTGGCGGCCACGCCAATGCAGGCACGTGCCAGATCGACAACGACAAGGTCGATGCCGCTCTGCCCGATATCATTGCTGCCCTCAACGCAGACTGCACGCCTGTAGAGTAGAGCGTCCGTTCAGTCTCCTCGCTCCCAACAGGGGCAGTCCTCGATCCCGGCAGGGACGGAGGTTATGCATCTGTGCTCGAACAGTCCTCGGCTTCGCCTGCGGAACTCGCACAGACACATAACCTCCGTCCCTGCTCTGCTGTAGAACTCGCGCGGGACAGGCAATAAGCAGTGATTCCGATGCTGTGGGTGGGCCTGGCAGACATTTGATATGGTTTTCCTTCCAGAGTTTTCAACACTGCATATAATTCTCTCGATGGCCTCGAATGAGGCCTTTTTGTCTCGTTTTGCGTTTTTGCTTCAAATTGCGCATGAACTCACATGGCGTTTACCTGCGTAAATGCAGGATTTCGGGAACTAGCTGCTCAATATGCGCGAGTTTGGTGTCACCTCGTCCAAAAAAGAACGATTCCGTTCTGGTGAGGCGACGTAACCTTTAGATACGGGATTTCAACAACGCTCACAGCTCTACACAGCCGCTATCGCAGACGTCAGACAGGCGTCGGGAGGGGGAATCATGGCGCATACCGCGATGTTCTCGGACGCAGGGGTGCGATACCACACAAATCAGGATGCCGCCTGCATTCAGGTGGCGCGCACATGCCTGGGAGAGGCTGCCCTGCTTGCGGTGTGCGACGGGGTCGGTGGACTTGCGTGGGGAGAGCTCGCGAGCGCTACGGTCGTGGATGGGTTCTGCAGATGGTTTAGAAAGAAGCTGCCCAAGGAGCTGCCAGGACTGATGCGGGGAGGCCTGGCAGATGGTCGAGGCGTAGAGGCAGAGTGGCGTGTCTTGCTCTCGCGTCTGAACGAGGTGCTTCTCTCGCACGGTCAGGGAGCCGGCCATCTGCTCGGGACGTGCGTGTCTGCCGTGTTTGTGCTGGGCGGCGACTATGTGGCCGTACAGGTGGGAGACGGGAGGGTCCTCAAATTAGGGCGTGGTTTCTATGAACAGATAAGTGAGGACCAAACGCTCTTGGCGCACAAGCTACGAACCAGGACGATCGCAAGCGAGCGGGATGCGCCTGCCACTGACGCAAACACCATCTTGCAGGCCGTTGGCTCGCAAAGGGATCTGCGACCCGTCTTCTACCACGGTAGCGTTGAGCCGGACGAGTTGTTGGTCGTCTGCTGCGATGGTATCTGGCGCAAAGTCGGAAATACTGGCATTTACAACATGTTTGGTCGCGTGGACTTCTGTGACGAAGGCCAGCTTGATGGTGTATGCCAAGAACTGGCGCGGCATGCCTTGTCTTTGGGCGAGACGGACAACATGACGGTAGCTTGCCTTTCTGGTGACCTTGAGCGCTCTCGAAGGGGGGATGCGCGATGCGACCGGTAGCGATTGGCAGTGTCATTGATGACAAGTACGAGCTGGTAGGAAAAATCGGTCGCGGTGGCATGTCGATCGTGTGGCTCGGTAAGGACGTGCGCCTTGGCAAGATGTGGGCCATCAAGGAAGTGCTTCCCAGTGAGGGTGGAGAGCGTGGTCGTCTGTTGAGGAAGGCCATCGTGGATGAGGCAAACTTCATGAAGCGCCTCGACCATCCGGCAATACCGCGCATTGTGGACATCATAGACATGGGCACCGAACTCTTTGTGGTGATGGACTATGTAAACGGGCAATCGCTGGGCAGGCTTCTGTCCAATCGGAAGAAGCCATTTGCGCAGGAAGACGTGGTCCGTTGGGGCATAGAGCTATGCGATGTGCTGTCCTACCTTCACGCCTATACGACTTCGGAGGGCGAACGCCACCAGATCGTATACAGGGACATGAAGCCCGCCAATCTCGTACTCCGTGACGACGGGTCGGTTCGTCTTATTGACTTTGGCGTATGCTGGGAGCGCGTTGGAGGAGAAAACAACGACGGATTGATCGTTGGGACTCCAGGTTATGCAGCGCCTGAGCAGCTGCCCGCTACCGCTCATCCCACGCGACTTTCTCCCGAAGTGGTCATCGATGGTCGCGTCGACGTGTATTCGCTCGGTGCGACGCTCTATAGCTTGGTCACGGGCCACGTTCCAAAGATGAGCCATGGCAAAGACGGCGTGCGTACCGTGTCGTTCGTTATGCAACCCATTCGAGAGTGGGACCCCAAGCTCTCGGAGGGACTCGAGCACGTTATTGGAAGAGCGACGCAAAAGGACCCCTCCAATCGTTATCAGACCATTGAGGAGATGCGCTACGACCTCGAGCACTACGTGCAGCTGACGAGCGAGCATCGAAAAAAGCAAATGCGCAAGGTCACGGAGTTCAGACATTGGGTAGCCGCGGCGGCGACATGCTTTCTTTGCGGGGCGGCATTTGTGGGTCTCTCGATCATTACGCGGGCAACCACCTATGAGGCGTGTATGCGCGAGGCGAGCATCGCCTCCAAGGAGGCGGGAGCCGACGGGACTCCTTCTGATGCAGAAGCTCTCTATTGTACGGCGATTGAGACTGACCCAACACATGTGGAACCGTTCGAATCGCTGCTCCATGACGTGTACGAGGCGGACAACGTTTTTACTCCTGACGAGGAGGCGCGTTGGAGCGCGATCTTTCGTGCCCATGAGGCGGTCATACGTCCGAACGCTGGTTATGCCCGTCTGTGCTTCGAGGCGGGCGTGTGCTACCTGTGCTTCTATGGCGCGGATGCGGCGGAGTCGGATGGCTCCGCATGGGGGCAAGCGGCCATCTTGAATGCGAGCAAGTCTCGGGCGTGGTTCGAGCGTGTATGTCGTACTTGCGACGTGTCGTGGGAGAGGCAAGCTGATGGCGATCCTCTGTCTATGACTTTTGAGAAGGGCCTGCAGACTATCGATGACGCCGATGTGCGCGCCGCCGACGCCTACCTGCGCATCGCAGAGTTCAACGACATAAAGCAGCGTGCCGCTCGTGAGGGCAGAGCGGCCGGGGACGAGTATCAGAGGTTTTGGAACGCCCTCTGTCAGACGGTGCGAACCGCCCCGTCTTGTATAGAGGGGGTCAGGATTCGGCTGTATCTCATTGCGTTCGAGGCGATTGCCGCAGATGACGTCCTGGGCGGCATCTATCGAAAGGCACTTGAAGACGGACGAGTCGACGAGTCGTATGACGAGGTGCGTTCCCTGCTCGATTCGGTGCTGGAAGGCGTTCATGACGATGGGTTGCGCGGGTTCGTAGAGGCTCCGGGAAACGCCAACGTGTATGGACCGATTTATCGATACATCGTCTCCAACGAGGGCCTCGCATACCAAAACGTTGTGCAGACATACGAGAATCCCGTCGCCCGTACAGATATGGCGACCCAGCAATCCGGACGAGAGGAGCAAGCATGGAACTGACGACCCAACGACTCTTTCTTATGGCTGCGGCAATTGCGTTCGCGGCGGGTGCGGCGTTAGCGGTAATGGCGCTGCGATGCTATGTGCGTTACGACATACGAGGCGTTCGCGACGACCTATCCGGGCGCATGCGTCAGCGCATGCTGGCAGAACAGCACGTGTACGCCACGCTCCTCGGGGGGGCGAATGCAGACGATGCCGCTCACGTATGTCTGGGCGCTTACAACCAAGAGCAAAGACGAGGAGCCGATGACGCGGCAATGAGTAAGTCGGGCGACGAGGAGACGCTTTGCCATCTGGGACATGACGGGGCTGGTGTTGACGACGAGGCGCCTACAGAGATCTCAGCTTTGGGAGACGGGGGCCTTTCGGGCGACTTCGAGTTGATCACAGACGTTTGCGTCACGCATGCGGAAGGCATCGATTGCGGGGAGTGGGGTGACTGTGCATGACGTGGTGGGACCTTCGCCAATATGCTCCCTTGGGCAAGACCGTCCTTTCGGGGCTCCTTTCGGTTACGACCGTGGGGCTTCTTACGCCCCAGTCGATTCCGCGTGCTTGGGTCATCGGATCCGCAGCAGACGAGCCTGTGGCAGATGACATGCCGCAGGTAGACGATGATGATACCTGGAACTTGCTTTGGGAGGGAGCGCCTCTCCTCGGAGGTGAGGAGCTCGTATCTGGAACGCGCGAGCATGCGGCGTGCTACCAGAGTGGCGAGTTGCACGTGGCTTGGCGTGGGGCAGATGTCGCGGGCGAATACCGCGTGTCATTGGGGTTGGACGAGGAGTCGTTCGACCTTGTGGCAGCTGAGCGTACGGGTGAACAAGGCGTCTATGAGGCGTGCTTCGTCCTGGAGGACGGCCTTTACCATCGGCTTGCCCTGCATGTCGAAGACGCTGGTGGAAACATGCTGGAGTCGACGTTCGAGCACGTTCTGGTGACTACCCGTCAGCCAAGGTATCGGGCGCTCTGGGACATGGCGGGGGATGGGAGCGTTGTCGACGGCACTACCTACTATTCCGAGCACCGTACGCTGACCATTTCCGTGGAAGATCCATGTCCTGGTGATGACCTGTCCATCGTGGCGAATGGGGAGCGGCTTGTCGCACAGAGGACAGAGGACACGCAGACATACACGCTCGAGTGCGCGCGTGACGGGAAGTACGAAGTCGAGCTTGAGGGCGCGGACGAGCTTGGTCGCGTTCCCGACCGTGCCTCGGATGGTCTACCGCTGCCCATGAGTTTTGTGGTGGACACGGCGTCTCCTACGGTGCGCGTGCTCTATGACGGTGCTGAGTTGTCTGACGACAGCTTGCATGAGGGTTGCCTTTATGTTTCAAACAGGCCTCGCGTGACCATTGAGGTGTGCGACGACAACCTTGACCTCTCGTCGTTGCGGATTGCCGGGCGGGCATTCGACACGTGGGAGCGCAAGGGGAACTCGGCTTTTCTCGACCTGCCAGACGACATGCCTCTTGACACGGCGCTTCGCGTCACGGGATCTGACCTTGCGGGAAATATGCTTCCTGACGGGCACTGGGTGGCTCCCGTTGTCATTGACAAAGAGGCGCCGAGCGTGGAAGTGGTAGAGCCCATGAATCCGACGGCGAGCGCCACGAGTTCGGAAGGGACGGCGCTTTTCTTTGCGGGGGAGTCGTCGATTGAGCTTCGTGTCATAGACAACGAAGGGCTTGCCTCCATCGAGGTGGAGCCGAGTGATGCGTGCTCCGTATCTCCTGAGCATATTGTACCCGGTACGTGCAGCGAACACATCTCGATTCGCTTGCTCGAAGGAGAAGAGTTTGGTCGTGACGTGACGGTGAGGGTGTGCGATCTTGCGGGAAACTGGTGCACATGGTCCATCGATGCGTGGGGCGAAGCGAGCGAGGCCGGCGAGAGCCGTCCGTCCCAAAACGCCGCTGTGTGCCAGGACGGCACCGGTGCTCCGGTCTTTCCCCTCTTTCTCTTGAGCGATGCAACTCCTCCCGAGGTGAGGGTCGAAGGAGTCGAGGATGGATGTGCCTACGACGAATGCCCCCTCGTGCGGGTCTCCATTGACGAGGAGAGCTCCGAACATCTTGTGGCGTACGAGGGTCCGGCATTTGCCGACCAATGTGTCCTCGCCGTGTTCGAAGGGGGTCTGCATGACGAGAGGCCCACTATCCGTGAGGAAGTGTCATTGTACGTGCGGGACTTTACGCCCAATGCCCTCACGGGACGTTGGGAGGCTACTACGCGCGTGCCCAAAGAGGGAACCTATGCGTTGCGAGCTCAGCTTGTCGACGTTGCTGGTAATGCCTCGGCACTTTGGGAGTGCCATGTGGTGGTCGACACAATGCCGCCGGCTTGCAGCGTTTCCTTCGTGCGTGATGACGTGCACACCGAGGAACATGAGGACGAGTTCTATCGCACTCCGCGAAAGGCGATCGTCCGCATCCAAGAACGAAACTGGGACGATTTGCGGCAACTGGAAGTTCGTGCGGTCTCGGAGGATGGCACTACGCGCGCACTTGGGGCAAATGACTTTCGAGCCGAGGATGACGATTGGCATGTATGTGAGGTCGAATTTGAGCATGAGGGCGAGTATCGGCTCCTGTGTGATGCAACCGACGTTGCCGGAAACGTCATGGATCCATGGCATGGTCCCTCATTCGTGGTAGACCTGACCGATCCCGTGGTCGAGGTCACCTACGACGGGGAGGAACTGACGAAGGGCAGGTTTGCGCGAACCCCCCGTACGGCAACCATCAAGGTCATCGAGCGAAACTGGGGCGGTGACGAAAACTGCACCGTGGAAGTTGCGATGAGAAACGCGGCATCCTCGAGCGTTCCACAACCTTCTGCCTGGCGTGTTGTAGACTCCATGCGGCCTGACGAACATGTGTGTAGTGTTGCGCTCGACCGTGACGGTGTCTATGTGCTGCGCGTGAACGGTCGCGACCGAGCAATGCGCTCCCTGCGATGTGGGAGCCATGAGGGCTTTGTCGACGAGTTTGTGGTAGACACGCAGGCTCCATCCGTATCTATAGACTTCCTGCCTTCTTCATATACCGAGCACGATGGAATCATGTACCTGAATCACGCCCTCGAGGTGCCTGTGAGCGTGCAAGACCGCAACCTTGACGCGGAGCAGAGCACGCTCGGGTGGGACGGTACGAGCATAACTTGCGGCGGGGTTGACGCATGGGAAGTCGAGGAGTCCGACCAGACTGGCATGGTGACGCGAAGCCGAACCCTAAGGTACGGCCATGGATTCCATACGTCACCGTCAATGGCTGCGAAAGATCTTGCGGGCAACGAAACGGTGCAGGTGGGGAGACCCTTTGTAGTGGACCTCGAGGCTCCAAGGCTTGTCTCGGTCTCGAGTACGGACATGCCAGCGGCTGCATACGATTGCGAGACACCAGAGGGGAAGGGGGAGCTGCAAGTCTTCGATCGTCCGACTCGTCTGGTGTTTGAAGTCGAGGACCAATACCTTCTTGATGGAGCAAGCATCTACGATCCGGATGGCCAATACCGTCTGGAACAAAACGTTGGGCGGGGAAATGCAAAAGGCAGCGCGGTTGTCAGCCTTGTGGATGGAACGGACTCTCACGAGAGAGAGTCCTATGACAGGGACATCGTGTTCAGCGTGGCCGACATTGCGGGCAACCGACATAGCTGGACGCTTGACAAACGGGGCAACGTGGTCGCCGACACGGTTTCGCAGGGGATAGAACCCGGTCTCAACGGCACGGACTCCAACCTGCTTGCCCTCATGCAGGACACGATTGCTCCCACGATAGAGGTAAAGGGAGTCGAACCTGGCATTGTTACGAACCAAACCCAAGTTGCGGACGTGAACGTACACGAATTCAACTTCTCGTTCCTGCGGCTGCTGAGGCCACGCGACGTGGCGGTTCGCGTCACGTGTCGTGATGCGACGCCGGAGGGGAGAACTCGTGTCGAGGAATTTGACGTCTCGAGGTTCGAGGGGACGGATCCAGCATGGTCGATGACCAAGGAGTTTGCAGCGGACGGAAACTATGCGATGGAGGCCTTCTTTACCGATGTGGCTGGACACCCGTCCAATCGCGTGCAGATTGGCGAGTTTACCGTAGACAAGACTCCTCCCGTCATAGAGGTGAGCTGGGACCACGGACTCGATGAGGCACGGGCGCATGGAGGTCGGCGATATTTTGCAACGACGAGGTGCGCGACCGTAGTCGTGCACGAGCACAACTTTCGTCCTGAGGATGTGTCAATAGACGCTGGTCCTGAAGGCGTGGTCGGTCCCTGGAGCGAACTGGGGGATGACCGCCATACATGCACGGTCACGTACACGCATGAGGCAAAGGACTGTCATCTGACGGTTGGCGCCAAGGATCAGGCGGGAAACGAGGCGCAGGCTTACGAGCAACGGGGCTTCGTAATAGACCTGACTCCACCCACGGCGCAGGTTCTCAATGTCATGGGACCACACGGAGAGCGCGCGTTTGCCAAAGACGTAGAACCCACGCTCTTGTTTGACGACGGGGACCAGGGGAACTTTGACATGGGGTCCCAGGGCTGGTCGTATCGCATCCAAGGCATGCGTGCAGAAAACGTTGCAGAACGCGGCGACCTCCATAGATTCGGTCAGACGGAGCGGACTACGGATGCGGGAGCAAGCGTGACGTTCGGCGAGTTCGGCGTGCTCAACGAGGCCTCGGGCACATACGACGTGGGCTACGACGACGTCTATACCATCACGGCTTGGGCAAAGGACCTGGCAGGCAACGAGTCTCAGCACGTGAGTGCGACGTTTTCGGTCAACAGGTTTGGGTCGAACTTCTTTGTGGAGAATGCCGACAGGCTGTGTGCCGCAAACCAAATGTCTGGCGATGACGGCGAGGGAATGGTTCCTTTGCCGGAGGCCCCCCAGATTGTCGTGCATGAGGTCAACGTGAGCGGCTCCCAGAGTGCATCCGATCACCGCGTGCTACGTGACTACGCAAACGCAGTGGAAGAGCTCGCACAAGATGCCAACGGCGAGCAACGCAGTTCGTTCGAAGGGGGTTATCACCTACAGGCATTAACCGAGTCGAGCGCATATAACGAGTATGCTGGATGGTCCGAGTACGTGTACACAATCCGTAGGGGTAACTTTGGCGAGGGCGCCCTTGGTCGGGGTGATGGCCAGGGTAGATATCGCATCAACGTGAGCTCGGTGGACGAGGCGCAAAACACGAATACCACGAGCCGATACTGGTCGTCCGATCGAGTGCGCGACAAGGCAGCAGACAAGAGCGCTACGGTCACCTTTACCCTTGACGAGCTCGCACCCGCAATCGAGCACCTTGATGTTGGTCCTGGCATGGCAGTGGGAAGGGAGTACCTCGCCTCGTTTCGCGTGACGGACGACATCAGTTGCGGAGACAGCCTGGAGGTGCTGGTGGACGGAGAGGCCGTTGACGTGCGCGCGGCCGGATCGGAAAGAATCATCAACGCCCATGACGTCGGCTCGGGAACGTATGAGTTCGTCATTCCCGCGCGCTCCTTCGCGCCACATGTGATTAGCGTTCGGGTGACTGACTATGCGGGTCGCTCGGTGTCACAACATGCGTCGGCTCTCGTGACCACGCTTGTTCCCGAGATGGCTCTTGTACTGGGATTGCCCGCTGCGGGGGCCTTCGTCGTTGCCGTCGTCGTGCGACACAGACGCGCGGCAGAGCCCGAATACCCACATGCCGTATAGGGTGGCACACGGTCGCCCTAGGGATAGAAAGGAAGCATCATGGCAGGTCAGATTAGGATTACTCCCGATCAGATGCGCTCGCGCGCAAACGAGTATCGCGTGGAGGCGGGAAACGTGGAGCGCGTCATCTCAAAGATGGACCAGTTGCTCCGCATGCTCGAGGGGGAGTGGGAAGGCGAGGCGAGTCGTGCCTACTCGGCCCGTTTTGCCGAACTGCGCCCCGGCTTCGTGAAGGCCAAGGAGCTTATCGACGAGATCGCTCGCGCGCTCGACAACACGGCGGCGACTCTTGAGGAGACCGACGCTCGCATCGCCGCAGGCATGTAATTTGACGCGCGGAGGGGCACCAGGCCCCTCCGCATCGTGCAGTCCGAAAGGGAGACCATGGTGCATACCCTGCTCATAACCGTCCGTTCGAAAGACACGAGCCATACCTGTCCATATGATGGGGACATGCAGCCGTTTTTGTGGATTGGTCCCGGCGGGAGTTGTGGGCCCGACGAGGCTTATGCGTGCCTCG
This sequence comes from uncultured Coriobacteriaceae bacterium, assembly GCA_902786015.1. Classification (GTDB taxonomy): domain Bacteria; phylum Actinomycetota; class Coriobacteriia; order Coriobacteriales; family Atopobiaceae; genus RUG440. Next base: position 190,013 of record CADAAU010000001.1, read on the forward strand.
AGCGTAGCTCAAACAAACTGCGGCTTAAGGCGAACGCAGCGACAAAAGTAAGTGCTGCGGGCAGCCGTGGGGGATGGGTGATGGCCACGGAGGTCGATGAGGACCGAGCGGGCATCTATGCAGTCAAGAAGGGCGAAGAGACCCTCACGCTCTATGTGCGCTCGTCGACGTCGGGCATGCGACACTTCTCGTTGCACGCGTGTCCAAATGATGCACAGATTACGATCGGACGAAGCGACGGGAACGTTGTGAGGTATCAGAACCCCCTTGTGTCTCTGCGCCACGTGCGTTTGGACGTGCGAGGCACCACGCTCGTCTTGTTGGACTTACAGAGCGCGAATGGAACCTTTGTTAATGGCAGGCGCATCCTTCCCCTGCAGCCCCGTGTGCTTGATCCTGGCGATGTGGTGCAGATACTCGATTTGACGATGACGGCTGGAAAGCGGTTGATTTGCATCAATGCGCCTGAGTCATTGTGCATTCGTGAGGGCGGTGGGCTGCCCCGTTTTGAGCGTTTGTGCCCCCATGGAGACGCGCGGCACGAAGCTGGCGAACATGCTCTGTTCTATCCTGCTCCGCGCCTTACCAAATCGATTCATCCTCTACGTCTCGTGGTGGAAGATCCACCGGCGCGACGCGAGCCGAATCGCACGCCTGCGATCGTGCAGCTTGGACCCTCGTTCGCCATGGGTCTCACGTCCGTTTTCATGGCGATGAGCAGCGTGTCAAGGATGATGGGAGGTGCCGATGTCCTTACTTACGCACCGTCTGCAGCCATGGCGGCTGCGATGGTCGCTGGCTCTCTTATCTGGCCACTCGTCTCGCGCTCATATCGGCGTAGGCAACTTGCTGCTGACGAGCGAACGCGGACGCAGGCGTACGTCTCGTACCTCGACGGGATAGAGAACGAGCTGGTGGACGAGATGCACAGGCAGGAGGAGGTCATCAACGAAAACCGTCTTTCTGTCACGGAATTGTTCAAACGAGCGCGGGAGCTCTCTCCGTTGCTCATGAACCGCACGAGTGTTCACGAGGACTTCTTGGAGCTTAGGGTCGGCGTGGGTGATTGTGCCGTCCAGACCGATGTTACATGGCCAAAGCGGCGATTGACGATCAAGAACGATCCGATGCTCGACAAGGTCGGCGAGCTGCAGGGAAATCAGCCCTTCTTGCGCGATGTTCCCTTGGCATTCAATCCTGCGCGCCATTTTGTGACGGGGGTTCTTGGCGAACGGAGGCGTGTATGGGAGTTTGTGCGAGGTCTTGTCGTGCAGGCGTGTGCTTTCTACAGCTATCAGGATGTAAAATTTGTGCTCATAGGTAACGGGCATGAGCGTGGGGAATGGGAGTTCTTGACTCCGTTGGGTCATTGGTACCAAGCTGATGGCCATCAACGTCTTGTAGCTCTAACCCATGCTGGCATGGCTGAGGTTGACGCGATGCTCGTGCACGAGCTCGAACGGCGCGAGAAGACTACGGCCGAGGTGCTTGGCGATTTTGGTGCGTACTATCTTGTCATATGTGCCAACGAGGAGCTTGCGGAACGGTCAGAGGCCCTAAGACGAATTCTTGCGTTGCGCCAAAATGTTGGATTCTCGCTCGTCTACCTCGCCCAAAACCTAAGGGACCTGCCGCGCGAGTGCGCCTATCTTATTGATTTGGCACCTGAGGGCAGCACGGGTGTGAGCGGCGAGATTAGAAAGGGGCGCGAGGCCCAAAGACCTCGTTCTGCCCGCATGTTCGAGCGAGTGGACGTGAGTGGCACGCTTGTGACCTTCGACCCAGACGTGTATGTAACGGCTAGCCAAGCACGATCCTTCTCGCTCGACTTGGCTCGCATACGGTTGGGCGTGCCAGGCGCTCGAGCGTCGGTGCCCGTTTCGGTGGGCTTTTTGGAGGTGTTTAGGGTCGGCAACGTCGACCACCTCAACATAGGCCAGCGCTGGGCCCAAAACGACGCCTCACGGTCCCTCCAGGCGCAGGTGGGGGTTGACGATCAGGGAGCGGTTGCATATCTCGACCTGCACGAGAACATTCATGGTCCGCACGGTCTTATTGCGGGGACCACAGGATCGGGAAAGTCCGAGTTCATCGTTTCGTATGTGCTCTCGCTTTGCGTGAACTATGCGCCTGACGAGGTTGCCTTCGTGCTCATCGACTACAAGGGAGGTGGGCTTGCCGGAGCCTTTGACAACGAACGATTTCACCTGCCGCACCTTGCGGGAGTCATCACCAATTTGGATGGAGGCGCCATCAGACGCTCGCTCGTGTCGCTCAAGGGCGAGCTACGTCGCCGACAGAGCCTCTTTTTGGCCGCAAGGGATTGTACAGGGGAGTCAACGATGGACATTTATCGTTACATCTCTTTTTATCGGCAGGGCGTACTTAAGGACCCGCTGCCCCACCTCTTTGTGATTGCTGATGAGTTCGCTGAGCTCAAGAAGCAGGAACCTGACTTCATGAACGAGCTTGTATCTGCTGCGCGTATAGGTCGATCGCTTGGAATCCATCTTATCCTGGCTACTCAAAAGCCAACTGGAGTGGTAGATGACCAAATATGGTCGAACGCGCGGTTCAAGGTGTCGCTCAAGGTGTCGGACGCTGCTGACTCGCGCGAGATGATTCGACGCCCAGATGCTGCTGAGCTTACCCATCCTGGCCAATATTATATGCTGGTTGGCTACAACGAGTCGTTTACTGCGGGGCAAGCCGCCTATGCAGGGAAGCCTTACGTGCCATCGAGTCGCTTCGAGCCCGAGCGCGACAAGGCCGTGGAGCTCATCGATTCCGAGGGTCGCCTTATTGCCACGCAGCGGCCGCCTGTGAAGCGTGTCGGACAAGAAACGTCTGAGCTCAATGCTGTCTTGGCCCAGATTCAGAAGACCTCGCAAGTCGTCTCCAAGCATGCCCGACGCCTCTGGCTTGATCCGCTGCCCTCACGCGTGTTGCTCGACGATTTGGTGCATCGGTATGGAAAGCTGAGCCGCGGGGGACTCGCTTGCATCGTGGGAGAGCTCGACGATCCCGAAAGGCAGGAGCAGCGCCGATATGAAGTGGATTTGGAGCAGGAGGGCAACGTTATGTTGTTTGGATCGGCTGCCTCGGATGTGGACGGCCTGCTCAAGTGCATGCTCGTCTCCCTTGCCATGACGTATGGTCCGGATGAGGTTTGGCTGTATGCGATGGACTTTGGGTCGAGTGCCCTGTCCGATCTGGACGTGTTGCCGCATACGGGCGGGGTCGTGCTGGCCGGTGACGAGGAACGCACGCACAACCTCATGCGACTGTTGGAGCGCGAGGTTGCCGCCCGTAGAGAAGCCCGTCCGAAGCATCATTTATCGCCCTTGCCGCGCATCGTGGTGGGAATCGCGAATCTCGCGTCTTTCTCCGAGCGATTCGAACAGCTCGAAGAGCGCTTGGTAGCGCTCACGCGTGATGCGCCGCGTTATGGCATGCACTTTGTGGTGACGACAACGGCTCCAAACGCGCCGCGCATGCGCCTTCGGACGAACTTTGGCCTGTTGTTGCCTACGATTCTTAACGATCCGGGCGATTATTCGCAAATCTTGGGCAACTTGAACGGAATGCCCACGCCTCGCCAACCACGTCGTGGCTTGGCGCGGATGGGCAAACAAATCCTTGAGTTTCAGGGAGCGTATCTGGGTGCCGAGCATGATGGTGAGCGCGAATGGATCCGAGAGGTGGCGTGCGTCGGCACCGAAGCACATCCCTGCATGGCACCGACGATTCCGACGCTTCCCAGGACAGTGCATGCCAGCGAGATGGGAGAGCTCGAGCCCGTTAGCATCCCCGTAGGGTTTTGCAAAGAGAGCGTGGTCCCACTGCACTTCAGCCTGGCCAAATCGCCCTGCATGCTCGTATTGGGCAATGACATGGATTCCATCGGCCTGTATCTTCGCGGTCTGTTTGAGGCGTTGGCGCAAGCGCGCAATCTCGATTTCTACTTTATCGATTCGCAACATGTGCTGGGCGAGGTCAAAGACCCGCATGTACTCCAGAACGTCGATGAAGTGTGTGGCTTTGTCCGCGAGCTTTCGGCGGGTTCGGTGGCTCCCTGCTACCTGATTCTGACGAGCGTCGTGCAGACGATGAATGGGCTGCCGGATGAGGAGCGCGAGCTGCTCGAAACGTTCATCGTTACCGAGCACCACGTCGAGGGACATCCGATTGTCGCTGCGACCGAGCTTTGGCGCACAAAGTCCTTGTATCAGGACTGGTACAAGGTCCTGTCTGCATACGGAAATGGGGTGTGGATCGGCAGCGGTTTCGCGGAGCAAACGGTGTTTGGTTTCTCGCGATCGCTCCCTGCGTATCGCGAGCTAGCAGCCCGCTCGGATGGCTTCTTGGTAACGAGAGGAATGGTTAGGGGTGTCCGACTTCTGGAACCGCGGTCCTCGGAGCTTAAGGAGGGGATGCCGTCGTAGGGATGCGAAGGATTGAACTGCACGCGACGAAGGGAGATACAGATGTTTGACCCACATAAGGATTGGCTGCCCATAGGGACCGTGGTGCGCCTTAAGGGCGCGGACCGGCTTGCAATGATCGTCGGCTATATGGCTGTGGATGGGAACACGCGCCAGGCGTGGGACTATGCCGGATACCCATATCCCGAGGGTAAGCAAGATCCCGAAGAGGTGTTCTTTGACCGTGAAAACATCGATGAGCTGTACCAAGCGGGCTTTTGTGATGCCGAGGGAATGGCGTTTTTGGCTTATATCTCCTCCGCAGAGCCTTCGTATAAAAAAGACCGTGCCGCGCGCAAGTCGCAGCTGGCCGTCGTGGGAGCAAGGGAGTGATAGCTCGTGGCAACAAACCAGATTCGAATGGACTATGACGCCACGTTGCAGGCGTCACGCCAGCTCCAGAGCGTCAGCGACCTCGTTCGGGACGCCCAGGCGCGACAGGGTGGTGTAACGGGCGACCTGATGTCGTGGGAAGGGGCGGCCGCCACCAGAGGAAAGGAGGTCCTCGCCAAGCTGGATGAGGTCTTGGCCAGCTATGACGATGCCTACAAACAGTTCGCGGCCTTCTTTGTGGCCGCTGCCGAGCAATTCTCGACGGCGGACGAGGCAGCGGCTCGCAGCATGTCGTCCGAGTGGAACGGCGCATATGGGGCGGGCCAGTCTCAGCCGTAGGCTGGCAAGCGAAAGGAGTGACGTGATGTTTCGGGTCGATGTTGATAGATTGGCAAGTGCTGCCACGGGTATTCTTCACGAGACGCAAGACATACGAATGGCATACGAGAGGACCGATGCCGCCTTGGGGGCAGTGCTGCCGACGGCGGGAGGCGCATGGTACAAGACTGGCAGCTTGGCCACGAATCAGTTTAAGCGAGATCTGGGAGAACTCAAAAGCGCCCTGACGGAGCTCTCAAACACGTTCTCGTCTGCTAGTACGGTCGCGACGGGAACATTGCTTGCGCAATACCGGTCGGTTCTCGACGCTGCCGAGGCTGGTGCAGGGCATGGCAGAACTGTCTACCTTGACGAAAGCGTGTCAATCGATTCGGGGTATTCGTTTGCCCAGAGTTCGACCGCGAATCTTGAGGAAAAGGTCAACGCTGCAAAGCAAGCGCTCGAGGGGCTCGAGGGGGCGGGATCCATAGAACGTCCGTTGACGCTGCTGGGCGGATGCATGTGTGCCACAAGGGGGCGGATGGACCAAACCTATCTTGCGTTCGTTACCTACCGTTCCTCTGTCGAGGCCTTCGAAAGCGAGTACGCGAGTAAGCTGGATTCCCGTGTATTCATGCGAAAGTCACTTGCCGTCGCTATAAACGATGGCGTAAAGGACGCGAAGGGCGTCTTTGGCATACTCAAGCACTCCTTCTCGCTTGGCGGTACCTTGGGAAAGATTGCCGAGAACACATGGGTGCCTTCCACTACAAAACCCTTTGCTGAGGGATTCTCGAGTAAAGTTGGCGATTGGGTGCGACCACAAAAGTGGCGATCGTCCTGGGACGTCGTCGTGGGTACGGGAAGCGGGCTCTCGGGCGTGGCGGACGACGTGGGCGGCATTGCTGCCGGCGCGGATAAGGTCGACGACGTAGTGGTCGACGCTGCCGAGGCGGCGAGGGGGGCCGGAAACTGGGGGGAGCGCGCGAGCGCGCTCGGAAAGCTGGTTGGGTATGTGGGTGACGGGCTTGCCGTCTTTGGAATAGCGACCGGGGCTGTAAAAAGCTATACCGAGACGGACGGAGACGACGCCGACAAGGCTGCCGCGGCAACGTATGAGGTGGCAAACGGCACGGCCAAGTTCTTGTCGGGCAAGGCCGTTGGCGCAGGTGTCGGAACTGCAATTGGTGGCCCAGCGGGCACTGCCGTTGGTTTCTTGGCTGGATGTCTCGTCGACATCATATGGGATAGGGCAAGTGACTGGTTGGAGGATTCGGGAGCCAAAGACGCAATAGTCGATGGACTTGGCTCGGCCTACAGAGCCGCTGGAACCTTCATTAGCGATGGATTTAGCTGTCTGGCAGCGTCATAGAACTACTTTTGGGCTGGCAAGCTTTCAGTTCGGATGCGTCGACAAAGGAGGGACGATGGGGCGATTTGAGCTTGAACAGGAGCAATGGGAGGTCCGATGCTGGGCCGAACGCTATGACGCACAGGTTGGCGAGCACAATGCGCTGGCTGCAGCGGCAGAGGGGGAGTTAGGTCACAAGAATGACCAGCTTGCACGGGCGCGAAATGCCAAGGAGTGCTGTGCGCAGGTATGCTCCTCACAAGAGGACTTCTCGCGAGATCTAGAAGCGTTTGCCGCGGCCGTTAGCACAGCCATGCAAGCACCGGCCTTGCAAAGGGCGCTAGCCTCCCTAAAGAGGGGCGCAAACGACCACGCGAGGTCCGCATTGTCTGCCGCGGAACGGTTGGTGCAGGCGCTTGAAGACGAGTGCGCCTCGCTCAGAGATTCCATCGAAAACCATCGTGCCGAGGCCGATTATTCCGCGGAACAGGCTCGCGAATGCTGGGACACCGTGGAGTGGTATCAAAACGAGATTGACAATTGCGAGGAGTAGCACTCGCGTTTGAAGAGAGGAGATCACATGCAGACGAGGGGAACGGTAGAATGGCTTCCCATTGGCTCCGTAGTTCACCTAAAAGGCCGAGCCGGACTGCTCATGGTTATAGCGTGTATGGTGGGGGATGAAGCGTCGGGCATGCTGTGGGATTATGCTGCCGTGCCCTATCCGCAGGGAGTTACCGGCCCTGAAAGTGATGTTGTGTTCGACAAAGGGGCAATAGACGGGATCTTCTCGATTGGCTTTCAAAACGCGGACGGAGAGCACATGCAACGGCTGCTGTGTTCGGCGCAAGATGAGTTTGAACAGGAAAAGCATTCGCTGCGGTATGCGTCATGAGGGACAAGATTCTGGTCGAGGTCATGTTGCCCGCGACCCAAGGAAGATACGAGTTCTATGTGCCGGTTGGCCTGACGGTCTATCAGGGGGCTCAGATTATCTCGCGCATGCTCGAGGCGAGAGTGCGTCCGTGTTATACGCACTCGGACTCATGTGAGCTCATGCTTCTTGAAGGCACAGATGCCGGTGAGCTCCTAGATCGCGAGGCGACTTTTGGTTGTCTTGCGGCACAGGATCGTCTGGTGCCGGGCATGAAGCTTGCCCTGCTATAGATGAGTGCCGCATCACGCTGAATGCGCTGATTCGTGTTGAGAGGGGAGTTGACTTGAGGCTGAGCATTCGGAAGAACAAGGTCACGAGAAGGCGAGAGCTCGTTGTTACCTTGCGTCGAGGGGAACATGAGGCTCATAAATGCATTCGCTGGATTGAGTCTCGGCCACATGCCACTCTGCTTGCCTGCTCCTGTGAGTATGTAGCAGGGGCGAGGCGCGTTCGGCTTCGCTACGACGTCGAGGGTCTTACCAGTTTGAGGGGATATCTGAAGAGAGCACAGCTTTCGAACGAGGTCACCACCAACATGTTGGTGAGCCTTGCCGAGGCGCTTACGTGCTGCAGGACAGCACACATGACGTATGCATATCTGCTGTTTGATGCGTCTCACGTCTTTGTTGGGGCGACAGGTGTGCTGCACTTTGTGTTCGTTCCTCTCGATATTCAGGCTGCGGCCACGAGAGACACTCCGCTCAGTTTACTGGAGGTACTTTCGACGTCGCTCGCGCGAACGACCAAAGACCCGAATCTCGCCGGTCGTGCTCGACGACTATATGATTTCGTGCGATCAGAGGAAGGGGCATTTTCGCTCAACGCCCTGCATTCCTTTGTGCGGGAGGAATGCAAGGTCGACGTGCGTGCCGATGGTTCACGGGTGCTATGTTCGCATGGCCGTTCTGGTCGCAAGATTCTGCGCAGGATGGCTACGGGAGATGAGTATGAGCTTGAGGAAGGAGAATCCATGCGTCTCGGAAGAGGTGGAGCATCTGACCTGCGTATTCAGGGTAATCCCCGCATCAGCAGAACGCACGCTGGTGTTGATGTAAAGAAGAACGGAATCGAGATATGGGATCTTGGCTCCAAAAATGGCGTTGTGGTTGACGGAAGGAAACTACTGCCGGGAGAGCGCACGTTCGTTCCTTGGGGAGAATCCTTTTATCTGGATGACGAGCGCATGATGGCTCTGGGGCCGTCCGTACAAGCAGTGAGTGGAACAGGGCTCCCGGGGAGTTAATTTCACTCCTGAAATGCGTGGCGGTATGCGGGCGGGGCAAGCGATGGGGATACTCCCCTTTTCCTGGACAGTCCATAGGCCGACTTGCGGGCGCATGCGTAAGGCAAAGGGGAGTATCCCCATCGCTTGCCTCAGAATTGCGTAACCAGCGAAGCACGTCAAGAAGGCACGCGGTATACTAGGCGCAATAGTTCGGTGGAGGGAGAAGACAGATGCAGTGCCAGAAATGCGGACGACAGGCATCGGATGGAGCTAGGTTTTGTCCCGTATGCGGAGCGCCCATTGCCGTGGCGCCCAGTGTGCCCCAGCCTCAACCACAAGCGCAACCTTCGCAACGGCCCCAGCCACAATCACAACCCGCAATGCAAAGGCCGCCCATGCAGCAGGCTCCTCAACCCAATGCGGCTCCCGTGCCACGTGAGCAACAAGTCCCCATGCCCGCTCAGGGGGCGCCGGCAATGACACAGCCACAGATGCAACCGGTTGTGGGCGCATCGTCTCCGGCAGGTGACAAGCTAGCCATCGCTTCGCTCGCGTGCGGAATAGCCGGCATTGTCTGTGCACTCGTTCTCTCGTTCTTCGTGAGCCTGTTCTCCTTGGTAGGGTTGCTGTTGGGCATCGCGGGTATCGTATGCGCCGTTATGGCAAAGAAGAAGGGGACGATTAGCGGCATCCGCACGGCGGGGTTTGTCTGCTCCATCGTCGCCGTGGTCATAGCGGCAATCACCGTATTGTTCATCCTCTTGATGTCGGCAGTCTTTGCAACGATCATGGGAGGCATGTAACAAGCCCCTCTTTGCTTCATACGGTGCAGTTCCGCAGCAGAGCGGGGCGGGGTTATGTGCCTGCGCGAGTTCCGCAGCAGAGCAGGGGCCCCGGGGTATGTCCCCGCGCGCAGTTCCACAGGCGAAGCCGAGGACTGTCTGAGCACGGGGACATACCCCGGGCCCCCGCCGGGAGCGAGGACTGTTCGAGCCCAGGCGCATAACCCCGCCCCGCTCCGGCGAGGACTGTTTGAGCACGGGGACAAACCCTGCGCCCGTGCGGACAGCGAGGACTGTCTGAGCTTAGGCGCATAACCTCCGCCCTCGTCTCAGGCGGCGATTGTCTGGATGCTTTACCGGCGTCGAGGAGAACGTGCCGCCGCGTCGGCCATCGGTGCGCTGTTCCATGCGGCGCTTGGTGCACCCATGACGCGGGTCTCGCATTGCGCTCGGGCAACTGCTTCGTATGCTATCCTGCTTCCCTCACCATCGCTTACGTATTGGCTCGCTCGCTCGGGTGCAATCCCAATTCGGCATGCCTCTGCGGCTGCGTCGATGTTGGCTCCGAGGAACAGGAACTCCCAGCCTTCCTTGCGCTGGTTCTCAATGAGTGAGCGGACTTCTTCGTAGGTACGACGCCTGCTGGCATTCTCCATGCCGTCGGTGATGATGACAAAGACGACGTGCTCGGCACGATGCCCCTTGGGGAGAATATGCTGAACTTTGGCGTGGTAGCGTACGGCATCGCCAACGGCGTCGAGCAGTGCCGTGCATCCTCCCACCACATAGTCTCTGGTTGTTAGGTCACGGACCTTTTCGAGAGGCACGCGGTCGAGGATGACCTCGCTGTTGTTGTCGAACAATACGAGCGATACGACTGCCTTACCGGGAAGGCTGCGATTCTGTTTGAGTGTGGAATTGAGGCCTCCTACGGTATCTGCCTCCAGGCCGTGCATCGAACCGCTCTTATCGACGACGAATACGAGTTCGGTAAGATTCTTTTTCATGATTTGGCTCCTCTCGTCCTTCCTTCTGGTACCTTGACTTACAGTCTAGGGAGCGCCTTGGCTCGAAAGGTAGCCTGCTAGGGGACAAATCGAGCCGTGCTTGGCGCTCAACGGCGTAGGTGAGGTGAAGGTGAACATGGAAACCGAACGTATTGCCATAGAAGGGATGCACTGCGCCAATTGCTCGGCGCTCATCCAAAAGACCGTCGGAAAGATGGAAGGTGTCGAAGCGTGCGCCGTGAATCTGGCTGCCAACAACGGAGAGGTGACCTTTGATCCGTCGGTTACCTCTATGGGCGATGTTATAGGCAAGATCGTGGACTTGGGATATGGGGCAACCGTCATTCCCCGTGAGGGGCGAGCGGCGTTTGACGAGGAGCGGCATGCGCGTGAGGCGGCGCAGCGTGCGCATGACATGCGTATCTTTGTGATGGCACTGGTGCTCGCCGCGTTGGTTATGCTCATTGGCATGACCCCGGTTGGCATGTCTGTGACGATGCCCCTGGCGACGGCGATGTATGGCCCGAACCACACGCACGAGCAGATGATGCTTGTCATGAATCTCGTGTGCCTTGTCCTTACCATTCCCGTGCAGTTCGTTGCGGGAGCGCGTTTCTATCGCGGGGCGTGGGGAGCGCTGAAGGCCCACTCGTCGAGCATGGATACGCTCGTGGCGGTTGGAACGACAATCGCCTTTGTGTACTCGCTATACGTTACCTTCTCACCGACGATGGCGGGAACCATGGCGCCCTACGAGACGAGCGCCATGCTGATTGCCTTCGTTTTGCTGGGAAAGATGCTCGAGTCGCATGCGAAGGGACGTGCCGGTGAGGCGGTCGAGTCGCTCATGAGCCTCTCGCCCAAAATCGCCCATGTCCGCCGGGATGGGGAGATGCAAGACATTTCCACCGATGACCTCCGAATCGGTGACGTGGTCGAGGTGCGACCAGGCGAGCGCGTTCCCGTGGACGGCGTGGTGACGTCCGGTATGAGTTCGGTGGATGAGTCGATGCTGACTGGCGAGCCCATGCCGCAGGAGAAGACGGTGGGTGACGAGGTCACGGGCGCCACCATCAACGGAAACGGTACGATCTGTGTACGTGCCACGCGTGTGGGTGCTGAGTCAACGTTGAGTCGCATCGTCGAGATGGTCGAGAAGGCGCAGGGTTCACGCCCACAGATTCAGCAGCTGGCAGATCGAATCGCGGGTGTCTTTGTGCCTGTTATCCTCTGTCTGGGGCTCCTGTCTTTTGTTGGATGGATGATTGCGGCTGCTCTGGGAGAAGGTGTCAATGCATCGACGTTTGAGCACGCCCTTATGGCGGGCGTGTCGGTAATCGTGGTTGCCTGTCCGTGCGCTTTGGGCCTGGCGACGCCCACTGCGGTGATGGTGGGGACGGGCAAAGGTGCCGAGCATGGCATCCTCATCAAGGACGGCGATGCGCTTCAGCAGGCAGGCCGCATACAGAAGGTGGTGTTCGACAAAACGGGCACGTTGACGCAGGGTATGCCCATGGTCGTGGGGGTTGCGTGCGGAGAAGACGCCGACGAAGAGGATATCGTCCGATTTGCCGGGGCGCTCGAGCGTGGCAGTGAGCATCCGTTGGCACGAGCCATCATGATGTATGCGTCAGAGCGCGAGATCAATATTCCCGAGGGTATGGTCACTGAATTTGAGGCGATACCGGGTAAGGGTGTCGTTGGTCGCGTCGATGGCGAGCTGTTCGGCTTTGGGAACGAGCTTCTGGTGCATGAGCTTACGGGAAAGGGCCTGCCATCCTGGTGTACTAAGTTCTCACAAACCGGCGCTGGCGCACATGCCACGGTAATGTATTTGGTGTTTGAGTCCTTTGGCGTGGCCGGAGCCATTGCGGCCGCCGACAAGCCAAAGCCAAGCGCTGCCGAAGGCGTGGCTGCCTTGCAAGCTCTTGGGTGCGAGGTCTACCTGCTCACCGGTGATGCGCGCGGACCCGCTATTCACGTTGCGGCTAAGGTGGGCATCGATGGCGATCACGTCCTTTCCGAGGTTCTTCCCGACCAAAAGGCAAATGCTGTCTCCGCGCTGCTCGACCAGTCGCAACGAAAGCTCGTTGCGATGGTCGGTGATGGCATTAACGATACGCCGGCGCTTGCCACGGCAGATGTGAGCATCGCGATGGGCGCGGGTTCCGATGCGGCGCTTGAGGTGGGGCAGATTGTGCTTATGCACGATGACGTACGCGATGTGGCGCGCGCCATACAACTGAGTCGCGCCACGATGAGAAAGATTCATCAGAACTTTGGTTGGGCTCTGGGCTACAACCTTATTCTGGTTCCACTTGCCGCGTTCGGCATACTGCCTCCGGAGCTCAGCTCTGCATGCATGGCCCTCTCGAGCGTGAGTGTCGTCACGAATTCGCTGCTCCTGCGTTTCCCAGAGGCGACGCGTGGCGCATAGTATGGTAACCTACCTCTATCTGTAAATCGATGGGGGATGTCATGGCCATTATTCGTAACGACCGATCTAAGCACGTTGAGAACGAGACTGTGGAGGAAGTGGAGCCAGAAGAGGAGATCGACTACTCGTGGCATCCCAACGAGGACGAGTTCGTTTCTCCGCTCACGGCAGACCAATGGGCCGAGCTCCTCTCGGACTCGGCATTCGCAACGAGTGATGCGGGCAAGGCTGTAACATGTCTGCGCGAATATGGGGAGCCTGCCACATTCCAGCAACTCAGCATACGCTATCGAGGCACGATGGGCCGCTATCGCCGTTGGTTGGCAGAGGCGGCCCACATGGCTGGTGACCGTTTTGGCGTCCCAGCGCCCCAAAAAGACCAATTTGGCATGGACGAATGGTGGCCCTTGCTTTATCAGGTTCGCAACGCGGGCAAGCCTGGTGCAGGTATCTTCGAGATGATGCTGCGTCCCGAAGTCGAAGAGGGTTTCTTGCAGATCGAGGAGGCGGAGCGACAGGCCAAGCGAGCAGAGAACGCGCGACAGCTGCAACGCATCGAGAAGCTCGAGCGTGCCAAGCAGGAGGAGCGTCGGCGTGTTGCCGCTACGAAGGAAACAGCTTCGCAGCACCCATCCCACGAGGCAGAGCAAAAGAAGCACGTTGAGGACGAACCAGCGCCCGAACCAGCACCCGCCATTCCTAAGGCGACTTCTTCTCAAGCAAGCGATTTGCAGAAGCAAAAACCCAGGTCCTCCGGCGTGGTTTCGGTACCGATGAGTAGATTTAAGCCGATGGACGAGGACGCTAGCAAACCGGTGGTCGACGATGTAGTTGCAACGACGCCGGCGTTTGACGAGCTGCCTGCCACGCGCGCCTTTTTGGAACTTATGGTGGATGCGCCTTCGCGTGGCATGCGCTTCGTGGCGTCAGAGACAAACGACGTGCAGGGGACCGCAGATTTAGGGGCGCCGGTGGACTATGCGCTGCGGTATGCCGAGCGCCTTCGGTATGCGTTTGCGCTTATGCGCAAGGTGTTGCCCACGATAACATATGCTGCCGCAGCACGTGCGTTGGGCGATGCGTCCGTGGAGCACCTGCAGCAAATCGTCAATGGTCAGGCCATCCCCGAGTTCGCCTATCTCGATCGCCTTCAGGAACGAATTGGCATCAACGTACAAAGGCTCGAGGCCTCCGATGGCAACGAGGACGGGATTCCTACGTTCGTGTCGTTGCACGAGTCTTTGGGAGCCCGAGGGGTCGAATCGTTCCTGCTTGAGGAGCCGCCACAGGAGATTGCCTATGTGGTCGACGATTCCGACGAACGGCGTACGGGCGTCATCGTACGCTTTTCGGAGGTGCGTTGCGCTCTGCTTACGCGTCGTGCGGTGAGCGGTGCCGCCCGCAGAAGCGAAGCCCCCCAGCTTGAGGCCTTTATTCGTATGGTAGACGAGCTTGACGGGTTTGCGCGTGCACATGACGTGGCCCGTACAAGCAGACAGGTGTCTGCTGACGACTGGAATCGACTGGTTCAAGGCAGCGTGTGGCCTGGAGCACTTTTGAAATAGGCAAGCAAAGCAAAACAAAGGAAATGGCTCCCGAAGCACTCTTGCAGCGCGACGGGAGCTTTTTTACAGCGACGTGTTAGTTAGTGGGCAACATGTCCTGTCCGTAGACGTCCTGCAGGTATACGGCGAACTCCTCAGATTTGAGTACCTGTCGCACCGCTACTATTGCCGGGTCTTCGCCTTTGCCGGGAGCAATCGTCAGTATGCCGGCATGGTCGAATGCCCCTGCACTATCACTTGCCTCAAGCACCAAGGCGTCGGAGGCATGCGGCGAATCACCTTTTGCGCCTGTAAAGTCGTTGGGGCGCAGAATTACGTAGTCCGAAGTGCCGAGTGCACCTACAAGGTCCTTTTGCTCGGTGTCTTGAATCTTGGGTTGCACAGGGTTTTCGACAGGCTCCCCTTCAACGGCCTCGGGGGTTTCGGGCATGAGGCTATCTTCCTGATAGAGGACCTGAAGTGCCCGGTCTGCCTCGTCGGGATTGTTGGTTACGGCAATGGTGGTCTCCCCGGTGATGTCTTTGACGCTGTCATGCTTGGTGGAGAAGATGCCATAGGGGTAGTAGAATATCGATGCGGTGTTTTCGAGCTGTGTCCCGCTATCTTGAATTGCTGCATCAAGCTCATCTGCACTCAGGTAAAACCCGATGTTGACATCTCCCTTTACGATGGCCTCGCTACACTTCTTGGGACTATCGAACCGTTGTATTTTGGCGCTCGCCTTGTTCTTTGCAAACTCGGGCACGAGGAACTCGTCAAGAATGGAGGCGTACGGATCTCCAACCGTCCCAATGGTTACCGAGGTACCCGATATGTCTACGGACTTCTCCCGTTTTGCCTCGTCGTCCTTTCCCTTGGATTTGTCGGTCTGCTTCGGCTTGGCTCCGGTTCGGCCGCAGCTGGCAAGCGGGCCGGCAAAAATCACACCGAGCGCACCAAAGACAAATGACTTGCGGGTGAGCATGCTGTCTCCTAAGTTGTCGCGTTGCAAAGACGTCCTATCCTTTATCTGCCTGTCATATAATAACCCCTCGTTGCAAAGAACAAGACAAACTGCGTATCTCTATGGGGCATGGATGGAGTTGGAGCTGTCTATTTCATGCCCTATAATCGGAACAATCCAATTTGTGAGAAGGGAATTGCTATGCTACATCGTGACTATCTGCTCGAGGTGATTGACCAATTCGTCAGCACCGTTTCGCGCGCCTTGTCACGCGCTCTGCTCGAGCGCGACCTGGATGCCGCAGCTGAGGTTGAAGAGGCGGTCGCCGAGCTCATTCAGCTTGATCCCGACACTGCCATGTCACTGTCTCCCGAGTCGTTGGTGGTGATGATGCAACTTTCGGGAACGGGTGACGCTGTGGCAGGGTATGCCGCCTACGCACTCAATCGTTTGGCCGACGCATACGAGCGCTCGGGCGACGCGGGCGTTGCCGAGTTACGGCGTGGGCAGGCGCAGGCGATCGCTTCTGCGTTTGGCGCCGACCTCGACCAGATTCCCGAAGAGCTGCGGGAGGTAGAGGAGCGTCTGAACTTAGGGGAATAAAACGAAAGTCAGAAGGATTTGGGTGTTGAGGAACAGCCAACAGAGACGATATGAGCCGACTTGGATTTCGCAAATAAATGGCCGCCACGTTGAAATTCGTGGCGGCCATTATGGTGACCGAGGGATTTATAACCGATTTACTGCGTGAGCTCCAAATACAGCCAACGATACTGCTCTGCGGACTTGGCCCACGAGACATCCTTCTCCATGTCGCGGATGACCATACGATCCCAGCCCTCGCGATTCTCGAAGTAGAGCGTCTTGGCACGGTTGATGGCGTCATACAGAAGGCCGGACTCATAGCGGTCGAACGTGAATCCGTTGCCTGTGTCCTCAAACATGTTGTACGGCTCGACGGTGTCCTTGAGTCCGCCCGTCTCGCGCACGATAGGCACAGAGCCGTAACGCATGGCGATGAGCTGCGTCAGGCCGCAGGGCTCAAAGCGCGAGGGCACGAGGAATGCGTCGCAACCGGCGTAGATCTGGTGCGAGAGAGCCTCGTCGTAGGCGATGTACGCGCAAACTTCGCCCTTGTGATCGTTCTCGAGGCCACGGAAGGTATTCTCGTACTCTGCATCGCCGGTTCCCAGAATAACAAGCTGGGTGTTTCCGTCGATGATTCCTGGTGCAACGGCGCTGACGAGGTCGAGACCCTTCTGGTTCGTGAGACGAGAGATAAGGCCAATAACCATCTTGTCGGTATTCTGCTCGAGGCCGAGAGCCTTCTGGAGAGCGAGCTTGCTGGCCTTCTTGCCTTCGATGGCATTCTCGACTCCATAGGGAGCTTCGAGCAGCTTGTCGGTTGCGGGGTTCCAAATATCAACGTCGATGCCGTTGACGATGCCATGGAGTTTGCCAGAGTGGTGGCGCAGGTGGGCATCGAGGCCCTCGCCGTACTCCCACGTCTGAATCTCGCCGGCATAGGTGTTGCTTACGGTGGTGATCATGTCGGAGTAGGCAAGGCCACCCTTGAGCATGTTTGCCTCGGTCCATTCCTCCTGCAGCGCGCCCATGTTGAAGGCGGAATCGGGCAAGTTGGACCAGTACTTGAGCGTGGGAATGTTGTACTTGCCCTGGAAGCGCAGATTGTGAATCGTGGTAACGACCTTGGAACGCGCGAGGGGCGTGTCGGCAAACATCGTGCGCAGGTATACCGGCACGAGTCCAGCCTGCCAGTCGTGGCAGTGGATGATGTCGGGCGTCCAGTCCATGTAGTTGAGGGCAGCGAGGGCGGCCTTTCCGAAGTAGCAGAACTTGGGAATGTCGTCCACGAGGTTGGTATAGGGGTTACCGCCGGCAAAGAACTCTTCGTTGTCGATGAAGTCGTATACTACGCCGTCCCATACGTACTCCATGATGCCGACGTAGAACGAGCGACCGTCGGAGCACAGATCCATGTCGAACGAGCCACGATAGACCATCTTTTCCTTCCACTCGGGCTTGATGATCCCATACTTGGGCAAGATGACCTTCACGTCGCAGTTGAGCTTTACAAGCGCCTTGGGCAGGGCGTACATAACGTCGCCCAAGCCGCCGGTCTTCACGAACGGGTAGCACTCAGAACCGATGAAGGCGACGCTGCGACGAGGCTCAGGCATGGGGGGTTCGGGTGCAGGCGCGGGCTCAGCAACTGGTTCGGGCATGGGCTCGGGTGCGGGAGTGATCTCGACAACCTTCTCGATCTTCTCCTCCTCGACCTTGGCTGCCTTTTTGGGGGCGGGAGCCGCCTTGGCCTTGGGCGCCGCCTTTGGCTTCGGAGCTGCTTTAGCCTTCGCGGCAGGCTTGGCTGCGGGCTTTGCAGCCGGCTTCGCGGCTGGCTTTGCAGCTGGCTTGGCTTCGGGCTTCTCGGCGGTCTTCGCGGCTGGCTTGGCTTCGGGCTTCTCGGCGGCCTTCGCGGCTGGCTTCGCGGCTGGCTTGGCTTCGGGCTTCTCGGCGGCCTTCGCGGCTGGCTTGGCTGCGGATTTCGCTGCAGGTTTCGCGGTAGCCTTGGCAGTGGTCTTTGCGGCAGCAGGCTTGGCGGCAGCCTTGGTTGCCGGCTTCGCGGCTGTCTTTGCAGCCGGCTTCTCGGCGGCCTTAGCTGCCGGCTTCTCGGTGGCCTTCTCCTCTACCTTGGCCTCAGCGGCCTTAGCCTCGGTGGCCTTAGAAGCCTTGGCCCTCGTGGTCCTTGTCGTCGTGGTCTTCTTTGGCTGTTTTGCTGCGGGCATTGATTCCTCCCCTGTAGAGACGTTCAAAAAGCCTAACGGGACAAATTATAGCAATGTGGTAGTGTTTCGACTCGCATATCGGCGAGCGTCTTCTTTGAATTAGGCGAGCTGCTCCACAATCCGTCTGACCGTACGGAAGAACGCAAAGCAGCCTATTGTTGTTTGGTTGTGAATGGCGCTAATCGGCCAGAATTGCAGATAGATTTCCCGTCTTTTCGATTTCGGTAATCAAGCCTACACGGCGGGCATGGCGTCCCCCCTCATAGGAGGCGTCGAGCCAAGAGTCCACGATGAGCTTGGCCATCTCGTCACCTACGACACGTGCGCCAAAGGCGATGATGTTTGCGTCATTATGGCGCTTCGATAGCGCTGCCGTGTACGGTTCCGAACAGACGCAGGCTCTAACACCTGGCACCTTGTTTGCGGCGAGACTGATTCCTACACCAGTCCCGCAAATGAGTACCCCGCCGTCGACCTCTCCAGATGCGACGAGCTTGCCCACGCGAAAGCCACTGACGGGGTAGTCGAAGCTTTCTGTGGTGTCAGTGCCCACATTGACGACTTCGACGCCGCGCTCTTTTAAATGTGCCATCACAATGTTTTTGAGGTCTACGGCGGTGTGGTCGTTTCCGATTGCGAGCTTCATGGGCATTCCTTTCGCAGGGGGTACATGCAAATCTCATGATACACTCTAACTTGGGTTATTTCGTTTGAAAGGTGCACAATGATCAAGCTTGCCCTTACTGACTTGGATGATTCTCTTATACGGGTGGGTCTGCCTCATGCCACACGACATGCGCTCGATGCGATTCATGCGATGCTCGACGCAGGGCTTCGATTCGGTCCTTGCACGGGACGCGTGCCCTGGGACCTGCATATGCTCTTTGCGGAGGATTCGGTGGCATATCGTACAGGTGTGACAGTAAACGGCCAGCTTGTCTATCTTGACGGTGAACTTATCTTTGACAAACCTATCCCTCACGAGGGCTTACAGAAGGTCGCCAACACGGTGTTCGACTTTCCGGGAACGGCACTTATGATCAATGACTTTGGCAATCGGTATTCGGTGGGTATCTCGGCTCAAGAAATCGGACAGTACTATGCGGAGTTCGGACGCATTGGCACGGTACGAGTGCGTATTCCTGACGATAGACCCATCTACAAGGCCAACATCCGCGTAGTGGGCGACAAGAAGCGCCTTCATGAGGTGCGGCGGCGGCTCATGCAACTGGTACCTGAGCTCGATTTTGTGTACCCCAATCCTCACGTCAATTACATTGACGTTGCCTCTAAGGGTTGGAGTAAGGCCAAGGGCGTGGAGGTTCTTGTGCGTGAACTAGGCATAGGGCTCGATGAGGTGGCCGTGTTTGGCGATGCGGAGAATGACCTCGACGTGTTGCGCTACGTACCCAATTCGGCGGCTATGGCTAACGCAACGCCGGCGGCAGCTGAGGCGGCGCGATGGCACATAGGAGCCAGTGCCGATGACGCTGTCGCAGACGCGCTGTTCGACATTGTTCGTGCCTCCAACGACGCATCGATGCCTGCCTACATGAAGGACAGAACCAATACGCAAGTTACCATGTGATAATTACGAAACGGGAGAATGTATGATCAAGCTAGTCCTTTCCGATCTTGACGACACGCTCATCAGGAACGGATTGCCTCATGCCACACAACGCGCACTCGATGCAATACATGCCATGCTCGATGTGGGTGTTCGATTTGGTCCCGTTTCTGGAAGAATTCCGCGAGCCATGGGCTGGATGTTCGACAACGATGCGGCATGCTATGCTACGGGAGCGCTCTCTAATGGACAGATGATCTATTTGGACGGTGAGCTGGTTCATGTGGAGCGCCTTGACGGTCCGGAGCTCAATCGAGTTGCCGAGGTTCTCTCGCGTATACCAAAGGCTTCCCTTGTTGTCTACGATGTCGAGGCTTCCAGCGAGGAGGATGCCGGATACTTCGTATCTCCCGACCAGGCTCACATGGAGGAATGCATGAAGACCTTTCCCCATATAAAGCGGAGCGCAAAGAATCTTCCTAAGCCCACATACGTCAAGGCAAACGTGTGGTGTGCCGGAAGCAGGGAGCACCTCACCGAGGTGCGCGACATGCTGCGTGAGGAGTTTCCTAGCATGGACTTCGTGTTCCCCAGTCCCAAGGCGCCTCTCATCGACATTTCCCCTGCAGGTTGGAACAAGGGCACGGCTGCGCATTTTTTGGCGAAGCAGATGGGCATCGGAATCGACGAGGTCGCGACATTTGGCGATTCCGAGAACGACCTTTCGATGATTGAGACGATCCCGAATTCTGTGGCCGTTGCCAATGCGAGTGACGAGGTCCTTGGGGCGGCCCGCTGGCGTATAGGCACGAGCGAGAGTGATGCGGTTGCCGACGCCCTGTTCCAGATTGCGGATGCTGCGGCTACGAAGTCGATGCCGGCCTTCATGAACGACCATACCCGATGGGAAGACACTCTATGAAGAAGATTTCGATACGAGAAATACTAAAATACGCCGCCATAGTCTTCTTTGTTATGGTGGGCATTAGGAGTTGGGATGACATTGTCGGCTTCGTGCTACTGGTGGTTCAGGCGATTATTCCGCTGATACTTGGTGCCGCAATCGCCTATATTGTGTCGATTCCGGCGAACTTTATTGAGCGCCACATGCTGCCAAACAGCACGTCACCAACAGTTGAAGCCGCGAGGCGGCCACTGAGTCTTGTTATTGCCGCCACGCTTATTCTTGCAACCATTGTCTTGGCTACGTCTGTTCTGATTCCTGCCTTCATCGAGACCGTACATATGGTTCAGGATCGGTTCGAGCCGTTCGTGGAGACCTTGCTCGAATTCCCCATAATGCGGCCATTTAAGGATCAGATTCATACCTTCTTGCAGGGCGACCTGGTAAGGAGTATCACGAGGCTCGATTTTGCAGGGATGGTCGAGAACGCGATGGGAGGTACCGTCGGGTCGATAGGTACGCAGGTGTTTGGCGTGGTAAGCACGGTGATGACGGGCTTCTTTGGACTGCTCTTTTCGTTTATTTTGCTGACTGACACGACCGATGCCCTCAACAAGCTCATGGAGGTGATTGCGACCGTCTTGGGCGATGAGCGTACTGAGAGGTTGGCACTGGTGCTCGGCGTCGCAGACGCATCTTTCCACAATTTCATTGTGCGACAATGCCTCGAGGCGGCGATATTGGGGTCAGTTGCTGCCATGACGCTCTTTATCGTAGGCTTTGAATACTTTTTGGGTGTTGGAGTACTGATGGGACTTGCGGCGCTCGTTCCCATCGTGGGATATCCGGTAGGACTGCTGGTCGGCGGTCTGATGGTAGTGGTCACGAACCCATGGTACGCCCTTATCTACATCATTGTTGTCGCCGTGGCGCAGGTGCTTGAGGCAACATTCGTGCTTCCGCATATCGGCGATCCACGTACGGTCCTTCCACCGGTTTGGACTACGGTTGGCGTTACCATAGGTGGCGGTGTTGCGGGTTTTGTGGGCATGCTGGTGGCCATTCCTACGGCGTCTACGATTCGGCAGCTCATATTGATTGATGTCCGCCGCAGAAAAGCGAAGCAGCGCGCGCAAAGGGGAGAGGGTGCCGAGGCGGCGACGCAAGAAGAGCTGCCTGACGTTGAGTCTAAGACCCATCCCGTCGCTTCTGTGGAGTTATCCGATACCGAGCTGTAATGCCTCTTGGTTTGGTATTACGGCTCCATGCGCGGGAATCCCTGCTGCCTGAGTGCCTCGTAGGTTACGATTGCCACGGCATTTGACAGGTTGAGCGAGGTGATGCGGCCTTCACGGGCATCCACGAAGTTGCCGCAAATGTCGCGACGGAGATTGGGAGTGAGTTCTTGGTGGCGGGCATGCCAATCATCCGCGTTTCTTAGCACCTCGTCGCCGAGCATGGGGATGCGTTCACAACGCTCAGAGTGGGCCTGAAGCAGCTCGCGCCGCAACCCCGAGCTCTCCTTGCCAAATACAAGCCAGTCTCCTTCATGGTATGTTGCTTCGGCATATGTGCGGCTGCCTGCTTTGGTGAGAAAATGTACGTGCTGGAAATCTCCTTCGAGTGCATCGCGCTCAAATGCTTCCCAGTCTCGCCATAAAACGATGTCTAGGCTTTGCCAGTATGAGAGGCCTGCTCTTTGTATCGCCTTATCGCTCAGGTCAAATCCGAGTGGTCCCACCAGATGCAGGCGTGATCCGGTCAACACACACGTGCGCCCTATGTTTCCAGTGTTTGCAGGGATTTCGGGTTCTACGAGTACAATGTTCAACATGGCAATCCTTCTGTTCAGGGTGTCGTAGTGCATTTGATTGAATGATAGGAGACTTCAATGATAAAGCTCGTTTTGTCGGATGTGGATGGCACGCTCGTTCCTTTTGGGCACTCCCATGCGAGCGAGCGTACATATGCTGCCATACGCGCCCTCAAGGCGTCAGGCATCCGTTTCGGGCTCTCTACAGGCCGAGACTCGGTGGAGCTCGCCGCTCAATTCGAGGGACAGGAGGATCTCTTTGATACGGGCATTCTTTCCAACGGAAAAAAGATTCTGGTAGATGGCAGACTCGTGCGTCTTACCTTGCTCGACAATGATGGCATTCAACGTATGGTGAAGCTCATCGAGGAGTATCCGCAGTCGTTCGTAACGGCCTATCCGCTGCATACGAAGCCGGGTAACCCCATCTATTGCATGGGCGCGAGCGAAGACGAGGTGGAGCCTTGGGCGCAACGATTTGGGTTCACGCCAATTATCTCTCCTGAGGTGCCCGATATCGAAGTGATTGGCGCTACCATCGCATGCCCGCATGAGGAACAGGTGATGCTCGAGATAATCGAGCGGGGACGAGAGATATGTTCCGGTTTCGATTTCGTGCGACCCTCAAGGGACTGGACCGACATTCTGCCCAAAGGGCTCAACAAGGGGTCGGCTCTTGGGTTGTTACTCGAAGAGCTTGGCGCCACGCCCGATGAGGTTGTGGTATGCGGAGATGCCGACAATGACTTATCAATCTTGTCGCAGGTGACCAATTCCGTTGCAGTGGCCAATGCAATGCCTGCCGTCAAGGAAGCGACGAGGTGGCATATAGGTGCAGCAGAGGACGACGCAATGGCAGACCTGCTCGAGAGAATGGCAAAAAAGGGCATGGAAGGCCTTCGGGAGGCCGCAGTACAAACTTCCTAGAGTGCACCGTGCTGTTTCGCAGCAGAGGGGGGCGGGGTTATGCGCCTGCGCGAGTTCCGCAGCAGAGCGGGACTCGGGGTATGTCCCCGTGCGCAGTTCCACAGGCGAAGCCGAGGACTGTTTGAGCACGGGGACATACCCCGAGTCCCCGCCCAAGCGAGGACTGTTCGAGCCCAGGCGCATAACCCCGTCCCCGCCCGGCGAGGACTGTCTGAGCCCGCTAGCACACGTTAACGAATTCGAAGCGACCCATCTCGTAGGCATACGTCTCTTTGGCAGCAAGTGTCGAGGAGATGCACAAGTTGGTGATTTCTTGAGGCCACCAACGGGTGGACATGGTGTGCTCGCCACCATTGAGGTAAATCTCGACGGCGGAGGTGTCAATTACCATCCGGATGTCTTCAAGCGAGCCGGCGGAGAGCTCTGACAGTGGCAGGCGACGTACTGTTCGATAACCGCCAGCAATACCCTTGAAGGAGAGCTCGATCATATTGTTGATGACGGCAAGTTCCAAATCGGCATTGAGCAGAATGCGGCCCTCGCCTTCGATACCCTTAAGGCGTAGGTCGGCCGTGCCGTTGGCAAACTTTGCGCCAATGGCACCCTCGATGTCGAAGGCGTCGTAGTTCGAGGTCCCAAGCTTTCCGTTGGAATCAACGGCGCCTTCTGGCGTGAAGTCGACTCGTTCGCCGCGCAGTGCGTTGTACTCCTCACAAGGCCACTGACAGATTTTGCCAGCCTCGTTGAGCGAGAGCTCGCGAAGCCATGTGAGGGTATGCAGCCATTCGTAGGTGGGCACTTGGTACTGGAGCTCAATGTCGGGCAGTCCCATCCATCCCACGAGAATCTGACGTCCCTTTTGATCGGTGAAGACCTGGGGCGCGTAGAAGTCAAATCCGTAATCGAGCTCGATGAAGGTGCTTTCGTCGATGCAGCCGTAGGGCTTAACGGCAGACATAAGCTCCTTGTCGCCCTCAAGCAAGTCGATGACTGATCCCTCGACGGGGAAGTAGCCAGAATTGAAGTTGTTCTGGAACTTCGTGAGCTGGCTCGGTACGCCTTGTGGGCATACGAAGAAGAACTCTTTGCCATCGAGCTTAACGATGTTTGGGCATTCCCACATGTAACCAAACGGTTTGCCAGATATGGTTGTGCATGATCCTGCAAGCTTCCAGTCGGAAATCCCATCGGGACTCTTGTACAGCAGCATGGCGGGATGGTCGTCCATGGTGCGAGCGCCGAGCAACATGTTCCAGCGATCCTTCTCCCACCAGACTTTGGGGTCGCGCACATGGCATGAGCAATACTCGGGATATCCATCGTTTGCAAGTACCAGCGTGCGGTCGGAGAAGGTACGACCATCCTCAGAGATGACGAGCGTCTCGTTCGCTTGGCGTCCGTCGTAGTCGTAGTTGTGCTCGCCTGGCTCTAGTACGTTTCCGGTGTAGTAGCACCACATCTGCCCATCGCGTATAACGGCGGAACCGGAATACGAGCCGTTCATATCGAGTTCCATCTCGGGTATGATGGCGCCACGATGGAACTCCCACGTAATCATGTCTTTGCTGGTCCAATGACCCCATCCATGGCCGGGCCAAGGCCAGCGAGGCGCGTACTGGTGGAAGATATGGTACTCGTCTTTAAATTGGCATAAGCCATTGGGATCGCTCAGCCAACCAACAGCCGTTTGTAGGTGGAATCCCAAACGCCAGTTATGCTGTCGATAGTCAAGGTTAACGTGCATCTGCATGTGCGTTCGCTCCTCTCGTTGCTACCTTTTGCAAACGTCTTCCTGTGGGCTACACCCAGCAGGAAGACGTTTGCATACGGTCGTTAAGACCCAATTACGCCAACAAAGCCTCTACTGCCTCGCGCTCGGGCATCGCGGGGATGGCACCGCGCTTGCGTACGCAGAGACTGGCGACGGCATTACCAAACCTGGCAAAAGCGGCGGCGTCCTCAAACGTCAAATCTGCGAGAGCCTTACCGCTTTCGCAGAAGGCGGCGAGGAAGCCACCCCAGAAGGAATCTCCAGCTCCAGTGGTGTCAACGGCTTCCACGCGGAAACTCCCTACGAGCCCCGCGCCGTCCTTCGTGGCAACGTAAGCGCCGTCGGCGTCGAGCGTGACCACAACGACGCTTGCTCCACCGTCGAGCAGCGCCTTTGCAGCATCCTCGGGCTTGTCAAAGTCGGTGACGAGCGGGCATTCTTCTGCACTGATCTTTATGAGGTTCATGTAGGGGAGTATGGAGCGCATCTGAGCGGATGCTACGTCAGCACCCGTCCAAAGGCTGTCGCGATAGTTGGGGTCGTAGCTCATCACGGCACCGGCATCCTTGGCGATCTTCAGAGCTGCGATCGTTGCGGATCGAGCGGGCTCGTCAGTAAGCGAGAGGGAGCCCACATGGAATACCTTGCTGTTCTTTATGACATCAACAGGCAAGTCCTCTGCGGTGAGCTGGGTGTCAGCTCCCGGCTTGCGTGCGAACGAGAAGGAGCGGTCGCCGCTCTCGTCAAGGGCAACAAAAGCAAGGGTGGTAAAGAAGTTTGGATCACTGATGAGGCCTGTGCAGTCGATGTTGTTATCTTCGATGGTCTGACGCAAGAAGTCTCCATGCATGTCCTTGCCGACCTTGCCAATGAAGGCGGTCTGATGACCAAGCTTCTGGAGAGCTACGAGTACGTTTGCCGGAGCTCCGCCAGGATTGCGCTCAAAGAGCTTTTGTCCATTGGCAGAATCGCCCGAATCGGTAAAGTCAATTAGAACCTCGCCAAGTGCGGTAACAGAGAACATAATACAAGTGCTCCTTTCGGTGGGAACGATTCCACATACATAACTTGTGAGTATACGGTACGTCGTGCATGCAAGTCGGCATTCGTTTGTGACCGCTCGCAACGAACAGGTGAGTGGGAGGGTAGAAGATCCCCTCACAAGGTGAAAAGCGGTAAAAAAGCCGGACAGCCTTTAAGCTGCCCGGCTATACCAGTGCATGTGATCGTGACTACTTGGTGAGCGTTACGACCTTCTGGCCGGCCTTGCAAGGACCATAGTTCTGGGTGACGGACTTGTAGTCGTCGGTGTTGGTGACGATGACCATCGTGGTGGCAGGCTTGCCGGCAGCCTTGATGGCGTCGAGGTCGGCCTCGATGAGGAGCTGTCCGGCCTTGACGGTATCGCCAGCGGCAACCTTGATGGTGAATGGCTCGCCGTTCAGCTCAACGGTGTCGATGCCAGCATGAATCAGAATCTCGGCGCCGTCGTCAGCCATGAGGCCTACGGCGTGGCCGGTGCCTGCAAGCATGGTGATCTGGCCGCTCACGGGAGCGTAGATGCCACCGTCGGTGGGCTCGATGGCAACGCCGTTGCCCATGGCAAGAGATGCAAACACGGGATCGGGAACGGTCGTCATGTCGATGCACTCGCCAGTCATGGGAGCAACGACGGTGTTGGCGGCGTAGTCGGCGCTAACCTCGGCAGGCGTCGCGGGAGCGGCGGCCTTGGCAGCCTCACGGGCGGCAGCAGCCTTGGTCTTCTCGTCGTCGGAGTAGAGCATGAAGGTGATGATGAAGGAGACGGCGAAGGCAACAGCGATTACGATGGTGTACTTAATGGGATCGGCAGTGATGAGGTAGCCAAAGATGCCGGTGATGCCGTAGGCGATGGAGTAAAGGCCAAAGAATGCGGAGAGAAGGCCACCAGCAGCAGCGCCACAAACAGCAGCGATGAACGGCTTGACAGCAGGAAGGTTAACACCGTAGATGGCGGGCTCGGTGATGCCGAGGAGCGAGGAGAGGCCGGACGGAAGAGCGAGGCCCTTCTTCTTTGCGGAAGCGGTCTTTACGAAGACTGCGAAGCAGGCGGCGCCCTGTGCGACGTTAGCAGCCGAGATGATGGGGTTGAAGTTGTCAGCACCCTGTGCGACAAGACCAGCCTCGAGTGCGTTGAACATGTGGTGCACGCCAAGAACAACGGTTAACGGGTATATTGCACCTGCTAACGCGCCTCCCAAGCCAAATGGTATGCCGAGTAGGAAGCCAAAGAACTGCATGACGTACTCTTCGAGAATCGAGAAGATCGGGCCAATGACGATCATGGTTGCGAGGCCGGTGATGAGTACGGTGCAGAGCGGGGTAACAAAGAGGTCGAACATGTCGGGCACGTGAGCGTGCAGCCACTTCTCGATGACGCACATCAGGAAGACGGCGACAACGACGGGGATGACGTGACCCTGATAGCCCTGCAGCGTGACGGGGATCATGCCAAACAGGGAGACCTGCGGGGCACCGCCAGCGGCGATGATGGCGTCGGTGGTAGCTCCGGCAGCGTCAACGGTAGCCGGCTCAAGGAAGGTAGCGGCGTTGTACTCGTTGATGAAGTCGGCAGCCTGCTGCGAACCAACTACATAGTAGCCGCTCACGCCGGAGAGGCTCCAGGCGTTGATGAGGCCCGTGTGGTTCATGATCATGCCGATAACGCCACCGAGGAACTCGTTGCCGCCAAAGACGCGGGCGGCAGAGAAGCCGATGAGGATTTGCAGGAATACGAAGGATGCGTTGGAGAATGCGTGGATGAGGATCCACCAGTTGTTGGTGCTAAGGGTTCCGCCGACGGCATTGTTGAGGCCCTCGGTGAGACCCATCATAAGACCAGAGGCTACGATGGCGGGGATGATGGGTACGAACACGTCGCCGAGCGCCTTGATGCCGCGCTGCAGCGGGTTGCCCTTGGCTGCTGCAGCTGCCTTGGCGTCGTCCGTCGAGCCAACGGAAATGTTGCCCTGCTTGCAGAACTCGTCAAATACCTTGTTGACCGTACCGGTGCCATAGATGACCTGGAGTTGGCCAGATGCCTGGAAGTTGCCCTTTGCCAAGGTGCAATCCTCGACGGCGTCCATGTCCACCTTCGAGTCGTCTGCGATGACGAGACGGAGGCGCGTTGCGCAGTGTGCGGCAGAGACGACGTTGTCGGCGCCACCAATCGCTGCTAGGATTTCACGTGCGGCTTGTTCGTGTTCAGCTGCCATAAAAACCCTCCCTTTCCTTTCCTTCTTTGCGCGATGCGCAGACCTGTAGTATGTGAGACACCCACAGCTGACGGCCAGTCCAACTATGGAATCGTTCTCACACGTAAGACATAGTACCACCATGACAGTGTTTTTTTCCCAAGAAAAGAAAAATCGGTGGATGGCGCAAGGAGCATAGGGGACGGTGCTGCTTGATGCCTTAGCGTGTAGTATTTCTTAAATGAATGTCGAAACTCATTACCTCTTCGTCCGTCTTTAGATCTTTGTTCTTAAACTGACGAATAAGGAGCTGGGCGGCGTGCTCACCACTCGTTTTGTAGGCGAGATGGACCGTGGTGAGCGATGGGTGGATAATGCGGCTGAGCATGCTGTCTCCAAAGCCAGTGATCTGGACGTCTTCTGGAACCCTCTTGCCATACTCGCGCATGCACATCATTGCCCCAAAGGCAATATCGTCCGTCGCACAGATGATGGAATCGAGACCCTCGATGGTGTCGAGCAATTGTTCGGCGCCAAAGTATCCTGCATCGGAAGTGAATTGCACTTGAAGAAGCGCCTCAGGTCGAACATGGATACCTGCTTCTTTGCAAGCGTCTTGGAATCCGAGTCGACGATGCTCTCCGGCCGCTATGTCTTCTTCAAGAACGCCCAGATATCCTGGAGTCGTAATCTGCGGGGCAATGCTCGATACAAGCGAATGCATGGCAGCGTAGTCGTTGTGATAGACGCTCGGATACCCGTCGAGCCTCTGTCCTAGTACGACAAATGGCATCCTAAGTCTCTGTATTGCCTCCAGATGAGCGGGGGTAAATACCGTTCCAATCAAAATGAGACCGTCGACGTGTTTTCTCCCGCTAAACAGGTTGATATAGGATACTTCGGTCTGACAGTCATTGTTCGTGTTTGCCAAGACGACCTGATAGTTATTCTCCGCAAGTCTGTCGGTGATTCCCGCCACCATTCGACTTACAGATTGCGAGTTGATTTTTGGGATAATGACCCCGACGAGACGAGTCTTTCCTGTACGAAGTTGCCTAGCATTCTGAGACGGCACATATCCTGTCTCATCGATGACAAGCTGTATCTGTCGTCGCTTCTCTTGGGAAACGTATCCGTTGTTCAGATATCTCGAAACCGTAGCACGTGAGACACCCGCCCGCCGTGCAATGTCGTTGATGTCCATGCAAACCTTAGTCGTCCGCTCACCAGTGTCTAAGATAATAGTGCATATTTTGGCAATTCTAACCACAGATTGGTTAGTGGCAGACATGCAACTTCTACTGGGGCGGTAATCCTACCAGTGAACGATTACCGCATCCCCCACCTCAACGGTGAAGTAGAGCATCTCCGCAGCGTCATACGGCAGGTTGACGCAGCCGTGGCTTCCGTTGTACAGGTACTCGTCGCCTCCAAAGGTGTAACGCCATGTGGCATCATGCAGGCCGTAGCCTCCAAAGAAGGGCATCCAGTACGTTACATCGTTTTCGTAATCCGGTTCTCCGTCGCCGTTGCTGTCGAGTCCGATGAGCTTTTCGGGGGAACGCTTGTCTTCGATTGCAAAGACCCCCGTTACGGTATCGTTGCCCTCAGCGGAACCGCCCGATACACAGAGGGATTCCCACACCAGCGATCCGCCGTCGTACATGCGGGCGTACTGCTCTGTTAGGTCGACGTCTATGTAACGTCCGCCCCAGTCAGCTCCGCCGGGATCGTACACGTTTGCGGTGCTGATGCAAGGCACCTCGATCTTGTCCGATGACTTGGCATCAATGCTGTCGACGATCAGCTCGGCGAGCGCGATTCCGTCAATGCTCCACCCATAGGTGCCGTCGTTGATTTGAATCTTCTTGCCGTCGGGCCGGGTATAGGTACGATACGCTCCTACCGAGTCGAGTTTGCTCGAAAGGGTGAAGCGCGTGTAATACGCTACCGCGTCGGGGTCAGCCGTAATGCTAAAGTCGTCTTTGATTGTGAGCCATGTCTTTATGAGATCCGAGTCGAGCGTTTGTACGCTTTCTCCTCCCATAATAAGATCAATCGAAAGATCGGGATAGCTTCGGAGTGCCCGCAGAGCCTCACCGAACTTGGGGTCTCCGGCCGAAACTGTCGGTTGGACCAGTTCGGAGTCACCGAGGGTGATGGTGTCGTTGAGCCCTTTTACCGAGGTGGCGACCGACGAGAGGGTGGTGGTGGGGTCGAGTTCGGTGCCCAGTGCCTCGGGAACCGTCACATAGTCACCAGTATCTGAATCATATGCGGCGGTCGCGTTTGTTGTGGGCGTCGAATTCTTGTTTACCTTATCGATTTGGGGTGTGACAAGGCTCTTGAGTTTGGATTCGTCGAGTGAAATACCTTCGTTGACAAGGTATGTTTGCTTCGAGAATGGTGCAATTGGCCACAGAGGACTTATGACTTGCTTTCGTGAAGCGTCAATGTAGGTGTCGACGTCGAGGGCAAGATTGACGTCAGAACCACTCAATGTAAGATTGACTCCGTCACCAGAAATGTGAGCCGTATAGTTTTGGACAGCGGATGACATCTCGTTGGCAAGCTCGTTGCTCGATTTCAGCGAGACGTCTTTTCCGTTTACGGTCGTGTTTGGCAGGTAGTGCGACGAGAAGTACACGCAGCCAGCTATATATATAACTATGAGCAAGACAAGAATCGAGCCACCAGCTATGACGGGGATGCGGTGATTGAACCACAGGTATTGACATTTTCGTACGAAGGGAGACGCATTGTCATCGATGGGAGGCTGCTGTACCTTCGCAGGCTTCTTTGGGCTAGACTGCTTGGCACTTCCCTTGGACTTGGCATTCTTTGCTTGTTTTGAGCTGGTTGGTTTCCCATTGCTCTTGGACTGCTTTGGCTGGGCTGTTGGCTCGTTCTTTTTTGGCTTCTTTGTTTTTGATGCGGCTGACTCGGTTGCTTTGACGTCCTTGAGCTGCTTTGGGTCTGCACCTTCTTTGGTGATTTGAGCGTCGTTCTGCGGTTCCTTTGCCTTCGTCTTGTCACCTTTTGAGGAGGCCTTTGGTGTGGGTTCTTGAGTTGCGGGAGTCGAAGGTGAGCCATCACTCACGAGAGGTTCTTTTACCTCTTGATCGATGTTGTAGGATTTGGACTGATTGGACGGGGCAGGAAGCGCCTTTTGTAAGTTTCTGCGAACGAGAGGCTTGTCTTGGCGTTTCTTTGGCTTTGTTATCGACTTCTTTGGTGTATGGGAGGCTTCTGGGTCCTGCTCCTCGATTGTGGCATCGCTAGGGTCGATCTCTTTTTCTGTAGAGTTGGAAGGGGTTTCCTCGGATGCGTCCTTAGAATCGCGATCGGCGGTGGTCGATGACTCAGGGTCGTCTTTCTTCTCATCTGTAGGCTTGGAGGTCGTCTCCTCACCCAAGGACACGTCAGACGAAGTGATGTCTACGACGCTCTGGTTGGCAGCAATGGGCTTCGGCTCGTCTGTTTCGCGAACATCTACTTGGGATGCGCCAACGATTGTTTCGATCGGATCATTTGGCTCATCGGTCTTAGTGGTTACATATGTTGGCGTCGCTTCTTCTGCCGATGTCGCTTCTGGTCGGTCGGTTGCGTCTGCCGCAGTCGTGTTTGGCAAGTTGTCAGAGTGCTGGGCTACCTCGTCGTTGCCGCCCCAAAAGCTGGCCGACGAGCGGGTGAGTCTTTTGATGTGCTTGTTCGTGCTCATGCATTCCCTCTGACATCTTCGTTGTGTTATGCGTCACGTTATCTTACCCGTTTGGAATTGGAATAGTCTGGCTAAGCCCCCAAATGTGAAAAAGGGAAGTACGCAAAGGGCTTAGAATGCCCGTTTTCCAGCGAAGTAGCCTATGCGGAAACACGAGGGATATGGTCGAACAGTCATCTTCACAAGCTTTTTTGGAACAATTTGATATCTTTGTCGCTACACGTCGAGACATCGATGCGTTAATCTGAAGTATGGTAAAGTAACAAGCATGTATTATTATTGTCTCTTGACCTATGGAAGGGTTACGAATTTGGTATGTCCCAACGCTACATACAAAGCTTTGGCGTTGGCGTTATGCCTCGCGCTTGCTGGCTGTACGGGTAGCACTGGAACAGCCACGAGTAAAGATGCCGGCACTGCGGGCGCTTCTCAAAAGAAGCCCACGGTGGTCATAACTAATGCTGATTCAAACGAGTCGTCCTCCTCGATACCCACGACGGTTGACAGCGGAAAGAACGCAGCAACAGCAAGTAGCGATGGTACGAATGGGCCGAAGAAGAAGTCAGACGAAGCAAATCATGACACCCTCTCGACCTGCTTGGGCTCCATAGCAAAGAAGGCTGCAGACGATCACGGCAACGCCTACATCGAACTCGATACGGCACGAGAAGTGTTTGAATTCACCATAGAAGGCGAGAAGTATGAGCTTCCATGTACCATAAGCAAGTTCATGGAGACGGGCAAACATTGGTCGTTTGAGCAGGGCTACAGCTTTGATGACATGCGATATGATCCCGGGTTCTCGTTTGACGTTGGCCTTTGGTACGACAATGACCAGAACTACAATATTTCCGTCAAGCTCAAGAACACCTCTGACGAGATAGCGGAGTGGAGGGACCTGACGGTAGTTGGCGTAACCGTACGGCCTCAGGACTCATACGTAAGCTTTGAGTCAAAGGCGGGGGTAAGCAGAGACTCGAAACTCGACGAGCTTCTGGATGTGCTGGGCTGCAACGACGAGAGCGAGTTGGCAGAGAACAAGACAATCGTGGAGTACCACGTAAGCTTATACGATAACCCCCTCTACGATATGAATGCTTCCATCTATGGCAATGTCTCCTACGATTGGAACAAAACGGGCTTTGCTCTTACGAGCCTTTCGTTCGAGCTTCTTGAGCCGTGGGATACCATATTGCGCAAAACAGACGAAGAGATTCGTGAGGAGCTCGACAAACGCGCGGAGGAGTCCGAGACCAGCATTCCTAGCGATGTTGGCAGAACTGTTGAGGGTGGTGTCTAGTCTGCTAGGGAAACGAGAGCTCGCATGGCACGACTTGAACATGTGACGCACGGCATTCCGCCAACTTTTGATAGCCGGAGTCGTGTGCTTGTGTTGGGTTCCGTTCCGAGTCCCAAATCTCGGGAGAGCGGTTTCAACTATGGCCATCCCCAAAACCGCTTTTGGCGTGTCCTCGCATGTCTTGCCAATGAACCCTTGCCGACGACCAATGAACAAAAGCGCTTGTTTTGCCTACGCCATGGTATTGCACTCTGGGACGTCGTCGCGGAGTGCGACATCGTTGGCGCATCCGATGCCAGCATCCGAAATGCCCGGCCGAATGACTTGACCCTCATCACAAAGAGCGCTCCCATTGAGGCGATTTACTGCACGGGAGCGAAGGCATATACGTTGTATCGGAGACTCTGCGAAAAAGATGTTGGGATGAGCGCCGTGCGCCTTCCCTCTACGAGTCCCGCGAACGCCGCCTGTAGCTTTGAGAGGCTGTTGCGCGAGTATGCGCCATTGATGAGCGATCCGTCTTGTGACAAGGCGTGAACGCGTCCAGGCATCTTTTCGTGGGTTTTAGTGCGTCTTTTGCCAAACCTGAAGAATTGCTGGTATAGTGCGAGACCTGTTGCCTACGATAGGAGATCCAAATGAAACGAACGCTAGCCCTCTTGTCGAGCTTCGTATTGGCATGGGTGCTTTGCTTGAGTCCCGCAATGGCCTCCGGCCAAGAGACACAAGCCCTCTCGGCGCCCGACGAACAGCCAGCGAAGCTTCATGACGAAGCGGCCATGGATATGATGCAAGGGCTGGCGCAGAATTCGATGGAGTCTTGCGACTCTGGTGAATCTGTCAATAACCCCTCCACGGAGAGGATGGCGACGGGTGCCGAGACAGTTGAGTCCTCGGCTGAGTCCGTTGGCGTGGATGCGGAGCCGTCCGACACGCTTGGGGCACAACCTCAAGAAACAGCGGATATAAACGTACGATATTGCGCGCACGTTCAGCAAGATGGTTGGCAGGACTGGGCCTCCAATGGCGAGATCATTGGCACGGTGGGGCGCTCGCTTCGTATGGAGGCCTTCAAGATAGAGCTCCGTGATGCGAACGACGCGCTCGTGCAGGGACTAAGCTATCAAATGCACGTGCAAGGTATTGGTTGGCAAGACTGGGCTCAGGATGGCGCCCTTGGTGGCACTGAGGGCCAGAGTCGTCGCGTCGAGGCGATTCGTATCCGCCTTTCTGACGAGCTGCTTGAGTCATACGACATATGGTACAGCACGCATATCCAGACGTATGGATGGCTTGGCTGGGCAAAGAACGGTGAGGCGGCAGGATCTTCTGGTAAGTCGCGACGCCTGGAAGCCGTTCGCATTTGCGTCACGCGCAAGGGCGAGCTTCCTTCGGACTATAACGAGAGCAATCGCTTTGTCGATGGTGTGCGTGTTGCCTTCGATGGTCATATACAACATATCGGATGGGAGTCCGGCGACCAGAGCATTGGAACTACTGGCCAGTCTCTCCGTATTGAGGCACTGCGAGCCCGGCTTGTGGGCGGCGAATATGAGGGCGACATATCCTACAGTGCGCACGTCCAGCGACAGGGATGGCAGGATACGGTTTCCAATGGTGAGCTTTGTGGGACGACTGGGCAATCGCTGCGCATCGAAGCGCTCACAATGAGCCTTGGTGGTAACGCGGAAGAGCACTATGACGTCTGGTATCGGTTGCATGTGCAAAAGTATGGTTGGCTTGGCTGGGCGTGCAATGGCGAAAAAGCGGGAACCGCGGGTCTTAGCCTTAGGGTCGAGAGCATCCAGGCGCTCGTACTGCCCAAGGGTTCTCCCGCGCCACAGTCTGAGGACTCGTCTTTTGAGAATCCCTTCATTCAGTCTATGGATGTTTCGGTTGCCGTGAGTGTCGAGGAGGATGGATGGCAGGTTCCGCGAACCACTGGGCAGACGGTGGGAGTCATAGGCCAGAACAAGGGGGTAGAGCGGCTGCGAGCGGAGCTGGTTAACGAGACGGACAGTATTTCGGGCGGTATTGCATATCGCGTACGACCTGTTGGGGGCGAGTGGTCGGATACGTTCCATGACGGAGAGGAAGCTGGAGTTGACGGCCAGCCCATCGATGGCGTATGCGTAGCCCTTACGGGGGATGCGGCGCGTGCGTTCGACGTATGGTACCGTGCGTATATCTCTAACTATGGTTGGTTGAGTTGGATCGCTAATGACGAGCGAGCGGGTACCGAAGGACTCGGCCAGCGAATAGAGGCTCTGGAAGTCATGGTGCTCCGTAAGGATACCCAGCCAAGCGGCGAGGGTTCTGAGCAGCCCGTGGGATACTTCACATCTTCTGACCTGCTGCGTAATGGCCAGCCTCTTTCCCAAGCAAACGAAGCGCAGCGCAGAATCGTGGCCGCTGCATATTCGACTCCCTCCGCTCCCGCAGGCTATTGTGCCATGTGGGTCGAGAATGTCTATGCAAACGCCGGATTCGGAAGCTTCAACGGCGACGCGTGCGATCTTTACGATCGCTATTGTCACTGGACCGAGCTTTCGGACCTCAAGGCTGGCATGATCGTTGCGGTGTCGACGCATCCGCATTCGAGCGCGGGTAGCATCTGGGGCCACGTGGGCGTGTTCATCGGCGATGGCAAAGTCAAGGACAGCGTGTATGGGTATGTGCGAACCAGTGAGCTTCAGGATTGGATTGACTACTATGGCGCCAGCGTTCCCGTCAAATGGGGCTGGCTCGGAAACGTTCAGGTCGTCTAGGGTAACGCCCCAAAGATGCCAAAACGAGCCCGGGATGAAGCTCCCGGGCTCGTTTTATTCCTCAATGATGTCGGCGAGTGTCTTGCCGTCAAGGTATTCAGAGGTTACCTTTCCAAGCTCGCGCCATACGGGCACGACGGAACAGGTGTCGACAATGGGACATATTCTCCCACGAGTGCAGTCGAGGCAGCCGACGGGCGCAAGCGAACCTTCGGCTGCTCGAAGGATTTGACCGAGCGTGTATTCCTTTGGGTCGCGGGTCAGGCGGTATCCCCCTCCCTTGCCTCTTAGACTCTTGA
Organism: uncultured Coriobacteriaceae bacterium; assembly: GCA_902786015.1. GTDB lineage: Bacteria > Actinomycetota > Coriobacteriia > Coriobacteriales > Atopobiaceae > RUG440. The sequence goes on from CADAAU010000001.1 coordinate 226,505, forward strand.
CGTATCCGGCGCGGCTCATCAACGCGATGACTTGCTCTAAATACTTTCGAGAGATGTTCTGTCGCTTGGCCACGTCGCCAAGGGATACCCAACCATCGTGTTGAGCGAGGTCGGCCATGGCACGCAGCGCATACTGGCCTTTGGTGGAAAACATTCCCGCCATATATGCCTCCTCCCCGGGATAACGACAAACGAAGGAAAGCCGTACTGCAGAACTAGGTAAGCTAAGCTTGGAGCATCTCATGCAACGTACGCCATGCCAATTCGGCACACTTGACGCGTGCTGGCATATGGCTTACGTCCTTGAGGAGCGCAGCTTCATCGAGCTCGTCCTCTAAGAGCTCCGTGTCTTTCTCGCTTCCCGTGACCATGTTTTTAAACAGCTCGCACAGGGCGATAGCCTCTTGGGGAGTTTTGCCCACCATAAGGTCGCTCATCATGTCTGCGGAGGCCATGGATACCGCACATCCATGGCCAGTATACGAGCTCTCCTCTATGCGTCCGTCATCGCCGAGGCGTACGAACAGATGCAGTTCGTCGCCGCATGAGGGGTTGATGCCGTCATGCTCGTATGTTGCGTCGTCGAGCGGATACTTGTAGTCGGGATGCGTTATGTGATCCATAAACTGTTCGTTGTACAAGCTGCTAACGTCCATTGAATATTCTCCAAACGCTGTTTAGTCCGTCAACAAGACGGTCGATGTCGGTCTTATCGTTATAGAAGGCAACGCTTGCGCGACAAGTGCTGTGCCACCCCAGGTACGTGAGCAGAGGCTGAGCGCAATGATGGCCAGCGCGTATGCAAACATTGCTCATATCGAGAATGGAGGCTACGTCATGCGGGTGAATGTTGGCTACGTCAAAGGCTACGGAGCCAACGTGTCTGGAGGGGTCGTCGGGTCCTATGACGGTAACGTAGTCGAGCCCTCGAAGCTGCTCGCACAAATACATCGAGAGCAGTCGCTCGCGTTCCTCGACCACGTCCATTCCAAGTCCCTCGAGGTACGAGAGTGCCGCATCGGTCGCGAAGGCTCCTGCGGCGTCTTGGGTACCTGCTTCGAACTTTTGGGGTGAGGGAGACCACACGGCATCCGTCTCGGTGACGGAGTCAATCATCTCGCCTCCCACAAGGAAGGGGGGAAGGGCGTCAAGGAGTTCCGGCCGTCCCCACAAGACTCCAATACCCATGGGTCCGCCCAGCTTGTGAGCGCTAAAAGCAAGGAAATCGCAGTCTAGGGAACGTACGTCCACAGGTAGGTGCGGGACCGACTGAGCTCCGTCTGCAATGCAGAGCGCGCCAACCTGATGAGCACGTTCCGCTATGGCCCTGATGTCGTTTTGGACGCCCAGGACGTTGGAGACATGCGTGACCGACACGATCTTGGTCCTTGCGCCGATCTTTTCTTCAATCTCCTGTTGCGTGATCTCGTAGTTATTGTTTGGACGAAAGTACACGAGCTTTGCGCCGGTGGCGCCGCAAAGCCTTTGCCAGGGGATAAGATTCGAGTGATGCTCCATGATGGAGATGGCAACTTCGTCCCCCGGGTTAAGATGTACGATTCCATCGATGGTTTGTGCCAAGAGATTGAGCGCCTCGCTCGCATTGCGTGTAAAGACTATGGAACTGCTCTGGGGGTTTCCGTTCTCATCGAGGGCGCCAATAAAACGAGCGATGTGCGAACGCGCGTTATCGATGCCCTGCGTAGCCTCGACCGATAGCCGATAGAGTCCTCGGAGGGGATTTGCGTTCATGGTCTCGTAGAAGTGGCGTTGGGCATCGAGCACTGCCAGAGGTCGTTGGGCGGTAGCGGCACTGTCCAAGAACACGAGCTCAGGATTTTGTGCAAGTAATGGGAAATCCGCCTTGTGGGGGTTGGTGTCGATGCGCAAAAGCTCATCCTGCGACAGCATAGTTGCCATGTGCTATCCCTCCTCCAAAGACGATAGTCCCAGACCCTCGATGAGGTCATTGGCGACCGTGGCGCCGAGCACTTCGGTGGCTCGCCTCAAGACGGCATCGCGGGCAGCAGAGTTTGGCGCGCAAATGAGCGCCTCGTCAAACAGCGCCCGGACATAGAGTTGCTCTGCTTCCTCATGCGTTAGACCACGATCGCGCAAATACTGTATTTGTTCGGGCGCCACGGTGCCAATCGAAGCGCCATGATTTCCTGCAACGTCATCCTCGTCACAAAGGATGACGGGCATTGTTTTGTTTGTGACGTCATCGCTGAGCATAAGCACGGTCTCGAGCTCGGTACCCTCCGAGCCGGACGAGCCATGTATGAGATCGATGGTGGCCCGGAGTGACTTCTTTGCCTTGCCGTCAAGAACGCCGGACTCGTGAACCTCGCTGCGCGTGAGACGACCGCGCTGCCTTACCACGTGGTTGATGTCGAGCGTGTCTGTGTCACGAGCTAGATAACGACAGGTCAGGTCCAGACGGGAACGATTTCCGTCAAGAGCGCAGACAAGACCAGCGGCGCTGGTTTGCGTGCCGAGGAAGAACTGACGCACCTCGATGTGTGCGTCTTTGCCCGCAACGATGCCCACGGACTCAACATGCTGGTTGACATCAGTTGCCGTTACGAATTCGAAGACGCGGACATGAGCATTGCGTTCAGCGATAATCCTCACCAGTGAGGCGGAAGTAAGGGGAGCCGATTCCTGCGAGATGGCGTCCTTTGTGTCTTGGCAGACCACAATGGTTGCCGTAGCGCCGGCGCGCACCATGACGCCCGTGTCCATCGAGGCAACGATGGGCTCGGTGCGGATTTGTCCTGCGGGCACTTCCACATACTGGGCATCGGTCGACTGCGACTCGATCCAAGTGGTGACTTGAGGCCCCATGCCACACTCGACACCGCCAAAGAGGCGTGGTAAAGCGAAGTAGACGTCACCCTTGCGAGAGCGGGAGGGCACCATGAGGCTGATGTCGTTAGCGCGCAGGTAGTTCCATGTTTGCGCTGGCGGCGTGTTAACGCGCTCAAGCGCGATGGTGTGCTCTGGCATCATCCGATCGCCCCTTCCATTTCCAGCTTGATGAGATTGTTCATTTCGACGGCATACTCAAGTGGTAACTCTTTGCTCACGGGATTGGCAAATCCGCCGACGACCATGGTGCGCGCCTCCGATTCGGAGCAACCACGACTCATCAGATAAAGAATCGTGTCGTCGGAAATGCGTCCGATGGTAGCCTCGTGGCCGACGCTTGCGGTTGCGTTGCGAACGTCCATGGCGGGTATCGTATCGGATCGGCTGATGTCATCGAGCATGAGCGACTGGCAGCTTACCGAGGCGCGTGCGTTTGCGGCGTGACGTCCTACCACGATGGAGCTGCGGAAGGTGTTGCAGCCACCGTCCTTGCTAATGGACTTGGTGTCCACGCTTGCGGTGGTTTCGGCCCCGTTGAGAATGACCTTGCAACCGGTGTCGAGGTCCTGTGTTGCGCCGGCAAACGTGATTCCGCTGAACTCGCAGTTTGAACGATCGCCTTGCAGAATGGTGGTGGGGTAGAGGTAGCTCACGTGGCTGCCGAAGCTGCCCGACACCCATTCCATCTGGGCGTCAGCGCCTACACGTGCCCGCTTGGTATTGAGGTTATACATGTTCTTTGACCAGTTTTCGATGGTCGAATAGCGTAGCCGTGCCTTGTCCTTTACAAACAGCTCAACCGCACCGGCGTGCAGGTTGGCCTCGTAGTACTTTGGTGCCGAGCAACCTTCAATAAAGTGCAGGTCAGCACCCTCTTCCACGATGATGAGCGTGTGCTCGAACTGGCCCGCGCCCTCTGCGTTAAGGCGGAAGTAGCTTTGTAGGGGATACTCGACGGTGACGCCTGCGGGAACGTAGACGAACGAGCCGCCGGACCACACGGCGTAATGCAGGGCCGCAAACTTGTGGTCGGCGGGAGGTATGAGCGTGCCAAAGTACTTGCGCACGACGGGCTCCCACTCGGGATCGTGCAACGCGTCCTCAATCGTTGTATAGACGACGCCTTCCTTTGCGACCTCGTCGCGCATGTTGTGATAGACGATTTCGGAGTCGTATTGCGCGCCGACTCCGGCAAGACTCTCGCGCTCGGCCTCGGGGATGCCCAGACGCTCGAAGGTGTTCTTGATGTCGTCCGGCACGTCGTCCCAGTCCTTTGCCTGCTTGGTGCGGGGACTCACGTACGTGGAGATATGGTCCATGTCGAGGCCGGCGATGCTCGGTCCCCAGTTAGGCGCCATCTCCTTGGCATGATAGGTATCCAGTGCCTTTAGACGCATCTCGAGCATCCAAGCCGGCTCGTCCTTCTTTTCGCTTATTGCTCTGACGATGTCGGGCGTGAGGCCATCGTCGTAGCGCTCGTAGCCTTCCTCGGAGTAGGTGAAGTCATAGAGGGAGCGATCGACGTCGGCGACCTGTGTGCGCGTCCTTGTCCTTTCGCTCACTGCTGCTCACCGCCCGTATGCTCGAACTGTTCGAAGCCATGGGCATCAATTTCGTCGATGAGTGAGGCAGGGCCTTCGGCCACCATGCGGCCCTGCACCATCACGTGGGTGCGATCTACAGAAAGGCGTTCGAGGATACGCGTGTTGTGGGTAATGATAAGAAGCGCACCGTCACAATCCTGACGATATGCCTCGATGCCACGGCTCACCACGCTCAGCGCATCCACGTCGAGGCCGGAGTCGGTCTCGTCAAGAATCGCGAGTTTTGGTTGGAGCAGCAGGAGCTGCAGCATCTCGATCTTTTTCTTTTCGCCGCCCGAGAATCCCACGTTGAGCTCGCGTGTAAGGAAGGAGCTGTTCATGTCGAGCTGATCGGCAATGTCTCCCACACGACTGCGGAACTTGCGCGCCGTCATCTTGAGTTCGGGTCGCTTTTGCGTGATAGTGCGCAGATACGAATAGAGAGGGACTCCTGGAACCTCTACGGGAGCTTGGTAGCTCAGAAAGATTCCCGCGAGGGATCGCTTGTCGGCCGAGTCCTCTGTTATGTCCTTGCCGTCAAAGACGATGCTTCCGGCGCTGACTATATAGGTTGGATCACCCATGACCACGTGTCCGAGCGTCGACTTGCCCGCACCGTTTGGCCCCATGAGCACATGTGTCTGTCCTGCACCGACGGTGAGGTCCACATCTTGCAGGATAGGCTTGTCCTCGGTTCCTGCGCTGAGTCCGCTCACGCGGAGGAGCTGGTCTTGCATAAGGCATCTCTCCTGAATAGGCGCGATTGTTACCTAAATCATAGTAATTACTAGGAATTAAAATGCAAGAGAGAGTTTTAAACACATATAGTGGTCACGTAAAGCCCCCGTGGTCGGGCAATCCTCGCCGGGTCGGGGGTGGAGGTTATGCGCCTGAGCTCAGACAGTCCTCGCTTCGCTGCGGAACTCGCGCAGGCACATAACCTCCACCCCCGCTCTGCTGCGAAACTGCGCACGAGGTACATATCCCCATCGCTTGCCTCTAGGAGTGAACAGTGAACGTGTAACCTTGTCTGTTGGCTTGTGGGGTTCGTGATTCTCGGTATACTTAAGTTTCGATAAAATACGGGCACACAAAAAAAGGTGCAGTTTTGGCGGATTAGAAGACGAGGTAGCATACATGGAAACGATGGCAAAGAGTGCGGGTTGTTTCTTCTTGGCTTGTGCGCTTACGATGACGCTTGGCGCCTGTGGTGGAAACAATGAGGCAAAGCAGGACGAGCCAGTGATGGATACGCCGGCTCCGCAGGTCGCTGTGCGCGACGAGGCTGTACCTGATGCAGGCGGGCGAATTGATGCGACGAAGACCGGAGTACAGGTCGCGACGTTCGACGGGCCAAAGTACATTGTGAGCGATGCGACGGTAGACCAGTCTCAGGAAGGAAACTATGGGCTTCAGGAGATTTGCGTCGTTAGGCCACCTGAGTCTTGGAGCACTGCCGAGACCATCGGTTGGGATCGCAACAGCATTGCATATGGTCGAATTCCCACAGACTGGGGATTCGTTTCCTATCGCTACGAGTATATCAACGAGGCGGGCACAGATTCCGTGCAAGCGGACTGGTCGCGCGTGAGCGAGGACGGTTTCTTTGGTGGCGCGCCAAACGTCGAACATACAAACGTGGGGGACCATCAGGTGGCGTATATCTTGAATGATGAGGCGGCTGGTGAGGTTGCCCCTGGTATCGTGGATGCGGGCGTTGCGGAAGAGCAAGCTTCTCTTGGCAAGATCGTGACACTTTTTGGACTGGAAAGCCGTGCGGAAGACTGTGCGTTTGCCATATCCATGAGCTGCGAGCTGTCCAAAGACGCACAGGTGGAGCTGAGTGCGGAGCAGCTCTTGGGCGATGCCTACGCGGTCTTGGAATTCTTGGGTCGCGATGCCCAGGTTGATGCGGCGTCCTTCGAGTCGGATGTGACGATCTCCAATGCTCAAGGCACGCATCGCGTTGTCGTACACCGAAATGAGGCGGCTCTCCTTAGCTATACTCCCCACTCTGTCGTTATGGGCAATTTTGGCGATCCGTCGGCGCCCGGCACGTTGACCTTCGACTATGCTCCAGAGGGAGGTCTTGAGGGGGCTGCTCGGAAGGCGCAGTCAACCGATATGTTCAATCCCGATTTCGGCTACACAAATATCGAGGTGTCCAACGTTGAGCAACACGATGTCGCCGGAAGGACCTTTAACGCTTGCGTCGTAAGCGCCAACATGGACATGGGCGAGCGGGGAAGCGAAGCGATGCGCGAGCTTCGGGCGTGGTGCGACGTCGAGGGAGATGCACTCTTTGTTGAGACGACGATTGCAGAGAACGAAGGCGTCGAGGATGCATTGACGCGAATCCTGTCTGACCGGCTGGAGTTTGTCGAATAGGATTCGATTGGACTGCCTAACGCAAGCGTTGGGGCCAAAAAGAGAGGACGATCATGGCCCTTACACGGGATGACGTGCGCGGAATCGCCTCATATGCTCGCATCGCGCTTACGGAAGACGAGCTAGACGAGATGTGTACGTACCTGAATGCGGCCATCGAGCTCTTGGCCCCCATACGCGCGTATGACCTCACTGATGTCGAGCCGACTTTCTATCCCATGGGCGAGCTCGCCAACGTCATGGCGGCTGATGAGCCGGATGAGTATGGGTGCATGCTTGGTGTCGAAGAGGCGCTAAAAAATGCCGCGTCAACACGGGGACGCGCATTTCGTGTGCCATCCATCCTCGGTTTCAAAGAAGGGGATGGATGATGTACGGACTCGATCATCTTGGAGCCGTCCAAATCGCAAGAGGCGTTGCCAAAGGTGACTTCTCTGCGGTTGAGGTGGCGGAGGCATCGCTTGAGGTCATTGAGGCGAAGGACGGGGACGTTTGCGCGTTCCTGCAGGTTTGCGCTGAGCTTGCGCTCAAGACCGCACGGGAAACCGATGCGCGAAGGGCTGCCGGGAAGAACGTGGGTCCGCTTGCAGGCGTTCCGTTTGCAATCAAGGACAACATGCATCTCGTTGGTACGCGTACTACGTGTGCCAGTCGTATGCTCGAACACTACGAATCGACATTTACCGCAACGTGCGTGCGGAGAATGATTGACGCTGGTGCTACGCCCATGGGCAAGACCAATATGGATGAGTTTGCTTTTGGGTCTACCACCGAATCGAGCGCTTTCTGCAAGACGCGCAATCCGTGGGATGTTGAGCGCGTGCCCGGAGGGTCATCGGGCGGTAGCGCGGCGGCGGTCGCTGCTGGCGAGGTTCCCCTCGCGCTCGGGTCGGATACGGGTGGTTCGATTCGACAGCCGGCTTGCTTTTGTGGCGTGGTGGGTATGAAGCCCACCTATGGTGCGGTGAGTCGGTACGGTGTGGTGGCCTTTGGCTCATCCCTCGACCAGGTTGGGCCATTTGGGCGCTCGGTATCGGACGTGGCACTTGCAATGAACGCGCTGGTTGCCGGAGGAAAAGATCCGCTGGATGCCACTTCGCGAGATGTGGAGACAAACTATCTTGCGGGACTTGATGACTCGGTCGAGGGGATGCGCGTCGGAATAATGGGCAGCCTCATGACGCATCAGAGCCTGAGTCCGGAAGTAATGCTTGGCCTGAAGGACGCCTGCAGCGTGCTCGAGGATCAAGGTGCCCGGCTGGTAGAGATCGAGCTTCCACATATTGATTCTGCGATTGCGGCCTACTATGTTATTGGTCCATGCGAGGCGTTTTCGAATCTGGCCAGATTCGATGGGGTCAGATTTGGTTATCGGGAGCCTGGTCACGCGACGCTTGCCGAGCAGACGGCTTGGTCGCGAGCCCATGGTTTTGGTGCTGAGGCGAAGCGACGCCAGCTGCTCGGCGCTTATCTCCTCGCGTCGGGCGTCTATGACAAGTACTACTATCCAGCGCAGCAAGTGCGCACGCTCATAACGGCTGACTATCAGGCTGCCTTCGATCGCTGTGACGCCATCATTTTGCCGTGTGCTCCCACTACCGCATGGCGATTTGGCGAGGTGAGCGATCCTGCACGGATGTATGCGTCGGACCTCTTTACGATATCGAGCAACATTGCTGGAAACGGCAGCATAAGCGTGCCGGTGGGATTGGGACGAGATACCGGGATGCCGGTTGCCGCACAACTGCAAGGTCCGACGTTCCAAGACCAAAAGATGCTGCGTCTTGCTCGCGCATTGGAGCGTGGCGTACATGAGGCGGGCCTTATGAAGGCCGCTGCCATTGCGCCAGCGTTTGTCGGTCGAGGTAGGTGAGCGCGTGAAGAGCCTAGCGGAGGTGCTCTGCGATTGGGAAGCGGTTATTGGTCTCGAAATCCATACGGAGCTAACAGCGCTCAAGACAAAGATGTTTTGCAACTGCCGACTCAGCCATCACGATGAGCCCAATACCAACGTCTGTCCCGTGTGTTTGGGAATGCCGGGAGCTCTGCCCGTGCCCAACAGGGAGGCAATAAAGTCAATCGTAATGGCAGGCCTTGCTACCAACTGCAAGATTCAGAAGCGGACATGCTTCTATCGCAAGCACTACTTCTATCCCGATATGGCCAAGAACTATCAGACCACGCAAGGACCGGTGGCGTTTTGCATGAATGGGCGCCTTGTCCTTGAGGTGACCGGAGAAGGGGCAACGGAACGCCCCGACTCCACGATCGGCAAAGATGACGATGGCTCTTATACGGTATCCATTCGCATCAAGCGCATACATATGGAGGAAGACGCCGCAAAGATGGTGCATGTGGGTGGTAAAGAAGGACGTATTGGGGGCGCGAGCGAAAGCCTCATAGATTACAATCGTTGTGGGATTCCGCTCATCGAGCTCGTCACCGATCCCGACCTTCGAACGCCCGAAGAAGCACGTCTTTTTATGGAGAAGCTGCGGCAGACCTTCTTGGCGCTGGGAATCTCGGACTGTTCGCTCGAGCACGGATCGATGCGCTGTGACGGTAACGTGAGCATTCGTCGGCGGGGCGACGTGGAACTGGGCACCAAAGTAGAGATGAAAAACATCAACTCGTTCAAATCATTGCATGACGCGCTGGCGTACGAAATATGTCGGCAGGCGCAGGTACTTGAGGAGGGTGGCGCCGTACTGCAAGAGACGCGTCATTGGGAACCTAGCGGGCGTAGGACGACTGTCATGCGGACCAAGGAAGCTGCGGATGACTATCGCATGTATCCTGATCCTGATCTGCCTCCCTTTAACTTGCCTGACGAGTTCATAGAGCAATGCCGCGCTCGGATGCCTGAGTTGCCGGATGCGAAGCGTAATCGATATATGAAGAGTTATGGTCTCAGGCGCCGTGAGGCGACATACATAGCTGCAGACCCCAAAACCGCGCGCTTGTTTGAGGAGGCTGTGGCCTTGGCGGGCGATGCGCCGCTGATGGTTGCAAATGTGACGATGAATCTCGTGCCTGCTGTTCGCAATGTCCAACCGTTCCAAGTGGCAAGCATTTCGCAGCTGATTTGTTCCGACGCGATAACGTTTGCGCAAGCGCGGGAGGTGCTACAGATTGTGGACGGTACCACAGATGATCCTCGGCAGGTCGTTGACGAACGCGGAATGCGTCAGTGCACCGATGCCATCACCATGGCAAATGCTGTGGATGCTGTCCTAGCGCACAGCAAAAAACAGATAAATCAATACCAAGACGGCAATAAAAAAGTAATTGGCTATCTTATTGGTCAATGCATGAAGGCTTCGCAGGGTGCTGGCAACCCCAAGTACTTTGGCAAAATCCTCAAAGAACGTCTGGAACGATAGTCGCCAGCAAAAGGCACGCGAAACGTTTGCTATTTTTCCTCGAGGTCGACGATTGCCAGCGTCTTGCCGAGGGGAGCAAGCAATTTGAGAAGGGTGTTGATTTGTGGTGAGATCTCGCATCCTTCGATGCGACTGATGACCGACTGGCGGATGCCGGCGGCGTCGCCAAGACGGGTCTGAGAGAACGAAGCGTCACGACGGATGCTCGACAGGCTCTTGAGGAGACGAGCCTTTTCGTCGTGGACCATGTCGATGCTCTCGCCCAATTCAAATAGGTCACTTGCGCTGATCTTTCGACCGTTCTTCCATTCGATTCCCGAGCAGTCAGGACTTATTTCAAATGCCACCAAGTCGCCCTCTTCGTCTATGCCAAGTTGCTGCATAGTGTAAACTCGCGAGGATCCTCCCTCAAACCATGCGACTAGCTTGTTGGTAGCCACCGAAACTGCGGCGATTACCCGAACGCTCATCTCTACCCCAATCTTGACTTAAGTGCATATCGACGCATTAACGAATTATAGAGTGATTGCCATTTTAATGCATGTGCAATTGCACAGTCTTTGTAAACAAAAGAAGAGCGTATTCATCATAATTTAGTCAAATGGCGAGGTAAAAGCAGGTGTTGTTCAAGAAATATGAGCCATATACTATTAATAATTATGTACAGTATAAGAACATAATAGGTATATTATTGAGCGAATGTTTCGCATTGGAAATGTAGAGCACACATAAGCTACATATGAACGTGTGCTCCTTTATAATTTTGTGGTATCCAAGCTGTTTCTTACTGTTATGATTTGCATGTGCTCGACTGGTAAGAGAAGAGGAGTAATGATGGCAACAGACGTTCGTAGTCTCACCGGATCGATTGTGGCTCTGGTCACCCCATTCAAGGATAATGGTGATGTCGATTTCGCAGCACTCGACAGACTGGTGGACTTTCACCTCGAGAACGAGACCGATGGCATTCTTATGCTAGGCACTACCGGAGAGTCGTGTACGATGACCGACGCAGAAGACGTCGCCGTTGCACAGCATGTTGTAAATCGTGTAAACGGGGCGATTCCCATCATCGGAGGAGCGGGATCGAACGCCACACACGAGAGTTTGACCAAAGCAAAGGGACTCCAGATGGTCGGATGTGATGCCTTGCTGCTCATCACTCCTTACTACAACAAATCTAATGAAGAAGGCATCTACCATCACTTTGCAACCGTGTTGGATCAGGTCGAGATTCCAGCTATCGTGTACAACATTCCCGGCCGTACCGGCTGCTCCATCAGCGAGCGTAACGTCACGCGCCTTGCAGAACATCCCAACGTCATGGGTATCAAGGAGGCGAGTGGGTCGATAGGATATGCTACGAGCGTTGCGCGGCACATATCTCCTGAGTTCCGCATGTACTCGGGCAACGATGACATGATAGTACCCATCCTCTCGCTAGGTGGTTCAGGGGTCATTAGTGTATGGGCAAACGTGCAGCCAAAACTCTGTCATGACCTCGTTGCATCCTACCTGAACGGAGACTGCGCGACTGCTCTCGATATACAGCTTGCTGGCTTGGATTTGGTTCATGCGCTGTTCTGCGAGGTCAATCCCATTCCGGTAAAGGCCGCGCTTGCCATGATGGGCTTAATTGAAGAGAGCTATCGCATGCCACTCTATCCCATGTCCGCCGACGCACGCGCTCGTTTGGAGAAAGCCATGAAGGGGGCTGGTCTCATTGACTAAGGTCATGGTGGTAGGGGCCAAGGGCCGTATGGGAAGTCTCATTTGCTCCTCGGTTGAGGCGGAGCCCAATATGGAGCTGGCCGGCCAATACGACATAGACAATATCTCGGAGCTCGACGAGGAGGCGCCCGCCGCTGACTTGGTCATCGACTTTTCGAGCCCCGTATCACTTTCCCATGTTGCGGCCTACGTTAGAAGGACCGGGGCGGCTTTGGTGGCGGGTGCGACAGGAATGTCTAAGGAAGATTTAGCGTGTCTGGAGAACTTGGGATCCGTGAGCCGGGTTGTGTGGTCCTCTAACTATTCCTTGGGTGTTGCTGTCCTGCGCCGTATGGCCGCAGAAGCTGCTCGAGCTCTTGAGGACTGGGACATCGAGATTGTTGAGACCCATCACAACCAGAAGGCTGACGCTCCCTCGGGTACGGCAAAGGCGCTCATTGATTCAGTCGATCCCTCGGCTGAACTCGATGTCGTGTACGGGCGCGAGGGAATAGTGGGCGCGCGGTCCAAGCACGAGATTGGCGTGCATGCGTTACGTGGAGGAACGGTGGCGGGTACCCATGAGGTGCATTTCTTTGGGAATGACGAGGAGGTAACGCTGACTCATCGTGCTACGAGTCGGCAAATCTTCGTTGCGGGTGCCATAGCGTGTGCAAAAAAGCTGCTTGAGGCAGAGAAAGGCTACTATTCATTCGATAGCCTCATGTTCTAAAGAAGCTGCGAGGCAGCCTTCGAAGAAAGCTGCCTCGCTTGCGAACGAATTATCAAAGGAAACTTTGTCCCTTGCCATAGCCGTTACACTTGACTTATCCTGTCATCTATATACCTGTTCTAAGTGAGGGGAAATGGCTAAATCCTTTAGGCGCATGGCACCGTTGTGGATTACGTACGTGCTCTTCTTTTGTCTTGCAGCTACCGGTCCACTCCTCTCTTACTATGGCGAGATTGCCGGCATAGAGCGAGGACAATGGGTGTTCCTTTTCCTTATGCCCTTTGCCATCGGATGTATGCCGTACGGCTTTATTATGGGCGAGGTTGTTCAGCATGCCACACGTGCATCGGGGCGCACGTCTTGGCGTCTGGGGTTCTTCCACTTTATTGTGGTCTATGCGATATTCCTTACGGGTGTTTTTGATTTGCTTTCTAACGTTCACGACGTACTGTATTACGCCGTGTGGCTTGGGCCATCGTTCGTGTCTGGGCTGCTCTTTGTCTTTGGCATGTTCATCATGCGCGTCGAGCAAGCCCATTCGGACGCACGCTACGGCGTAGAGGTGAGTAGGAACGACCCGTGGGCGGCATTCTTTGACCTGGAGTGGGAAAGCGATGCTCCTCGTAAGGTTGCCGCACGTGCCGATCTTCCCGACGAGGGACGCAAGAGTCGTCGGGGGTTGTTCAGAAGGCGTCGCAGGAATGTGTCTGATGAGGTGGAGAACGCGTAAGCGTTTGGTATTTGACACTTTTATTGTCCGAAAACACCTATAATTGCCTGAGCATTGTACGGACTGTGACCCGGGAGGTCTAAGTATGGCTCAGCGTTTTGTGCTCAACAACATTTCATATCATGGCAGTGGCGCCATTGCCGAGGTGCCGGGCGAGATTAGCCGTCGTGGCTACAAAAAGGCGTTTGTTGCCTCCGACCCCGACTTGGTGAAGTTTGGCGTGACTTCTAAGGTCACGGACCTTTTGGATGAGGCTGGCATTGCGTGGGAGTTGTTCTCCGACATCAAAGCCAATCCCACCATCAAGAACGTCCAGGACGGCGTAGCTGCCTTCAAGGCTTCTGGCGCAGACTGCATCGTGGCCGTGGGTGGCGGAAGCGCCATGGATACCGCCAAGGGCATTGGCATCATTGCCGAGAATCCCGAGTTTGCTGACGTGGTGAGCCTGGAGGGCGTTGCCGACACAAAGAATCACGCCACGTTTACCATCGCCGTTGCCACTACCGCTGGCACCGCGGCTGAGGTCACCATCAACTACGTCGTGACCGATCCCGAGAAGGAGCGCAAGTTCGTGTGCGTCGACGTCAACGACATTCCCGATGTCGCCGTCGTCGATCCCGACATGATGGCCTCCATGCCTGCCGGCCTGACTGCCGCTACTGGTATGGACGCGCTGACGCACGCCATCGAGGGCTACACCACCCGTGGCGCGTGGCAGCTCTCCGACATGTTCCATCTTGAGGCCATCCGCACCATCGCCGCCAATCTGCGTGACTCCTATGCGGAGGCCAAGAGCGGCGTGCCAGGAAGTGGTCGAGAGGGCATGGCTCTTGGCCAGTACATCGCGGGCATGGGCTTCTCGAACGTGGGCCTGGGCATCGATCACGCCATGGCACACACTCTTTCCGCTCACTACGATACCCCGCACGGCGTTGCCTGCGCCATGTTGCTCCCGATTGCCATGGAGTACAACAAGCCTGTTGTGACCGAACGTCTGGCAGACGTGGCCGTGGCCATGGGCGTTGACACGGCGGGCATGAGCACCGACGAGGCTGCTGACGCAGCCATTGCCGCCGTGCGTCAGCTCTCGGCTGACGTGAACATTCCCAAGACCTGCGATGGTCTGGTGGAAGCAGACCTCGATCAGCTTGCGAGCGACGCGCTTGCCGACGCCTGCTATCCCGGCAATCCGCGTGAGGCGGATCACGAGACCGTGAAGGCGCTCTTCCGCAAAATCATGGCATAGCCGTCACTCAGTCAGTAAAAAAGGCCGTCCCCCTGCTTTTGGAGCTTTGCAAGTTGCTCCAAAAGCAGGGGGACGGCCCCTTCTGTGGTTTAGGTCTTTGCAGTGACGTTAGTCTTTGTCGGCGCCCACGATGCCACCGACGATGCTCGAGACGATGGAGATGACGATGGCGCCAAAGAATGCAGAGCCGAAGTCTGCAATCTGGACGCCGTTGCCAAAGACGTTGACCGAGAGCCAACTGGCGATGAGCAGCGCGACGCCGTTTATGACAAGGTGGAAGATGCCGAGCGTAATGATGGAAAGCGGTAGCGAGAGCACGTGCATGATCGGGCGAATGCTCGCGTTGATGAGTGCGATGGCCAACGAAAAGACTACGATGCTCGTAAGCTGGTCGCCAACGGGTTGGAGTCCGGGTATGAGCCAGACGGCTACCGCTGCCGCAATCGCACTCGTGAGCCAAGAGATCAAGAATGCCATGGATGCTCCTCCTTGGGATTTGAAACGAACAAAGCGT
Organism: uncultured Coriobacteriaceae bacterium; assembly: GCA_902786015.1. Lineage (GTDB taxonomy): Bacteria > Actinomycetota > Coriobacteriia > Coriobacteriales > Atopobiaceae > RUG440. The sequence goes on from CADAAU010000001.1 coordinate 241,663, forward strand.
ATGCCATGGTACACTCGGCTTTTGCGATGCGCTACCAAATCGTGCGAGTGAGGAGGAACGATGACGTTGGGGGTTCACTCCCGTTTGCGGGCAGTCTGATCGGGCAGTCATCGTCTGGCCGCACAGTCCATTACGAGGGTAATGCTTTTTTGTCCCAGCCTCTTGCTATGATATCGCGCGTAAGAAACGACGGAAGGGGGTTGCCATGGCGCTTGTCGTCATTGCTTCGAATGAGGAATGCCTGATGGGGACGGACGTCGTCCGCGCCTTGCGCCGCCATGTGGAGGCGCGTGGGTCTGCGGCGCTCCTCGTACCAAGTCTCGCGCAGGTTGTGGATGCGCAACGCGCCCTTGCCACAGTGGGTGGTCTTGCCTTGGGGGTAAAGACCACTACGCTCTCGGTTTGGGCACGCGACTGCTGGGAGACATGGGGTGACGGTCGCAGCATTGCGGACGGAAGCGTGTTGACCGTCCTCGCGGCTGAGGCGATGCGATCCGCTTTGCCGGATGATCGTGGTCCTCTTGCGCTGTTGCCCGGCACCGTAAGTGTAATAGCACGGTTGGTTGCCGACTCGTTGCCATGGCTGCCTCTGGATGAGCGTGGTCAGTTGCGTATTGACGTATGCGAGCACATCGGGCTTGCCAGTGGTGAGATGTGTCTCGTGCGTATGGCCGGCAAACTCGCACAGCTGCTCGCGCAGTTCGGTTACGTGAGCGCTTCCGAGGCTGCCGCAATCATAGCGGCGAAGCTTGTGAGCGGGGAAGTGCCTGCACCGCATGCCGTTGCGACGGGGTTTTCGTGGGCAGCGCGTGCCGAGCGCGAACTCTTGGGAGCCTTTGCCCGCGGGGGCGAGCTCTCTTTCGTTGTGCCTGCAATGCGAACCCCCGCTTTCGAGCAGGCCTGGAAGCTTGTCGACGCACTGTGCGAGGCTCAGGAGGAGGGGTCGACGAGCACTGTGACGGGGGAGACGAATGTTCTCGCCGTTCGCGATTCTGAGCTTCAGGATCTTCTTGACGACTTGTTTGGCGATACGCGACGGGCGATAGGGCAGAGTGGCCCTGTGGAGCTACTTCTTCCTGCTGGACCCCTGGCGGAGGCGGAAATCGTGGCAAGACGGGTTTGCGAGCTCGTGGGTTCGCAAGCGGATGTTACGCTTGAGCGGGGTCCGTCCGTTGTCGTGGTGGTGCCAGACGTGCATCGTGCCTGGCGTGAGCTCGTGCCCAAGCTCGAGGAGCGTGGAGTATCCGCACGCATTCAATGGACCCAACCCCTAACGGATAGCGCGAGCGCATGCGCCTTCCTAGACTTCGCACTCGAAGTGGCGCGCTTGAGTGAGCTTGCGGCCTCGTGGCCTGAGCCGCGCCAAGGCCTCGAAGGCCCCGTACCCCAACTGGGCGATATGAGTTGGTGGTCGCCGCGCAGCCTCATAGACTTCCTCTTTGAGGACTTCTCGCATGTCGAGCCCCAGAAAGCTTGGCGCCTCGACGCCGCTTGGCGCGGGAACCGCCTGCTCACGCCCGCACGTGTCTTGGAGATGCTGCAATCGGAGCGCCTCACGTCGGCGCCGGTCGCTCGTGCTACCGCCGAGCTCCTGCGAGGGCGCATAGGTAGTGCTGCCGCAAAGCTTCTGGCGCCCTATGCCGGCGTGCATGAGGCGCGCGATGCCGCAGCGGATGAGGCGCGTGCGGTACTTGAGGGAATGCTCGGTCTCGCGAGGACGATTCGTAGCCTAGGCGTTACGTTCGATCCGCAGCATCCGGACGATCGCTCCCTTTCGGAGCTCGTCGCTCTGATGGGTTGGGCTGCGGAAGGACGCCAGATGGTATCGCGCATTGGCGTTGGGCCCAACAAGGAGCATCCCGAGGTTCTCATCATGGGTATGTCGCAGGCCACCCAACTTGCGCAAGCAAGCATGGAAACTGTCGTCGTTTGCGGTCTCACTTCCACAGAGCAGCCCATAGAGGGCAAGGAGGACGTGCTCCAAGCGATACTCGAGCAGTTGGGCGTGGAGCCGAAGGCGAATCCGCTGGCCGAATCTCGTGCGGAGTTCCGGGCGGCTCTGGGGGTGGCAAGGTCACGCGTCGTGATGGAGCGTGCGCTCTGTGATGTGGACGGCAAGGAGACCTATCCTTCCGTCATGTTCGCGGAACTCATGTCTGTGTATGGGGTTTCGGCGGGGACGCCTCCTGCGCAGATGCCATTTGGCGTGGGACTTAGAAGCGAGCGGCTTCTTACGCGCAACCTCAGCGACACTGGTTTGGCGGCGGAGCGCGTTGCGAAGTGTGAGGTTGCTCCGGCAGGTCTTTTGACTGCAGCATCGCGCGAGCTCGTGTTTGTGCCCCAAGCAGGTCGAGACACCCTTCCGGACGGTCTGCCGATCCTTTCGGCGTCGCAAATAGAAACGTATCTGGAGTGTCCCTACAAATGGTTTAGCCTGCGCCGTCTTCGGCTGGGGACGGTCGATGCGGGCCATTCTGCGCCGGAGATGGGCACGTTTGCGCATCGCGTGTTGGAGGTGACGCACCGAGAGCTGCTCATGCGCGCCTTGGAGGCAGAGAACATGGGGATACAGGAGGAGATGCTCACGGAGGAGGAGCTTCTGGCACGTGTGGAACTCGATCCAGCCCGACACATCGAGGGCTCGCGCGTGACCGAGAAAAACCTTGAAGAGGCGACTGCTGCTCTTGAGCTGGAGTTTGACCTGCACCGTGAGCACATGTACCTGGAGCGGCGTCCCCGCGCGTCCCAGCAGCTGCTCATTGCGCACGACTCGTCCGAACGAGCGCAGGAGCAGCAGCTCAAAGAGGACCTCGTCTCGACTCTTGCGTACCAGACACGTGTTCTTGAGGGGTTTGAACCCCGCTTCTTTGAGTGGAGCTTTGGTCGTCACGAACAGCTCGTCCCGTATGCGGGAGCATACATCACGGGCACGGTCGACCGCATCGACGTCAGCCCGCATGGGACTGCCGTCATCATCGACTACAAGAACAAGCGCCCTTCGGGTTTTGCGGCCGAGTATGACGCGCTTCAGGATGGAGTGCTTGAGGGGGCGAAGCTGCCTTCGCGCGTGCAGTCGCTTATCTATGCACAGGTGGTGCGACGTGCCTTTGAAGGCCGCCTGCAGCTGGTGGGAAGCGTCTATTTGAGTACGAAGTCACCTCATGCCCTTGCCGGAGTCGCCGATGCCAATGTGGTCGACCTTGTGCTTGGAAACGTGAGCGACCGGAGGCTTCCCCGCGTGAGCGTTCCGCCCAACGAGGAGGGTGCGCCGGGTATGGGTGACCTGCTCGACCATACCGAGGAACTCATTGCAGAGCAAGTGCAGCAGATGCTTGCGGGCAATGTGAAAGCACGTCCGCGGGACATGCACTCCTGCGACTTCTGTCCCGTTACGCAATGCGAGAAGAGGGTGGCACAATAATGGCGACGATAGACCTCTCCCGACTCAATGATTCGCAGCGCGACGTGGTGCTCAGGCTCGACGAGCCTTTGTTCGTCGCCGCAGGCGCCGGATCTGGCAAGACGTTCACGCTCACGGCGCGGCTCGTACACGCCCTCTCCAAAGGGTCCGGAAAAGACGGCGGCAGATACCTGAACTCAATAGACGAGGCGTTGGTCATCACCTTTACCAAGGCGGCGGCACTAGAGATCAAAGACCGTGTCCGCGGGGCACTCCGCCAGGCGGGCGAGGAAGACCCGCGTCTTCGCGAGGAGTCCTTGCGCGTTGACGGCGCATGGATATCGACGATTCACGGCATGTGCTCGCGCATCCTCAAACGCCATGGAGTGGAGCTGGGCATCGATGCGTCCTTCGAAGTTTGCGAGGGGAGTGTAGGCGAGGCGCTGTTGGCTCGTGCTCTCGATGAGGTCATCTCGCGGGCACAGGAAGAGGGGGCCTATGACGACCTCTTTGCGGAGTTTCCGCTCTGGGGGCAGGGCGATGGCGCGACCTCGGTGGTAGGAATGATTCGCCTCCTGCGCCAGGAGGCGGCCAAGTGCTCGCATGGCTACGACGACCTCGTGTGTCCGAGCTCAAACGAAACCGAAGGGGAGATTGGCCGGCTGCGCCGGTGCCTCGAAGCGTTGGCTGGACTCAAGCTCACGCAAAAGCAGCAGCAGGCCGTCTTTGCGTCTCTTGACACAATCAATGGCTTCTGCTCGCTGCCACCTACAGAACGCAAAATAGAGCGGGCATGCGAGGTGCTTGGCAAAGTCAAGATGCCCCGGATTCAGCGCAAGGATGTAAAGCCCTTGATGGATGACGCGCGCGAGGCGCATGCTGCCGCGACGGTCTGTGCTCACTTCGAGCGCGTGCAAGAATTTGCGCCGCAAGTCGTCGCGCTGGCCCGGCAGGTGGACGAGCGCTATGCCCAACTTAAGCACGAGCACTCGTACGTGGACAACGATGACCTCATTGAGCTGGCATTGCGCGCGGTGCAGACGAACGAGCAGGTTGCGCGCGACTATGCGGGTCGGTTCAAGCTTGTTATGATTGACGAGTTCCAAGACACCGATCAGAAACAGCTCCAGCTTATCTCGCTGCTATCGGGTCGGGATGCGCAACACCTCACGACGGTGGGCGACGCCCAGCAATCCATCTATCGTTTCCGAGGCGGAGACGTCGAGGTCTTCCGAGCGCGCGGGCGCGGTCTTTCGCAGGAGCAGCACGTACAGATGGACGTGAACTATCGCAGCGATCACCATGTTCTGGCTTTGGTTGAACGCGTGTGCGGGGACGCGGGAATCTTGGACGATTTTCTCAAGCTCGCTGGAAACGAGGGGCGTCGGAGTGGTTATGTGGCGCGAAGCGCATCTGGTGAGGAACCACCGCGCGTGTTCCTAGAAGTGGCACAGGGAGGGCCATCATCGCTTACGAGTGCGACGCTCGCCGCACAGCTTGCGGACCGCTTGGCAAAGCTTGCGCATGCTGGTCAACCTGTCTCGAGCATGGCCCTTTTGCTCGGGACCACGAGTAAGGTGGGGCTCTATCTGGACGCATTGCGTGCTCGCGGATTGCAGGCGGTCGTAACGGGTGGTTCGTCGTTTACTTCCACGACTGAGGTGGGCGTCATACAGGCCCTGCTCCACACCTTTGCGAATCCACACGATACGGAAGACGGCCTCTTTCGCGTGCTTTCCAGTGACATGTTCCGCCTGGACGCAGATGACTTCTGCATGTTGGGGACGCGTGAGCAGGACGTACTCGATGCACCGACCAAACGTCAGATTGAACAGTGCTTTGTGGACGGCCAACTCGAATTATATGGTGGGATGGTGCCCTCGCGACGGTTGACACTTGCTCATGAGGTGCTTACGCGTGCGTTCGCGCGTTTGGGGCGTTGGGAACTGGCGGACGTGTGTCAGGCTGCAATAGAGGAGAGCGGTTGGTTGGCGCGCCTCGAGCAGGAAGGCACCGATGGGCTTTCGATTGCGGCAAACGTGTTGGCTGCCGTGCGGTACGTGCGCGATCTGACGACGAGCCTCGGCCTCGGAGTGGCACGTGCGGCTGATGAGTTCGACAAGTGGCTCTCGGTCGCAAAGCTTACGCCCAAGGGGCTTGCAGGCGACGCTATCGAGGCAGTGCAAGTCATGACCATACATGGCTCGAAGGGCTTGCAGTTCGGAGTCACCGCGGTTGCCGAATGCTGGGGGAAGCCGTCCGTAAGTGGAAGACTTGTGGTGGGTCCCGTCGAAGGTCGTCGTGTGGTGTGTGTGGTTCCCAAGCCCGATCTTTCGAGCTTCTCGAAGATGCGCAACCAACTCGAAGCACCACACGATGTGCGAGAGTGCTCGAGCGTGGCTGAATGGACTGCTTGGCTCAAAGATGCGGAACTGAGCGAGCAGGCGGCTGAGAAAGCACGTCTTTTGTACGTGGCCCTCACGAGGGCCGAGGAAGCACTCGTGGTTGGCCTGCCCGTTGCAGAGAAGGAATGGTATCGGTCGGAGTTGGCTATGGGCATGCTTGGCGCATTTCCTGAGCTTGACGAGCTCGTGCCTGGTGAGTGCGAGGTCTGCATAGAGCCAGAACGTGGCATCAGCTGCGAGGCACGCGAGGACGACGGCATGGGAGGTTCGTGCATCGTTCGTCATCGCATGTCCGTCGCTCCCGCAGTGGCGCGTGTGATCGAGCTTCGTCGTGGTGCACAGAAGGACGACCCATGGCAAGCTGTCTCGGCGGGAACGCTTGCGGGCTTTGATGGAGAACTGCCGGAGGCGGCCTCACTTGTACCGATGCTTGGCACGCCGATGAGCGGGCAAGACCGTCTTGAGGGAGTGGGCGACTCGCGCGAGACGTTCGAGCTATTTGACGTCAGACATCGCTCTTTGGCGGTCTATGGCTGGCGAGAGCGCGAGGGAGTCTTTAGCTATTCGTCTCTGCACGCAGCAAAGGTTGCCGAAGAACGCGCGCAGAAGGGCTTGTCTGCGGAGCCACCGTCCGAGGCGCAGCGCGATGCGGATGCCGAGGGTAGCGCCTATATCAACGACACCGATAAAGCCACATCGTTGGGATCCGCGTTCCATGAGCTTGCGCAGACTATGGTGGAGTTGGGGAGCAACAGGCACGATCCCGCTCGATTGGAGTCGCTCGCACGAACGTGGCATCTTTCCGAACGCCAGCTTGCACGGCTGCATGCGGCCATCGCCCGTTGGGAGTCATCCGACTTGTTGCGTGAGACCCATGAGTATGCGCTGCGGCGTGCGGAGGTGCCTTTCTTCGTACGCGTGCCGGAATCTCCATACGGAGAGTACTTCGAGGGTACCATTGACCTGCTTTGTACCGAAAGCACGGCGTGTGAGGGGCGCGCGCTGGTCGTGGACTACAAGACGGGCGACCTCGACCTCACGGAGGGGGAGGTCGCTCGGCGCCATGAGCTGCAGGCGCGGCTCTATGCAAGAACGCTGCTTGCGCAGGGCTTCTTGGAGGTGAGCTGTGCCTTCATCTGCGTTGAGACCGGCGTCGTTGCACGTTGGGACTTCACGCTCGAGTGATGACGAGGAACATGCAGTCTTCGAGCTCTGAAGCGGTGCATGTTCTTCAATGCCGCTCGGGTGGGGTATGATGATGCGCTGACACACGAAGGGAAGGCAGGCACACATGGCATTCGTACATCTGCATAACCACACGGACTTCTCGATTCTGGACGGTGCGACTCGCGTGGACGATCTCGTGAAGCGTGCCGTCGACCTTGGCATGCCTGCGGTGGCTCTTACCGACCACGGCTACATGTTTGGCGTACCGAACTTTGACCTTGCCTGCCGTGGATACAATACGTCTCAGGCTGACTTCAAGCAGTGGTCCCATGACGTCGAGTGTTTTACCAAGGGATGGGAATTGGAGGAACCCGCACCGGATGCTCCTGATGCACTGCCGCACGATCGAGTGCATGCCCAATGGGAGCAAGATGTGGCCATCTGGGAGCAGACGAAGGATGTGGAGGCGGTCAAGGCCAACAAACCTGCCCCGCTCATAAAGCCGATCTTTGGCTGTGAGGCGTACTTCATAACGGACGACCAAATTGAGCGCGGTACCAAGCCTCGACGATATCACCTCATCCTTTTGGCCAAAAACGAGGCTGGTTACGTCAATCTCATGAAGATGATGTCGAAGGCTGCCAACGAGATGTACTACTACAAGCCACGTACCACGCTTGGCATGCTTCGCGAGTACCACGAAGGCATCATTTGCCAGAGCGCCTGTGTGCAGGGAATCATCCAGCAAAACATACTCGACAACAACTTTGCTGAAGCGGAACGTTGGGCCAAAGCCTACCAGGATGTCTTTGGCGAGGACTTCTACATCGAGATTCAAGACCATGGGCTTAGGTTCCGCAACGGATGGAACGATCGCAAGCTCTCTGAACACCTTGTGAAGCTCGCCAGCAAACTTGGCATAAAGGTGGTCGCCACCAACGACATCCATTACCTTTTGCGCGAGGACGCCCCCGTTCAGGACCTGCTTAACTGCATCGGTACCAACTCAAAGATCGACCAGACGGATCGCAAGCGCATGGATGGCTCGGAGTTCTACATGAAGAGCGAAGAGGAGATGCGCGAGATCTTCTCATGGTGTCCCGAAGCGTGTGACAACACGTTGGAGATAGCAGCGAAGTGCAATTTTGAGCTGGACTGGTCCTCCATGTTCCTGCCCAAGTTCCCGGGCTTGGAGGAGGGTGAGACTTCCGAGGAACGCTTTCGCAAGGAGTGCGAAGCGGGGCTTGCCATTCGTTATGGCGACGACTGGGATGGCAAAGAGATTAATGGCATAAGTATCCGTGAACGATTTGAGTACGAGTATGATGTTATTTGTACCAAGGGCTTTGCGGATTACTTCCTCATCGTGCAGGAGTATGTGCGATGGGCGAAGCAAAACGGCATTGGCGTCGGACCGGGTCGAGGGTCGGCCGCCGGAGCTATAGTCGCATACGCTATGGATATCACCACGTTCGACCCCTTGGAAAACGGCCTGATGTTCGAAAGGTTCCTGTCCGTCGAACGTTCGGAGATGCCCGATATCGACATGGACTTCGACGATGAGCGAAGGCTGGAGGTAATCCAGCATGTGCGAGAGCTCTATGGCGCGGATCGTGTGAGCCACGTCATCACGTACTCTACCATCAAGGCGAAGCAAGCCATCAACGACTCCGCTCGCGTGCTCGACTTTCCCGTGTACAAGGCACAGCGCCTCTCAAAGATGGTATCGAGCAGTCCGAGCGCAAAGCTCAAGTTCACGCTCAACAAGGTGGACGGTAAGGAGGACCTGTACAGCCAGGATTTCGTGGATGCCTATCGCAACGATACCGACGATCGACGCATCATCGACTCGGCACTTGCCATCGAAGGCCTCACACGTGGTGAGGGCGTGCACGCGTGTGCCGTTCTTATCGCCCCGACGCCCGTCAATGATCACGTGCCAACGAAGTTGGACACGAAGGGTGGCGTGGAAATCACGCAATATGAGGGTCACTCGGTGGCAGACATGGGTCTCCTCAAGATGGACTTCTTGGGGCTGCGGACGCTCACCGTCATCACCAAGGCCTTGCGCAACATCCTCGCGAACAACGCGACGGCAGAGGCGGCTGCCGCAGCTCCCGAGGCAGTGCGTTCCACGCTCAAGCCGGGCAGCACGGGTGTGGACATCGACGTGGACAAGATTCCCTTTGCGGACCCCCACATCTTCGAGCTCATGGGACGTGGTCATACTGCGGGCGTGTTCCAAATCGAGTCGGGAGGCATGACCGCCACCATAAAGGGCATGCAGCCGCGTGAGTTCAAGCACGTGGTGGCTCTTATCGCACTTTACCGTCCTGGTCCTTTGGGAGCGGGCATGGTAAGCGACTACATCGACCGCATGAACGGGCGCAAGGAGGTCGCGTTCTACGACAACCGCCTGTCCGACATCTTGGAAGAGACCTACGGCACCATGGTCTACCAAGAGCAGGTTATGCAGATCTCCATGAAGATGTGCGGCTTCTCGGCAGGCGAGTCGGACTCGCGCATTCGTAAGCCAGTGGCAAAGAAGAAGATCAAGCTCCTTACCAGTACCGTCTTTCATTGGGAGGATGGTTCCGACGAAACGACCTACGACCACTGGATGAATGGCGCAGAAAAGAATGGCTATACGAGGGCCATTGCGCAAAAGATTTGGGATGACGTTCTTGAGTTTGCGTCGTATGCGTTCAACAAGTCGCACTCGGCGGGGTATGCCATTCTCGTTATGCAGACTGCCTGGCTCAAGGCTTACTATCCACGAGAGTACATGGCTTCCGTGCTTACGAGCTACATGGGCAAGACGGACAAGATCGTTCATTACCTTAGCGCGTGTCGACATGAGGGCATCGAGATTCTGCCCCCCGACATCAACGAAAGCGGCAAGGACTTCACGGCGGTCTCGGAAGGCATCCGCTTTGGGTTTGCCGGCATTCGAGGCGTGGGTGAAGGAGTGGGCGAGGCGATTCTCGCGGAGCGCGAGAAAGGCGGACCGTTCAAGAGTCTCCACGATTTCGTCGATCGTGTTGACGCAAGTGCGGCCAACCGTCGCGTGGTCGAGGCCCTCATAAAGAGCGGTGCGTTTGACGCAACGGGTTACACCCGTAGGCAACTCATGTTTTTTGTCGACAAGCTCAACCCGCAGAACATTTTGGATGCGGCGGCAAAGCGTCAGCGCGATCGCGCGTCGGGTCAGGTGTCGTTCTTCGACATGTTTGGAGGGGTGGAAGGATCGGGATTCGACCAAGACGTTCCAGAGCCTGATGGCATAGAGTGGGACCGATCCGTCAAGCTTGCGATGGAGAAGGAAGTATTGGGACGTTACGTGTCCGATCATCCGCTTGGTCCGTTCGAATACGCCTTGGCTCAGGCGCGCGACTTCCAGCTCTCGGACCTTGAGGCGACTGATGAAGTCGTTGACGAGCGATCCGGTCAGACTATGGCGCGTCCTCGAGTTGAGGAGGGGAAATCCATACGCTTGGCAGGCATGGTTTCCGCCGTAGCAAAGAAAAACACCAAGTCTGGCAAGGCGATGGCCATCGTTACGCTCGAGGACATGGAGGGCGAGGTCAGTTGCGTGGTGTTTCCGAACCTCTATGAAGAGTGTGCCGCGACGCTCGCCGGAAACGTCAACGACGAGACGGGGGAGAGCGAGGGAGACCTTTTTGTACAGATCATCGGCAAACTAGAGCGGAGTGATCGAGGGAATCAGATTATCTGCTCGGCCGTTAAGCCGCTCGAGCTGACCGAGGCGACGAATAGGCCAAAGGTCGTCGAGGTCGTTCTCCCTTCCTATAGACTGAGCAGGGGACGCATGGAGCAGCTTGGTGGTGTGTTTTCTCGCTATAGCGGCATGGACCATGTGGAGCTTTGTGTTCGATCCGATACCGGTGACACCATGCGACTGGCACTTCCCATGCAAGTTGACGCGCGAAACATGCTGCTTCTTGCCGAGGTGCACGATATCCTCGGTCGCGAGGCCGATGTCATACTTGTATAGGTTCAGCCCTTGTAAAGAAGTCTGACTCTTCTATGCGGGGAGACGGGGCGGGGCATGCCACGAGGCATCTTGCCCTATACTAAACCTAATGTATTTCCCCATGGAAAGGAGCGACACATGGCCGAAGTAACATTCTATCGCTGCGAGAAGTGCGGTAATTTGATTGCCGTTGTCGAAAAGGGCACCTGCGTGCCTCAGTGCTGCGGGCAGCCTATGACGAAGCTTGAGGCTGGTTCGGTAGATGCTGCCGCTGAGAAGCACGTCCCCGTAGTGGCTCGCGAGGGGGGCGCCATAAAGGTGGCCGTCGGTTCTGTCGAACATCCCATGATTGATGCTCACTACATTCAATGGATTGCTTTGGCAGCTGCCGATCGGCTGGACATTCGGTATCTCAAGCCCGGTGATGCCCCGGTTGCCACGTTCGCCTGCGATGCAGACGAAGTAACTGCCTATGCATACTGCAACCTTCATGGCCTGTGGAAGGCATAGGGTTCAAACCGTCATCGGGTTGGTGGCATGCATCCAAGGCGGTATCTTGGATGCATGCCTTTGCTTTTGAAAGAGGCCTATGATGCTCATTGCCTTGGCGCAGATAGACACGTGCATGGCCGGGTTTGACGACACCTCACAGCGCATAGTCGAGTTATCAAGACGCGCGGTCGAGGAGGGTGCCGGACTTCTCGTTCTGCCTGCGATAGCGTTTGGGGGACTCTGCCCTCCCACATATGTCTATCGAGAGGGGTTCTACAGCGATGGAAAAAAGGCTTTAGAACAACTTGCGTTAGACGTTGCGTGCCCGTGTTTGATTCCGATGCCGGCAAACACTGAGGACGGAGCGGGCTTCGAGGCGATTTTGCTAAAAGATGGAGTAGCCATGCCGGTGTGGCTTGCCTCTACCCCTCAAGCCGAAACGGCCGAGACGCAGGGTTTGGAGCGTGCCGTACGGAACGTGTTTGACCTTGACGGCATACGTTTTGCATTTGCGTACTCGTACGAATGCATTGAGCAGCTTAAGGAGAGCGATTCCGACATAGACGTCCTCTTGTATTGTGCCGGGCGTGGCTTTGCGCTCGACGATACGTCGAGTGCGATGGGGGCCTCGCTGCTTGAGGGACGTTTTCGTGATGATGCGTGGGCCCTTGATGCTTGGGTCGTGGGCGTGGGAGCGCTCGGTGGGTATGACTTGCAAGTTTTTACGGGATCGAGTTTTGTGCTCTCTCCAAAGGGTGAGCTTGTTGCATGTGCCCCCGCGTTCGAGGAAGCCTTACTCGTAGCACCGATAGTCACCGACGACAAAAATGCTGTAGCCGAAGTGCTTGAGCCGGAGCTCTACGATCGCTCACTACACCTGTGGGAGGCACTCGCCTTGGGACTTCGCGACCATCTCCATAAGCGGGGCCATACTGAGGTAGCCATCATGCTTGATGGCCGGCTTAACTCGAGCGTGCTCGCGACGCTTGCGTCCGACGCGCTGGGCCCCACGCACGTTCATGCGCTCATCAACGACGGTGGTGCAGACATGTTGGGAGGCGTAGCCAAGAAGCTGGCAAGGACCCTTCATCTCGATTTGGTTGAGGAAAACTCCGTGGGAGCAGTGTCATGCTCCGATTCAGTTGTGTGGCAAGACGTCTCGCAACTGAGGCTCGCGAATTTGGCTAGAAGAACGCATGCGGTCGCATTGGTTGACTTTGACAAGACATTCTTTGCGGTCGAAGCGGAGGAAGTGGGATGTGGTGCCGCGGCCCTTGCGCCGTTTGGTGACGTGTATCGATCTGATTTGGTCGAGATTGCCCATTTGCGCAACACGATCTCTCCGGTTATCGATGCAGCGATTGTGAATTCGTATAGCGCGCCACCAATTAAGGGGCTCAAAGACGTGGAGGCGACCATCGAAAGTCAGCTTCGACGCGTCGATGTGACGCTTTCTGCCCATATTGAATGGGAGCGGTCCCTTAGCGATGTCGTGGCGAGACACGGCTGCCGTGAAGTGAGCGAACGTATCATCGACGAGTTCGTGAAGCGGTCGTTTGCCCGTCTGGGGCTTCCACCATGCCTCATCGTTTCTTCGCGTACTGTGCGTGAGGCTGACGTTCCGTCGGATTTGGCGTGGCGGGATCGAGTTCGCGCCGATGATGAGCGCCTTGGCAGCACCGGTGGCCCTGCAGGAGTGTCGGACTTGTTCGTTGCGGCGGATTCGGTCGAGCACAGGGCCGAGAGCGAAAGTGCGGTTGCGGCCGAAATAGAGCAGCTGCTCGAACAGATGCACACCGAGCTCGTTGGAGCGTCCCGTTCGTTGGGAAATGAGGCCGATAAGCAAGTGGACGAGTTACTTGGGTTGCTTAGGGACATTCTGCAAGATGGCGTCGTTCAAGGTTCCGTTGCCTCCGGAAGCATTCCCTTCGGACCACTTACATGGGGAAGTCCATTCTCCGAAAACTAGCGCGTCTCGTCATGAGCGGTTCAAAGTTGGCCGATTTCGTATCACGGTTCTTGTTGGGGTCGCCATGTGATATGGTTAGGCTTCACGTCTGGACTGTAAACGACAGGGGTTCATATGCCTGACAATATTTCCCAGAACACACCTCCAGAGGGATATACGGAAGATGAGATGGGCTTGTTGCGAGATCCTGACGCAACCGGACCTCAGACGTGGGGACGGACCCCGCAGTTTCAGCAACAACAGGTCGTAGAGCCGGTGGAGCCTCAAGCAACCAAACCGTCTGTATACGACATCCCACCAAAGAAGAAAAAGAAGGCTCTGCCAGTTGTCGTTGCCATCATTGTCTTGGCCCTCGTGGTAGTGGCGGCCGTGGGTGGTGTGTTCGCGTTCAATATGTATCAGTCTGCCAATCGAGTTAAGGCAGTCGCATCGGAGGTTCAGGCAAGCGCCTCCACGCTTAAAGATGCATTCATGGATGGCGATGAGGAAAAGCTGCATTCGTCGTACTCCGTCGTCAGCGAGGGCATACACAAGATGCAGGACGAGACCAATTCTTCCCTGTGGGACTTCGCAAAAACGTTGCCCGTCATAGGAACCGATATCACGAATGCAAAGATGCTTGTAGGTTGTGCTGCGGACTTGAGCGACAATGCGCTCAGCCCACTGGTCGACAACCTTGGGGGAGTCCGTTTTTCGGATCTTATGCAGGACGGACGAATCGACACTGGCATCATCAAACGGATGCGTGACTCTGTGGTCTCAGCCTCTCCCGTCATCGTAAAGAACGCGGATATCATGTCGCAGCTTCCCCATGGTAACGTTGGCCAGGTCAATGAGGTTATCGACAAGATACGAGACCCGCTTATTGATGCGAGCGCCGTACTCAAGGACGCGGACGGGCTATTTAGCACTATCTTGGGCATATTGGGTGATGGTGGTCAACTACGCAATTACGTCATACTGGCACAGACGAACAGTGAAATTCGTGCTGCAGGTGGTTTTCCGGGATCAGTAGGTACGCTCAAAGTTCAAGATGGCGTTTTGACCTTGAGCGAGTTTCAGACCGTTTACGATCTTAAGCATCGCGTTGAGGCAGACGAGTTTAGGGCGAATCTCAATGAAGACGAGATAAGCGTATTTGGAGAGGAACTCGGCTGGGATGCCGCGGGTACAACTCAGACGCCAAATTTCATGCGGTCAGGCGAGTTGATGCGGGAGTTCTGGGAGTATGGGTACGCGGAACATGTTGACGGCGTGATAGGTGTCGACCCCATCTTCCTTCAGCACATGCTTGCGCTCGCAGGTAGTGTCGTGGCCGAAGACGGAACGGAAGTAAATGGCGAAAATGCTGCCGCGGAGATTTTGAGCGGTGTCTATTGGCGCTATGGATTCGATGGCGACTATGGGCATGAACAAGAGGACAATTTCTTTAGCGATGTTGCAAACAAGGCCGGAGATCAGCTTTTTGGCCATTTGGGTGGGGTGGACTTCGACGTACTGATGGATGAAGTCTCTAAGTCCGGTGCAAACCATCGCTTACAGGTCTGGATGGCAAATCCGGAAGAAGAAACCTTTATGCAGAATCTTGGAGTCGCAGGCACGCTCGAAAATGACCCTGCCAAACCAGTTCTGGGGGTTTACGCAAACGACTATACCTGGTCAAAGATTTCTTGGTATCTGAATATTTGGGCTGACATTGACGAGGGAGTCAAGAACGAGGATGGTACGACGACCTATCATGTTCAGGCGCACTATCACAACAACCTCACGGACGAGGAAGCCATGGCGGCACCCGAATATGTTTACGGGTCTAATCCTCTGAAGGTCGACCGTGGCGACATGGTAGACGGTCTCTTGATTGTCGCTCCGGCTGGAGGTCGGATTGACAACTTCGAGATCATTCAGGGAAGGGAGGTCCCAGAGGACAAGGTCCTCGAGCCCACTACGCACGGTACACTCTATGGTTTTGACGCATGGCTGGGATTTGCGCTCATAGGGACGCAGCAAGATGCCATCGTGGAGTTCGATATGACTCTGCCTCCCGAAGCTGTGGAGCGGCCCACGGTTCGCACCTCACCGCTCTGTTTTGAATAGCTTTTGCATTGTGCTATGATAGAACAATCGTTCGTTATAGCACAATGCGGGAGATGACATGGTTATCGTTGGCGTAGACCCCGGCTTGGCACACACAGGCTGGGGCATTGTCGAAACGCGTGGGTCCCTATGTCGTGCCCGCGCCTATGGATGCATAACCACGAAGGCCTCGGAGCCCCTAGCGGAGCGTCTGGGCTCCATCTTTCAAGAACTGTTGGAAGCCATTGAGCGGTATGGTCCGACACAGCTTGCAATAGAAAAGATCTTCTTTGGTGAAAACGTGCGTTCCGCAATTGCAACCGCACAGGCACGCGGGGCAGCGATTGTCGCCGCTTCCCAAGCTGGACTTGAGGTTGGGGAATACACTCCCATGCAAATCAAACAGGCCGTCGTAGGAGAGGGCTCAGCAGACAAGCGTCAGGTCATCTATATGGTGCGCAACGTCCTAGCGCTTGATCACGATCCACGTCCCGATCACTGCGCAGATGCCTTGGCGTGCGCGGTATGCCATGCCAATCTCATGCGTACCACTGCCTTGACGCGTGACCATGCGGCCGCACAGATGTTCGAACAAGAGCGTGCACAGGCTGAAGCCGACCGCGAAAGAGCGCGTCAAATCACCGCAGCGGCCACTGCCGCCCACCATAGTGGGGCCGTACGCAATCGTAGTACCCTTGGACATGTTCGCCAGAGCAGGAGGTCGACCGCATGATAGTTTCTCTTACCGGTACTTTAGCGATGGTACAACCCAACGAGGTGGTGCTCG
This sequence comes from uncultured Coriobacteriaceae bacterium, assembly GCA_902786015.1. Lineage (GTDB taxonomy): Bacteria > Actinomycetota > Coriobacteriia > Coriobacteriales > Atopobiaceae > RUG440. The sequence goes on from CADAAU010000001.1 coordinate 257,950, forward strand.
ACGTTGCCGGTGTCGGCTATAGTCTGGGGGTGTCGTCCACTACGGCATCATCAGTCGGCTCTGTCGGCACCGAGGGAGTTACGCTGCTCACTCGGCTGGTGGTCCGTGAGGGGGCCATCGACTTATATGGATTTGCAAGCAAAGAAGAACGTGCCCTGTTCGATCGGCTCGTAGGTATTTCGGGGGTGGGCCCAAAGCTTGCTCTTGCGGTTCTCTCTACGTTCACTCCGACCGCTCTCGCGGGAGTCGTGGCCAACAAGGACGCGACGAGAATGGCGAAGGTGCCGGGCGTGGGAAAGAAAACCGCAACTCGACTTCTTTTGGAGCTTGCGGACGTGTTTGCAAAGGACGCTGTACTGAGTCTTCTTGTGGCTGACTCGGGAGAATCAACAGACGACGCACCAACTGGTGATGCAGCGCAGGTGGATGCAGATGCCCGAGAAGCCCTTTTGTCTATGGGGTTCACGCCAAAGGAGGCCGACCTTGCGCTTGAGGGCCATGTAGAGGCGGGAGCCTTGGGGACTGAGGCGGCGCTCGGCTATGCCTTGCGTCGTATGGGAAGCAGGTGATGACGAATGTGGGAGGCAGACTCCGGTGACTTGTTTGCCGATGCCACACCCGGTTTTTCGAGGCGCGCGCAGGGTCAGATGCAACGTGATGTCACTGGTGAGCTCACGCGAGAGGATCTTGACGTCGACCGATCGCTCAGGCCACAGACCCTCGACGACTATTGTGGCCAGGAGCGCGTGCGTGACAATTTACGCGTGCTCATGCAGGCGGCGCGAGAGCGCCATGAACCGCTTGACCATGTGATTTTTTCGGGACCACCTGGATTGGGAAAGACGACTTTGGCTGGCATTGTGGCAAACGAGATGGGCGCCCATATGCGTGCGACCTCTGGTCCTGCCATTGAGCGAACGGGTGACCTCGCTGCAATTCTCACCAATTTAGAGGAGGGTGACGTCCTCTTTGTGGACGAGATTCATCGCCTAAACCATCAGGTCGAGGAAGTACTCTATCCCGCTATGGAAGACTTCTATCTCGACATCGTTATTGGAAAGGGTCCTGCGGCGCGCTCCATTCGACTCGATGTGCCACGGTTTACGTTGGTTGGCGCAACGACGCGGACCGGATTGCTTACTGGTCCGCTCCGAGACCGCTTTGGCATTTCGTACCGTCTCGATTACTATTCGGTGGAGGAGCTTTCGCACATCGTCAGCCGATCGGCTCAGATACTTGGCACCACGCTCGACGAGGAGGCTTCGGCCGAAATCGCCTCAAGAAGTCGAGGAACCCCTCGTCTTGCAAATCGCCTGCTCAAACGCGTGCGCGACTATGCACAGGTGCGGGCGGGAGGCCAAATTACTTGGGAGGTAGCTGCCGAAGCCCTTACGTTCTTTGAAATCGACGAAATGGGCCTGGATTGGATGGACATAAAGATTCTTCTTGCGCTCACACAAACGTTTAGAGGAAGGCCCGTGGGGCTTTCGACTCTGGCAAGTGCGGTGGCAGAGGATGCCTCCACGCTTGAGGATGTGTACGAGCCGTATCTGCTCCAACAGGGTCTGATTGTTCGAACTCCTCAGGGGCGTCAGGCGACGCTTGCCGCCTTCGAACACGTGGGTGTTACGCCTCCTCCACAAACCTAAATCAGGTCTGCCCTCAGTATTCAACGCATTGCCGCTTGGAAGAACGCCCACCAGATTATGGGGCGGTCTCGAAAGTCACTATGTCGAGATCCTCAACATGCAGGCGAATGAGCGACTCGATGTTTTTTCGCGCACCCTCGTTGAGCTCGCCCTTTGTCATAACCGTTGCCACGATCTGACTTGTGAGTTGCTCGTCTTCTGTGTCGTAGGAATCTTCCTCACCAATGCGATAGCTTAAAACCTGAGGATAGATAATCTTGAGCTCGCGTGTAGTCATCTCGGTGTTGTATTTGTCCACGACTTCGAATACAGTACCTTTTTCTGCCATTGCTTTCGATATAACCTGCGTCGTAAAGAATATGCAGGGAATGGCGATGATGATGGATCCGATAATAAGATGTCTGCGGAGTTTGAGCGACTCCTCCCGAGCCATTTGCTCCTCCCGTGCAGTAACGAGTCCGTCTCCGTCTGTGTCTGCATGGAGGGGGATATGAAGAGCAATGAGAACGATATGCGCCCCAAACGAGATGAAGGCGACGTTGATAAGGAACTTATACAAGCCAGATGCTCCGACGGTCCAGCCTCGAATGGCGAGGCCATAACCAGCAGCACAAAGAGGGGGCATGAGTGCTGTAGCGACCGCGACACCTGCGATGAGTGTTGTTGGTTCTTGTTTACGCGAGATTCCAAGTGCTCCCGCAAACCCTCCCACAAAGGCGATAAGCACATCCCAGATGGTCGCCGTTGTGTTGGTGAGAAGTTGGTTGGTGGTGTTTGAGAGAGGCGAGATCGTAAAGTAGAGGGTCGAAGTTGTTAGACAGACGACGATTTGAAAGAATAGGCCAGCAATGGAGGTATGCAAGAGCTTTTTGTCCGCTGTGACGACCGAGTAGGATATGGCGAGAACGGAGCCCATGATCGGACAAATGAGCATTGCGCCGATGACCGCCTCCGTCGAATCGGTATTGAGTCCAATGGAGGCGATGAGCATGGCGGCAATGAGCTGACAGATGTGGATGCCGTCGATGGTCGAGGCCTCCACAATGCGCTTGCGTATGGTCTTGTATCGGGCTCGTCCCTCACTTACGTTAAAAAACCCACGTATAGTTCTTCCGAGGGAACGTATCTTCACGATTGCCTCCTAACCTCAGAACACTATTTTAATGTTACTTATGTCGAAGACGCTTCTTATCTGTGGTTTTTTGTTTGAAAGGGCAACATTCGTCTTTTGCAGACTGTCGTATTATAATTAATGGCCTATATAAATTGGGAAGTTGGTGCCTATGGCTACAGATAGTACGATCAATACGGAACGCGTGAAGAATCGGCTGGTTGAGTCGTTCTTGGTGTGCTTTATTGCGTTTATTATGAATATTGTTGGGGCGCAGTTGGCGAGCGCCCTTAATCTCCCCATATACCTAGATAGCGTTGGCACTATTGTTGCGTCGATGCTGGGAGGCTATTTGCCAGGCATTTTGGTTGGTTATTTTACCAACCTCGTATTGGGCTTCTTCCACAACGAGACCCTCTATTATGCGATTCTCAATGTCCTTGTCGCTCTGGTGACGGCATTCTTTGCGCACCGCAAGAAGCCGCAATCGCCGCTTCTTAAATGGGCTTGCATAGTCGTCGTGCTTTCCATCATGTGTGGATCGATGACGACGCTCATCGAGTGGGGGCTTGTGGGATTGGAGCCCAATTGGTTTCAGGCCGACCAGCTTATAGCGAATCTTCGCAATGACTTTTTGGACAAGTTGGTGTCCGTAGCAATGGGTTTGCTGATTGGCTACGCTCTACCTCAAAGGGTGTCCGAGCTCTTTGCCATGACTCTGTGGCAGCAGACGCCTCTTACGAGCGAAGAAGCCGCGTCTCTTTCGAACGTCGATTCCCGCGTAATGCCGCTGCGGGTAAAAATCATAGGCATCGTCTGCATGCTTATGGTTGCCGTAGCTCTTGTTACCACTTGGATTAGTTACCTGATGTTCAACGACTCGATGGTGGCGGAACAGGCGGCGAAGGCCCAGGGAATAACAAACCTGATGATTGCGAACATCGATGCTTCACGGGTTGACGACTATCTGGATAAGGGGGAACAGGCTGAGGGCTACCTCGAGACTGAGCGTGCCCTTTCGGACATTCGTAACAGTTTTGATGGGGTCCAATATGTGTACGTCTATCGGATCTTGGAAGACGGATGCCACGTGGTGCTCGACCCAGACACGGAGGAAGAGATGGGTTCGGACCCCGGCTCGGTCATAGAGTTCGACGAGGCCTTTATGCCCCATCTCAATGAACTGCTTGCCGGCAGGCCCATCGATCCCATTGTGTCCAACGAGAAGTATGGCTGGCTCCTAACTGTCTACCAGCCGATTTATGACGAAAACGGGCGATGTGTATGCTATGCAGCAGTCGACTTGCTGATGGATCACATTCTAAATGACGGCTGTGCCTTCATTGCACGTGTTATTGCACTCTTCGCGGCTTTCCTCATACTCGTATGCGCTGGCATCTTGTGGCTCGCCCAATACGGAATTATACTGCCGCTCAACTCGATTGCCCGGGCAACGTTGGGATTTGCTTTCAATACCGAAGATAATCGCGAAGAGACAATTGCGCACGTGCGGGATTTGAATGTCAGCTCCGGAGACGAAATCGAGAACCTATATCAGTCGGTGCTCAAGACCGCCGAGGATACCGTCGAGTACATCGCGGAGTCGGAAGAAAAAGGTAGAACAATCGAGCGCATGCAGGACAACCTCATCATGGTCATGGCGGATCTCGTAGAGAGCCGCGACCAGTTTACGGGCGATCACGTGCGCAAGACAGCAGCATATACGGCCATCATCATGGAGCAGATGCGCGAGGAAGGCTCCTATGTTGACCAGCTCACAGACAAGTTCGTCCATGATGTGGTACGCTCAGCGCCTCTGCACGACATCGGAAAGATCGTTGTTTCCGATACGGTGCTCAACAAGCCAGGTAGGCTGACCGATGAGGAATTCGAATCCATGAAGCGGCACACAACCGCTGGCCGCGAAATAATCGACCGAGCCGTTGGGGCAGTCAGCGAGCCGACATATCTGGATGAGGCAAAGAACCTTGCAGAATTCCATCACGAAAAATGGGCCGGCGGTGGCTATCCCACGGGCATATCGGGTGAGGACATACCGCTTTCAGCACGTATCATGGCCGTGGCCGACGTCTTTGACGCGTTGGTCTCCAAGAGGAGCTACAAGAAGGGATTCCCCTTCGACAAGGCCTTTGCGATTATCGAGGAGGGTATGGGTACTCACTTTGACCCGAAGGTTGCGACGGCCTTTCTCCACGTGCGCAAGAAGGCAGAGAGAATCGCTCGCTCGTATGGCGACGGTGACGAATAACAGGGAGCCGACGACAACGTCGGCTCGTTGATTCCAAATTGAGTGTGATTAGGTTACTCCAAGCGAGCGATAGGTTGGGTCCCGTAGTTTTTGGAGCGTCAATGCGAGCTCGCCCAAATAGACACGTTCAACATAGTCGCGCACGATATGCACTTCGGGGATGTACTCGTCCTCAAAGACATCTCGCAACATCCCTTTGAACTCATCAGCGTCGTCCACTGTGTCTACGGCGATGTATACGGCATCGGGGGCAATCAGGGACATGGTAGTAGCGATGACGTTAAAAGCGAGTTCATGTAGGCCGTTGGCGCTCCAGAGCGCCTCGTCGTAGCTCGTGGAGAGCGAGAAGGAGCTCTCAAAGTACTTTGGCTCACCCGCAAGGTTTCGACGGCCTTTGAGGAGCTGTCCGTCTATTACGGTACCAAGCCCTCCCGCGTCGTGTCCGAAGGCATGACGATAGAAGACGAGGTTCTCTACCTCGTTTTGGCTGACATAGCACCCGACTGCGGCGGCGTTACAGTTGTTGTCGACAAACACGGGCATTTTGAGTCGTTGTGAGAGATGAACACCCAGCTCGTGGCTTTTGTCGAGCACATTGGGAAGGGTGATGGTGCCTCGATAAGTGACTCCTGGGACGGCGACCCCCACCGCATCAAGTGTCTTGATGTCGATATCATGCAGAATGAGCGTATCGATAAGGTCGTCGACATCCCTAAAGTCGAGGAGCGGCTTCCTTACCGTTCCCTCTGCCTTTCCTACACCGCGCTCGTAGAGCCTATAACCGATGCGGCTATGGTCGCGCATGACGAACAGCGTGACGATAAGGACACGTCTGTTGTCAGAGAAATCGCTTACGGCGCTGAGCGTGGCTTCGGGGAGTCCTGCGTCTTGGGCGTCGTGCAGCGCATGCAAGAGCAGCCGAAGAGCTCCTCCAGCATCGTAGCTGCCAAACACCTTGGCGGGAATTTCGAATACTACCGTATGCGGATGCTCCTTGCGCATGCGAGCGCGCAAATGTGCGACTTGAGGTGCAAGAAGCACTGCCGCAAATCGGTCCGCCTCTTTTAGCGCCTGCTCTACGGGCAGGGCACAAAAATCATAGTCCAATGAGAGTGTCTTTGCAGCATCGGCCATCTTTGACGCAAACATCGAGGTGGTAAGGGCAGAAGTGCAACATAGAAGAATGGGCGTTGTCTTGCGGCTGAGTTGCTTCGCGAGTGCCTCACTCATCTGTTGAAAGAGGTCCTTTGCGCGCCTCATGTCATCGAGGGCAAAATGCAAAAAGAAGAGAGGGTCGTCGTTACGATGCGTTATTCGGTATTCGACAATCTCGGATTCGTCGACAATCGTATAGATGTTGATCTCTGCTCGCAGATTGTTCGCTTCGACATACAAATGATTATCGTCTGCCGCCACCATTTTGTGGCTTGCGAGGCTTTGTGTTCGTACCCATGCACGAAATTCCCGTCCGATATCCATGGTTTCCCTCCGGTGCTTCTCGTGCGCCTAACTAATTCGTTGCGGTCCCATAACGTAAGGATAGAGGATGCTTACCTCCGGCCGACTTGATAAAACCTCATGTTGCCGTAAGCGGTCAGTAGGCGTGGTTTGGGGTCGAAGTTTTCAACATGCATACGTGGTTTTGGCCAACTGGGAAAACGCGATGATTTTTGGCTGGCTTACGTTTTTCGACCCGTATTTCAAAGGAAATCACAGTAATTCTGACCTGCGAAAACATGCTTTTTCGGGAGTTTGCTGCTCAATATGCGCAAGCTAGCTGTCACCTAGGAACAAGTTGCGGACGTAGATGCCTGACGCCCGCCAGACAATGGTTCATACAAAAGATCACATGGTCCTCAGCGTGGTTTTCGGAGGTGGCACGATGTCCAAGCGAATCAGAATACTTCTTTCGGTTGTGTGTGCTGGTGTGGCGATGGTGTTTTGCCTGTCCTACACATCTCACGTTCGCGAAGAGGCCGACAGAATGCGTACGGAGGCAATGCGCCGCTACGGGGGAGAGGTCGCGTCGCTGGTCGTTACCACGAGGCAAATTGAGGCGGGAGAGGTTATAGCCACAAAAGACGTAGAGCAGCGGGACTGGCTGTCGTCTTTGGCGCCAGAGGGCGCCCAGACTAGTTTGGATGATGTGGTGGGCCGGGAGGTCAGCGTCCCAGCGTCTGCCGGAGCCCCACTTACCGAGCTGAACTTCCGTGACCTCGCTCACCTTGCCGATATACCGGCAGGCCATGTTGCCGTATCGGTTCCCATCACCGAGAAGCTCGGGGTATCGGTAGGAATTGCTGTGGGCACGCATGTAGTTGCCTATCGCACCACGCAGGATTCGGCTCAGGCCATTGGCGACGACGCAGTCGTCCTCGCGGTTCCGGGCGGATCGGGCACGGCCGGCCGGGGGAGTCTGACGATTGCCGTTTTGGCAAAGGACGTGCCAGCGGTATTGACGGCAAGTGCCTCAGGCGACTTGAGGCTGGTGGTCCCAGCGAGCGACGTTAACCAATTGGCTTCCAGCACGAAGGGTGGGGTTGGGTCGGTCGCGCCGGTGTCGGGAGACGAGTCTGCGCACAAAGAGGAAGGAAAGTGAGATGACGCGAATGTGGGTCTGCTTGGCCAAAGAGCGTGAACGTGACATGGCAAGAAGAGCGTTGGAAGATTATGCTCCAGGGGCAAGAGTCGTGTTTGTGGATTCGGCGGGCGAGCTGCGTACATGGGCACGCGACGCGGCTCCAGGAATCCGAGTGGCGATTGGCCCGACCGACGAAGGTCCGTCTTTGCTGAATGTGGTGGCAGCTGTGGCCCATGATGGCAAGGCGTCTCAGATCGTAGCGGTCTTTCCACATCCCACACAGGAGTTCAAGCAACGCGCTCAGATGCTTGGGGTAGAAGCCGTTCTCGACTCGTCTACATACGAAGATGAGATTTCGGACGGACTCGACGAGCTGGAACTCCAAAGCGACGAAGTTCCGACTTTGGTAATGGATGTCATGTCACCAGAACTTAGGCAGTCCTTGGATCGGTTGCCGTTGTTGGACTGGAAAAGTGAACATCGGCATGATGTCGCCGTAGAACCGGCTACCGCTCCCGAGGCCGATGTTTCCAAACTGCCGGTCCATCTCGATAAGGGCGAGGAAGCGAGGGACGGAGGGAACGGGTCTTCTGGCCCTTTGACCCACACGGATTCGGCGCATGACGCGCCCGTCATCGTCTTCGTTTCGGGAAGGGGAGGCGTAGGCAAGACGTCGGTAGTGGCGGCAATGGCGGTTGCGGCCGCATCGTGGGGCATGCGGGTGGGATTGCTCGATCTCGATTTGTCGTGCGGGAATCTTTACAGCTGCTTTGGCCTTCCTGGTCCAGCAGACCTAGGTTCCGTCATGCTCGAGAAGCCGCCTACCCCTGAGGAGCTTCTCGCCTGCGGGCGTCCCGCGGCGGAACGTATCGCTTTGTGGGGGTCTTGCGAGAGGCCGGAGATGGCGGATGTGGTGTATCCGCAGATTCAATCAATAATTGATACGGTGGCCACGCGTAATGACCTCGTGCTGGTGGATACAGGGACGACTTTTACGGATGCGGTCGCCCAAGCTGCACAGCAGTGCGACCGATTGGTTTTGGTGGTCGATGGACGGCCTGGGTCCTCGGTTGCCCAAGCACGTCTGGGCGGTCTGGCCGTTCGTCTTGGCGTCGCCCGAACCCGCATAGCTCGTCTGGCAAACAGATGTGGCAAGCGGGGTAGGGGAGAGCCCCTCATCAACCGCGCCGAAGTGGGGCTCGAGACGGCACGACCCCTGCGAGTTCTCGACGGAGGCCCTGAGGTTTCCGATTGTCTGGGAGAGGGTAAGGTACAGGATTTGGCTGACCTCGGATCAAAGTTCGCAGAGTCTTCGGCCGAGTCTCTTGCAAAGATGCTTTCGGAATTGGGATGCCTGCCCGAGGCGCCTCAGGCGCGGCGGTTGCTCGAGCATCGCCCACAACGTTCAATGTGGTCGTTCGGGCGCGGAAGGGAGGCGGTGTAGGATGTCCGTGCTCGAACGTGTGCGCGAACAACAGCATATTCAAGTGCGTGACGTCGAGCCCGGGTTCGCGGAGCTGGCCAGGGTTCGCGAGCGATTGAAGGTGGATCTGGTAGAGAGTCTTGGCCTTTCGGCGGTTGCGGCTCTCGCCTCAAACGATCGAATTGATGCGGCGCGCGCCGAAATCGGTATTGCGTGTCAGGCGGTTCTCAATACGGGCGATTACCAAGACCTTTCTCCGGAGGTGCGCGAGACGATCGTTCGGCAGGTGTTGGATGAGGTGTGCGGGCTCGGGCCACTGCAGCCATTGCTAGAGGATCCGACCGTTACCGAGGTCATGGTCAATGGTTGCGATCGACTGTTTTATGAGCGAAATGGCGAGCTGTTCGCAGCGGAGCGGGTATTCGACTCGTCGGAGCAAATCATGCTCGTGATCGACCGCATCCTCGCCCCCTTGGGGCGTCGGCTCGACAAGGCAAGCCCCATCGTCAATGCCCGCCTTGCCAACGGGGATCGTGTCAATGCGGTCGCCTGTCCCATCGCCATCGACGGTCCGGCGGTAACGATTCGCAAGTTTTCCAATCGCATAACCTCGCTTTCGCAGCTTGTGGAGTTGGGGGCACTGCCCACGTGGTACGCAACGCTTTTGAGTTGGGCGGTGCGCACGCGTCAGGATGTGGCCGTGGCAGGTGGAACGGGGTCGGGCAAGACGACGTTGCTCAATGCCCTTTCCTGTGAGATAGATCAACGCGAGCGAATTGTGACGATCGAGGATTCAGCCGAGCTGCGTTTCGAAACGCATCCGAATGTCGTGAGGCTCGAGGCGCGAGACGCCTCGATAGAGGGCACGGGCGAGGTCACCATTCGTGATTTGGTAAAGAATGCCCTGCGCATGCGCCCCGACAGAATCGTGGTGGGTGAGGTTCGAGGAGGGGAGGCAATCGACATGTTGCAGGCCATGAACACGGGACATGATGGCTCGCTCACAACCCTCCATGCTGGGCAGACGGACGAGGTCGTACCAAGGCTCGTGCTTATGTCTCGCTTTGGCATGGACCTTCCCACCCAGATCATAGAGCAGCAGATCGCCTCTGCACTCGATCTTATCGTTATGTCTCATCGTTTTGCCGATGGTGTGAGGCTTATTACGACGCTGAGCGAAGTCGAACAAGGACAGAGCGGAGGCGTGGTCCTCAACGAGTGCGTGCACTTCGACGAGGTGACGCGTGGATGGACCCTCAGAAGAAGGCCTGGATTTGTTTCGCAAGCGCAAGACGAGGGGCTTTTGGATGCAGAGGAGGTAGACTCATGGGCATCGTCGTTTTCCTGACATGTGCCGGTTTGTTTGGGTTGTCTGCCTATGTGCTACTTGGTGAGGAGGACGCGAACGGCGCCCACTTGTTGGCTAGGGCGAGGATGCTTCGACGCGTCGCACGTCGCCTGTTGGTCTCCATTGGTTCGACGCGTGTGGTCGTGACGCTTCTTGGGTGGTCTGCTTTTCGGGAGGCTGCCCAGGAACTCGAGGAGACATTAAAACAGCGCGATGTCTCGTTGAGCCAACAAGAGGCGGCGGCAATGATCGTCGTGGGTATCGTGGTGTCTTGCGGAGCGCTTGGCATGGTCTCCCGCTCACTGATGGTGGCCATCGCGGCATTTCCGTTCATGGCTTTCCTGATTCCCTTACGAGCCGCGCAGCGAAGGCGGAACGAGGCAAGCAAACTGGCGGCACAGATGCCAGGAGTGCTCAGGACACTTGCCACTGCCATGGGTGCGGGCCAGACTCTTTCGCAGGCCATAGAGTATGTGAGCCTTCACGAGTCCGCTCCAGCAGCCGAGGCATTCGTGCGGGCGTCGTTGAGGCTGCGTTGTGGCATGCCTGCAGAAGAGATCCTTAACGATCTTGCCTGTGAGCTCGATGCGCCTGGTGCAGCTCTCATGGCCACGGCTCTCTCCATATCGCAGCGAACGGGCAGTCCGTTGCGGGAACTGTTTCATCGATCTGCCTTGCTGGTCGAACAGCAGGGAGAGTTCCATCGAACGCTTTCGGTAAAGACGGCACAGGTGCGCCTTTCGGTACGAATCGTATGCCTTTTGCCAATCGCGCTGGTGGCCATTCTCTCGATGATTTCCGTCGACTTTAGAGAAGGACTCCGAACGGTGCCGGGATTGTCCTGTCTGTTTGTAGGGGCATTGATGGATGGGGTTGCGCTTATGATCATTCGCTCCATGTTGAGGAGGGTGTTGTGATGGACATGATCGCAATCGTATGCGTGGGGGGTGTGGGTATCGCGGGGTTCGGGTTTGCCTGGTGCCTATTGGGCAATGACCTAGGCGTTCGATTCTCCTTGCAGCGTCCGTCTGCCCTGTTGCGAAACAAGACGGCAGCACGGCTCGCGCGCAAGGGGAAGGGGCGTCGTGATCGGGTGCGGACCGTTGTGAGGGACATGCCCTCATTCCTTGACATCGTGACCCTCTGCATTTCTGCTGGGCTGTCGTTCGACGCGTCGGTCGAGATGTATTGCGAGCGATTCGACACGGATCTTGCACGGTTGCTGTCTGACGCGATGCTTTCGTGGCGTATGGGTATGGTGAGCCGTGCGGATGCGCTCGATAAGCTGGCAAGGGAGGTAGATGCTCCTGCGATGGCACGATTTGGTACCGCCGTGAATGATGCGCTGGCTTTTGGGGCTCCCTTGGCCGAAGCGCTTGAACAACAGGCCCACGTTATTCGCGAGGAACAACGCGCGCAAGTGGAAGAGGAGATAGAGCAGTTGCCCGTGCGAATGCTCATCCCACTCGCGACGCTTATCGTTCCGGCAATGCTCATTTCCATATTGGGTCCACTGCTGGGCCCAGCGCTCAGCATGGCATAGCAAGGTAAGGGTTTGTACGAAAGGAGTCACACATGAAACTGAACACACTGCATTTTGGCAACGAGAAGGGGCAGGGTACGACGGAGTACGCCATCTTGGTTGGGGTGCTGGTGGTCATAGCCATCGTTGCCATCTTGGCCTTTAGGGGAAAGATCACCGAGCTGTGGCAGGCGATACAAGATGGTATCAACGCACTCTAGCGTCCGTGTTTCCGCGGCATGCGGGCTGTTTTGCACCTTGGTCACCGTGCTCGTCGTACTGCTCTTTCATGGTGTTGCACCCGACGATGACCCTGATGGCCCGCATGCTCTGCCCAAAGAGCGCGATCCGGCGAGCGAGAGTCAAGATGAGGGACAGGTCGAAGATTTGGGACCTGGCTCGCTGATTGGAGATTCTAACTTGCAGAGCATCCCAGTCGGGCGGCAGCTTGACGAGATGGTAAGAGATACGGGCGGGTCGGTACAGGTCACACAGACAGAGGAGGGGCTAACGGACTCGGCTGAACAGTTGATCCTCTCATATCGCGACGAGCGGACGTGCCTGCTCAGGAGCGCTGGGTTTCTTGACTTGAGGGGTCACGTCTGGGGATGCGTCATCGAGGGGCCAGGTTGGGTTGATATTTGTGTGCTGGAAGAAGGGCAGGGAATGACATGTACGAAGCGCGTCATACACCTTGCGTAGTGGTAGGAGGGATATCATGCATCATCTTCGTTCCGAAGCCGGCCAATCAACGGTTGAATATGCCATCGTTCTCGTGGCGTTTCTGTGCATCATACTTGCGTTGGGCGCCTTGTGGAAAGTGGCCCACTCGGGACGGATGCTCGAAATCGCTCGCGAGGCCTCTTCCCACAATTACGGGGACGGCATCAGTCTTGGGCTCTTGCAGGACGTTACGGCCTATTAGGGCGAGTCTATCGCATGCCTGGATGGATATGCGGGACCAGGCGGGGCAGTCCACCGTCGAGGCGGCTGTCCTGCTCCCCGTGCTCATGCTCCTGTTTGCGCTGCTCATGCAGCCAGTCTGTGTGTTGTATACCCGCATGCTCATGCGTCATGCGGCAGCCGAGACGGCCAGGGTTCTGGCTACGTCAGCGGACGAGGCCACGTGCCGGTCGTTTGCGATGCGCAGGTTGCGAGCCGTTCCCGAGTCGAGTCTGTTTCACGTGGGCGGGCAAAGCGATTGGATCGTACGGCTAGAGCGGTCGGGGGATGGCCAAACGTGTTCGGTGGCAATCGGAGGCCATCTCAGGCCCCTGCCATTGTTCGGTGTCGTAACAGAGTCTTTGGGCGCTAGGGACTCTATGGGTCTGTATGTGGAGGAGTCTGTTCGCGAGCAGGTGAGGCCGCGTTGGCTGCGGGGCGAGTATGAGGATTGGATGGCTGAGTGGGATGCGTAACGGTGGGCGTTGGGGAATCGGCCTCTTTGTCAACGACGAAGGGGGATACACATCCATAGCCACGGCAGTGGCGCTCCTCGTGAGCATTTCGCTTGTATTTGTAGTTGCCTCGGCGGAATGGACCGTCTCGAGGTCGGCGGACGTGCAACCGATTGCGGATGCGTGTGCATTGGCGGGGCAAAACACCGTAGCGGCCTATTACACAACAGCCCAAGTTCTTGACGCGTGCGTGTTGAGTATGGGTCTTACGGGAATGGCAGTCATGGGAGTTGGTTTGGTCGCTGCCGCCGTACCTGGTGGACAAGCAGTGTCTTCGCAGGCGATATCTTCTGGCAAGGACATCTTGGACGCTCGGATGCGCTTTGCTCGAAGTGCCGCATCAGGACTATGCAAGGTCGAGAAAGCCATTCCGTTTGCCATCATCGCCAATTCCGCATCATGTGTTGCGGCAAATTCGCAGGGAGGTCCTGCCGTGACGGGAGTCGCGATCCCTTTCCCCCTCGAATCGCACTCGGATTTCTCGATGCTCGAGTCTTATGTCGATGCGGATGAGGTGGCGGACAAAAGTGGGCGGCTTCAGGAGGCGACCAAGCGTTCGGAAGATGCAAAGAAGCGTGCTGACGAAGTGCGGGAGCGCGCATGGAGGGCGGACTGCGTGGACGACCCCCGATGCCTGCACTCCCGTGCGTCATCGCTTGCTGGCATGTCTGAGTTCGAGCAACCTTTTGCCGCGACGCCGGAATCATGGGACTTTGGGATGCCCATAACCAGGACTCGTATATACTATGCGCGCAGGATTGCCCAAGAGTCGCCAGAGGCTGGTGACATCGAGTCCATAACTGATTCGGAGGCGCGAGCCGCGTTCTACGAGTATGCCCTTGGAGAGGCGAACGAAGCCTATTATCTGGAGGAATCGGATGGTCACGTAAGCATCCACGTGCCGCATCTGGCGCGAAATGCGAACGAGATGCGTGCGACGTGGCTGTATGGCGATCCTCGCTGGCCCTGTACGGACGAGGAAGATGGTCTGACGTTGCATTCCACTTGGGATTGTCCCGGCATTGCCGGATCGGACGCGGGATTCGACAGCGTCGCAGCCATCGATGAAGGTGTCGTACGAATGTGCGATGAATGCCGTATGAGCGTCACTGACCTCGGTGCGGTGGCGTCCATATCGACTTCGGCAACGAACGGATACGAGCATTATTGGCAGATCATCGTGGAATGCGCCGAAGACTACGAGCGGGCTCGAAATGACCAAGCCGATGCGGAACGCGAGATGCATGACGTGGCAGACGAGGGAAGAAGCGCGTTTGACCGCGCGCTCGAACAGCTCAGTGTGCCGCGGCCAAAGATATGTCCCCCGGGTGCGTGGGGATGCGTCTCGATAGTCGGGCGTTCTGGCGGGACGGCAGTTCCCACAGAACTAACGAGGGCGTTTCTTGGCGAGGCTGAGCTTCCTCCTGGTGTGGCTGTGTCTGCGGCGGCTTTGGCGACTGACGGGGCGACGAACGGCAACGATGTGCTCTCGCACTTCTTTGACGGCATCGGAGCGGGCGAGAGCGGCTCGTCAATATTTGGCGGGATATGCGGTCTGTGGGGGCGCCTACTCGTCGCGTATGGCAACGCCTACCAGGGCTTGGGTGATGCCGTCGAAGGGTTTTTTGGAAAGATGGACGGAGTGTTTGGAGGGACGGTGGGCGGATGGCTCAGGGATCGGTTGGCTGGATCAATGCGTGTATTGGGTCTGCAACCCGCAGACATGAGAATGCGCAAGCCCGTTTTGGTGCATACAAAAAAAGTACTCGGGCAATCGGGATTGGAGCCTACGGGAAAAGTCCGCAGCCTGCTGCAGGCCTTGCCGGACCATGGGTCGGCCATCGAACTTGCGCATGCGCTCGGATGCTGGGTGTGGGACGAGCGAGAGGCGCACGAGATGACCTTGGCGGAGTTACCCATACCGGGCACGGATTCAAGCGTGCCCCTTACGATCGACCTAACGGGGTGGTAGCGCGGTGTCGTTCGTCACGTGGCCAGGCATCAGTCGAGATTGCGGTGTTGATGCCCGTGGTGCTTGTCGTGGCCTTGGCCTCGTTCAACCTTGCACGTTTTGTTGCGCTCTGTGCCACGTTCGATCGTGTTTCGCTTGATGCCATTGTCTCTCAGGGTGTATCTCCGGCAGGGGCGCAGACGAAACTTGCTGCGGCAGGGGAGGTGCGAGCATGTATTCAGGACGCTTTGCGCGATGTCCGCTCATGCGATGTCGAGGTGTCGGTAGAGCCCGTGGGGGCTGCAGGCGGGGGACGTAGTCTGTTTGTATCTCCGCTGCTAACGAGGTTTAGATGCGTGCTGTTGTTTAGGCCGTGGCCGTCGTCGTTTGTGATGGGTGGGGTGGCGTATGAGTCGCCTGTGGTGTTGCGTCACGAGCGCTCGATGGTGGTAGATAGGTTCCGACCGGGAGTGGTGATATAGATGAAAGACAATTTGATATGTATTTCGCACGACAGGTGTCACATTTTGCGATTTAAGGTTCTCGGCTCATGGCTGAGCCGGCTCGTTGGACTGCTTGGAAGCGATGCGAGAGCGGAGCCAGTTGCCCTCGATCCCTGCTCCTCCATTCATACGTGGTTCATGCGCTATGCCATTGACGTTGCGTTGGTCGCCAAGGACGGAAGAGTGATGGCGTCGTATCGGAACGTGCCGCCATGTCGACTTGTCTCGTGTCGAGGTGCGCAAAGGGTGCTTGAGCGACCCTCGCAGCTCAGCTTCTGGCCCGAGAAGAATGACATGCTGAGCATGCGGTTGGTAAGGGAGGCATGAGGCATGAGGGAGGAAGAGACAAGTCGCTGTCCGCAGTGCGGTGCAATAATGTTTGCCGATATGGACAGGTGTTACGACTGTCTACACGGACGAGATTCTGATGCTGGATGGGATGGAGAAGTCGTTCCACTCGAGGCGTATCCGGAGGACGCGTGTGGGGCGACGATTGAGGAAGTGTCCGCGAGGTGGGCGCTCAGGATGTCGACAGCGTCGGTAGATGTCGTGATTCCTGTGCCCGACACAGGTCTGATAGTGGGGCGCGGCACTACGTGTGATGTGATTCTGCACGCGAAGTCGGTCTCCCGCCAGCACGTGCATGTTGAGCCGGATGTGGAAGGCATGTTCGTCCGCGACCTAGGCGCTCGAAATCCGTGTTCAATAGCGGGGAAGAGGGTGAAGGGAGAAGCCCATATGCAGGAAGGGGAGACGCTCTCCATATGTGGCGCATCGTTCGTTTTGGAACGTGTCAATTCTTGAGTGCAGATTCGTTGTCGCATGCCATGTGGTGCACAATGGACTAAACTGGCTCTGCATGGAAATCGAGCTCTAAGGAGAACTCATGGACTTTACCTCCAACAAGCGACCAGACGACATGGTGCGCA
This sequence comes from uncultured Coriobacteriaceae bacterium, assembly GCA_902786015.1. Lineage (GTDB taxonomy): Bacteria > Actinomycetota > Coriobacteriia > Coriobacteriales > Atopobiaceae > RUG440. The sequence continues at coordinate 274,693 of CADAAU010000001.1, forward strand.
TCACGACGCCGCAGCTGGCCAAAGACTTCATCGACGAGGCCGTAGAGGCCATGCGCGCACAGGTGGGTGACGGAAAGGTGCTGCTCGCACTTTCGGGCGGCGTTGATTCGAGCGTGGTTGCTGCGCTTCTGATAAAGGCAATCGGCAAACAGCTGGTGTGCGTACACGTGAATCACGGCCTTATGCGCAAGGGCGAGTCCGAGCAGGTCATTGATGTGTTCCGGAACCAGTTGGGTGCCGAACTCATCTACGTCGACGCGACCGACCGCTTCTTGGACCTATTGGCCGGCGAGGCTGACCCTGAGGCAAAGCGGCACATCATTGGCGAGGAGTTCATCAAGGTCTTCGACGAGGAGGCGGCCAAGCTCGACGGCATCGGGTTCCTTGGTCAGGGTACCATCTATCCCGATATCCTGGAGTCCGAGGCGGGTGTAAAGGCGCATCACAATGTGGGTGGGTTGCCCGCAGAACTTAACTGGGAGCTTGTAGAGCCCGTAAAGCTGCTGTTCAAGGACGAGGTGCGCGTGGTCGGCCGCGAGCTTGGTCTTCCCGCAAACATGGTGGATCGTCAGCCGTTCCCTGGCCCTGGTCTTGGCGTGCGCTGTACGGGCGCCATTACACGCGACCGCCTGAACGCGTTGCGTGAGGCCGATGCTATCGTGCGCGAGGAGATCGACGCGGCCGGGCTCGACATCTGGCAGTACTTCTGCGTGGTGCCCGACTATCGTGCCACGGGCGTGCGCGACGGCAAACGTGCCTTCGAGTGGCCCTGCATCATCCGCTGCATCAACACCGTGGACGTCATGACGGCAGAGGTGCCTGAGCTCGACTGGGCGCTGCTCAAAAAGATGACCGACCGCATCCTCGCCGAGGTTCCCGGCATCTGCCGCGTGTGCTACGAGCTCAGTCCGAAGCCCATCGCCACGGTTGAGTGGGAATAGGACCGCTGCAAAACTGTGCGATTCTCCAGGCGCTCCGGACGTGGTTCTGGGGCGCCTTTTTGGTGCGCTGAGGGGACTCGTGTGCCCGCTAGCCAAACGTGAACGGTCGTATTCTCGGTCGCTGCATTTTGCGACCGCAACCCAATCGCGTGAGCGCGCATTCCGGGGGAGTATTGCTCTATCATCTTTGGTTCCGAGTAACTGTGTTATTACACATATATTCGGAATACTATCGGCTGACGATGCTATACTATTCCGAGAAAATGCGTTAAGACACAGAAGTTCGGAATGGGGTCACCATGGAAATAGCTAGGGACCGCTACCTGCGGAGGCTCGTGGAGCGTCGGGGAAACGGACTCATCAAGGCCGTCACGGGCATTCGTCGGTGCGGCAAGTCCTACCTTCTCCTCAAGCTCTTCCACAGACACCTGCTCGAGAGCGGCGTGGACGAGGGACACATCGTAGAGGTGGCTCTCGACGAT
>CADAAU010000002.1:0-228980 GCA_902786015.1 uncultured Coriobacteriaceae bacterium
CTTCCGCAGCTTCGAGAACCTGTTCAACGTCTGCGACGGCATCGCCGCCGTCGACAACATGCGCACCGCCGGGAGGGACGTTTTCGCCGAGTCTGAGGCGGTCTTCAACAGGCCGAGGGCGCCGAGGGCCAAGCGGGAGACCGTGGCCTAGCGACATCGCTCATTGGCTGGGCCGTGAAAAGTAACGTCGAGGCAGTCCGAATCCGCTGCGCGAGAAGATCAGGCTTGCAAATCGTCGCGCGAGGGAATACCATGGCATCGACAAAGGGGAGCTTGTGCATGCAGGCTGAGAACGGGCAGTGTGGCCCGGACCCGTGACCTGATTTGGGTAATGCCAACGTAGGTAGATATTGCGTCCGATTTGTTCGGGTGGTTTTCGAGCAGTTATACCTATTTGGCATAACTGCTTTTTTATTGAGGAGGTAAAACTGTGCTTGGCGATTGCATCGAGAACGTACGGAAAAGGGTGCCGCTGGTCCACAACATCACAAACTACGTGACGGTAAATGACGTGGCTAACGTGATCCTTGCGTGCGGGGGAAGCCCGATCATGTCTGACGAGCCGGAGGACGTCGAAGACATTACGAGCATCTGCGGCGGCCTTAACATAAACATCGGTACGCTCAACAAAAGAAGCATCGAAGGAATGTACCTTGCCGGGGCAAAGGCAAACGAGCTGGGCCATGTGACGCTACTGGACCCTGTGGGCGCGGGAGCGTCGGCGCTGCGCACCAATACCGCCATTGGCCTTATGGAAAAGATCCAGTTCACGGTTATTAGGGGAAACATCTCCGAGATAAAGACGCTCGCGAGCGGAAGTGGTACCACCAAGGGCGTAGACGCTGACGTCGCGGACGCCGTGACGGACGAAAGCCTGAGCAACGCGGTCGGCTTTGCCAAGGCACTGGCGGCAAAGACGCGCTCGATCATTGCCATAACCGGCGCCATAGACCTTGTGGCGGACGCCAAGAGGTGCTTCGTAATAAGGAACGGTCGTCCCGAGATGGGAAAGATCACGGGCACGGGATGCCAGCTGTCCGGCATGATGGCGGCGTTCGTAACGGCCAACCCGGACGCGACGTTGGAAGCCGCTGCCGCTGCGGTGTGCACCATGGGGCTTGCCGGAGAAATCGGTTGGAGCCGCATGCAGGAAGGCGACGGTAACTCCACCTACAGAAATCGCATTATCGATGCTATATACCACATGGATGGAAAGACCCTAGATGCGGGGGCAAAGTACGAGGTCAAATAGGGAGATGAATCCTGTATGAAAATGGGGTTGCAGGAAGGGCTGGCCGAGTCGCTGCTTTTGTATGCGGTCACCGACCGCCATTGGCTGGACGATCGAACGCTCTGTGACGTTGTGCGCGAGAGCCTGGATGGCGGAGTGACGTTTTTGCAGCTGAGGGAGAAAGACCTCGATGACGAGCGCTTCTTTGAGGAGGCGGTAGAGCTTCAGGCGATGGCGACGGAGTATGGCGTGCCGTTTGTGATCAACGACAACGTGGACATTGCCATGCGCATGGATGCGGACGGCGTTCACGTTGGCCAAAACGACATGGAGGCCGGAGACGTGCGTGCGCTCATAGGGCCAAACAAGATACTCGGCGTGTCTGCGCAAACCGTGGAGCAGGCCGTGCGCGCGCAGGAGCGAGGCGCCGACTACCTGGGAGTGGGCGCGGTGTTCCCAACGGGGTCTAAAGACGACGCCGTTGAGGTATCGCGCAAAACGCTCAAAGCCATTTGCGAGGCGGTTTCGATTCCTGTTGTGGCAATAGGCGGCATCACCCAGGAGAACACCCCACTGCTCAAAGGAAGCGGGATATGCGGTATTGCGGTTATCAGCGCCATCTATGCACAAAAGAACATTTGCGAAGCGACGTCGGAGCTAAAGAAGGTTACCGAAGATACGGTTAAGGGCTGATCGAGCAACTATGAAGTTTGGAAAAGACGTAAAAGGCGTAATCCTAGACGTCGACGGGGTTTTGCTCGACTCGATGGAAATCTGGAAGGACCTTGGGGCCCGATACCTTGCAACACGAGGCGTCGAGCCACAGGTGGGACTTGGAGAGACCCTCTTTTCCATGAGCATGGAGCAAGGGGCGTCGTATCTAAGGGAAACCTACGGACTCCAGAGCACCCCGGACGAGGTATTGGGCGACCTAAAAAGCATGCTGCGGAGCTTTTATCTCCACGAAGTGCGTTCCAAAGAAGGGGCGACGGAGCTGCTGGTCGCGTTGGATAAGGCGGGGGTCAAGATGGCGGCGGCCACATCGAGCCCGCGTGACCTCATTACGGCAGCGCTGGAAAGAAACGGACTCATTGCGTACATAAGCAGGATTTTCACGAACGCCGAGGTGGGTTCGAGCAAGCACTCGCCACAGATATACAACGTTGCCGCCCAATATTTGGGACTCGCAAACGGGGAGGTCTGCGTGTTCGAGGACTCGCTGTATGCGCTGCAAACAGCTGTCAAGGCGGGGTACCACACCGTGGGGATATACGACAAAAACGGAGAGGCGGACCAGCGGGGATTGGAAGAGTCTGCCGACGTCTACGTTAGGAGCCTCACGGAGCTGATGCGGCTGTTCTAAAGAGGTTTTAAGCGGCAGGTCGGGGGCACCACTTTCTGTCGCTCTATAAAAGGTGAATGCTTTGTCGAAGGGAGAGAAAGAATGAAAAAGGCATTGACTATCGCAGGATCGGATTCGTGCGGAGGCGCCGGCATTCAGGCAGACATCAAGACGATGACCATGAATGGGGTATACGCAATGAGCGCCGTTACGGCCCTCACTGCCCAAAATACCACCGGCGTAACTGGCATACAGGACGTAACACCCGAGTTTCTTGGCTTGCAGCTGGACGCAGTGTTTGAAGACATCTTTCCCGACGCGGTAAAGGTGGGAATGGTGTCCTCGTCCGAGCTGATTGAGGTCATCGCAAACAAGTTGACGCAATACAAAGCGACCAACATCGTGGTCGATCCGGTAATGGTGGCAACGAGTGGAGCGCGCCTCATAGAGGAGAGCGCGATCGATACTCTTAAGGCTAAGCTGCTGCCTCTTGCAACGGTAATCACGCCCAACGTTCCGGAAGCCGAAATCTTGGCAGATATGGCAATCGGTGGAGAGGCGGACATGGAAAAGGCAGCGGTGGTTCTTTACCAACGCTACGGGTGTGCGGCGCTGGTAAAGAGCGGCCACAGGATCAACGACGCAAACGACGTGCTGTATGGCGCCGATGCGGATCAGCCGATGTGGTTTAAAGGAAAGAGGATCGACAACCCCAACACCCACGGAACGGGATGTACTCTCTCGAGCGCCATCGCGTCGAACCTGGCAAAGGGGTGCAGCCTTTCCGAATCGGTAGACAAGGCCAAGGTATATCTCTCCGGCGCTCTTGCGGCAATGCTCGACTTGGGAAAGGGCTCTGGCCCCATGGCGCACAATTTTACTCTTGAGGAGGCAAGGTAGCATGAATGCAAAAAATGTGATGTTTGATGGGTACGCGGTGCAGTACGACGAATGGTTCATGAAAAACGACAACCTGTTTGCAAGCGAGCTCAAGCTGTTCCAAAAGGCTTTGGGAGACGTCGCGGGAAAGAGGTTGCTGTCGGTGGGCTGTGGCAGTGGCCTCTTCGAAAGCTACATCGACCGCACGAACCTTGAGGGAATCGAACCGTCCGAGGATATGGGAAAAATCGCACAGAAGCGCGGCATCAAGGTCATAAGCTATAGCACGATAGAAGACGTTGACCTAGCAGACAATACATACGACATTATCTACTTCAACGGGAGCTCCAGCTACATATCCGACCTCAAGCCCGTGTATGGCAAGTGCAAGCGTGCCCTAAAGGAAGGCGGCAAGCTCATACTGCTCGACGTTCCTAAGGAGAGTGCGTTTGGCTTCATGTACCTTCTTGGCAAGAGCTTGAATACCTACGATCACGAATACCTGAGCGATGCGATGCCCGAGCTTCCCTATCCGTTGGCCCTTGCCGCCAGTGGAGTTTGGCACACGACGGAAGAGAAGATCGACATTCTTGAGGACCTTGGCTTCGCGAACTTGTCTTATTATCAAACGCTAATAAAGAATCCCCTGTACACGAACGAAGAGCCCGAAGAGGTGTCGGAAGGCTATAAGAGCGGGGGATACGTTGCCATCGTCGCAGAGCAATAGGGGGTAACCGTGAGGCTCTCCACCGTATTGTACGAAAGCGTGCAAGGGCTGTGGGCACAGGCGGCAAACAAGCCGTTTGTCGTCGAGATGGCCAAGGGGGTTCTTGATAAGCGGCGCTATTGCTACTACATGATTCAGGACTACCTGTATCTGCTGGACTACATAGACATACTTGAGCGCATGCGAGATCGCGCAGACGACTTGGCGCTCAAGGAGTTTATCGGTTTTGTTGTTGCGCAAACCAACAAGGAGACGATGCAGGTTCACGTTCCAAATATGAGGGCGCTCGGCATTAGGCAGGACGATGTGGACCGGTGCCCCAAATCCCCCGCGATAATCGAATACATAGGCTATATGCGCGGGCAGGTAAAGGAGGAAGGCACCCTTGCGGGCCTTTGCGCCCAGCTACAGTGCTCGTGGGTCTATGCCTTTATAGGACAACGCGTGACGCAAAAGTATTCTGAGCAAATCGCCACCTCGCCGTATAGGGGTTGGTTCGAGGCCTACACGTGCGACGATTACGTTGCGGCAAATCAACGATGGATAGACGTCCTTGATGCGCAGGCGCGGGCCGCCAATGTGCAAGACGGCGAGATTAAGAAGCTCTGCGAGATTTTCCAAACATGCGCAGCATACGAAAACAGGTTGTGGGATAAACTCTATGAGTCATAATGTATTGGTCGTCGAGGTCCACCTGCCATGGATTCGGGAGGCCTAGCATGCGACTCAAATGTAAGAGCCGTAACAACGAAGGGTTTAAAACATGCCGAGCTTTACAGCAAGAGAGTGGAACGCGAGCGGTGCCATATTCAGCTACGGGAAGATGGATCTCCGTTGCTTCGTCGTCGAGATCGTCCTTAGCGAGGACGTGCGTGGCGACATACTACAGGCGGCCGTGGACAAGGCGTTGGTTCGTTTGCCCTACTACCGCCAGACGCTCGTGCGCAAGAAGGGTCTGTACTACTATGCAAGCAACGACTTGCCGTTCCTGGTGGCGGAATGCGACGAGGCTCGCGCGGTGGGCGGCGCAGGCACCAACTATCACATGGTGGACGTAACCTACTCCGCCCGTACGATGCGCTTTTCCATGAATCACGCCTTTTGCGACGGGCTCGGCCTCAACCGCCTTATTGAGGCGACGCTCTACCACTACTTCTGCCTTAAGGATGGCAAGGAGTACGCGAGCGACGGAATCATAACCGAGGCAGTGCCCTACGACCCGGCCGAGGAGTTCGACGCCTTTGCCACGAAGACCAACGCAGACGTCGAGAAGCTCAAGCAGCTCGCCAATAGCGAGGAGCGCTTCCGCCTGCCCGAGCTGGACGAGCAGGGCAATCAGGGACCCACCATGCATCGCCTGCCGCTTAAGGTGCGCACCGAGGATTTGCTGGGTTGGTGCAAGGCGTGCGGGAGCTCGCCGGCCTCTGCGATTTCCGCGTTTGCCGCCCAAACGGCGGAGCGCGAGCATCATCCGAGCGAGGGTGTAATCATGAACGTGCTGCCCATTTCGTTGCGCAGGTTCCTGCATGCAGACAAGACCTTCAAAAACTGCAGTGCGGCGGTGTTTTTGCCCGTAAAGCCCGAAGACGCACGAACCAAGTCTGCCGCCGAGCTTGCGGCCCAGTTGCGCGGGACGATGAAGGAGCAGATGGGCGAGGAGATGGCACTGCTGCTCTCGTCTTCCATCAACATGATGACCCATTTGGGCAAGAAGATGCCCTTCTTTTTCCTCAAGACGAAGGTGTTCTCGATGCCGCAAACACGACCGCAGGACACGTTTTACGTGGACTACGTGGGCGGGCTTAAGACTCCTGGCTACGAGGACCAAGTCATCGACGTACGATATCTTAACGCCGATCCCTGCGGCGGCTCTGTGTTCATTCTTATGAGCGAGACGGCAGGCTACTTCCACATCAGCTTCTCGCAGACCTTCGCGAGCGACCGCTACCGTAAGTCGTTCTGTGCGGTGCTGGATGAGGCGGGCATAGCCTACGAGTTGCTGCCCGCAGAGACTTACCTCAACCCCTTGGCGGAGATGCCCCCAAAGTAGGGGCGGGGACAGCCATTTAAAAAATATATATCTCACCTGTCAAGAGGGAGAACCCCTCCCAACAGGTGATAAAACAACGTCTTGGCGTCTTATAGCGATGGGAGTGTAGAGCAGGTCTTCCTGCCGCTGCTCAGGCACCTTGGTGAGCTCAGTTACAAGAAGGGCTCTCGCGTGCTCGCAATGCTTGCGGCCCCTCCTGCGGCAGGCAAGTCGACGCTTGGGGCATTCCTTGAGCATCTCTCGCGGTGCACTCCTGGACTGAGCCCCTTGCAAGTCATCGGTATGGACGGCTTTCACCGCCACCAGGACTACCTGGATACGCATACCATGGTGCGCGATGGGACGCAGGTGCCCATGGCGCAGTTCAAGGGCGCTCCCGAGACGTTCGACGTGAATCTGTTGCGCGCGGCCCTCGAGAGCGTGGCCTCGGGCGAAGACTGCCCGTGGCCAGCCTACGACGTGTGCCGGGCATGGTACACACCCAAGGGGTGAAAGTCCCCGGCGCGCCCGGCAGCGGGAAGCGCGTAGCCGATGGCAAGGGTGTCCGCCGCGAGACGGAATCTGAAGGAAGCCGGAGGCAAACCCTCGGCCCGAGGGACACGAACCGCATAAGGCGCGCGCGGTGGGCAAGGCTGCGTCTCAAGTCGAAGCCCGATAGCTGCACGGAGACCGCGCGCGTAGATGCGGCGGGTACGCGAGGGGAAGGGTGTGTGTCTTACCCCGGGAGGCCTCACGGGCGGGAAGGAGAGGGCAAAGGAGCAGGCCACCCCGAGAGGGGAAGGGCGACGGGCCGCCCGTAGCAACAGCGAACCGTGAGGAGTCAGCAGAGGCCATAGTAGCGGCGACGCCAGCCGCGAAGGGCCGAACCCAGACGGAGGGAGTCACTGAGGAAGACCATGCGTGCGGACGAAGGCAGACAACTTCGAATTGATTTCGAGGGCCAGCCGGGAATGGCAGGGGCGGAACCCCGAGAGCTACCGGAGGCGCCGACGCATGCGCGGGGCACCGAAGAGGACGAACCCGACGCAATGCAAGTCGGTGACACCGAGGACCTGCTCGAACGCATCTGCTCGCGCGAGAACATGCAGGCCGCATGCGACCGCGTGGTCAGGAACGGGGGCGCGGGCGGCGTGGACGGCATGGGCGTGGCGGAGCTTCCCGCCTGGCTCGACGCCAACCACGACGCGCTCACGGACAGGATACTCAAGGGGAGGTACCGGCCCAAGCCGGTGCGAAGGGTCGAGATACCCAAGAGGGAGAGGGACAAGGTCAGGCTGCTCGGCATCCCCACCTGCATCGACCGGCTGGTCCAGCAGGCCGTCGCACGGCAGCTGGCGCCCATATTCGAGCCGAGGTTCCACGGGGACAGCTACGGCTTCCGCCCCGGCAGGTCGGCTCACGACGCGCTGCGCGCCGCCAAGCGCCACGCCGACGCGGGCAGCGTGTGGGTGGCGTCGATGGACCTAGAGCGCTTCTTCGACACGGTCAACCAGTCCAAGCTGGCGCGGCTGCTGTCGGACGCGCTCGCGGACAAGCGGGTGGTGTCGCTCGTGCACCGCTTCCTCATGGCGGGCGTCGTGGTGGACGGCATCGTGGAGGAGACCAAAGAGGGCACCCCGCAGGGAGGCCCGCTGTCGCCGCTGCTCGCCAACGTCCTGCTCAACGAGCTGGACTGGGAGCTGGAACGCAGGGGCCACGCGTTCGTCCGCTACGCCGACGACCTCATCATCATGAAGCGCAGCCGCAAGGCGGCGGAGCGCGCCATGGAATCCGTCACGAGGTTCGTGGAGTCGAGGCTGTTTCTCAGGGTCAACCGCGAGAAGTCCTACGTGGCGCACGTCACCCAGCAGGTCGGGTACCTCGGGTACTCCTTCGGGATGCGCAGGGGCGCGGACGGCATGGTCAGGCTGCGCATGCAGGTGCACCGGAAGTCCGTCGAGTCCCTGAAGGGCAAGGTGCGCGAGATTCTCTCCCGCTCCAACGGATGGTCGCTGGACCTCAGGCGCCACCGCCTGCGCTGCCTCGTCAACGGCTGGGTGGGCTACTTCCGCCTCGCCGACATGAGGGGGCTGCTGCGCCGAATCGACGAGTGGGTCCGACGCAAGGTGCGCTGCGTGTACTGGAAGTGCTGGAAGCGCATCCGGACCAAGTTCCGCGCCCTCGTGCGCCTCGGCGTCGGCCGGGGGCAGGCGTGGCAGTGGGCTAACTCACGCAAGGACTACTGGCGCGTCGCTGGCAGCGGCATACTCGACCGGGCGCTCGGCAACGCCAAGCTCGAAGAGCTGGGATGGACCCTCTTCTACCCCCGCTACCTGCAAGGCGTCAATTAATGGCGCGCCTCCTACCCGATTCGGGTTGTTGTTCGCACCTTGTCAGGCCGTGGAACGGGGTTCCCGGGGAGTTTGTACCGCGCTTCGAAGCCGGGCCTGCCACGGGCTCGCACCGCGGTACTAACTCCCCGGGAACCCTGTTCCACTCACGACGCGACGAACACAATCGCTTGGTAGGGCTGCAGCACGCCGGGTACCACCGACCCATGCGTGTCGAGCGCGACGGACATGCCCTCCACCAGCGCCTCGTCGTAGGGGACTTCACGCTCCACGAAATTGGCCAATACCACAAGGCGCTCGCCGCTGTGGGTACGCTCATAGGCATAGACCTCTTCGCTGTCTGCCATGAGCTCGGCGTAGTCGCCCGCCACGAGCAAGGGCTGCTCTTCGCGAAGCTTCGCGAGCAACTTGTACCACATGAGCACGGAGTTCGCATCCGCGAGCTGCTTCTCGACGTTGCAGGTCTTGTAATCGTCGTGCACGGGCAGCCAGGGCTTTCCGCTCGTAAAGCCGGCGTTCTTTGACGCGTCCCACTGCATGGGCGTACGCGCGTTGTCGCGGCTGTGGGCGTGCACTGCCGCGAGTGCCTCTTCCTCGGTCTTTCCTGCTGCAAGCGCCTGTTTGTACTGGTTGTGGGAAGACACGTCGTCGTAGTCGTCGATGGACTTCCACGCGACGTTCGTGTAGCCTAGCTCTTCGCCCTCATACAAGAACGGCGTGCCCCGCAACGTCATGAGTACGGTGCCCAGCAGCTTGCCTGCCGCGACCTTGTCGTTGGCGTCGGGTAGAAACTGGCTGATGGAGCGTGCCTGGTCGTGGTTCTCGAAGTAGATGGGATACCAGCCGTTGGTGGCCGTCGCCTCCTGGCTGGTGGTGAGGGCACGCTTGAGGTCCGTGAGCTTCCACTCGGCTGGCTCGTACCAGATTTCGTTTCCACCCTGAGGTACGAGGATGTGGCTGAACTCAAACAGCATGTCGAACGCGCCGTTCTTGCCCACCCAGCTTCCGAGTTCGGACGCGTCGACGCCGTTTGCCTCAGCCACGGTAAAGGCGTCGTGGCCCTGCATGACCTCACGTTTGAACTCGCCCAAGAAGTCCAAGATACCCGGCGTGTTGGCGGTCACAGCGTGGATGGACGAGAGCCCGTCGGGTCCGTCGACCGGCCCGTCCTCGAGTTTGGGCTTCTTTATGTACGTGACGGCATCGATGCGGAATCCTCCCGCACCCTTGTTGAGCCAGAACCGCGCCATGTTGTACAGCTCTTGGCGCATGGCCTCGCACTCCCAGTTGAGGTCGGGCTGGAAGTCGGCGAAGGTGTGCAGGTAGTACTGCTTGCGGCTCTCGCTCCACGTCCAGGCCGAGCCACCAAAGATGCCGCGCCAGTTCGTGGGAGCACTGCCGTCCTTCTTTGCGTCGCGCCAGATGTACCAGTCGGCTTTGGGATTGTCCTTGGACGAGCTCGACTGCTTGAACCACTCACTTTCGTTGGAGGTGTGGTTCATCACGAGGTCCATTACGATGAGGATGCCGCGCTGACTGGCTTCCAAAATGAGCTTGTCCATGTCGTCCATGGTGCCGTAGCGCGGATCGATGTCGTAGTAGTCCGCCACGTCGTAGCCGTTGTCCTTTTGTGGCGAGACGTAAATGGGCGTGAGCCAGATCGCGCGAACGCCGAGGTCGGCGAGGTAGTCGAGCTTTTCGGTAAGACCGGCGAGCGTGCCCGTACCTTTGCCTGCGGTGTCCAAAAAGCTCTTTGGGTAGGCTTCGTACACAACAGCGTCCTGCCACCAGGCGAGTTCGTCTCGGGCGGTCTGAGCGGTGTCCTGCGGTGGCTGGGGTTCTTGGGCTTCGGGGGATTCTGCGGGTTGGCTGGGCGAGCTTGTAGCGCATCCTCCCAGACCAACGACGGCGAGCGTGCCGGTGATGCTTGCAAACGCGGCGAGGGCCGAGCGACGAGAAATGGGCTTATTGAGCATCGGTAACCTTTCTTTGAATACCCGCTGCAGTTCCTGCATGTATTGTGGCACAAACTCCCACCCTGAAAACTGGTTTGTTTGTGTCACGTGATACCATGGGGTTCGCGCTTTGACTGACTGCTCGCGAGAGGGGATGCACAGATGCCCGGCTATGACTTCACAAAGGATCCTTCGGGATTCGTGCTGCTTTCTGACTATGTGCCGCATGCGGTTCAGGAGATACGTTATTTCTCGACGTACAACTTTATTGGCGAGCGCATTGACGGCTATGAGGAACCATGCGCCATAATCACGGCGGAGGCCGCCCGTGCACTCAAGAGTGTGAGCAACGAGCTCAACGTGATTGGCTACCGGCTAAAGATATTTGACGCGTATCGGCCAACGATCGCCGTCAAACAGTTCGTGTTTTGGGCGCTGGAAGACAACGACGTGCGCATGAAGCCGTACTTTTATCCGCAGATAAACAAAGAGGACACCATATCCTTGGGCTACATCGCGAGCCGTTCGAGCCACAGCCGCGGCAGTACCGTGGACCTCACGCTGCTCGACATGAAGACCGGCAAGGAGGTGGACATGGGCAGTCCGTTCGACTACTTTGGCGAGCTGTCGCATCCCGATTGTCGCGACGTGACGGACGAGCAGTACAAGAACCGCATGCTGCTGCAAAAGTACATGGTACGCAATGGATTCGAGCCTTACCCGTGCGAGTGGTGGCACTTTACGCTGCGAGACGAGCCGTATCCGGACACGTACTTCTCGTTCCCCGTGTCCTCAGCCTACCTCAGGCGCAATCGGGCGTGATGTCGGGCGGCGGAACAAACTTCCCCGGGAACTTTGTTCCATGTGGTACAAAGTTCCCGGGGAAGTTTGTTCCGCGTGGTCCGGTTGGCGAGAGGAGATGGTATGGCGCGAGGCTTTCCAAACATAGTTGACTACGTGCGCGAGCGGCTCGACACCTTCGAGCAGCGCGACGTGTGCCGTGTCGACAGCCTGGTGTTCTCGTGGCTGTCCTACTATCGGTTGCCTCCGGATGCACAGGATGCGTGCGGCAGCGGCCGCCTGACAATTCGAGACCTCTATAGGGCCGAGTGGTTTGGTCCGATGTGCGGCAAACTCTACAACCCGCAGGAGTCTCTTGAGCTCCTCTCCGCCGTCACGGCAAGTCCGCGGTTCCGTGACGTGGTCGTGAGTGACTACATATCGCGCACCGACGAGCGTGCTGAGCAGCAATTCTCCGCCATGACCTTCGAAATCTCGCCCCACCAGACATTCGTGGCGTTCAGGGGTACCGACAATACCCTGGTGGGTTGGAAGGAAGACTTCAACATGGCCTTCCAGACGGCGATTCCGTCGCAGGTCGCGGCGACGTATTACTTGGAGCACGTTGCCGCGCGCACTGCCGGGCGCATATGGTGCGGAGGGCATTCCAAGGGCGGGAACCTCGCCGTGTATGCGGGCATGATGTGTCCGGATGCGGTGTTCGAGCGTCTGGTTGCGTGTTTCTCGCATGACGGACCCGGCTTTACCGAGGAGTGCATGGCGCGGGGACGTTGGGAGGCGGCGTCGGGCGTTGTCGATAAAACCGTGCCCCAGTCGTCGGTCGTCGGCATGATATTCGAGCGACAGGAACAAGAATGCCGGGTCGTTCGCAGCCATGCGATAGGGTTTTCTCAGCATGATCCCCTGAGTTGGGAAGTGGACGGGTTGGACTTCGTGCCCGAAACCAAGGTAGGCTTGGGTGCGAGCACCTTTGACGCGTCCGTGAATTCGTGGCTTGCAAGTGCGAGCAACGAAGAGCGAGAGCGGTTTGTGGATGCGGTGTTTACGGTGCTGAGCGCGGCCGGCCAGGATACCATGGGTGGTATCAAATCGAGTTGGCGCACGTCCGTGCCAAAGATGCTTTCCGCCGCTGCATCGCTCGTCTCGGAGAACCGGCAGGTGATAATGACAGCCGTCGGAGACGTTGCCCGCGCGATGAATCCCGTGTCAAAAAGTACCGCCGCTCAGCAATAAGCCAAGCAAAGGCGTCCCCGTCGTTAGGCATGGAACAAATTCCCCGGGAACTCCGTTCCACTTGGAACAAACTCCCCGGGAACTCCGTACCGCTAACTCCCCGGGAACTCCGTTCCACTTCAGCAAAAGAGGAGGCGGTCCCACGTGCCCAATCGCATGCGTGAGACCGCCCAGGAATGGGATTCGCTAAACGCTAGCTCGTGACGGAAATGCCGTTGAGCATGGTGGGAATGTTGTTCGCGTCGCTGGTCGTGGCGCAGATGTTGCAGATGTAGTTCTTTGCCACAAAGACGACGTAATACTGCGTGAGGTCGATGTCGCCAAGCTTTGCGTGCACCTCTTCGGCGGGACGTTCCTTGCCGTCGATGGTGACCGTGGTCATCTTTGAGGTAATGTCCGTGCAGCCAATCGTCTCGAGAGCGGAGTTGTCGCCCAAGATGTTCTTGTATACCTGGTCGGTTATCTGTTGGGCGGTGTATTCCTCTGCGATCGCGGGATCAAAGCGCTCGATGGTCAGGTTGACGTTGTCGCTATTCTTGGTGCTCTTTGCAGACATCTCGATAAAGGCACTGCCTTCCTCGATTGTCTTGATGTAGTCGGCGTCGTCCTTGAGCGCCTCGACCGTGGTGTTGTTGAGCTGTGCGACCTCTTCGTCGGTGGCGAACTTGTAGTCTGCGGGGAGAGTGTACGAGAGGCCAAAGGTCTCGTTCGTGTAGGTGTCGCCCGAGATGGTCCCCTTGATGTAGCCTTCCTTGGCGAGGTCGACCTTCTCGGTACTTTCGGTGGTCGTCTCGGTCGTCGAGTCAGTGCTGGTTGTCTCGGTCGTGGTCGTGTCGGAGGTGGCGGTCGCATCCGGGGCGGGCGCAGGCTTGCTGCCGCCACAGGCAACGAGCGTCATGGCAAGCATAAGTGACGTTGTGACAGAAACGAGCTTGGTTGTAAGTGACATAGGCACACCCCTTCTCTTGCTTTACCTGCAAATAGAATGAAAAAACATAATCAAATTATAAGCGCTTCGGCCAGAGCGTACAGTCCTCTGCCGGCCAGCGGGCACTCCCTTTGCCTAACGCGGTGTGTATGTGTGGAACAGGGTTCCCGGGGAGCTAGTTCCGCGCGCCGGGGCCAGGCCTGCGACGAGCCCGTGCCGCGGAACAAACTCCCCGGGAACCCTGTTCCACGTCCGGTCCGTCTCGGGCCGTCTTGTGTGGGTCGGCGGCGCTCGTGCGCGACTCTTATGCTAGAATGTTGTGGAAATCGCTTAGTAACAAAATCGACGAGAGGGTGTGGGGCGCTTGATACAGAGCGTTCGGTCGCGTTTGCACTCGGTGGAGCTGCGCGGGATACACATTCCGCACAACAAGGCGACCGCCGAGTTGCCCACCGTGCTCATGCCGCTGCCAAGTCAGGTAATTCTTCCCATGCACATGCACGTGGGGGCCGCGTGCACGCCGCAGGTCAAGCGGCGCGCGCACGTGGACGTGGGCACGCTCGTGGGGCATTCGGACGCGCGCATGTCGGCAGACATTTTTTCTCCGGTCTCGGGCACGGTCAAAGAGATTCGTTCGTTACACTACTCGCACGGCAAGGCTGATGAGGCGCTGGTCATAGTACCCGACGGTGAGCAGACCGTCGACGAGTCCGTGCGTCCGCCCGAGGTGAGCGACTACGTCAGCCTCGTGGAGGCCGTGCGCCACAGCGGCATCGTGGGTCTGGGCGGCGCCGGCTTTCCCACGTGGCTCAAGATGGACTCGGACCTTTCGAACATCGACTGTTGGTTGGTGAACGGCGCCGAGTGCGAGCCTTATCTGTCGAGCGACTACCGCGAGATGGTGGAGAAGCCCGATGACATTTTGCGCGCGCTCACCACATGTCTTGACCTTTCGGGCGTGCCACGTGCGCAGATTTGCATCGAGAACAACAAGCCCAAGGCCATCGAGCTTCTTCGCGTCAAAGCCGCCGCTTCCGACCCGCGCATTGAGGTGTTCGAGCTGCCGGCGCGTTATCCGCAGGGGGCGAGTCGCGTCATCCTGCGCAACGTCACGGGGCGTTCTGTTCCGCGCGGCGGGCACCTTACGGACGTAGGTGCGCTGCTCTTTAACGTTACCACCATGGGTGAGATAGGCCGCTTCCTACAGACGGGCATGCCGCTTACCAAGCGACGGATCACCGTGATGGGCGATGCCATCGAGCGCCCGCAGAACCTCGAGGTGTTTATCGGGAC
This sequence comes from uncultured Coriobacteriaceae bacterium, assembly GCA_902786015.1. Taxonomy (GTDB): domain Bacteria; phylum Actinomycetota; class Coriobacteriia; order Coriobacteriales; family Atopobiaceae; genus RUG440. The sequence goes on from CADAAU010000002.1 coordinate 14,770, forward strand.
GCCCATCGGCGAGATTTTGGAGTTCTGTGGCCTGCGGTCCGAGCCACGCAAGGTGGTTATCGGCGGGCCAATGATGGGCATTACGCAGGTGGAGCTCGACGCGCCGCTCACGCGTGCGACTAGCGGCCTGCTCGCCTTTACCAACGAGCTCGTGGACAGCCCCAAGACCACTGCGTGCATACGATGCGGCGCCTGCATCGACAACTGTCCCATTCGCCTGGCGCCCATCGATATCCAAAAGGCGTACCAGCGTCGCGACGTTGGCGCGCTCGATCGGCTGATGGCTGACCTTTGCGTGGAGTGCGGAAGCTGCTCGTACGTATGCCCGGCCAAGCAGCCGCTGGCTCAATCGACCCGCTTCGCTCGCGCCTTCCTGCGCGCCGAGCAGCGCAAGGCAAAAGGGAGGGGATAACGGGTGGAACAATTGCCGTTGCATCCGGCCGAGGAGTCGGATCGCCCGCTTATGTTGCTCACGGCGCCTCAGCTAAGAAGCCCGGTGACCACACAAAGCATCATGGGCAACGTGCTCATCGCGTTGGCACCTGCCGTCGTGGCTTCCGTCGTGATCTTTGGGCCGCGCGCCTTGCTCGTCGAGGCGGTTTCGGTCGCCTCGTGCATGGGCTTCGAGTGGCTGTGGTGCCTTCTGCGCAAGACGCCCAACACCGTGGGTGACCTTTCGGCCGCAGTCACGGGTGTGCTGCTCGCGTTCAACGTGCCGGTGACCATACCGCTCTACATGGTGGTCATCGGCGCCTTTGTGGCCATAATCCTCACCAAGGAACTGTTTGGCGGCATCGGCTGTAACTTTGCCAATCCCGCCATCGTCGGCCGCATCTTTTTGGCCGTGGCGTTCCCGGTGGCGATGACCACCTTCGTGGCGCCGGCGCTTGGTGGCTCGGCCGACTTGGTGAGCTCGGCTACGCCGTTGTCTCCCGCAGCCGACGCGCTGCGGCACCTGGAGCTGTTCTTTGGCCGTTACGCGGGCGTGCTGGGCGAGACAAGCTCGGCGGCCATCCTAGTGGGGTTCGTGTGGCTGCTTGTGAAGCGCATCATCACATGGCACGTGCCTGTCGTGTACGTTGGCCTGGTATGTCTCTTTAGCCTGCTGACCGGACACGACGTGATGGAGCAGGTGCTTTCGGGTGGTCTACTGCTCGGCGCGGTCTTTATGGCTACGGACTACACGACTACGCCCTCTACGCTGCGCGGGCGCATCGTGTTTGCCGTGGGCTGCGCCGTCATCACTTGCGTCATTCGCTTCTGGGGCAACCTCAACGAGGGTGTCGCCTACTCGATCCTGTTCATGAACCTCTTGGTTCCGCACATCGACGTGGTGTTTGTAAACACGCCGGTGGGAGGTGAGGCTCGTGGGTAAGCTGAAGGCGATTCGCCCGGTCGTGGTGCTCGTCACGGTGTGCGCCGTGGCAGGGCTGCTGCTGGGCTGGGTGCACCAGATGACCGCACCCGTCATTGCCCGCGCCGAGGAGGAACGCGCGCAGGAGGCATATGCCGAGCTCATTCCCGAGGCAAGCAGCTTCGAGGAGGTACCGTGCGGCGTTGACGGCTGCGTGGCCGCATTGCGTGCGGTGGACGAGTCGGGCACTGCCGTGGGCTTCGTGGTCGTTTCGGAGGCAAAGGGCTATGGCGGAGAGGTTCCCATCGCCGTGGGGTTTGACCCCGAGGGAACCGTAACGAGCATCATGGCCATGCCAAACGATGAGACTCCCGGCCTAGGAACCCGCATCGCCGAGGACGGGTATTTGGACCAGTACGTGGGCAAACCCGCTCAGACGCTCGAGGCCGATTCGGTTGACCTCATCAGCGGAGCAACGATTTCGTCCAAGGCGGCTCTTGCGGCGTTCAACGTGGCCGTCGAGTCCTTTGAGGAGGTGCGCTGATGGCGAATCAATCCACCGGTGCCGCGCGGACAATCTCTGCGGGTCACACCTTTGCCAAGGGCCTGCTTGCCGAGAATCCCGCGCTGCGACAGATGCTTGGCCTATGCCCCACGCTGGCCGTTACTACGGCCGTGTTCAACGGATTGGGCATGGGGTTGGCTACCACGTTCGTGCTCGTCTGTTCTGAGTTGGCCGTGTCGCTATTGCGCAAAGTCATTCCCTCGTCGGTGCGCATCCCGGCGTTTATTACCATCATCGCGAGCTTCGTTACTATCACCATGATGCTGGTGAAGGCGTATCTGCCCGCGCTCGACGAGTCGCTGGGCATCTACCTGCCGCTCATTGTGGTGAACTGCATCGTGTTGGGCCGTGCCGAGATGTTTGCCTCTAAGCATGGCCCGGCGCTCTCGGTATTGGATGGACTGGGAATGGGTCTCGGGTTTACCGGCTCGCTTATTCTTATGAGCGCGGTGCGCGAGCTGCTGGGTGCCGGGACCCTATGCGGCATCCAGGTGATGCCGTCGTTTGTGGAGCCCATGCTCATTATGCTTACCCCTGCTGGTGGATTCGCCGTGCTCGGTGTTCTGATCGCTGCGTCGGTGTGGCTTGAGGGACGGGGCAAAGGCGGTGCGGGGGAGTCTTCCGACGGGCGGCCGAAGGTCTCGCCCGAGAGCCTGTGCGCGGCTTGCCCGCTCAACTGTGGTGTCAACGACCCCAACCGCGCAACGTGCGCGAGTGCCGACTTGGGCGTGCGACTCGACACCGCGCTGCAGGCGGCAGATGAGGCCGTGGAGGCGACGGCCGCGGAGGTCATGGCACAAAAAGAGGAGCGTGATGCCTGATGGCACAGTATGCATCCATCCTGTTTAGCATGATTCTGGTCAACAACTTCGTGCTCGTAAAGTTCTTGGGCATCTGTCCGTTCTTGGGCGTGTCCAAGCGATTCAGCTCGGCCATTGGCATGGGCGCTGCCGTCACGGTGGTCATGGTGCTTGCCATTGCCGTTACGTGGCCGCTGCAGCAGCTGCTCGTCGCGTGGGACTTGGAGTACCTGCAGACCATCGCGTTTATATTGGTCATTGCCACGCTGGTGCAGCTGCTCGAGATGGTGCTCAAGCGCTTCGTGCCGCCGTTGCATAAGGCGTTGGGCGTGTTCCTGCCGCTCATCACTACGAACTGCGCAGTGCTCGGTGTTGCGACGCTCACGGTGAGCGAGGGCTACACGTATTTGGAGTCACTTGTCGCAGGACTTGGTGCCGGGCTGGGATTCCTGCTGGCCATGGTGATCTTTAGCGGAGTGCGGCGTCGGGTGGACGAAGCGAATCCGCCCGAGGCGTTTAGGGGCATGCCCATTACACTGATATCGGCCGCGATTACGGCCATGAGCCTTATGGGGTTCTCGGGCGTCGTCGAGCACTTGTTTGGCACGTAGGGAGGTCGCATGAACACGATGCTTCTTACCGTGGCGCTTGTCGCGGGCATGGGCTTGGTGGGCTCGGTGATTTTGGTGATTGCCTCCAAGCGGCTGGCAGTCAAAGAGGACGAGCGTTTGGGCGACTTGGTGGATATGCTGCCGGGAGCTAACTGCGGATCGTGCGGATATGCGGGGTGTGAGGCGTATGCGCACGCCCTGCTCGAGGGTGCGCCATGCAACTCGTGCGGGCCTGGTGGGCGCGATGTGGCCCAACAGCTCGCAGAGTATCTTGGGGTCGATGCAGGAGACGTCGTGGTGAAGCGCGCCGTCGTCGCGTGCCGGGGGACAGCCGACCGCGTGGTGCTTCGCGAGCGCGCAGGGTATCAGGGCGCGCCGAGTTGCAGGGCGTATTCCACGATGGGCCACCTTTCGGATGGCTGCACCGATGGCTGCATCGGATACGGAGACTGCATGGCGGCTTGCCCCTACGGAGCCATTACGCTCAACAAGAACGACGTGGCCGTGGTCGATCCGGCCGTGTGCATCGGTTGTGGCCTGTGCACCACCGTCTGTCCGCGTCACCTCATCAGCCTGCAAGAAAAGAGTGACGTGGACGAGGTGTCGTTCGTGTTGTGCCACAACACGCTCATGGGCAAGCGGGCGCGTGAGGCCTGCGCGAACACGTGCGTGGGATGCCGCCGGTGCGTGCGGACTTGCCCGCAGGGTTGCATCACGGTGGAGAACAACGTCGCTCGCATCGACATTACCAGGTGCGTCGGGTGCAAAAAGTGTCAGGAGGTCTGTCCCGAGGGCGCGATTTACCCCCTCGTCTGGATGTAACTGGCTGCACCTTGTAACGCGAGGGGCGGAACGGAGTTCCCGGGGAGTTAGTACCGCGGCACGAGCCGGCGGGACAAACTCCCCGGGAACTCTGATCTAGAACGGCTCCGTTGGCCGGCCTTCCGTCGTGATCGCAGCTTCTCTAATGGATGAGCTGTCTAGTTATGAACTAAACGAGACGTTGTTCGAGGGCCCTCGGAGATGTGCGAGGCCATGCGCGAGACCTTTCGCATGGCCTCGCGCTACGTGTGTCCGTCGTGTGCCACAGAAATAATACGAATATGACATTGTCGGCACCGTAAAGCGAGGCTCGGTGCGGTGTAGAGCCTGCCGCTCCTCACAGAATTCGGTGTGGCGGCCAAAGGATCCAAATCCGCTCGGAATTTTGCGCGTTTTTGCCAGATGTTAGCGGTATTTCGGGCTCAAAAAAATCGAGGTCACATTTGCACCCCCTCTGACCTGCGCAAACAGGGGGTGCCTTTCCCGCCGGTGGGCGAATCGCACCCCCAAAACCGCTAACATCTGACAAAAACGTGCATTTTGGCGTTTCGTTTTGTCACGCCGTCCTTTGTTTACTTTAGGCAATAATAAAAAACATGTATTCTGTGAGCGGAAGACCGATTTGGATCGTCTTGCTCGCTGAGCGTCGGCTTAAATCGCGTTTCCGCGAATCTTGGTAGGTGGAGTATTGTTTTCTTGGGTAAGATTGTCAAAAGTCGCGAATATGTTACATTTAGACATGTAAAAAATAAGCGACATATTGGAGGCGCCCGATGCGAATAAGACTTCCGCGGCAGGTTGGCATCGTGCTATCCTCTGCCCGAAAGTCAAACGGACTGACACAGGCTCAACTCGCGCGGAAAGCGGGCGTCTCGCGGCAGCTAGTCAATAGGCTCGAGGTAGGGATGGCCACCGGAATTGCACTCGACAAGCTCATGGCCATCTTGGATGCGGCGGGATGTGTGCTCGAGGTTTATCAGTTGGATGAAGGACGCAACAACGGGGATGGGAACGAATCCGAGAGATGTTCTCCTGTCACGTCCACAGCTCCTCCAACAGACGAGTTGCCTAGATACAAACTAGACGAGACGTTGTTCGACAGCCCTTGGGGAGGCGTTTAGCCATGCGTGAGCTAATGGTGTTCATTGGGGGCGAACATGCGGGAACACTGGTACAGAACGACGCCGGCGGTAGGTCGTTCTCATACGTCGCCACATACGACGGCCCACCCCTTTCGCTATCCATGCCGGTAGGCAATCGCGTATATCGCACGAAAACCGTAGACGCCTATATGTTAGGACTATTGCCTGATGACGCTCGGGTGCGAAGGGAGGCCGGGAGAAGGTTTGGCGTGTCTGGAAACAACCCTTTCGCTCTCCTTTCGTGCATGGGCCTCGACTGCCCGGGAGCCATACAGTTTTGTTTGCCCGAAAGAGAGGCCATTCTGGATAGGCCGGAAGAACTTGTGCCGCTCACAGACGAGCAGATAGCACAACGACTGGTGCCGCCCTCAGGTAGACAGGAGGACACATGGTTTCGTGAAGCGGAGCGTTGGTCGCTTGGCGGAAATCAATCGAAGTTCGCGTTGCGCTTTGAAGGCGGAAAGTGGTATGAGTGCCGGGGGGCAGCGGCTACGACTCATATTCTAAAACCTGGAATCGAGGGCATGCGTCTTGAGGCCTTGGACGAATACCTCACCATGCGAATAGCGCGGGCGTGTGGTCTGCCGTCTGAGCAGGTTCAGTACCGGACATTTTGTGATGTGCCCGCCATTATTGCGACGCGTTACGATAGGCAGGTTGGTCCCAATGGTGTCACACGCATTCATCAAGAGGACCTTTGCCAAGCGCTTTCGGTAACACCCGAAAAGAAGTATGCCGAGGACGGAGGACCCAGCACGCCCGATGTGGTTCGAGTGTTGTGGATGACGAGCGATCCGCGCTCCTCGATTCGGACTTTTGCGGCAATGCTCTTTTTTAACTATCTTATGGGGGCACCGGACGCACATGCAAAGAACTACTCCATCCTCCATTTGAGCGCAAGGAGGAATGTGCTTGCACCGTTGTATGACGTAGCCTCTGGCCTACCTTATGACCTGTCGGGGGACAGACCGTTGCGCATGGCGATGTCGATAGGGGGCGAGAATCGACTGGGATTCGTGAGGCGAGAGCATGTAGAGCGATTTGCCGACGTCGCCGGTTTGAAGAGCGAGGAATGCACCAATCTGATGGCGAACCTGGCTCTTCGCATAGTAGAGAACTCTTCTGTCATCGCGAACAAAATGGCGGCTGAGGGAGTTGTGGGCGTTGGCGAGCTGGCGGAACGCTTTATTCCCCGCTTGGAGTCGCACTGTCGTCGAACGCTGCAACAGCTCTAACGCATGGCTCGCCGAGATGCGCGAGGCCTTATGCATGATGTCGCGCCTCACCCGCACTCGTGTGCCACAGAAAAAATACGAATATGACATTGTCGGCACCGTAAAGCGAGGTGCGGTGCGGTGTAGAGCCTGCCGCTCCTCACAGAATTCGGCGTGGCGGCCAAAGGATCCAAATCCGCTCGGAATTTTGCACGTTTTTGCCAGATGTTAGCGGTTTTTCGGGCTCGAAAAAAACGGGGTCACATTTGCACCCCCTCTGACCTGCGCAAACAGGGGGTGCCTTTCCCGCCGGTGGGCGAATCGCACCCCCAAAACCGCTAACATCTGGCAAAAACGTGCATTTTGGCGTTTCGTTTTGTCACGCCGTCTTGGTGAAGTGTTGGCATATCACTTTCGGTAGATATCATCACGAAATAGTAGTGAGTTTCGTAACGCGATGCGTTTTTGTCGGTCGGTTTCGGTCGCTTTATGTCGACGCTGGCCTAAAGCACGCATAATCGTGGACGCAACAACATCAAATGAGTCGTGGGAGCGCAATATATCGATGCTCATGCTAATGACTTGGACATCCATGGCCTGTAGAGCAAGGGTGCGCCGACGTCCCGACTGCAGGCTGTCTGCATCGGTGTGGAACTCTTCGCTGTCGTACTCCATGTCGAGGCGTGCGCTAGGCCAGTACAAATCGGGCACTAGGTTGCTGGCTGCGGTAACACCGTGCGCAAGTGCGTTTACGGGAAGCTTTGCGTTAAGAATGGGGCGTTTGACGCCGTATCCACCATATCGCCGAGGCAGGCAGAGCATGAGGTAGAGGATGGTTTCCATGGGAGAGGCGGCGTTGTTTGCAACTTGGTCGAGTGCGCGGCGGCAAGCCGAGATGCCGTAGAATCCCTCTGCTCTATCGACGAAGCTTCTCAGACGAGCTACGCTCGTGAGCGGCTGCTGCCCATAGAGCGCTCGCAACGAGTGCAACGGCTGGAGCGTGGTGGCGCCAAGCAGACGATAGTATCCACAAAGCTCCATTGCCAGCATCATGAGCCCGAGCAGGTTCAGATATCGAGCCATCAGAACGAACGTGAATTCCGGAGTAGGCACGCATACGATGTCCTCTGCGGTGTAGAACGAACGGTCTGGTATTCCGGCCGTGCAAACGCGCTGACACACTCCGTTGATGCGCCTCCTCCTCTGGTTGTTGGGGATCAGGAGGTAAAGGGGACAGGCGCCTGACGATGGACGAACGCCCACACGCCCGTATGGTATGCTCCTGAGCGCCTGTGAGCTGGAGGCACACTGCGAAAGTGTGCGCATACGGGTTCTCTTGATAGTGGGAGAGGGGACGTCGGCGGGACTCTGCAGGACGCTTTCGAAGTCGGAGCAATGCCCAAAGATATTCGTTTCGGCGAGCGTGGCGGCGATATCCTCGTCCGAGAGCCAAGCATCACCATCTGCGTCGGCTCGAGGTTCCGGCTCCGTGCGCACTACGTACGTGTCGAACAGCTGCGACTGGGAATCCACCTCGGCTCGGTCGCGATAAAACGCCAACGCAGAGGGTCCGTCGAGAGCGATGCGCGGGGCTGTGTCATTGGTTGTGCCAGACATGCGTCCTCCTGTGTGCGATTCGTGTTTCTCGGACTCGCAGATGATAGCCAATTGGCGTTAAGTATGTGTGGAGCGGCATGCCTTTCGGTGGGTTCTGCATGTTTGGGGAACTGCAACGATCTACGACGAGTGCTCCGCAAAGGGGGCGTGGTTGCCCGTTTGCGCTCGTCTTTGCGGCGCTCGAAGTACTGCGCAAGGAGGGTCCAAGCCTCGGTCGGCCCTTGGTCGACTCGATTAAGGGATCGAGAGTCAAGAACAGAGGTAACTGCGTCCAGCATCCAATGGTAGCTCCGAGATACGCGTTCTTTTCGCTTTGTATCCATAGAGACGGGCGGTAATGCTCCTCGCGGGCGACAAGTCGATGGGCAAACAGGGACGGCGCAAGTGGTCTGGCTGGTACCGATATGCCATACCCAAAGCGGAGAGGGTTTGGGACGAACACTTGAGAGAACTGGAAGAGCGAGATGACTGACCTCAACGCATATCTAGCCAGGCGCGGCATAGGCGAAGACCAGATGGAGCGGGCCTGCCAGGCGACTCGCGAGTACGTCGACGCGTACGCACTGCGACAGGCGCGATCCGAGCAAGGAATGACGCAGATGGAGCTTGCCTAAGCCATGGGCGTATCGCAAAACCGCGTGTCGCGCATGGAGCGGGGCGACCTCTCTGTGATGAGTTTGGACACCATTCGCCGCTACGTGGAGGCCCTTGGGGGCACGATCTCGCTCGTGGCAGACCTCCCCACGGGAAAGCTTACGCTGCTGTAGGGTGCCCACAAGCAACGGTTATATTCCGGCGGCCGTATAGATACTAGATGCGATCTCAGGCTAAGTTGTGCTCTCAAGAAGAAGCCCGATTTCGCCGTGTCGCGTCCGTCTCCTCAGTGCGTTTAGCACGTGTTCTTCTTTGTGCGCGATCTGATTCCATTGGATTTGCAGATGTCCAAGAGAACAAGGGAACATAGGGATACTTGCGTAAATGATTAGCGAAAAGTCTCCCGATGCTGGTATAATCATGATACGTATAATTCTGTTCAAATGAGGAGTACCTGTGTTATCGCGGGCAAAGCATAAAGTGCAATCGCAGCGGGGAGCGTCGCTGTCAATGGCGCTCATGCTGTTTCTGGTTATAACGACAGTGGCGTCCATCGTTTTGGCCGCCGCTACAGCGTCGGCAGGTCGAATTGCCCAAGCAGAGCAGCTGGAGAAGAGTTACTACACGATAACGTCAGCCATGGACCTAGTTCGTTCAGAGATTAAAGACCCAAGTACAAATAGGTCAGTGAAAATCACGCGTACGTATGACCCAGAGAATAAGAGCTGGGCCATGACGCTAGGCACTATGGATGTTGTCGCGAGCGATGCGATGAAGAGTCCCACCTGTACTCTTTTTCAGTTGGCTACACTTGACTTAGTCCTAGCAAGTGCGTCGGAATCGATCACTGACAGTTCTCCGAGTAGTTTTAAAGACCTTCGGTCTGTTAGTTCCGACATGATAAAAAGCTCGATGGTGAATGCCGACACCTTGGGTAGCGCAGCTGATCAAGCTGCCGCAGCCGCAAATGTGACTCCAAAAGATATTCCATGGACACCTCACACCTATGAGCACTTTGAGATTTCCGGACCTTCGGGATATAGCAATCTGTTCGACCCAGTTCGTGTTACGGTATATCGCAACACTGATGAGACCTTTTCGCTTGTTTTCGAGCAAGACGGCGCTTCGACGGCGGTCTTTACGCTTGTGGCTTCCGTTGGATTTGCGACTCCAGAGCCAAGTGAAGGAACGACGACATGGAATACTACCGTAACGTGGACGCCCATGTACGTTGTGGAGGGGAGCCATCATGACTGACCGTGTTCCCAAAAAGACCATCTGTCAGTGTGATAAGTGCAGAGGTAATGCGGGTGAGACTTTGGTCGAGACGCTCGTATCCATCTTGATCAGCGCGCTGGCCTTATTAGTGCTCGCTACTGCAATCGGCACCTCTGTGAATATCGTGCGGTCGAGTAAGAACAAAATGGATGGTATGTATGCCAGTGAGAGCGAGTTCGTAGCCGCTTACACCAAAACGGAAGTCGATGAGGACGGTGAGGATGGCGAAAGTCCGGAAGAAGACAGCACACCAGTGCCGACAACAGTGACGGTCGGAGTTCGTTTGGGGGAAGCGGGTTCCACTGAGAATGTCAAGGTCTATACCGATAAAGGAAGTACCGTCGGCGTATATCGGAGAGTGCCATGATGTGCGGGCAGAATAAGATTAAGGCAAGGCTTGGGCGTCCGACGGCGGGCTTTACGCTTACCGAGATGCTTGTGACGCTGTTTATCCTAACGCTGACGTCAACGCTGCTGGCTACGGGGATACCGGTGGCTATCGATACATATCATAAAGTAGTGAATAGCTCAAATGCACAGCTTGCGCTCAGTACGACCATTGGCGTATTGCGCAGCGAGCTGGGTACTGCTAGTGATGTGAGGTACTACACTCCCTCAGGCGGTACCCCTGAAGTGTTCTATAAAACGGATGAAGGATATTGGGTTTCGATATCAAACCCTAGCTCTGGTGAAACTCACAGGGGACTGATGAAGCAATTCTATTCCGGAGATTTAGAGGATACTGATGTAAAAATTACCTCAATCGATAGTCTCACGCCCCTTACTGACGGCCGTTATGCGCTCATACCGGATGCATCGATACCTGCACCCCTTCAGTTGCGCTGGTCTGAAATCGAAGTGAGCGACAAAAAGGATAAGGTGGCGATAAAAGATTTGCGTGTATACAACGAAGATGAGAATAAAGACGGCAATGCTGACAGAGCGTTGGCAATTGTGGTGGAGAAGTCATCCGGGGGGACGGCGCCATTCGACATACTCACACGTTTTGCGAACTGAACGTGAGGTGGTTCACATGAAGAGGACTCAGACTTATACCAGACGCGAGGCCGGATTCACCATGGTGGAAATGATGGTCACTGTGGCAGTCCTCGTCATCCTAATGGGTGTGGCTTTTGTCTCCGTCCTGAGCTATCAACGGAGTATGAAGCTCAAGGAGCTTGACGAGACCGCGCAGGCAATCTATGTTGCGGCTCAGAACCATCTGAGCATGGCAGAAGAAATGGGCGTTCTAGACAAGAGGGTTAAAGCAGCAAATGCGGACCCGTCAAAATCAGATAGCATCATTGGGATAAGGGAGAGTCAGGAGAAAAAAGAGGAGGGACAAGCGGCCGGGACTGGTGAAGCAGTAATCCGTCACTACTTTTATGTGGGATTTAACGACTCGCCGGACGCACACGTGGACTCCGTTCTATATGATATGCTTCCTAGGTTCGCTCTCGATGAGACTGTGCGTACAGGCGGCAGCTATGCGATTGAGTACGATTTAGAGAGTGCGACCGTAACGAACGTGTTTTATAGCGATACGGATGCACGGCTTAGCCATCATGATTTTAGGCCTGACGACTACGCGAAGTTATTTACAAATGGAGGATATATCGGATCTGATCAAGTACAGAAAGATAAGAGGCAGAGTGGCTTGGATGGGGCAATAATCGGTTGGTATGGCGGAGATGATGCGCGAAGTCTCGCGAGAGTCAAGCTCTATGCCCCAAAGGTTGAGCTGATTAATGACGAGTGCCTAGAGGTCAAAGTGTCGTTCAATAGTGCAGATCTAAGGCGTATGACTACCCGGATGGATACTGACGCATTCGTACAAGTACAGGTACGCGGAAAAAAGAGCAATGCAGAATTTGAGCTGACTTTGAATGATAACTCTCTCGATGATAAAGACAAGGGCAAGGACAAGCTAACAAATTACCTGACCGCTGAGTCTGAGACAAAAGATGCTGTAACTTACAGATATAAGAAGTACATTCTTGACGATATTTCTGCCATTAAGGATGGAAGTCGCTACAGGAAGAACCACTTCAAAGAAGTAAGCGAGGAAGTCTTGGACAATAATAAGCACTTTATTCCTGGAGAAGACATCGACGTGACGGTAGAGGTAAAGACAGAGATGAATGCTTTCTCCAACATTGCCGATAGCGCGACCGTCACGGGGAACAGCCTGTTTGAGAAGATGGATGCTGATGGCACTGTGAACATCTCGAAGATAAGGCACTTGGAAAATCTCGACTCGGCCATTTCTGGGTTTGATCGAATCAACCTTGGGTTGAATGGAAATCAGAAGGTAAAGCAGACGGCAGATTTGCAGTGGGCTGGAAACGGGAAAAAAGGATCACAAGCGTATCTTGATAAGGTATATGCGGATAAAGAGTGGCGTCAAGGTAAGGAATCAAAAGCTGGCGACGTTCAAGTGCGCACTTTAGATGGTGCTGTCGTTAGCAAGGAGGGTACATTCATTCCAGTTGTGCCTCAGGCCCTGGGGAGCGGTATTAGTACGCAAGAAAAGTATGTACTCGAGTACGACGGCAACAACAAGAAGATCTCGAACGTGAAGATTGACGTTGCGGGCACAACCGACAGGCCTGACGCGGGAATCTTCTCGACGCTTGAGCTGGGGCAGCTTGAGGAACAAGAAGATGGGTCAAAGCAATGGCCACCCGTAAAGGACCTTGAACTCATTGATTGCTCGGTTAAAACGTCCAATGGGAACGCGGGCACGCTTTTGGGTAGCGTGGGTAGTGCAACAGGGGGGCTCGTCATCAAAAACGTCCTCGCGCACGACAGCGGCAGTACGGTGCAGTCTAAGATTGAGGGCACTGCGGCTGTCGGTGGACTTGTTGGTAAGTTGACCGCCTCTGCCGGTAATGCTGTGACCGTCGACGGCTGTGGCGCGGCTGTGCTCGTGAGCACGGCTGGCACTGGTTCCGAGAACGCTGCTGGCGGGCTTATTGGTCTTACGAGCGGACCGGTAGCCGTGACCAATAGCTATGCGGGAGGACACACCAAAACAAATACTGGTATGTACGACACAGAGAACTACAATGTGGTTGCTGCAAGTGGCACAGCGGGTGGTCTGATAGGGACCGCCGGAGGCTCGGGAGCAACGATTCAAAACTGCTACACTACTACCTCGGTCTCTCGTGGAACGAATAGCAACGGAAATATCGGCGGTCTAGTCGGCCAAGCGACCGGCGCGACCATAACTAACTGCTATGTGACTGGTCTCATTGGCGCTGGCCCTGCTCCTGATGCGACCACGACACCCGCACCGGATACTACGCGTGGTGTGTTTGCAGGCAACCTTGATAGTGCTACGATGAACAATTTGTCGAATGACAGGTACTACGAGATTGTCAACGACGCCGAGATGCTCAATGGGACCTTGAGAGCAGTGGGCAATGTGGAAAGCTCGATTGAGGCAGCAAAGCTTTCTGCGCTAGATGCGGATCTCACTACATATAATAGGTTTTATAAAGCTGCAGCGCGTGTTGATTCCGGTCAGCCAAATGAAGTAGATAACGCGAAGGCATATGACCCAGAGCTTGTCAAACGTTACAAACGGACTCGTTCGGCTGAGCAGAATGCTGAACAAGGCGCCAAAGAAAAGGATCTTGCGGGGCGTTATGACAGCACATATCCGTTAGAGACAGTTTATATGCTTAACTGTATTGTCGTCTATGATAAAAATGATACTGAGGACACTGTAACTAAGCCGGAAGAAAAATGGGAGAATGAACACCCTTGGGCCAAGTCCCACTACGGAGACTGGCCGTCGCCGGAGACGCTGGTGGTCAACACAAAGCAGTAGCCACCAACGCATTTGCATGAGCTCGCCCCCTTGGTACTACGTATCGAGGGGGCGATTGCTTAGGTCAGTTGACTTTTGGAGACAAATGACGACCAGCGCAAACGCTATGCCGCTATGGTCAGGCCCGGTGCTTGCGAGGATCATCCTGAGCGTATAATGGCGACAGCAAACGAGGGGAGACGAGATGGGGCGCAAACTGCCGATAGGAATCCAAAGCTTCGAAAAGGTTCGGCGGGATGGGTTCGTATATGTGGACAAGACCGCGTACGTGCACGCGCTTGCAAAGGCAGGCGCACCTGTCTTCCTGAGTCGCCCCCGGCGTTTTGGCAAAAGCCTGCTCGTCTCCACCATACGGGCCTACTTTGAGGGTAGAAGCGAGCTCTTTGCGGGCCTCGAAATCGAGCGACTGGAAGAGGAAGATGCCCGCAAAGGCGGTCGTGAAACGTGGGTGATTCGTCCGGTGTTTCACTTCGATTTTACCGGCCAAGACTATCGAATGGTGACGCTCGAGAAGGTGCTGGGAGAACAACTTCTTCCGTGGGAAGCTATGTTTGGCCTGCAGAACGAGGATCGTACCCTTGGGTTCCGCTTCCAGACGCTGCTTGAGCAAGCTCATGCGCAATCCGGCCACCGGTGTGTTGTGCTGGTGGACGAATACGACAAGCCGCTCTTGGATGTAATGGAGGACGGAGCTTTGCTCGACCGCAATCGCGGAATCCTCAAGGGGTTTTTCTCCGTTCTAAAAAAGGCGGACGACCACCTGCGCTTTGTGTTTCTCACTGGCGTAACGAAGTCTAGCAAGGTCTCAATATTCAGTGATTTTAACCAGCTAAGCGATATCTCGCTCGAACGCGACTATGCAGGTATCTGCGGCGTGACCGAAACGGAGCTTGGGGAAACCTTTGCGCCAGAGCTAAGTATGTTGGGGGCTTAGCTCGGCCTCGATGCTAAAGGATGCCTCCAAGCCCTTCGTGCCCAGTACGATGGTTATTGCTTCCATCCGGATGGGCCTGCGGCGAGGGCCGCGGAAAAACCCGAGCCTGATTGCATGGTATACAACCCATTTAGTCTTATTAATGCGCTCCAAAAGAGGCGTCTGGGATCGTGGTGGTTCGAGTCTGGACCCCGACGTTCTTGGTGCGTCACATGCGCGAGGCGAGTCTTGACCCCAAACGTCTTACGGACGGCACTATCTACGCCACCGAAGCGCGTCTCTCGGATTACCGTGCCGATGATCCTGACCCTGTTCCGTTGCTCTTTCAGGCAGGATACCTCACCATACGCTCGGCAGACGTCATGGTTGGCGAATACACGTTGGCTGTCCCCAACGGCGAGGTACGCTACGGTCTCGTCGAAAGCCTCTTGCCGGCATGGGCGCCTGGCTACGGAACGACGCGAAGTACCGATGTGTTCACGCTCCGCCGTCTGGTGGAAGCGGGCGATGTCGGAGGTATGCGCGACATCATCATGGCGTTATTTGCCTCGATACCCCATACGCGTGATGATGACCCCTTCGAGAATTACTTTCAAGCGGTGCTGTGGCTTGTGTTTGCGCTGCTTGGGCGATATGTTTGCTGTGAAACGCGCCAGGCGCGAGGCCGAGTGGACGTTGTGATTGAGGTCCGCACACATATATATGTAATCGAGCTCAAGCGTGGCGGAACGGCCGCCGAAGCTCTGGCCCAGATCGAGGAGAAGGGCTACGCCGAGCCCTTTGCGGCGGATTCGCGCGAGCTGCACCTCATAGGATGTGCCTTCGATTCAAAGACCCGCCTGCTCGCCGAGTGGGAAGAACGCCCGGGAGCGTAATGGTCACCTTTCGGCGCACCAGGCCTTCCGGGTATCATTCAAAGTGCTCCAGCACGTAGGCTTCGAACTCGGGGAGGACGAACCGCACGAGGCCGCGCGTCTCTCCGTCCACGAGGTCCTTGTGGATGAGGCGCATCCGATACGGGTTGAACTGGTTCGTGGTCATGCTGAGCAGGCTGCGCACGTCGGCCTGGCAGGCTTCACGGTTTCCACACCTTTGTTTGCCCAGCTCACGGCGTGATTTACCGCAATGGACGTGACATAGTCCCGTAAAGTGGATAAAATCTCTAGGAGAGAAGACATGAAACGCGCCGCGTCCCTCTTGTCCATCTCGTCTCCTTATTAGCTGGTCCCTGACTCGTACCCCCAAACCATTAGCGGGGGATTACCCGTCAGGGCCCTTGTTTTTGGAGTGATTGCATGCCAAAGACAGCCGTCCTCATTGATGGAGGATTCTTCCTGCGTCGTGCCAGGCACCAATGGAAGGATGCTTCCGGGCTGAGAGGGCCGACCAGCTAGTAAGCTATGTCGGCTATCACATCAAGAAGAACAATCGCGGGCGCCTTGAGGGCGGGAAACGATCACTCTACCGTATCTTTTACTACGACTGTCCCCCACTGAACGGACGAAGTGTCTGGCAGCCATGGGACGGACGAAACACAACTTTCGGCAAGAATAGCGAGACGTATCAGTGGATTACATCATTCCAAGCAAGTCTTGAACGCCGACCCAAGGTCGCAATGAGGATGGGCACAATTGCCAAGAAAATGATTCACTATGTGCCGACCTACGAAGCAATGAAGAGCCTCCAAAGCGGCGCAAAGACTTACGAAAGCCTGACGAGGTCAGACTTCGAAATGGTCGGGATGAAACAGACAGGTGTTGACATGCGCCTAGGCTTGGATGTTGCCAGTCTTTCACAAGGTAAAATGGTTGACCAGATCATCCTGATCGCGGATGATGCCGACTTCATACCTGCGATAAAGGTTGCGAGGAGGGCTGGGGTTGACTTCCTGCTTGATCCAATGGGCAACAACGTTAGCCGTGAGCTCGCACTTCAGGTCGATGACGTGGAGGACCTGAGCCTGTCGTTCGATCCGAAGAGAGCCCTGTCTTAGGTGCCAGCCGCAACTCAGCAGTCCGTCTCGGGGGATACGGCGAGCCGATTCCCGACCATATAGTCCACAATGCGGCACGCATCTGGACGAGTGGCGTTGACACGTGCGCGGCTCAAATCGAGGAGAAAGGCTATGCTGCGCCCTTCGCAGCAGACCCGCGCGAGCTGCACCTCATAGGTTGCGCCTTCGATTCGAAGACGCGCTTGCTCGCCAAGTGGGAGGAGCGCCTGGAGGCGTAATGGCCGCCTCTTAGCGCGGCGACCTCCTGGACATCATTCGAAGTGCTCCAGCACGTAGGCTTCGAACTCGGGGAGGACACACCGCACGAGGCCGCGCGTCTCTCCGTCCACGAGGTCCTTGCGGATGAGGCGCATCCGATACGGGTTGAACTGGTTTGTGGTCATGTCGAGCAGGGCGCGTACGTCGGAGACCTTGCCCGTCTTTGACTGCGCGATTCCCCACGCGAGGCGCCGGTCGCCGGGTGAGAGCTCCGACCAGACCTTGTCATACACGTATTCATCGAGGTACTGCCGAAATTCGTCGTACACGGCCTCATCCATGTTGCCGTGCTCCCACACAAGGAAGCCCAGCACTTGGAAGGCGAACGAATAGCCACGTGTAAGTCGTGCCATGCGAAGGGCGTCGTCGGCAGGGATGTTGAGGGTTCTCTGGTAGCTCCGCGATATTGTTCCCACATTGAGCGGTTTGAGCTTAATCTTTGGGGCGCGGTACAAAAACGTGAGACTCTTCTCGTCCTGTAGCTCGCTAATGCTCTCGTAGGGTCCGGTCATGAGGAGAAAGACAGGCTGGTCTTGCCGCAGAAAGATCTGGAACGCAGCCGCAAACTCTCGCATTGCGGGGGTGTTGGTTACCTCGTCGATCAGAATAAGCACGCGTTTGTGTTTTCGTTTGATGCTTCCGAGCATCTCGGAAAGGGCACTTTCAATATCGGTGATCGGAGCGACGCCGCTGATGTTCATGCCGAATCCGAAGAATGAGAGGTTAATTTTTGCCTCTTTGAAAACCTGCGCCAGGGCATTCTGCCCGCTGAGTTTTGACGCGAGGGCATGCAGCAGATCGCGTTCGGGATTGAGCTCAACCACAATCCAGCGAGAATCATCAGCGAGTTTGTTTGCAACGTGAGTCATGAACACCGTTTTTCCCGCGCCGCGAGGTCCGGTAATCATAAAAACTTGGTTGCTGGGCTCATCCATTTGGAAGGCGCTCTCGAGAGTAGCAGCTTGCTGCGTACGCGCTATTGCGAGCTTTGGCTCCCTGCCAAACGTGATGGTGTAGGGGTTTTGGGCCATGTTCTCTTCTTCCGGTTTACTGTCCTTTACTGTTTGCAGCAACCCCGCGAATGATGGAACGGAGTTCCCGGGGAGTTTTGTTCCGAGGGGCAGCGTGGACTCGTGTCGTGGCACTAACTCCCCGGGAACTTCGTTCCACGGTCGGCTTCCGCCATGGCCAAGGCAAAAAGCAGCGCTATACTGAAGCAAGACGACGAGACGAGGGGCGGATGGCGAGGACGATAAGCATAGGGGCGCAAGGATACGAGGCCCTACGTATGAATAGTAACTTTTACGTGGACAAGACCGGCTTCGTACGCGACTGGTGGGAGGCTGATGACTCCGTTACCCTTGTCTGTCGCCCCAGAAGATTCGGAAAAACGCTCAACCTCGACACCGTTCGCTGCTTCTTTTCCACGGATTTCGCTGGGCGCGGTGAGGAACTCTTTGGCGGGATGGACGTGTGGCGCGACCCGGCTATGCGTGCACTGCAGGGTGCGGTGCCCGTGGTGGCGCTGAGCTTTGCGCGTGTGAAACAGAGCGGCTTCGAATCGATGATGAAGCGGGTCAATGAGCTGATGGTTGACGCCGTCAAAGCTCACGCATACCTGCTCGGCTGGGAGGGTCTCGACGGGTTCGATCGCGACCGGCTTGATGCGGTACGTCTCAATATGGACGCCACGACTTGTGCCGCGGTGCCAAACCTTCTCTGCTCGTTGCTCGAAAGGTATTGGGGGATGCGTCCGGTTGTACTTCTCGACGAGTATGATGCACCTATGGAGCGCGCCTGGGTTGGTGGCTTCTGGGACGAGGCGTCCGAGTTCATGCGAGATCTTATGAACTCCACATTCAAGACAAACCCGGCCTTGGGACGCGGTCTTATCACCGGCGTAACACGCGTGAGTCGTGAATCGATATTCTCCGACCTCAACAATCTTGAGGTTGTCACGTCCTCTTCCCTGAAGTTTCGCACTTCCTTTGGCTTCACACAGGACGAGGTGGATGCGGCGCTGGTGGAATATGGCCTCGCGCACAAACGCGATGGCGTTCGTCGATGGTATGACGGCTTCACCTTCGGCGGGCACGAACATGTTTATAACCCCTGGTCCGTTACCAAGTTCATGGAGAGTGGCGGCATCTTTGACGCTTGGTGGGCGAATACCTCGGGGAATGGCCTGGTCTCGGAAGCGGTGCGCCGGGGAGACGAGGACCTGAAGGCTAGCTTCGAGGAACTCATGCGCGGTGGCGTCATAGAGAAGGTCATCGACGAGCAGGTAGTCTTCTCTGAGCTTGCGACCCGCCCGAATGCCGTCTGGGCACTGCTTCTGGCGGCTGGCTACGTCACCTCGCCGGGACCGGTTCCAGAGGACGTCGTCCATTCGCCAAGGAAGCTTGTTCTCACCAACCTAGAGGTGGGGACCACATTCGATCGTATGGCGGAGGGGTGGTTCGCGGCGGCTGGAGCGCGCTACGGGCAGTTTGAGCGGGCAATTCTCGCTGGCGACGCTCGCGTCGCAACGAAGTGCCTTGCGGCCGTTACGGCGGCGTGCATGTCGTCTTTTGACGCTGGGACACACCCTTCGGAGGGGAGTGAACCCGAGCGGTTTTATCATGGCCTGGTGCTGGGGCTGCTTGCGAGTCTGCGCGGGCGATGGTCGGTGGAGTCCAATCGTGAGAGCGGTTTCGGTCGTTACGATGTTGCGCTCGTGCCGACGGATGGTGCCGGTGGGTCGGATCCCGCAGTTGTGATGGAATTCAAGGTATTTGACCCCGACGACGAGAAGAGCTTAGCCGATACTGTCGTGCGAGCGCGCGAGCAGATTGAGAACAAGCGCTACGTTGCGGGCCTTATCGAGCGAGGGATAGCTCCCGAGCGTATACACACCTACGGGATTGCCTTTCGTGGAAAAGAGGTCCTTGTCGGGTAGGGGCTGTGTTGGAACGACTCTTACGGTCGTGCTGGAGCAGGCGTTTGAATCCAGCGTGCAGCAGACTGGCCGGAGGTGGAACGGGGCTCCCGGGGAGCTAGTTCCGCGCTTCAGAGCTAAGCCCGCGACGAGCCCGTGCCGCGGAACAAACTCCCCGGGAGCCCCGTTCCACTCGCCGTCCGATTGGACGGTCTGCCATCGAGTATGAACAGTATCCTTCGGAGGTCGGCAATAGATAAAGAATCTCAATCGGATATTGAGGAAAGCCTAGCAATTTTGTAAAATGAAAGTGGATATTTATATAAATCAATAGTATTTATACTATTAATGTATATACTATTTTAGTGTTTGGAGGCCGCGATGAAGCTCAGAAACCGCGCCCTAGCCTTCTTTGTGACCATGGTGATGGTCCTCAACAACGTGCTGTCGCCCGTGTCCGTGTGGTACGGCGACAGGGACGCGCTCGCAAGCGAGTCGAGCGGCACGGTCGAGGCCGCGGCGACCGGCAGCGGGGCGGCAGGCACCGCTGATTCCAGGCCCTCCAACACCGAAGGGGCGTCGGCTGCGGCCCAAGGCGGTGGGGACGCCGTCCCGAGCGGCCGGTCCGAAGACGCCGGGGAGGCGAGTTCCGGCAAAACGTCGGAGGCCGCCGATGACACGGTCGGCGACAAGCCGGCCGAGTCCGCCGACTCCGCCGCGTCGAAGGACGCCGGCACGCAGGCGAGCGGCTCGCAAGAAAAGAGTCAGCAAACAGCAGAGCCGCAGTCTGGCGCGCAGCAGCCCGCAGATTCGCAGTCTGCCGCGCAGCAGCCCGCAGAGCCGCAGCCCGGTGCCCAGCAGGGAACCGAAGCCAAGACCACGACGCTTACCCAGACCATAAAGACCTCGCAGGGCAAATCGTACACGGTCACCGTCACCTACGGGGCGGACGCCGCGATTCCCGAGGGCGCCGACCTGCGCGTGACCGAGCTTGTGCGCGTGCCCGATGACTACGACCAAAAGCGCGACACTGACTACAAGGACCGGCCGTTCGAGACCGAGCAGTTCTTGGATGCCGGAGAGCTTGCGTCGCGCGACGAGGCAATCGCCCACGCGCTGGAGGTCTCCGACGAGCAGTACGTCTTCTTCACGAAGCACCTCGTGGTCGAGCTCGTCGAGGGCGACGCCGCATACACCCCGCAGACCCCCGTGGAGGTCGCGGTGCAGACAGACGACGTATCTGCGGCGTCCGCGTCGGCGCTCGAGGCGCTCGTGCGCGACGGCGAGGGGTATGCTCGGCTTTCTACGGAGGACCGTGCTGGCGCCGACGAGCTTTCTGCGGGCGGCGAGGTTGATTCGGACCAGGCGGCAGGATGGCCCGCGCGCGTGCGGTTCACAACCAGCAGCCTGGGCGAAGTCGCCCTGGCGGGCGTCGTCGAGCCCAAGGCGTCGTGGGAGCACAACGGGGAGCGCGTCACGCTGCTCGGGGCAAAGTCCACGAGCGTCGCGGCCGAGGAGGCCGGCGCTCAGGAGCGCGAGGACGGCGTCGAGGCTGTGGCGGCGTTTGCGGCGCACGTCGACCCGAACCCGGTCTACGGCACAGACCTGTGGCTCAAGGCGGAGCGCGATGCGGGCGCCGGACGCAAGCGGTCCGGCATCGTGGCATGGCTGCTCGACGGCGAGGGAAACGCCGTGGACGACGTGCTCACAGTAAAGAGCGACAAACCCGCGTCCTTCCGTGCCAACAAGAACGCGGTCGCAGTAGGTTGGGACCCGGGCTTCGCCGAGGGGACCATCAAGGCAGGCGACGTGACCATAACGGGCGAACTGCCCGAGGGCGCCAAAGCAGACGTCTCCGACGTCGCGGCGGACTACGCCGACGCCGACGCGCTGGCCGGCGCAGACACCTCCGGCGGCTCGCGCGCCAGGCTGGAGCGCGAGACCCTTGCGGCCTACGACATCTCCGTAAAGGCGGGCGGCGAAGAGTATGCCCCCGACGAGGAGCGGCCGCTCGCAGTGACCGTCGCCGACGCGACAATCGGCGCCGATGACACTACCGAGGTATATCAGGTGGATTCCGACGGAAATGCGACGCAGTGCGACGCTGACGCCAAGGACGGCAGCGTCTCGTTCGAGGCGACCGACGCGGGGACGTACGTAGTGATGCGCGCGACCCTGCGCACACAACTCAAGGCCTCGGACGGCCGAACGTACGAGGTGGAGGTGGGGCTCGACCCCGCGTCGGACGTTCCCGTGGGCACGGAGCTCCAGGTGCGCGAGATCGGCGAGGGCGAGGAGGGGTATGCCGACTACGTTCGGAGAGCCGCAGAGACTTTGGGGAAGAACGCGGAGCGATTGGCAGTCATCCGACCCTTTGATATCAGTTTGGTAGATCCGCTTACCGGCCAGAAGCACCAGCCGGAAAAAGGTGCTCACGTAAGCATCAAACTTCTGGATGAAGAGGTTTCCGAACAGAGCGATCTGAACGTCGTTCACTTTGTCGAAGGCGAGAAGGGTCAAGATGCTAAGCCAGAGAAAGTCGATTGCGTCTCGAATGGCTCGACGGTTGAGTTCCAAACAAATGGCTTTTCGGTTTACGTTGTGTTGGATGGCGATGAGACAGCTCCGGTGACGCATTCAATGCGTTTCAATTTTAAACACGATGACGGTAAGCCGTATCAATTTCCAAACGCTGAGGGCGTCACTGTAGACTTCCAGATTGTTGCAAATGGAGAGATGCCGTACAGTCCCGGCACTCCTACTGACGAGCAATACCAAAACGATGGTTACACCTTTAGGGGTTGGTGGAGCAAGGCAGGAAATGATTGGGGCGAATGCTGGATAGATGAAAATGGCGTTGGCAAAACCGTTGCGAATCTCACGGGCGATAGTACAGCGGTAGATTTGTACCCAAGATTCATGCGCGTAACCCATGTCTTCTATTACGACGAGCATGCGAAAGGTGACCCCAAAGAAGACTCTGTCTACATGGTCGACGTCATTGATGACGCTGAGCTGTCAACGAAAAAATACAATACAGAACGGGATGGGGAGTATCGCATAAACTATGTTCCATCAGATCCTAAGAAAGCATTCATCGGATGGTCTGACCAGCCTGAGAAAACGACAGCAGCAGACGTTACAAAAGTGTATGACATACCAGACCAAGGTGTTATTCGCCTATATCCCGTCATTGCAAGCGTACATTGGATAACCTTCGATAAAAACGACTGGGTTTATACTGCGGAGTCCGACCCAGCGAAGGCTGACTGGAAGCAGGGGAACGAGGTCTGGACGTATGTTGGAATCAACAATGGCGGCACCCACACTCGTAAAGGTACGGGTGCGACATACGTTGCGCCAAGATTCGTGCTTAATGGCGAAACGATTCGCGATCGATACAGCAGTTTGCCTAGCACCACTCGGCCAGGCTACAACTTCGATGGATGGTATTTTCCGAACGGTGCAAAACTAGAGACAACTTACAAACCAACGCAAGACTTAACCGTTACGGCGAAGTGGACAGCCGAAAGCGACAAGGCATACAGCGTCGTATTCTGGGAGCAGAATGCCTCGGATGAGGCTTACACAGCAACTAAGACTTATTATTACGCTGGTACAGACACGCGTTACGCTACTACAGGAACAACTGTCCATCTGAAAGACGATGACAAAAAGCATAGTGATTCAGGGTTTAGCTACAATGCCGAGAAGAGTACCGAGAGCGCGACGGTCGCAGCAGACGGCTCCACGGTGTTGAACGTATACTTTGATCGAAATGTATATGCATTGGTGTTTAACGTTAAAGGTGCGGGGATTACATATACGCCGGTGACGGATAATAGGGGAACGCTGCAGTATGGATACGTGGACGGACAGTTCGTCCCGTTGAATAGAGCCGCTGAAATAGGTGATGAATACTACTGGACCGGGTACGACAGCGGAAATGAATATTATGGAACGGTCTATATAAACCAAGGTGGATATGCTGTTGAGTGGAATGGAGTATATAACTCTAATACACACTATTACGGGGAAGAGGAAGATTCGTTCTTTCGAATAATACGAAACTCACGGAAAGCCTATGCATACACATATAATGGACAGGAGTATACAGGGACAAGATTTGTGTATGAGAATAGCAATAGTTACCATACAGTAAAGATAATTAATGCGTTGTACGGGCATTCCCTGAAAGATGATTTCCCCATTGTGGGCGATGATGGAACGACGTACTCAGGCTATTCATGGACTGCGACAGACAAGACTGTATATAAATATGTACTCCAGACGATTGAGACTGTCCTAGCTTCTAACGTCATGTTCAACGGAAAGAGTTCCAGTGCTATAAAGAGCATCGATTACTACGTAGAAATTCTTCCAGGAGAAACATGGGAGACAGAGTTTTCTGGGAAAAAATACAAGAAATATAAAGACACCGTTAAACATAATTTCAATTATATTACATATGAAGAGGAGTTTTACGATATACCAGGTTTTACTAGGCGAAGGGATTGGGCATATCCAGCTTTTGGTTCGACCCCATATACAAATTATGGTGATGAGACTTATTGGAATGTCGGTTCGAATGCTCACTACCCTAACAAAAACATTGCCCCGATTGATTGGATTTATAAGGCCAACAACCTTTACTACAGCCGTAATAGTTATAATCTCGAATTCTGGGACGGCTATGAGTACGACATCTCTGAGAAGATGACTGTCTCTGTGCCGTACGAGATGCCGCTGGCAGAATATGAAAGCAACTTTACGGTGTCGCCAGATCAGTCGAGCATTTCCTATAAAGATAGTGGCGGGCAGATTCAGACGATTTCTCATCCTGGTTACAGATTCACCGGGTGGTACAAGGATGACAAAAATAGAAATGATGACGCTAAGTTCAACTTCCAAGAGGAAAGCATGCCTGCCAATGGGCTAAAGGTCTACGCCGGCTGGGAAAAGTTGCGCTATCGCGTGTGGGTACAGCCGAACGGAGGCGTCCTTTCTCCGTCGGAGTCGACCTATTACAAAGCGGATTGGGATGAGCTGATTCAGGAGTACACCGATGTCGACGGTACCAGAAGATACGTCGAGGCAAATGATGGAGAATACAGCTACGTCTACATTGCGGACCCCACAGGCGCGTCGACAAAAGATAACGAGAGTGGTATTAAGGATGCTCGCGTCGCTTACTATAAGAAAACCTCAGATCTTGGTTGGGTTGACCTAAAAGATGATAAGAATAATGTAATAGCACACTATAACGAAGCGGAACACATTGATGGCAAAACATATAAGCAGCTAGATGGCGTATACACATTCATAGGGTGGTACAAAGTCAAGGGTGACATTAGTGACGATACTGAACCACCTTTGAGTCGTAACGTCGAGGGCGTATGGAATTTCAACACGCCCATCAAGGAGAACACTGCCATTCGTGCCATGTGGAGGCGAAATGGTGCATTCTCAATTGTGTACTTGAATGAATATGAGACGGCGGATGGAATTAAGATACGCGCTGTTCTGCCTTCTAACCTTAATGATGAGAACATATATATAGACTTGGCCCAAGCTGTTACGCCGGCCGCAGTAGAGCCGGAGGATAATCACTACTATGTATTTACTGGATGGCGTACTCCGGATGGAGAGATCCATCAGCCAGGTGATTTGTTTTCGATTAAGTCGGATTATACGGTGGCGGACCCTGATAAGAAGAATCACTACATTTATAAGCTTGAACCCGTCTTTGTAAAAATCGGCACCTCTGCTCTAACGTATAACCTGAACGGCGGTATGGGAACGCTGGCGTCGTTAGGAAGCGCTCCAAATTCAAGTGATAAGGCTACCCAGGAAGGCTTGACCCTGAGCAAGATTACGCTCAACACTAGGGTTGTGCTGAGTACGGGAAAAGATAGTGAGGGCCACCTTCTTACTAAGCCAGGATATGTACTTACGGGCTGGAATTCTAAGGCGGATCCCAACGCAAATGGCGCCATACACTACGATCTTGGTGGCACGTACGCCATTAGCGAAGAGAGCAACACTCTGTATGCGGAGTGGACGCCAGTTTGCTTTGACCTTGAGTTCACTAAAGAGAAAGAAGAAGAGCCGAAGGATAGCAATAACTATGCATCGGTATACACCCCCCTCAATGGAGCAAAGTTCAGATTAACCGAGCTTAATCGCTCCGAGATGTCAAAGACGAATAACGGAAGCGATGGCGTGGTTAAGTTCCAGACAGTAATACCCGGCACCTACAATTCGCTGACGCTGATTGAAACGGAAGCGCCTGAGGGATATAGGATGGATACGGGTAGCTACGCTGTCACTTGGACACTTCCGGAGAATCCCAAAGACCATATGGTGACTATTGATGGGAAAAAGTATGTTCAGGCACAGCCTGTCATTAAGAACGCCAAGGGAAAAGAAGTTACAAAGCTCCAGAATATGAGAAAATCCACCCTCGTTAAGCTCGTCAAACATGAGGAGGGTAACGAGAACGTAAAGCTGGAAGGGGCTGAGTTTGCAGTAAAACTGGAAAATAAGCCCTATGCTCGCGCAGGGCACGATGGGGGAATATACCAAACGGACGCGCAAGGCTCAGCCATTTTGCAGCTTATACCAGGTACATATACGGTGGAAGAGGAGAAATCACCGAAAGGGTATGCGCTACTCGACGAAACAATATCAATAACGTTGACTGACGAAGGAATTGTAAGATATAAGTTTGGCAATAATGACGAACAAACAGTTAAAGATAATGCGGATGGGTACTATACGATAAAGGTGCCGAACAAAAAGCCGATATGTAAGATTATCAAGGATAGCGAAGAATACCCGTTCGCTACCCTAAATAGTGCCCTGAGATTTGCACGTAATAAGATGTCTAGCACTGCAAAAATCGAGATGCTGGTTGACTACAAGATACCTAGCAGCGACAACCTGAAACTCGACAGAGACAAGGATAACATCACTATAACCACGGCAAAGACCCAGAGTGAAGCCCAAACAGTCGGTGAGTATTACTACTTCAAGCCAACGTTTACTGATGGGGAAGGTAGAATATCCGCGGGTGAAAATGCGGATAGCGAAAGCATCGCTATTCTCAAGCGCGATTATAAATTTACTGATGATAAGGATACCGAACTGTTCAGGACCAACAAAGCTAAAGCGACTTTGACCACAACAAACATCGTGCTTGATGGCAATAGCAAAAACTGCCATAGGAATGGCGACAGGATTATAAGCGCTGACAATGGAACGATTAATATCAACGGTGGTACAACAATTCGGAATGCCGCAGTTGTTGAGAAAATGGCCTCCGATGGGGCTACAACACCTTATGGAGTTGTTTATGGAACAAATATCGTAATTGCTGGCACCGCAGAGAACCACGTTCGTTTTAAGGACTGTAAAGCAGGAATCGGAGGCGCTGTATATGCATATGGAAATACCCTTAGCATATCGTACTGCGACTTCGTGAATTGTTATAGCAATGGCGACGGTGGTGCCGTAAGACATAGACCAAACAACAAAGATGAGGTGCCATCGGGCTCTGGGACTAGCGTCAGTAATTGTCGTTTCGAAGGGTGCAAGACGTTTATAACAAAAAATAGCAGCGGAGGGGCTATTAATACATCGGCAGAGTCCCTGACTTTGACTGACTGCGTATTTGAAGACTGTTCGACCAGCGCCAAACAAGGTGGTGCGGTGCAGCATTATATGGCAGCCGAGCACAAAGACTCAGTTGCGACAGTAACTCGGTGCAAGTTCATCAATTGTGTAACGCCACAGGAAGAACCAAAAGTTAATGAAAGTAAGGATAAAAGATTTGGTGGCGGTATAAATTCGGATGCTTGGGGAGTTACGGTTACGGACTCTGAATTTGTTGAATGCTCCGCCAAAAACGGTGGCGCAATCTCTAGCACTAGCAATAATGATAAAAATAAGGGAGGGTCACTTACCATAGAGTCGTGCACGTTTGTAAACTGCGATGCTTCTGTAAATGGTGGCGCAATTTATACCGATAAGAAGACGACGACAATCCAATATGCAGAAAACATGTCGGAAATTGCAACAACCTTCTACAATTGCACAGCAAAAGAAAAGGGCGGAGCGATTTGTATCGTAAAAGGGGATCCAGATCAAGCGACGGAAATGTCCGGATGCATCATCAACGGACACGTATCCTACGAGCGGGCTTTATCGGATGGATCCAAGAAACCGTACGTGCTCGCTGATGGTAAAGCGAACGCAATAGAGGGAAGTGCTGTCTATGTGGATACTGGTTCGCTGACTGTTAAAGACGGAGAGATTAAGAATTGCACTGCGTCGGCTACCGGTGGCGGGGCGATTAACACAAACGATAAAACCGTAAACTTTGAGGGTAATGCCATTGTTTATGACAACAAAGGCACCGGACAGCTCGCCAACAAACAAAAGAACGTGGTTCTGTCGAGCAATAGTAATGTTCGAATTCAGACCACCAGCACTGGCCTGGCAGATGGAGCGAAAATAGGTGTGTATGTGACCGACGACCAGTTTGATGCTCATGGCGACTTGCTTAAACCTTTTGCCATGCACGTGCAGGATGGCGCCACAAATTATCCAGACGCTTTTATCAATGATCGCTTAAGCACGGATGCGATTTCTATAAAGGGTACGCACTACAGTGACGGGGCAGATCGAACCATCTACTGGGGCGAACCCCGTACACCAGTAGTAGTTCGCAAGATATGGGCTCAGACTGTACCTGAAAACGAGCTTGCGACAAACCCAAACGTGACGCTGAGCGACTTCAAAGTTGGCGAATCGACCGGGCTGAAGCCGTATGAATCTAGCAGTAAAAAGAACGAACTCACTGGTAACAGCGTTACTATCTCTAAGGCCGATAGTCTTGTGCTTGACGGGACGGAACTTGCATGGACAAAGATCGTGTATCTGCCTACACATTACGTGAAGAACAAGACTCTCACGGCATATAGCGGTCTTTACTCTGCAACTGAGAAGACTCCGAATCGTGCTGACGACCGTGGTGAGTGGATAATCGAGTACGATCCACAGGCGTTTGCTAATGAGTCTGGTCAAGTAACGTCGGGCGACTCTACCGTCAAAGCGACGCACCAGATTGCGGTAACCAACACCTTTGCGGAGACCTTCCGCGTTACAAAGCATTGGGGAGAGACCGTACCTGATCACGATAATCTTGAAGTGTACTTTGACCTGTACAAGGTTCAGCCGGCCAGTATCGACAGCCTCTGGGGGCAGACAGGCGACAATGTAACCACGCTGCCCGAGAACATTGTGCACACTCAGACAATGGATGAAATACTGAGTGACCCGCAGTATAGGCGTGGAAATGAGGCAGGCAGCCTTAGTTTGCATAGGAACGAATTCGGTAAGCTTATTTCCATGAACGGGTCCTATCTCTATGTTGCCGATGATATAAGTTGGAGTGCCGGGGAAACACAGACTAATGTCAACACACCCGATGGATATCGATTAATTAAGTACACGGGACGAGTTTGGAGTCAAAAGATATTTGAAGATGGTTTGGCAAACGGAACCTACCGTCCATATAATGATTCGATTTGGGTAACAACTGGAACGCCATCTGGTAATCAAGTCGGGATAAGCATAGGTGACCTTATATACCAAGATAACAAATACTATATAATTGCGAAACCAGGTGATTTTAAGCTATACGGTTACGATCGGAATAGTGGGACGCTCACGTTCAATCCCGAAAACAAAATCGGCGAGGCAGACACTCTCCGTGAGCTAACCATTGCAGGTACGCCGCAATCGGGTGGCCAGGGCTCATCTGGTTCTGGCTCTGTTGAGATTGCGTATGCGACGCAGGAACAGGCAGAGGCTCTTGACAAAACACTTGGAGATCCCACCGCGGATCATCCCGAGTATAAGGGATATGTGGTGAATCGCTTGACCAATGAGGCTGATGGTAATGTAAACGGTTATTACAAGATCACGAAGGCTAATCTCATTGAAGGCGGCGACTGGAGCATCATGTTTAACGGTCTGGAGACCGGGTGCTCCTATTACGCCGTTGAGCGTAAGGTGTGTGTGGCGGGATCGTCGGATGACCTACATACTAATTACGCGATATCGTACGATTACGCCCAGGATCATAACGTTGTTATCACCAACGACATATCTGCAACGCAGAGAGTGATTCTGCGAAAGGTGGGTCGAGCGTCCAGCTCCAATACGAGTGAGTCGCTTGCGGGAGCCCAGTTTAGTGTCGAGTACGAAAGCGGATCTGTTGTCAAAGTGAACGGTGCAGAACTTCAGGGTCTGTCTTCGGGGGCTAACGGCGTGTTCTACATCGGAGATTTGCCGGTTGGTACGTACTATCTGCATGAGACTACTATTCCCGATGGATACGACAATAGCAAGCCGTACTTCAAGCTCGAAGTAACCTACGACAGGAACACTAAAGAGACGAACGCCATCATAAGTACGGAATCCTATGCAACTATCGCTGACGCAAAGGCTGCAACCACCTAACGTCATTGGTATGAGCGCTTGCATAACGCAAAAGGAGCTACCCCTCTGTATCACATAAATTCATGATACAGAGGGGTAGCTCCTGTATAAACTCGATGATAAACGAGAACGAACATACGTACTGTATCGTAATGGTTGAACACGGGCGTCTAGAAATGTTTATTCGCAAAACGACTCTCTTCTTATCGGAGTATCTTTTGACGGAAGATATAACGGTAAGGTGAAGAGCAAACATGGAGTGAAAAGTCCAGCTCTTTGGCGTCATATGTCCTCCACACGTGAGATGCCATCAGTTCGCAATTGCGACTAAAGCCAGGCCCCTTGAGTGTCATGCCCTTTGAGTTGCAGCATACATAATGCTCGGGGGTACGGCTATACTGGAGCTAAAGAGCCAACGCGGCTGGGGAGGCGACCATGGCACGCACGATAAGCATAGGGGCGCAGGGGTTTGAGGAGCTGCGTCTGGGCGGGTACTTCTACGTTGACAAGACCGGCTTCGTGCGGGACTGGTGGGAGGCCGGTGATGTTGCGACCCTCGTGTGCCGGCCGCGGCGTTTTGGCAAGACGCTCAACCTGGACACCGTGCGGTGCTTCCTCTCCACAGAGTTTGCTGGTCGTGGCGATGAGCTCTTCGGCGGCCTCGACGTCTGGGACGGCGGCACGGACGCGCAGCGCGAGGCAATGCGTGCCCTGCAGGGAACGGTGCCCGTTGTGGCGCTCTCCCTCGCCAACGCGAAGGAACCCACCTGGGCCGAGGCGTTCGAGGGCATTCGCGCGACCGTGGCCGACGCCTGTCGGGCTCACGGCTACCTCTTTGACTGGGAGGGCCTCGCGGACTACGACCGGGAGGCGCTGAGGGCGATCCGGCCGGACATGTCTGCCGTGACCTGCTCCCGCGCGCTGCGCCTGCTCTGCACCCTGCTGCGTCGCTACTGGTGCGTGAGGCCGGTGGTCCTGCTCGACGAGTACGACGCCCCCATGGAGCGGGCGTGGACCGCCGGCTACTGGGACGAAGCCTCCGACTTCATGCGTTCCCTCATGAACTCAACCTTCAAGACCAATCCGGACATGGGCCGGGCGCTCATCACGGGCGTGACACGGGTCTCTCGGGAGTCCATATTCAGCGATCTCAACAATCTGGTGGTGGTCACCTCCTCGACGCCGCTTTACCAGACGCGCTTTGGCTTCGAGCAGGAAGAGGTGGACGCCGCGCTGGCGGAATACGGCCTGGCCGGCAGGCGCGAGGGCGTGCGCGAGTGGTACGACGGGTTCACCTTCGGCGGTGTTGCGCACATCTACAACCCGTGGTCGCTCACGCAGTTCCTGCAGTTCGGCGAGTTCCGCGCGTGGTGGGCGAACACGAGCAGCAACGGACTCGCGAGCGAGGTCGTGAGACGCGGGGACGACGCGCTCAAGGCCGACTTCGAGGAGCTCATGCGCGGTGGGACGATAGAGAGGATCATCGACGAGGAGGTAGTGTTCTCCGAGCTCCGCACGCGCCTCGACGCCGCGTGGGCGCTGCTTCTCGCCGCTGGCTACGTTACCAGCCCGGGCCCCGTTCCCGAGTTCCCCACGAGGACGCCTCGGCCCCTGCGCCTGACCAACCTCGAGGTTTCCGACACCTTCGACCGCATGGTGGAAGGCTGGTTCGCCGACGGGGGTTCGGACTACGGCCGCCTCGCCGAGGCCCTCCTCGCCGGTGATGCCCGCATGGCCACGCGCTGCCTCGCTGAGGTCACGCTCTACTGCATGTCGAGCTTTGACGGCGTGCGCAGGCCCGCCGAGCGCGAGCCGGTGCGTTTCTATCACGGGCTTGTATTGGGTCTTTTGGCACATCTGAGGGGCCGCTGGAGCGTGGAGTCGAACCGCGAGAGCGGCTGGGGCCGCTACGACGTGGCCCTTGTGCCGACAGACGGCGCGTCCGGCGCCGATCCGGCCGTCGTGATGGAGTTCAAGGTGTTCGACCCAGACGAGGAGGCCACCCTCGCCGACACCGTCGTCCGAGCTCGCGAGCAGATAAGGGACAAGGCCTACGTGGCCGGCCTCGTCGCCCGCGGCATTGCGGAGGAGCGCATCCATACTTTGGGCATCGCCTTTCGCGGCAAGGATGTCCTCGTCGGCTAGCGCCTTATGGCCCTGGGGGCCGCACCCTTCCATCTCGTGGCCTCTCGTGGGACACGGGCCAGCCGCCCGGAGCCTCGCGAGCCAACGCACCCCAAAGGCATCCCGCGAGTTCAGCCCTGCCTGAAGCGGTTGGCGGGCTCGGTCTGCCTGCAAGATCGACGTGAGCCTGGGCCGGTCGGACGCGCACGCAAGGGGTTCGCAGCGTCCGTGCGATTCCCCATGCGCCTGTTTTTCCCGCGTCCTTCCCGTCGATGCGATCGTGGCGGCCCGTGACGGCCGTTGCCATGCGCCCGCCCGAGGCGAGAGGGAGCGAGATTCTTTCAAAAAGAACAGGTGTACTATTCCGGCATGTTCTGATAGAATACATGTACGATAGCCAACGGGAAAGGAGTGCCATGCGAGTGGGGGAGGATCGCGAAGTTGTGCGGCGAGACGAGAATGGGCACCGGCTGGACGACCTCCAGAGGCTCGAGAAGCTGCGGATAATGGAAGATGACTTCATCACCGAGCAGGACGTGCTGGGAGGCGGCGCGGCGACCCACCTCTTCGAGAGCCGCGAGGCGGGCGGGTTTCCTCTGCGCGACGGGGCGCACACGCTCTACGTGAACGGCGAGTACCGCGGGGACGACCCGATCGGTCGGCTCATGTCCGACTTCTGCCAGAGCGACCCGTCGAAGATGTACGACAAGGGCCTGGCGGAAAGGGTAAGATACTACAAGGAGGACCCGAAGGGGGTGTCGCAGATGTGCGAGATATTCGACCAAGTGCGCAACGAGGGGGTCGCGCAGGGAGTGAAGCAAGGCATGGCGCAAGGCATGGCGCAAGGCATGGCGCAGGCGATCCGGTCCCTCATGGACACGCAGTCGGTCCGTGCCGAGACGGCCATGGACATGCTCGGCGTGCCCGCGGGCGACCGCGACAAGTACGAGCGGCTGCTCATGTCTACGAAGGCGTAGGAGTCAGGCGGACTGGCTTCCAAAGGGCGTCGAGTTGTGATTGCGATCGAGTCCCATGAGGGAGTGCCGCCCTCGTGGGACTTGGTTCTTTTCGGAGCGTCCTCTCTTGCGCGCCGGTTCCAACGGCGAAATCATTACAAACGTGCTCGTTGAGCTTTTCCGACGGGGTCGGTGACTTGGTCAGGTCCCGTTTTCCATGGGCCGGGTCGTAGGGACTCGTCTTATTTTAAAAGTTGCAAACGAATTTAAAAAATGCAAAAACTATCAACGAGGTCAGCAGGCGATGAGGGGCAGAGGGAGACGCATGAGTGGGAATTCCCTCAACTGCGCCGTCGACGCGATTGGGGGGTCGCCATACATGATGCAGCTTGTAGGCTATAGGATGTGGGCCGTGCGCCCGGAGGCCGACGAGATTTCGCACGAGGATGTCTGCTTAGGCATCCGGCGCGCGACCGTCGAGATGCGCGAGCGGGTGCTCTCCGTCACGTGGGACGAGCTGTCGGAAGGCGACGTCGCGTTTCTTGGCGCCATGATGGAGGATGTGGGCAACAGCGGGATGGCCGATATCGCCGCGCGGCTGGGAGTCAGCGCCGGCTATGCCGCGCAATACCGCAGGAGGCTCTTGGAGGCCGGGGTAATCGGACAGAGGTCGCGCGGGGTGGTGGGCTTCGAGCTGCCCGGATGGCGCGAGTTTATGGAACTCAAGCTTGCGGAATGAACCTGTAAGACGCCAAGCACCTGGCGACAAAGCGTGACCGGGTGATACGGCAGTTGTAGGAGTGAGTTGTCTGCGCTTGGGCGGCGAATGGGCTGGCCAGGGGGATATTCCCTCTGCCTTACTTGTGTGCCCGCAAGACAGCATACGGGCCGTCTAGGAAAAGGTGGCCACACCCCATCACTTGCCACACCCCTGGCCACCATGGACACCTCCCACTAACTGAATGGCATTGGAGTGTGAACAGGAACATTCTTGCCGCGCCCGGTGGCTTCTTTGTGTGGGGCAGATGGCCGCCGGCCAAGGCTCCCGTGTTACCATAGAGCGGCAGGGAGACGGGAGGCAACATGGGCATGTACGTGAACCCCGCCAACGGGGGATTTGCTAGCATACTCTCCGACGAGTACGTCGACAAGACCGGGCTGATCTCGCTCGTCAACGCGGTGATAGGCACGCCAAGGAAGCTCGTATGCTCCACACGGCCGCGCCGCTTCGGCAAGACCTTCGCCGCCGAGTCGCTGGTGGCCTACTACACCTGCGGTGCCGACTCGCGGCAGCTCTTCGAGGGGCTGGACATCTCCCGGGATCCTAGCTTTGCGGAACACCTCAACGCTTACAACGTGGTCCACTTGGACATGACCGCCTTCCGCGGGGAGGATAACGTGGCGCGGGCGGTGACGGAGCGCCTGGTAGAGGACATGCGTCTCGAGCTGCCCGACGCGCCGCTACGCACGGGCGCCATAGAGCTTGCCCTCGCCGATTTCGTTTCCGCGACAGGCCGCAGGTTCGTCTTCGTGATCGACGAGTGGGACGCGCCGCTGCGCGAGCGCCGATCCAGGGCATCGCAGGAGAACTGGGTCTACTTCCTGAGGCTCCTCTTCAAGAATGCCACCTTCACGCCGGGCGCCATAGCCGCGTGCTACATGACGGGGATCCTGCCCATCGTGCGCTACGGCACGCAGTCGGCGCTCACCGACTTCGACGAGTACACGGTGCTCCTGCCGGGCGCCTACGCCCCCTACGTGGGCTTCACGGAGGCCGAGGTGGAGGAGCTGGCCGCCCGCCACCACATGGACATGGCCGAGCTGCGCCGATGGTACGACGGCTACGAGCTGCCCTGGGTGGACAAGGACGCGGACGAGCGGAGGGTCGTGCGCGCCTACGCGCCCTACTCCGTGGCGAGGGCGTGCACCCGCGGCGAGGTCGGCCCGTACTGGACGAGCTCGGAGGCTTTCGCCAGCCTTCGGGCCTACGTCGACCTGGACTTCGACGGGCTGCAGCAGGCCGTCGTACAGGCCCTCGGCGGCGCGCACGTGCGGGTGGACACCCACTCGTTCGAGAACAGCATCCACGACGTGGCCAACCGCGACGACGCCCTCACGCTGCTGTGCCACCTTGGATACCTCTGCTACGACGCGGCCACCTCCACCGCCCGCGTGCCCAACGAGGAGGTGCGCGCCGAGCTGCGCCAGGCCGTGGCCCAGAGCCGCCACGCCGAGGTGGCCCGCATCGTGCGCGACAGCGACGCGCTGCTCGAGGCCACCTGGGACCTGGACGAGGACGCGGTGGCCGAGGCGGTGTCGCGCGCCCACGACTCGGGCTGCGCCCCGGCCTTCTACAACAACGAGCAGGCGCTGAGGGCGGTGGTGAAGTCCGCCTACATCGCCGCCGCCGACCACTACGCGACGGTCGAGGAGCTCCCCTCCGGCCGCGGCCTCGCGGACGTGGTGTACCTCCCCAGGCGCGGCGACCCGGCGCCGGCGCTTGTGGTCGAGCTCAAGTGGGACCGCTCGCCGGAGGCCGCGATCGCCCAGGTGAGAGACCGCGACTACCCCGCCGTGCTGCGCGGCTGGGACGGGCCCATCCTCCTGGTCGGCATAACCTACGAGCGCAAGTCCAAGCGCCACATCTGCCGCATCGAGGAGGCGTAGCTTCCCGTCCGCCACTGGGATGAAGTCACGCCGGACGAGAAGGTGAACGGGGCGGCCGTACCTATTGATGGAACTCATCGAGGATAAGGCTTGCCGTCGGCTATGCTCTGGGCTATATCTGACCAGAAAATACTGTATAAGATATATCTTGGCACATAAATCGGCATGTTCGGCAGATGAAGGTCGGGATGTCCAAATCGATCCCGGATTTTGCACGTTTTTGCCAGATGTTAGCGGTTTTTCGGTCTCAAAAAACACGGGGTCTAAATCGCATGGCCTCTGACCTGCGAAAACAGGGGATGTCTTTCCCGCCGATGGGCGAATAGCACCCCCAAAACCGCTAACATCTGGCAAAAACGTGCATTTTGCTACCTGTCTGTGTCGCGCTTTGTTTCGGCGTGTCCAAATATTATAAAAAAGATATAGATTTTGTAAAATGCGTTCGCAGGGACACGAAAAGAGCTGATTTTCCGCTTCCCGCGTGGCAAATCAGCAACGGCATTAGCGATCGTGTCCGCGCGACGAGGGAGACCGGCCGCAAGTGGCGTATACTCTTGCATTTGGCAGTCCCATGCCACCAAAGGAGGAGGAATCATGCAAGACGAAACCAAGTGCCTGCACGCAGGCTACACCCCAAAGAACTCCGAGCCGCGCGTGGTGCCCATCGTTCAGAGCACAACCTACGTGTTCGACAACACCGAGGAAGTCGCGGCGGTGTTCGACGACCCCACTAAGGCTCTTATCTACTCGCGCTTCGCTAACCCCACCGTTATGGCGGTGGAGGAAAAGATCGCCGCGCTCGAGGGTGGCATTGGTGCCATGTGCACCACGTCCGGCCAGGCAGCTTCGCTTCTTTCGATTCTGAACATCGCCCAGGCCGGTGACAGCATCATAAGCACGGCCGAGATCTACGGTGGCACCGTCAACCTCTTTGCCTTCACCTTCAAGAAGCTCGGCATCGAGACCATCTGGGTCGACAAGAACGCCACTGACGAAGAGATCGATGCCGCGTTCAAGCCCAACACCAAGGCCGTCTTTGGCGAGACCATCGCGAACCCTGCTCTCACCGTGTTTGACATCGAGCGCTTTGCAAACATCGCGCACCGTCACAACGTGCCGCTCATTATCGACAACACCTTTGCCACACCCATCCTGTGCAAGCCCATCGAGTTTGGAGCCGACATCGTCATCCACTCCACCACCAAGTACATGGACGGACACGCAGTGCAGGTCGGTGGCGTCATCGTGGATAGCGGCAAGTTCGATTGGGAGGCGAGTGGCAACTTCCCCGAGCTTGTGGAGCCTGACGAATCCTATCATGGCATCTCGTACACCAAGACCTACGGCAAGGCGGCCTACATCATCAAGGCCCGCATGCAGCTGATGCGCGACTTTGGCGTATACCCTGCGGCGAACTCGGCGTTCCTGCTCAATCTCGGTCTCGAGACGCTTGCCGTGCGCATGAAGCAGTACTGCGAGAACGCCCTCGTGGTGGCCAAGTACCTGCAGGCATCACCACACGTCGAGCGCGTCATCTACCCCGGCCTCGAGGGCGACGAGAGCTACGAGCTCGCGCAAAAGTATCTCAAGGGCTGCAGTGGCGTCATCTCGTTCGTTATCAAAGGTGGCCGTGAGGGCGCGATGAAGTTTATGAACTCGCTCGAGCTTGCCTCCAACGAGGTCCATGTGGCCGACATCCGCACCTGCGTGCTGCACCCCGCCAGCGAGACGCATCGACAGCTGACGGACGAGCAGCTCGTCGCGGCGGGCATCGAGAGCGGCATGGTGCGTTTCTCGGTAGGTCTCGAAAACTTCGACGACATCATCGCCGACATAGATCGGGGATTTGCCCAGCTCTAATGGGGTTCACCTCGCATAAGTGTTTCACCCATAGATGGATGGCGCGCCCTCTGGGGATACTCCTCGGAGGGCGCGTACGTGAGTTTCAATTGGCGCATTGTTGCGCATATGCTTGTTGCCGTTTACACCTGGTTGCAGGCCGTCTGAAATGTGTGGCGGTACGCGGCCCCCCGGAGTGAACAGTGACACACGCTCAAACAAATTCAATGATTTGTACGAAGATGGCATTCGTGGTTTATACCTTTGATGTACGATGATTCCATGACAAACCATAAAGGAGGTACGGCATGGCAATCCACAACGCAACACCTGCGAATGACGGCAACGCGTACGTGGCTCCCGAGGCGCGCGACGGCGCGAGTTCGGTGGTGTGGTTCACCCGCGACCTGAGTGCTGAGGGCCTGCGCAAGGCTTTCGCCAAGGTGGCGGACAAGATCGACGGCAAGGTCGCCATCAAACTCCATACCGGCGAGAAGGACGGCCCCAACATCATTCCCCGTCCATGGGTAGCCGAGCTCGTAGAGAAGGACCTCCCAGGGGCAAAGATTGTGGAGACCAACACGTACTATGTT
Source organism: uncultured Coriobacteriaceae bacterium (assembly GCA_902786015.1). Taxonomy (GTDB): domain Bacteria; phylum Actinomycetota; class Coriobacteriia; order Coriobacteriales; family Atopobiaceae; genus RUG440. Next base: position 53,410 of record CADAAU010000002.1, read on the forward strand.
GGCGATCGCGACACTACCGCCAAGCACCGCGACACCATTGCCCACAACGGCTGGACGTTCTGCCCGGTGGACATTACGGACGAGGACGGCTACATCGAGTGGCCCGTCGAGGGCGGCCGTTGGTTTGACACGATGGCCGTGGGTGCCAACCTGCAGAACTACGATTCCATGCTCACGCTCACGCACTTTAAGGGCCACATGATGGGTGGCTTTGGCGGTTCAAACAAGAACCTGGGCATCGGCTGCGCCTCTGGCAAGGAGGGCAAGAAGTGGATTCACGCCCAGACCTCCGACAATGGTGCCACATGGGGGAGCCAGTGGTCCGTCGCCAACGAGGAGCTCATGGAAAAGATCACCGAGTCCACCAAGGCCACGATCGATCACTACGGCAAGCGCATCGTGTACATCAACGTGCTGCGCAACATGAGCGTGAGCTGCGACTGCGAGGGTACGGCCGCCCAGCCGGTCGTAACGCCCAACGTGGGCATCCTCGTCTCCTGCGACATCTGCGCCATCGATTCGGCGTCGGTGGACCTCGTGGTTGCCATGACAAACGCCGGCCTCGTGCACAATCATGACCTCGTGGAACGCATGACCAGCCGACACGGCTTCCGCCAGCTGTCCTACATGCACGAGCTGGGCATGGGCAACTGGAAGTACGACCTTCTTGACCTCGACAACGACGAGGCCAGCGTATCGCTGGCTGATGCCGTAGCCCACGTGGTTCCCTTCGAGGCGTAATTCTTTAGACAGACAAAACGACGCGTGCGCGGAACAGAACTCCCCGGGAGTTCTGTTCCGCATTGTCTAGACATTCCTTTTCTTGTGCTCTAAGATGTATATACGCCATATACAAGGAGTGTATAATGTCACAAGCAATGACTGCACAAATGAATTTCCGCATTGACGCATCCCTCAAGGAACGTGGCGACGCCGCCTTCGCTCAGATGGGCTACACGCCGTCAGAGGTGGTGCGCGCCATTTGGTCGTTGGTAGCATCGGGCGGTCGCGGCATGGATGTGCTTAAGGGCGTGCTTGCCAAGGGAACCATCATCGTGCGCGAGGAAGAGCACAAAGCTGCCGAGAAGAACAAGCCGTCCGTCGATGGCGAAGACGTTGCATCTCGGCTCATGCCTTGGGAACTCTTTGACTATTACCTGGCACAGCTCGGCGAGGGGTACGAGGTCGTGCCCACCACGCTCTCGGATGAAGAGCTGCTGGAGATGGAGATGTTCGATCGCATGCGAGAGAAAGGACTACTGTGAGTGCTCTGCCAGCAATGCTGCTTTTAGACACAAACGTATGGCTCGATGCGTTTATAGAGAGCCGCCCGGGGCACAAAGAGGCCAAAGAGCTACTAGGCACAGCCTCGCGCATGAAGACGGAGCTTCTCTATACTCCCGTGTCGCTCAAGGACGTAGAGTACATTTCTGCCGCGTCCTTCAAACGAGACGTGCGCGATCAGGGTGGAACCGTCGACGAGGCCTGTGCGGTCGTGGCACGTCAGTTTGCTTGGAGCTGCGTGCAAAACATGCGGCGCATCGCCACGGTGGTGGGTGCCGACGAGTCGGACATGTGGATGGCCGAGAAGTATCACGCCATTCATCCCGACTTTGAGGACGACCTTATCCTTGCCGCCGCCAAGCGCTGCAATCCCGATTATCTTGTCACGCGCGACAAACGACTCCTCGAACACGCCGTCGTTCCGGCCATAACACCTGCCCGTCTTCTCGTGCTCCTACGCGAGCTGGGAGGATAGGGGCGACAAACTCCTTTGCCTTAGCTTGCCACGCCCCTGGCTGCCATGCGGAACAAACTCCCCGGGATCCCTGTTCCACGGTCAGGCCATGTGCCGCTTATGGGGCCGCTAGCCAATGTCGTCGTGCGCCTGAGTCGCGAGCCGCTCCGCCTCTTTGAGCTCGCGATTTGCCGTTGCGAGGATGCGTTCGGTCTTGCTGCAGTGGTCGACCACGATCTGGTGACGGCCCTTGGCGGAAGAGGTGCGCTCGATGCCCTGCACAAGCTGCCGACGTTCTCGCTCTGCCGCGCGAAGGCTAGGCTGCGTCGCGCTTGCCTGTTTTGGGTTGTAGTCGGCACGTAATGCGGCGAGCTCCTTCTCAAAGAGTTCAATCGCACCGTCGGGTCCATCGACGGCACTGCAACGATGCTGGCTGAGGTGGTCGTAGAGCGTGCACGTGGCAGCGAGATTGCGCGTTTGTGGCGGCAAGAACCCTGCGGATTCGTAGCATTCGTCCAAAAGGTCTTTGCTGTTGCACCTTGCTTTGCTAAGCCGTTTGGAGGCGTCCTTCGCGAGCTCGGACTCTTCGGTCACCTCCTTGAGCTTGCGTGCCCATGCTTCCAGTGATTGCGCATAAGCTGCCTCGGCGATGAGCGCGCTCTTTTGCGCAAGATTCTCAAAATACGCCATATGCGATCGAGTGTGGGCGAGCTCACGGTCGAGGAATCGCTTGCGCTTGTGGATCTTGCGAATGGGGATGAGGATGCCCAAAAGCATGAGTACGTAGCCAAACGTTCGAATGGCGCCCGCGGCGGCGTCTGACGGGATTCCAAGGATGGCGCTCTGGTCGATGGAATCCAGCTGAGCGCTCGCGCTCGCACCCTGCAACTGCCCAAAAATGAGGCTCGCAAAGTCTCCGGCTATGGCAAACGCTTCTGCGACCTTGCCCATGAGCTGCCGGGACAGCTCCGCACTTTGCGTTATGCAAGTTCGTCCGGCCATGAGCAGGGCGATGCCGACGGCAAGATACATTACGGTACGGATGCCCAGGGAGCGAATCGCCGCCTTGTTGTCTAGAAGCCCCGGCGTGGGATTCTTGCGACGCTTTGCGTCTTGCTTTGGCTGTGACGCCATGAGCTTCTCGTGCTTTTGTTCCAGAACTTGCAGTCGTTGGTTCGTTTGGGCTTCGAGTGCCTCGGTTACGTAGATGTTTGATTCCAAGAGGTAGGCCGCCTTTAGTATGCGCGCCTCTCGGCTCTGGGCTGGACTTTGGTCGATGTCCTCGTTCGCGCACAGTGCGTCCGCGCCCGAAGGCTCGAATGCTTGCTCCACCGCGCGAATCTCCTCTTCCGAAACGCGAGTGTTCTGGCAGCGTTTTGCACCTTCCACCCACCCTCGGAAGTCCATCAGCGCGTTGCGGCTTCCCCTCGAGCCATTCTCAACAAACACAACGTCAAACGCTTCTCTGTCCCCACGTAGCAGCCGTAGGTAACAAAGCATGCGGCACACGAGCCCTTGCAGGTTTGGTATGCCGCGCTCAAGCCGCTCGTCAAGGTGTACTCGCAGGACGTTTGGCCCCTCGGCTTCCACTATGAGCGGGTGCGACCCTTCCTGTAGCAGGAACAACGAGGCTCCCGTAAGATCCCCATCAAGAAGCGCCGGGCGCACGGCCTCGTGGACGTGTTCCTCCGCCACCCGCAGCTCCTCGTCCCTCTCGAGGGTCTCAAGCAGAGAGAGAAAGTCGGGGAGAATGGCTTCGACGTCCGCATGCGCAAGCCCATAGAGCGAGATTACGCTGTCGTCTATGATGGGGGTGGGCAGCGCATGGGTTGTTCCGTCCCATGCGGCGTCGCTTCGCTCTACGTGAATAGAGCCCGACCACAGGAGCTTGCAAGCGGCAAGGGAATCCAGTCTTCCATCTGCGCTTCTCTCGATCAGGTCCATGTGTGATTCCTGTCGACGATGGTCGGCTCTCCTATCACAAGCTAATCATAGCATGTGGCAGTCTCTCTTTGAGGTGCACCTCACGCTAATCGGAACAGGGTTCCCGAGGGGCTAGTTACGCGGAACAAACTCCCCGGGAGCCCCGTTCCGCCCGGGAGCCCCGTTCCGCCATGTGAGTGTTCGGACTGCCTGCCCCCGCAGTTCTTCCGCCCGAGACCCTGCCGGTCTGTGATATTGTTAAAGTGTCTATTAATCCACGCATAAAGGAGGAAAGGGATGGCATTTCCAGAGGGATTCTTGTGGGGCGGCGCGGTAGCGGCAAATCAATGGGAAGGCGGCTGGAACGAGGGCGGCCGTGGCATGGCCATGACCGATGTTACCACGGGTGGCACCGTGACCGAGCCTCGCTATGTTACCTACATCGACAAGGACGGGAACCATGGCAAGATGAGGAACGGCGACCCCCTGCCCGAGGGCGCTCACTACGCCGTGCTCCCCGAGTACCACTATCCCAACCATGACGCCGTTGACGGCTATCACCACTACAAAGAGGACATCGCGCTTCTCGGCGAGATGGGCTTCAAACAGTTCCGCATGTCCATCAGCTGGTCGCGCCTGTTCCCCACGGGCCTTGAGGCTGAGCCCAACCCCGAGGGCGTTGCCTTCTACAAGAGCATGTTCGAAGAGATGCACAAGCACAACATCGAGCCGCTCGTGACCATTTGGCACTTCGACACACCGCTCTACCTTGAGGAGCATTGCGGTGGCTGGGAGAACCGCGAGACCATCGATCACTTCGTGCGCTATGCCACGGCGTGCTTCCGTGAGTTCAAGGGTCTCGTGCACCATTGGCTCACCTTCAACGAGATCAACAACACCATCATGTTCCTGCCGTTCACGGGCCACACCACGGACGCTGATTATCAGGCCGCCTACCAGCATCTTCACCACAAGTACGTGGCGAGCGCCAAGGCGGTGCAGATTGGCCATGCCATCGACGGCGACAACAAGATTGGCTGCATGATTTGCGGCATCGCTTGGTATCCCCACACCTGCGATCCGGCCGACATCCTCAAGGCCCAGCATCAGATGGAGGAGGGCGTCTGGTACTCCGGCGACGTGCAGTGCTTGGGCGAGTATCCCACCTACGCCACGCGCCTGTGGAAGGAGCACAACGTCGAGCTCGAGATCACCGAGAACGACCTCGTCGACCTGGCCATGGGCACCGTCGACTTCTACACGTTTAGCTACTACATGTCCAACGTCGTTACCACGCACGAGGTCAAGGACATGGTAAAGGGCAACTTCAGCGCCGGCGCGCGCAACGAGTACCTCAAGTACTCAGACTGGGGCTGGGCGACCGACGCCACGGGCCTGCAGTGGTACCTCGAGTGGGCGGCGGCTCGTTACGGCCTGCCTATGATGGTCGTCGAGAATGGCCTCGGCGCGTATGACACGGTGGAAGAGGATGGCTCCATCCACGACCCGTTCCGTATCGAGTACTATCGTCTGCACATTCAGGCCATGGAGCGCGCCATCGAGAACGGCGTGGACCTGTGGGGCTACACCACCTGGGGCTGCATCGACGTCGTTTCGGCCGGTACGGGCGAGATGCGCAAGCGCTACGGGTTTATCTACGTCGACATGGACGATGAGGGCAAAGGCTCCATGGCCCGCAGTCGCAAAGACTCGTTCTATTGGTATAAAAAGGTCATCGCGAGCAATGGAGCGGATCTGGACTAGGCCTTCTGAGCTGCCGAAACGCCACCTATGGGGCCGTTGTTTCCCATGACTGGTACAAATCTGGTACAAATCGTGCAGCCAAAATGGGCACAGAATCCTGGAATAAGGGAGACGAAATAGTGGTATAAAAAGTATTGGTGGTGCCGAGCACTACTATCAAGCGCCGGGGGCTGATCCCCCGGCATTATTTTTATGCGGTGGGAGGGAACTTGAGCGATCTTAGCGTCTTCGTTGACGAGAGCGGCACCCAAAAGGGCATGACGGAGTACTACGTAGTCACCTACGTGCTTCACAACCAGTCGGACGATATCGCGTGGCGAATCGGCTTGTACGAGGAGGCTTTGGATCGCAAGGGACTTCCAAACATCCCGTTTCACGCCACCCCTCTCATGAGGGCACACGACGCTTACGCAAACCTCGGCATGAGCCATCGGAAATATCTGCTCATGTCGTTCAATATGCTCGTGCAGAAGCTCCCCATACGCTACTGTTCGTTCGTCTACCGGAGTCGCGAGTTCGGAGACGCTCAGCGGCTTCAGTCGCTTATTCGGCGCGACCTCGCCGCGTTGTTGGTGGACAACCTCACGTACTTCCAGAGTTTCGACCACGTGAAGATCTATTACGATCAAGCCCAGCGGGCAGTCTCGAAGGCCCTTGAGGCGGCGTTCGACTACGCGCTCGCCAGGGAGGCCGTCGTGCGCAGGGAGTTGGACTACCGTACCTTCCGCCTAGCACAGGTAGCGGACTACCTCTGCGCTATCGAGCTTGCGGCAGTGAAATATGAGCGCGGCGAGCAGACCGAAACGGACGTGCGCTTCTTCGGCAACAGGGCGTCGTTCAGGAGAAATTGGCTCAAACAGGCAAGGCGCAAGCTGCTTTCGTAGCTTGCGAAATTACAACGTTGTCTCGAGCGACCGCTCACCACGTCTCATCGACGTGGTGAGTGCGGGCACGGGCGACCTGCGTCGTGCGCAAGGAATCCTTCTACAATTATAAATAAGTAACGCTAGCAATGGCGCCGACTTGGACTAGAATCGACAAGTGGCTCGCGATATTGGTGCCAGCAACATCATTAAGATAAGCCTCCTGTGAGGATGGCCCGCCAGCAGAACTGAACTGCTGGCGGGCCATTTGATGTGCTATACGAAACGGGGGTTCAGCTCAGTCGGATTGGCCTTGAGCTAGAATCGCGCTTCGTGAGGTGGGCAGACCCTCACGAAGCGCGATTTCAGTTCAGGACGCCACACGAAGCGCGATTCCCGCTCAAAGCTGGCTTCCCTGAGCGGGAATCGGCCTTTGTGTGGCTGAAGGACCCACACCAAAAGAAAACCCAGCACAAAACGCCACACGAAAAGAAATCTCAGCTCGGGTGGGTGCCTTTTGAGCCGAGATCGAACTTTGTGTGGCTGAAAGACCCACACCAAAAGAAATCCCAGCACAAAACGTCACACGAAAAGTAATCTCAGCTCGGGTGGGTGCCTTTTGAGCCGAGATTGGCTTTGGTGTGGCGATTGCACCCACACGAAAGGCGATACCAGTTCAAAGGAGCAGTGAGGCAACGATGCTCTTGGCGCCGATGTTTCTTACGATTTCGCGAACGCTAAATCCATTTACCTTGCGCATGGCTCCGGTCTTTACCGAACGGACGGGTCCAACTACACAGGCAAGATATCATATCGCTGTTGTCGCGTTGTCCGAACGGGTGTACAGTCCTGCGGACGCCGCGCGCTCGGGCAATGGGCAGGACCGCCTGCGTACTAGCCCTCGTCCTCCGCGTCGCCGCCTTCGTCATCCTCATCGGTGATGACCTCCACGAGACCCTCCGCCGCCAGCAGCTCGTCGTCGGCTGGCTCGATGTGCGCAATGAGCTCGCGTTGCTGCTTGGCATCCTCGACCGATGGCTGTTTTGCAAGAATCATGATGCCTCCTCACCGTACGATAACCGATGAAACCATCGTACCACGCCCGATGCCCGCATGTGGCGTGCGGTTACTCCACAAGGTAAAGCTGTCCCGAGAACGGCGCGAGCGTGCACGTAAGTTGGCAATCGGGAATCTTGAACCAGCGGCAATCGTCCTCGTACGTGCCGCCCGAGAAACGCTCCCAGTCGGTGTTGAGCAACAGCCGTGCGCGGCGAACGTCTCCTGGGCTCAATACGTAGTCGGGCAGCTCCTTATCAGAAAGGTTGAGCACGCAGAGCATCCGCTCGCTCGTGCTGCGCCGCTCGAAGGCATACACCACATTCGTGGGGTCCGAAACCTGTCGCCACGAGAACCCGTCCCCGCCATAGTCGTTGGCCCACAACGCAGGATGGTCTTCATACAGCTCATTGAGCTCGGTGCAAAAGTGATAGAAAGAGTCGTGAAGGGGATATTGCCGCAGCGACCAATCCTGTTCCCGTTGCTCGTCCCACTCGCGCAGCTGCGCTAGTTCGCCTCCCATAAAGTTGAGCTTCTTCCCGGGATGGGCGTACATGTACAGCGCGAGCGTTCTTGCCTGGGGGAACTTGACGTCGTAGTCGCCCCACATCTTTTGGACGATGGTCGCCTTCTCGTGGACCACCTCGTCGTGCGAGAGCGAAAGCATGTATCGCTCGCTCGGGTAATACATCATGGAAAAAGACAGCTTGTGGTAGTTGGCGCTCCGCTCCTCGGGCGGCGTGCGAAAGAGGTTGAGCGTGTCGTTCATCCATCCCATGTCCCACTTGTAGTCGAATCCCAAGCCGTCCTGGCTCACGGGTGCCGTGATGCCGGGATAGTCCGTCGAGTCTTCGGCGATGAGCATGGCGCCGGGATTGAGGTAGCGCAGACCGCCGTTCATGTTGCGCACGAACTCCACGGCCGGTGCGTTGACGCCGAGCTCCTTGTTGCCCTGCCTATACACGATGCGGCTGATGGCATCCATCCGCAAACCGTCAAAGTGATACGCACCAAGCCAGTAGTTGGCAGCGCTCTGTAGGAACGAGCGAACCTCTTTGCGGCCGTGCGCAAAGTTCAGGCTGCCCCATTCGCTAACGGCCTCCTTCTCGTCCTCCGGTTCAAAGAGCGGGGTTCCGTCGTAGCGCGACAGGCCATAGTCGTCCGTGGCGAAGTGAACAGGCACGAAGTCCAAAATCGCCCCGATGCCCGAACCATGGAGCATGTCGATAAGTTCCATGAGCTGCCGTGAGGTGCCGTAGCGGCTGGTGGGAGCAAAGAATCCCGTGGGCTGATACCCCCACGACCCGTCAAAGGGATGCTCCATGAGCGGCAGGAACTCCACGTGCGTATATCCCGCTTCCTTGAGGTAGGGGATGAGCTGATAGGACAGCTCGGAGTACGTAAACCAGTCGCCGACCTCAAGGCTCTGTCGCACGCCACTGCGTTTGCGCCAGCTGCCCACGTGCAGCTCGTAGATGTTGAGTGGCTCGTCGTAGTGGGTGGACCGTCGAGCCATCCAGGCCTCGTCGTGCCAGTCGAAGCTGAGGTCGCGCACGATGGAGCGATGCGCGGGGCGTAGGTCCATGCCGTAACCAAATGGGTCGCAGTGCTCTTGGACCTTGCCGTCGTGCCAGATGGCGTAGGCATAAGGGTCGCCTGGCCCCATGCCGTCGACATGGGCCTCCCAAAAGTTGCCGTCTGCAACCCTGCCCATGGGAATCTCTCCCATGGCTGTGCGGACGTCGATGCGCTCCGCGGACGGGGCGTACGTCCTAAACGTTACGCCGCCATCCTCCAGATGCGCGCCAAGCCACGTATGGGCAAAGAACTCCGCGCCTGCATAGAAGTCCTCGATGTTCATAAACCCTCCTGTCCGTTTGGACAAACCGAAACATAGTACTCCAAACGCTTTCGGAAAGTAAGGGGGCTTCTCGCGATGCCTCACGGGCATTGGCGTTAAGGGTGCCCGGCGCGCAAAATGTCTTGGACAGCTTTCGCGACCGCCCCGGGAGTTTCCGCGGAACAAAACTTTGCGGAAACCTTGTTCCGAGCTAGCCGTCTAATTCCGAAATGGTGCAATAAATGTCGGGCACGGCGGGGTGCAGCCTCATCAATTACTGCAGCGCGCGTAGCGCGGAGCTCCTTGGGAACTCCGCGCCACAGTTTTACGGCAATGGCCTGGAACGGGCGATCCGTTTGGCCTTTATTGGAATGTCCCGCTAGTGGGCTGCATGGTTGCCGTTTCCGGTGTCGTCATGGACGTGCGGCCTGGGCGCGGGCTCCGGGTCGATATGGGGCTGCGGCGCAGACTGTGCGGCTACGAGCTGCTCAAACATCGATTGGCTCTCGCGGAAGTCGCTGGGCAGCACCACCGAACTCGCGCCCTTGTCGGCGAAGCCGCGCATCATGTCCACCCACTGGGTGAACTCAAACAGGCGGTTGGCCTCCTCGGTGGTCATGGTCGAGCCCTGAATCACGTCGATGGAGTCCTTGATGCCGCGGGCGATGGCGATGCGCTGATCGGCGATGCCCTTGCCCTCGGCGGCCATGGCCTCGGCCTTTGCCTGCGCGGCGATGACGGTCTTTGCGCGCGCCGCGTTTGCGTCGTTGGTCGCACTTTCGAGGTTGTTCTTGGACGCGATGATGTGGTTCATCGACTCCTGTACCTCGGCGGGCAGCTTGATGCGGGTGATGAGCGTGGTGACGAGTACGTAACCGTACTCGAGCATCTTGTGTGCTACGACCTCGTCGATGGCATGGGCGATGGCGTCCTTCTCGGAGAACACCTCGTCAAGAGTGCGGTTGGGAATCTGCGAACGCAACGCGTCGGCCAAATAGTCCTGCATCTGCGACACGGGATCCTGCAGCATGTAGTAGCTCTTGTACACGCCCGAGTTCTCGCGCTGATTCATGTTGGAGCTGTCCACGTGGTACTGGATGGACACGTCGAGCTCGATGGTAACGTTGTCGGATGTCTTTGCGTCAAACGTCATGTGCTCGTCCTCGGTCTTGAGGTCGATGTAAAAGACGCGGTCCACAAACGGCACCCTAAAGTGTAGACCGGGACCCGAGAACCCATGGAAGCGTCCAAGGCGCTCGATTACCGCCACATGTTGCTGGCGCACGACGTAGGCGAGCTGCGAAAGCACGATGGCGATGATTGCGATGGGGACGATTGCGGAGACGATAAAACCAAAGATAGATTGCATTGCATACATGGCAGGCCTTTCTCCGGATGGACGAATCCTCAGTATAGACCAAGTGATGAGCAAACGACGGGTTTGGCCCCTTTGCCATCGGCGCGGTCAATTCTCCGTTCGCACATCCCATGTTCTTAGAGTCCCTATCGCGAAACGTCTATGCCAGGAACTTCGCCCGCAGCTGCGCGATCTGCTCCTCGGTGACCCCCAGCTCCTTGGTGATGTAGCCCATCGGCGAGCCGTACTCCTTCTTGAGCCAGTCGAGCGCGTTGGTCATGGTCTGGGGGAAGACCTGGTCACGGGCGATCATGACGCCGTCGAGCTCGCTCTCCTTCACGCCGGCGTCGAGCATCTCCTGCCGCTCCTGCGCGATGAGCCCGGCGTTGAACTCGTTCGTGAGCAGGTAGTCGCCCATGATGGTCTCCTCGTCCACGCCCAGCGCAAAGAGTATGAGCATGGCCGCGCATCCGGTGCGGTCCTTGCCCTGGGTGCAGTGGAACAGCAGCGACTCGCCCTCGGGCAGCTCCAGCAGCTCCTTGAACATCTGCGCGTAGCCCTGCTTGCCCGCGTCGTGGGAGAGGAAGTTGACGTACATCTGGTCGCCAACGATGCCGAGCTTCATGATGGGCTTGAGCTTCTCTGCCGGGCTGTCGGAGAGCATCATCTCCTGCTCCTCGGGGGTCAGCGACTCGATTCCCTTAGCCATGGCTTCCTCGTCGACGATGCGGATGTTGAGGGCCTTCACGCCGTCTATCTGGGGCTCGGGGTCGGCCTCGGTCTCGCGGCTCATGCGCAGATCGATGGTCTCGGCCAGGTGGTAGGTGTCCTTGAGGCGCTTGACGTCCGCCTCGGTCGCCTCGCCCAAAGCGGCCGTGCGCAGGAGCACGCCGTCCTTCACGGCCTTGCCGCCCTCGCCCACGTATCCGCCGAGCTGGCGCGCGTTGCCCACGCCCTCAAGCTTGATGCTCTGCTTTTCGGCGGCTGCCGAGAGCGGCTTCGTTGCCTCGCTCTCGGCCTGCGACTGCGCATCGGTTTTTGTCTGTTGTTGCGTGGTCGCGTTGCCGCAGGCACCAAGACCCAAAAGCGCGGTCAGGCTCAGGATGACAATCGTTTCTCTTGTTTTCATGCGAACCAGTTACCCTCTCGTCGATGCTGGCCAAGAAAAGCCTTGCGTACTCATTATTCCATATCAAAACTCGGCCCTCCATCCGTCGCCGCGGTTCAAGGGATGCAGGCCCGGGCGAGCTGACCTTGAGCTGAGAATGCCTTTCGTGTGGCGGACGGGCCCACACAGAAGGCATTCTCGGCGAATCTTGCCACACGAAACGCAAAGCCAGCTCAAACGGCAGGCCTTGAGCCGAGATTGACTTTCCTGTGGCGAGTGGAGCCACACGAAACGCGATTCCAGCTCAGGCCCTAATTCCTCGGGAAGCTCTCCCCGCCCGGCGCTTGCCAGCCCGGGCATAGTGCCAACGCATATGTTGCACTTACGTTTCTGTGCATGATTGAATGATGTGGGAGTGTTATATTCCATCCGTACGACAAACCGATGAGGCGGAAGGTAGCAGCCGCACGCGCGCAGAGCGAGCTCGGGATGGTGGGAGCCGAGACGAGATGCGGGGTTGCGAATGGGCCGCCGAGGGCGCACCCAACGGCCAAAGCACGCTTGGCTCAGTAGGCTGCGACGTAAGGCACACGTTACGTGCCGGGAGTGTGTTGGCACTTCGCAAAGCGCGCGGACGCAAGTCCGCGAACCAAGGTGGCACCGCGAGCCAGATGGCCCGTCCTTGGACGCATTGACGTCGGGGCGGGCTTTGTGTTGCAGGCCTGTCCCACACACGGAAAGGGGCGCGCGATGATTAAGGAAGCCATCGAAAAGATTGTCATGAAAGAGGACCTCACGTACGACGAAGCCTATACCGTCATGCGCGAGATCATGGAGGGCAAGACGTCGGCGACGCAAAACGCCGCGTTTCTTGCCGCGCTCTCTACAAAGAGCGCCAAGGCCGAGACCATCGACGAGATAAGCGGCTGCGCGGAGGCAATGCGCGAGCTCGCGACGCCGGTTGAGCACCCGGGCATGGACGTGCTAGAGATTGTGGGCACGGGTGGCGACCGCGCCAACACGTTCAACATCTCCACGACGACCGCGCTCGTCTGCGCCGAGGCCGGAGCGAAGGTCGCCAAGCACGGCAACCGCGCGGCGAGCTCCCAGTGCGGCACGGCCGACTGCCTGGAGGCGCTCGGCGTCAACATCGAGCAGGATCCGAGCACGTGCCGTCGCTTGCTCGACGAGGTGGGTATGTGCTTCCTGTTTGCCCAAAAGTATCATCCCGCGATGCGCTTTGTGGGCGCCATACGCCGTGAGCTGGGATTCCGCACGGTCTTCAACATCTTGGGGCCGCTTACCAACCCCGCGCGACCTGCGGCGTACTTGCTTGGCGTGTACGACGAGTACCTCGTGGAGCCTATCGCCAAGGTGCTCAGCGCCTTGGGCGTGCGCCGCGCGTTCGTGGTGTATGGGCAAGACCGCATGGACGAGCTGTCGCTTGCGGCGCCCACAACGGTGTGCGAGCTGCGCGACGGCTACTACAGGTCAAGCGTCGTGACGCCCGAGGAGTTTGGCTTCGAGCGCTGCAGCAAGGACGATCTGCTTGGCGGGACGCCCGAGCAGAACGCCGCCACGGTGCGAGCGATTCTTGCCGGACAAGAGCAGGGGCCCAAGCGTGATGCCGTGCTGCTCAATACGGGATTTGCGCTGGTGGCGGCAGGAATCGTTGACGATGTGGCGGCGGGAGTGCAGATGGCGCGCGAGGTCGTAGCATCGGGTACCGCTGTTGGCCGGCTCAACAAGCTTATTGAGGAATCCAACCGATAGCTCACAGGCGGCGCAAACGGACCCGGTGCGTTTGTGCCATTCGGGCGGCAGGAGGAGGGCGAGTGATGACCATTTTGGACCGCATCGCGGCGCGGACGCGCGAAAGGTGCCGGGAGGCGCGGGAACGCGTGCCGTTGGAGACCGTGGCAAAGAGGGCGCGAGACCTCGCGGACGCCGAGGGCTCGTTCGCGTTTCCCTTCGAGAAGGCCCTGCGCGTGCCGGGCATGGCGTTCGTGTGCGAGTGCAAGAAGGCGAGTCCCAGCAAGGGTCTCATCTCTCCGACCTTCGATCCGGCGGCGATTGCGCGCGACTACGAGTTGGCGGGTGCCGCTGCGGTGAGCGTGCTCACCGAGCCATACTTCTTTATGGGAGAAGATCGCTTCTTGGCGGCGGTTTCGGGGAGCGTAAACATCCCGACGCTTCGCAAGGATTTCGTGGTGGACGAGCTCATGATTTACGAGGCCAAGGTCCTGGGTGCGAGCGCGGTGTTGCTCATCTGCGCGATCCTTTCTGACGAGGAGCTCACGCGCTTTGTGGCGCTATGCCACGAGCTGGGTCTTTCTGCGCTGGTGGAGGCCTACGAGCCGGACGAGGTTCCCCGCGCGTTGGCGGCCGGAGCGCGCGTCGTCGGCGTCAACAACCGAGACCTGCGTACGTTTGAGGTGGACTTCGGCCGAAGCGTCGACCTTCGTCCGCTCGTTGGTCCCGACCGCGTGTTCGTGAGCGAGAGCGGCGTGCAGACGGCCAGCGACGTGGCAAGGCTTGCCGAGGCGGGTGTCGATGCCGTGCTCATTGGAGAGACCCTCATGCGGGCGCCAAACAAGCGCGCGGCGCTCGATGAACTGAGGAGCCTGTTGTGAGCCGCCCGTCCGATGCCGCGCGTGGTCGACGCGCGGATCCAGAGGCCCCCACGTGGCCCGGCGCGAAGGGCGATGGCGGCACGCGCGTCAAGCTGTGCGGGCTGTCTCGACCACAGGACGTGGTGGCGGCCAACGACGTGCGGCCCGACTTCGTGGGCTTTGTGGTGGACTTCCCCCGCTCGAAGCGGTCGGTGAGCTCGGACGACCTGCCAGGGCTTACCTCGCTGGTCGCGCCGAGAATAGAGCGCGTGGGCGTGTTTGTGGACGAGCCGCCGCACGTGGTAGCGCGTCTGTTTGCGCAAGGGGCCATCGACGTGGCGCAGCTCCACGGCGGCGAAGACGAGTCGTATCTTGCGGAGCTCCGTGCCCTCAGCGACGTGCCCCTGTGGCAGGCCTTTAGCGTGCGGACGCCGCAGGACGTGGCGCGGGCGGAGGCAAGCACGGCCGATCTCGTGCTGCTCGATAACGGCCAAGGAACGGGTAAGATGTTCGACTGGTCGTTGGTGCGTGGCGTGCGCAGACCGTTTGTGCTGGCAGGAGGGTTGTCGCCGGCCAGCGTGGGGGAGGCCATTGCTGCCGTTCGCCCCTGGGGCGTGGACATGAGCAGTGGTGTCGAGACTCACGGAACCAAGGATCCGGCAAAGATGAGGGCGGCCGTCGAGGCCGTAAGAAGGGCCGCCAAGAGGAGCGCGTTTCTTGGCGACGAGACGACGAGAGGAGCGCAATGAGCAATTCGAGCGCGTCGCGGGGCAGGTTTGGCATTCACGGTGGCCAATACATCCCCGAGACGCTCATGAACGCCGTGCTCGAGCTGGAGGAGACGTACGACCGATTCAAGGACGACGCGGTCTTTAACGCCGAGCTCACCGACCTGTTCAACAACTACGCCGGGCGTCCGAGCCTGCTGTACTTTGCGGCAAACATGACGGCCGATCTGGGCGGCGCAAAGGTCTACCTCAAGCGCGAGGACCTCAACCACACGGGTGCCCACAAGATAAACAACGTCCTTGGCCAGGCGCTTCTCGCCAAACGCATGGGCAAGACGCGCCTCATAGCCGAGACGGGAGCCGGCCAGCATGGTGTGGCCACGGCTACGGCCGCCGCGCTCATGGGCATGGAGTGCGTGGTGTACATGGGCCGAGAGGACATGGAGCGTCAGGCGCTCAACGTCTATCGCATGCGCCTGTTGGGGGCGGAGGTTCGCGGCGTGGACGCCGGCACGGCAACGCTCAAGGATGCCGTGAGCGAGACGTTCCGCGAGTGGACCAACCGCATTGACGACACGCATTACTGCTTGGGCTCGGTGATGGGGCCGCATCCGTTTCCCACCATCGTGCGCGACTTCCAGGCGGTCATCAGTCGCGAGAGTCGCGCGCAGGTTCTCGAGGTCGAAGGCCGTCTGCCCGACGCCGTGCTCGCGTGCGTGGGCGGAGGGTCGAACGCCATCGGGAGCTTTTATCACTACATCGGCGACGAGGGCGTGAGGCTTATCGGCTGTGAGGCCGCAGGTCGCGGCATCGACACGTGGGAGACGGCGGCGACCATATCCACCGGCAAGTTGGGCATCTTCCATGGCATGAAGAGCTACTTTTGCCAAGACGAGTACGGCCAGATCGCGCCGGTGTACTCCATTAGCGCGGGGCTCGACTATCCGGGGGTGGGGCCCGAGCATGCGGCGCTGCACGATTCGGGTCGGGCTGAGTACGTTGCCGTCACCGATGACGAGGCCGTTGCAGCGTTCGAGTATCTGAGCCGCACCGAAGGCGTGATTCCGGCAATCGAGAGCGCGCATGCCGTGGCCCATGCCATAAAGCTCGCGCCGACCATGCGGCCTGACCAAATCATGGTCGTAACGCTCAGCGGTCGTGGCGACAAGGACGTCGCGGCGATCGCGCGCTACAGGGGAGAGGATCTGCATGAGTAGCATAGTCGGCGCAGGCAGCATTGCCAGAGCATTCGCAAACAGCCCCAACGGCAAGGCGTTCATTCCGTTCATAACGGCCGGCGACCCCACGCTCGAGGTGACGGAGAAGCTCGTGCTTGGGATGGCCGAGGCAGGAGCCGACCTCATTGAGCTGGGCATACCGTTTTCGGATCCCACGGCCGAGGGGCCGGTGATCCAGGAGGCGAACCTCAGGGCCCTGCGCAACCAGGTGACCACCGACGACGTGTTTTGCATGGTGGAGCGCGTACGTCGGCAAAGCGACGTGCCGCTGGTGATAATGACTTACGCAAACGTGGTGTACTCCTACGGCATCGAGCGGTTCGCCGCGCGTCAGGCCGAGCTGGGCATGGGTGGCGTGATTTTGCCCGACGTGCCCCATGAGGAGAAGGAAGAATTCGACGTGCCGTTTTCGGCGGCGGGACTGGATGTGGTGAGCCTCATTGCCCCGACGTCTAATGATAGGATTCGGGCGATTGCGGCCGATGCGAAGGGATTCGTCTACTGCGTCAGCTCGCTGGGGGTTACCGGCGTACGCGCGCAGATAACCACCGACATCGGTGCCATGGTCGAGCTCGTGAGGGGAGTGCGGCCCGACTTGCCGTGCGCCGTGGGCTTTGGTATCTCCACGCCCGAACAGGCGGCCCACATGGCGACGGTCTCTGACGGTGCGATCGTGGGGTCGGCCATCGTGCACATGATTGGCGAGCTGGGGGAGAGCTGCGTGGATGCCGTTTGCGACTACGTACGCAACATGGCCGCCGCAGTTCACGGGCTACCAGCTCAGGTTGGCCGGCCCTGAGCAGAGATTGACTTTCCTGTGGCGAACGCACCCCTCACAAAGCGAGGCGCAAACAAAACCTCCCGGCAAGCACCTTGCAAGGGGCGCTCGTCGGGAGGTTCGCCTTGGGGAAGGCCGTTTGCGGTGCGCTATGCGCTCTCGGTGGTTTCTTCGTCGCTACCGGAGGCGTCGCTATTTGTCTCGGTTGGCGTTGCGTCAGGGGTCGTCTCGGTGCTGCCGAGGTCGCTGGCGCCGGCGTTGTCGCTGGGCTGTGCGCCGTCGGTGATGTTCTCGACGTCGGTGACCATGCCCTCGTTGTCAACGTTGACGGTCCATTCGTCCTGGTGGGTGTCCGTGGAATTGGGTTCCTGAGTGGAGGACTTGTCTGGGTCGGTCGTGGTGCTGGGGTCTGGGGTGGTGGTCTGCTCGACCCTGATCCACTGGGCATACAGGGTCATGTCACTGGTGGGGGTCAGCTCGGTGCCACCATAATAGGTGCTGCCGCTGTCTGGCGAGAGGCCCCAGCCTGCGAACTCGTAGCCATCGCGTGTCAGGCCGCCCGAGGGTAGCGTGGTGGACTGGCCGCTCTCGACCTGGGCCGACTGAACGTAGCCGCTGCCGCCGTTGGTATCGAAGGTGATGGTGTAGTAGATCGTGGTTGCGGACTCGCCCGGAGTCGTGGTCGTGGAATAGGAGGGCTCGGTCGGTTCGGTTGGCGTCGCGGTCGTGGATCCCGCCGGGGTCGTCGGCTCGCTCGGCGTCGTTGTGTCGGTCGGATTGGTCGGTGTGCTCGGCTCTGTGGGATCGGCCGGGGTCGTCGAATCCGTGTGTTTGCTTGGCTCGCTCGGCGTCGTGGGATCCGCCGGGTCCGTGGGGCTGCTCGGGTCCGTGGGGCTGCTCGGCTCGGTCGGGTCCGCGGGGTTGCCGGGCTCGGCAGCCTTCTGTTTCTCGGTCCATTGCGCAAAGAGAAGCGTGTCCGTTTCGGGCGTGAATTCTGCTCCCGCGTCGTATCCCTGGCCGCTGCCATCTGCCCACGTGTTCCAGCCGCTGAACTCGTAGCCCTCGCGCTCGAACCCGCCCACAGGCAACGTGGTGGTCTCGCCCACGTTTACGGTAGCCTCATTGGCGCTGCCCGTGCCGCCGTTCGCGTCGAAGGCCACTGTGTAGGTCTTCGGTTCGGGCTCTTTGTCTTCCTTCTTGGTCCACTGGGCGTAGAAGGTCGTATCTGCCTTGGGGGCGAACTCCGCTCCTGTGCCGTATGTATCGCCGCTGCCGTCGGTGGAGGTGCTCCAGCCGTCGAGCACGTAGCCGTCGCGCTCAAAACCGTCTGCGGGAAGCGTAGTGGTCTCGCCGTCCTTCACCTTTGCGCTCTGGGCGCTGCCCGTGCCGCCGTTGGCGTCGAAGGCTACGGTGTAGGTCTTTTCGGGTTGCGGTGCGGGGTCAGGATTCTCTGCGTCTTTGTCCCACTGAGCATAGAGTGCTGTGTTTTCGGAAGGGGTGATCTTGGATCCAGCGGCGTAGGTCTGGCCGCTGCCGTCGGGAGAGGTGTTCCAGTTGCGGAATACGTAGCCCTCGCGCTCGAATCCATTTGCGGGCAGCGTTTCGGACTGGTTCTGCATCACTGTGATGTTATTGATGCTTCCCGTTCCGCCGTTGGCGTCGAACGATACGATAAAGGCCATTTTCCAAGGAACTACGATAACGGGAGGATTGTTTCCGTCGCCTGGCTTTACCACGATCTTTTTGTTGTTGATGACGCGCGTGTAGTTGTTCCTGCTGTTGTCGACGAAGACTTTCTTTACCTGGGTGACGAACTTGTTGCACGCTGCGGATCCGGGCCGCATGTGGGGGATGCAACGCTTAACGATGGGGGCGTAGGTCATGATCTGATGCGGCTTGACCTTGCTGTAGTCGTTGTTGTAAAGGGTGCCAATGAAGTTCTGCGCGATGAGCATGATGTTGGAGCTGGATTGCTCGGGCTTGTTGCCCGCGTTGGCCGAGGGCCTGCTGCTCAAAAGGGCGAACGTGCCAACGCCAATGGCGAGGACCAGAGCGACCGAGAGGCCGACCACAATGGGGAGGTTGTTTTTGCGTGGAGCGGGCCACATGCTTTGATTGGGCTGGACGCCCCAGTTGGGGTTAGTGTTCTGGGCTTGATACTGCGGCTCATAGTAGGACTGTTCCTGCTGCTCCGGGGAGTACATCGGTTCCGCAAGTAACGCGCCACAACGTGAGCAAAACGCTGCGCCTGGTACGTTTTCCATTCCACAATTGTTGCAACGCATGATTTCCTCCAATCCGTGTTTTGCTTACAATCTAAAGGTATCACGCCCCAAAGACGTTTTTTGCGTTTGACCGTTCGCGGACAAATGGACTTGCCGACCGGTTCTGGCTCGGCCTATCCTTCCGCGCGATTTACTGCGTGCTGTGATTGTTGTGATGCATGGCGCTCTCCCATCAATATAATCGCGAGTGATGGCGCTACGGTATCCCCCAGAGGCATTGCGTTTTGCGTTGCTCTTTGCGCCGTGGCATGGCCCATCCGTCGAGTCGGATGCACATTTCGCCCCAAGCGCGGTTGCGCCACGGGGCTCTTTGTGCATGCTTTTTTGCAGGTATACCGTGGAAAGGAGAATAACATGTTGCATAAGTCTCTGAAGCCCTTCCCAAAAGACTTCTTATGGGGTGCCTCGACTTCCGCGTATCAGGTCGAGGGAGCCGCGCTCGAGCATGGTAAGGGGCCGTCGGTCCAAGACGTCAAGGAGCCGCCTGCGGGCACGTCTGGCTTTGAGGTCGCGGCCGACCAATACCATCGGTTCAAGGAGGACGTCGCCCTTATGGCGGAGATGGGCTTTAGGACCTATCGCTTCTCCATTAGCTGGGCGCGCCTTTTGCCCGATGGCACCGGCCGCGTGAACGAGGAGGGCGTGCAATACTACTCCGACCTTATTGACGAGTGCCTCAAGTACGACATCCAACCGCTCGTGACCATGTATCACTTCGACCTACCCGCGGCGCTCGACGCCCAGGGCGGCTGGGGCAACCGTGCCACCGTGGATGCCTTTCTCGAGTTCAGCCGCCTGATGTTCGAACGTTATGGCGATCGCGTAAAGTACTGGCTTACCATCAACGAGCAAAACATGATGACGCTCGCGGCCGAGGCAATCTTGGGTATCGACACCTCCGCGCCCGGTGCCACCAAGCTCATCTACGAGCAGAACCACCACATGTTGCTTGCCCAGGCAAAGGCCATGAAGCTCTGCCACGAGATGCTGCCCGAGGCAAAGATCGGTCCTGCGCCCAACATCGCACTCGTTTATCCCGAAACCGACAAGCCCGAGGATATCCTGGCCGCCCAGAACTTCAACGCGCTCCGTAACTGGCTTTACCTCGATATGGCCGTCTATGGCATCTACAACAACATCGTGTGGAGCTGGCTGGAGGGGCAAGACGCGCTGCCGCAGAACATCCTGGATGGCGACATGGAGATTATGGCTGCCGCAAAGCCCGACTTCATCGCCTTTAACTACTACAGCACGGCCACCGTGGCGGCGAGCGACGGCACCGAGAAGGCCGGACACACTGGCGACCAGCAGCGCCAGCTCGTGATTCCTGGCTTTGCAAAGGGAGTGCCCAACCCGCATTTCCAAAAGACCGAGTTCGGATGGGAGATCGACCCGGTGGGCTTCCGTAACACGCTGCGCGAGGTGTACAGTCGCTATCACCTGCCCATCATCATCACCGAGAATGGCTTGGGTGCCTATGACAAGCTCGAGCAGGACGAGGCGGGAAACGACGTGGTGCACGATCCGTATCGGATCGACTACCTGCGTGCTCACATCGAGCAGATGCATCTGGCCATCAGTGATGGCGTGCGGATGATGGGATATTGTCCTTGGAGCGCGGTTGACCTTATCTCCACGCATGAGGGATTCGTCAAGCGCTACGGGTTTATCTTCGTCAATCGTGAGGAGTTCGACCTGCTCGACCTGCGCCGCGTGCGCAAGGACTCGTTCCATTGGTATAAAAAAGTTATCGCGAGTAACGGGGAGAATCTGGACTAGACCTAGCTAATGGGGCTTCAATAGCTTCAGAAGTCGCTTGCCTCCAAGAGCGAAAGAGCAACGCGCCTGAACAGGGCTCCCGGGGAGTTAGTTCCGTGCTTAGGGGTTCGGAGCGAACTCACCGGGAGCCCTGTTCCTAAAGGGGCGTTCCATATCAGTGGGAAGGCACGGAAGCGGCCACGTGGCGTCACGAGGGCAAAGGCCCGACCGCCGGACGTGTGCGTGCTACACTGGTGAGGACGGGAGAAACGAGAGGCGCGATCATGGCACGCAGCATAAAGATTGGGGCACAGGGATTCGAAGGAATCCGCGCAAACGGGAGCTTCTATGTTGACAAGACTGGCTTCGTGCGGGATTGGTGGCTCGCGCAGGACGACGTCACCCTCGTCTGTCGGCCGAGGCGCTTCGGTAAGACTCTTAACCTCGACACCGTCCGCTGCTTCCTCTCTACCGAGTTTGCCGACCGTGGAGAGGAGCTTTTTGGCGGATTGGAGGTGTGGGAGGACCCTGCCATGCGGGCGCTGCAGGGCACGGTGCCGGTAGTGGAGCTGAGCTTCGCTGACGTGAAAGCCGGAGATTGGGAGAACGCACGCGCAGGTATCGCACAGGTGTTGCGCGTTGCGGTCGAGGCGCACGGTTATCTGCGGGAGTCGGATTCCGTGAGCGACGGTGATAGGGAGTTTCTCTCACGTGTTTCGGACAATATGGACGACATAACCGCGACCGCCTGCATCAAGCGCCTCTGCTCCATGCTGCGAGTGGAGCACGGTACGGCGCCCGTGGTGCTGCTTGACGAATACGACGCTCCCGTGGAGTGCGCTTGGACGGGCGGCTACTGGGACGAGGCGTCCGGCTTCATGCGCCAGCTCATGAACTCCACATTCAAGACCAACCCGTCGCTCGGACGTGGGCTTATCACCGGCGTCACGCGCGTCTCCCGTGAGTCAATTTTCAGCGATCTCAACAACCTCGTGGTGGTTACCTCCTCGACGCCGCTATACCAGACCTGCTTTGGGTTCACGCAGGGAGAGGTGGATGCCGCGCTTGCCGAGTACGGACTCACCGCAAAGCGCGACGACGTGCGCGACTGGTATGACGGCTTCGTGTTCGACGGGCATGAACACATCTACAACCCGTGGTCCCTCACCCAGTATCTGCAGTTCGGCGAGTTCAGGGCGTACTGGGCAAACACCTCCGACAATGGACTCGTGAGCGAGGTCGTGCGCCGCGGCGACGAGGACCTCAAGGCTGACTTCGAGGAGCTCATGCGTGGTGGCGAGGTGGCAAAGGTCATCGACGAGCAGGTGGTCTTCTCGGAACTCTCTACGACACCCGATGCCGTATGGGCTTTGCTTCTGGCCGCCGGCTATGTGACAAGCCCGGGGGCGGTACCCGAGTTCCCCGAGACCACGCCGCGACGTCTGCGCCTTACCAACAGGGAGGTCGAGCTGGCCTTCGACCGCATGGTGCGCGGCTGGTTCTCGCCGGCGCGCGTACGCTACGACCAGTTTTCCCGCGCGCTGCTCGAGGGCGACACGCGGGTGGCGACGCGCTGCCTCGCGGATGTCACACGGGCGTGCGTCTCGTCCTTCGACTCGGGTACCCATCCCTCTGAGTCGAGTGAGCCCGAGCGCTTCTACCACGGCCTGGTGCTGGGCCTACTCGCGTCGCTGCGCGGCCGCTACGCAGTGGAGTCCAACCGCGAGAGCGGCTTCGGGCGCTACGACGTGGCTCTTGTGCCCAACGATGGTTCCGAGGGCAGCGATCCCGCCGTGGTGATGGAGTTCAAGGTGTTCGACGACTGGGAGGAGCGGACGCTCGCCGATACCGTCGCCTCCGCCCGCGCCCAGATTGAGGAGAAACGCTACGTCGCCGGCCTCGTCGAACGCGGCATCGTGCCCGGGCGCATTCGCACCTACGGCATCGCCTTCCGCGGCAAGGAGGTGCTGGTAGGATAGTGCCGTGACTGGCACCCATCAAGCGTGTACCGGGGACGGCGGCAATGACGCGTGGGAGCTGGCAATCGCCCGTATTTGCGTAGCGCTTGGCAACTGCTACGCAGGAACGTAGGTTTGCCGGGTGCTAATCATACGTCTTGGCGTGGTGGTGTGCGTATGGATTGTGGGGCGCGAGCATGGTGTCCCGCATTCGGTTGGCGATCGTTTGGAAGGATGCGAAACATGGCACGTTTTCCCGAGGGTTTCTTGTGGGGCGGTGCGACTGCCGCGAACCAATACGAGGGTGGATGGAACGAAGGTGGAAAGGGACTCTCGGTCGCCGACTGTACCTCCTACAAGCCGGACGTCGATCGAACCGATTACAGGGCGCTCCACGGCATCACTGACGCCCAGATCAAGGAGGCGGAGGCGTCGTCCGACACTCACCGTTATCCAAAACGCCACGCGGTGGATTTCTATCACCGATGGCGCGAGGACATCGACCTCTTTGCCGAGATGGGCTTCAAGACGCTGCGCCTCTCGATCCAGTGGACGCGCCTGTATCCCACGGGCACCGAGGAGGACCCGCTCGAGGCCGGGCTCAAGTTCTACGAGGACGTCTTTACCTACATGAAGAAGAAGGGCATCGAGCCGTTGGTGACCTTGCACCACTATGAGCAGCCTGTCTATTTGGCGGACCACTTTGGCGGCTGGTACGATCGCCGCGTCATTGACCTCTTTGTGCGCTTTGCAAAGACCTGCTTTGCGCGCTACGGGCACCTCGTGAAGTACTGGCTTACCTTCAACGAGATTGACTCCGTGTTTCGCCATCCATGGACAGCCGTCGGGTACTGCGAGGAGCGCTATCCCGCCGAGAAGCGCGAAGAGATGATCTATCAGTGCGTCCACAACCAGTTCGTGGCGTCGGCGCTCGCCACCAAGGCCCTGCACCAGATGGTCCCCGGGGCGCTCATGGGCTGCATGCTCACAAAGACCACCACGTATCCGCTCGACTGCGACCCGCGCAACGTCCTCAAGGCCCAGGCCGACAATCGCGAGAACATGTACTACGCGGATGTCCAGGCGCGCGGTTGCTACCCGCGATGGGTAAAGAACTACTGGGCGCGCAAGGGGATTCACGTTGACTTTGGCCTGGACGACGAGGCCATTCTCGCGCAGTATCCGGTGGACTTCGTGGGGTTCTCGTACTACATGACGATGGTGGACTCCATCGATGCGGCGCAGCGCGAGAAGGTGGGCGGCAACCTCACAACGGGCGTCAAGAACCCCTTCCTTCCGACGAGCGACTGGGGGTGGCAGGTCGACGCGCAGGGATTGCATTACTCGCTCATCGATCTGTACGACCGGTACGAAAAGCCGCTATTTATCGTCGAGAATGGCCTTGGCGCCTACGACAAGGTCGAGGCGAACGGCTCCATCAACGACGACTATCGCATCGCTTACCTGCGCGATCATATCAACGCCATTGCGGATGCCATTGCCGACGGCTGCGAGGTGATGGGGTACACGCCGTGGGGCTGCATCGATCTCGTGAGCCTTTCGACCTGCGAGATGTCCAAGCGGTATGGGTTTATTTATGTCGACCTCGACGACGAGGGCAACGGTACCTACGATCGCAGTAGGAAGAAGAGCTTCTTTTGGTATAAAAAAGTTATCGCCACAAACGGTGAGGACCTAAGCTAGCGCTGCCGACATGTTACTGTTCATATCCGGCAGCAGTCTGTCTGGAATGCGCGGCGGCATGCGACCAGGGCAAGCGATTGGGGGTATCCCCATCGCTTGCCTCAGGAGTGAAACAGTACCGGCACCACCCGTCTTGTGACAAGGTAGAGCGAATAACCTTGTTGGGGGACGCTCGTCGAGGTGTAAAATGTTATAGCCATGAATAGTGAGGACTTATGGTAGGGTTTTTGGCAAAGTTTTGTGGGACGCGAGACGCTTCGCGTCGTATCAAGGCATAGACGGAACGTGAGCACGACAAGGCGCGTTCAAAAGAGGCGAAGCCTACGGCAATGGTTCTATGAGCCGTTCGCACTGTGCGAAAGGAGATTGACATGAGGAACACTATGGTAGCGGGAGCCATCGCATCGGGAGCACTGACTTTCTCACTGATTTTGTCAGGGTGTGGCGCACAGCCTGCACAGCCTGCGCAGACAAATGCGACCACCGAGGCGGCCGCCACCGAGACAAAGACGGAGACCACCCAGACCACGAAGACGACGGATGCCGCAACTACCGACACGACTGCGCAGAAGACCGACGCGTCGGCAGCAACCAACGCTCAGCAGACGACGGAGCAGACCCCCGCGAATGCCGCTCCCGCGCAGAACAACTCCTACATTGGCGAGGAGGCTGCAAAGACGACGGCGCTCAACGATGCGGGTGTCTCTGCGGCAGACTGCACCGAGCTGAAGGCGGAACTCGATCTGGATGACGGTGTGCCCCACTACGATGTTGATTTCAAAGCCGGTGGAGTTGAGCACGACTACGACATCGATGCAACGTCCGGCGCGATTATCTCGCACACATCCGAAGTGGACGTCGACGACTAACGTGAGAGCGATCATATCGCCTGCAAAAAAGATGCGACTTGACACCGACAGCCTGGCATGTGCTGGGCTGCCGGTGTTTGTTGAACAGGCCGAGGAAGTGCGGGATTGGGTGGCCAGCCTCACGTACGAGGAGCAAAAGGCGCTCTGGAAATGCAGCGACAAGATTGCTGCCGAGAACCACGCTCGGTTTGCAAACATGGACCTTCGCCGCGATCTGACGCCAGCGCTTTTGGCCTACGAGGGCATCCAATATACCTACATGGCGCCAGCCGTCTTTGAGGACGGAGAGTTCGACTACGTGCAGGAACACGTGCGCATTCTGTCGGGGCTGTACGGGGTGCTGCGCCCGATGGATGGGGTAGTAAGCTACCGTCTGGAGATGCAGGCGAAGGCGTGCGTAGCGGGCGCCGCAAATCTATATGACTATTGGGGAAGGAAACTGTACGACGAGGTCAGGGGCCAAGATTGCGTAATCGTGAATCTCGCCTCCAAAGAGTACTCAAAGGCGATAGAGCGTTACCTTGCACCTGAAGATACGTGCGTGACCTGCGTTTTCGCCGAAGTCGTGGGTGATCGTCTAGTGCAAAAGGGCGTATACGTAAAGATGGCCCGTGGCGAGATGGTGCGCTACATGGCCTCGACGCATGCCGAGCGTCCTGAGGACCTCAAAGGGTTCGCATGGAGTGGCTACGCGTACGATGAGGGCAATTCCACGTCGGTCCGCTATGTTTTCTCACGTCAAAGTGGGGCAAAAAGCGACTAAATCGGGTGTCGAGGAGGGCTGCGCCCCGGATGGTGGGCTTTCGCGGAGGATTGCGCCCCGGATTGCCGGGCGTTTTAAGGCTTCTCTTTCCGCGAGTGTACCCAAATTGCAAATGGTTCAGCAAAACCCCAGATGGGCGAGAACAGGAATACAATTTGGGTACACTAGCTAAAGTAGACAGTGTACCCAAATTGTTTTATTCAGCTAGCCTATCTGGTGTTTTATGACCTAGAGCGCAATTTGGGTACACTCGCGCAGTGCTGTGCTCGGAAATATTAAGGCATGTTTAAGGTTAAGATGCCCTTCCTCGGCAAAAGGGAGCTTCCATTGCCTGCATCCCCTTGATTGCCGCGTTTTCGGATATCTTACCCTATTCGCGGCCGTTCCAGCAGTACGTGCATACCTTGGTGCGGTCGATTCCTATGGCCTCGAGCATGCCGTCGAGCGATTGGAACCCCAAGGAGTCAAAGCCCATCTCTTCGCATATGGATCGGAGGAGGCATTTGCCACGCTCGGTGTGCCCGTCGGCGTATTCCTCAATGTGCTCTATGCCCTCGTCGCCCTCCAGCTCACGAATCTTGCGTCGCGCGATAAGCTCGTACTCGGAGTTGGACCGCGAGAAGCTCAGATACTTGCACCCAAACATGATGGGTGGGCAGGCCGACCGCATGTGGACCTCACCGGCGCCAGCGCCATACAGGAAGTCGACCGTCTCGCGCAGCTGCGTGCCTCGCACGATAGAGTCGTCCACAAAGAGCAGGCTCTTGTCGGAGATGAGCTCGGGTACGGGAATCTGCTTCATCTTTGCCACGCGGTTGCGGACCTCTTGGTTTGATGGCATGAAGGAACGCGGCCACGTGGGCGTGTACTTTACGAACGGGCGAGCGAATGGCTTGCCCGAGGCGGTGGCATAGCCTATGCCGTGCGGGACGCCCGAGTCGGGCACGCCCGCGACGTAGTCAACGTCTGGTAGCATGCCATGGGCGGCGTCGTCGGCCGCCATGAGCGCGCCGTTGCGGTATCGCATGACCTCTACGTTCTGTCCCTCGTAGTTGGAGTTGGGATAACCGTAGTAGACCCACAAAAACGCGCAGATGCGCATCTCGTCTCGAGCGGGCGCCAGCGTCTCGTAGCCATCGGCCGTGATGCGAACGATTTCGCCGGATCCAAGCTCGTACTCGTCTGCGTAGCCAAGCTTTCCGTAGGCAAAGCTCTCGAACGTGACGCAGTATCCATCGTCGTCGTGCCCGATGAGCACGGGTAGGCGTCCCATGCGATCGCGCGCAGCAATGAGCGATCCGTCGCGGCACATGATGAGCAGCGTAATGGACCCCTCGATGGTTTCTTGGGCATACTGGATGCCCTCGAGGATGCTTGATTGCGTGTTGATGAGGGCCGACACAAGCTCGGTTGCGTTGACTTCACCCGAACTCATGGCCATGAACTGGTGTCCTACGCCCGAGAATCTCTTGATGATTGCGTCCGCGTTGGCAATCTCGCCTACCGTGGTGATGGCAAAGACGCCAAGGTGAGAGCGTACGACGAGTGGCTGAGGGTCGGAATCGCTTATGCAACCGATGCCCGTACACCCACGAAACGTCGCAAGATCCCTTTCGAACTTGGTACGAAAAGGTGTGTTCTCTATAGAGTGTATCTCGCGGTTGAAGTTGCCGTTACCGTCGCGCATGACCATGCCCGCGCGGCGCGTGCCCAAGTGCGAATGGTAGTCCACGCCAAAGAATACGTCCAACGTCGCGTCGCGCCGCGAAGCCGCCCCAAAAAAGGCTCCCATACAACCCCCAAATCCTCGTGGCGTCCAGCTGTGTTCGCTCAGTCCGAGCGCATACAAGACAGTATATGCAAGCAAAGTGACAAAAATAGAGCTATCACGCTCTGTTTACAACCTCGTACTTATTTATTCATCAAAGCGGCATCCCAACGCAACAGGGATCGTGCGCTGGCATTAGCTGGCAGCTAATGCAAATTGGGCCCGGCTCAACAATGATGGACATACGCATATTACGAAGAAAGGAGTCCTCATGGCGGAGCAGGAAAATCAGGCAAAGTCGGGCCTTGCCATCGCTGGTTTGGTGCTGGGAATCGTTGCGATAGCCGGATCGTTTGTTCCCATCATCAATAACTTGTCGTTCTTTATAGCGCTGGTGGGAGCCGTTCTTGCCATCATCGCGCTGGTGGGTGCGCTACGTGGTAAGCATGGCGCAAAAGGCATGTCGATTGCTGGCGTCGTGATCTGCGTCCTTTCGATGGTCATTGTGTTGGCAACCCAAAGCGCGTTCAAGGCTGCGCTCGATTCCGCAAAGACGGGTGGTGGCAGCAGCTCTCCGGTGAGCACCTCGCAAGCCGAGGATGCCCCGGGCGACTCCAGC
The DNA here is from genome assembly GCA_902786015.1 of uncultured Coriobacteriaceae bacterium. Classification (GTDB taxonomy): domain Bacteria; phylum Actinomycetota; class Coriobacteriia; order Coriobacteriales; family Atopobiaceae; genus RUG440. The sequence continues at coordinate 82,139 of CADAAU010000002.1, forward strand.
GCCGTCGACTCCAAAGACGACAAGGCGGAGGAGGCGGATTTCTCGAACATGGGCGTGGGGCAATCCGTCGACCTCAAAAATGGCCTAAGCATCACCGTCAATTCTGCCGAGCCAGGACCAGATCAGTACGACGGAACGCACACGGTCCGAGTCAGCGTTACGTACACAAACAATGGCTCGTCGAACGAGTCCTTCAACATATTTGATTGGAAGGCCGTCGACGAGAACGGTGTAGAGAAGGGCAGCACGTACGTCATGGATGACGGCGACCGACTCGAATCCGGAAAGCTCAACCCCGGCGGCACCGTTACGGGCAACGTGTATTTTGAGGGCGATCCCGTCAAAGTTCTTTACTACTCGAATCTTTTGCAGACCGAGTCGCAGGTCGCCTGGAACATCAAATAGCTCCCTTCCCCTTGGCTGCCACAGGGTGGCCGTAGCTTTTTGGGACATCCCGAACGGCGCTTTGCCACTCGGGGTGTCCCACTTTTGGAACGGAGGCCCTGGGAACTCCGTCCCGGTCGGACTGTCTGCAAGCGACGGGGTACTTCCCTTTGCTTGAGCATCCCATGGGCTGGCCCAGGCGCGCGGGTAAGGCAAAGGAGGGTGTCCCCATCGCTTGTCACGTGCTCACAACCTTTGGATAGCGCAAACGAACATGCCTCGGCTTGCGGTATGCTTGTGGGCACCGAGAACAGGAGGCAGCATGGATACCAGCTTCATTACCATCAACACGCACAGCTCGATTCGCCTCGAGGCCAAGCAAGGGACCGTGATATACGTCGATCCGTATGGGTTCAAGACGGAGCCCCATGACGCGGACCTCGTCCTTGTTACGCACACGCACTTCGATCACCTCTCGCCTGAGGACATCGCGAAGGTCGGTACGGACCGCACCGTCTTTGTCCTGCCTGCAAGCGCCAAGTCCGACTTTGTTTCTGCTGGGTTTGCGCAGAAGGACGCCACCTTCCTTGTTCCCGGCGAGTGCGCAACGCCCCTTCCCGGAATCGAGGTCCAGGCCGTTCCCGCGTACAACGTCTCGAAGGCATTCCACCCAAAGAAGAACGCATGGGTGGGGTACGTGATCCAGATGGACGACGTGCGCGTCTACGTTGCGGGCGATACCGACGACCTGCCCGAGAATCGCTCCATCGACTGTGACGTGGCCCTGGTGCCTGCGGGCGGAACGTACACCATGGATGCTCGCGAGGCGGCCGCATTCGTGAACGCGCTGCGACCTGCGGTCGCGATTCCCGAGCACTACGGGACCGTGGCCGGCTCGCCCGGTGACGGCAAGACGTTCGCTTCGCTCGTCGACCCCTCAATCGAGGTCGTCTTTAAGCTGTAGGGCGCATGCGCGGGGTCTCGGGCGTCCTGCGCTATCGGAGCCATGCGGGCAGGTCGGAGGTGACGACGCGAGCGCAGACCCGAGCCCGGTCGAGCGAGAGCACCGCCCGCGCCTCGTAGTCTCCGTCTCCAAGGTCTGCGAGCACGACCGCGCGATCTATGGTGCTCGGATCGCGGGACGCGAGCGGCAACAAAAGCCGGAGCTCCTCGGTCCGCGGGTCGTATGCGGGCGTGGCAACGCGATGGTTCCGTTGTGCCCTGAGCATCGCGCGTGCGATTGGGGTGTCGAGAGCTTCTCCGTAGGTCTTGCGCACCGGCCTGCTCAGGCGAACGGCGTGGGGTGCGACGAGACACAGGTGCGAGAGTGACGACACATACGTGGCGGGCTCGGGGTCCTTCTCCAAACGCGTCGTGGTCGAGAAGGACTCGAGCTGCCATGCGATGCTGTCGTCGCGTACGTCGAAGCAGGCATAAATCGGCTGTGCGTCCTTTGTAAGAAGCCCTGTGTCAAAGGCAGCGTGCTGTTTGTTGGCAGAGACCCCGATTCTTCCTTGGCTTTTGGCGCGATGGAACGTCACGAGGAAGTATTCGCGCAGGTTTTCGAGCCCTGGGCCCCACGGCTCGGGTTCGGCAAGTTGCTCGAGTTCGGGAAGCGTCTCGGCCCAAGAGCCGATGAGCGCGAATTGCGAGAACTCACGGAGAGGGCTTGTTGGACGATAGGCGCCGGTTGGCATACCGTCGAGGTCGGTCCAAGCTCCCTCGTTGTTGGCGGGAAGTCCACCGAGGTCAACAAAGGCATCCTGCGAGATTCCGTCAAGGTGAGCAAGCTGCCAGTGCTTGCCCGATGCGGTGGGACCCTGACGGTGAAGGTGGGCGCGTACGGGCGTGCCTTCGCTTGTGGAGAGGCAACGCAAGGGATAGGCGACGCCGCGCGCGGTTTGCTCAAATGAGTTGGTGGCGCGAGCGACGGTCCAGTCCTCATCGAGCAGCGTAAGGGGATTGACGTCAAGAGGCAGCACTTCGTACAGGGCGCCAAGGACGTCCGAAGGGCACCATACCTCGCGGAAGAACGAGTGCGGTATGGGTCGTGTGGGCGCCTGGTGGGGGATAGGTCTTTGTTGTGATTCGGGCATCGGCGCGGCGTCGAATGTGGTTTGTTGCGCGGAATCCGGAGCGACTTGCGGTGCGGGCTCATACGCAATGGCCGACGCCGGCTGTGGCATGGTGATGACCTCTGACGTGGGTGCAGGCTGTTGTTGAGCTGCGGGCATCGGGGTGATTTGCTGTGCGGGAGTGGACGTTGCCTGTGCTTCGGATGTTTGCCTTAGTAAGTCTGCGCTCTCCGAGGCCGCGTTCTCGAGTCGCTGCTTTTCGGCAGGCTTGGTCGTCGGTTGCTCCGGATCATAAGTGATCCGGAGCTCGGTGGTTGGCGCTGTTGCTTCTTTGGGGATGGCTATCGCGTCGGAAGTGGCCTTGGATTCAGGTACGGAACTCTTTGCGGAAATGGCCTGTCGGTTTGTGACGTCCTGCGGTTCCGTAGGAGCGCTTGGCGTTGGGGTGAGTGCGGGGCCGCTTCGTTCTGCTTGCGACTCAGCCTCAGCCTCGGCCCTCTCAACATCGGGCTTCACTCGGCCCTTTGGACGTGGCTTCGCGGGTTGGATGTCCTTTGCGCCTTTCTTGCGCCTCCAAGAGCGGCGTTTTCCTGCCGCGGTAGATGCCTTCGTGTCCTTGTCGCTCTTTGCGGCGGCGCGTTCGAGCAGCTCGTCTAACTCTGGCTGCGCGATGACGGTGGCGTATATGCGCCCGCGCTTAAAGACCGTGAGCCGAATGAAGTCGAGCTGTTCCAAAAGCTCGCGCGTCTCGGCGCATCCCACGTCCGAGGGCATGATGTCGTCGGCCTCTAAAACCTTTTCGACGCGTGAGAGCATCGTTTGTCGTCCGACGCCCATGGCGTCGCGCAGCAGGCGGTAGAGGTAGAGCTTGTTTCCCGGTGTCATGGGCATGCGATCACGGCCTCGTTTTGAGTTGTGGTGGCTATGGGACTATAGATTACCGCATAACTTATTCCGACCACAGAAAAGCCCTCTGGCATAATGCAAACGGAGGACTCAATAAGCTCTTGAGTCGGTATTTCCTTTCGTACGGTGCCGGACCCCACACCAAAGGCGATCCCAGCTCAAGATCCCGTCCATGAGCTGACTTTGCGATTCGTGTGGCAGAGAAACCCGCCCATGAGCCGAGATTAACTTTCGTGTGGCGGCGAACCCCACACCAAAGGCAATCCCAGCTCAAAAACACGTATTTGAGCTGACTTTTCCTTTCGTGTGGCGATCAGCTCCACACCAAAGGCGATCCCAGCTCAAGTACCCACAGGAAAGGCGATTCCGGCTCAAGCGGGCCCCTCCTGAGCCGAGATTGACTTTCGTGTGGCAAACCGCGCCACACCAAACGCAATCCCAGCTCAGGCGAATCTGCGCATTATGCCAAGCGTTTATCTGCGCGGCCGAATCTGTGGCATACTGTAGTGCCAACGCAAGAACCGCACCATAAACGCCACGAAGGACGTGATCTACATGCCGCGTTATCAAGCGCAAGGACCGTCGCGCGGAGCGGCGCACTTCAAGCCGGACGCTCAGCCCCACCAACACGATACGCGCCCCAAACGTCGTTCGCGCCTTCTCGGTTGCTTTATTGTGTTGCTCGTGCTGGCCCTGCTTGCGGGCGCGGGAGTCATCTTTTGGCGTCATCGGCCCGTGAGCGTAATGATGGACGGCATGCCCCACACGGTTTTCAAGCGCTCGACGCTCACGCAGCTGTACGAGGGGGAGCACCCAAGCGTCACGCCGGGCAATTTGGTCTCGGTGACCGGCAACGTGCTCGCCGAAGGCGAGGGAGACCCCTTCTCGGCCACGGTCAATGGCGTGGACGTGTCGTACGCGGAGGCATCTCAGCGTCTCTTGTGGGGAGGCGAGGACATCGTATTTAAGGATGGAGGCGACCGAATGGAGGACTACACCTCGGAGGTCACAGTCATGAACCCCAAGCTGGAGTTCGACGTACGCGCGGGGACTCCCGAGAAGGGCTATATGGTGCAGCAGGGCACTATCCAGTACGTGAGCCAGTGGGGAAAGGCCGGTCGACATGAGGTTCGCCACGGACAGCGGTCGGGGGAGACGGGAGACGGCGAGGTCGTCGAAGAGCCGCAGAACTGCGTGGTGACCGTCCAAAACATCCATCCCGACAACGACGAGAAGCTCGTGGCGCTCACGTTTGACGATGGACCCTCCTACTACACTGACTCGTATCTAAAGATTCTTGCCGAGCACGACGTCAAGGCGACCTTCTGCATCATCGGCGAGCAGGTGTCCGACGGGCAGTCCGTCATCGCCCAGACCGCAGCCGCGGGCCACCTCATCGCGTCACATACGTGGGATCACAAGCAGCTCACCACGCTCGATGAGGCGCAGGTCAAGCAGGAGCTGGGCGACACGGCCCAAGCGCTTGCAAACGTCCTAGGGTCGAGCGTCACGTTCCTTCGTCCGCCGTACGGCGACATCGACGAGCAGGTCTGGCTCAAGTCGGGCGGCGCCATAGCCGCCTCTATGTATTGGACGCAGGATTCCCTGGACTGGGAACGTCCCGGCGTTGACGCAATCGTGAGCAACGCCACACAATACATGGCGCCGGGCAGCGTCATCCTGATGCATGACGGCGGCGGCGATCGCAGCCAAGACCAAGAGGCGCTGCCGCGCATCATCGCGGCCTGGAAGGAAGCGGGCTATCGCTTTGTAACTATGCGGGAGCTTATGGAATCCGACAGTTCAATTGATTTAAGTGCTGTTAACATAGGGGCAATGCCCGCCGATGCCGTTTGGCCTACCGAGTTGGCGTAGAATAGCGCTACCATTTAGCTACGAGAGGGGTTTGCGTGAGCAAGATCGTTACCTTTGGCATTCCGTGCTATAACTCTTCGGGATACATGGACAAGTGTATCCGGTCCATCCTTACAGGGGCGAACTATGCTGAAGACATCGAGATCATAATCGTTGACGATGGTTCCACGAAGGATGATACGGCGCGGAAGGCCGATGAGTGGGCCGAGCGATACCCCGAGATCATTCGCGTGCATCACCAAGAAAACGGCGGTCACGGCATCGCCGTCCTTTCGGGCCTCAGGGAGGCGACGGGAACGTTCTACAAGGTGGTCGACTCCGACGACTGGCTCGACGCCGACGCCCTGGCGACCCTGCTCGCAAAGATGCGCGCCACGGAAGCGGCGGGCGACAAGGTCGACCTCTTCATCACCAACTATGTGTACGAGCACACGGTGGACGACACGCGCAACGTGGTGCGCTATGGCAGCGTCTTGCCCGAGAACCGCATCTTTGAATGGAGCGAAATCGGTCACTTCCTCATGACACAGAACCTGCTGATGCATGCCCTGTGCTATCGCACCTCGACCTTGCGCGCGGTAAATCTCAACCTGCCTGCGCATACGTTCTACGTCGACAACATCTACGCCTGGGTACCGCTGCCCCATTGCAAAAAGATCTGCTATTACAACGTGGACCTGTATCGTTATTACATCGGGCGCGAAGACCAGTCGGTCAACGAGAAGGTCATGGCGGGCCGCATCGATCAGCAGCTACGCATCACGCGCATCATGATGGAGGCGTACCACCTGTACGAAGACATTCATCCCGTGCAGCTGCGGAGCTACATGGTGAACTACTTCGTGATCATGACTGCGATTTGCTCGGTGTTCTCGCGCCTGTCCGACCGTCCCGATGCCATGGACGAGCTCGAGCGCTTCTGGAGCGACCTGCACGACTACGATCGCCGCATGTGGAGGCGCTGCCGCCTGGGCATCATAGGCCAAGGCAGCAACCTGCCCGGCAGGCTTGGCCGCAGGACCACCATCGGCCTGTATCGTCTCGCCGACAAGGTCGTCAAGTTCAACTAGCGAAACGATGGGGATACTCCCTATCGTTTGATATTATTGCGGGTGCAGGGAGGCGGCCCGGCCGAGGACTTACGCGCGGCCGCCCCGAGCTGCCCGCTCTTTTTGGCGGCGCAGGTTCACGATGGTCTGCTCCATGCCGTGCGGCACGTAGCGACCTTCAAAGAGGTCTTCGGGCAGGTAATCTACCAGGCTGAGCGAAGCGGTCTGCTCGCTGCAGACGGGCTTGTTGGCGGGCGACGCCCAAAGCGCCAACACGTGCGCACCGGCTGCACACAGACGCTCCTCATATTCGCTTGAGGGCTCGTCTGGGTGTTCGGCCCGCTCGTCCTCGGACGAGTGCACGATGCGATAGCCAGCCAGATCGAGCTGGGTGAGCGCGAAGTCACGCAAGGGCTGGCTATCGGTGCGCAGGCGCAGCGTCCCGCTATCCGCAAGCACTTCTCGATATTCGATGAGCCGCTCGAGCGAGACCAGCCGCCGCGCCGCATCGCGTTTTCGCGGATACGGCGTGGGGAAGTTCAGGTGTATGGTGCTCACCTCGCCCGGCGCAAAGATGCGCTGAAGGGCATCGCCTTGCAGGGGGACTACCACCGCGTTGCGAAGGTCGGCTTCCATGATGCGCTGTGCCGCGTAGGCCATGCAGAGTGGCTCGGCGTCGATGCCTACAAACAGCACGTTTGGCTCACGGCGCGCCGACTCGACGATAAAGGCGCCCTTCCCACACCCGAGGTCCACGCGCGCCTCGTCGAATCCGTTCCCGCTTTTGCCCAATGGCCAACACGCCCGAGTCCAGCATCCTCGGTATACGGCGGGCTGTTTCTCGATGGCATCGGCGTAGCGCTCGAGGCGCTCTTCGAGCACAAAATTGACGGGTAGCCGTGCATGCATGGCGTGCATGAGTGTTCCTTTCGCGCGTGCGTGAGGTTGTGCAAGCCAAGCAGTATACGCTATTGCTGCTGATTATATCGGTCGCTGTACGAAGAGTACTCGCGCGCCCAGTCGGGAACCTTGTCCCCCATATCGGTAATCCACGAGCTGACGTCATTCCGGAACTCCTTTTGGTAGCCCGTCTTGGCGTCGTCAATGACGATGTAGAGGTCTTCCTTGCCGTTAAGCGCCCGCGTGGCGCGCACGATGATGTGTAGACTCATCCACGTGATCACGATGAACGAACAGGCGGCAGTCGTTACGTTGAGCAGCGTGATGAGCGAAGGATTGATCTCGCTGCGGAACTGCGCAAACACCGCCGCCTCGAATGTGTAAAGAGAAACGAGGGCCGTTGCGAGATTTACCGATTTGCTCGCCGAGATGAGGGGACTCTCAAGGATCCGATAGCGCCATAGGTTGAGGATGGAGAGCACGAAGGTATAGAGGGTAAATGTGCCCACGACAAACACCATGTGCCCAGGGTACTGCTTGGGGGTGCTGTTGCCGTTGTTCATGAGCACACCAATGCTCAAGATCATAAAGGTGAGTACGAGCATCATGATGCCGCACTTGCGGTAGCGCCGCAGCTCCTCTCGGCCGTCTTGGGCCTCGCGACGAATGTAGTAGAGCATGAGCACGCGCGTGACCGTAACGAGTACATAGTACAGCGCGAGTGCGTAAAACCACAGGGAGTTGCGAGTGATGCCTATGAAGACTTGGTACAAAGAAAAGGAGATGTTGACGCCACACGACATATAGACGGAGGCCTCGGCACGAAACCACAGGTCAGAGCGATAGTCGTTGATTGCTTTCATAACCCGTTTGCGGCCTTCGCGCAGCTTCATGACGCACCTCCTTCTCATCGAGCTATACCTATGCACGATTCTAGCGCCCCCAATCCAGGCTGTTTGTTTGCCACTTGTTGGATGCCGCCCACCGCGCACAATATACCGCTTGGGGAGGCAAATGAATGCGCTATAAGGACGGCGCCAGGTTACTATTCACCCCCATCGCCTGCCCCCAAGGAGCGAACACTGAAAAGTAACCGTGCCAGTTTCATCGCGAAGCCAAACAACCTTTTGCGTGCAATTTTTAGCCGTTTGGGGGATAATGGTTGCGCCACGATTGCGCAAGCACATCAAAGGAGGACGGGCATGCAAATCGACCTTTTTAGTATTGCCCAGCAAATGCGAGGTCACATAGTCCAAATGTTGGCAGCTGCAGGATCCGGCCATCCCGGTGGTTCGCTTTCAGCAACCGACATATTGGCCGATTTATACTTTAAGCAAATGCGTATAGATCCCGGCAATCCCAATTGGGAAGACCGGGATCGACTTGTGTTGGCCAAGGGCCATGCGGCACCGGCACTCTATGCGGCGCTGGCCCTGCGAGGGTTCTTCCCCGTGGAGGACCTCGTTACGGTTCGCACGATTGGCTCTTATCTGCAAGGACATCCTTGCATGGGCACCACGCCCGGCGTGGACATGAGCACGGGGTCGCTGGGTCAGGGTCTTTCGGTCGCAAACGGCATGGCGCTGGCCGGCAGGCTGGACGGTCGCGACTACTACGTGTACTGCCTCATGGGCGACGGCGAGATCGAAGAGGGCCAGGTGTGGGAGGCCGCGATGAGCGCCGCCCACTACAAGCTCGACCACGTCATCGCCTTCGTAGACCACAACGGCCTACAGATTGACGGGCCAAACAGCAAAGTGATGACCGTCATGCCCATCGCACAGAAGTTCGAGGCGTTCGGGTGGGATGTTGTAACCATCGACGGACATGATTTCGCCCAGATAGACGATGCCATCGATCGCGCAAAGCGTACCGAGGGCAAGCCGACCGTCATCGTGTGCGAGACGATCAAGGGCAAGGGCGTCTCGTTTATGGAAAACGTGGTGGACTGGCATGGGGTCGCCCCCACATCCGAGCAGGCCGAGGCCGCATTGGCCGAGATTCGCGCTTGTTAGGCGCATGACGGAGGTAAAGATGAACTCTGCGACACGCGAGGCATACGGAGCGGCGCTCAAGGAGCTGGGACGAACCAACCCGGACGTGGTAGCGCTCGATGCCGACCTGGCAGGCTCCACGAAGTCCGCTATGTTTGGGAACGAGTATCCCGACCGCTTCTTTGACATGGGCATTGCGGAGGCCGACATGATTGGCACGGCGGCCGGGCTTGCTGCATGTGGCAAGAAGCCCTTCGCATCGTCCTTCTCGGTGTTTGTGACGGGGCGTGCGTTCGAACAGATTCGCAACTCCGTGTGCAACGCTGGACTCAACGTCAAGGTGGTGGGCAGCCACGCCGGTCCGAGCTGCGGCGAGGATGGCAGCTCGCATCAGGCGGTGGAAGACATTGCCATCATGCGATCCCTTCCCAACATGACGGTCGTAGTGCCGGCCGACGACGTGGAGGCATATTCTGCGACACTTGCCCTGGCGCAGCATGAGGGGCCGGCGTATCTGCGTGTGGCCCGACTCGCGAGCCCCACCATCCACAAAGAAGGCCATGTGTTCGAGCTTGGCAAGGGTGAGGTTCTACGCGAGGGCGACGACGTGACCATTGTTGCGTGCGGCATGATGGTTCCCCGCGCCTTGCAGGCGGCAGACGAGCTCTGTGCCGAGGGTATCTCGACTCAGGTGGTCAACATGGCGACCATTAAGCCCATAGATGGCGACCTGCTGGTGGAGTGTGCACGGCACACAGGAAAGGTCATCACGATAGAGGAGGGCACGATCGTCGGTGGCCTAGGCACGGCCGTGGCCGAGGTCCTGAGCGAGCGCTGCCCGGTGCCGGTACGTCGCATCGGCATGCCCGACGTGTTTGGAACGTCCGGCCCCGGCGACGCCCTTCTTGACCACTTTGGCCTGAATGCCGAGCACATCGTCGAGGTGGCACACGAACTGGTATAACGCGCCAAGGCGGCACGGTTGAACAGAGCTCCCCGGGAAGCTTGTTCCGTGTGGTACAAGCTTCCCGGGGAGCTCTGTTCCGCGTCCGCGCCGCTTTAGGCAAACATGTTTCGTTCTGCGAACTCGGCTTGGACGGTCCTAAACATCAGGTCCACGTCGTCGAGGCCCAAATGCGTTTCCTTCTCGTTGGCCGCCAGGGTCTTGCGTCGCTTCGCCCACGTCTCTAGCGCGGCGGGACGCGAGTCGTGGGGGAGTGTGCGTACTTCGGGATCGATGCGGCGACAGATGTCGCGCGTGTCGACGACTATGATGCGCCCCGCCTTGCGCGCCTCCGCGTAACCGTTGAGCTGCAGCATGAACCAAGAGTCCTCGAAGGCGGCGTTGTGTGCCATGTAGGGGAACGTCTCGAGCGCCAAGAGCAGCGCCGACTGGAGTTCGGCGTTCTCTCTGAACGGACGCTTGTCGGCAACGTCGCTCCACTGGATGTGATGAATGTTTGCAAGGGGTACGCCCGTGGAGGCATACTGCTCGGGCAGGCCGCAGTAGGTCGCATACCCCTGCTTGGCGCGACCCTTGGGCGCGAGGCGAACGAACTCCAGGCCGATGTTGATGATGTATCCGCGATCGGGGTACCTGCTCGTCGTCTCGATGTCCACACCGCCCACCATGCCCGAGACGGGCGCCTGAATGTAGGCGACGCCCATGTCTCGCAGTCCCGGTCCAGCGCTGCGACGAACCTCAGATACGTCGCGATGCTGGAGTGCCGCCGCCGAGCGCACAATGTCCTCGTCCGAGAGCCTTTGTGCGAGACTGGTGCCCCGCAGCTCGCGAAGGCGCTGCTCGCCAATAAGGTCGCACAGCTCGCGGTTGCGGTCGGCCAGATTGCGCACGAGGTCAAACGAGTAGGGCTCCCTGCCGGCGGGCGCTGCCATCCAGGCGTCGCGCAGCAGCCCGATGGCCTCCTCGTTCTTTTCTCGTTCGGCGGTACGGGCGGGTTCGTCCGCCAAAAACGCCGGAAGCACAAATGCGTTGGCGTGCTCTATTGCCTGTTGGAGGTTCATGCGCTCGCCTCGCCCTCTTGTGCCGCCATGTAGGGGTCGAGCAGCGGCGTGAGCTTGCCTTGCGACAGCACGGTCACTTCGTGCATGGCGCGCGAAAGCGCCGTGTAGAGCTTGCGTCGTGAAAGCTCGTCGTCCCCGTATACCCAATCCTGCGCGTCGGCAATCACCACGTGGTCGAACTCGAGTCCCTTGGCCAGGGCGAGGTCGAGCAGGACGACGCCCGACGCGGGCAGCGCGTCTCCGCGTCCAATGGTCTGCACCCCGTCCCCGAGCTGCTTGGCAAGCCAGGCGGCACGTCGGGGATCGGCCGTCACGATAGCACACAGGCCGGCGCGATCTTGCTCCGTGCCAACAAGTCCCTGCAGATAGCACACGTATTCCTCGGCGTCTTCGAACGAGACGACGGCGGGCATAACGCCTGCACGCCGCACCGACGAGAGGGTTCCGCGCTCCTCGTCGCTCAGCAGGCTGCTAAACATCGCGGTGATCTCGGGGGAGGACCTATAACTCGTGCGAAGTGCGAGTTCTGTTACGCTTCCATGTGAAGCCGTAAAGACCTTGTGAATCTCGTCCCAGGTGGCCGTTCCCTCGCGAATGGCCTGATGCTCGTCGCCGAGCATGAGGAAGTGGGCACGACCAAAGTAGCGCGAGAGCAGCATGAGCTGCGCGAGCGAGTAGTCCTGCACTTCGTCGATCATCACGTAACGGGCGCCCTTGATGCCCTCGCCGGTGAGCAGGAGGCGCAGCCAGAGCCATTCGGTCGCATTGAGCGACTGGCCGTCGAGCATGCGCGAACCAATGCGATCGATGCGTAGCCAAGAAAGATCGTCTATGTCGTCGTGGGCTTGCGCAAAGCGATGCGCCACGTAACGCTTGGTGAGTTCGATGGTCTCGCGCTCGTCCTCGGGAGAGACCGTCTCGCCAAAGATCTCGACCTGCTCGTCCACGTCCAGGCCGAGCATCTCTTCCTGCATGTCGGAATGACGAGAAAGCTGGCCCAAGCGCCGCTCGAGGCGCAGGTGAAGCTCGTCGCGCGTGAGTGCCAGGCGACGTGGGCCAATGGGAAACCGAGAGAACTTATCGAGCGCGCTCTTTGCCTGCGCCGCCTTGAGCAAGACTATCCCGTCGACCTTTACTTCGCGCATGTCCTGCGTTTCGACCTCGATTTGACCGACGAGTTGCTCCAGGCGCTGTAGCGAAGCCACCGAGGCGTGTGCCCCGGCGTCACGGTCGCCGAGTCCCTGGTTCGCCACGAACGTGCGCCACGTAAAGACCTGCGGGTTTGCCTCGCCCATGCTCGGGAGCACCGAGTCGATGTAGTTGCCAAACACTGCGTTGGGAGTAAACAAATACACCTGGTCGGGACTCAGGCTCTTGCGCTCCCGATAAAAGAGATAGGCGATGCGTTGCAACATCACCGAGGTCTTGCCACTGCCCGCTACGCCGCACACGAGCATCGCGGGCACGTCCTCATGGCGCACCACCTCATTCTGCTCGCGTTGGATGGTGGACGTGATGGCCTGGAGCTTCTCGGAGTGATGCCGCTTGAGGGCGCCGAGCAGCAGCGAGTCCTCGATGGCGACGGTCGTGTCGAAGTACATGCGCAGGACGTCGCGCTCGATGTCGAACTGCCGTCGAAGCTCGAGCTCCACATTGCGCACGCGTCCGTCCACGGTAAACGAGGTCGGACCGTTCTCCTGCTTGTAGTACGTCTCGGCAACGGGACTGCGCCAGTCCACCACGAGGGGCGTTCGGTCCCTGTCGGTGAGGCCCACGGCGCCGATGTACACGTCGCGGGCGGGTCTGCCGGGCCGCATCTTGAGTCGTACCTTCGCAAAATAGGGCTGGCGCATGAGCACCAGAATGCGGCTCAGGCGCTCCAAGGCAAAGTCGTGGCGCTGGTTATAGGCGTCAATGACGGCATTGAGCGTCTCGATGGCCGCAAGTGTCTCCATGGCCTCGTCGGCCTCGATGCCCGCCGTGTCGGGCCTCAGCTCCTCGCTGAGGTCCCTGAGGTCTTTGGCCGCTGTCGCATGGCGTTGCTCGAGGTCCCTTGTCAGCTCGTCATGCAGGGAGCATATGGTGGCATACACCTCGCTCAGATGGCGCTGCTCCTCTTCATGCGTTGTATCCATGTTCCTCCCTCCAAGGGCTGGGGTGTGCGGGGTTGCGCCTATCCTACGCGACAGCAGGTTGCGCTCATGCGGGCCACGGGAGTGCCCAACTCGTCGGATACGTCCACGGTATAGAAGCTCAGCGTGCGCCCACGTTTCTGGGCGTCGCAGGTGGCGACGAGCCGTTTTCCGCGTACGCGTGACATAAAGTCGATGGTGCTGTTCACCGAGGCGTGGTGCTCGTGGAGGTTTGAGGCGACGGCCAAGGCGAAATCGGCGAGGGTAAAAATCGCGCCGCCCATCACGGCGCCCATCGCGTTGAGGTGCGACGGCCCCACAGTGAGCTCGCAGATGGCGTGGCCCTCTCGTGCTTCGACTACGGTGCAGCCACAGGCCTCCGTGGCAAATCTGTCGTTGGCAAACCGGGCCTGAACCTCGCCGAGCGTTGGATCTGTATTGCTCATAATCCACCTCCCTGCGCAAAGAGGCGGGCGCGCGACCTCTAGCCAGTCGCGTGCCCGCCCCATCATGTGTGTGCTCTACGGTAGCAGGAACCTACTCCTGCCAAGCGGCTGCCTCGTCGGCGGAGAGGGGACGAACGTCCTCGCCCTTGGCGTAGGGGGACTCGTCGCCGCCCTTGCCAGCAACAAAGTAGAAGCCCTGCTTGTTCTGGTAGAGGGTCTCCTCGTAGCCCGCGGGATCACCATATGCACCAAACGAACGAGTGCCCAGTACGGTAGACTTCTCGGTGTCGTACACGTGACGCTTGCCGTCGAACTGCTTAACCTTACGCATGTGACATCCAATCATTTACTAGAACGTACAAAAAGCCTGTGCGGGATTGTATTCCCAACCCGACTTATATTGCTAGTGCCTCAACGAACTCTCCCCAACTGAAACGAAGATGATACATAGCAGTGGGTTTATGAGCTCCCTTCGGCCTCTTTTGCATCGCCTTGCCCCGCAAGCTTCGAGCCGAATCGTAAGTAGTCCATGTTTTGCAGGTCTCGGAACGTGGCGTCAAGGCTCGGAGAGGTATTTAGGTCGTGCCAGCGCCCGTCGGTACCCTTGAGGCCTATGCCCGTTACGACCTGTATTCGCTGGTGAACGGCAAGCTGTGCCGACTGGAACGGGTCGAGCGGTGCGCCCATCAGGTCAAGGATGCGTGCGCCAAGAAGATCTGCGCCGCAGTCGTCCACTTGATTTACCTGACCGGTGCCGGCCACGTTGTAGTTTGCCCATATGGCGTACTCGGTTTGGTAGATGCGGGACTGGTGCCCTATGGTCTCGGGGTCCTCGTCCGCAAAGAACACGTCGTTTGCGATGCTCGATATTGCGGGGTGATGGTCGCCAAAGAAGGCCAAGACCACGGGACGGTCGACGTTTCTGAGCTCGTTAACAAACCACTCGAGGTCCTCGTCGGATGCCTGAATGCACGAGAGGTACTCGTTGAACTGGTCCGTGTCCCTCTCGTTGAGTCCGTCGAACTCGAAGGTCGTGAGTCGCTCGGGGGGAATGTTGCCTTGCTCGTAGCCTCCATGGTTTTGCATGGTGACGTCAAAGATGAACTGGGGCTTGTCGGACGATTTGAGGACCTCGAGGCACTTCTCGTACGTCGCCCTGTCGGTGATGCCCGAATGCAGTGCGGGCGCGTCTTCAAAGCTGTTGTTGGTGCTGTAAAACTCGTCGAACCCCATGTCGCGATATGTGGCGCGGCGGTTCCAGTTGTCCTGCTCATTGGGGTGGATCGCAGTGGAGGTGTAGCCCATGTCCGAGAACTGGCGTGCCAGATTCGGGACACCCACGAAGCTAAACATCTGGTAGGGGTATTTGCCGTACCCAATAAATGCGATGGAGTTACCGGTGAGGCACTCGAACTCGGTGTTGCAGGTGCCGCCTCCAAATGTGGACACGCCAAGCTGCCCACGCATGAGGGTGTCGTTGAGCCCCTCCCTAAAGAACGCGGGACCCTGATAGTCGCCATGGAGGTTGTCGAGGCGTGACAGGTCAGCGAAGGTCTCGTTCATCACGACGATGACGCTTGGCTTGATTTGCTTGAACTGTGCGGTTGAGGCGGACCGGCGTGCGGAGCGCTCGGGCATGGCGTCTGCCTTGGCGGCGTACGACTCGGTAATCTTCTGTGCTTTCTCGTCGGTGTAGCCAATGGGAACTTTGATGGGGAGGTCCTCCGCTGCCGTCATAAAGGATGGCAGGAAGCCCTGCTTCTTGTAGCTTTCGGCAGTGTTCCAATAATTCATCTTCATGCCGTAGCCCTCATGGTAGTTGGGGACGGAAATCCACCAGCTAAGCGCCAGGCCAAAGGCAAGGGCGAAGGGGAGGTTCCAGCAGAGGTTGTATACAAAACGCTTTGCGCCCGTCGCCCGTGCGGGACGAATGAAGCTCACAAACAACAAGGCCAGGCCGCCGTACATTATGGCCTTGATGTCGAACGTGTTGAGTATGTAGGAGTATGAGTCGCTGACTTCGGTCGCCGTTTGCAAGGCGAGGAGGTCCGTCGGCAGAATGGCGGCGCGCCTGAACTGCAACACAAAGTGCTCGATGAGTCCGATGGCAATGCAGGAGCCAAACACGATGGCCGGGCCGAGCGACCTTCTTTGCAACACAAAATAGGCGATGAATGCGGCGATTGCAATCATGGTGAACTCGATCGCCACGCTGTCGATGCCCAGGCTGTCTACCTTGCCGTTCCACGGGACCTCCAGTGCCCGACGTGCCAGCTCGCTGCCCAAAAGGATGATACCCACGTCACGTAATGCGCGTATGACTTGACCCACGCCCCGTTTGACCGTTCCGCCGCTGTCGAGGTCATCGAGGGCCTTGAACACACGCTCGCGTTGGGCGAGTATCGACCCACATGTGGTGAGCACCACGACGCACTGCATGAGGTAGAGCACGTCGGTGCTCATGAACTGATTGCCACACCAAACGGCCAGGAAAATGAGGGCGGCGGCGATGAGGACCGACCAGATGAGCGAGCCGATGCCCAGGTGCTTGCCGTCGCGACGACAACTGATGACGTGCCAAGCGGCGCAGCCGATGACGATTACGGCACCAATAATGGGTACGAACATATATTCGGGTGGCGTTGTTCCCAAGAGAAGCTCGTTCTCGTCCATCAATACTTCACCCCTGTTCAAATGTCTCTCTTGCAACAGTAGATAATAGCCTACGAAGGCGCCCGCCGGCACCTCACAATATTCTGTACACTTATACGTGAAGGATGTGCGTCCAGACATGGTGGCGGGCGATGAGGATGCCTGTCGGTGAGCTATGTGTCGCAAGTTGCGAAAGCATGAGATGGAGGAGGCATGAGCATGGTGGACACGAGTTTTGCGCAAGAACTTGTTGGCCAGTTGCGGGAGTCGTTTGGGGACGCTCGGTACGAGCGTGTCCTTGCCGTGAGGGCGCCGGGACGAACGGAGCTTGCGGGCAACCACACCGACCACGAGGGCGGCGAGGTCATTGCCGCGGCAGTTGATCGCTACATTCGGGGCGTCTTTGCACCCAACGGCACCGACGAGTTGCGCGTGATGAGCGAAGGGTACGGATTGACAACAGTTCGGGCAAGTGAGCTGGGTGCACGCGACGAAGAGCACGGGAGCACTGCGGCGCTTGTGCGAGGGATGGCGGCGCTCTTTGCCGAGCGGGGATTCGAGCCGCGGGGATTCGATGCCTACATTGTGAGCGACGTGCCCGGCGGGTCGGGCCTTTCGAGCTCTGCCGCGTTCGAGCTCGAGCTCGGTCAGGCGTTCAACGCGCTCTGGGCGGACGGCGCGCTTGCGGCCGCCGATTTGGCGCTCATGGCGCAGCGGGCGGAGCGCGAGTGGTTTGGCAAGCCGTGTGGGCTCATGGACCAGGCGGCGGTGGCGCTCGGAGGCATTCAGCACATGGACTTTGCCGATCCGACGAAACTCGAGGCCAAAAGCATAGACTTCGATTTCGCCAAGCATGGGTTTGCGGTCTGCATCGTGGCGGTGGGGGCCGACCATGCGGCAAACATCGACGATTATGCGGCGGTTCCAAAAGAGATGCAGCAGGTGGCACGCGAGCTTGGGAAGCAGGTGCTTTCTGAGGTACGGCCCGAGGACGTGTTGCAGGCGATTCCGCGTCTTCGTGAGCGCTTGGGTGATCGTTCGGTGCTGCGCGCGTTGCATTACTACAACGAGGAGAATCTTGTCGAGCGTCGTGTGGTGGCATTGAGCGAAGGGAACGTGAAGCAGTTCTTGGAACTTACGCGACTTTCGGGCACGAGTTCGGCGATGCTGCTGCAAAACGTGAGCATAGGAGGATCGGCCGAACAGCCTTCCATGCTTGCCATCGTGCTGGCCGAACGACTCTTGATGGGACGTGGTGCCGCACGCGTGCACGGTGGTGGCTTTGGGGGAACCATTCAGGCGTTCGTGCCGTTCGACGTTCTTGACGAGTTCTCCAAAGGCATGGACGCCGTGTTTGGTGATGGCGCCTGTAGCGTGTGCAACGTCGATCACGAGGGAGCGCGGGCAGAATGGATCTAGCGTACGAGGGCGCCCGCGCGGCGTCGTGGCTGGTGGAGTATGCCGTGTCGCATGGGCTGGTGGTCGAGGGCGACCGCGTGTGGGCATACAACCGGCTGTTGGAGTCTGTGGGGCTGTACGGCCCGTCTTGTCCTGCGTGTCCGGAGGGGGAGTACGACATCGACTTGGCACTCTGGGCGCTCGCCGAGGTTGCTGTAAAGAACGGGCTGGTGGAAGACACGGCCGGCGGTCGCGATCGTGCTGCGATGCGCGTGGCGGGCTGCATCGTTCCGCCGCCTTCGGTTGTGGGCGGCCGGTTTTGGTCTTTGCACGACGACGAGGGTCCACGCGCGGCAACGGATTGGTTTTACGGATTGTGTTGCGACGTAAACTACGTGCGCAGGTCCGCCATAGCGCGAGACCTCAAGTGGACGGTGGACACGCGCTGGGGCGAGCTCGAGATAACCATAAACAAGTCCAAGCCCGAGAAGGACCCGCGCGACATAGCGGCTGCCGGTGCGGCGCCTGTTGGGGAGGCGTATCCTGCTTGTCAACTCTGCGTGCAGAACGAAGGGTACTCGGGTCGTCCTGCCGCGGCGTCGCACGGCGCGCATCCTGCTCGGCAGAACCTGCGTATCGTACCCATCGATCTTGGCGGCGAGCAGTGGGGCTTTCAATACAGCCCGTATGCCTATTTTAACGAGCACTGCATCTTCATGAGCTCCGAGCATCGGCCCATGCATGTGGACCGAGGCTCGATTGCCAACCTGCTCCGCATCGTGGACGTGCTGCCGCACTACTTCGTGGGGTCGAACGCCGACCTCCCCATTGTTGGTGGCTCGATTCTCTCGCACGACCACTTTCAGGGCGGGCGGCACGAGTTTCCCATGGATCGCGCGCGAGAGCAGGACGAGTTTCGCATGCCCGGCTCAGCGGAGGTGAGCTGTTCCGTGCTGGAGTGGCCTATGACGGCGCTGCGACTCAGGTCGGACGACAAGGCCGCGCTGCTCGAGGCGGCGGTGCGCGTGATCGACCTGTGGCGCGGCTGGGATGCTCCGCGCGTGGGCGTCTTTTCTTGCGACGAGGACGGTACACGCCACAATACCGTTACCCCTATCTGTCGGCGGCGGGGTTCGGCGTTCGAACTCGACCTTGTGCTGCGGTGCAACGTGACGACGGAGGAGCATCCGCTTGGCGTCTTTCATCCGCATGAGGACAAATGGCACGTAAAGAAAGAGAACATAGGCCTTATTGAGGTGATGGGGCTTGCCATCCTGCCTCCTCGCCTGGAGACGGAGCTCGACGCCGGTCGACTCACGCGTGACGAGATTGGTCGCGTGTTTGCGTCGGTGCTCGAGGATGCGGGCGTGTTCAAGTGGGACGAAGCGGGTCGTGCCGAGCTAGCACGTTTCATGGCGGTGCTGCACTAGCTCGGGCAGGCAAAGGGGATACTCCCTATCGTTTGATAACATCAAACGATAGGGAGTATCCCCTTTGCCTGCCTATGCGTTACCCGGCATTGATCGCGAGGCCTGCGTCGGCGGTGACTTGGAACCCGATGCCCAAAAGCGTCGCGCCACTCGCAATACCGCCGTTGTAGCTCATGTTTCGAATGTCGAGGTTCGACCCCGCCGTGGCATACGTTCCGTTCCAGCCGTTGGTGAGTGCGACGGCCTTGTTGAACGGGACGGTGATGCTCCAGGACGTACAGTCCGCTCCTTTGTTGGTAACGGAGAGGTCGTATTGGTAGCAGGTCTTGCCGTTTCCCGCCTGCCACGAGCTGACGGGCGTGGCCTTGCACGCGAAGGAACCGGACGAGAACGAAACCGCCGGCGCGGAACCCTGCGGCGGGGTCGAGCCGCTGGTATCGCCCGAGTACGTCTTTGAGCTATCGGTCCCTGCGGGCAGGGACCCATTAAGGGCCTTGAGCAGCCAAGATCCCGACGCGGACAGGTCATCTGCGCCAAATCCCGACGTCGCCTGGCAGCTGCTCTTTATTGCGGACGCCGACTCTGCCTTGTTGCACAGGCTCCACATGCACCAGCTCACCCCAAGGCTGTTCATGGTGGTGACCCAATCGTTGGCAGAGGCCTCGTCAATCGCGCCGTTGCCGCTGGCATCGCAGATGCCAAATTCGCTCACAAAGACCGGAAGCCCTCCACGCACCGCGCTTACCATGCGATTGCGCAGGTCGTCCTTATGCGTGGCGGCGTAGAAGTGCAGGGCATACATGACGTTGTCGTACGACAGCGGGCTGGCGGCTGCCTTGTCGATCTCCTGCGACCACGTGGGCGTGCCCACGATGATCACGGCGTCGGGATCGTTCTGGCGGATGACGGGTATGACTTGGTCGGCGTACTGCTTGATTTCGTCCCAAGAAGTTCCGCCGTTTGGCTCGTTGCAAATCTCGTAGAGCACGTTCTGGTTGTCCCTAAAGGTGGATGACATGTCTGCAAAGAATGCCTGCGCCTCATTCGTGTGCCGGTTGGGGTTTCCGTCCGAAAGGATGTGCCAGTCCACGATTGCGTAGAGGTCGTTGTCCGTTGCGAAGCGCACGCCCTTCTTGACAAGGTCTGTGAGGTAGGCTTGGTCGCCTCCGCTGCAGTATCCGCCGTACTCTTCGGTGTACATGGCGAGGCGTACGACGTTGGCGTTCCAGTTGTTGCGAAGCTGCTTGAAGCAGTCGTCGTTGACGTAAGCGGGGAACCATGCCAAGCCGTGTGTGCTGATGCCTCTGAGCTGGATGGGCTGCTCGTTGTGGTCTACGAGCTGATTGCCCTTGACCTTAAGGGCGCCCGCAGTCGATGGCCCTGCCGTCGAGGCCGTCTGTGCGGGTGCGGAACCCGGCGTGCTTACCCTAAAGGCGTCGGATGTTGCCTCTTGTATTCCCATGAAGTCGGCAGTCGGGGCCTGGCTGTCCTTGGGTACAAGGACGATTTGTATTGCCTCCAGTCGCTTGGAGTATCCTGCCGTGCCGGCCTCTTCTCCGTTGCGTGCCCATCCCATCCAGCCAAAGGTCTGTGCGTGGACGCGATACCATACGTCGTAGCGATCGGCGACTTGTCCGTAAGGTGCGATCTGTATTGCCTCCAGGCGCTTGGACTCTCCCTCGGTGCCGCTCATGGCGCCGTCGCGTGCCCAGTCCTGCCAGCCGTAGGTCTGCACGTGCGTGCGGTACTCGATGCCGCCGGAGCAGTCCATGTCGGGAAGGTTGATGTTTATGCCTTCGAGGCGCTTTGATTGTCCCGAGGTGCCCGATACCTCTCCGTCAAACTTCCAGTCCTGCCAGCCGTAAGTTTGAACATGCGTGCGATACTGAACGGCCCGCGTTATATACGGCTGCTCCGTGCTGCCGGGAGCGGCGGAACCCTTGGGAAGGATGCGTATCTCTATGCCTTCGAGTCGCTTGGAGTAGGTGGCGGTTCCGGCTCGTGCGCCGTTTGAGGTCCAGCCGAGCCAACCGTATGTTTGGGCGTGGACGTGATACCACACGTCGTAGTGCTCTGCCATTGCTCCAGTAAGCTGAATCTGTATTGCCTCCAGGCGCTTGGACTCTCCCTCGGTGCCACTCATTGCGCCGTCGCGCACCCAGTCCTGCCAGCCGTAGGTCTGCACGTGCGTGCGGTACTCGATGCCGCCTGCATGGGGTGCGGATTCCAACTTGATGTTGATGCCCTCAAGGCGCTTGGACTCTCCCTGGGTCCCGCTCATGGCTCCGTCGCGTACCCAGTCTTGCCACCCGTAGGTCTGCACGTGTGTCTTATAGGCAACTTGCGGACTGGCCTGCGCCTCAAGGGCGTCTTCTGCGGGGCGTCCCTCCTTTGCATCGTCGTTCGCGGTAGGTTTTTGGACGTCGGCTTCGGATGAGGGTGTCGGTTCGCCCGCCCGCCTTTCGTCCATTTGCTCTTCGGGCGTCTGCTCCTTGGCGGGGGGTTCGCTCTTTGTGGGCGTGTCTGGTGTCGCAGGTCCTGCCTCGAGGGTCGAAGGTTCCTTTGCGCTGTTTTCCTGCTCGTTTGCGGTTTGGGCCTGTTCGGATTCCGCCATCTCCATGGGCTCTGCGCGACGTTTGGGGTTCTCCTGCGCTGAGGCAAAAGGCTGCGGTACAAGCATCATTACCAGCATTAGTGCGAACGCTACAACCAACAATCCGTGCTTTGTTTTGCTCATTCCGTTCCCCTTATCCGCCACGTGCCGACTCCATAAGTAATCTTACCACCGGTTCCAAAAAACTCCGCCCGGTATCCCAAATAGTGCCTTCGCGCCTTTTAGAAGGCGAATTCTATTACTAATATGGAATTGCCTCCATCCAGGCTTGTTGCTGCCGTGGTGCCGAAAGGGTTTGACGCTACTTTGAGGCGGGGCCAGACGCGCATCCGCCCTCGGAACTTCAAGAGTTTGGGTCAGCGAACCAAACACGGGGACTGTTTTTGCCAATCGTTGGTTTGTTTGGACGGTGTAGCGGTGGGACCGTTGTCTATACAATTAGGGTACGCATAAAACGTGGTATCGAGGAGAGGAGCACCACATGAAGGTTATGGCCATTTGCGCAGGTCGCAAGAACGGCAATGGCGAGATTCTGGCCAAGGAGGCCCTGAGTGCCGCGCAGGCCGCAGGCGCCGAGGTCGAGATGATCAACCTGTTTGACTATAACATCCTGCCTTGCACTGGCTGTGAGGGCTGCACCATGCAAATGGGCGAAGTCGCCATGGATCCCACAAAGAAGTACCGTGGTTGCGTGCTCAAGAACAAGGACGACGTGGATGCCCTCGTTGCCGAGATGCACACCTGCAATGGCGTCATCTTCTCCGTGCCCACCTACGACCTTACTCCCAGCTCCCTTTACACACGTTTCGCTCAGCGCTTCCTCGCCTACGAGCTTTCGTTCCTGCTCGAGATTGGTGTCGTAAAGGAGAACCCCAACACCGTTGCCGGCCTCATCGCCGTAGGCGGTTCCATGCACGACTGGCAGTCCTTGGCGCTTGAGAGCCTACAGGCAACCATGTTTACGATGTCGCTCACGGTTGTCGACCGCTTCATGAGCCAGCGCGTTGGCCGTCCGGGCAACGTCCTGCTGCACCAAGACCAGCTCGACCGTGCACATCAGATGGGCGAGAACATCGTCAAGGCCATCCAGACGCCCGTTGAGGAGCGCACCTGGCTGGGCGATCCCGACGACGGCGTGTGCCCCAACTGCCATTCCAGCCTTGTGTATCCTGGCGACGCCCACTGGGACGGCATCGAGTTCCCGTACGAGTGCGCGGTGTGCGGCTGCGGCGGAGAGCTGGGTATCAACCCCCACAACGGTCGTCCGATGCTCGTCATCGACCCCGAGAACGGCCATGTGCGCGATCGCAACATCGACGAGTCCCGCTCCGAGCACCTCAACGAGATCATCCAGACCCGCATCGACTTCTTCCAGCGTCAGGGAGAGGTCAAGCCGCTGCAGGCCAAGTATCGCGATATGAAGTTCCCCACGTTCGTCATCGAGTAACTAAGGGCAATCTTCGCTATAATGCTTCCATCTGTTCGGGTCTCTTTGGAAGGAGCACAACATGTCGATGGTGGAGGCAGTCAAAAGCGTATTTGGACAATATGCGACGTTTACGGGTCGCGCGAGGAGGAGCGAGTATTGGTACTTCACTCTGTTCAACTTCTTGGTCTCGCTAGTCATCAGCGTATTGTGGGCTGTGATTCTTCGTGGCGAGGGTTCCCTCAACTTTTTGTCAGGCATTTGGACACTTGCGACATTTGTTCCCTCCCTTGCCGTGTCGATTCGCCGTCTTCACGACACGGGGAAGTCGGGCTGGTATTGCTTGATTAGCCTCATTCCGTTGGTGGGCGCGATCATTCTTATCGTGTTCCTCGCAACGGACTCGCAGCCTGGCACGAACCAGTATGGTCCGAATCCTAAGGGTATGTAGCGTGGCAGCTCTCGTGCAATGAGCACATCACAATCCCCGGAGGCCGCAACGCGCCGCCGGGGATTTTGCGTACGGGCATAGCGCGCACCCATCTTGCGAAGGCCGGGGTTCATCGAGGCGCCGGTGTTGGTCAGCCCCTCAGGTCTTGGCGGCTCGAGGGGGTGCGCGGAGAAAAGAGGCCCAGATACATAAGGATCCTAAAGCTCATTTGCAGCGCAAACTGGTCCTCTCCAGACGTGAGATCCATGCCCAATATTTCCTTGATGCGGTTCATGCGATAGAGCAGCGTGTTCTTGTGCAGGTGCAGCATGGACGCCGCCCGTTTCGTGATGCCCGCGACTTGCAGGTAACAAAAGAGCGTCTCCATGAGCTCGCCCGAGTGCTTCTCGTCGTGAGCGGCGAGCCGGACCAAGGCGGGGTGGCAGTAGCCCAACAGGCTCGTGCGGCGATTCGCCAAATCGAGTAGACGCAGGTAGGAATAGTCGCAGTGGCGATACAGGCCGTTTTCGTCAAAGACGTTGCGGGCCATTTCGCCCATGCGGATGGCGGCACGTGCTTGTTCGTATCCGCGTCGCGTGTCTATGAGGTGCTCAAAGGCGTCGGAAACGCCTGCCGAGAGTCCGTTGAGGCGCGCGACCTCACGCAGCAGGCGATACGAGTCGCGTTCGAGGTCATATTCCGTGTCGCGGCTCACAAGAACGACCAAGTTCTGGTGGTAGCGCGTGTAGAGCGCGTGGTGCATCATGGGCCGCAGCTGGCCGGCTATGTGCTCCGCCTGCTCTTGTCGGAGCCCCTCGTTGGGCGCATGCAAACAGACGACCGTAAGCACGGGCTTGGGATGGAAGTTGACGGCCTTGAGTCGCCTGCGGGTCACAGCCTCGCTCGGGTGATGGTCGCCCAGAAGATTAGCCAAAAAGAACGAGCCCAGCTCTCCGCTCGTGGGACCCCATACCTCGCTCTTTTGCATCTCTTGTGCAACAAACTGGAGCAAGCGGTCAAAGCACTCGCGATCGAGCTCGGTAAACGGTCGCGCGTGCTCCATCATCATGACGTGGGCGATGCATACACCGCGTACCATGACGGCGCCGGTCATGGTGTTGCAGTCAAGAATCTCGTTGTGTTCCACGAGCGGCGCCCCCAGATCCGCGAGGCGCGAGTCGATGTGCGAGCTCCGAATGTAGGAGACCGCATTGTCGAGTACGGTCTCGTTTTGGATCTCTTGTGCCATGACGCGAGAAAGCGTGGACTCTACGCCCTCGAGGTCTGCCAGATGGTGGGCAATATAGCGGTAGGTGGTATCGACCACAACGATTGGATTGCCCAAGGCCACGGCCGACTCCTCCACGAGGTACTGCAGCCCCGAGTTCGAGAAGTGTGCGGCGAGCATGCGCCGGATGATGCCCGCCTGCTCCTGGTCTTCCAAGAAATAGGCCTGAAGCGCGTTGTAGCAAGCGAACGGGTCGACGTCGCCCGCGAGCGTCACGACGTTGGTCATCACACCGGTCGGAAGGGCCTCGTCCGAGCTGTCGGAGCCGTACAGCATGAGGCTGGGCGACTCGGGCAGGTGCTTGTTGGACAACAGCGTAGTGTCTCCAAAGTAGAGGATGTCCTCTCGCAGGGTGGTCGCCTCGGGGGTGAGGAAGCTCACCGTGTAGACGTCCGCCTCGGGATCGGCGAGCGAGAGATTGTCTATCGAACCCTCCGGTAGGCGTGCGAGAAGCGTCGAAAGCCTCATGATTGCTCCCATCTTTTGTGCGAGAGAACAAATAATATCAGGTATTGTAGGACCTGATTGGATTGTTCTCGCAAAATCGGTCGACGCACGTGCTTGTGGTTGACGCCGTGGCTTGGCAATGGTGCGCGCAGATTGCCCCCAAGGAGACGTCAAATCCACGAGGCGCCATGGAAAGCAACCGCGCAGTTCCAACAGTAATGAGGACTGTTTGAGCACGGCGCGCGTCCATGCACCGGAAGGACTTGACGCTTCCTTGGGGACGGGCGCGCAGGGGATACTTCGCCGTCTTGGTTCGTGCCGGATGCAAAAAACGTCATGCTGTGCGCGAGACACAAAAAGTTCGGGTCTGGTCGGCGTATTTATCGGGTAGGTGAACCTCGGATTGTCTTGTGGCCTGTGAGATACTTTATCTGCCACAAATCCATCGTAGGACCGAAGGAGTGAGAGCATGTTCAAAGTAGGCAAGTACGCGCGCAGCGTCTCCATTGTGGGCGTTGGCTGCACCCCGTTCACGAATTTTGAGGATCATCCCGAGACCAAGGGCATGAGCGAGGGAGAAGCGTTCGGTTACGCTGCGCTGGAGGCCATCGCGGACGCCGGGCTCGAACCGCGCGATATCCAGTACTTTTATCATGGCTCTGCCAATCCCTTCATGATCGGCGACTCTCTGACTCCCAACATGCAGGTTGCTGACTGGTTTGGTACCCGCGGCATCGGTTCGGTGCATCACTCCGAGGCCTGCTGCACGGGCTATGTGGCTATGCAGGAAGCTGCCATGGCCATCGCTTCGGGCGAGTTTGATATCGTTCTTTCGGGTGCCGTGGATCTTGCCGCGAGCCTGCCGGTCGTCGGTGCTCCCGGCCACATGCGTCGTGACTTCCCACTCGAAGAGATGCTTCCCTCCATCCCCATGGTGTACGATCGCGCCTACGGACGTCCCTTGGACTCCGCATTTGGTATCAGCTTTGACAACTGGATCAACGAATATCGCTGGACCTACGATCTTTCGGCCGACGACGTTGACCGCGCGCTCAACGCAGTCGCAAAGAGCCTGCGCCGCGCCTCCGTGCTCAATCCGCTGGGCTTCTATGACCAAGACCTCGACCAGGTGGCGGCCGCCAACGGCATGCCCGACGCCGACGCCTTCCTCACCTCCATGTTTAATCCCAGGGTTACACAGTACTTGCGCGTCACAGGCTTCGAGACCAAGTGCGACGGTGCTGCCGCCATGGTGCTCATGCCTACCGAAATGGCCGTCGCCCGTGGCCTGGATCACAAGGTGATCGAGATTCTGGGCACTGGCAGCGCCGCCTACGAAGGCGCCACCCTTGCCAACGAAAAGACCGGCACCATCCGTGGTACCAAGCAGGCCTTCGAGCTTACCGGCGTCTCTCCCGACGAGGTCGACCTGCTCTTCATCAACGACTTCTTTATGGCGGGCGACATCTGCGTGCCCGAGGAGGTCGGCTACGTACCGCGTGGCGAGGCTTGGCAGTACGCCATCGACGGTCGCTTTGCATTCGACGGCGACAAACCCATCAACACCCACGGCGGCCGCTGCAACTTTGGTCACGCCCACGGCGCCTCCGGCATCGCCGACATCGTGGAGGCTGTGCGCCAGATGCGCGGCGAGGCGGGCGCAACCCAAATGAAGAAGCTGCCCCAGACCACGTTGTTCCGCGGCTTCGGTGGCGGACAAAACATCCGCGTCCAGCTCATCCGTACCGTCGACTAGTCGCGCGCCGCGCAGAAAGTGAGAAAACCATGCCTCTTCTCAATCAGATGGAGCCCATCGTAAAGAAGTTCTACGACGGCGTTGCCGAGGGCAAGTACTACGGCCGCAAGTGCAAGGAGTGCGGCGCCATCGAGTTCCCGCCCCACATCGCCTGCAACACCTGCGGATATCACGAGACCGAGTGGGTCGAGCTCTCGGGCCATGGCACCCTGCAGTCGTTCGTGGTACCCGGCATTCAAAACGATAAGCCCTACCTCAAGGCTCTGGGCGCCTATGGCTACGGCGCCGTGAAGCTGGACGAAGGTCCCGTGTACACGTTCGTGGTATACGCCGGAAAGAAGAAGATCGCAAAGGGCTTGCAGCAGCGTCTTGCTGACGGCGAGGTCATTGGGGTTCACGCTAAGCCCATCGACCGTGAGGTGCCTCTCAAGCCCGGTTCCGACGAGGTGGTCGCCTGGAGCCAGCTCTGCTTCGAGCTCGACTAACGCATGTAAAAGAGTGACGCGTCCGCGCCACCTAAAGGAAAGGAAAGAACCATGAACCAGGAACTACTTGAGCAACTCGCAGGCTTCGCCAAGGTCGCGTACCAGTATGACGGCGAGATTACAGCCGACACCACCTTCGACGAGCTTGGCAAGGGCTCGATGAAGATGATTGCCCTCACCTCCACCATCGAGAACGAGCTTGATGCCGAGGTCACGATCCATGAGGTCATGAAGATGAAGACCTTCGGCGAGCTCGTTGAGCACGTCGAGGAAGAGATGGACGAGTAACCTCTCGCACATATCACGTTTGCGAGGAGCCTTCCCGAATCGAGCCCGGGAAGGCTCCTCGTGTTATGTGGAGGCTTCTTCCAGAGGTATCGCTTCGCGGCGCCTGCAAATTAGTGTGATCTTCCGTGCGGGCACGACCAAACGATTCAACGGCCCCACGTTCAGCGTTTGCCGCTCAGATAGGCTAGCCCAGGTCAGCGCCATTGCTCTCGCAAACATGCCTATACCAGTCGAAGGAGTCCTTCTTCTCGCGGTGTAGGTCTCCGTTGCCGTCGTTGTCCTTGTCAACGTAAATGAATCCGTAGCGCTTCTTCATCTCGCCTGTGGAGGCGGAAACGAGGTCGATGCAGCCCCACATAGTGTAGCCGATGAGGTCCACGCCATCCTGGATGGCCTTGCCCATCTCTATGATGTGGTCGCGCATGTAGTCGATGCGGTAGCTGTCGTGGAACTTGCCGTCTTCGCTGCGCTCGTCGTTGGCGCCAAGACCGTTCTCGACGACCATAAGCGGAATTTGGTACCGGTCGTATACCTCTTCGAGATACCAGCGTAGGCCGGCCGGGTCGATGGGCCAACCCCAGTCGCTTGCCTTGATGTAGGGGTTGCCCGCGCCGCCAAAGATGTTTCCGCCGGAGGCCTCGCCGGTCTCCTCGGTCGCCGCAGTGGCGCTCATGTAATACGAGAAACTGTAGAAGTCTACCGTGCCGGCCTTGAGCACCTCGGCATCGCGCGTGGCGAGTTCCTTCATGCGTGCCACGTCCACACCGTCACGTTCCCAAATCTGGTGCTCGGACCATACCGGATAAGCGCCGCGCACCTGCACGTCGCCGCAGTAGAAGTTGTTCTCGCGCATGACCTCGGTGGCAAGCTGCACGTCGGCGGGCTTGCACGTGCGTGGGTAGGTGGCGTTGCCGGCAATCATGCAGCCGACCTTGTTTGCCGGGTCGATCTTGTGCGCAAGCTGCACAGCCTTGGCGCTGGCAACGAACTGATTGTGCAGTCCCTCGAAGCGACGCTGCGGGTCGTCCCAGTCGGCGTCGGTAAAGCTCATCGCCCAGTCGTCGGCGGGCAGGATGCCCAAGCCCATAACGTTGCCAAAAGCCCCCATCATGGCGCAGTTGATCTCGTTGAACGTGAGCCAGTACTTAACGAGCCCCTTGTACTCGGTAAAGAGAATCTCGCAGAACTTGAGATATGCGTCGATGACCGCCGGATTGTCCCAACCGCCGTACTTGTGGCTAAGCGCGAGAGGGAACTCGTAGTGGCTTATGGTTACGAGCGGTTCGATGTTGTTTGCCTTGCATCGCTCGAACACCTTGCGATAGAAGTCGACACCCGCTTGGCTCACTTTCCCCTCGCCGTCGGGCAGGATGCGTGCCCACTGCACCGAAAGGCGGAAGCACTTGAAGCCCATCTCGCCAAAGAGGTCGATGTCCTCCTCGAAGTGGTGGTAGAAGTCGATTGCCTCGTGGCTGGGGTAGTATGTATTGGGACGAACTCCTGCGGGAGTGACCACGCGCGGCGTGTCGACCGTGCCGCCCATGATGATGTCGGGAACCGAGAGCCCCTTGCCGTCTGCGTCGTAGCCGCCCTCAAACTGGTTTGCCGCCGTCGCGCCACCCCACAAAAAGCCCTCGGGAAACGTGTAGCCTGCCATCGTGCGCTCCTCTCAATGGTTATGCCAATAAAACAACTCCTTTATTATATCGTAATTGATTAACAAGCGCAGGAGTATTCCCACTGCCTGCGTGCTATGATGGCCTCACGGGTGAGCATCTACCGGCAGTCAGGCTACGTCGCTTGGCTGCCTTTTTTGAGAGGATCTTTGCATGGCGTCGTTCTCGTACATTTGGCCCATCGCGCTGGTTGTTTTGTCCAACGTCGTGTATCAGGTGTGTTCCAAAGGGGTTCCTGCGGACATGAGCCCCTTCGCCTCGCTCTTTGTGACCTACCTTGTTGGGGCCCTTGCTTCCCTCGTAGCGTTTTTTGCGTTTGGAGCCCACGAAGGCTTCGTGCAGGAGCTGCGCAAGGTCAATTGGGCGCCCTTCGTGTTGGGCATCGTTATCGTGGGCCTGGAGGTGGGATTTATCTATGCCTATCGCGCCGGCTGGGAAGTGAGCATGGCATCGGTGGTACAGAGCTCGTTTTTGGCCGTGGCGCTGCTCTTTGTAGGACATGCGCTGTATGCAGAGACCCTCACGCCTACCAAGATCCTTGGAGTGGTCATCTGCCTCGTCGGGTTGTGGTTCATCAACAGGTAGCAATTGACGAGTTGCTTACGATGAGGTTTCCAAAATCGGGCATAGTACAAATACGGAATACAATGGATTCATGCTTCCGCACCAGAAAGGAGACCAGCTATGGCAGACCGCATCCTCAACATCGGCTTTATTGGCAACGGCAAGGGAACCAACCGCTATCATGCGCCCTTCAGTCTCGCTTTGCCCCAAAAGTTTAGGATCAAGACCATCTATGCTCGCTACATGGGCGGCCCATGGCCCCGCATTCCTGGCGTCGAGTACACGACCAAAATCGATGCGCTGCTTTCGGATCCCGAAATCGACGTGATAGAGGTCAGCACCCCCATCCGCACGCACTACAACCTCACGCGGCAGGCGCTCAAGGCGGGCAAGCATGTGGTCTGCGACAAGGCG
Source organism: uncultured Coriobacteriaceae bacterium (assembly GCA_902786015.1). Lineage (GTDB taxonomy): Bacteria > Actinomycetota > Coriobacteriia > Coriobacteriales > Atopobiaceae > RUG440. The sequence continues at coordinate 112,793 of CADAAU010000002.1, forward strand.
TTTACGGAGTCCGAGGCCGAGGCCGAGGAGCTCTATGAGCTCGCGGCCGAGAAGGGCGTTACGGTACAATGCTACCAAAACCGCCGCTTTGATTCCGACTATCTCACGGCAAAGAAGGTCGCCTCGTCTGGCAAGCTCGGGCGTATCTACGAAATCGTGACGCACTACGACTATTGGCGTGAGGAGTTCTTCCAGATGGCGCACCAAAGCGCCTACCATTGGTCGGAGGGCATCGTCTACGGCCACTCTTGCCATTGTGTGGACCAGCTCATCGCATGGCTGGGCATTCCCGAGCGCTGGCATGCGGAGGCACGCCAGCTCGGCGGAACGGGACATCCCGACATGGCCTTCGACTTTGACCTGTACTACGACAAGGTCGGCATCAAGGCGACGGCGGCGGCAAGCTATTTGGCGGCCATCCAGCGCCCGAGCTTCGAAGTATACGGCGAGCGTGGAACGTTCATCAAGGTCGAGAAGGACCAGCAGGAGCGCGACCTCAAGAAGTTCTACCTGCCAGTTGGCAACGACGACTTTGGCCTCGACACGCCCGAGCAGTATGGAACCTTGCGTTACTACGACGACGAGGGCGCCTTCCACGAGGAGCGCGTTCCGACGGTGCGTAGCACCTACTCTGCCTTCTATGAGGCCCTGTACGAGACGGTCGCCCACGGCGCGCCGCAGCTCGTGAAGCCCGAAGAGACCATGGCGCAGCTCCGGATCTTGGAGGATGCCACCATGGACCTGCGCTAACGACGCGAGTGGAACAGAACTCCCCGGGAACTTTGTTCCGTTTGGAACAGAGTTCCCGGGGAAGTTTGTTCCGTTGACGCCGTTTAGGCTCGGGCGGTCAAGACGAGCCTTTGGGTGTATTCGTGTTGTGGATGGGCAAGAACGCCTGCGGTGGGTCCCTCTTCCACGATGCGACCGGCTTGCATGACCATCACTCGCTCGCAAAAGCCCTGCACGAGCGCGAGGTCGTGGCAAATGAAGAGCAGGGCGAGCCTACGATTGCGCTGAATGTCCCCCAGCATGCGGACAACGAGGTTCTGGACCGTGACGTCGAGTGCGCTGGTGGCCTCGTCGCATATAAGAAGCTCAGGACCGACGGCCAAGGCGCGGGCGATGGCGGCGCGCTGGCACTGTCCACCGCTCACCTCGCCAGGATAGTGGTCAGCAAAGCTCGGATCGAGGCCGCATTGTTCCAAAAGGTCTGTGGTCGCGATGCGCGCTTCCGCCTTGCTCACGCCGCGATTGAGAAGCCCTTCTGCGATACCGTGTCCGAGCGTGCGGCGCGGGTCGAACGAGCTGGTGGGGTTCTGGAACACCATCTGTACGTGATCGTACAGCGTGCGTAGCTCACGCCGGCGTGTATGGGTTATGTCGCGACCATGCAGTAGGATTCGCCCCGAGGTCGCATCCGTCAAGCGAACGAGCATGCGTGCGGTCGTGCTCTTGCCGCAGCCCGAGCCGCCCACCAGCGCCACGCTCTGACCGACGTGGATTTGGAAGCTTGCGCCGTCGACCGCCACAATATCGTCTTTGCCCTTTGCGCGGAACACCTTGCGCAGGTCACATGTCTCAAGGATGGGTGTGCGCTCCATCTATTCCTCCGGTCCCCACAGTCTGGGTGTTGCCTCGATGAGCTGGCGTGTGTACGCCTGAGCGGGATGCGTTAGAACTGCGTGCGTGCTCCCGTACTCCACGACCATGCCGTCCCTGAGGACCAAGACGTTGTCGGCTAGGGCGCGTACCACTCCCATGTTGTGCGTCACGATAACTATCGCAGCGTCACAGAGGTCGCGGATGTGCGAGAACAGCTCGATGACCTGCGTCTGCGTGATGACGTCGAGCGCGCTGGTGGGCTCGTCGGCCAAAAGCACGTGCGGCTCCCCCATGAGGGCTATGGCAATTCCCACGCGCTGCCCCATGCCGCCAGAAAGCTCAAACGGGTAGCTCGCAAGAACCTGCTGGGGGTTCTCTAGGCCCAGCTGGGAAAAGAGCTCTGCGGCATGCTGGTCGCACTCGGAGCGCGAGATGCGCCTGTGGGCGGACATGAACTCATGGATTTGGTCGCCGACGGTGCGGATGGGAGTGAGTGCGGCCAGGCAGTCTTGGAAGACGAGCGCGAGGTCCGTGCCGCACAGCGCCCGCAGCGCTTGCGGCGACAGATTGGGAATGCTTTTGTCCCCATACCAAATGTCGCCTTGCGTGACGAGCCCGTCTGTGCCGAGCTGGCCCATGGCGGCCTTTATGAGCGTGCTCTTTCCGCTGCCGGACTCTCCCACGATGCCAAGAATCTCGCCGGGGCGGACGGCAAACGACACGTCGCGCACGATCGCGACGCCGCGGTACGATACCTCGACGCGATCGTATGTAAGCACGGGTTGTGGCATATCCCAATTCCCAATCTTCCGCCAGATGATGGCATCCAGCGATGGAGACGCTCCCCATTGCTTGATGCCAGTGACTGCTAGATGTCCAAGTCCACGGTGATTTCGTAGTAGTCGCAGGGATGGGCCATCATGCCCTTGACATTGCTCTGGCTCACGATGCCCATCTTGAGGAACGAGGCGAACGTATAGGCGTGGTCGTCCAATATGATCTGCTGCATCTGCGTTGCGAGCTTGCCGCGTTCGTTGGCGTCGAACGTCGTGTGGAGCTCGGCCGCGAGGTCCTCGAGCTTATCACTGTGGTATCCGCCCACGTTCTTGCTCGACGAGTCGAGGCAGGTCGCGCTAAAGAAGTACTCGGGGTCGCCGGTGGGTGCCGTCACCAGGGCGCTGGCATACACGTCCCAGGCCTTCTTGTCGGCGCGGATGTCCACGTGGTTGGCGGTGGTGTTTACCTGCACGTCAAAGCCGATTGCCCCAAGCGTTGCCTGCGCGGACTCGGCGAGCAGCGGCAGCTCCTGCCGCCCGGGATAGGTGAGCCAGCGAAGCGTGAGCTTTTGTCCGTCCTTCTCGCGGATACCGTCGCTGTCGGTGTCTTTCCAGCCCGCATTCTCCAGCAGCTTCTTTGCCGCCTCGGGGTCATATGCCTCGGTGGTGACGGTCTTGCCACCAAACGAGAGACTGTCGGGGAAGGCCCCCTTGGCCACCTCTCCCCGGCCGTTGAGCAGCGTCTTTACGAAGCCGTCCTTGTCGATGCCCATGGCAAGGGCCTTGCGGACTCTTTCGTCCTTCATCACCGCGGAGTCGTAGTTGGCCTGCATAAAGAACGCACGGCTGGTCGCGCAGTCTGCCACGCGGTAGCTGTCGTTGTCGAACAGCTGGTAGCTGGCGTAAGGGAGGCCATATGACGCGTTTATCTCGCCTGCCTGCAGGGCACTCGTGAGCGTGTCGCCGTCGGTGATGGAGCGGACGACGACCTTGTCGACCTTGGGTGTGCCGTTCCAATAGTGCTCGTTCTTCGCGAGGGTAATCTGGGTGTCCGAAACGGTCTGCGCAACGTAGGGGCCCGTGCCGCTCACGTTCTGGTCGCTCGTCACGCCAGCCTTCATGTCAATGATGGCGCCATAAGGGTCGCACAGGTAGTTAATAAGCGCTGGGCAGGGCTCGCTCGTCTCGATGGTCACAGTGTTGCCTTCGGCCGTGATCTTGCTGATCTTTGTGTCCACGGGCGCGCGATCGTGGGTGGCAATGAGGTCATCCAGGCATTCCTTCACGGCGGCACCGTCCATGTGGCGACCGCTTGTGAAGTCGACGTCATCGCGTAAGGTGATCTTTACGTGGGTGTCGTCAACGAACTCGTAGGAGGTGGCGAGCCAGGGCTCCGGTTCCATTGAGTCGCTGAACTTAAAGAGGGTCTCGCCGACGCCGTAGCGCACCGCGCTCCATCCCGAATAGGCGCTGTGTGGATTGAGTCCCGTGTCGTCCATGTCGAGTCCATAGCCCGTAGTGCCGTACACGAAGGTTTTCTCTGTGGCTTGGCCGTCTGACGAGTCGGCCGTTCCCTGTGGCGTGCCCGAACTCCCGCACGCACAGAGAGCTAGCGCCACCGTGCAGGCGAGCACCACCGCCAAGATACTGAGTCCATTTCGTCTTTTCGTTACGTTCTTCACTGCTCTTCCTTTCTATTGGTTGGGGTGTTTCCAAACACCGTTAGCTAACGAGGGGGTACCGTCCTCACTCCGAGGGTTGCCGCTCTCTCCTGTAGGTACGGTGTTCTCCCTCTCAGTGACGCGACCCTCCCTCCAAACGGCATTCTTGCGGTGCGCGGGGTCCATCCAGTCGCGCAGCGTGTCTCCGAGTAGGTTGAACACCATTACGGTTACAAAGATTGCGATACCAGGGGCAATTACAGTCCATGGGCTTGTCTGCAGGAGATTGCGGTTCTCGGCCATCATGGAGCCCCACTCCGCCACGGGTGGCTTGGCACCAAGGCCCAAAAACGAGAGGCCCGAGAGCTCCATCATCATGGTGCCTATGTCGAGCATCGCCGTAACGAGAAGGGGGCCGGCAACGTTGGGGAGAATATGCACAAAGATGAGCTGGGCGGTGGTGCACCCAGCAAGGCGTGCGGCATCCATGTATGGCTCGCTCTTTTGGGCGAGCGTCAGGCCGCGTGCGATGCGGGCGTACTTGGGCCACGAAATGGCTGCAAGGGCAATGACGGCGTTGAGCATGCCGCCCCCTAGCACACCGGCGATTGCAAGGGCAAACACTAGTCCGGGAAAGGCGAGAAACACGTCGGATGTCCTCATGAGCACGGTGTCGAGCTTGCTGCCCCTCCAGCCGCACAGCACGCCGACGAAGATGCCCGTTGCGGCGATGAGGGCGACGAGCGCCAAGGTAGAAAACACGCTGGGCTGCGCCCCCATGATGATGCGCGAAAAGAGGTCGCGGCCGTAGCGGTCGGTGCCTGCGAGGTGTTCGGAACTTGGTGGAAGCAGCGCGTTGCCGAGGTCCTGCGCGTAGGGATCGCAAGGTCGGATGAGCGGTGCAAGAACCGCGACGGTGAGGATGGCGGCGGCGCAGACGAGGAGTATCGCGAGTTTGAGGCGCGTGCGGTCCGCAGGAACGCGCTGCGCGCGTCGCGTGGGAGGATTGGGTGAGGCTGTCCTGCCCGATTGTGGGCTCGTCGGCTCGTCACCATGCTGCCCCTCGCATGGCTCGGACGAGGCGGGCCTGCCCGCGTGGGTGCGCTCTTGCTCGTCTCCCCCCATCCTCTCGCATGGCTCGGACGAGGCCGTCTTATTTGTCTGGACGCCCGTCAAGCCTCGTCGCCTCCCAACCTCACGCGAGGGTCGAGCCAGTGATACAGGATGTCGGCGACGAGGTTTACGATTACATATGCTATAGCCATCCATACAACGTATGCCTGGATCATGGGGTAGTCTCGCATGGTTATGGAGTCCACCGCGAGCTTGCCCACGCCGTCCCACATAAAGATGGACTCCACGATGGCGGTACCTCCCAAAAGATCGCCGATGGAGAGGGCCAAAAGCGTGACTAGCATGATCATGACACTCTTGAGCACGTGCCGAAACAGAATGACGCGCTCGGATACGCCACGTGCCCGAGCGCCGGCGACGTAGGGCTTGTTGAGCTCGTCGAGCACGGTGGCGCGAATCTGGCGAGTGTATTTGGAGACCATGGCGATACCGAGCGTTGCGGTGGGGAGCACGATGCCCACCAACGAAATGGAGGTCGAACCACTCGATCCGATGGGGGAGGACACGACCGGAAGCCAGCGTAGCGTGACGGCGAACACGAGGATGAGCAAAAGCGCAACGAAGAAGTTCGGCAGCGAGTTGCCCACAAAGCTCAGCACGCGGATGGCGTAGTCCACGAAGCGGTTTTGTCGCACAGCCGAAAGAATGCCCAGCGGAACGGAGATCAGTATGGTGACGAGCACCGATGCGAAGGTGAGCAGGAACGTGGCGGGCAGCTTGGAGGAGAAGGTCGCAAAGACGTCTTTTCCCGAGACGTAGCTCGTCCCCATGTTTCCCGAGAGCAAACCGCCGAGCCACCTGACGTACTGAACAACAAAGGGCTGGTCGAGGCCGAGTTCGTGCCGCTTGGCGTCAATAATCTCTTGCGTGACGGCAACCCCTTGGTTTTCGAGCAACGCCGTCACCGCGTCACCGCCCGCAAGGTACATCAAGGCAAACGAAAGCAGCGTGATACCCAGTAGGATGGGTATGAGTTGAAGGAGTCTCTTTGCTATGAACGTGGCCACGTTGCTTCCATAGGACTGGTGTTACGAATCAAAAATTCATAACACCAGTATATGACCAGCCTCCGCTCGATGCAAGGGCGCCAGGTCAAGCGATGGGGACGTCGCAAACAGGCAAGTGCACGGATTCGCTATCGGGCATCCTGCCTAGTCGTGATCCTTGATATGGTGGCAAAGATGAATGGCAAATCCAGAGGGCGCAAACAGCATTGCGTTCTTGTTCGACCTCGTGTCTATGGTGCCCTTTGGATTCGTGAAGCCCTTCGCGATTAGCATCTCGTATGCCTCGTCGAAATCGGCGACGTTAATGCGAATGGCTGTCAGGTCCTTCGGGATATCGGGATTCTCGGCTACGTCAACATAGAATCCGCTGGCATCCTTCATGCGAATGCCGCTGACGTCTTGGCCAGCTGCATTGACCGCATGGCCGTGATGGCGCCTGGCGAAACCGAGCTCTTCGAACAGCGCGACGATTTCCTCTTGATGCTTAGTAACGATCAGGGGATTGAACGTTGTGATTTTCATACTTGCGTCCTTTCTGCGGTCGGGTGGATGCGAAGGCTTCGCGCAGTCGCAAAACATAGTTGCAAACTATATCATCGATTACGACAAACTCCGTGCGCTATGTCCTTTCTCGGTCCAAAAAACAAAATAGATAATGTATCCTAAATCTATAATCCATCGCTGCGGAAGGATCCCACATGAAACAGACTAGAACGAAAGGCGGGGTCTGCCGGCTGCTCGGCATCTTCCTCGCCGTCGTGTTATCGTTGCAGGGCATCTTGCCTGCTGTCGCCCTCGCTGTTCAGCGCACCGTCAGCGTGGACAACCACACCACGTCAGGCGATCAAACCACGACCGTCAAAGACATCACGATCGACGGCGTGGACAAGCCCATCGCCGGCTCTGCGTTCGATCGCAATGCCACCGTTACTGCAGATGGTGGCGCCACGTGGGACGTTCCCGTTCTGTGGGTGCGAGACGACCTTGCCATGGGCGAAGACCAGGCTGCGGAGGGTCACTCCTATTTGCCTGCCATTGCGTTTTTTGTACCGCAAGAGTACGCGCTCGAGGAGGACGTCTATACGGTGACGCTCTCGGACTCGCTCTCGGAGCTGTTTGGTACAAATGAGGTCATCTCGGTCTACGATGCCTCTGCGGGCATCACCTACATCTTGCCCGCGTCTCTTCGGGACGTGCTCGTGCGTGCCCACAATGCGGAAACGGCCTCCGTCGCTTCCGATACCGCCTCCATTACCGCTTCCGGCGCCGTCTCTGGCGCCACTTCCAACACCGCTTCCGGCGCTGCCTCCAACACTGTTTCTGGCGCCGCTTCTGAAGAGGCGCCATCCGACGACGCGTTCCCCGATGCTGAGCCGACGGACGATTCACCCGAAGCTGAGCCGGCAGACGATTCGCCCGTAGAGGATGGAGTCGGTGGCGGCGGCACAATCGTCGATATTTTCTGTGCCAATACCGCACGCGATGCCCTTACCGATGAGGATCTTCAGTGGCTCATCGAGCTCATTTTGGACTACTTGCAGCCGCAGGCCGTAGAGCTTTTGCTCGACAGCTTTCCCTCCCTTCGCGCCGCCGCGAACAAGGACGAAATCGGCAGGGAGCTGGGCCTCTATGTCTTCTATCGTAAGGGCGACAAGGATGGCAAGATTGAGCACGAAACTGCGGATGGGGCGCTTGCCTATGTGGCGGCAAATTCCGCGAGGGTGAACGGCGAGCTCAAGTACTGCTACCTGATGGCGGTCGACGTTGATGACCTGATTGTTAAGGATTCGAATGACTCTCCTGTACTCAACAGCGAAACGGGACGCTACAAGCTCATCTACGAGGGCGAAAAAATGGAGACCTTCAAAAACACCATCGTACACGAGCTTTTCCATGCGCTTATGGACGACTACAACCGCACGGGTATGGCCGGGGGTACAAGCCTAGAAGATATAGAGACCGACGCAAACAATAACTGGATCAAGCCGGGGGCGGGAGACCGTTATACCAAGCTGCGTTTTCCGCTGTGGTTCATCGAGGGTAGCGCCTCTGCTGTAGAAAATGTCTATCAGTTCCGATATGACACGTTCCAGGTGCTTCGTAGACTCCAGGGTGCAGATGGCAAGTATGGTACGGGCGACCTCAACGATGAGTTTACGACCCAGTTGCTCATCGATAACTACTTGGATGGTTGCTTTACCGACGGCACGTTCGGTTACTTCGATATTGACTACAGCGATGGAGGGACCGACAGCAACGGCAACCAGATAAACACCGAACCGTCTCGCTACGTCACGGGCTACCTCGCGACCCTCTACCTTGCCGAGCTGTCAGCGCGTTACTGCTACAACGGGCAGTCGTCGGTAAAGACCGAAAACGGCGTGACTACGGTTGACTCCAGCATGTTGCGCACTGGCCTTGACTCCCTGCTTCGGTGGATGCACGAAGGCGAGACGTTGGATAACCTTATTGCCGCGCTAACTACGCCCGCTGAGGGCGGGGAGGCCCGCTTCAAAAACACCGAGGAATTCCAGAATCAGTTCATTAAGGGGCCAAAGGACGGAGACGCCTATGCTGGCGACGGAGACTCGCAGCAGTTCGTGAACAGCTTCCTTAACTACATGCTCGACATAGATAAAAAACTGCCAGAGAACGAGCGCCCCAACGGTTCCATCCTGTTTGACTTCGACAAGCGCTTTACGTCTCCGCTCGATCCGACGAAAAAGTCAACTTCCCCATACCTGCAGATCATCGAGAGAAACGATTACGTTCCGTCGACGGTAAAGAATGACACGCCCTACATTGGCGGAGGAAGGACAGACCCCAGCAAACTCGCCGCTGCAGCCGAGCCCGCAGCAGCTGCCAGCGATGCGCAGCAGGCGGCGAATTTGCCCATGGCGGCAAAGGAGCCCGCGAGCGAGCAAGTCGGCGCTACTGGCACCGCGAAGTCGGACGAGACGAAGCCGGATGAGACGAAGCCGGGTGAGACGAAGCCGGGTGAGACGAAGCCGGGTGAGACGAAGGCACCCGAGGCAAAGCCGGATGAGACCAAGCTGCCCGAAACCAAGCCGGGCGAGGCTAAGTCCTCCGAGAAGAGCGAGGACAACGCCCAACCCGATACCGCGAAGGCAGCCGATAACACCGTTCCGGCAGACACGACAGGGGTAACCAAGGTGGAGCAGGCTGCAGCAGACGCCAGCGCTGTCGCACATGCTGAGCCTCAAGCGGTAAAGCTCGACGAGCCCACGGCCGTGCCGGCTGAGGCTCCCGTACCCGAGAAATCGCCTGCGGTCGATTCCGCCGCATAACAAAAGCCAAACGAATCGTTCAAACAAACGTCGGGGCGGATTGCCAAGCAGTCCGCCCCGACCTGTTTTGTCTGCACCAATGAGTCCGGCCATTGTGACCGCCTGCCCGTTTGTACCATTTGATAAAATCGCTAATATCGGCGACGAAAGGCGGGCGCAATGGGCGCGCTTATCTACTTGGCGGACGACGACCCGGGACTGCTCGAGGTATTCTCGGCCTTTTTGGAAAACGCGGGCTATGAAGTGCGGGCCTTCCCTACGGGAGACGAGCTGGCAGATGAGTTTTCGAGGCACGAACCCAGCCTGGTTGTGCTGGACGTCATGATGCCTGGCACCGACGGGCTCACCGTGTGCAAGAATCTACGGGCAGTTTCCGATGTGCCCATTGTGATTCTTACGGCAAAAGACTCCGAGATGGACTATCTGCACGGCTTGGCGATCGGTGCTGACGACTATCTCACCAAGCCCTTTTCTCCCTCCATGCTCGTGATGCGTGTCAAGGCGTTGCTGCGCCGAGTCGAGATGAGCCGTGGTGCTACCGGATCCGAGCGCAAGTTCGTGTTCGCAGACATAGAGCTCATGGACGAGGCACACGAGGTGCGTGCCGCAGACAAGCCCCTAGAGCTTACGATGACCGAGTTCGCGCTGCTCCGCTGCCTTTTGGAGGCGAAGGGGACGGCAGTGTCGCGTGCGTCGCTTCTCCAAAAGGTCTGGGGTTTCGATGCTGAGGTGGAAACAAGGGTGACGGACGAGACGGTACGTCGTGTACGCCGCAAGCTGCGGGACGTGGGTAGCGGCACGCAGATAAAGGCGGTGTGGGGCTATGGCTACAAACTGGAGGCGGGCTCATGAGCGACGCCCGACCTGCGAAAGGAACGCGTTGCAAGCTGGCTGTGCTGGGTGCGTCGGCGGTTGTCGTTGCCCTCGTGGCTGCCGCTGCTGCGTTCAACCTGTTTGTGGGCTGGAAGGTCGAATCCGATGCCGTGAACGACATAGCCTATGCGTTGAGCCTGTCCGAAGAGGCTGAGCCTACGGGGCGCTCTCCCAACTACCTGCTGCTCGACTCGACCTACGTTATCGACTCCTTCGACCATGTGCGAAGTACCGAGGACGAAGAGAAGCTTGCCGCATGGTTTGCCCGAAACCCCGGGGAATACGAGGTCAGATGCGTGGCGTTGGACGGCTGGACGTGCTATGCGGCAATCGTGCCGGCGTCTGACTACGTCGACTTTGGCGAAGATCCTTATCGGCCGATAGATTATGCGGACGAGCAGGTGGGCTATCTTGTCGCATATATAGACACCGCCTCGGAACAGTCGCTCATCGCCTCGGTAAACTTGGCCATTTGCGCGATTGGCGTGGTGGGTTCCATGGTGGCTGGGATGGCGGGATATTTGGCGGGAAAGCGCATCGACACGGCGCAGGAGACTCAAAAGCGCTTCTACGAAAACATGTCGCACGAACTCAAGACGCCGCTGGCTGCAATTCGCGGTTTTGCAGAGGGTTCGCTCGACGGTGTCGTGGACGGCGTTGACGCCAATCGCGCCATCGTGCGCGAGACCGATCGTATGACGCAGACGATAGACGAGATCCTGAGCCTGTCGCGTCTTGAGGCCGGAGCGGTGACGCCAGCTAACGAGGTGTTGGAGGTCGCGGACTTGGTTCAGGACTGCCTCATGCCTATGGAGGGAGCCGTGCGCACAAAGGGCATTGATGTGCAGCTTGACCTTGCGGTGGGCGAGGTGAAGGCGGATCCTGACCTCTTTGACCACGCGCTCTCCAATATCCTCACCAACGCCATTCGCCATGCCGCCACCTGCGTACGGGTGAGCTACGATGGAGCGCGTCTAGCGGTGTGGAACGACGGCGCGGTGCCCAATGAGTCACAACTGCCGTATTTGTTTGACCGTTTCCACGTGGGGGAGGGCGGATCTACGGGCATTGGGCTCGCCATCGCGAAGGAAATTGCCGATTTGCAAGGCTGGGAGATCTCGGCGCGTTGTATGGAGGGCGGTTTGGAGGTCGCATTCGCCTTTTGAGCGCGATGAAAGGCGCCGGAGATTCGTTGCCGACTCAGGTCGTTTTGAATTAGTGTACACCAAAATCGATAGTCAACATTTTATCTGGTGTTTTGTGAGCGCATTTCATTTTGGTGTACAGTACGTAAAATAGCTACTGCACACCAAAATGAAATGGAAATTTGCGACCTGCGGTTTTGTTGGGCAAACGAAAATTGGTGTGCACTAATGGATTGAGCAGACTTCCAGGCCGTCCGAAAACACGGCACACGCGGGGCGATGGGGCTTGCGGCAGGGCTCTTTTCGTGCATACCGACTATACTTAAGCGAATTAGCGTCGGTGCGGATGACAACGGGAGGCATATGATGGGGTCTGGACTGCTCAACGGCGAAGTTCCAGCACTCGAAGCCGCCGATGTTCGATGCTGGCTCTATGACGTGTCGGAGCTCTATGACGACACGACCTTCTCGATGACAATGGGGTGCTTGCCGTGGGAGGAGCGGCGTCAGCGCGCGAGGAGGTATCGCTTCAAAAAGGACCAGTGTCTCTGTTTGGGCGCCGGCCTGCTCGTGGCCTACGCGCTCAAGAAGATGGGCGTCCGTGACCTCTCGCTGGGCAGTGGGGAGTGGGGAAAGCCGTATCTTCTCCGGTACCCACACATCCACTTTAACCTTTCGCATAGTGGCACGATGGTCGCCTGTGCGGTGGCGAGCGAGCCGGTAGGAGTCGATGTGGAGGAGCGTCACGCATACGACGAGGGCGTGGCGCGCTTGTGCTTCACAATAGCGGAACGGCACTGGATGATGGGGCAACCGAACGTGGACGAGGCGTTCGTGCGGCTATGGGTGCGCAAAGAGAGCTATCTTAAGCTCCTAGGCACGGGCCTTACGGACGATGTGCGCGCATTCGATGTGACGCCCGGATTGACGGGCCGCCGCAACGTCCAGTTCTCCGAACGTGAGCAGGGTGGCCATACCGTATGCGTGTGTGCCGAATCACCCGCCCGCGTAACGTTTGAAACGATGGAGATGCTCCCAATTGCCTGATGATATTGCTTGAGGCTAAGCCGACGAGCTGCGTGTCACGTTTCGGCTGGAAATTGCCCCACCTGCTTGCTACCATGGTCAAACTTGGTATCGACGCTTGCTTTGGGGAGGTCTGTCGTGGAAGACAAAAACGTGATCATGGCACAACGTGTGGCGCGTGCGGTCGAGGAGGCTGGCGGCAGAACGTTCTATGTGGGCGGATTCGTGCGTGACAGGCTTCTTGGCAAAGAAAACAAGGACGTGGACATCGAGGTCCACGGCATCAGCGTCCAGACCCTGGAATCGATCCTGGACGGTCTGGGGGAGCGAATCGCCATGGGCGAGAGCTTTGGCATCATGGGCTTGCGCCACTTTGAGCTCGATATAGCCATGCCGCGGAGCGAGAGGGCAACGGGTCGAGGTCACCGCGACTTTAACGTGAGCGTTGATCCCTTTTTGGGAACGGAGCAAGCAGCACGTCGTAGGGACTTTACCATCAACGCGCTCATGGAGGATGTTCTGACGGGCGAGGTGCTGGACTTCTTTGGCGGACGGGACGACCTTTTTTATGGCTGCATCAGGCATGTTGACGCGACGACCTTCGTAGAGGACCCCCTTCGCGTATTGCGGGCCGCGCAGTTTGCGGCTCGGTTTGGGTTCGAGGTAGCAGCGGAGACGCGAACTCTCTGCTCGACCATGGACCTCGATGCCCTGCCGGGAGAGCGCATCTTTGGAGAGCTGCAAAAGGCCCTGCTCAAGGCACAACGCCCCTCGATCTTCTTTGAAGAGCTGCGACACATGGGACAGCTCGCGACGTGGTTTGGAGAGGTGGAGGCGCTTGTTGGCGTTCCCCAGAACCCGGATCATCATCCCGAAGGTGACGTGTGGATTCATACGATGCAGGTCGTCGACCGAACCGCCGCCCTTCGCGCACAAGCCCAGTATCCGCTGGAGCTCTTGGTTGCAGCGTTGTGCCACGACCTTGGCAAAGCGTGCACCACGCAGGAGGTGAAAGGTGCCATTCATGCCTATGGCCACGAGACGGAGGGATTGCCTCTGGCTCGGCGGCTCATCGAGCGCCTCACGCGCGAGCGAAAACTCGTGTCCTATGCGCTCAATATGGTCAAGCTCCACATGCGGCCCAACATGCTGGTGGCGGTGGGTGCGCGCGCCAAGAGCTACATGCGCACGTTCGACGCATCCGTTTGCCCCGAAGACCTCCTTCTGTTGGCTCGAGCCGACCACGAGGGACGCGTCTCGGCAGATGGCTTGATTGCTCCCGACGACTACGCGCCCATAGAAGAAAAGCTGCGTCAGATGCTGGCCGAGTACCACCGTCGTATGGCATTGCCTTATGCGACGGGGGAGGACCTCATCGCGATGGGTTTTGTCCCCGGACCCGCGTTTGGCGACGCGCTGGCCATGGCCCACAAGCTGCGCCTTGCGGGGCGCTCAAAGAGTGAGCAAATTGCGAGTGCTGCCGCCGTTCTCCGTAAGGCGTAAACCTCGCATCCACATGGAACAGACTTCCCCGGGAACTTTGTTCCGCTCGGGAACTTTGTTCGGCTGGCTCCTACTGTTCCCGCATGGCCTCCTCGAGTACGTTCTGTTCGAACTCGGCCGCAGGCAGCGGACGCGAGAAGTAGTATCCCTGCACGTAGTCGCAGCCGGCGTCGCGAAGAAGGTCAAGCTGCTTTTGGGTTTCGACGCCTTCCGCAATCACCGGCACGCCAAGGTAGCTGGCGATGTCAACGATGAGCTTTACGAGGCGAAGGTCCCGTTCGTCGCGCTCGATGTTTCGAATGAAGGCGATGTCCATCTTGAGGATATCGACGGGCATGGCGGAAAGCATGTTGAGCGAGGAATACCCGGATCCAAAGTCGTCCATCTCGATTTGATAGCCCATCGCGCGCAGCTGCTTGATGACCTGGATCAGGCGGTCGGCGTTGTCGGTGTAGGCGGACTCCGTCACCTCGAGCTTGAGATCGCTGCAGCTCAGGCCATGCTGAGCTACCAGCTCGCCTAGGGTGGTCTGCAGGTTGGGGTCAAACACGTCCACGCGCGAGAGGTTCACCGAGATGGGCAGAGTCTTGCCGTAGCGGTCACGCCATATGGCAATCTGGCGGGTTGCCTCCGACCACACGTAGTTGTCTAAGGCGCTAATCTGCCCACTTCGCTCGAACAGGGGAATGAACACGCCGGGCGAAATGAGACCCAGCTCCGGATGGCGCCAGCGAACAAGCGCCTCGGCACTCGTCAGCTTGGGTTGGTCGGACTGGATGTAGAACTTGGGCTGATAGTAGACCTCTAGCTCGTGGTCCTCCAGCGCGCGATCGAAGTCGTTGAGTAGGCGCTGGTCGCGCTCCTCCTGCTCACCCATGGCGTCATCGTAGATTACCGCCCGGGTTATGTAGTCTCCGCGCGTCTTGTTGCAAGCGGTGCGGGCGCGGTCGAACTGGAGCACCGGCTCCACGCCCTTCTCCCAGGGTTTGACGCCCATGCGCAGGTGAATGCCGGCGTTGTGGAAGACTTTGTCCATGTGCGCCTGCAGTCGTTCGAGTTGTGCTTGCCAGTCCTCCCTGTGGCAGCAATAGAGGTCAAAGCGATCCGACTCGTAGCGGCTTGCGATTCCCTCTGTGGCGTCGAGGAAATTCCGTATCTGCTGGCCGAGCTCGCGCAACACGCTGTCGCCGAACTCCCTTCCGTGCAATGCGTTGACGGAGTGGAAGTGGTCTATGTTCACGACGACCGCATCCATAGGGTTGTCGGGCTGCTCACGGTGGATTTTGTTGGCGTACACGAGGAAGAAGTTCCAGTTGTACAGACCGGTGAGCGAATCGCGCTCCGCTTCCGAAATAATCTGACGGCCTTCGGCGACCTTTGCCTCGGCTCGCATGTTTCGCAACACGAGGAAGAGGATGATTGCCACAATAACGGCGACGGTAGCGATAAAGGACGCGAGGTTATCCATGAGAAACTCAGTAAACGAGACTCTCTCGTCCTTAAAGCCGTAGGCGGTCAGGGACGAATTGATTGCCGCGTCGGGAACAAAGCGGATGACCTTGTTTAGAATCGAGTAGAGGCAGTCGTTGTCGCGCGTCGTTGCAAAACCCAGATCCATGGTGTGGCCAGTGGCGAGCGTGGCCAGGTCGTACTGGGCACAAAGGTCGGTGACGCGATTGATGCGGTAGTTGCTCACCAAGGTGCAGTCCGCGCTTCCGTTGCCAACCGCCTCGAAGTTCTGGGCGACGGTGTCAAAGTACTTAGTCTGCCAGTTGGGGAAGTTGTCCTTGACGAAGGTCTCGTGGCTGGGATGACCTTTGAGGAGGGCGACCGTCATCTTTTGGTCCGGAGAAATACCCTGTCGGTCGGCGCTGCGTACTGCGGCGTAGAGTTCCGTGTTGACGAGCGGGTCGGTGATGATGAGTCCGGCCTGCTCTCCGTCGTAGGCGCTGAGGTTGATAGGAAACACGCAGTCGACCTCGCCGTTTTCCAGAGCGCGCAGGGCGTCCTCCGTCGCCACGAAGGGATGCGTCTCAAAGCTGAGCTTGGCGTTCTTCTCGGCATCCTCTGCATAGCCAAGAAAATCCGAAAGTGCGCCTGTAAGTTCCTTGCTCGCGTCGTCAAGGTCGCAGTACGGAAGAAAGTCGTCGCGATAGCCGACACGAATGGTGCCGTGCTCCGCGAGCCAGCTCTTCTCCTCGTCGGTGAGGAACCGGTTGACCGTACTGGCCCTATTGAACTTCTCGGCCATTTGGAGGTTGAAGTCCCTGTTTTCCTCCAGGATTCTGTTCATGGCGACGTCGAGCTCGCGCTTGAGGTCGGGGCGCTTCTTGCTCACGCCAAAGAAGGACTCGGCGTACCCAATCTTGCAGACGGGCACCACGTCTGCGGAATTGCCATAGGTGTCCAAGGTCACCAGCATGTCGATCTCGCCGCGGGCAAGCATCTCGAGCAGCTCGGGCGTCTTTTCGGTAAGCTCCACGATTTGAGCATGCACGTCGTGCTTTTTTGCCCAGTCGATGTAAAGCTGCTCCTGGATGCTGTTCTTGTTGACGCCAACTCGCTTTCCGTCAAAGGTCGAGAAGTCGTCAGGTTTGATTTCGGTATTGTTGGGGGAGATAAAGACGTGGTAGCTCTCGGATCCCATTGCCTCTGCGGAGTAGAGAATCTTTTCGGCGCGTTCCTCGGTGTAGGACACGTCGCTCAGGAGGTCAATGTCTCCTGCAACCAGCTTCTCAAACAGCTCCGACCAGCTGCCCTCGACGTACTCGTAGGTCCATCCAGTGTAGGTCGCAACACGTTGCTGGTATTCGTAGCCATAGCCGGAGCGTCGGCCGAACTCGTCGGTGCTGTGGAAGGCCGACTCGTACCATCCTACGCGCACGACGTTCTTGTCAGTTTCCTGCGCGTATGCGGTGGGTGAAAGTAATATAAGAAATGCCATCGATAGGGCAAACGCAAGCCATAAAACCTTCCTGTGGCGCGTGACCATCGCACTGCACATTTTGAACCCACTCCCTACCAACAGTGATTTAACCACAGACTAAAACACTAGCACAAATAATATAGGGTATAGATGCTGATTATCGTGAACGGCACGTGGAACAGACAATATGACACGAACCAAAGGGCCTGGGAGGTCCTGCCAACGACGTTGAAATTGGGCCTCCCAAGCCGCACAATGTCTACTTACCACAGTCAGACAGCGCGCGGCGCCACGAGGGACGGGATGAGGTGTATCGGTCGTCACGTCCGAGGCGGGCATGTCGGCGCGCGAGATACACGACACCTTGAGCCGCCTATACCTGGTCGGCTGACCTCGGCTCCTGTACTGCTCGTCGTGTATGCAAGCTCAACACCGGCCACGTGCAGACCCAGGACGCCAAGTCCATCGCCGTGGTGGAGAGCTTCCCCACCTGCGTGGATGCTGGGAGGACTATCTATACGGCATGGTTCGGCAACGTCGCGTTCATGCCTCAGACGAAGGCCGTGGGGACCGATCCTCTGGGTCATGTTTGGGGAGACTGGACCGTAACCAAGCCGGCCACCGAGACCGAGGAGGGCGAAGAGACCCGTACGTGCGGACGCTGCGGCGTGACGGAGACGCGCGCTATGCCAAAGATCGTGCCGGGCGTCGTTACCTACCGATGCGTCTCGGACGAGGCGACGTGGACGCTTGGTTCTGACGAGCCGGTCGTTTTCACCTTCGAGCGCAATGCGGCCGATGAGCTCACGTTTAGCCACTTCACGGGCGTGTCGGTCGATGACAAGGCGCTCGAGGCCTCGGCCTTTAACGCGGTGGCGGGAAGCGTCGTCCTTACGCTCAAGCCCGAATACCTGAACACGCTCGACGAGGGCAAGCACAGCGTGAAGGCGCTCTTCGACGATGGCGACCCCGCCGAGGCAACGCTCGTCGTTCGTCCCGCCGAGGAGGAGGGCAAGGAAGAAAACAAGGAGGAGGGCAAGGAAGAAAACAAGGAGGAGGGCAAGGAAGAAAACAAGGAGGAGCGCAAGGAAGAAAAAAAGGAGGAGGGCAAGGAAGAGGGCAAGAAGGGAAGCGAGAAAAAGAGCGGTGGAGAGACGTCGCCCACGGATGGGACGCCCTCGGCTTCGGGTGCTTCGAACGTCTCGAATGTCTCGGGTACCTCGAGGATTTCGACCACAACGAGCAACGCATCCACGCACTCCCGCCACGGCAGATGCCACACCCTCCTTGGCAATCGTCCTGCTCCTGGCCGCACTCGGCGCAACGGCCTACGTGGCAGCCTTTCTGTGTCGCGCGAAGAGGAACACGCCCTTGGTTTGAAAATCGCAGTCATCCTCACGTTTCCGAAATCGCATGCACTGCTCGGCCGGGACGTCGTCGTGTCTGCGATTTCGGAAATGGAGGACTTGTGGACTGGTGCGCAGTGGTGGGACGAGCCCGTTCCGCCCTGCGTAGTAAAGGTCAGATGACGAAGCGAACGCCATCTATCCTTCCTTACCTAGCGTGTGGCCAGACACGCGCCTGTCCCGAACAGACAGGAGAAGACCGCCGGGAACTCCTTCCGCCCGGCGGCCTTCTTTGTGGTTGTGCGGCAAATGGAGCGAAGAGCCTGCCATAGATGTCCGTCATGACGCAGCGATCGTCTTTGGCGTCGTATCGGATCTCGAAAGGCGTGAAATCCATGGGAGCCACAGTCTGACGAAGCATCTGCCCGTCGCCCCCGTCCCTCGGGTATTTGGTTACGGTGTCGTCATAATACGATTCCAGGTTCGCCTGCTGGCCAAACTAGATAAGTATGAGGTCACCCTCGTCGTTGGTGGTGATGTCGCGAATGGACTGCGATGTCTGAATCACGCCCTCGCCGTAATCCTTTTTCCACACGGTGCCAAGGTACTCGCCATCCAGGTCGAACCTGAGCACGGCCTCGGTCCCGATGCTCTCGCCATCCTTCCCGTGGGCGACGCCTGCGACAAACACGTTATTTCCCGCTTGGTGGATGATTGTTGCCGTAGTGATGGGTGTTTTCTTGTCGTCAAGACCACGCACGCAAATATTCAACTGCTCTGACATCTAGATCGAATGCAAAACAAATGCATACGTTTGTAAAACATTTGTGATAATCTACAGTTATAATTGAGGAGGCGATCATCATGGCAAGAACAGCAAATATAAATGTTCGTACTGAACCAGACACCAAATCAAAAGCAGAGGCAGTGTATTCCAGTTTCGGTCTCTCCCTTTCCGACGCAATCAACGTGTTCCTCAACGTGTCCATTATGGAGGGGGGATTCCCGTTTGCGGTAAAGCAGAGACGATTCAACCAAGAAACTGAATCCGCCATGCTAGAGGCCAGAAACATCATGGGTGGCAGGCAAGACGCCCGGCGCTACTCTTCCGCGAAAGAACTGTTTGACGAGCTCGACGCCGAGGACGAATGATGCTCCAGCTCGTAACAACTGCCAAGTTTCGCAAGGACTATAAGCGCATCAAGAAGCGAGGCTACAACCTGTCCCTCCTGGCAGACGTCATTGATACGCTTTTGCGCGAAGAGCCACTGAGTCAGAAATACAGAGACCACGCATTGACGGGGAATTACATAGGGTTTAGGGAATGTCACATCCAGCCCGACTGGCTTCTGATCTACTCCATGAGCGAGTCAGAACTAATTCTCACCGCCTCTCGAACGGGGACGCACTCAGACCTGTTTGATGAATGACCCGCCGTTTTCGCGAGACGGAAGGGACAGTCTCCTCAGCCTCAAACATCAAAAAAGGAGGAGACATGTCTGCAGGCGGCTTGTGGAGGACTTGTGGACTGGCGCAAACGGTGGGACGGGTCGCCGTGTCCATGCGTAGTAAGGGTCAGATGACGAAGCGAACGTCACCTTTCCTTCCTAACTTCGCGTGTGGCCAGACACGCGCCTGTCCCGAACAGACAGGAGAAGGTCGCCGGGAACTCCTTCCGCCCGGCGACCTTTTTTGGTGCCCGTGATGACAGCGTGTGACGGCAGGGACTCTCAGGCCGTGCGTGAAATCGGCGCGTCCACATTCCGACCTTCCGCCGACTCGGTGAGAATCCACGTTGCTGTTGATTCCCTCCTTCTATAATTACGAATAACGTTGTCTGCAGGGCCTGCCCGAGCAATCGACCGGCTCGAGGGGAGCGGGAAGGATGAGAGCGTGAAGCCATTATCCAAGTCAATAGCCAAGTTTCTGTATGTTGCGGTGACGGTCGCCTTCGCAGTCACGCTCGTGGCATGCGGCGGCCAGGGAACGCCCGTGTCGTCCGGGGGATCGTCGAGCGGTCCAGCGTCGAGCGGCACGGTGGATGCGACGTCGGCGTCGTTCACCCAAAGGGAGGTGCCCGTCTTCAGGGAGAGGCTCACGGACGAGAAGCTTGCCCTTCGTTTCTACGAGAAGACGCCCAACGTCGCCTACATCAGCCTGAAGGACTACTACGAACTCATGCTGCCGCAGGGTTCGATGGACGTCGAGCGCAAAGACGACGGCACGTTTCTCCTGACGAGCCATACGGGTGTCGATTCGAGCAAGAACATGGGCAAGGGCCTGGGTGGCACGGCGGTCGTCGATCCCGCGAAGGGCACCCTTACGAGTCCCGACCTGCCCGCGTTCACCAACATGATGACCATTTCGCAGGAGGGCATGGACAACGTGTATCTGGACGGGATGCCGTTCGTGCGGGTTTCTCACGTGGAGTACGACAAGGAGGCCCAGCCCATAACGCTTGACTTCACGAAATACGGGATAGCGATGTATGCCGACGACAAGGACGTCTACCTTCCGTTCCAGACGGTCTCGTCCATTTATTCCGATCTCGGCTATCACTACGCCTCGTACAACGGCGAGAAGGTCTACGTCAACAGCGACAACGTCTACGACGGCATGAATGTCCGCGACCCCGATTTCTCGAAGCCCATCCTGAGTGCCACCACGCGTCCGGATGACATGGCGGCTTTCTCATATGCCCACCTGCGCTTTTGTATCGACTACCTCGACGGGGTGCCATCGCGCGTGGCCGACAAGCTGGGCAAGCACGACATCGACGCCACGTTGGATGCCATGGGGGAGCAAGGCAAGGCCATAAAGTCGGGCCTTGTCTCCACCAACCTCTATGAAGCCATTATGGCCAGCGAAGACCTCGGCTTTGTGATTGACGACGGGGGGCATACGTCGCTCTCGTACACGAGGTCCACGTCAATACAAGCGAACGCAGATGATCCTACGTACCAAGGACTCATGAGCATCATTGAAGATGTCAACAATCCCCTTGGCGTCTTCTATAACTCGAATGCGAGCAGCGTGAAGGCTATGCGTGTGCTCTATAACGAACGCACGGCCACCCGCGACAAGGCCTATGGCGACGAGACATACATCAAGAAGGGTGACACCGCTGTCATCGTCTTCGACGTTTTCGCGGCGAGCGATCGGGTCTGGAAGGACTACTTTGCGGGCAAGGGAGAGCGTCCCAACACAACGGATCCCATTCCAGCAGGTGACTACAGGGGCTTGCGTGACACCGTGGCCATCGTAACCGAGGGTCTCGCGCGCGCGAAGGAGGACCCCGAGGTGAAGAACGTTGTCATCGACATCTCCAACAACGGCGGTGGCTCGCTCGACGTACTCGAATACATAGCCAGCATCATTGCGGGCCAGAAATACTTCGCGTGGCAGAACACGCTCACGGGACAGACGGAGAAGGAGTACTTCGACGTGGACCGCAACCTCGACGGCGCCTTTGACGAGAAGGACGATGCCGTTGACTATAGCGGGCTGAACTTTGCCGTGCTCACGAGTAAGGGGTCCTTCTCGTGCGGGAATCTCCTCCCGTCGGTCTTGAAGGACGCGGGAGTCTTCGTGATCGGCGAGCGCTCTGGTGGCGGAAGCTGCGCCGTGCAGAAGTGCGTGTTTGCCGACGGCGCAGCATGGAATGTTTCCACGTGGCGCGGGAAGCTCGTCAATGCCGCGGGGAACGAGATCGACGACGGCGTGCCCGTGGACGTTGACCTGCTCGAGCGCATGGGTTCGAAGAAGACGGAGTCCGGGCTCCCCGATTACAGCGGCTTCTACGACCTCGAACTGCTCTCCCAGGTTATGAACGAGCGCTTCGGTGCACAGGCGCTTCCCAACGCAGCGTAAAGGAGCTCGCTTCGAAAAAAAGAGATGAGACTCTAAGGGACAGTCCCTGACCCTGAGAGTGAGTCAAGTTGTGAGTTGGGGAACACGGACCATGTGTCGTGTCCGCCGCAGTCTCGAGCGACGCTGGGACTTTTCCGAAACCACGTACTCGGGGCCGAGCAGTGTACGTAATTTTGGAACCACGCGACCCAAAATCACCCGCCATAGTTCCGTTTTCACGTACTCAGCCCGGCCGTGTACGTAATTTTGGAAAAGTGCCTAAGGGTCAGGCAGATGCGGAGAGTTTGGCCATGCTTTGGGTTAGGGACAGCCTCATGTGTGTCATGCTAATATGACATACATGTGCGTCACAGCAGTGCATAATGATGTAATCGTCAGGTATGGCCACCACAGACAGGAGAACAACAGTGGAGATTACGAACTTCGGCCCCCTCATCATGACCAAAGATGCCGAGAACATCCAGCAGCTGTTTGAGGAGCTCGGCTTCACCAAGCGTCACGAGAAGAAGGACGTCACCGAGAACAAGGACGGCGGCTTCAGGATGAAGGACGAGGACGGCCATGGTCTCGCCGTCGCGCAGGTAAGCAGGGTGCCCCAGGACTTCGTGACCGTGCAGATGAACGTGAGGGACTTTGACGAGGCCATGGGCATCCTGGAGGCTCACGGCTTCAAGAACATGAGCGGTGACGGCACTGTTATCGACACCGGTTCCTCCAAGACGGCCATCATGATCGCCCCGAGCGGATTTGCCATCAACGTCGTGTACCACATCCGCAAGTAGGTACCAGCCTCACGAAGGAGGGGTACTCCCTTCATTTAAAATCGTGGGACATCCTCTCCTTATGGATGGATGTTCCACGATTTTAATCAAAGGGTGTAGCCCCTTTTGACAAAATCCCGCCCTTTCACGCACCCAGCGTAGTGGCGCGCTCGATGACCTCGTGCGGCACAATGACGTGCGTCTGTGCGGGCTCATGTCCGGAAAGCATGGCGAGCGCCAGCGCGTGCTCGCGTACCGCTCCGACACCGAGGCGGTGATGGACACGTACACGTTCTCCCAGACCGTGCCTGCGCTCAGGCAACCCTCGGCTTCGCCTGTAAAGGCGTGCGGGCCTTTGTGTTAGGCTGATGTGAGATGGGCCTTTGCCTCGGCGCGGAACTCCCCGGGCCGGGCAAATGTCAATCTTGGCCAAACGGAGGTACGAAGAAAGAGGGGGAGCCATGAAGGTGCGACGCAAAGAAGCTCGACGCTGGGGAAGCTGTTTACTGAGCCTTATGTGCACGTTGGTCTTGGTGGGTGGCCTGTTTGGTTGTGCGCCGGGAAACCAGCAGGAGGCGCAGCCAGAGTCGCAGGCTGTTCAGGACAAGGGCGCGCAGAGCGAGGGTAGTTCCGACGCAAAGGACGACCAAAGCGCTGGGCAACAGGGCGAACAGAGTGCAAAGAAGGATGGTGCCCAGACGCCAAGCGCTCCGGTGGACGAGGCACTGCTCCAGAGCTGGGAGGCGGACTTCAAGCGTCTTGCCGACGAGTCGGGCATGGAGGTCGAGGTGTGCGCGATCGACCTTGCGTCAGGAGGTACGGTAGCCCACCGCTCCGACCAAAAGATCCTCTCGGCAAGCATGATAAAGCTCCTCATCGGTGAGGCGTTTCTTGGACAGGTCGCCGAGGGAAAGCAGGCGCTCGACGACACGTACGTGCTCAAGGAGGGCGACATCGTTGGCGGCACGGGCTCGCTTGGCGCACGCGGCGCCGGCGCGTCGGTCACCAAACGTGAACTGGTGCAAAAGATGATTGCCGAAAGCGACAACGTGGCCACCAACGTGCTTATCGACCTGTGCGGCATGGACGCGGTAAATGCCGAGGCAAAACGGCTTGGCCTCAAATGCACGGAGCTTGGGCGCCACATGATGGATACCGAGGCGGCTGCGAACGGCTACGACAACTACACCTGTGCGGACGACATTGCGGTACTGCTCAAGATGGTCTACGACAAGACCTATGTCAACGAGGAGATGAGCGCCTTCATGCTCGAATGCTTGGAGGCACAGATCGACAACGACTGCATCTCGACGGGTCTGCCCGCGGGAACGGTGTTTGCGCACAAGACCGGCTCTCTTGCCACGGTGCGCCACGACGGCGGCATCGTGGAGGGCGAAAAACCCTTTGTGATTGTGACGCTCTGCGGTGGCGAGGGCTTTAACGAGCAGGGCGCTCAGGGCATCATGGGACAGATTGGCGAGGCGGCGTATCGGGACATGTATGGCAAGGAAGGCACGGGCCTTTCTGCTGTGGCGTAAATGGTGTATGGGCGAGGCGTTGGGACAGCCCCATCGGCTACCGTTCACTCCCGGAGGCAAACGATGGGGATACTCCCCTTTACCCGAGCCAATAGGCTGGCTCGTGGGCGCACAGGTAAGGCAAAGAGGAGAATCCCCATCGCTTGCCCTGACCACGTGTCGCCATTTCAGACAGCCTGATGCCGGGCGTGAACAGTAACCCCCCATCGCCTCGACCCATCGCTCGTCAGATCCTTATATTATCAGGCTGTGATAAAGTTTATGTTTAGCTCGTGTCGGTTACCTAAGGGAGGATAAATGTTACTGTTCAATGCGATTACGCCCATTCAGTGGATTGGCTGGGTGTTGGTGTTCGTCGGCCTTATCGTGGCAAACGAGATTGAGCGTCGCAGCAAGGTCGGTGGGCTCATCTTCTTTGTTGGCCTGCCCATCCTCATGACCATATACTGTGTCGCCATTGCCGTCGGCGTGGCAGGCGGTGCCGAGTGGGCGATCAACAATCCCACGCACATCTACCAAAACGGCTGGTTCCACTACGCCAAGGTGTACGCCGCGCTCGCGGGCTGTATCGGCTTTATGGCCATCAAGTACAAGTGGGGCAAGCTCGGCAAGGCCCGCTGGTTCCGTGCGTTCCCGTTCGTCATCGTCGCCATCAACATCCTTATCGCCGTTGTCTCTGACCTCGAGAGCTTTTTGCACTTTACCAGCGGCGACTACACCATCGTTACCGCAGGCAGCGGGCTCGAGCAGTATGCGGCCATCGGCGCGCCCGTCTGGCTTACCAGCGAGGGCGTGTGGCAGCTGTGCGGCATCAACAACCTGTTCAACGCCCTGGCTGGCCTCATAAACATCTTCTGCATGACTGCGTGGTGGAGCGTGTACGCAAGCAAGGACGAGCAGGACATGCTCTGGCCCGACATGACCTGGGTCTACATCGTCGCCTACGACATCTGGAACTTCTGCTACACCTACAACTGCCTGCCCACTCACTCGTTCTTCTGCGGCTTCGCGCTGCTGCTCGCGCCGACCGTGGCGAACGCAATTTGGAACAAGGGCGGCTGGATCCAAAACCGCGCCAACACGCTGGCAACGTGGTGCATGTTTGCGCAGGTATTCCCTTGGTTCCAAGAAGAGTCGATGTTCCGCACCGTCTCGCTGCAGAATCCCGGCGTCACCAACGCAATCGCAATCGCTGCGTTCGCGGTCAACGTGGCCGCCATTATCTATATCGCCTACCGCGCAAAGCGCCTGGGCGTGAACCCCTACAAGAGCGACGTGTTCGTCGGAACGCGCGATTGGGAGCAGGCAACTGCCCGTCGCGAGGATGCGATGCTCGATCCTGCCGTAAGGGCCTAAGTTCTGTGGTACAAACGAGCCGGGTCCAAATGTGCCAAGCGACACGTCTGGACCCGGCTCGTTTGCCACGCATGAGTTGAGGAGGCTCGTATGCACGAACTGGGCATTGTGTTTCACATGATCGATACCGTGGAGGAGGTCGCCCAAAACAATGGCCTCTCGTCCATAGCAAAGGTGACGCTCAGCCTCGGCGAGGTGTCGGGCGTGCTCCCCGATTACTTGGTTGACTGCTGGAATTGGGCGGTCAAAAGAACCGAAGTGCTGCATGACGCCGTGCTCGATATCGTGCAGATAGACGCGTGGACGATTTGCAACGACTGCGGCAACACGTACCAAACCGTGCAATACGGCAAGACGTGCCCCCACTGCAAAAGCCCAAACACGGTCCTCCTTCAGGGCAACGAAATCGAAATCGAGACCATAGAGGGTATCGAGTAAGCGTTTGCCGAGAGATGGACGCCATAAGCCGCAAGCATCGGCTTCTTGTGGCGCTGCCGTTCTGTCTTACTGAGCTCATTGCCCTTACGAATCCCCTTACACAATGGATGAATTTGCGTCGTTTCTTGGCGATGGTGAGAGTTCCGGTGCGTTATAATTACGAATTATGCATATGACCACTATTCTGAGGTATAATAGTCCAACTAACGCCCAGCACAACTATGCATGAGGGCAGCAATGAAGGGTAAGAAACTCGGCTTCACCACGCGTTATGTGTTGGTGTTCGGCATTCTTTTGTTTGTGGCAACCACTGCCTTGGGCGTTGTGGTGCTCAATCAGTCCATGACGGCAATGAAGACGCTCATCAACAAAAACATGCTCGACGTGGTGAAGTCTGCGGCCGAGTCGCTTGACGGGGATGCCTTGGGCGCACTCACGGAAGACGACGTGGACGGGCCGGTTTTTCGCGATGTCGAAGAGCGCCTGCTGGCGTTTCAGCGCAGTGTGGACATCCACTTTATATATGCGGTCAAGCAGGTGGACGAAGACAAGTTCGTCTTTACCGTCGACCCCGATCCCGTGGATCCGGGAGAGTTCGGGGAAGAGATCGTGACGACGCCCGCCGTGGTGCAGGCCGGCAAGGGCATACCGACCGTGGACGAAGAGCCGGCGGCTGATCGCTGGGGTAACTTCTATAGTGCCTACAGCCCCGTGTTCGACTCTTCTGGCAAGGTGGCCGGCATCGTGGGAGTCGACTTCGACGCGGCTTGGTACGATGGGCAGGTCCAGAAGTACTCGACGTCCATAGCGCTCGTGTCCATAACTTCGATTCTGCTTGGAGCCGTCGTGGTCATGCTCATTTCTAACCGCGTGCGCGTGCGGTTTCGCGACCTCGACACCGGCCTTTCGGAGCTTTCGGAAGATGTGGATCTTTTGATGGACGAAGTAGCTTCCTATTCGGGAATCGAGGATCCCATCGCAAACAAAGACTCCGCCAACTTTGACGATGTCGACGAGCTCGAGAGGCTGGGCGGCAAGATTCGTACCATCCAGTCCGAGATGCGCATCTATTTGGATTACCTGCAGGCGCAAGCATATACCGACGCGCTCACGAAGGTGGACAGCTCCACCTCCTATCATGAGCTCATCCACGAGCTCAACGAAAGGATCGAGAAAGGCGCGGCGGACTTCTATGTGTTGATGTTTGACGTCAATAGCCTCAAGGAAATCAACGATGAGTACGGGCACGAGCATGGCGACGAATACATTCGGGGTGCCGCCAACGCCCTGAGGCGGGGATTCGGCGATGCGCGCATTTTCCGTGCCGGAGGTGATGAGTTTGTCGTCGTTGCCGAGGGGTTTAAGCAAGCCCAAATCGACGAGAGCGTCAACGAGACGGATGCCGCCATAGCGGAGTTCAACGAGTCCAGTGAGCGTCCTACCAAGCTTTCGGTTTCCCGTGGCATGGCGCGTTTTGAGGCGGGGCGCGATGCCTCCTTCGAGGACGCATTTGCCCGGGCAGATAAGATGATGTACGAAAACAAGCGTCTGTATTACCAGACGGTAGGGGACAGGCGCAAGCCCCGGTAATGGCCCGGGCAATGGGGGGTGGAGGTTGCCCGCCCCACTGCCTGCGCTAGTTCTCTTCTTGGGTGACTGAGGAGTTTGCGAGGAAGTATAGCTTTGCGGGCTGCAAAACGCCGTCGATCCAGCGGGCTTTGGTCCACTGTGGCATGAGGGTGAGCGCAAGCCGGCCCGTAGAGCCGTCATCGAGCTCCACGGGGAGCGCTCGGGCGAACGTGGCGCCAGCCGAGAGTCTCCAGCGTTCATCTGCCGCCCCCCATTCTTCGAACAGGCCAAAGACGTTCGAGGCCGGTCCGTGCTCAAAGGACGCTCTTACCAGTTTGGGTTGCTCGATGCCAAACTGCACGTCGATGGCAAAGATCGGGCCCAGGCTCCCGTCGGGCCACACGTCAAACTGGAAGTCAATGGTAGACGGCGCTGCCGCCATTATCGCGCTTATTTGCGACAGCGTCTTCTGGTCGTGTGCGCCAAAGCCTATGGTGTCGAATGCTTGGACCAGCCTTTGGGGGTCGGATGCACATGCGTCCACCTCGCGAGGGTCCAGGTATCCGCATACCCGAAGAGGAGACCCGGGCCTTCCGCGAAACAGGCCAAAGAAAGATAGCGGCCATCCCTGTGGCATGCGCTTCGCGAGGCTGAGGTACAAATCGGCGCGCTCGGGTTCGCCCAAGACCTCGCAGAACGGACGCACGAGCTCCGTGTGCGTGCGCGGCTGAAAATGAACGGTCGCACGGGGCAGCGGCACCTCCTTGGTATCGAGCTCGAACCCAAAGCTTATGCTCTCGCGGTCCTTCTTTGCCTCTGCGTACCACGCCAGAATGTCTTTGGTGCCCTCAGCGGCGGGCGAGTCGATGGTTACATTTGCTGGCAGCTCCGAATAGAGTACGGTGACGTCCAAAAATGGGTCGCCCATGAGCGGAAACTCCAAATAGGTGCTCGGAAGACAGTCGCCCACCATGAAGGGGGCCAGCGACGAGCGCACGCGCGCAAGGCAGTCGCCGAGCAAGATCTGCTCTCGCCCTTCGTCCGCCAGCTGAAGACAAAGCACCTCGAATAGCTGGGCATTGGCTAGCATCTTCATTGCGTAACCTCGATTCTTTCGCGGGATTCGTTTGCGTGCGTTGGCGAAGGCTATTCCTCTTGAGCCGCTTCTTCTCGTTGTCCGGCCATAAGATACGCCTTGGCGTCAAGGGGCTCCCCATCGCGCCAGCGAAGTTTAAGAAAGGTGGGGAAACAATACAGATGAGTATTTGCGCCACGACGCGAGGCGCGTACCGAGAAGGTGGTCTCCCCGAGGTCACGCCAGCGCTCATCGACCAGGCCCCACTCTTCCACGCGCTGCATGAGTGCGCCCGCGCTCCCGTCGACCTCGAAGCTTTCCCGCGTTTCTCCCTTGGCAGGCGGGGCAAATCGCACGCTGGCCCCAAGCGTGGGACTTGTGCTGCCATCGGGTTGGACATCAAACTGGAATTCGAACTGGAAGGGCGTCGACGCGAGAGCTTGGCATCGCTCTACGACGGTGTCTCCAAGTTCCAAGAGTCCGGCTTGGCGCAGGTCCGCCTCCAGCAGCGAAGAGTCATCGGCATATGCGCGTTGCCGCTCGCGGTTTGGTATGCACTCCACACGCAGGTGGTGTTCGGGCCTTTGGGGGAATACGCCCGCATAGCAGGGAAACCAGCTTTGCGGCAGGCGTTTGCGAAATTCCAAATACGAGGTTGCCGCGTCCGGTTTTCCTACCGTCCGCAAAAAAGCCTGGGTAATGCTTGGATCTGACTCCGATGCTAGGAGTTGGACTGCGGGCGTGGACGAGTTGCCACTGGACGTGTCCCAGCTCAGCGCCAATTGTCTCACTCCGCGTTCTTGCGCGGCAAACCATTCGAATGCCTTGGGGCAACCGCCCGTCTGCTGCGGTGAGAATTTCATGTTTGGGCGAAGGTCGCTGCGGGTGGTAAGGGCGTGAAGGTCGAACCAAGGCTCTCCCAAAAGCGGAAGCTCAAACCACAGTTCGGGAAAGGCACTGCTGGCGAGACTGCGTGCGAACGCCTCGAATGCCGCTGCCCCCGAGGAGCCAAACAGCGTCTCGTTCCGTCCGTTGCGTGCTGCAAGCGCATAAATTAGCTGGTACTGCATCAGACGCTCGTCCATCAAACTGCCCTCTTTCGGCAGAGTTGGTGTTACTGCTTACATAGCATATTACGCGCTCAGCGGGCCCGCGTTCCAGTGCTTCGTCTTCTTGTTGCACATTTTTATTGCGGTGAGGCCTGTCGGTGTGGTACAGTTCTTCTTCGTTTGCAACAGATAGGCAGTTTGTAAGGTGTCACCTTGAAAACCACCTCAAAAAAACAAGGGGTTGTTACCGCATGAAAAAGGTCCTTTCCACCATCAGCCAAATGCTTTCGTCCGTTCACCCGCTCGTTCTTGCGTTGTCGGTTCTCTCCATTGTGGGAATGAACCTCCTGGCAAACAAGAGCATCGATACCGGGGTTCCTTGGTTGGCTCTCGACTGCGGGATTCTCCTTTCGTGGCTCGCGTTTTTGTCTATGGATGTGGCGACGCATTGCTACGGCCCTCGCACGGCGACGGTCGTCTCGCTTACGGCACTTGCGCTTAACCTCGTGATGGTGGCGGTCTTCTTTGTGGCGAGCATCATTCCGGGCGTATGGGGCGAGAGCTTCGTGCCCGGAAGCGAGGGCATCATAAACACTGCGCTCGATCATACCTTTGGCGGGACGTGGTTCATCATCTTGGGAAGCTCCATCGCCTACGCGGTGTCCGCCGTGGTAAATAACTTCCTCAACTGGGGCATCGGCGAGCGCGTGGGCAACACCAGGAGCTTTGGCACCTTTGCCCTGCGCAGCTACGTCTCTACGTTTGTGGCGCAGTTCACGGACAACATCACCTTTGCGCTCATCGTGAGCAGGACCTTCTTTGGGTGGACCATGCTGCAGTGCATTACTTGCGCGTTGACGGGCGCCGTCCTCGAACTGCTCTTTGAGGTGTTCTTTTCTCCTATTGGGTATCGCATTTCGCGGAAACTGCTGCCTTCTCGCTCGGCACGCTCTTTGGAGCTAGCCTAGGCCATGAACGTCGTTGTTAGCGGCACGTCGAGCGGTATTGGTAGGGCTATTGCCAAGCGATTCCTCGTCGAACGGCATCACGTCTTTGGCTTCGATATGGCCCCGGCCACGCTGCTGCATCCGCACTATGCTCACTTCGTACATGATATCCGCAGTGATGAGTATCCCGACGTCCCCGCCCCGCACATCCTTGTGGCAAATGCGGGAACCATTGGGGAGGAAGATGCAATCGACGTCAACCTTGTGGGCACCATTCGGTTCGTCGAGCATTTCGTGGCGGGCGATGCGTTGCGGTCGGTGCTCTTTGTGGCGTCCGCCTCGGCGCGCAACGGTGCAGAGTTTCCGCTCTACGTCGCGAGCAAGGCGGGCATCGTTGGCTACATGAAGAACCTTGCGCTGAGGCTCGCACCACGTGGGATTACCGTGAACAGCATCTCGCCGGGAGGGGTCATCACGCCCGCAAACGAGCACATCCTTTCGAGCGAGAACCTCTATGCGCAGGTGCTTGCCGAGACGCTCTTGGGAAAATGGGCCGAAGCCGCAGAAATTGCGGACTTGGCGTGGTACCTCACCATGGTTAACCGCTCCATCACGGGTGAGGACATCCTTATCGATAACGGAGAGATGCTAAAGTCGAACTTCATTTGGTAGTCGAGCTCGCGCAGGCCTGTCATCGGCGCCATTCTTTAAGCTTTTGGCAGTCGGAAGATTTCGCGAGTGTACCCAAATTACAAGGTAATCCGCAAAACCCCAGATAGCGCTTCGGGCAAATGCAATTTGGGTACACTGTCTATTTTAGCTAGTGTACCCAAATTGCATTTCTGTCCGCAGTCAACTGGCTTTTGCGGCCTCTTGTGCAATTTGGGCACACTCTTGCCATCGTGCTTTCAATGGATTTTAAGGTACAGCCTGCCTTTTCGCCCTCGGAGGGTATGAACCAGGCTAATTTGCCAGATTCTCGTCCTCCCATGTGTCCCATGCGCTGCCGAGGGCTTTCGGAGAACCGAATGGGGCTTTGGTCCAATACACAAAGCATTGCGCCATGATTGGGCAAAGGATTGGCATACCATCCATGGCTTCGCTTGCCGGCATATGCGAACCTTTTATGGTCAGTAGGTATGCGCATTAAGACCGAGAGGAGCACGGCATGGACCTGATGGAGCAATTGCGAGATCGCGCAGCGGCAAATCCGCAGAAGGTGGCCTTCTTTGAGGGAACCAATCCAAAGATGATGGAGACAGTTGGTGAGCTTGCCAAGGCGGGGTTGGCCGACTGCTACCTCGTGGGTGACGGTGCCGAGCTCGCAAGGGCCGCCGAGGAAGTTGGCGTGGACCTGTCGAACGTCACCGTGGTTGACGTTACCGACGCAGAAGCCAACGAGGCTTTCGCACAGCGATTTGAGGTCATTCCCGACTGTCCGTTCCGTGCCAAGGGCGTTCGTCGTCGTGCCAAGCGCGCCATGGATCGCGCGCTCATGATGCAGCGTATCGGTGACACCGACATCACGTTCGGCGGCATCGACTGCTCCACGGGCGACGTCATCATCGGTGGCCAGACCATCGTGGGTCTTGCCGACGGCGTCGACACCATCTCGAGCCTGGGCATCTTCAACATCCCCGGATGGGAGGGCAGCGAGGGACCGCTGCTGGGCTTTGGCGACGCGGCTGTGTGCGTCAACCCCGATCCCGAGCAGCTCGCCTCCATCGCCATCAGCGCCGCAGAGACCGTGCAGGCACTCATGGGCTGGGAGCCTCGCGTGGCCATGCTCAGCTACTCCACCGACGGATCGGCAGAGGGCGAGCTCGTCGACAAGGTTCGTGCTGCCGTCAAGGTCGCACAGGAGCGCCGTCCCGACCTAAAGATCGACGGCGAGTTCCAGCTCGATTCGGCTATTCGCCCCGAAATCGCCGCAAAGAAGGTCCGCCGCGAGTCCGAGGTCGCCGGCAAGGCGAACGTGCTCATCTGCCCCGACATCAACGTGGGCAACATCGGCGTCAAGCTCGTACAGAACTTCGCTCACGCCGACGCCTACGGCCCCATGCTGCAGGGCTTCAAAAAGATCGTCTGCGACTGCTCACGCTCTGCGCCGGTCTCCGAGCTCGTGGGCAACGTCGTCATGAGCTGCGTGCGCAGCCAGGCCCTCAAGGGAGAGTAGCATGGCAAGCAAGGCCTATCGTATTCTGGTAATCAATCCTGGCTCGACGTCCACCAAGGTCGGCGTGTTTGACGGAGAGACCGAGGTGTTTACAAAGAACGTCGCGCACGAGGCGTTAAAACTGGCCGAGTTTGCTGGTGTGTCCGATCAGATGCCGTATCGTCGAGACATGATTCTTGCTGCGCTCAAGGAGAACGGCGTCGACCTCGCGACCATCGACGCATTCGTTGGTCGTGGTGGCGGCCTGCTCTCGCTCGAGGGTGGCACCTACGCCGTAAACGATGTCATTCTTGACCATGCGTATCGCGGCGCTAATGGCATTCAGCATCCTGCGCAACTTGGCAGCCAGCTTGCCCATGAGTTCGCGCAGCAGGTCGGCAAGCCGGCCTTCGTGGTCAATCCGCCCGACACCGACGAGTTCTGTGACCTTGCGCGCATGACGGGCATCAAGGGCGTGTATCGCAACGCCCACCTGCATGCGCTCAACCTCAAGGAGACGGCCATCCGCCACGCGCACGGCATGGGCAAGCGTTACGACGAGTGCAACTTCATCGTATGCCACATCGGTGGGGGAGTATCCATCAGTGCGCATCAGCATGGCAAGATGATCGACGGTTACGACATCGTGCAGGGCGAGGGCGCCATGGCTCCCACGCGCTGCGGAGCCGTGCCCGTTGCTGGTGTTCTTGACTACCTTGAGGCGGGCCACACCATCAAGGAGGCACGTGCGCTCTGCATGAAGACCGGCGGCTTCGTTGACCTGCTGGGAACCTCCGACGCCATCGAGGTGTGCAATCGCGCCGCAGCTGGCGACAAGGCCGCACAGCGTGCATGGGACGCCATGCTCTATCAGCTCAACAAGTACATCGGCTCCATGGCCACGGTGCTTGGCGGCAAGGTAGACGGCATACTGCTCGGCGGTGGCATGGTTCACAACAAGGACCTCGTCAAGTCCATTGAGGACAACTGCGGCTGGATTGCGCCTGTCTCGGCCTATCCGGGTGAGTTTGAGCTCGAGGCTATGGCCGCAGGCGCCATCCGCGTGCTCGACGGCGAAGAAGAGGCAAAGACCTATACCGGCGTGCCGGTGTTTACGGGATTTGACGACTAGCGAGTCGTGAGGCGAGTCCTCCTCACCTGCTGTGGGGAGGACTCGTTTTGGCAAGGAAGGATAAGGAAATGATAAAGGATTCCAGACTCGCGCTGGCCATCTCGATTGCTCTGCTGCCGCCCATATGGGCGGTCGTTTCGGGACACCTGGGCATCACGTGTGGGGCTGTGGCGCTTATTTGTGCGGGAATCTATGTGAGTGCCGGAAACAAAGTCGAGCTTGGCTTGCCTATGTCGCTTGGATTCCTGCTTTCGGACCTCATGGCGGTCTGCGCTATCTGGATGATGGAGAATCTGCCGTTCCCGCCTGACGTAAATACCTTCCTCACGCTGGCCGTTCTGGGATTTCTTGCCGTCATGCTCTGCACGCGCCTACAGAAGGTGTTCTTTTTGCCTGCGGTCTTGAGCGGCTGGGCAGTAGGCCTCACGGTCATGGGACCGCTGGGCTTTGGCGGCTTAGGGACCATGCCAATACAAGTTGCAATTGCTATGCTCGCTGGTGTATGGTATGCGGGCTTTGCGGTAGACGTGTTCAGCCGCTGGATCGGACCCAAGGAATAGCGCTGCTGCGGTAGCACACAAAAAGAGAGGAAACTATCATGCCCATGAAACCAAAAACCAAACTCATCAGCGTCCTGCTTACAAACATCCCCATTGCGCTGTGCTTGTCGATCGTCGCGAGCTACATTGGCCTTCAGGGTGCCGGCCTGCCCAGCGAGGCGTTTATGCCCGCGTTGATGCGCTCCGTTGCGTTGAACTTCGTGCTCTCCTACATCATCTCGTTCTTTGTTGGCATGTTCATTCCTGCTCCCAAGTGGGGCATGGCCCTTGCCGGCGCCTGTGGCGTCAAGCCGCAGGACGGCATCAAGTTCGGATTGATCATGAACGTCGTCATCAACACCGTATACGTAATCTGCAACTCCCTCATCCTGACTTACGTGAACGCGATTCTCATCGGTGGTGCCCCCATGCAGGCCTACCTGCCCGCTCTTCTGGGCAGCCTGCTTCCCTGCTGGCTTACCGGCTTTGTGGTGTCTTTCCTTTGGGCACAGCAGGCCGAGAAGATCGCCCGCAACATCTGCGACGATCCCGCGCCAAGGATGTAGAAAACCGGCACGAGCGAACCCAGTTCGCTTGTGCCGGTTTTGATCTGGGCATTGGAGTCGACATGTCAATCGTGTCGATTCCTGTCTTTAATTCTGGTTTGTATTGTTCTACAATGATGGTTCGGCAATAACCATAACGAAACAGAAAGAAGGAATTGCCATGGATAGCACAACAGCAGAGACTGCCGCGGCGGCGGGCTTCATCGGAGCAAGCATCATGATGATCCTGCTCTTCTTGGCCGTTTTCTATGTCCTACTCATCATTGCGCGCTGGAAGATCTTTACCAAGGCGGGTGTTGAGGGCTGGAAGTCAATCATCCCCATTTACTCGGACTACGTAGAGTGGAAGCTTAGCTGGAATAACATCAATATGTTCTGGGCAAGCCTTGGCGCGATTGTCGTCGGTTCGATTTTGAGCAGCTTGAACACCTCGATGGCGAGTGCGGACGGAACGGCTCCTCTGGGCGGCTTCTTGGGCATCCTCGCTATCCTGGCAGTGCTTGCCGGTAGCATTCTGGGCTTGGTCGCTAAGTTCAAGCTGTTCCAGGCCTTTGGCAAGAGCGTTGGGTTCTTCATCGGTTACATCTTCATCCCCAACATCATGATGCTCATCCTCGGCTTTGGTTCGGCTCAGTATCAGGGTCCGCAAGACTAGCTCGCAGACAACATAAGCACGACCTTTGGGAGCCCGGCCATGTGTCGGGCTCCTTTTGTGTCCGTAGGAAAAAGCGAGCCTCAGACCAGGGTGATGTGCTCCGCAACGACGCGCAGGGTCTCGAAGGCGAGCTGACGTGGGTCACCGGAGAAGTCGGACCCGGTGATTATCATCTGCCCTTGTTGTCCAAGATCCGTTTGGGCGTTGGGGCCACCTCCAAACTCTTTCCCATCATATTTGATCGTAATAAGGTCGCACCTGCGGCCCTGCGCATCGGTTATGCGACCGGCGACGCCTCCGTCATCTAACTTTGTGGTGATGTCCAGCGTATTGCCATTCGAGAGCGTGAGAGTCTGATCGGGTGCGCCGTTGTGCCACCAGTATTGGTCCTTGGACTGATCTACAGATACGATCATCGCACGATTCGGCTGTTCGCTGCCATAGTACAGGGTGAATCTATTGTCGCCCATCTGCGTTTGCAGCGCATCCCATTCCGTGGACATGGCGAAGTCGATACCATCCAAGTGGATGATGTCCACAGAGGACTTGCTCGTAGCGGAATTGTCGTCGGTCTTGCTGGGCGAGTCCGTCGTTTTGTCTGTGGCCTTGTCCTCAGATTTGTCCGAATCGGTCGAAGGCTTGTCCGCTGACTTGCCTGCACCGCCTTCGCAGCTCTTGCGCGCGACATCGGCCAGCTCTTGTGCCTTGCGGGCGTCTCGCCCGCCATCCGCTTCCGCCCACTCGAGTGCCGCGGCAATCTGGTCTTCGGTGAGGTCCGAGGCGTCTATGGGTGTGAACACGAGCGGTTCTGTCGTGTTTGCCGTCTTTCCCGAAGCCACTGCCTCGTCGTCAAGAATGACCTCCATCGTTGGCTGAGCGACCTCGTAAATCGTGCCATCGGACGCAATGGGAGACCCCAAGGCCTGAATCTCGTAAGAGCCCTGTGCAAGAAGAAGTCCACTTCCGTCTGGTTCCAAGTATGCGACTTGGGAAACCTCGTCGCCGTACGCGCTTGTTCCCGTGGCCTGCACCGGTACGCGGGTTCCCTCCTCGTCGAGACCGGGAACCTCCAAGGGAATGCTTACGGCGATTTGCGGGTGTTCGTTGGCGCGAAGAAAGGCGAGCACTCCTACTACAAGCGCGAGGCCCAGTGTGCAGCCAACGAGTGCGGCAACAACCACGCGCATGCGGCTTTGGTTGTTTGGAGGCGTGGCGCCAGCGTCAGATGCGATGGGTTGGTTTGCGACGGGAGCTCCGCATCTGGGGCAGAAGCGCGCGTCATCGGAAAGCTGATTCCCACAGGCGTTACAGTACACGGCCACTCCTTTGCGTTGGCTCCATTCGCCCGTATTGTACCGCGAGCGAATGACATGCACGAACGGAATAAACGGGCACGGTCGTTAGCGCCACGGATGCGGCTTTCTTGCCTGTGGTGTCTGTAGTGTGCGCAACTTAGAGCTACCTGACCCGCGACCTGCGGCATTGCAATTCTTCGTAGGGGCTGTGCACATTACTGAACTTCTGGGGCGACCGGCTCGACCTCGGTGACACCCATGGAGGTCGCCGACCATCCCTCCGCATTGGTGCGGCGGGGATGGTCGGCTTCAAAATCTGGCTATCCGCGAATTTTTCCTGCTTGGCCTAGTGCAAAGAACGACGTCGCGAGGCAGATGAGCATGCACGCGATGCCTAGAATAAACATCAGCGGAAACCCACCGGGGGAGTCGATCACGAAGCTCCAAAATACGGCGGCGACGGCACTCATGAGCGAGCCGACCATCGAGACGCGCGCATAGATGTTTGTGTAGTCCGCCGACCCAAACACGGAGCGAACGAGCAACGGTGTTTGTACCGTGGTCATGGCATACACCACGCCAAACAGAAACGCGCCAGCGAGCAGGATGGGCAGGATGGAAGGCATGGCCCACATGAGCAGGACGCCGCCGATGCCCGCGCCGATGCCACAGATGATACCCAGTCGAATGGAGCGGTCGTTGATGACACCCAGAAGCACCTTGCCGATGGCCTGACCAGCCATGGCCGCGCTCGCAACGACGCCCGATGCGGCCGCGATCTGGGGAAGCGTCGCTTCGAACGAGGTCGCGTAGCTCGCAAGGAACTGATAGATGGTCTGGTTGAGGGTGATGACGCCGCAAAAGATTGCGATGGCAAAGAACGCGGGGGTCTTCATGGCGACGGAGGCCGGAACGCCATCGACTGCCGCCTCGGGCGTCTCTGCTTTCGCTTGTGCCTCGCCGGCTCCAAAGGGCTTGAGGCCTTTGTCCTCCGGTTTTGTGCGAACGACAAAAAGGGTGAACGGAAGGGTGCCCGCCAAAGCGATGATGCCAAAGACGAGGTAGGCCGTGCGCCAGCCCTCTGGGCCGCCTTGGATGAGCGCCGTGCCAATGGGGTTAAAGATGACGCCGCCGATGCCGGTGAACGCCATGCAAAGCCCCACAAAGAACCCCACGTTCTTGACACACCAATTGTTGATGAGAGTGGGGACCGAAAGGTAAATGAGCGGTGCCAGGCCAAAGCCCATGGTGGCGCCCATAACGTAGAACCACGGCATCGAGTTTCCCAGACTCATGCCAATAAGGCCCAGCCCGGTGAGGATGCATCCGCCGCTTAAGACCTTGCGTGCGTCCAGCCTGCTCAGGTGGTTGCCCGCGATGGGGAGCGAGATCATCATAAAGATGTTGAGTATAGAGAAGTAGAGCGTAAACTGCGCGCGCGAGACCCCAAAGAACTCGCTCACCGGCGTAAAGAAAATGCCGGCACACGAGAGCGCCAAGGCACATGGCAGGCACATGATAATAATGCATGATGCGACAATAAGATAGGCGTAATGGAACTTGCCATTATTCATGAGCGTCCTTTCGAGGGTCTTCAGACAATAACATCAAGCGATGGGGAGTATCCCCATCGCTTTATTGCTTGGCCTAGGCCTCGATATCGGCGGGAGCGCCGTCGAGGTCGAAGCCCGACCAGGTCGGGACACCCGTATAGGTGAGCACGTCCTCGGAGCCGTCGAGCGCGCGCACGGCGCCTGCGGCCAAGGCCTCCATCTCGAAGTCGCCGCCGTAGGCACGTACGGGTGCGATCCACGCGACAAGCTCGCGGATGTAGTCCACAAAGTACTCGTCGTTCGAGACGCCGCCGGTCAGCACGATGCCGTCTACGCGCCCACCAAGAACCGCCGCAAAGGCGCCAATCGCCTTTGCCGTCTGGTATGCCATCGCGTCGAGGCATAAGTGGGCCCACTCGTCTCCCGCGGCGATGCGACGCTCGATCTCCATGGTGTCGTCGGTGCCAACAAGGCCCTTGAGGCCGCCCGTCTTGCCGACCACGTTCAAGACATCGCGTTTATCGGCACCGTCGTAGCAAAGTCCTACGACCGGGCGCAGCGGGACGTCGCCCGAGCGGTTGGGCGCAAATGGGCCGGATCCCTCCAGGACGTCGTTGGCGTCAACCATCTTGCCGTGTTGATGCGCCGCCACCGACAGGCCACCGCCCACGTGGGCGACCACAAAGTTGCCCTCCTCGTACGAAATGCCCAGCTCCGCCGCATAGCGAATGGCCACTTCCTTCTGGTTGAGGCAGTGGACGTGGCTCTTGCGATAAACGCCGGGGAATCCCGTAATGCGCGCCACGTCCGCAAGCTCGTCGGTGTCGGGCTGGTTTACCGCGTAAGCCGGCTTCCCAACCTGTTGAGCGAAGGCGTGCAGAATGGGGGCGCCCAGGATGGCGGGGTGGTTCATGCCGCAGTTGAGCACGTGCTCGCAGACGGTCTCGTCAATGGCAAAGATGCCCCCCTCGGTTGGTCCCATGCCCCCGCAGTAGCCAGAGAACGCGTCGATGCTCTGGAGCTCCACTCCGGCGGCGTCGAGTTCGCGCAGGATGGTGTCGATTCGGTATTGGAGCTGGTCGGCGGCCTGGTCAAAGGCGGCGAGCTCTTCGGGCGCGTGGCGCACGTTGGCCTTTACTACCGGAGTCGGCTCGTGTGTCCCATCGGCTTCAAACACGGCTACCTTTGTGGAGGTCGAGCCGGGCGAGAGCGTGAGGATGCGGTATGCCATGTTTGGTCCTTTCTTTGAGGGAAGGGAAGTGTGATAACGGCGTACAGGGCCGCTATTCTCCATCCTAGGGGCGCAATCTGCCGAATCCCATATCCTTGTCTTCAAACCTTTTTGGGCGACGCGCTAAAATGTTTGTGCAACAGCACAGTTCTAAAATGCAACTTTGAAACTCTGTTGAATCGACTGGGAGAGGGCGGTATTCATGCGCGTGCGCACGGTTATCGACATGCTCGGATGCCTTTCATACATCGCTACCGACGAGAGCCTGCTCGACCGCGACGTTATTGTTCGCATGGCAGAAATATCGATGCGGGATGCGGAGTCGGTGCTCTCGCTTGCGCGGTTTGGCGGGCGCTCGACGTGGCGGGAACGAAGTCGCGGCGAGGGTATTCTGCTGGTGCATGTGCCCGTAATCGACGTCGAATCGCTCGAGGACCTCAGAAACCCTCCCATGGGCGTCATTTTTGCGGGGAGCAAAAAGCCGTATGACGAGTTCTTGGCAGCGTTCAGGCGTCTGCCCGAGCAGTGTGCCCTGCTCTCTTTGCGTCGCAACAAGCTTCACGAGGCGTTCTTGCACTCCTATGACGTGCAACAATTCGCCAACAAGGCCTATCCCATCATAGGCAACCCGATCATCATCACTAACTCGGACCATCGTCTGCTCGCCAACGCGGGAGAGATTCCCGAAGACCGCGAAGACGTCATCGAGGTGGTGGAGTGCGGGTATTTGTCCGACAGCGTCAATGCGGGCCTTGAGGCCGACGGTATTATCCGCGACGTGCGTTTGAGGCGTCACGCCGTGCTTACGGTCAGTCCGCGGTTTGGCGCGCGGTGGGCACACTCCATCGTGTACGTGCACCACATGGAGATGGGCCGGTTCGACGTGCTCGAAAGCGACAAGCCCATCACGCCGCTCGATTTGGAACTCATCGACTATGCGGGTACCTTGGTGGGCGTGATGATTGAGCGATTGGGCGTCGCGGGCGACCGCGTGGGGGCAGGATCCTCGGTGCTGCGCGACCTCATTAACGGCAACTTCGTGAACGAGGGGACGATGCGCTCGCAGCTTGCCCTTACGCAGCTTCCTCTCAACGAGACCTATGCGATGGTGGCGGTTATCGGGCAGCGGGGGGCCGGCCCTGACTACTACACGCGGGCTGGAAGGCTGGTTGCCAACGCCGTGCGGAGCTGTTTGTGGACCGTGGAGGGCAACGTGCTCGCTGTATTGGTTCCGCTCGGTCGCAGTACGGTAGCAGGCTACGACGACTACAATCGCACGAGCAAGACGCTGCTGCTCAATCGTCGGCTGCGCGCCGTGCTCAACAACAACGACATGTACGCCTACGTGAGCGAGCCGTTTGTGGCGCTGGGCATGGTGGCGGGACGGTTTTCTCAGTGCATCGAGCTATTGGACGCGGTGGGTGAAGAGCGGACAGTGCGCATCCGCCTGTATTGGGAGGAACGCTTTACGGTGATGGCCTGCAACGCCAAGACCTTTGAGCAAATCGACTCGATGGTCGACAAACGCGCGGTGGCCATGCTGGTGTACGACCGTACGCATGGAACGCAGTACTTCGACACGGCCATTATGTCGGTGGGGCATCCAGGCAGTCCCGCCGAGGCGGCGGAGGCCCTCAACGTCCACCGCAACACCTACTTCTACCGGGTCAACAAGGTACGCGAGCTGTTCTTCATTGACCTCAAGGATGGTGATGACCGCTTGGCACTTGCGTTCTCGGCGCGCATGCTCGAGGTCCTGGGTGACCGGTTCTACTTGGATGCCAACGACTACGCAGACCAGTAGGCCTTCTGACGCGGTGTGCAGGTCGGTAAGCCTTCTGTCGCGGTGCGCAGGCCTTGGGGCATGAATCGTGCTGAGCACAAGTAAAGCCCCGCGCGAGAATCGTCTTTGGTACTATTGCACAGCCGAATCGCACGTATCCTTGATATGGTTGGTAATCGCTCGGGAGAGGAGTTCGGCATGACCAAGATTTTGGGTGTATCGTTTGGCACAAAGAATGGCAACAACGATTCCATCTGCAAAGAGGTACTCAAGGGTGCTCAGGAGGCCGGCTGCGAAGTGGAGTTCATTCGCGCTCAGGACCTCAACATCAAGCACTGCACCGGATGCATCGCTTGCGTAAAGGCGCTCATGAGCGGTCGCGGCAACATGTGCATCCACAAAGATGACTTTGACTGGCTTGCTTGGAAGATGTTTACCTCCGACGGCATCATCATGGTGGACCCGATTTTTGAGACGGGTGCCTCTGGCCTCTTCCACACCATCATGGACCGCTTCGGGCCTCGCATGGACACGGGCAACAACTTCATTGGCATGCAGATTGCCAAGGACATCATTGCTGCCGGTGGCAAGGGCACCATTCCGCCCGAGTGCGTGTTCCACACGGGCATTCCCGTGAGCTACATCGGCATCGGCGGATCCGACTGGGGCACCCACATCCAGTCCGATCATCAGATTCAGTCCATGACTCCCGCATGGAAGGTCATCGACAACGAGTGGATCGCCTGGTCAAAGACGGCCCTCATGAAGGACGAGGTCGTTGCGCGTGCGCACCAGATTGGTATCAACCTTGCCGAGGCGGCCAAGGACCCCGAGCATGCCGAGTATAAGGGCAAGAAGGGCGTGTGCCCGCACTGCAACTGCAACGACTTCTATTTGTATCCTGGCGAGAACCGTGCCGTATGCTGCGTGTGCGGCCTTCAGGGCAAGATTGTCCTCAAGGGCGATGTCGTTACCGTTGAGTACGCCGAACATGACCTCACCGACGAGAACGGCAACGTGATTCTGGACAAGGACGGCGAGCCCGCCTTCCCCGGCCTCTACGACGCGCAGGGTCGCGAGCGCGCTCATGACACCATGGGCGGCAAGCAGATTCACGGAGAGGACATTGGCAAGAACGAGGGCATCTTGGCCGAGATGCAAAAGACTCCCGAGTACAAGGCTCGCGTCAAGGCATACAAGGAGTTCCTCTCGCCCGTAAAGCCCGACGCCGACGATCGCTTCGCGAAATTCCAGGATCTGGGAACTCGCGCATAGGTGGCTTTCGGCCCAAACGATCTTGATGCCCCGGCCCAAGGCAAGCCACCTTGGCCGGGGCTTTTTCCGTGCGGGGCGCCTTGAGCTCAGATTACGTTTGGTGAGGGTCTGCCCGCCACACGAAGGGCGATTCCAGCTCAGGAGGCCACACGAAAGAAAAACCCAGCTCAGCCGGGGGCCTTTGAGCTGGGAATGACTTTCGTGTGGCTTCCGGACCCACACGAAGGGCGATTCCAGCTCAGGAGGCCACACGAAAGAAAAACCCAGCTCAGCCGGGGGCCTTTGAGCTGAGAATGACTTTCGTGTGGCTTCCGGACCCACACGAAACGCTATTCCAGCTCAGGAGGCCACACGAAACGGAAAGTCAGCTCAGGTGGGCCCGTTTTGAGCTCAGATTGCGTTTGGTGAGGGTCGGCCCGCCACACGAAACGCTATTCCAGCTCAAGTTCAACGATAACGGAAATCCGGCTCGGATTGACTCCCCATTATTCGGGATTGGACTTCGGCTAGGGGGCGTTTATCCTCTGCATCCGTTCCTGCGTGGCGGTTGGTTGGGCGTCCCTCCGCCCGCCCGTGTGACCTCGGTGCCCGAATTCTCCCGGCATCAGCGTCGGTGCCCCCGAAAAACTACACACGGTCTGTCTCAAATATACCATATTGTTATATCTTATCCGATTTATAACTAATATAAATAAAAGAGACAAACTGTGTGTAGTTTTGGGTGCCGAGGTGAGGCTCGCGAGCGCGTCCCTGCCGCTCACGTGACATGGCGGCCGCAATCGAGGACGCTGGCAACGGCAAGCTGTATCTTCTAAGCACAGATGAAGCCACGGCACTTCCAGCGCGCGTCCTGAAGACAGCTTCACAGAAGGTAATTGCTGCGAAGACGGGCGGTGGTGACTCCGAACGGCGGCTGAATCCGGCGGGCACGCTGCATGCGTGAAGGGAAGCGACGGCGCGATCGGTGATAAGGTTCCAGCCTACGAGCTCGGCGTTCACCCCGTCCTCAAGCTCAATCTCAAATCTGTGGCCTTCGATTCTGGAT
The DNA here is from genome assembly GCA_902786015.1 of uncultured Coriobacteriaceae bacterium. Lineage (GTDB taxonomy): Bacteria > Actinomycetota > Coriobacteriia > Coriobacteriales > Atopobiaceae > RUG440. Next base: position 156,932 of record CADAAU010000002.1, read on the forward strand.
CGAAGACTTTCTCGCCGCTCGTCTAAGTCACGAGCGTGACCCTCAACCCCTCCGCGGCGCAGACCATCGACATCGGCGGGACGGTCGAGTTCACGGCGAGCTGTCCGCCACACCACTCCATGTGCCCGCTCACGGACGTGTTCCATCCCCGCGCCAACGGCGAATCGGGAGCGCGCGGAGGCTGCCGGCCCTCGGGCGCGCTCCGTCATGTGCATTCTGTCACCGTCATGTGCATTCGCCAAATTTCTCATCGCACTTGGGACGGGGGCCGACGACGGACGTAGCAATGATCGAAGACACAAAGCCAGGAAACGAGGATCGGAGCATCGCAGAAAACGTTCGACAGTGTGGTCTTCCGCGATGCTCTCTCACTTGGTTAGGTGGCACCTACGAGGGGTGCATGGAACTGGAAAGCAAGATTGCAAGAGAAAGGACGTAACAATGTTATCTGTAGGCAATCGTGTTGTGGCAGCGTCGCTCTGCGCGCTCCTATCGACATCCCCGCTCGTGGGCTATGCGAGCGAGGCACAAAAGGCGGACAACGCAGCCGCAAAGATGGAGGAGACCCTCACGGAGGTCCTCAGGGAGAGCGAGGACGCGGAGTCCCAGGGGAAGAAGGTCCCCTACAGCCAGCAGGGCACGTACACCGTGACCCTCGCCGAGGGCGACTTCCGCGACATCGGCAAGGGCAAGGACGAGAAGGCGAAGGCCGAGGAGAAGAAGGCGGCCGAGGAGAAGAAGGCGGCCGAGGAGAAGAAGGCGGCCGAGGAGAAGGCGCTCGAGGACGAGAGGGCGGCGGCCGACGCCATGGCGCGCGAGGAGAAGGCGGCCGACGCCAAGGCGCTCGAGGACGCCAAGTCCGCGCTGGAGGGCGCCAAGTCAGCTCGTGACGAGGCACAGAGGGCCCTCGACGCAAGGACGGAGGACGAGAAGGTCGCAGAGACCGAGAAAGCGAAAGCCGAGACCCAAAAGACCGAAGCCGAGAAGCAGGCTCAGGACGTCGAGACCCAAAAGGCCGAGGCCGAGAAGAAGGCCAAGGAGGCCGAGACCCAAAAGGCCGAGGCCGATAAGAAGGCCCAGGAGGCAGAGAACCTAAAGGCCGAGGCCGAGAAGCAGGCCCAGGAGGCCGAGAACCAAAAGGCAGAGGCCGAGAAGCAGGCCCAGGAGGCCGGGGGCGAGATGGAGGCCCAGGACGCCGAGGCTCAAAATGCCGGGGGCGAGATGGAGTCCAAGGAGGCCGAGGCCCAAAAGGCAGAGGCCGCGAAAAAGGCCCAGGACGCCGAGAACCTAAAGGCCGAGGCCGAGAAGAAGGCCCAAGAGGCCGAGACCCTAAAGGCAGAGGCCGAGAAGAAGGCCGAGGAGGCCGAGGGACAGTCCGCGGCGGCCGACGAGGCCAAGCAGAGTGCGGAGGACGCGGCCAAGGCCGTGCAGGAGAAGGCCGAGGCTCACGACAACGCCGTCAAGGCGCGCAAGCAGGCCGAGGAGGAGCTCTCCAAGGCCGAGGAGGCCGTGAAGGTCGCCGAGCAGAAGGTCGCCGAGCTCGAGAGGGGCGCGGCCCAGGCCGACGCGTCGTCCAGCGAGGCACGAAAGGAAAACAAGGCCGAGGGCAAGGCCGAGAACAAGGACGAGAGCAAGGCCGAAGGCAAGGACGAGAGCAAGACCGAAGGCAAGGACGAGAGCAAGACCGAAGGCAAGGACGAGAGCAAGGCCGAGAGCAAGGACGAGAGCAAGGACGAGAGCAAGGCCGAGAACAAGGACGAGAGCAAGGCCGAGAGCAAGGACGAGAACAAGGACGAGAGCAAGGCCGAGGGCAAGAAGGCCTTCGCCGACGTGAGGCTCGAGGACGTGAAGGTGTACTACTCGGTGCTCGCCAACCGGGCCGAGCTCGAGGCCGACGAGTCCGGCAACGCGGAGCCCAGGCTCGAGAGGCGCGAGGCCAGGGTCAACGCCCTCGCCAACGACAACGGCGCGATCACGCTCTCGTTCACCGACCCCGACGCCGCCTCAAACGCCACGGGCTCCTACGCCGTGGAGATCGAGGCGATGGGCAAGTGCGCGCAGGTCGTGGCCGAGTCCGCGGAGCCGCAGCTGAGCGCCGAGTCCGACGTCAAGGCCGACAGCGAGTCCTGCGACGTCACGATCAGGGCCGAGGGCGCCACCTTCGCCGCCGGCCTCAACGCCGCCGACCTCAGACTGGGCGGCTCCTTCGCGGACATGCAGGTGACCGGCGCCGAGGCCTCGGGCGACGCGCTCGTCGTGCACCTCTCCGGCAGGCCCAAAATGGACTACGACCTCGCCGGCTACGTCACCGACGGCCAGGTCATCGTCCCTGCGTCCGGCTTCGAGGGAAGCGCGTTCGACGCGACCGCCTTCGTGGACGTGAAGCTGCCCGACGAGGCGTACGACCTGGGTGGCGCCGAGGCGCTGCCCGCCGCGACCGCCACGGGCGAGGTCGAGCAGTCGACCATAGAGGGCGACACCGGCAGGGCCACGGTCTACCTCAACGCCGACCTCGGCGAGTTCAAGGACGTCGGCCCCGAGAGCATCGCGCTCGACGACGACTTCGCCGGCGGCAAGGTGGAGTCCGTGACCAAGGAGGGCGAGGACGGCGAGCTGCTCAAGGTGGAGCTCACCTTCCCCGCGAGCGGGCAGGAGGCCGACGACCATGCCCTGGCGGGCACCGTGAGGCTTGCCGCGGGCGCCATGGACGACGAGTCCGGCAATGCCGCGCCCGAGATCGAGACCACCGTGGCCCTGGCGCCCAGCAAGGCCGACGACAAGAAGTCCGAGGAGGACAAGAAGAAGGAGGAGGAAAAGAAGAAGAAGGAGAGGGAGGAGAAGTCCAAGACCCTCAAGAGCTACGGCGACGGCTTCACCTACGCCAGCGACAAGCTCAAGAAGGTGGACCCCACGATAGCCGAGATCGCCAAGTTCTACGGCGAGGCGCTCAACCTGGCGTCGAACATCGCCGCCGGCAAGTACCTGGACGCCATCAAGAGCGTCGAGGGGCTCCTCAAGATCTGCGGCATCATCGAGCCGGACGCCAAGGAGGTCACCGCGGCCGACGTGCTCGAGGAGGTCAAGGCGCTGCGCATGGTCGTCGAGGCCATCGACCGCAAGATCGACGTGAACACCGAGGAGAACCGCGCGGACCGCTACACCCAGGCCTTCATCCGCCTCTCGAGGATGCAGTCGAACTGCAACAGGCTCAGGGGCATCTACGAGAAGGGCGCCAAGATCCTGGCCACCCGCAAGGACAACCCGATGAAGGCCCCCGCCAAGGGCGCCTCCAAGGAGGAGGTGTCCAGGTACAACAACGAGCTGCGCAGGGTCATCACCCAGGAGTGCGACAAGCAGAACGCCGGCAAGGACAAGGGGACACCCTGGGCCGTCAAGCTCAAGTCGTCCCTGGCCGAGCTCGACAAGGACCTCTTCACGCTGTCCGGCTGGGTCTCCATCGACAAGAACGCCCCCAACGCCGCCGCCAACCCCATCAACCTCCTCGACAAGCTCGTCTCCACGAAGGTCAACTGGGACAGCCAGGGCTACTACGCCAGGGCCGCGTTCCGCACCGAGCTGCAGTACACGATGCTGACCTCCTGGGCGTTCCTCGCCACCTACTACGACTACAGCGACCCCGACATCGCGAAGCAGGAGAAGACCACGGCCGAAGCCATGGCGGCGGCGCTCAAGCAGATCCAGGCCCGCCCCGCGGGCATGAGCCCGGACGAGGTCCGCAAGCTCAACCGGGCCGGCAAGGACGTGAGGGTGTACAGCCCCACGCTCGGCATCACCGTCAAGCGCACCAGGCTGATCACCAAGGGCGGCAAGGAGGTCGGCCTCAAGAACTTCCTGGACGTGTCCGACAAGAAGATCGACGACTACGTCAGGCGGCTGCGGGGCGTTACAGACAAGCGGAACAACATCCAGGACGACCTCAAGCTCGCGGGCCTAGACGCCACGGACACCAATTACACCTACGTCGGGTTCCGGCACCGCGCGGAGCAGGGCTATTGGACCGACTACGAGGGCACACAACACTACAAAGAGAAGACGGACACGGTCATGAGGAACCCATACATACCGGCCGCCCACATTGGTGTATACACGACGTATAATTACTTAAGGGATACTCTTCCGAAACGCGAGACAAAAGAGTACTTCAAGGCCCCCTTCATGTGGTTCGACCGCGCATAGACCAGGACGCGCGAGAGAGCGGAACACCCATCCGACCGACGGCGGGGCGCCCATCCCACACGGGGTGGGCGCCCCCCTTCTGTGCAGGCTTTCCGCGCCCGCCACGGCACCGGCGCCCTCGCCGGCGGCGACGGCGCGATCGCCGTCAGCTGGCACGTGGCAGATGGCGCCTGCAGCTAAGGACGCGCCCCTTTGGCGAGAAGGCCCGATTCCTCTAGATAGTCGTCCACCACCGTGGACGGACCATCCGCCCAGAGCTTGAGGTCGTCGTCAAAGAGCCGGCGAGCGGTGTCAGACGACAAAAACCTTGCGGCCGCGTCCTCCGGTCGCAGGTTCTGCAAGGAGGCAATCTCCTCTATGGCCATGGCCGCGATGCAGTCCATGGCGGCCCCGATGGTGTCTTTCGTTACATCCATACGGTCTCGCTCCCCACATACGCCAGGCATCCAAGCGCGCGAGCGGACCTAAAGCAGTACTGGTCCTTCAGCCGCTCGGGAACGAGTTGGGCGATGCACGCGCGTGCCGCATCAGGTGAACCCACCGGCCCAAAGATGCCGTCCATGTACAACGCAAGCGTTATGTTCGTTCGGTCGTTGGCTATCTTCCCCGCGATCACGTCGTAGTGCGCGTACTGGCTCACGAGCTCGGGGAAAGAGCGCCGACGCCGATGGGCCACCACACATGCCAGCCATTCGGAATCCGCGTTCTGGAACTCAAGCACCCGAAGATAGTCCAGAGCCTCCCCTTCCACGACAAAACTCGAAACAAACCCCTTTCCAGGGATCGCCCGAACGTCACCACGGTCCTGTGCCTTACGCACCGACAGCGCTACGAAATTCCTTGCCTGGTGAGCGGAGGTGGTGAGGTAGAAACCCTGCCCGAAGTCTTTGAACCGGGCGCATTTCGAAAGGTCGGGCCTTGGGACCTCGACGTAGCTTCCGTGGTACAGCACGAGCCCGTCACGAAGCGTCATACGGCGTCACCCCCTTCGAGAGGAGGTATTCCTCTGCGTCGTCGAGCACGGCCTCGTCGCCCTCCATGTGAAAGAGCCCAAAGTTCCGAGCGATGTAGCCAAGCGCGCCGGAGGATCCGAGGAGCCCCGCCGCCTGCGAAAGCTTCATCCCCCATCTCTCGGCTGCAAGCCGCGAGACGCGCACGAGCATGTGAATCATCTGTGCCCGCTCAGACATGTCCACCTCCCACACTCCAGCAGAAGCGTAATGCGTGCCTCAATTCTATGCGACCGTGCGCTTCGCAAGTGTTTGGACGCGACATGCTTCACGAAAAGGAGACTGCTCCGCCCCAAAAGAGAATCACCCCTCCGACCGACGTTCGACCGACGGCTGGGCACCCATCCCACACGGGGTGGGTGCCCAGTCCCTTCTGTGCGCAGGGAAAGCTGGCGAGCGGCGGCGACGCGTCCGACGCACTCGCGGGCGCCGCCCCAAGGCGCGAGGGGGCCAAGGCCACGGAGTTCGCATGGCCGCGCCCCTTGCGGTATTCCAAAGGACATGCCGGACTTTTGGCTGGCGCCCGGGGCGAGGGCGCCGCCCTCGTTCCGGGCGGCCGAGAACCGCGAAGAGGGAAGAGCGGGATGCTCTGCCTAGACACCGTCATCGTCATGGGCGAGACAATCGGGCCCGTGCTGGAGTCCATGGGCCCGGTCGAAAAGCGGGACGGCTGGCTAGCCCTCATCCCGACGGGACTCTACGCCCTCGTGATGGCCCCGCTGAACTGCTTCCGCGTGATCTCCGGGCCGTATCCCTTTCTGTGCGTGCACGAGCAGCCGTGGTACGTGAGCGTGGCCTGGCTGTTCGCCATCGGCCTCGTAGCCGCCTTGGTCGCGGTGCTGCCACGCAGAGTCTGCGGCATGAGGAGCCCGACGGTGCACGCCGCTCGCCATAGGCTGCCATGATCCGATAATGGCCGAGGTCCCACCTGCCCGGGTTGCGCGGCCAGAACGATGTACGCGCCAAACCGTCTCTGCGCTCATAGAGCGGGACTAGGACGGCTACATAATTGTGCGATTCTCCAGGCGCTCTGGACGTGGTTCCGGGGCACTTTTTTGGTGCCTCTTGGGGACTTCCGCGCTTGCTGGCAAAACGCGAGACGGAGCATTGGCTTTGGGGGTCTAAAGTCTATCTTTCCAAATTACTGTGTGCACACGTTCGCCCGGGATACTTCCGGCTCAGAGTCAACGGGAGTCAAGGGGACAGGCCATTTGACTCGTGCGATGAGAATGAGGCGTAATGGCCATGGACTGTGCCCCGTCATCCTCGAACAGCGTCGCCAAGCAGACGGCCATCAGTGGTGATGTTGCTTTTATCCAATACGGGAAGGCCGATCCATGTACATCGTTATGCGTGACCTCCGGTATTCCAGCCGATAAGTCAGGTGAAGTGTCCGCTCGTGCCACAACTTCGCCCGTGCCTTAGAATGTGAGGACTTGAGGCCAGGGCTGCTCCGGGGAGAAGGCATGAGAAAGGAACTCTGTTGGACATGATGCTTGAAGAGCTGTGGGAGCTCTTGCACGCCAGTACCCGCATGTTCTCGAATTCCTTGAGGGTGAATTCCGAGAAGCCCCGTAGGCATCGCTTTGGGACGACCTTGAGAAGGCGGTGTTTTATGTGCGCGACGTGCTCAAGAACCCCGCCACTGCGGAGCGTCTGCTCGACCGAACCGAGGCGGCTATCCTCGAGTACGCAAAGGCACCCACCATGGCGCAGGTCTACAAGACCACGCGTTCGCGCTCCCGGCCGTACTACTGGTTCGCGGTGGGCAACTACATGGTGTTCTACGTGGTCATCGGCGACGTCATGGAGGTCCGCCGTTTCATATATGGGGCTCGCGACCTCACCAAGATGCTGCCCTAGCGCTCTATAACGACGGGGGCGAAGGTGAAGTCGCCCTCGTCCCTCTCCGTGAGCTCGTCGAGGCAAAAGATCATGTAGATCGGCGCGTAGAGCACGGGGCCCTCCTGCGAAACGTTGTTGCGCGACATGACTCTCATGAGCGACTACGAGTTCACGCCTGCGTTTGGCAATCGCCCTCGAAGCTCGTAGGCAGAGACCACGAGCTCTCGTTAATACTCAACGGCCTAGACGCGCGTCCCGGGAGCAAGGACTACGGTCAGCAGTACAGGAGGCGTCTCTCGCTCCGCGTTTCTCCTGTCCCAAAAAGCAGGCCGAACGGAGCCGTCCCTCTGGACCACGTACCAGGTACCCGGTCCACGAGACGGATCGGCGGGGACGTTCTCCTCGGGTGCCTGCCTTTCTCTGCCTTTAGTTCGGGACCGGGTGTATCATAGAGGTGCCAGATGGCCATCGTTTACCGAGAGGGGCAGCCGAGTGCCGACTGTAAGCCTATTTCTTGGCATCTGATCTTCATGAACTATAACGATCACATGCCCCCACACTTCCATGCGCGCTATCTGGGGCATGAGGCGAGCTTCACCTTTGACGGAGAGTTGCTTGTCGGAGACATGCCTACGCGTCAGCAGAAATTCATAGCCGCCTGGGCGCTGCTACACGAAGAGGACCTTGCGGCGAACTGGGAGCTGTGTCGTGAACACCAGACGCCCATGAAGATCGACCCCCTGCGTTAGGAGCCGCGGTGGAGATCGACGTGAGGGACTTGCCCTACTACATAAGGGTCGCGCGCGTGTCGCCCCTGCCCGGGCACCGCATCGACGTGGAGTTCGAAGACGGGAACCGCGGCATATACGACATGACCCCGCTGCTGGGAGAGGGGATCTTCAGGTCGCTCGCGGACGACGGCCTATTCGGGCGGGTGCACGTCTCCTTTGGTGTCGTGACATGGAGCGACGAGATCGACATCTCGTCGGAGCGCCTTTGGACGGACTGCGACCCCGTCGGCGAGGACTGGCGCCCGAGGCTCTTGCCCGACAAGTACTTCGCGTGAGTGCGGCTGTGGACCAGGTACCTGATACTTGGTCCGTCCGTGTCTGACGGCCCAGGGTTTGACGGGTGTATGATGGTAGACAACCTCGGCGGAGGGAGGCGGAGATGAGAAGGTTTAACACCACGGGACTCTGTGTGTCAGGCAGGCACTACATGGTGGACGTATCGGGACGCGTCGAGGAGATGCGTGCCATGGTATGGCGCGGTGACTACTTCTGTGTGAACCGACCCCGCCAGTACGGCAAGACGACGACACTCTCGACGCTCAAGCAGACGCTTGCGGCCGAGTGCGACGTGGCGAGCCTCAGCTTCCAGAGGCTCTCGCACGCCGACTTCGCGTCGGAGGCGTCGTTCGTCCGGGCGATTTGTCGCAACGTGGCCAAGGCCTTCCGCGCGCTTCCCTCTCCCGTCGCCGAGCGCATGCGCGAGGTGGCGCGCGATCGTCGGACGGAGTGGGTGATGGACGACTTGTTCGACGCGTTCGAGGATTGGGTCGGAGCGTCCGATCGGACCGTCGTCCTCATCATAGACGAAGTGGACAGCGCCACGAACAACCAGGTGTTCTTGGACTTCCTTGCTCGGCTGAGGGACCAGTATCTGCTGCGCGAGGAGGACCCCGCCTACCCTGCGTTTCAGTCTGTGGTGCTCGCTGGAGTCACCGACGTGAAGCATTTGAAGGCAAAGATACGCCCCGAGGACCAGGCCAGACCCAACAGCCCCTGGAACATCGCGGCCGACTTCGACGTGGTAATGTCTTTCGACGAGGCTGACGTTCGGGGCATGCTCGCGGACTACGAGGCGGACCACGCCACCGGCATGGACGTCACAGCAGTCGCAGACGAGGTCGTGGCCTGGACGGGCGGCTACCCATACCTCGTGAGCCGAATCTGCCAGCTCGTGGACGAGCGCGGACTCGCGTGGGACTGCGGGGGCATCAACCGTGCCGTGAGGTTGCTGCTCGCGGACGATGACGTCGCACTCTTCGAGTCCCTCATGGGCCAGCTCGAGCGACGCCCCGAGCTCAAGCCCGTGTTGCGGGCCATGCTCGTGCGCGGCGAGCAGGTGGCGTACCTGCCCTACGACGAGACCCAAAAGCTGCTTAGGATGCATGGCTTCTGCCGTGAGCGCGCGGGCAGGCTCGTCGTCGCGAACCGCGTCTTCGAGACCCTGCTGTGCGACCACCTCCTCGGGGAGGAGCGCGGCGGCGGGTTCCGAAGCGCCGGCGACCTCGGTCGCAGCCGCTTCGTTCGCGGCGGCCGGCTCGACATGTGCGCCGTGCATGACAAGGTCCTCTGGGAGGAGACGATTTAGGATGGACCGCTGTGCCTAGCACCGTTACAGAACCCACAGTGGGTTCTGTAACGGTCCGCTAGGATGCTCGCTCGATGTGGCAGTGGTGGCGCTTGTAGTTGTCGGCTCCGGGGCGTGCGTCGCGGTCGTAGGATATTCCCACGAGCAGAAGGTTATCGAGGTAGTGATCAAGCCTGCCCTCGTAACTACGGTCGCGGATTTGGGAGAGCGCGGTGTCGGCGGACTGGTCCCACTTGAGCTCCACGAGAAGCGCCGGCTTGTCGGGGCAGCGCGGCGACGGGAGATAGGCCACGTCGGCGTAGCCGCGACCGCTGTCGAGCTCCACGATCTCGGTGTACCACCTCTGCGCGGCGTAGTAGGCCAGTCTCACCGCGTAGGAGAGTGCGGCCTCCGAGTTGTAGCTCTTGTTCTCGGCGCGGTCGTGCGCCTCGTCGAGCAGCTTTGCAACGCGCCCCTCATCTAGCGCGAGCGTAGCAAGCACGAGTTCCTTGGAGCGCTCGTAGGCCTCGAAGGTCGGCTCCCAGTCGGGGTCCTCGGTGGACTCGCGGAAGATCTGCAGCACCTCGCGATTGGGCACGAACGCGGCGCGCTCGCGATCGTCCCAGCCGAGGTAGCCTAGGTGGACGAGCATCGCAAGCACGTCGTCGGCCCTCTTGAAGGACGTCATGTCGTTCTGGTAGGTGCCCAAGCCCACCGGTACGCGCGCCCCGTCCATGAGCAACGCTACCTTCTCCCTGAGCCCGTCGAAGTTGCGGCGTATGTGGGCCGCGAGCGCCTCGTAGGTCTCGGTGCCGCCCCAGTAGTTGTCTATCTTGCCAGACGACACCGCCTTCGCCACCGAGAGCGGTGCGTAGAGCGAAAAGCGCGGGGCCTCGGATTCCCTCGGCGGCACGGCGCCCGAGACCTCGTAGCCGTCGTACCAGTCCCGCATCGTCTGGAAGTCGCGCCCGTACTTCTCGCAGAGCTCGCGCACCTCCTCCTCCGTGAATCCCGTGTACTCGGCGAGTTGCAGCGGCAGGGCCATCGAGTATTCGTCGAACATGTTGAGCGCCGAGTGGACGCCGTACTTCTTGACGGGCAGGATGCCCGTCATGTAGGCAAGCGCCACGAACGGCTGGTCCTTGAGCCAGTTGCGCAGGAAGTCGAGGTAGGCCCGCTGGCCGGCCTCGTCGCTGGCCCGCTCGCGCATGGGGACGTCCCACTCGTCGATTACCACGACGAAGGGCCTGCCGGTGCTTGCGTATATCCTGTACATAACGTCGAGCAACCGCAGCCTCCGCCCGTAGCGCACGTCGGGGTAGGCCTCCATCAGCTCGTCCGCCACCTCCTCGGTGAGATATGCGAGCATGTCCCGCACGTCCTCGGAGTCCTCGAGGAACTCCGTCATCGTGACGCGCACGACGTCAAAGGTGCCCAGGAAGGCGTCCCACGGGCGCGGCTCGCCTACGCGCATGGTCACGGGCTCGGTTTGTGCTAGCTTCAGCCCCTCGAAGAGGCCTCGCGCGCTCGTACCCCTCCCGTAGTAGGCGCACAGCATGTCGGCGGCCATCGTCTTGCCGAATCGGCGCGGACGGGAGACGCAGACGTACTTCCTGTTCGTGCCCACGCAGGAGTTGAGGTAGGAGAGCATGGCGGTTTTATCGACGAAGACCGCCGAGCCCACCGCCTCCGCAAACCTGCCACCGCCAGGGTTTAGATATCTTCCCATATGTCCCTCCGCCTCGTTCCCATGCCTATACGTGCATGATAGCCCAACATCGAAGCGCCATGGTGTGTGCCGTCGGACTTGCTACCGTTACAGAACCCACAGTGCCAGATTCGTGGTCCGCACATTCCACCTACAGACGAGGGACTGGGAGGACGGCTTCGCCGACGGCCAGGTGGCCGGCCAGGCCGCCTCGATTGACGGCTGGCGGCCGACCACCCCGGACCGGTGTGCCTGGCACGTGGCCCATGCGACGGACCAGCGTGCCAGGTACACCGGTCCGTCGCTTCGCAAGGCGGCCCGACGGGGAGGGTCCCCTCGGGCGCTCGCCTCTTTCTGTTGACGTTCGTCATCTGCAGACGCCTGCATATGCGCGCGATAGCTGCGAAAGGCCCCAGAGGGGGACGTTCGCGATCCATCCCTCGTCTCGATACGCGGAGAGGGATGTCCGGACGCACCTCTGGAGGTCGAAGGTCTCGCGTGCGACCCGCAGGCTCTTCGCCTTGAGGTTCTCGGAGGCCTTCACCTCCAGGGGGATGACCCCGGACCCCTCGTCGATGGCGAAGTCGACCTCGGCCGTCGCGCGCTCCGCGCTCCAGTAGAAGGGTCTCCTCCCCTGTGCGAGCAGCTCCTGCAGCACGTACTGCTCCGTGAGCGCGCCTTTAAACTCCGTGAAGAGGCGCGATCCATCCAGCACGATTGCGGGAGGGAGCTCGGACAGGGCTCCTAGCAGGCCGACGTCGAGGGCATAGAGCTTGAACGCCGCGAGGTCTTCGTATCCCGACAGGGGGCAGCGCAGCGCCTTCACCCTCGGCACCTTCGTGACGACCCCATAGTCTCGAAGCCATTGGATTGCCTCCTCAAGGTCCTTCGCCCGCGCCCCTTTGCGTACGGCGCCGTACACGAAGCGCCTGTTCTCTCGCGCGAGCTGGGAGGGGACGGAGCGCCAGACCATGCGCATGCGCTCCACCAGACGGGCCGGCGCATGCTTCCCGAAGTCGCCCTCGAAGTCCGCGAGAATCTGCAGCTGGATGTCGCGGGCGCCAAGGAAGTCGGTGGACTCGGCGAATGCGGACACGACTTCGGGCATGCCCCCGACCACAAGGTACTCTCGCAGCATGCGCTCTACGCGCTCCTTCGCGCTGCGGGATACGAGGCCGAGGTCCCCCCGGCAGATGGCGTCGGCCAGCATTTCCTCGCCCATCGCCATAAGGAATTCCGTGAAGGAGAGGGGCCGCAGCGTGAAGGAGTCGACCTTGCCCACGGGGAAGGTCTCGCCCTCGTGGAGCTCGATCCCCAGATAGGATCCGGCGGCTGCCACATGGTACTCCCGTGCCTCCTCGCAGAAGTACTTGAGCGAGGTCAATGCGCGCGGGGCCTCTTGGATTTCGTCGAGGATGAGCAGGGTCGCCTCGGGATTGATGCGCGTTCCGCGGCGCAGCTCGAGCTCGGAGATGATGCGCTTTGGGTCGAGGTCCTCTAGGAACAGGGACCTGAGCCCTGCCTCCTTGAGGAAGTCGACGTGGACGAAGGATTCGAAGCGCGTGCGGCCGAGCTCCTTGAGAAGCCAGGTCTTTCCCACCTGGCGCGCACCATAGAGCAGAAGGGGCTTTCGCTGCGGATTCTTCGCCCACAAATCAAGGCTGCTTAGCAAAGAGCGATACATACACCCAACTTTCCTTTGTAATTTGCAGGAGTATAGCACAAACATAGAATGTAAATACGTCCCGTGTTTGAGGTCGGTGCATGGGACAGGGAACGCGTGGTAAAGGGTCGCCCCCGCTCATCACGAATGACGAGTCTGGCGTTGACCACGTGCCCGGCGCCGTTACGTTGCCCAGAGGGTTTTGTAACGGCGCCGCTCGCATGCGCTAAAATCGGTCTCACGGCGCATTCGTTGGAGGGAGTCCAATGGACGAGGAAGGTCCATACGGCTTGCGGAGTGAGGTGCTAAGCGGCATATGTGCCCTTGCGCAGAAATACGATCTCGAGCGCCTGGTCCTCTTTGGTTCCCGTGCGCGTGGCGACAATCGTCCTCGTAGTGATATCGACTTGGCTTGCAGCGGAGGTGACTTTGCGCGGTTTTCTGTAGGCGTGGATGAACTCGTTCCTACGCTGCTCCAATTTGACTTCGTGAGTCTGGATGGACCCATGCAAGCCGGTCTTGCCGAGGCCATCGACCGAGAGGGCGTGGTGCTCTATGCCAAACAAGCTTGAGAACCTCGAACGAGCCCTTTGGAGCATGCCAAGAGTTTTTGACTACTAAAGACGTCGTATGCTGCTGGGATGATTGACGATGAGCGGGTGTGGCTCGTAGAAGTCGTTGAACCAGGCGTCGAGATGGTCGTAGCCCCTGACGCCGAAGCGGAGATGGACCAGTGTACCTGGTACCTGGTCCACGCCTCACACCTCGGTGATGCTGCAGGTGTGCTCCTTGGTGTCGGCGTCGTAGGTCACGGCCACCAGGAGGATCGGCACCCCCAGGTCCCGCAGCACCTGCGGGTAGTCGCGGTCGAGCACCTGGCCCACCGCGGCGCTCACGGGCCTGTCCCACTTGAGCTCCACGAGAAGCGCCGGCCTTCCCGACCCTCGCCTCGGCAGGTAGGCCACGTCGGCGTAGCCGTGGCCTGAGGGCAGCTCGTCCACGCACGCCCACTCGTCCACCGCGGCGACCAGTGCCGCCTTGACGACCGCCCGCAGCGCCTGCTCGCCGTTGTAGTGCACCGGCGCGCAGGCCGCGTCGTGGGCGCGTCCGATCGCCGCGGCCACGGCGGCCTCGTCACGGACGAGCACGGACTCCACGAGCCGCATCGAGTCGCGCATGACGCGGGCGACGCGGGCGTGGCGGCTCGCCTCGACGGCGTTTCTCAGCTCGCCCCGCACCTCCTCGTTGGGAACCCGCGCCCGCCCGGTGCCCATGTCGTAGCAGAGATAGCCCAGGTGCACCAGCAGCGTGAGCGCGTCGTCGCGGTCGCTTATCGACGTCATGTCGTTCTGGAACCTCGCGGGGTTTACGCGGATTGCCTCGCCGCCGATGGCGCGCAGGACGTCGCACTGCAGCCCCTCGAAGTCCATGTCTATGTAGCGGCGCAGCTCCTCGAAGGTCTCGGTGGAGGGCCAGTAGGATCCCGTCCTGCCCCTCTCGCATGCGAGCATCACCGAGTAGGGCGCGTAGGCGGCCACGTGGCGCGGCTCGCCGCGAGCGGGCCTGAAGGCCGGCAGGTCGTAGCCGTCGTACCAGCGGCGCACGTCGTCGACGTCGAGGCCGCACTCGTCGCACAGTCCCTCGACCTCGCTGTCGGTGAATCCCACGTAGGGGACGTACTGCCCGGGATCGACCATCGTGTACTCCCTGAAGTCCGAGACGGCCGACTGGTGGGCGTACTTCTTTATGGGCAGGATTCCCGTCATGTAGGCGCCGGCGACGACCTCGGGCGTGAATGTCGCATCCTTGAACAACGACCGCAGCCACTCGGCGTAGGCGTCCTGGGCGGCGCGGTCGTCCTGCGCGAGGCGGTAGGGCGCGTCCCACTCGTCTATCACGAAGACGAACTTCCTGCCCGTCGCCTCGACGACGTCCCAGAACGCGTCCTTGAGTGGGCTCCCGCCGCCCGCGTAGCCCTCGCCTGCGTCCGGGAGCACACGGCGCAGCTCGCCGAGCAGCAGCCTTCTGAGCTCGGGGACCACGCCTGCGGGGCCGGCGGCCTCGATCACCCCCGTCATGTCAAGCTTGACGACGTTGTACGCGTTGAGGTGCTCGTCCCAGCCGTCGCGACGCGACACCTCGAGCCCCTCGAAGAGCTCACGCGAGTCGCAGCCGCGGCTGTAGAACGCCGCGACCGCCTGCGCCGCGTAGCTCTTGCCGAAGCGCCTCGGGCGGCTCACCATAACGAGCCCCCTCGTGGTGTTGAGCGTGGAGTCGAAGAGCGACACGAGGCCTGTCTTGTCCACGTACTCGCTGCCGACTATCCTCGCGAATCCCTCGTTGCCAGGGTTTACGTAGCGTCCCACGTTGGCCTCCCTCTCGTTGCCGTCCCTAGGGCCGATTATACCTTGTGCAGCGTGGGTGCCGCTCGCGAAGGCGGGCGAAGAAGACGGCCCCGGGACCGTTGCCGATTAGACATTTCTTTATACAGGGGATGAGGGACTATTCCTACTGCATAAGGGTCGCGCGCGTAACGCCCTGCCCACGCATCGCGTCGGCGTGGGACGACGGGATCGGAATCTCGCCGAAGCGCCTTTGGACGGACTGCGGCTCCGTTGGCTTGGACTGGCACACGAACCATATGCCCGGCGACGCTTCGCACGAGCGTGGAGTGGCCTCTAGCCCCGCTTGTGTCCCAGGCTCTGCCCGGGCGCGGAGTGGGGGACTGCTCTGCGCCGTCTACTCGTCAGCCACGGCATCGCCCAAACGTTCCCGATCGACGGTCGGAGGCTGACGAGCCCGCAAAGTGTGTAGTTCGGGGATACAGACCAGGTACCAGGTACGCCGGTCCGTTTCGCCGGTCCGTTTATATATGGACGTCTGTCGCCTGTTCGCGCATTGCCGCGACGGCGAGCCTGCTACCGGAGACCACGCGGGTGCCTGCAGAACGAGGCTTGACCGACCATGCGGAATAGTCGCAACGCTCCTCAAGGGACGTTATGATTGATTACGGAAGATTGCGCTGAGTACGTTAGCGGAAAGGAGGTGCCATCATGGCAACGTCAAGTATCATCGATAACATCAGAATCAATAATCCAAAGGTGCTGGAAGAGTATGCTGCGGCCATGGAGGCCGCCGAGAGAGAGCCGATTGCGCCGCTGGCCAGACCCACCGCCAGAAGGATTACCGACCTCGCCGAAATGAAGGCGATCATACTTCGCGGAATCGAAAACTGGGGCGGGAAATGATCGTATCGGTCATGAGGCAGTGGCCATGGATCAACTCCGCGATGTGCAAAACCAAATCGGAGGCACATTGGTCTATCTGGATTGTGAGGCGAATGCGGGATTGATTCGGTTTTACGAAGGCCAGGGCCTTACGTTGCTTGGAGAGCGGCTTAGCGAGAATGACGGGAAGCGGTACCTGCAGTATCTGAGCTTCGTGTGATGACAAATACGGTCGAAGCTCGTCAGAGACTACAGAAAGGCTTGACAGTGATGCGACATAGCGCCACGCTCCGTACGGCACGGCACGGCACGGCACGGCATAAGGCGTAGCCGTGCGCTAGTCTCGAGAACCGAATACAGATACATACGCGACGGATGACCGCCGGACTTGGCGGGGGCGAGCATGCCCCGCTCGGTTCGGCGGTTTTTTATACAAGAATAATCACGAGGGGGAGTTTTGGATGAGACAGAAGACAGGAAGGAAGCGCTGCGTGCGTTTTTTACTCACGCTGGCGATGGCCGTGGGGTTGTTGCCGGGGATGACTTCGACGGCGCATGCGACATGTTTCCCTACGGGAGAAAGCACTTATACGGTTAGGTATTCCTCAGATGGTACATCGGTTGATAATATAGTACTTAATTATGCATACGGTGATGATATTCATCAATCAGGAGCAAGTGGCGATTATGTTGGAAAAACATATAGTGCAACTTATAATCTTATATTTACCAAAGTATGCTCCCCAAGTTGCTTCATAACTGCAGGATGGGATGCTTTCGGGGCCGGCAGCGCGGCGTCTGGGCATCGCGTGCGCGGGCGAAAACCCACAAACTTGGGCCCGCGCGCACAGAATCCGCCCCCTTTCGGCCAAGATTGTGGGGTGCGTATTCTATGCACCCCACAATCTTGGAGCCTTTGCGGACGTCTCGCCGGTTTTCCCTCCAAGTTTGTGGGTTTTCGCTACCTGGCCGGCGTCACGCGGAGGCCAACTCTACCGCTCCCCGCCCCAGCCGACCACGCCTCGCGCCCTCCGTCACCTACGCCGGCCACGTCCAGGGCACGGGCGACCTGCCCGCCGTGAGCGAAGGCGCGATGCTCGGCACCACCGGCGAGAGCCGCCGACACCGCCGGGCAGTCGAAGAGGGGTGAAGCGCAACAGCAAGTTCGTCATCTGGGGCGACTACGCCGTTTTTCAAGTTCTGCAATCTGACCGCTAAAAACAACACAATCTGACCGACAGAAATCTTGCTATATGACCGACGAAAACACTACAATATGACCGATACGCAGATAGAAACCATAATGCAGATCAGGTGGACCGAGAATGGAATCGAGAACTCCCTATCAGCCCCGCATAGCCGACGCCCAGCTCGCCGAGCGGCTGGCCCATGCGGGGGCGGTGGTCATCAGGGGGGCGAAGTGGTGCGGTAAGACGCGCACTGCCGAGCAAGTGGCAAGAAGCGCTTTGTATTTGCAGGACCCCGATGAGCGAGTAAGCAGCTTGGAGATGGCGCGGACCAAGCCGTCACTCCTCCTGCGTGGAGACCAGCCTAGGCTAATTGACGAGTGGCAGGACGCCCCGCAGCTCTGGGATGCGGTTCGGTTCTCCGTGGATCGCGCCGGTGGCTTTGGGCATTACATCCTCACGGGGTCCGCGACTCCCCGCAGGGGACAGCGCCCTGCGCACTCGGGAACCGGTCGCTTCTCCTTTCTTACGATGCGCCCCATGTCGCTTTACGAGTCTGGGGAGTCCTCGGGCGAGGTCTCCCTCTCCGCACTTTTCTCCAGTCCAGATGACATCGAGGGAATCGCATGCGGTGACGTGGAGGATGTGGCCCTTCAGGTGTTTCGGGGAGGTTGGCCCGAGGCGGTAGCCCGTGGAGAGGGTGCCGACACGACAATACCCGCCGACTATGTGGCTGCGGTGGCCGAGGAGGATATCTCCGAGGTGGACGGTGTGGCGCGCAGCCCCGCGGATGCCCGCCTTGTCATGCGCGCATATGCACGGTGCTCATCTACGATGGCGCAGTCGAAGGCGATTCGCCTGAGCATCACGCAGCGAAAAGACCCTATTGCGAAGTCTACCTTCGACTCGTACGTCTCCGCGCTCAGGCGCCTTTACGTGTTCGAGGACCTCGAGGCGTGGCGACCGTCGCTTCGGGATAAGGTTCGCATCTCGGCGACACCCACGCGGCACTTCGTCGACCCCTCGCTTGCGGCGGCAGCGATGGGAGCGACTCCTGGCATGCTCCTGCGCGACGTGCCGACGCTTGGAGTGCTGTTCGAGTCGCTCGTGGTGCGCGACCTGCGCGTCTATGCGAGCGCGATGCGGGCTGAGGTGCTCCACTATCACGACGTGAGCGGCCTCGAGGCGGATGCCGTCGTGGTCGCGCCGGATGGGGGGTGGGGAGCAATCGAGGTGAAGCTGAGCCCGTATGCGGCGGATGAGGCATCGCGAAGCCTCCAGAGGCTTGCCCGCCGCGTGGATCGCGATTCCGCCGGGGGACCTGCGTTCCTTGCCGTCATCACTTCCGGGGGCTACGCCTATCGCCGGGACGATGGCGTGTATGTCATACCGGCATCGTGTCTGGCG
Source organism: uncultured Coriobacteriaceae bacterium (assembly GCA_902786015.1). Lineage (GTDB taxonomy): Bacteria > Actinomycetota > Coriobacteriia > Coriobacteriales > Atopobiaceae > RUG440. Next base: position 175,531 of record CADAAU010000002.1, read on the forward strand.
CCGTAAGAAAATGTGCCAGGGAAAAGGATCTGTGGCCACGTGATTGCGGTCGCGGAGAAAACGCGTCCCCTGCCCGCGCCAAGAGCAGTATGGACCAGGTACCTGGTACGCGGTCCACTCAATCACGTGTCGGCTCCGACGAGATCCTGCGCCAGGTACGTGGTCCACGTGAGTTCAAGCCTGCCCGGCCTCGATGTGGTTCCGAAGGGAAATCCCATGAAATGAGGCTCTTGCGTCGGCCGACTGGGCGCGAATCGCTCTGTACCGCGAGCCCGGAACGCAAAACCCATCCCCGATTCATCGCCCGGCGTTACTTCTCACGGGCGGGCAGGCGATAGCCGCGTCTGCTTGCCGTTTTCGGTCCCGACACTGCCGGGCGAGTCGTCGCGCGTCCATGGGCCGTGCCCGGCGTGGGGTGCATTGTGTGCGCTTTGGTAGGTTTTCGGCGCGATTCGACCTCCCAACCTACCCTTTTGCACACAACGCGGGCGATGCGTGCCTTTTGGTAGGTTTTCTGGGCTGAGACGATGCCCAAACGTACCGTTTTGCACACAGTGCGCCATGAGGGACAGACGCGCATGGGGTGTACTTGAATCCGGGGAGCACACTATTCGCGGAGGCATTCGCCTCGGAAAAATTTGTCGACAAAACCGCCACGATTGCTGCCCGTTAACCTGCGCACCTACCAGAACGACATGTCCTCCCTCAGCCGCGCGGAGAACAAGACCTACAACAGCGAGACCGCGCTCTCATATGCCGTGCGGCCGCCTACTATGCTGCGCAAAGGTGGTACACGGAGATCGTGGAGCTTGATTCGGGCAAGGGTTATGCCGACGTGGCCTATCTGCCCTCACTGCGTTGTCCGCACAAGCCGGCTCTGCTCGTAGAGCTTAAGCGGAACAAGGGCATCGACACCGCGCTCGCGCAAATCCTAGATTGTCGCTACCAAGGACGGCTCGAGCGGGCGTGGGTGGCTGTCGGCATGACAACGTGACGGAATACCCCAAGATTCCCGTGGTGGGATGCGGCGACGGTATGGTATCTTATATATGTGTGTGAATGATATGTGAATGCACGTCGTCCGCATGGGCGGAGCCCGCAGTGGCGGTGCGACGGCAGGTGACAAAACCGGGGACCGACGGAGGGAGCTTGACAGGCATGCGTAATGGCGCCACGCTCCTCACGGCACGGCACGGCACGGCACGGCACGGCACGGCACGGCACGGCACGGCACGGCACGGCACGGCACGGCACGGCACGGCACGGCGTAAGGCATAGCCGCTCCCTTCTCCCAAGAACCGATTACAACTACATACGAGACGGATGACCGCCGGACCCGGTGGGGCGTATATGCCCCGTCTGGTTCGGCGGTTCTTTTGTTGGTGGATTCCGCGCGGCCACGGCGGCCGCGCGGAAAGGAAGGAGAAGTGCTTATGACAAAAAAGACGAGAGGGGCCTTCGGTGCCCTGCTCGCCCTCGCCCTCGCGCTGATACTGGGGATGGTGCCGGGGACGAGCAAGGCGGCGAAGGCGGACGATGCGCTAATTGCAGCTTTGGACGAGAGTGCCACTTACGCGCCAACGACACTGCCCAACGGAGATTGGGAAACTCAATTTGGAAAACCTCACCCTCAATGGGGATGGGATTATCCTCATAATGGAAATTGTAGCGGGAATTATACTGAGAGTGGCTGGGGTACCACTGATGATTATTTTGAAATTTACCCTCCAAGTACCTATAACGTGGAAACTGGCAACCACGGTAAAGTCGCTGAAATGAACGCATTCAAAAATGCAATACTATTCCAGGACCTCGACACCACTCCCGGCGACATTATCATGTGGAAACTGGAACATGCAGCGCGATGGTGGGGGTATACAGGTCCGCAGTCAATGAAAGTCAGTATCGGCGGTTCTGATGGCGACAGTCCCAAAGGGACGGGTGCCCCCGAGAATCTTAACGTACATATCACGGCTGCCTCACTTGCAGAATTCACGTCGGCTGGCGTACAGAATCCGGATGGAGTGACTCTTGGTTACGCAAATGCGGACGACTTGTCAGCGCTAAGTGTAACTGCACAAAACCGCAAAGACAACCCATGGCATACGGCAAGGGGCGTATATATTATCCCGGCAGGCCAGACAAAGACGCGGTTTGCCTTTGTGAGCCTAGCTCCGACTGAAGGAGGAGGCAACATACTGGATAACATCACGTTCCAAACCCTGCTGGGCAATATGAAAGCGGTTCAGAATGACGACTCGAGCGTGACGATCACGGGATACTGGGGCTCGGCTGCGGACAAGTCGCTGAAGGTGAAGATTGGTTCGGAAGTGCGTTCTGTGGACATGAGCGCCGTTGCCGATAAGAACTTTACTGTCACCATTCCAGGCGACTATATCAAAGGTGCGACTGAGGTCACGATTTACCATGAGGACTACGAGAGCGCCGCAATAGTATTGAGGGTAATAACCAAGCAAAACATTACCGCTGACGAAGTTACCGCCACCTACGGCGACACGACCAAGAGCGTCATCGCCACGACCGACGGCGACGGCAAGATCAGCTACGCGGTCAAGGAGGGCAGCGAGAGCTACATCGATGTCAATGCGTCCACCGGTAAACTGACGATCAAAGAGGTGCCTGAGTCCGGAACTGCGACCGTCGTTGTGACGGCGGCGGCAACCGACACCTACAGGCAGGCGACCAAAGAAGTCACCGTGACGATCAACAAGGCCGACTGGACGAAGACGGAGGTGTATGCGTCCGCGGCGGCGGATACTGAGGGGACCGTTGACCTGACAGATTACATTGCGGATGGTGGCAGCCTGGACGGGACGTTAGCGGTGCGTGACGGGAGTGGGAATCAAAAGACAGATGACTATCCTAAGCTAGATACAGGGACGAACACGCTAACGTTTTGTTTTCCAGAAGATGCGCAGGGACCCGACGATACGATTGCCTGGATAACCATCCCCGTCACCGAGTCAACCAACTACAAGGACTACGAAATCACCGCAGAGGTCTCTGCGCCGGCGAAGAAGCACCAGACGCTGACCTTCGATAAGCCCTCCGTCTCGAAGACGTACGGAGCAGAAGCGTTCACGAACACCCTAGAGCAGGGGCATGAAGAGGACGGCTACGGAACGCCCTACGGCACAGTCACATACTCGAGCAGCAATACGAGCGTGGCAACGGTTAATTCCGAAGGCAAGGTGACCATCAACGGCACGGGAGTTGCGGTTATCACTGCCTATGCGGAAAGAACCAGCGCTGATTCTGAATATCCAATAGCAAAGCCCGGCTACATCCCCGCGACCGCGAGCTACGAGCTGACCGTGGACAAGGCCAACCTCGAGGTCGAGCCTCCCTCCGGCACGGCGACCTACGGCCAGAAGCTTGACGATGTGGAGCTGTCCATCCCAGGAGAGAACCCCTCGGGCAAATGGACGTGGGCAAAGGACGGCTCCACGAGCGTCGGCAACGCGGGCGAGCACACCTTCAAGGCGCACTTCACGCCGGAAGACCCGAACTACAACCCCGTGCTCAACGTGGACGTGACCGTGACGGTCGAGAAGGCAGACAGCGTTCCTGCCACCGTCAACGCCAACGACCGCACCTACGATGAGGTGGAGAGGCCGCTTGTGAACGTCGAGGGCCAGGCCGAGGGCGGCGCCATGTAGTACTCGCTTGACGGCGAGGACTTCTCCGACTCGGTACCCGCCGCCACCGACGCCGGGACCTACACCGTCTGGTACAGGGTCGCGGGCGACGACAACCACAACGACTTTGGGCCCGCGTCCGTCGAGGTCACCGTCGAGAAGGCCGACAGCAGTGTCAGCAAGGCCCCCGCGCCCACCAACCCGACCTACGACGGAAAGGCGCTGGCCCTCGTCACCGCCGGCGCCGCCGAGGGCGGCACCATGCAGTACTCGCTCGACGGCGTGAACTTCTCGGAGGAGGTCCCCACAGGGACCGACGCCAAGGCGTACGACGTCTGGTACAAGGTCGTCGGCGATGACAACCACAACGACACCGAGCCGCAGAAGGTGACCTCGACCATCGCGAGGAAGGGCGAGTCCAAGCCCGACCCCAAGACCGTCACGTACAAGGTCACCCTCACGGGCGGCAAGAACGCCACGGCGAGCGGCGGAGCCACGACGCAGAGCGTCGAGCAGGGCAGGGCCATGGCGACCGTGACCTACGCGCCGAACGCCGGCTTCCACTTCGAGAGCTACGCGGGCGAGACAAGGTCCGGCGTCATCGCCAAGCTTGATGGCGGCAGGATCATCGTTTCCGGTACGCCGACGGCCGACGTCAAGATCACCGTCCCCGACGCGGTGGCCGACCCGACGCCCGCTCCGACGCCCGAGCCCGAGCCCGCGGCGCCCTCCGTCACCTGCGCCGGGCACGTCCAGGGCACGGGCGACCTGCCCGCCGTGCGCGACGGCGCCACGCTCGGCACCACCGGCGAGTCCAGGAGGCTCGAGCAGATCAGCGCCTCCGTCTCCGGCATCGAGGGCGCCTCGATAACCTACCGCGCGCACCTGCAGCGCACCGGCTGGACCGCCTGGGAGGCAGACGGCGGAAAGTGCGGCACCACCGGCGAGGCCAGGTGCCTGGAGGCCGTGCAGATGAGGCTCTCCGGCGCCGACGGGTACCACGTCTGGTACCGCGTGCACTCACAGACCTGGGGCTGGCTGGGATGGGCCAAGGACGGCCAGCCCGCCGGCACCGCCGGGCAGTCGAAGAGGGGCGAGGCCCTGGAGGTCAGGGTGCTGCCCGAGGGCGCCGACCCCGCGGCCGAGCTCGCAGACTACGTCGATGGCCTGGCCTCCTACGTGGGCGCCGCCACCGCCGACGTGCACCTGCAGAAGGTGGGCTGGACGGACGCCCGCTCCGCGCTCACCTTCGGCACCGCCGGCGAGTCGCGCCGCCTGGAGGCCGTGAGCCTCTCCCTCGAGAACCAGCCCGCGGCAGGCGGGATCGAGTACGACGTGCACCTGCAGACGAAGGGCTGGGAGGACGGCTTCGCCGACGGCCAGGTGGCCGGCACCGTCGGAGAGTCCCGCCGCCTGGAGGCCGTGAGGATCAGGCTCAACGGCGAGATGGCCGGCTCCGGCCAGTACAGCGTGTGGTACCGCGTGCATACCCAGGCATACGGCTGGCTGGGATGGGCCAAGGACGGCGAGGAGGCCGGCACCACGGGACTCTCCAAGCGCGGCGAGGCCTTGGAGGTGCAGATCCTGCCGTCCGGCCAGGTGCCGAACGACTACGATGCGGGCTTGGCCGCCTCGATCGACGGCTAGCGGCTGACGCGAGCGGCTAGTTAAGCCTAAGGGGACTCCCCCGCGAGCCGGAGACGATCCGCGGGGGAGTCCCCTTTGGACTGGCGTGGACCAGTGTGCCTGGTACGTGGTCCATTGCGTGGCCCACGTACCAGGTACGTCGGTCCACCGGTCCACAAGGCGGCCCGACGAGGAGGTTCCCCTCGGGTCGCCATGCGTCGCTACAAGTCGCTGGCCCAGCGTACACTTTTCGTCATCCTAAACCCGTCGAGTGTTAGTATTTTTTGAAAATGTCACCCCCTCCATGGGGGTGACTTTTCTACAGGGCGGCCTCAGCCATCGCCCCTCATCTGCCTGAGGAGGTCCTGGAGCTCCCGCTGGTTGTCAACGAGCTCGGGCTTCCTGTGCTCGCGCACGTCGCAGAGGACGCAGGCGTAGCGCTTGCCGTAGCGCTCGACGCACGTCTCCTCGGTCCAGACGTCGACGTGCAGGCTGACCCTGACGCCGAAGCGGATGGCGCAGTTGACGAGCCGGTGTTAGCGTCGGGTTAATTTGACCTAAAGGCCAGATTAGCCCGACGCTAACAAAGGTCTGGCACGACGTCGCGCCGACGGTCGCCGTCTGCTGCGACCAGGACGGGATGCGCATGCAGCCCGACAAGCTCAGCCACTGGTGGGCGCGCAGGCGCAAGGACCTCGGCGCCGAGGGCTGGACCCTGCACGGGCTGCGCCACACGTTCCTCTCGCTCGCGGCCGCCCAGGGAATCCACCCGTCGGTGATGATGAAGCTCGCGGGGCACAAGAACCCCAACATCACCATGAGGATCTACACGCACGTCAACATGGAGTCCAAGCGCGAGGCCATGGACGCCATGCAGGCCGCCTACGTGGCGGCGGGCTAGGGTTCGGGGTGATGGGCGTGATGCGTGCACCGTTCTTTAGAGTTTCTTTAGAGCCAAGAACGACCGGAGGGGCCGTCCTCGACGAACGGCCCCTCTACCAGCCCAAACGCGATTTGCGCTAAACTATCGTTCATTCAGTACAAAGGGGGGAAACCCTTTTGGCCGGGCGGGACTTGAGCAAAAAACACGTCCCCCCCCGTTCACTTTCACATTTATGCCAGGATGTCGCGAATCATCCGATCCTTCATGCGGTTGGCGACCTCTAGCTTCCATGCCGGATAGCCGAATCCGGGGTCCTCGTACACGAAGTCCTTGAGCTGCACGAGCCTTGCGCGCAGGTCACCCGTGAGCATGGCGCGCGCCACCACGACGAACCCGCCGCCGATCTTGGGCCCCTGGTGGCGCAGGTACTCGTCGAGGTCGTCTCCCTCCATGAGGTAGGGCAGCAGGGCCATGTTGTGGTCGAAGAGCGGGGCCATGCCCAACACCTCGCCCGTCTCGTTCCTCACGAGGAAGCCGTAGTTGCCGGCGTGGCGGTCCACGTTCACGCACACGGCGTCCATCACGAGCATCTGACGGAAGAGCTCGTCCCCGCCGTGGTCGGCGAGGAAGGACAGGACGTCATACGCGTCAAACCCACGGTCGAACATGCGAATCGCCGGCACGAACCCCAGCTCCTCCGAGGTGAAGAGCGGGCAGTCCGACGCCAGCTTGCCATGGTAGTTGCGCAGCGTGTAGGGCACGTGGCTCACGGAGGCGGCCTCCAGTATGTCTGAGCAGAGCCTTTCTGAATAAGGCTCGAAACCGGCGTTCGCGTAGCCCGAAGATCCGCGCTTGAGCAGGTGCGGGCCGTCCATCTCACGCACCCAGCACTTGTCGAACGAGCCCGACGTTCCGAACTCGGGGCTCGTGCTGGAGAACTGGCGGCCATACATGCCCACGCCGTCGAAGGCGATGCGCGCCACCACGTCGTCGAAGCCGTTGGCGTAGAGCGACACGTCCTCCCAAGCCAAATCCGATTCCTCGCGCCTCATCCAAAAAGTGTCGGTGAGCGACACGCAGCGCACCATGTCTATGAAGCCCTTGCGGTTGTCGATGCCCAGCTCCTGCATGAGCTTCTTGATGGACGTGCGATGCTTGGCGATCTGTCGGTCGTCGATCCAGTCGTTGATGTCGGTAAACCCATAGGGCAAGTAGCCATCAAGCTGTTCGACTATCGTATATCTGTACTCGCCGAGAACGTCTCGCTCCTCGAAGACTGCCACGACCTTGTTCTTGTTCATGAGCTGGTAGTGCATCTCGACCTCCTTCCCTAACCGCTGTTCCATACCATGATAGTGGATATTGGCCAGGCGCATGAGACGGTTTTGGTCGCGCTCGACTCGGCCCTCCGGCTGTGTTGGCGGCCGTTTCTGGGAACTGGCCTGCGCATCGGCACGAGGTCGCCCCGCGTAGTGAACTGCGCCCCAAAACTTGGAACCGCTCTTTTGAGTTCAAGTTCAGGGGTGCACTTCCAAGTTCGGGGGTGCAGTTCCAAGCTCAGGGGTGCAGTTCCAAGTTCAGGGTTCAGTTCGCAGCGGAGCCATATCGCAGATGCCATGCCCCGTCACCTTTGTCCCACACGTCTCCTTGACCCCGCATGACAACGCGACGGCCCGGCCACTTGGGCTCGGACCGTCGCGCTAGGGTCAGACGAATTGTCTGCGGATCCCTCTCGCCTTTGTCCGCGCTACCTGCTCACGCAGGCGGCCTGGGAGGCATCGTAGCCGTTGGGCACCTGGCCCTGCGGCAGGACCTGGACCTCGACGGCCTCGGCCCTCCTCGCGAGGCCCGTGGTGCCGGCGTCCCCTGCGGTACCACCGGCGAGTCTAGGCGCGCCGAGGCCGTGCAGATCACGCCCGCCGGCAAGGTTGCGGACGACCACAGCGTGTGGTACAGCGTGCGCTCGCAGACCCACTGCTGGCTGGGATGGGCCCTTTGAGCTGAGAATGACCTTGGTGCGGGTCAACCCGCCACACGAATGTCATTCTCGGCAAATCGCGCCACACGAAAGGAAAAGCCGGCTCAAAGGGGGCTGGCTTGAGCCGAGAATGACGTTCGTGCGGGAGGGGACGCCACACGAAAGGAAATCCCAGCTCGGGAAGCCACACGAACGTAAAACCCGGCTCAGCCGAGGCCCCTTTGAGTCGAGAATGACCTTGGTGCGGGTCAACCCGTCTTATAACTGTCCTGCGGAGATTCGGCGGTGACGTCCTTCTCGACTGCGCGTGCACCCTGGCTGCCCGCGAGCTCACGGACAGCCAGGGTGGCAAAGGCCCCCGCCCCTCACTAGTCATGCGCACAGCCCGTATGGTCCACACGAATCAATCGTTCGTTCTTGCGCACATGGCGGTCGAACGGCAAAGCTTGCATACTAGATGCCATGATTTTTTGTATATCTATACAAAGGAGGAGTTTCATGAAGCAGCTTGAGTGCGATGTCGTCGTCGTTGCCGCGGGTCTCTCGGGCCTTGCCGCCGCCATTTCTGCCGCCGAGAACGGTGCCAACGTCATTTGCCTCGAAAAGGCGTCCAATACCGGTGGAGCCGCAAACATGGGCATGGGTCCCTGCGCGGCCGGTTCGCCCATGCAAAAGATGAGCGGCATCACCCTCACCCCCGGTGAGCTCTTCCGTCGCCACATGTTCTACACCCACTATCAGGTAGACGCCAAGCTCGTAAAGGCCTACTACGACAAGTCTGGCGACACCATCCAGTGGCTCATGGACATGGGCGTGCAGTTCCACTCCGTGCGTCCAGCCTTCCGCGCGGGCGAGCGCACCAAGGCCTATGCCGACGGTGAGTACACTTGGCACGTCGTTCAGCCCGAGGACGGCTCCGAGCCTGGTCCTCGCGCCGCCACCACGATGACCAAGCGCATGACCGAGAAGGCCCAGGACCTCGGCGTCGAGTTCCTGCTCGAGACCCCCGGCACCGACCTCATCACTGACGAGGACGGCAAGATCTGTGGCGTCAAGGCTGTTGACAAGAGCGGCGAGGAGATCGAGATTGCCTGCAAGGCAGCCATTGTGGCAACCGGCGGCTTTGGTCACAACGTCCAGATGATCCACGACCTCATTGGCCTTGACTGGGGCAAGAACCTCTTCTCGTTTGCAATTCCTGGTATGGATGGCGACGGCTTCAACATGTGCCACAAGGTCGGTGCTGGACATACGCCCGTTACCATGGAGATGATGTATCAGCTGCCCGACAACATGAACCACTTCTACGTGGAGGGCGCGTTCCGTCAGCCCTGCTACTGGTGCGACCGTCTGGGCGAGCGTTTTATGCCTGAGGACGAGGTCTTCAATACCACCTTCGTGGGCAATGCCATCAACCATCTGCCCGGCAAGGTCGGTTACGCCATCTTTGACGCCGCGATGCTGCGCCGCTGGAAGAAGCAGGGTCCCGACATCGTCTCACACGTGCACCCGCACGACCTGTACGAGGGCTTCGAGGCTCAGTGGAACGCTGACCTCGACACCTACAAGGACGACGAGGGCAATCCCTACATCGCTCAGGCCGACACCCTCGAGGAGCTTGCCGAGAAGCTCGGCATCAACGTCGACGGCTTCGTGGCCGCTGTCGAGGAGTACAACGAGATGTGCTCCGAGGGCTTTGACTCGCTGTTCGAGAAGGACCGTCAGTACATGATTCCGCTGGAGGAGGGTCCCTTCTACGGCTGCAAGCAGTTCATGGGTGCCTATGGTTCGTTGGGCGGCGTGCTCGTCAACCACAAGCTTGAGGTCATGACCGACGAGTACGAGACCATCCCTGGTTTGTACTGCGTGGGCACCGACGCCTGCACCATCTACGGTGACTCTTACAACTTCTGCATCCCTGGCAACACCATGGGCTTCTGCCTCAACTCGGGCCGTATCGCCGGCGAGAATGCCGCGATGCTCGCATTCGACGGTGGTGACGCCGACGACTGGGACGACGACGGCGAGTGGGATGAGGGCGACGACGACTGGGACTAACCCGGTGCTGACGTGTCGCAAGGGTGCCGCATTTCCAGGTCTGCTCTGAGGCACGTTAGGTGATGGGGCGTACTCCCTTTACCTGAAACTTGGTCTGAATAATAGCTCTTTGGGGGCGCCCCGCGATGGAAATGCACCGCGGGGCGTCCTCGCATTCAAGTAGTATTAGGGAGAGGCACAAGAAAGGGGAGGGGATGCCATGGATACTATACGCAAATTATTGAGCCATCTTGGGGAGTACAGGAGGCCAGCGCTTATAGCGCCACTGTGCACCTTGGTTGCCGTGGGCATGGAGGTGCTCATTCCCTACATCATGGCCATGCTCATCGACCAAGGCATCTCGAAGGGAGACATGGGTAAGGTCTGGCTCTTTGGCGGCATCATGCTGGCCTGCGCCTTCGTCTCTCTCGTGATCGACTCGGCCTCAGCGGTTTTTGGGTCGCGCGCGTCCACGGGTCTCGCATCCAACTTGCGAGATGCCCTGTTCGAGAAGGTCCAGACTTATAGCTTCTCGAACATCGACAAGTTCAGCACTGCCGGGCTTGTTACCCGCATGACCACCGACGTCACCAACGTGCAGAACGCCTTCAACATGTCGCTGATCATTGCCACGCGCGCTCCCATTTCGCTCGTGGCGTCCCTGGTCATGAGCGTCGTGATCAGCCCTAAGCTCTCGCTTGTCTTCATCGCCGCCATGGTGGTGCTTTCGGCGGCGCTCATCGCCATCATGCTCAAGGCCATGCCGCTGTTTGGTCAGGTGTTCAAGCGCTACGACGCGCTGAACGCGAGCGTGCAAGAGAACGTGACGGCCATTCGTGTGGTCAAGGCGTTCGTGCGCGAGGACCACGAGGACCAGAAGTTCACCCATGCGGCCGACGAGGTCCACGACCTGTTCGTCAGGGCCGAGAGCCTGCTGGCCTTCAACAATCCCGTCATGGGCGTAGCAATCTACGGCTGCATCATCGCACTTAGCTGGTTTGGCACGCACTCCATCTTGGCGGGCGACATTTCCACCGGTCAGCTCACAAGCCTTTTGGGCTACGTGTTCAACGTGCTCATAAGCCTCATGATGCTCACCATGATCTTTGTGATGGTCTCCATGAGCGCGGCGTCCGGTCAGCGCATCGTGGAGGTGCTGGAAGAAGAGCCCGACATCGTGAGCCCGGAGGACGCGCTGACGGAGGTGCCGAACGGTTCCATTGACTTCGATGCCGTGAGCTTCCAGTATCGCTCCGGCGATGGCGAGGGCCAAGAGACCCTTGCGGGCATCGACCTCCACATCGACTCGGGCGAGACCATCGGCGTCCTGGGCGGCACGGGTTCGGGCAAGTCCACGCTCGTGGCGCTCATCAGCCGATTGTACGACGTGGATTCCGGTGCCGTGCGCGTGGGCGGCAACGACGTGTGCGCCTACGACACCGAGGTGCTGCGCGATTCGGTTGCCGTGGTGCTTCAGCAGAATACGCTGTTCTCCGGGACGATTCTGGACAACCTGCGGTGGGGCAAGCCCGACGCCACGCTCGAGGAGTGTCAGGCCGCCTGCGCCGCGGCCTGTGCCGACGAGTTTATCGACCGCATGCCCGATGGCTACGACACCATGATCGAGCAGGGCGGCACCAACGTTTCGGGTGGCCAGCGCCAGCGTCTGTGCATCGCCCGCGCCCTGCTCAAGCGTCCGCGCGTACTCGTGCTCGACGACTCCACCAGTGCCGTGGACACCGCCACCGACGCGAGCATCCAGCGCGCCTTTGCCGAACAGATACCCGACACCACAAAGATTATTATCTCGCAGCGCGTGAGCAGCTTTGGCTCCTGCGACCGCATTCTTGTGCTCGATGCCGGCCGTGTGGTCGCTTTCGCGCCGGAGGCGAAGCTCATCGAGACTTGCGACATCTACCGTGACGTGCACGACACGCAAAACAAGGCGGGTGCCGGGGCCGACTTCGACAAGCTCGAGGGCATAGCGTACGACCCAATCTCCCAGCGCTTCGACCCGGCGTTTGCCAGTGAGCTGCCCTTTGAGGTCGATCCGGCGGTCGAGGTCGAGCTCGCAAGAAAGGCCGGTGAGTAACATGCAAAAAGAGAAGCAGAACAACACGCTCAAGTCGGTCGGTGCCATCTTTGCGTTTATGTTCAAGCGCTACAAGGGTCTGTTTGCGCTGGTAGTCGTGGGTATCTTGGTATCTTCTTTTGCTATGGTGCGCTCCACGCTCTTTACGCAGTCGCTTATTGACGACTACATACTGCCTATGATTCAGGTAGCCCAACAGGGCCAGACGCCCGACTTCGGACCGCTCGGTGCGGCCATCGGAAGGCTCGCACTCGTTGCCGTGCTCGGTGTCGTCTCTATGTATTTGTACAACCGCCTGATGGTGACCATCAGCCAGGGGACGCTTCGCGACCTGCGTGTGGAGGTGTTTGGGCACATGGAGTCGCTGCCCATTAAGTACTTCGACACGCACGCACACGGCGACATCATGAGCATCTACACCAACGACATCGATACGTTGCGCCAGCTCCTGAGCCAGACGATTCCCAATTTCGTCAATTCCTGCACCACCATCGTCATGGTGCTTATCTCCATGGTCATGCTCTCGTTACCGCTTACCTGCGTGACCCTTGCCATGGTGGCCGTGATGCTCGTTGCGTCGGGGCGCATAGGCGCTGCTTCCGCCAAGCACTTTGGCGACCAGCAAAAGAGCTTGGGCGACGTCAACGGCTTCATCGAGGAGACCATCTCGGGCGAGAAGGTCGTTAAGGTCTTCTGCCACGAAGAACGCTCCATTGTGGAGTTCCACAAGCGCAACCACGAGCTGCGCGACTCCGCCACCAAGGCAAATACGCTGGGCGGGATTCTGATGCCCGTGGTGTTTGCCATCGGGCAGATAAGCTATGTGCTCTGTGCCATCGTGGGCTCCTACCTTGCCGTTACCAGCGGAATCCTTTCGCTGGGAACGCTGGTGAGCTTCCTCTCGCTCAACCAATCGTTTACCGAGCCCATTACGCGCATTTCTCAACAGCTTTCCGCCATCACGCAGGCAGGCGCCGGCGCGGGTCGTATCTTTGAGCTTTTGGCCCAGGAGCCCGAGACGGACGAAGGCTACGTGGAGCTCGTCAACGTGGAGACTGACAAGGACGGTGGGCTCGTGGAGTGCGATCGTCGCACGGGCCACTGGGCATGGAAACATCCCCACACGACCGACGGCACCGTAAGCTACATGCCGCTCATGGGCGAGTTGGTGATGGACGGCGTGGACTTTGGTTATGTGCCCCAGAAGCAGATCCTGCACGACATTCGCCTGTTCGCGCTTCCGGGACAAAAGATCGCCTTCGTGGGGGCTACCGGTGCTGGGAAGACGACCATTACCAACCTCATCAATCGCTTCTACGATATCAACGATGGCAAGATTCGCTACGATGGCATCAACATCACAAAGATTCGGAAGCCCGAGCTTCGCCGGTCGCTCGGCATGGTGCTGCAAGACCCGCATCTGTTTACGGGTTCCGTCATGGACAACATTCGCTATGGTCGGCTTGATGCCACGGACGAGGAGTGCATCGCGGCTGCGAGGTTGGTGAGCGCGCATGACTTCATCAAGCGGCTGCCCGAGGGTTACAATACCCAGATTACCGGCGACGGCGGCAACCTCAGCGCCGGACAGCGACAGCTCCTCACCATCGCCCGCGCGGCAGTGGCTGATCCACCCGCGCTTATCCTCGACGAGGCTACATCGAGCATCGACACCCACACCGAGCAACAGGTGCAGGCTGGCATGGACGCCCTCATGAAGGGTCGCACTACCTTCGTGATTGCACACCGTCTCTCCACCGTGAGAGATGCTGACTGCATCATGGTCATGGAGCAGGGGAGAATCATCGAGCGCGGTACGCACGACGAGCTTATTGCTGCGCACGGCAGGTATTGGGAACTCTATACCGGAAACCAATTAGGGTCTGAGTAAGCCCGGCGGCAGGGCGGTGCTCACTGCAGCAAAGGCAATCCCAGCTCAGGGCGGCTCCCTCTGAGCTGGGATCTCCTTTCGTGTGGCAACTCGAGCCACAGCAAGGGCGATTTCAGCTCAGGGAGGCCCCTTTGAGCTGGCTTTGCCTTTCGTGTGGCACGATTTGTCGAGAATGACTTTCCTGTGGGCCCGCCCGCCACACGAAACGCGTTTCCAGCTCATAGCGGCCCTTTTGAGCTGAGAATGACTTTCCTGTGGCGCCCCTCCCACACGAAACGCAAATCCAGCTCAAAGCCCTCCCGCGCCTTGGGCATGGTATCGACAAATGACGTGCGCGCCGCCTGCGACGGGCGCCCAAAAGCGGTACGATATTGAATTGTTGCGCGCAAGGTTGTCGCGCAGCGCGAGAACAAGAGAAAGGAAAGGCTATGGGACGTTTTACCAACCCGCGTGACCTCTACTTTGGCGAGGGCGCTCGCCACGAGGTAAAGAACTTCAAGGGAAGCCGCGCTATGATTGTGTCGGGCGGCTCCAGCATGCGCCGCGGTGGTTTTCTTGGCGAGCTCGAAGAAGACCTCAAGGCAGCCGGCATGGAAGTTGCGCTCTTTGAGGGCGTCGAGTCCGACCCCTCCGTCGAGACCGTCATGAAGGGCGCCGAGGCCATGGCCGCCTTCCAGCCCGACTGGATCGTTGCCATTGGCGGTGGCTCTCCCATCGACGCGGCCAAGGCCATGTGGATCAAGTACGAGTATCCCGAGACCACCTTTGAGGACATGTGCGTCGTGTTCGGCCTGCCCAAGCTGCGCACCAAGGCCAAGTTCTGCGCCATTAGCTCCACGAGCGGCACCGCGACCGAGGTTACGGCCTTCTCGATCATTACCAACTACGAGCAGGGCATCAAGTACCCCATCGCCGACTTCGAGATCACACCCGACGTTGCCATCGTCGACCCCGAGATCACCTACACCATGCCCGCCAAGCTCTGCGCCCACACCGGCATGGACGCGCTCACCCACGCCATCGAGGCCTACGTCTCCACAGCCGCCAGCCCCTACACCGACGCCAATGCGCTGTATGCCATGCGCGAGATCGTGGAGTGGCTGCCCAAGAGCTATACCGGCGACAAAGAGGCCCGCAAGCACATGCACGACGCGCAGTGCATCGCCGGCATCGCCTTCTCCAGCGGCCTGCTGGGCATCGTGCACTCCATGGCCCACAAGACCGGCGCTGCCTTTAGCGGCGGCCACATCATCCACGGGTGCGCCAACGCCATGTACCTGGGCAAGGTCATCCAGTTCAACGCCAAGGACGACCGCGCCCGCAGCCGCTACGCCTACATTGCCAAGGAAGTCTTCCACCTCGCGGGCGAGACCGAGGAGGAACTGGTTGAGGCTCTCGTGCAGATGATTCGTGACCTCAACGACAAGATCGACATCCCGCAGGGCATCAAGAACTACGGCCAGGGTGGCGTAAAGTCCGACACCTCGATCATCGACGAGAAGGAGTTCTTCGAGAAGGCTCCCGAGGTTGCCGTCAACGCCATCGCCGACGCCTGCACCGGCTCCAACCCGCGCCAGCCGACGCCCGCCGAGATGGAGCGCCTGCTCGACTGCGTCTACAACGATAAGGTCGTGGACTTCTAAGCAACGGCCCAACGGTTTTTGTAAAAGAAAGGCACATCGCTCGCCGCGGTGTGCCTTTTGTTGTCTGGACCGGCCAAAAGGAACTACAGCGCATTGGCCAAGTCTCTTAGTGCGCAAACCAGGCCGTGCGAGGTCTCGAACATATCACTAATCGATTTGCAAGTAATCCACTGATTGATTTGCAAGTAATCCACTGATTGATTTGCAAGTAATCCACTGATTGATTTGCAAGTGGAGTACGAATAAACTAGGGGAGCCGGCCCGGCAATCGTAATCTATAGGGATGTCCGTACGGAGCAAGCCTATGCGAATGCGCCTTCGGGGCCCCATTGCCAGCTGCCCGACATGCAGGGTATGACAGTACGGAATACCTGCACCTTTCCGTGCCGGGGCGGCGCGGATTCGTGATTAGGTCTTGTCGCGTGCGCACATCACCTATGCGGGCGCGGCCTGCGGCCATCCAGTGAACAACGTCAGCGATTCCACGGGTGGACATGTGCATCAGACGGTTTACCCAGCGTGGCAGCGCGTTTGGGTATACTTGGTGCCGGAGGCGGCGAAAGGGCGGTGATGTGGCCATGTGCAACGGGTCAGTGGCGGCGAAGGGCGTTCCGAACATAGTGGACAGGAGCGGCAGGCGCCAGCTTCCCGTGGGCATCGAGAACTTTGAGGACGTGCTGCGTCGGTTCGCGTATGTGGACAAGTCCTTGGCGGTGCGAGACCTCGTGGACAGGGGTGGCGTCACGCTCTACTGCCGGCCCAGACGGTTCGGAAAGTCCACCTTCTTGCGCATGCTGCAGTGCTTCTTCGAGGCGCCCGCAAAGGGCTACGTGCCCGATCGACGCGGCCTCTTCGACGGGCTGGCCATCGCCGAGGACGGCGATCCCTGGTACCTGGGGCACGGCTGCGCGCACCCGGTGATCTACCTCAACCTCGCCGACTGCGGGGCAGACACGTTTGAGCAGGTGCGCGACCAAATAGCCCTGCAAATGGTCGACGAGTACAACAGGCATTACTACCTCATGGATGAGGGAACCCTGAGGGGCGGCGAGGTCGCGCGGTTCCTGCGCATGGCGGAGGGGGAGGCACGCCCGGTGGAGCTGGAGAAGTCCCTCGCATGGCTTTCGATGCTCCTCGCCCGCCACCACAAGTCGCAGACGGTGATCCTCATAGATGAGTACGACACACCGGTGAACGACGCGCACCTCGGCGGCTTCAGGCACCGGGTGCTCGAGTACTACCGCTCGTGGCTCTCCGGTGCGCTCAAGGGGACGACGAGTCTCTTTTGCGCCGCGCTCACGGGCGTGCTGCGCGTGAGCCAGGAGTCCATATTCAGCGAGCTCAACAACGTACGCATAGACACCACGCTCGACGACGACCACTCCGAGGCAATCGGCTTCACGGACGCTGAGGCCAAGGCGCTCGCGGCCTATGTCGGGCGCGGGGACGCCGCCGAGATGTCCACGTGGTACGACGGCTACCGATTCGGTCGGACGGACGTGTACAACCCGTGGAGCGTCCTCAACTACCTGCAGTCCGGCGTGGCCCAGCCCTACTGGACCAACACCAGCCGCAACGGGATCGTTGCCGACCTCGTGCGACGCGCGGGCGAGGACCAGACCGCCGAGCTCGCGAAGCTCGCGACTGGCGACTCGGTGGCCAAGCCGGTCGACCTGCGCACCGTCTTCGACGACTTCGACAAGAGCCCCGATGCTGTGTGGGCTCAGCTCTACCAAGCGGGCTACGTCACAACCGACGACACGGGCACGCCCAACGACGACCAGATGCTACGACGCCTGTACATACCCAACCTCGAGGTCCGGCGCCTTTACGGCAAGGAGCTCCTCGCCCGTGCGACGCGGCTGGCGGGCTCGGAAGAGCGCCTTGCCGCCCTGCACCGCGCCGTCTCCGCCGCGGACGCGGCGGCCACCCGGGGCGTCCTGCGGCGGATCCTGCTTGACTCGGCATCCTACCACGACCTCACGTCCGAGTCCGACTACCACGTGCTGCTGCTCGCGCTGCTCTACGCCGTGCCAGGATATAGGTCGGCGACCTCCGACCGCGAGAGCGGCGACGGCCGCTGCGACGTGCTGCTCGAGCCGCAGCCCTCGGAGGCCGGGTGTCTGCCCGCCCACGCCATGGAGCTCAAGCTGGACAAGTC
The DNA here is from genome assembly GCA_902786015.1 of uncultured Coriobacteriaceae bacterium. Lineage (GTDB taxonomy): Bacteria > Actinomycetota > Coriobacteriia > Coriobacteriales > Atopobiaceae > RUG440. The sequence goes on from CADAAU010000002.1 coordinate 193,501, forward strand.
TGCGGATGCCGACGAGGCCCTGCTCGCCTGCGCCCGCGACGTTGCACTCGGCCAGGCGCGGCGCCTCTCCTACGGCCACGGCCTCGCGGGAGCGGGCCTCGTGCGCTGGGGAATCGCCTTCTGTGGCAAACGCGTGGCCGTGGTGTGTGAGCGCCTGGGTCGGCGGGACCCCAACGGCCACACGTAAGTCGAATGCAATTGTCATCCCACGTCGACAAACAAACGTCGAGTCACTCGACAAACACTGTACTGAGCTCTTTGCGCTGCCCGCCTTTAAGAAGATATTGGGCAATAAAAAGAGACTCTTTGTAGCAACGACCACGACTTCTCGTTGCCGGCGGGACGGTGGACGACGCGTACGCCCTCGGGTTGGAGATGTGCAAAAAGTACGCCCCTACCTTTGTGCGCAAGGGGGCGCGATGGTCCTCTGACCTGTACTTTCTCAAACGGGCAAACGAAGGGGGAGGAGTGGTTTATGCATAAAGTACCCCCTTGGGATTGTGCAACGGCACCCGTGGAACAGGGGGTTATCCGTTCCAGATTTGCGCCAGATGCGCACGTGTGTGATCGTGAGCTATCTCGGTGAGTGCGCGCAATACCCATGGCCACGTCTTGCCGATGTGGACGCGACATGGTGTCGCCTTTGTGTCGCGACACTGTCGCATAGCGCGACACGTCCGATCTGACGGAGGATCGAGCTCACTGCGATTCCCTCGTGACGTTCTTCGCTGCTGGTTCCGCAGGCATCGACAACTTGTCGTAGTATAGAGCCATGTTTATGCTCCAACGTCAGACCGGGGGAGGCCTATGGCTACCAAAAAAGCTATCGCCGCAGTAAAGAGAATCGCGCAGACGCATGGGGGCCTCTACGACGCAAACTTTGACCCCTCCATTCTGGAGGCGCTCGACGAGTGCAAGGAGCTCTGTTACGACTACAATCAGCTGCGACCCACGGCGCGAGAGGAGCGCATGGCATTCTTGCGCTCCATCGTGGGCTCGATGGGGGACTACGCCTCGGTTACGTCGCCCTTTTGGTGCGACTACGGCGCCAACGTTCATCTGGGTGAGAATTTCTATGCCAACCACGGACTCGTCATTTTGGACGCGGCGCCCGTGACTTTTGGCAGCAACGTTTTTATCGCTCCCAACTGCGTGTTCTCCACTGCCGGGCATCCCGTTGACGCGCCGCGCCGAAACGTTGGCCTCGAGTACGCGCTGCCCATAACGGTTGGCGACGACGTGTGGTTTGGCATGGGGGTCCTCGTTTGTCCCGGCGTAACCATTGGCTCCAACGTGGTTATTGGTGCGGGAAGCGTGGTTACGCGTGACATCCCATCCGGTGTGGTGGCGGTAGGAAATCCCTGTCGCGTGCTACGCGAGATTACCAAAGAGGATGCACAACGATACTAACGTTCGCGGAACAGAGCTCCCCGGGAACTTTGTTTCGCGGGGAAGGTAAGCTTTTACTCGACTGAGGAGGACGACATGCTCGATGTGCAGCAGATGGAGTGGACAAGAGAGCCCAAAGCGTGGTCGATCGATGGCGACACGCTTACTATTACGACCGAACCCGGCACCGACCTGTGGCAGCGCACCTACTATCATTTCCGCAATGACAACGCACCCGCACTGCAGACTACGACCGACGAGAGGTACTTTTCGTTTGTGGTGCGCTGCGATTTTTCGGACGCGCATCACCGCTTCGACCAGTGTGGTGTCGTAATGTACCTTGACTCTCAGAACTGGATCAAAGGCTCGGTGGAGTACGAAAACGAGGAGTTTTGTCATTTGGGAAGCGTGGTTACCAACCATGGCTGGTCCGACTGGGCGACGACTGAGGTCCCCGCTACCATGCGCTATATGTGGTATCGCCTGAGCCGCCGCGAGGACGACTACCGGATCGAATGCTCCGAGGACGGAGAGCGCTGGCGGCAGATGCGTGTCTGCCACCTACACGAGGGCGCCGGGACGGTGCGCGTGGGCGTCTATGCCTGCTCTCCCGAGGACTCCAGCTTCACGGCGCGCTTTGCCAACGTCGACCTTTGTCCCTGCGCCTGGGAGGCCCACGACGGCCAGGCGCCCGACGATGAGTAGGCACCATTAAGCCGAGCATGCCTCTGCTTCACAACACAAAACCAGCCCACCGGGATGGACCCAATGGGCTGGTCAAAAAAGGCGTGCCGTTATGGGATGGTATTAGCCAAAGTAGCGCTTGAGCAGACCGGCGAAGGCCTTGCCGTGACGAGCCTCGTCGCGAGCCATCTCGTGCACGGTGTCGTGAATGGCGTCGAGGTTGAGTGCCTTGGCGCGCTTTGCGAGGTCTGCCTTGCCTGCGGTCGCGCCGTTTTCGGCCTCAACACGCATCTCGAGGTTCTTCTTTGTGGAGTCGGTGACGACCTCGCCCAGAAGCTCGGCAAACTTTGAGGCGTGGTCGGCCTCTTCGAAAGCGGCCGTCTTCCAGTACTCGCCGATCTCGGGATATCCCTCGCGGAAAGCAACGCGCGACATGGCCAGGTACATACCGACCTCGGAGCACTCGCCCTCAAAGTTGGCGCGCAGATCCTCGATGATGTCCTCGGGCACTCCCTCTGCCTTGCCGATGCCCACGACGTGCTCTGCAGCCCAGGTCAGCTCGCCGTCCTGCTTCGTGAACTTAGAGCCGGCGCATTTGCAAACGGGGCACTTGTAGTCGGCGGGAAGCTCGTCGCCGTCAAACTCTTCTACGTAGCCGCATACGGGACAAACAAACTTCATGATGACCTCTCCTTCTGGGGTTCGCTTACCCCAAACTCGTGTGGGGAAACTGGCGCATACGGTACACCTTGCCCACTGGTGTCACAATTCTAATGCATCTAAGCCATTCTGGGGACGAAGACAACAGCAAAGGACAATATCACAAAAAGAATGGTTACTGTTCGCACCCTGTTACAAGGAGGGTGCGACTGTGGCGGACGGACCGGTCGCGGAACAGGGTTCCCGGGGAGTTTGTTCCTGCGCAATATATTCAGTCTAGTAGTGTGCATCGGATGCCGATGGGACGCCGCAAGAAGGCCCCAGGTATGTCTGTCCCAGCTCGTCCGACTAAGCGTTTGGCGCGAACCTGTTTGTGCGTACACACCGTCCTTCCCAATTGCCGTATGCGGACTTGGGACGATGGCACATGGTTTTGGCCTTGTGGACCGCGCAAACTATACGATGGTTATTTTTATGATACCGAGGCGTAGGGGGATCGCCTCAAACAAAGAAGGAGAGGAGAGGAAGCGCATGAAGCTGCTAGTCGACGGTCGCGAGATCGAGGCGCAGGAGGGCCAGTCCATTCTGCAGGCCTGTCTTGCGGCCGGAATCTTTTTGCCGCATCTGTGCGGACATCCCGACCTCGAACCACTCGGAGGATGCGGCCTCTGTATGGTCGAGGTAGAAGGTGAGGACGAGCCGGTTCGCGCCTGCATGACCAAGGTCGAAGAAGGCATGAAGGTCTCCATCAACGGAGATGCCGCCGACAAGGTCCGTCGCATGGCGATGGAGCTCATCTTGGCAACGCATCCTGCGGACTGCACGGGATGCCCCAAGTATGGTGTGTGCGAGCTCCAATCCATGTACCAATACATGGGCGTTTCGCCCCAGCGCTGGCGCTGCAAGGGCCGCACGGTTCCCACGGACGACTCCAACCCCATCATCACGCACATGTTCACGCGCTGCATTCGCTGTGGCCGTTGCGTGCGTGCCTGCGAGGGTCTACGTGGCGTAGGTGCCATCGGTTTCACGCGTGGCGAGGATGGTGCCATGCGCGTTACCATCAAGGGCAACTCCCTGCAAGAGGCGGGCTGCCGCTTCTGTGGTGCCTGCGTGGAGGTGTGCCCCACGGGCTCCATCGTGGATGCGCTGGGGATGTTCCGCGACGATCGAAGTCGCGAAGACAACATCGTTCCTTGTCGCTCGGGCTGTCCAGCCCACATCGACATTCCGCGCTACCTGCGCTACGTGAAGGCGGGCGAGTGGGAGAAGGCCACGGCCGTCGTGCGCGAGAAGGTCCCCTTCCCCGAGACGCTCGGCTCCATTTGCACCCATAACTGCCAGGGCGAGTGCAAGCGCAACAATCTGCAGGAACCACTTTCCATCTGTCGTCTGAAGCGTGCTGCCGCCGTGCGCGACACGGGTGAGTGGAAAGAACGCGTGCGTCACGAACCGCTCACCGGCAAGAAGGTCGCCGTCGTGGGCGCTGGCCCTGGCGGTCTTACGGCGGCGCTTTTCTTGGCCGAAAAGGGCCACAAGGTCACGGTCTTTGAGGCGAACGCAAAGGTTGGCGGACAAATGCGCTACGGCATTCCCGCATACCGCCTGCCTGACGAGATCGTGGATAAGGAAGTCGCTACGATCTTAGAGATTTCCCAGGGCGACGATGCGGAGCCGCGCATCGAGCTCGTGTGCAATGAGCGTGTGAAAGACGTCCAGGCGCTGCTTGGTCAAGGCTTTGATGCCGTACTCGTGACCGTGGGCACCTTCCAGGGCAACGTGCTTCCCATGAAGGGCCACGACCTGCAGAACGTGTACGTAAACACCGAGTTCCTCAAAGCTGCGCGCGAGGGCAACCCGCAGCCGGTCGAGGGCGGCCGCGTGGTTGTGCTTGGCGGTGGCAACGTTGCCTATGACTGTGCACGCACCGCGGTCCGCTTGGGTGCCGCGAGCGTGGACGTGGCGTGTCTTGAGGCCGAAGCCGTTATGACCTCCACCCCCGAGGAGCGAGAGGAGGCCGCCGAGGAGGGCGTCGTCCTGCATGATGCCTACGCATTTACCTCCATTAACGACGATGGTACGGGCAAGGTCGGCTCCATGACCATCCACAAGATCGCAAAGTTCTACTTTGACGAGAATCACCGTGCGGTGACTGAGCTTGTCGAGGGCGGTGAGCTCACGTTGCCTGCCGATTACGTCATCTTTGGCGTCGGCCAGAAGCCTGAGGACACCATGGGCTTTGGCCTCGAGCTCACGCATGGCCCCTACGTTGTGGCCGACGGAAACCATGCCACGAGTGTCGAAGGCATCTTTGCTGCAGGCGACGTGGTAACGGGCACCAAGTCCGTCATCGGCGCCATCGCCGAGGGCCGCGAGGCTGCAAGCGCCATTGATCGGTTCTTGGGCGGCGACGGCGACATCAGTGCCGAACTGCTCGACCCCGAGGTCGCTGAGCCCGAGTTAGGCAAGGCTCCCGAGGAATTCTATACGTCTGCCATCCTGCCTCAATTTACGCCCGGCGAAGAGCGCAAAAACACGTTTGAGCCGTTCGAATGCCCCTTCACCGAGGATGAGGCCAAGTGCGAGGCGGCGCGCTGTCTGCAGTGCGACCTACGCTTGCAGATTACCAAACCGCGTCTGTGGAACGAATACTAAGAGGGGAGGACGAGCCAATGAAGTACACGATTACGCCAACAAAGACTACCACCAAGGCGTTGCTCAAAGAGCAGGGCGTCAAAGAGAAACCCAAGGCCGTGTGGTTCGCCTATCCCATGGCGATGTTTGTGACGCCGGACCACTATAACGACGAACTGGACATTACTGCCACCGAGGTGGTGGCTTACAGCGCCGAAGACTGCATGGCGCATGCCTTGCTCGATGTCTGTGAGGGGCTGCGTACCGCCACGGACTGTACCTGCACGTTCGGTCACGAGGGTGGATATCAGATTGTCACGATTCTGGCTGACATCTGCTCAAAGAAGGGCAAGCCGGGTGATCTCGCGTTGCTGCGCGACCTTGCGCCTGTAATGAAGGCTCAGGCACTTTGTGGCGAAGGGAAGGCCCTCGCGGGCGCCGTACTGCAGGCCTTGGAACTCTTTGGACCCGAAATCGAGGCGCACATCACAAAGAAAACCTGTCCGTCGGGCGGCTGTCCTGCCTTCAAGACCTACCACATCCTCGTGTCCAAGTGTACGGGTTGTGGCAAGTGCCTCAAGGCGTGCGAGGACGATGCAATCCTGGGCAAGGCGAAGTTCGTGCACGTCATCAACCAACGCAAGTGTATACAGTGTGACCTATGTCGCCAGGCGTGCCCCGAGGGTGCCGTCGTGCGTGCAGGCGCAAAGAAGCCAAAGACGCCGCCGCGACCAATTCCGTGTCGCCGCAAGAAGTAGGCATATCCGCGGGGAAGGGATGCCGGCCGGGGGCAAGGATGCCGGCCGGGGGCAAGGATCAGTCCTTTTGCTCCCGGCTGCGGTTTCTTGTGTAATTTTGCGCTACACTTAACCCCTCTATATAGTCTTATCTCTGCCGGTAGTGCACGAAGTGATGCAGAGCTCCCCGGAAGTTCCGTTCCATGTGGCGCAAAACTCCCGGGGAGCTCTGCATCACGGCGGAGGTGCTTTGAAAGGATATTCTCATGAGGGTTGTTGTTCCTTGCGAGACTGGCGAGGGCTTGGCAAGCATCAGAAGTGGTCACTTTGGACACGCACCTTGGCTTACCGTGGTCGACTTTGACGACAAGATGAACATGGTTTCGGTACAAGCGGTACAGAATGCCGACCATGACGTGGCGGGCTGTGGAGGCGTCATAAACCATGTGCTTGGGTTGGGAGCCGACGCCATCATAACGGCCGGCATGGGGATGCCCCCGCTCATGCGTTTTACTCAGGCGGGAATTGCGGTGTATGCCGATCGCGTGACGCCTGGGGTTTCGGATGTCTTGGACAAGTTCCTTGCCAACGACGTCGCGCTCATGTCGCCCGAGGATGCCTGCCGCCACTAAAAAGCGCTAGAAAAGAAACGCGCCTCTTGGAGAGTTTCCCAAGAGGCGCGTTTGCCGTGCTGGCTATGCGTCGTTTAATAGTCGATGCTGGTGTCGTAGACGTTGCCCTCATCATCAACGTAGTAAGCGGTCACGTTGCCCTCGGAGTCGGTCGCGGTGACGAGCCAGGTCTGACCGTACTTATTGCTGTATACCAGCGTGGAGGACGTAACTGTGGAGTTGCCATTGGTGTCGTTCTCGACGACCTCAAGGGCGCCGTCCTCAGTCATCGTGGTGTGAATGGAACTGCCATCGTCGAAGTAGGTCGACGTATGCTCCCATACCTCGCCAGTCTGTGCGTCGACCTCGTAGGTGACCTGCTGACCGTCAACCCACTGCGTTACGAAGTAGTGACCGTCCACATACTCAGCGTAGGTCTCGTCGCCCTCCTTGCCGGTGGATTCGGCAACCTTGTTCTTTGCCTCGGCGTTGGAAATGTAACCCGAGTCAGCGGGTGCTTCGGTGTCGGTCGTGGCGGTCTTTTGCTCACCCTTGTCGTCGGCCTTGTTTTCGGTGTTCGTCTCAGGCTTGGCGTTGGCATCGGGGGTGTTGATGTTGGCTTCCTTGAGCGCCTTGACGAGAACCGCGACCTCCTCGGAATCAAGCGTGTTGGAATCGCTGGCAGTCTGGAAGGTTATGCCATAGGTGAAGTCGCCGTCCTTCCAGGTGGCAATCTTCGTGGCGCCCTTGGCGGGGCCTGCCATGGTAACGTCGAGGTCTTCGTACGTCTTGTTCCAAGTTTGAGCGAACGAGGATGCGGGCTGATCGGTTACGGAAGCAGCATTCTGCTCGTTGGCCTTGCGTACGATAAGGGTCTTGTCACCGCTGGTGTAGGTTGCCTGGACGATGCCAGAGGCGTTGGCAAACACGGGGTTGGTGAATTCGGATTCATCGAGACGAATGGTGGACATTACGCCAAACTTGTCGATGCCGGCGCCGCGTGCGGCTTCGTCGCCAGCTCCAACCTGCGTCCACTGGATGTTTGACGTGGCTGCTGGCTCGGGTGCTGGCGCGGGCGCAGGCGTGCTCTGCTCTGCGGGAGCGGCCTCGGTCGTCTCGGTCTTGGTCTCTTGGGGAGCTTGCTGAGAATTCGTTTGTTGTGGCTGTGCACCGCAACCGGCAAGTGCGAGTACCAGAGTGGCGCTGACGGCAAAAGCCTTTGTGGACATCTTCATATGTGTTCCTTTCGTTCAAGGCTTCGGGGCAAACACTCTGTTGATACCCATGTATCGGTGTCCTTGTCTCGCGTTCATGAACTATACACAAACAAAACCGTGCAAGACCGGAACGGGGCGAGCGATGGGGATACTCCCTTTTGCCTTAGCAGTGCAGGGACGGAGGTTATGTGACTGTGCGAGTTCCGCAGGCGAAGCCGAGGACTGTTTGAGCACAGACGCATAACCTCCGTCCCTGCCAAGGTAAGAGCCTCCGTTCATTCGTCTGCGCACATGCGCTACAATGCAGTGTCGTTAGTCACAGTTCGTCATCGGAGGAGTCCATGGCCGATAGCCGTAAGCCGTTTTACATAACTACGCCCATCTACTACGTAAATGCCGCCCCACACTTGGGTACTGCCTATTGCACGATTTTGTGCGATGTGCAGGCACGGTATCGTCGCGCGATGGGCCAAGACGTCAAGTTCCTTACCGGTCTGGACGAGCATGGCGAGAAGGTCCAGCTGGCCGCCGAGGATCACGACATGACCCCGCAGGAGTGGTGCGACAGTCTCGCGCCTGCCTTCCACGATATCTGGAAGACGCTCGAGATATCCAACGACGACTTTATTCGCACCACGCAGCCACGCCAAGTCGCGGCTGTTCAACATCTGTGGAACCGCATGAAGGACGCCGGCTACATTTATAAGGACTCCTACGACGGCTGGTACTGCGTGCACGAGGAGACCTATTACACCGAGACGCAGGTGGCAAAGTCTGACGAAGAGCATCACGTCGAGGGCCGGCATCTGTGCCCCGAGTGCCAGCGTGAGCTGCAGCGTGTAAAGGAGGAGAGCTGGTTCTTTAAGCTCTCCGCGTTCCAAGACCGTCTGCTTGCCCTCTACGACGAGCACCCCGACTTCGTGATGCCCGACTTCCGCATGAACGAGGTCCGCAGCTTCGTCGAGAGTGGCCTGCGCGACATCTCGGTGAGCCGTACGAGCTTCGACTGGGGTATTCCCGTTCCGTTTGACGACAAGCACGTTACCTACGTGTGGTTTGACGCGCTTCTTAACTACGCGACGGCCGTCGGCTTTGGCGATCCCAACATGGCGGACGAGTTCGCGCGTCGTTGGCCCGCTCAGTATCACGTGGTTGGCAAGGACATCATTCGCTTCCACTGCGTGATTTGGCCCGCCATGCTCATGGCTATTGGCGAGGAGATACCCGAGCACGTGTTTGCACACGGCTTCCTCATGGTGCGCAACGAGGAGACGGGCCAGGGCGAAAAGATGAGCAAGTCCCGCGGAAATGCCATCGCGCCGCAAGACGTCATTGACCTTCTGGGTGTGGAGGGATACCGCTACTACTTTATGACCGATTGCGTTCCGGGCGAGGACGGCGCCATATCGTACAGCCGCATGCAGCAGGTCTACAACGCCGACTTGGCCAATAGCTGGGGCAACCTCGTGAGCCGTTCGCTCAACATGAGTGCCAAGTACTTCGACGGCAAGACGCCCGAGCTGCCCGAGGGGTGGGCGGGTCGTCCGAACCCGCTGCGCGAGGTGGCCGAGGGCATCGCCGAGCGCTATTGTCCGCGCATGGACGTGTTTGACTTCGTGGGCGCCAAGGACGAGGTCATGGCGCTCGTGCACGCGGCCAACCATTACATCGAGGATTCGGCGCCTTGGACGGTCGCGAAGGATCCGGCGCGTGCTGACGAGCTGGAGCAGATTATCACCAACCTGCTTGAGTCCATTCGCATTTGCGCACATCTGCTCGCGCCGTTCATGCCCCAGACCTCGGCGGAGGTTCTGCGCCGCATGTCGCTCGGTGACGAGGCGGACAGCACGGATCTGGTGGCTTCCTGCACGTGGGGCGGGCTCGCAGGTGGCGTGCCCGTTACCAAGGGCGATGCCCTCTTCCCGCGCCTGGGCGGCAAAAAGTAACAGGGCAAAGGATTGACAAGAGGGTCAAGGGGTTTGTCCCTTGGCCCTTTTTTGCAACTCTCGATTTGACGTTCGATGGGAGCATCCATGTCGTACTCGTATCTTGCAAACGGTCGCGAGACCCGTGCCGTGCTCGAGCGCCATGGGCTTTCGCTCAAACATCGACTGGGGCAGAACTTTCTGGTAAACGACGACGTTATCGGGCGCATTCTGGAACTTGCCGAGCTCGGCTCCGATGATGTGGTGTACGAGATCGGTCCCGGAATCGGCACGCTTACCGTTGCTATGCTGCCCCTCGTGCACAAGGTCGTGGCCGTCGAGGCCGACAAGGCCCTTCCGCCCGTGCTCGCGGAGACCTGCTCTCGTGACGGCGAGAAACTCGCGCTCGTTCAGGGCGACGCGTTGCGCGTGAGCGCCGAAGAACTGGTGGCTGCGGCAGGCGCGGAGCCCAACAAGCTCGTCTCGAACCTGCCCTATCAGGTGGCGGCAACGGTAATCCTGGGCGCGCTTCAGCACATGCCGTCGGTGCAGCTGGTAGTGGCTATGGTTCAGGCAGAGGTCGCCGACCGCATCGCGGCTCGTCCTGGTACCAAGGAATACGGTGCCTACACGGCGAAGCTGTCGCTCTTTGGGCGTGTGACCGGGCGATTTGAGGTGGGCCCGCACAACTTTACGCCGCCCCCTCATGTGGATTCGGCGGTTGTGCGCATCGAGCGCCTCGCTGCTCCCTACGCAGATTCCATGCAGGTGGCCGAGGTCATCGACGCGGCGTTTGCCCAGCGACGCAAGACGATTCGCAACTCCATGAGCGCGAAGGGATACAACAAGGACGTGCTCGATGCCGCATTTGCAGCCGCCAAAATCGACCCACGAACGCGCGCCGAGAAGCTCGCTCCAGAGGACTTTATCCGTCTTTCTGATGCGCTGCGGGCTTGCTGAGGCCTATATCTTGCGCGGGGTGAGCGGCTTGCGCAGGTAGCAGAGCTTGTCTTTGCAGTTGGCGCACAGAAGAGAGGCATTCGTACGTTCGTCAAAGCGTTCCGGATGGCGGGCGAACGCGAGCTCCCAGCGCACGAGCACGACGAGCGCCTGCGCGATGAGCAGCCAACTAAACCAGCAGGGTATGCCCAGCAAGGGCGTTACGGTCATCGGGCCATCCCAGTTAAATATCTGGCAGGTCGTACAGCAACGGTTTCTCATGAGCACGAGCTGCAGCGGGCACCAGAGCACCACGCTGATCATGTCAAATACGAAGTAGAACAGTGACCACAAGAATGCCGTCCGCTGGTTGAACAGCCCAAATCGGTCGAGCAACAGACCGATGGCCGCGTTGAAGACCACCCAGAACACGATGACTGGAACGATTTCGCGCATGCGCCGCCGCCGAATGCTCTTGCGCAGGCGATCCGTCGCGGTGAGGTCCTCTTCAGGCCAGGGCAAAATGCGAAGGATATCGACCGAATAAGCGAGCTGTTGCCCTGCTTCAAGGACTCCCTGGGTGGTCTCGCGCACGGCCTGTCGCGTATCGGAGGTCACTTGCTCTAGTCGGGTCGGCGCCTCCTCGATGAGCTGCCGTGCATGCTCCTTCAACTCCTTGATACCCCCGGCAAACAGGTTTCCTGTTGGGACATGGTACTCGCCGTATTGCTTGCGGCTTCCCATGGCGATTTTTGCGTGTGGGCGTAACTTCGAGACGAGGTCGAGTGTCATAAGAACAAATGATAAGTCCACGAAGTCGAGTCCGTGCGCAAGGCCCAGGTTCGTGGTGATGTCCAGCTGATCGGGATGCGTGAAGAACAGCACGATGCCTACAACAAAGAGCGTCGTGCGCAGGGCGAGCTGGATGGTGTAGTACACAAACAGCCGCGTTGGGGGCGGCGTGGTCGTCGGGACTTTTCTCTGCGTGTTTTTCATGTCGGCTATTATGGCATAAATGCGAGTAAATCGGGCAGCGCATTTGTGTTTCGCTCGGACTCGTTTCGACGTGTCGTGTACTGCTAAACGTACTGCTAAAGTCACTGGTGCAACACGGGCGCAGTTCTGCGATAATATAGGCTCTTGGGAAATAGCTTGCATCGAATGGAGAATAAACATGCTTTGCAACACGCATCACTACAAGGGAAGATGGGGCGTGCTGGCTGCCGTTGTCTTGGCCATGGTTGGCGCGATGGTGCTGGTACCCAAGCTTGCCGAAGCGAGCGACGAGGCGGTTGCCCCGGGTATAGAGATTGTCAATACCGTAATCGGAGAAGACAAAGCGTGTGAGTACACCGTACAGACGAATGGTGAGCCGGTGACGGGCGAGGGGTATGTGACGCCAGAGAAGTCGGAGGACGCCGAAGAGGCTACCTACACTTTTTCGCTTGGCAACGGGCAAAAGGCCGGCTTCCAAGTAATTGACAAGAGCCTAACCTACAAGGTCACTCAGGCTCCCGCAGGCGACGGCTGGACGACGCGCGTGGTTAACGGTGACCGCACGACACACTCCAAGGGCTCGGATTCGAGTATGACGGATGGTACGGTCGAAGTTGGGGCTACAAAGCATGCCATCGCATTTACCAACGTCAAGATTCAAATTGATGGCGCAATCGATCCCAAGCTCATCCAGCTGCCCGTTTCGGATGACCAGAAGGTTGTCGATACCATCTATGTAAAGGGCATGATTCCTGGCCAAACATACGAGGCCGACGGTGCTCTCCTCGCTCCCGACAAGACGAGCGTTGCCACGCAGACGGTGAAGAGCGTCAAGCTTCCCGATGATGCCGACGTCACCACTCCCCAAAAGATCGAGATTGAGTACACGGTGCACAAAGCCGATGTCGAGAAGTACGTAGGACAGAAGCTTGTGGCCACGACGGTCGTCAAGGACGTCTCGAGCCCCGACGCCCCAGTTGTGCTTGTTACCCAAGACGACATGGAGTCCACCAGCCATAGCGTAGAAGTCAAGGATGCGGTAGCACCGACCACGGCCGCTCTCGTCATTACAAAAACAGTCAGCACGCCAAAGACCGACGCGGCGATAGCCGAGGCACAGAAGGCGGTCGATGAGGCGACAGACGAATCTGCGCGGGAGCTGGCCGAAGTCGCGCTTAAGGCAATCCAGGACCTCAAGAAGACCGAGGCCACCGACAAGGAGTTCTCGTTCGACGTCAAGCTTACCGATGCTGATGACAAGGAGCTTGCCAACGACGTGAAGTACACCGTCGGCGACAGGGAAGGCACGCTCACCAAGGGCGTGGGGACCATTGCGCTGAAGGATGGAGAGAGCGCAAAGATCGCCAATCTACCGGTGGGCACCAAGTATGACGTACGCGAGCAGAAGGCCGACGGTTGGAAGACTACGGTGGAACAAAACGAGGGCACAACGTCTGCTGCAGGCGATACTACAATCAACTTCACGAACACGGCGCTTGGTGCCTTTAGCATCTCGAAGGAGATCAAGAATGCACAAGACGGTGAGCTGAGTGACGAGCTAAAGGCAACTGAGTTCACCTTTACCGTGCACGTGTATACGTCTAAGGACGACCGCACGGACCTAGAGGGCGAGTTCTCTTATACGGGATCGAAGTCGGGCACGCTCAAGAGTGGCGAGACCATCCAGCTCAAGGGCGGGGAGTCGGTTTCGTTCAACGACCTGGAGCCCGGCGCGTACGTGGTTGTCTCCGAGTCTGCCACGGATGGATGGAAGTCGAACCATACCAATCTTGGCGGAGAAATCCGCGAGCTCAAGGTTCGCACGGCCGACTACGTAAACACGTACGGCAGCGACAGTGATGGAAGCAACAATAACAACAATAACAACAATAACAACAATAACAACAATAACAACAACAATAATAATAACAGCGGATACAATCGTTACAATGGCGGTACTAGCTCGTCGACGAGCAATACCTCGTCCTCTTCTAAGTCCAAGCTGGCAAACACTGCCGACTCCTCGATGGGCCCCCTTACCATAGCCACGGTGGCACTCGCACTCGTGGGCATAGGACGCATCACTCGCAAAGCCCGTTAAAGGCAAGCTTCTATAGAACCTCCCGGCAGGTGCCTCTTGCAAAGCGCCTGCCGGGAGGTTCTTCATTTGTGAAGGAGGACACAATGCCTGCGCTGTTTTACACAAAGAAGGACAAGCCGGTAGAGGTACCGATTGCATACGCCCCCTTGGCCGATACGCACGGTCACCTTACGTCGTTTCGTAGGCACAAACCGGCCGAGGCGGTTGCCCGTGCGGCATTGGCGGGGGTTCGGTTCCTGGCCGTTCCGGTGGATCCGGCAGACGACGTGCCCGACGTGCCCGCGTTTCTCGATTGGTTCGATCGCGTGCGAGATGAGGCGGCCGTGCTTTTGGAGCAATGGGCCACAGAAGGGAGACGGCCGCCCGAGTTTGCGGGCTGGGACGTTCCATCACTCGTGGACAACCTGCATTTCTTGGCGGGCGTACACCCGTATGGTGCAAAGAAGTTCATGGAAGACCCTCATGTTCGGGCGCGTTTGGAAGCATTGCTCGACGATTCCCGTTGCGTGGGTGTGGGTGAGTTCGGCTTGGATGTGGGGCCGTGGAGCGAGCTGACGCTTGAGGAGCAAGTGCCGGCCATGCGAGAGCATGTGCGGATTGCCCACGAAAGAGGTCTGCCCGTGGAGCTTCATCTTCGCGACGGCGAGAAAGATAGCTCGCAGGCTACTGCCGCACACGACCGTGCCTTGGAAGTGCTCCGCGAAGAGGGTGTCCCTGAGCGCGGATGCGTCTTGCATTGCTTTACAAGTGGACCGGAGACCATGGCGCCCTTTGTGGAGCTGGGCTGCCATGTGGCCTTTGGCGGGGCCGTGACGTTTGCGCGAAGTGCCGACATCCGGGCGGCTGCGGCCGAGTGCCCTCTGGAGCGGTTGCTGGTAGAGACTGACTGCCCCTATATGGCGCCCGTCCCGCTGCGCGGTCAAGAGGCCGAACCGGCGATGGTGGCCTTCTCTGCCGCATGCGTCGCAGAGGAGCGGGAACGGATGGGCTTCTCAAAAGAGGAGATATACGAGGCGCTCTGGCACAATGCGTGCAATCTCTTTGGCTTGGACTGAGGGTATGGGCCTGCGATCCTTTGCACGTCATGCCGCTGATTCGGCGGCCGAGCTCCTGTGGCCCACTCGGTGTGTGTCATGCGACATGCCGGGGGAGCTTCTTTGCGAGGACTGTCGAGCGCGAATGCCGTGGATTTCTCAGCGCTGGGCGTGTCCCGTATGCGGGGCACCCTTTGGATGGCTCACCTGTACCGGATGCGAGGGAGACTGGGAGGCGCGTGCCACGATTTGCGCTTTGGGGTTTGGGCAGATTGCCTCCCAGATGGTCGCGTGCCTTAAGGACTACAACGAGCGACGCCTTGCATCCGTAAACGCCGCTGCCATGGCGTGCGCGTTGGAGGAGGCCTCAGCGTGGGAAGCCCTCGACGGAAAGCCGCGTTACGATCCGGAGGCAATTGACGGCCTGTGCTTCGTGCCCGCGACGCGTGAGGCGTGCGTGAGGCGCGGCTTTGACCACATGGAGTTGGTGGCTACGGAGCTGAGCGACATCGCGAGTCTGCCGCTAGCCGATGTGCTCATGCGCGTGTCGGCACAAGACCAGCGTGCGCTCGGTCGTAACGAGCGCGAAGAGAACCTGAGCGGAACGGTTCGATGCATAGACGACGTGGCCGGCATGAATCTTTTGTTGGTGGATGACGTCATAACCACGGGCGCTTCGATGCGAGAGTCCACAAGGGCACTGTTGGCGCGCGGTGCGGCGTCGGTCACCTGCTGCGCCCTGACTCGCGTATGGTGAGGTCCCGGTTTGCACACAGGCGACCCGCCACTCTCGGCGTTCCAAGCTCTGTACACAGGCGACCCACTAGGCGACCCGCCTTTCTCGCCGTCCCAAACTACACACGGTTTGTCTTAATTATCTTTAATAATTATATTTCATAAGAAAAAATAACATAATAGCATATTTTAGACAAACCGTGTGTAGTTTGGGAGTGCGTATCCAATGCCTTGCCTGAGAGCAAACCCCGCAGATACTCCACGAGCCTCAAAGACGTATGATTTTCTTGGGACCACGTGGAGAGGCGGAAGATGATGGCGGCAATGGTAATAAACGCGCTTGTGGTCGTGGTGGAGGTCTGGGGTCTTGTTACGAGCATCTCGATCAATGGGGTGCCTGGCGACTTCGTGTTTTATACGCAGTGCTCAAACCTGCTCGGTGCCGTCGCGTGTCTCTTGTGTTTGCTGGCGGAGGTTCGAACGCGGGGAGGCGCAGGACTGTGCCGCTCGTTGCGGTGGCTGAAGTACGCCGCATCCTGCTGCCTGCTCATGACGTTCGTGGTCGTCATCACGGTGCTTGCCCCCATGCTCGAGGCGGCGGGGCAACCGGGCTTTTACATGATGTTTGCCGAAGGCGCCAGGCCTGTGACGCACCTCGCCGCGCCGTTTTTGGTACTCGGGTCCTATGTTGCGTTCGAGGCCGATCGTCATATGTCGCTGCGGCAAAGCGTCGTTGGCCTTCTTCCGACGCTTGCCTACACGGCGGTGGCCTACCCGTGCAACATCTTGCGCCTATGGGATGGCCCGTATCCGTTCCTGCAGGTGTGGAGGATGCCCCTGTGGGTGACGCTGCTGTGGTTTGTGGTACTGCTGGTGCTGTCATTTTCTTTGTGCCAAGTTCCGCGCGTCGCCGCCCAAAGGACCCGTAGGTTGACCCAATGACATCCTAGGTCCTTCCTGAACTGAGATTCCCTTTCGTGTGGGGCCTTGAGCTGAGATTGCGTTTCGTGTGGGATGTTTTGCCACACCAAAGCAAATTCCAGCTCAAGTGGCCCTTCCTGAGCTGCCTTTTCCTTTCGTGTGGGGCGATTTGCCGAGATTTCCTTTCGTGTGGGCCTCCCCGCCACACCAAAGTCAATCCCAGCTCATGGCGTGCGTTTTGAGCCGGGATTCCCTTTCGTGTGGCGGAGCAGCCCACACGAAACGCCATTTCAGCTCCGCGGTTTTCTTGGTGCCGCATGTGAGTCGATTCGTTCATGCCATGGCCTAAGGCAGGTAAGCCAAAGGGACATCCTCATCACCTGACTCCGCGAGTAAACCGTGTATGTGCCGCCGGCGACCGGAACATGGCACGACAGGGCAATCACGTTCGAGGCCGTGATATAATTTTTCTGTCTCATCTCAGGTCTGTGGTTGCGGACGAGCCCTAGGCACGTCCAAGTCCAAGGCAGACGAGGCCAAAAGGATCCACGTAAGTCCGGGCGTGGGCGCCCGGGCGAGCATGGCTCGTCCTAGAAGTAAGTCGTACCGCCCGTCCATCGAGGCAAAAGGCCTCCCGGGCGAGAGGGCCAGTAGTGGGGGTGCCCGAGCACCCGAAGCGACCGTCCCCGTACGCGAGTGTGGGGCCAAATACCAGGTCAGCTGGGATGTGACATTTGTAGGCGACGAACGGAGAGCGTTCATGAGAACGGTTGCGGTACCAAAGGCAGTGCTCGTTGCGATAGTCGTACTCTCACTTGCGCTCACGGGCTGCCAAGGCATTGGTGGCTTCTTTGGCTGGCTGCGCGGAGGTGCGTCATCCACAAGTGTTGACGACTATCTTGCGGAGGTGCGTTCGTCGGCAACGCCCACCGTCTCGCCGCAAGCCACTAAGCGCGAAGGCGTGTTGACCGTGGGCCTCAAAGAAGCACAGACGTCCCCCTTTGTGATCGAAGAGGGCGGAGAGGTCGAGGGTCTGGACGTCTCCATTGCCTGCGCGCTTGCCGACCAGTTGGGCCTTAGCGTAGAGTTCACCAAGGTCGCCGACACGCGAACTGCTCTTGCTACGGTATGCGACATGGTGATGGGCGTGACCCCCTCGGAGGCCAACGGGTTCGCGGTGATCGGCAACTACTCCCAGCTTGCCACCGGTCTGTTCCAGCATGGGAGCGATGCCCCGCCCGCAACGGCCGAGCAAGTTCGTGGCTCGAATGTCGCCGTGCAAGATGGCTCTTCGGCCCTTATTGCCCTGCAACAGACGGGGGCCGACGTAAAAGCCATCCCGTGCTCATCGCTTACGGAGGCTTTTGGAAAGCTTGCGGGGGGAGAAGCTTCGTTTGTGGCGTGCAGCCTGCCTACGGGCATGTACATGTGTGGAAAGCTTGGTGGCGCCTCTTTGGCGGGGACCATCGATGCTCCCGTTCCCATTGGATTGGCCATTCCGGCAGAAGAAAACGAGTTGCACAATGCGCTGGTTGCGGCATACGGATCCATAGAGTCCAATGGTTTGCTCAGCGAGGCGCGTCGCATTTGGCTTGGGTCGAACTCGTCCATAGATGCCTCCGCCCAGATTCAAGGAATCGCCGCCCCGCCAGCCCCGCAGCCCGAGGCGCCTGCGCCGGAGGCTCCGGTTCCTGAACAGGTGAACGAGCCCCCGACCGAAATCGTGGCGGGAAGCAATGCCGTCACGCTTAGCGGCGGAAGCGACTAGCGAGCAAGGCAGATTTGGCAAGGCGCGGCTTCGGCCGCAGACAATATTCGTGTTCGAGCAGAGGAGGAAACGATGGCAGACATCAAGATTTCGGGACGCAAGGTTGCAATCACCGACTCCCTCAGAGATCAGGTAAACGCCAAGATAGGCGGGGCTCTAAAGGTATTTGACATCAAGCCAATGTCATGCGACGTGGTACTTCGCGCCGACAAGCGTCGTGCCAGCAAGGACCGCACTTCCTGCGAGGTGACCGTCTTTGTTCGCGACAATGTCGTGCGAGTTGATGCCGCTGGTCCCGATCTGGACGTGGCGATTGACGAGGCCGCGAGCAAGGTTGCACGCAAGCTGCGCAAGTACAAGACGCGCGTCGTCGACCGTCGTCAGCGTTCCAAGCGTCCCGAGCCCATCGCTGAGCCAGTGGCCGACCTGAGTGACCTCATCGTAACTGCGCCAGAGGAAGAGGAAGACGACGAGCTGGTTCGCGAGAAAATCGTGGAGCTCACGCCCATGACGGTTGAGGAGGCCTTGGTCCAGACCGACCTTATTGGGCATGACTTTTACGTGTTCGAGAACTCTGTCACCGGGCTGGTCAATGTGGTGTATCGTCGCAAGAATGGCGGCTATGGCATCATTAAGCCCAAGATAGAGGAAGCGGATGAGTGACGGTATGAGCGAAGAAGCCCCTCTGCATGAGGAAACCGAAGTATTTGAGGGTGGAACGACAAACAAGGTCGTGGTCCTTGAGGATGCGGTGAGCGTTGGCAAGGCGTTCGAAGAGCGCCACACCTGCAAGCTCATTGTGGATTCGAGCGCAGATTACGCGCCTGCGGTCATCCAGCGCCTTGGCATCGAGGTCATACCCTTTACGTACGTGACCCCGGATGGCGAGGTGGTGGACGACCTGTGGCAGACGCAGGACCCGCATGAGTTCTACGAGACGCTGCGCAAGAACCCGGATCTCCATTACACCACGTATGCCATTACTCCCGGGCAGTACTTCGAAGTGTTCGAGCGTGCCGCGCGGGAGGGCATTCCCACCATATACATGGGGATCACGGCGGGGCTCTCTTCCTCGATTGGCAACGCGCGGCAAGCTGCCGAGATGGTTAGGAGCAGCTATCCCGGCTTTGAGCTGTACGTGCTTGACTGTCGCTGCGACTCGGCGGCGGGCGAGCTGCTTGCGCTCGAGGCGATGCATCAGGCCACGCGTGGTCTTACGGCCCGCGAGGTGTACGAATGGGCGCGCGAGGCTCGTTACTTCATTCACGGGTACTTTACGCTCGACGGATTTGAGGCACTGGCTGCCGGCGGACGCATACCGCCGGCGGCGGCCACCGTGGGCGGCAAGCTCAAAATCAAGCCCGAGCTTTCGTACGACACAAACGGAGCCCTCACGCTTCGCGGCATGTGCCGTGGTCGCAAGAAGGCCCTGCGTGCCATTATCCAAGACTTTGTTGACAACTACACTCACGATACGACCCTTCCGCTTGCCATCGTGTCGACCGACGCCGAGAAGGACGCCGATTGGATCGAGCGCGAGGTCCGCAAGCAGGATGGGTGTGCGGGAGTGAACATCATCCGCAGCCAGGTTTCGCCCATCCTGGGAAGCCACGTCGGTCCGGGCATGGTTGCCCTTATCTTCTGGGGAACAGATCGTCGCGAGCGCCTGTCGTTTACCGACAAGCTCGCCCGAAAGGTCCGCGGGTACTCAGGCGACGGGGTCGGCGAGTAGCGAGGAGAATGACGGTGTCAGACGACTTTGTCGATGAGATTGAGCGACGTGACGAACTCGTCCTCCTCCTTGGAGGTCGCAACCGTCGGCAGCGGCAGGAAGCGGCTCACGAGCTCGCAGGAATCGCGCGTACGGACCCGACTCTCATTGCGGAGGTGACGGAGGATTTGATTGCTGCCTTGGAACTGCCCGAGGCGCAAACGCGCTGGGAGTGTTTGGATGCGCTCTCCGAGGTCGTGCCGGAGTTCCCGCAGCGAGTAGAAGGAGCATTCGATGGTGCCGAGGAGTCCCTCTTTGACGAGGGATCTTCCTCGGCGTGTCTTGCGGCTTTCAGGTTCTTGTCGCTTTATGGCTCTCAGAGCGCGGAGGCATCGTTGCGTGCTTGGCCACTCATACGCGAAGCCGTACAGTGCTATCATGGCGACGCGGAGTATCGTGATATGCTTATATGCTTGCTTGGCTTTGCACGCGGAAGCATTGCCCCGGAAGTGGGCGACTCGCTGGCAGAGTGCATGGCATACGATGCAAAGAACGGTACTGGATTCTATCGTGCGTATTCGTCCGAGATATGTGCGGCAATAAAGGAGCATGGGTGATCTAATGGCATTAAACGAAGGGCAACCGCAGGCAAACGAAGGGCAGCAGAAGCCAAAGCAGTCGCGCACGGTTCTGGTTGCGTGCATTTGTGCGCTGCTATTTTTAGCCATCGGCGTTGCCGTAGGGATATTTGTGGGCCCAAAGCTGCCCACGGCAAAGAAGGCCACCGAGTTTTCGGGGACCGCAACGGTGGAGGAGTCCCAACTCGACACGGCTTTGGGCACGTACACCTATAAGGGTCAGCAGATACCGGTAACGGTGCGCGAGGCGATTTTGGAGTCCACGACGCTTGAGGCGGCAAAGAACAGCGACGGAACCTACGATGTGCCGAGTGTCGACACGGTCCTGTCCATTGCCCGCAACCACATCCTTGCAGAAAACGCAAAAGAGCGGGGCATCACGGCGACAGAAGAAGATGCCAAGGCATATGCGAAGGAGACCCTCGGAACCGATGACTACGCCCAGATTGGCGCGGGATACGGCATGGATGCAAACCAGGTGGGTGAGCTGATGCTTCGCTCTGCGCTGCTGAGCAAGCTGCGCAAAGAGGTAGTGACGACCCAGCCGATTCCCGAACCGGCAACTCCTACGGCTGCCGAGAGCGGCAAGGAGGATGAGCCAAGGGCCGAGTACGCGACCTACATACTGAGCTTGGTCGGCGACGAGTGGGACGCAAACGCCAACACGTGGGCGAGGGCAGACGGTCCCTACAGGGCTCAGCTCAAGGACTACACCATTTCCAACGAGGCGGCTACATACTCGGCCGCACAAGCAGCGTATTTTGTGGCATACAGCCAGTACTCGCAAGTCCAGCAGCAAGTTTCCTCAGAATGGACGAGCTACGTCAACGAGCTGCTCGCTGACGTGCCGGTTGAGCTGGTGACGCTCGTGTCGTAGGCGCGCAAAGAGAGGGGTGACCATGAACGCCCAGAGCAATGTGACGGTGTCCAAAGCGAGGTTCGTCTTGGGAAGTCGCGGCTCGACGGCAGGCCGCCCCATTGCCTTGGTGCTCGGCTCGGGGTTCACGGGACTTTCGGGCATGGTAAAGACGGTGCAACGGGTGCCATACACGAGCATGGAGGGCTTTGCGCTTCCACCAAACATATCGCTCCAAAAGATGCCCGAGGCGACCATCGGAACCATAGATGGCGCCTCGGTCATTGTCTACCCAAGGCGGCTTCACCTGTACCATGGGTACACGGCGTTCGAGGTCACGACTCTTGTTCGCCATGCCCGAAGCTGCGGGTGCCATACGGTCGTATTTGTCGGCGCCTCGGGGGCCGTCGATCCGTCGGCCGAAGCACGTTTGGGCCTGGTGAGCGACCACCTCAACCTTACCGGCGAGAATCCCTTGGCCGGTTGGCGGCGAAGCACCGATTCGTTCGTCCCCATGGAACACGCCTATGATGCCGAGCTTCGCGATATGGCCAAGAAGGTTGCGAGCGAGCGCGGCATCGATTTGCTTGAGGGTGTCTATGCCGAAATGCGTGGCCCAAGCCTCGAGACGCCGGCCGAGGTGAGGGCGCTCAGGGTGCTTGGGGCGACGTTCGTGGGCATGTCGCTATCGCTCGAGACGATAATGGCACGCGCGCTGGGCATGCGCGTGCTTGCCCTGACGCTTGCGACAAACCCTGCCGGCGCGTCGGGCGTCTCGCACAGGTCAGTGCGTGCTGAAGTGACCTCCAGCGCACGCGACCTCGAAGCGATCGTGCGCGGTGTTGTCTCGCGGATCTAGGTGTGGATAAATCACAAGTTAGTACACCCCTTGCTGTCCGGTCGGGGCGGTGGGGATATCTCCCGTGCTCAGACAGTCCTCGCTTCGCTGCGGAACTGCGCAGTGAGATATCCCCACCGCCCCGACCTTGCCTCAAAACGTGCAATGGGGCAAAGTCCGTTCGCCTTTCCTGTTACTACTTCTAGGACAAGGGCAAAGACGCGCCTTTTGGCTGATTCCGCAAAGGAGGCAGGGGCGGGGAGAGGGCTTAGAGTGGCTGTTAGAGTTGCCGAACGAAAGATTACGCTTTTCTAAAATTGGGGGTTGAAATCCTCGCTGTATTGCCGTACATTAAATTCTCGCAGGCCAGCCTGGCTCAATGGTAGAGCACATCACTCGTAATGATGGGGTTGTGGGTTCGATTCCCACGGCTGGCTCCAGGAAAACGAACAGGCTGGATTACCCAGCCTGTTTTTTCAGAAAACTCCTTTAGTATATGTTCGAAGTACGTATGAGATGGCGCCGTATGGATTTATGACGCGCATGCGCTACAATACCTATTTGCAGTTTTAGTGCTCTCGTATACGATGCGAGAACGAAAGAGAGACGAGAAAGGTGTCACTATGGCTGAAGAGGTAACCAGCGAGAAGAAGGCTGCAGGGGAGGGTGGTCTCAACCTGAGCAAGAACGCTTGGATTGGCATTGCCGCCGCCGCATTGGTAATTGGCCTGCTGATTGGCCACTTTCTACTTGGTGGTTTGGGCGGGGGCGCGCTAAAGAAGAGCACCGTCTCTGAGGGCGAGCTCGACAAGCCTATCGCAACGTATTCCTACAATGGCGCGAGCAAGAATGTTTCCACTCGCGAGGTCATTCAGCAGAGCGGATCGCTCGACTCCGCAAAGAAAGAGGACGGCAACTACGATATCCCCTCTGCCGACTCGATTCTTTCGTTTGCCCGCAATCAGATAATCTCTGCCGAAGCAGACAGCAAAGGCATTCAGGTCTCCGATGACGACTTGGCAAAATATGCAGAGGAGATGCTTGGTTCGAGTGACTTTGCCTCGGTGGCGACCTCGTACAACATGGACGAGGAGACCGTCAAGTCGCTTCTTCGCGACTCCGCAAAGATGAGCAAGCTTCGTGAGCAGGTTCTGGGCGAGACCGACGCAGGCCAGGCGCCCGAGGCTCCCAAAGAGCCCGAGGTCAAGGGCGAGGTTGGCGAGGACGGCAAGGAGGCCGAGCCGACTGAGGAGGCACGTGAGGCCGCCAACAAGGAGCCCAAGAAAGAATACGCTGACTACATCATCAAACTCGCAGGCGACGAGTGGGATGCCGAGAAGGGCGCTTGGAAGAGCGAGGACGGCCCGTATGCGACCGCTCTTGCGGACTATGAGGTAAAGAAGGACGCCGCCACCTACGAGGCCGCGAACGCCGCTTACTATGTTGCTTACCAGCAGTACTCCGAGAAGCAGTCCGAAGTCTCCCAGAAGTGGACCGACTACGTCAACGAGCTGATGGGCAACTCCACCATTCAGATCCTTACGCTCAAGTCGTAAATAATCTTCTTTGCATTGCTTGTATCAACACCCCTGCGGTTCGATGACCCGCAGGGGTGTTGACGTATCGTACATATTCACGAAATAATGCATCGCTATACTGTTGCGAATTCGTACGACATGAAGGATAGGAGTTCAACGATGGAAAAGAAGGACTTGGATTGGGGTAGCCTCACGTTTAGCTACACGCCTACTGACTATAGCTACGTGTGCAATTACAAGGATGACGCGTGGGGCGAGGACATCCTGACGCCGGATCACACGCTGCAGCTGAGCGAGTGCGCGGGCATCTTCCATTATTGCCAAGAAGTCTTTGAGGGCCTGAAGGCGTATACCACCAAAACCGGGGACATCGTGTGCTTCCGTCCCGACATGAACGCCTCGCGTATGGCAGACTCGGCCAAGCGCATCTGCATGCCGGCGTTCCCCGAGGATCGTTTCGTGGAGGCCGTCAAACAGGTTGTCAAGGCCAATCTCGCCTGGGTGCCGCCCTTTGGCTCGGGCGCGACGCTCTATATCCGTCCGTTCATGATCGCCACTGGCGACGTCATCGGCGTGAAGCCTGCGACGGAGTATCAGTTCCGCATCCTCGTTACGCCTGTGGGCCCCTACTACAAGGGTGGCGTGCAGCCCGTGGCGCTCAAGGTGCCCGAGTACGATCGCGCCGCTCCGCATGGGACGGGCAACATCAAGGCTGGTCTCAACTACGCCATGAGCTTGTATCCCAGCGTGCTTGCCCATGCCGAGGGGTTTGCCGACAACATGTTCCTCGACCCGCAGACCCACACGTTCGTGGAGGAGTCCGGCGGCGCGAACTTCTTGTTCGTCAAGGAGGACGGCTCTCTTGTGGTCCCGCAGTCTGCGACCGATTCCATCCTTCCCTCCATCACGCGTCGCTCGCTCGTGCAGGTGGCCGAGGAGATGCTCGGCATCAAGGTCGAGCAGCGTCAGGTGCGCTTTGACGAGATCGACCAGTTCGTGGAGTGTGGCATGTGCGGCACGGCCGCCGTTATCAGCCCCGTGGGCAAGGTCGTCGACCTTGAGGGTAACGAGCACGTGTTTGGAGCAGGAATGGAGCACGTGGGCCCCGTGCTTGCCAAGCTGCGTGAGACGCTCACGGGCATCCAGGCGGGCGAGATCGAGGACAAGTTCGGCTGGGTCATCAAAGTTGCCTAGTTAAGCCGTCCAACACAAACGAGCCGGGCTCAGGTGTGCCAAATGGCGCATTTGGGTCCGGTTTCTTTGTGTCAAATATCTAAATATCAAAGACATTCGATTCGCATGATAATGTATTTATAGAAGGTCGGCGGACAGACGGACAGAAAGGAAACGAACATGTTGCGTATGGCCATTTGTTGTGGCGGCGGCTTCTCTTCGAGCACCATGGCAGCTCATCTCAACAAGCAGATCAAGGAGAAGGGCCTAGAGGACGAGCTGTTCCTTGAGTTCATTCCCTTTGCAAACCTCTATGGCTCGGACGCGGCCTTCATATCGGGCGTGCAGCGCGACCGTCAGGACGAAGTGGACGTGGCCCTGCTCTGTCCGCATCTGGAATATGACGCAAAACGCGCCGCCGACGAGGGAAAGCTGAGGATTCCGGTATTCGTCCTCCCCATGCGACTGTACGGT
This sequence comes from uncultured Coriobacteriaceae bacterium, assembly GCA_902786015.1. GTDB lineage: Bacteria > Actinomycetota > Coriobacteriia > Coriobacteriales > Atopobiaceae > RUG440. The sequence continues at coordinate 219,080 of CADAAU010000002.1, forward strand.
CTCGTGGACATCGAGAATCTGATCGAGGAAGCCGAGGACGTAATCGAGCTCTGGAACGCTGGCACACCCAATGTCGTAACGTTTCCCGACGAACCCCGTTCCGTTGTGGCCATGCGCACGGTATCGCATCGTCGTTGGCTCGCGAAGCAGGGCAAATAAGAAAGGGCGACGGCTCGACGTCTTCTAGCCGGCTCTCAATCGACGCATGCGCTATACTAGGCAAATTGCACGAGAGCGAGGAAGGCACATCATGGCGCAACGGGTTCAGGGCACCGAAGATCTATACGGCAACTATATGCGTGCTTGGCAGCACATGCAGGACGTGGCACGCGAGGTGTTTGGAGCGTATGGCTTCGACCTCATTGAGACACCTGCGATTGAGCAGGTAGCGACCTTCGTTCACGGTATCGGCGAGTCGACCGATGTGGTGCGCAAGGAGATGTTCCGCGTGTATTCGGGCGCCCTTATCGACACTCTGCTCTCGAAGGGCAGCGAAGAGGGGCTTAAGGCCAAACAACGCCTTGCGCTGCGTCCCGAGGGAACGGCTGGTGTGGTACGTGCTGCCGTGCAAAACAACTTTGTGCCGCAGGGCGGCGCTCCGGTAAAGCTGTGGTATGCCGGCCCGATGTTTCGTGGCGAACGGCCGCAAAAGGGTCGCTTGCGCCAGTTTCACCAGGTCGGTGTCGAGTGGCTCGGGGCGCCCGATGCGGCGGCCGACGCCGAGTGCATTATCATGCTCATGCGCTACTTCGAGCGTCTAGGATTTGCGCCGGATTCGCTCAAGCTGGCAATCAACTCCATGGGTGACGTCGCATGCCGTCCGGCGTATCGCAACAAGGTTCGCACGTTCATTCTCGATCATGCCGATCAGATGTGCTCCGATTGTTTGGAGCGAGCAGAGATAAACCCATTGCGCGCTTTCGACTGCAAGAACGACCACTGCCGTGAGGTCATGAGCGACGCGCCACTCGCGCCCGACAACCTGTGCGATGACTGCGCGGAGCACTACGCGCAGGTCAAGCGTTACCTCGACGAGGCGGGCATCGACTATGTGGAGGACCCCACGCTCGTGCGCGGCCTCGACTACTATACGCGCACCGTGTTTGAGGTGGAGGTCGAGGGCGCTGGCGTGGGCGCCATAGGTGGAGGTGGACGCTACGACGGCCTCATGGAGCTTGAGGGCGGCAAGCCTACGCCTGGCCTTGGCTTTGCGGTGGGCTTCGAGCGCATTGCGCTGGCCTTGGAGGCACAGGGTGTGAACATGGGCGGAGATGCGCCGTCATGCGTGTATGTTGCCTGCACACCCGATGTGCGCACGCACGTGTTCAGTGCGGTCCTCGCGCTGCGTGAGGCCGGAATTCGTACCGAGGCCGATTATCAGGGGCGCTCGCTCAAGAGCCAGTTCAAGCAGGCCAACAAGCTAGGGGCGCGACTCTGTGTGGTGCTCGGTCCCGACGAGGTTGCCGAAGGCGTCGCCACGTTACGCGACATGTCGACCCACGATCAGGTGCAGGTACCGCTGGGAGAGTTGGCGCCGTACGTGGCTGCTCGCCTTTCCCCCTGTTAGCTTTGGCGTTTCGCCAAGCTCTTCTGGGCACGGGCTATTGAGCTGGTCCATACTATTGGACAAGTCTAGCCCGGACCTAAAGGAGAGTGCATATGGCCGATACCATGCGAGGTGTGTACACCAACCTTACCGATATTCGCCGCCGCGTGTTTGCGGAGGTGGCGAGGATCGTATACGAGACGGCAGAGAATCCTCAATGGACCGATGCGGACTTCGACACGCGCTTTGAGGAGCTTCCATACCAGATTGTCCCCGGCGAGGTTGCGACCTATCGCGAGAGCGTCTTCTTGGAGCGGGCCATAGTGGAGGAGCGCATCCGCCTCGCCATGGGCCTCGACCAAAAGGGTGTGGACCGGCCCATACGCGTGAGCGCTGGCTTGGCAGACGCTACGGTAGCCGACACCTACTACAATCCACCCCTCATCAACGTCATTAAGTTCGCCTGCAACGCGTGCCACGACAACGTGTATACGGTCACGGACTCCTGCCAGGGCTGCTTGGCGCATCCCTGCCGCGAGATTTGCCGAAAGCAGGCGATTACGTTCCGCCACAAGCGGGCATACATCGACCAAGATAAGTGCATCAAGTGTGGCATGTGTGCGCGTGTGTGCCCCTACCATGCAATCCATCACGACGTCCGGCCTTGTGCCGAGGCTTGTGGCATGCACGCCATTGGTTCGGATGAGCATGGCCGCGCCGAGATCGACTACGAAAAGTGCGTCTCGTGCGGACAGTGCCTCATCAACTGCCCGTTTGGCGCCATTGCCGACAAGAGCCAAATCGCTCAGGTCATCTTTTCTATTGTGGGCGGGGACGAGGTCATCGCCATCGTGGCACCTGCGTTCGTAGGACAGTTCGGCGGCAAGGGCAACGTGGGCAAGCTGCGCAATGCCTTTGCCCAGCTGGGATTCTCGGGCGTCGAAGAAGTTGCCATCGGTGCTGACCTCTGTGCGATTGAAGAGGCGGACGACTTCATTGAGGAAGTGCCCGAAGACATCTCCTTCATGGGCACCTCATGCTGTCCTGCATGGTCGCTCATGGCAAAGATGGAGTTCCCCGAGCACAAAGAGTGCATCTCGATGGCACTTACGCCCATGGTCCTTACGGCGCGCATGGTGCGGGACAGCCATCCCAATGCAAAGATCGTATTCGTTGGCCCCTGCTCTGCAAAGAAGCTCGAGGCAATGCGCACGTCGGTGCGTTCCGAGGTGGACTTTGTACTCACCTTTGAGGAGATGGCCGGCATGATGCGTGCCAAGGGCATCGACTACCTCAAGCTCGAAGACGACAACAAGTCCGACTTCGCCGTAGCCTCCGAAGACGGACGCAACTTCGCCGTCGCGGGTGGCGTGGCAAACGCCGTGGTCAACGTCATCAAGGAGCGCTATCCGGACCGAGAGGTAAAGGTCGCAAACGCCGAGGGGCTCGACGAGTGCCGCAAGATGATTCGCGATGCGGTGCGTGGCAAGTACGACGGGTATCTGCTCGAGGGCATGGCGTGCCCGGGTGGTTGCGTCGCTGGCCCCGGTACCCTGCAGGCAATCAACAAGTCGGCCGCGGCGGTCAAGCGCTATGCAAAGAAGTCGCCGCACAAACATGCGGTCGACAACCAGTATCGTATTCTGATCCATGCGCTCGAGCGCGACGAGGATGGGATAAAGCCTACTGAGTAGTGTCTCCCGCTCGACGAAATCGGCCCCGGTCATCGTCCAAATGACCGGGGCCGTTTGCAGTCGTACAGTCAAAAAGCACGCTGGATGTGTTAGTCCTTCTGTCCGCTAATCGAGGCATAGAAGTACGCTTGGTCAAAGACTTCCTCAATGGTGTGACCGTTCACGAACCTCAGCGAAAGGAACTCACCCAAGGTTGGCACAAGTTCGCTGCAGTCAACAAAGTGGTTCTTGTGGTTGCGAATCGACGTGTCCTGTGCGCGCCAGTAGTTTTCGTTGGCGTCGGTGATGTAATAGACCTTGGAACCCACACGCATGTACACGGAATGATGGATGTGCAAATACTCTTCGAGTTCTGCGTAGCTTATCTTGAGGACCTCTTGTGCCTTCTTACCCATGGTCGCTCCAATCGTTGTTGACAAAACCTTGGTAACCCTATCTTAGCGCATGACGCTACAGGAATCGAGAGCTCGTCGATAAACGCATGGCAAGCAGGTCGCACGGTATGTCCCCGTGCTCAAACAGTTCTCTCCGGGGCGGGGGCGGAGGTTATGCGCCTGAGCTCAGACAGTCCTCGCCCCCGGCAGGGGCTCGGGGTATGTCCCCGTGCTCAAACAGTCCTCGGCTTCGCCTGTGGAACTGCGCGCGGGGACATACCCCGAGCCCCTCAGGCGCATAACCTCCGCCCCCGCTCTGTTGCGGAACTGCACGCGGTGGACAAACCCCGCGTCTGCGCTCCCGTTGCGGAGCATCGTGCGGGAAGCCCTTGTTAGCGGTGGTCCGTCAGCAGAAGGCTTCGTAGCTCGACGCAATCGTGTGCGAATACTGTGCCTCCCTGTGAGCGGACGTATTCCTCGTCCCTGAAACCCCACGTCACGATGATGCAGTCGATGCCGGCGTTGTGGGCGCACGCGACGTCGACTTCTGAGTCTCCCACGTACACGCACTGAGAGGGAGAAACGTTGAGGGCTTCCATGCACGAGAACACCGTGTCGGGTGCGGGCTTGCGCCGAATGCCCTCGCGCTCACCTCGTGCCACCTCAAAGCACCCGGGAAAGAAATGCTCTACAAGTGGGCCTACTGCATAATCTCCCTTGTTGGATACCACGCAACATTGCATCCCCTGCTCGCGCAAGTCGTCGAGCAGGGCTTCAATGCCAGGGTAGGGTGCCGTGGCCTCAAGGCTGTGCGCCGCGTAATGGGCGTTAAAGGTCTTGTACACATCCTGTATGAGCTCGTCTGCCGAACCTTTGGGTACCGCTTGTCGAATGAGGTTCAGAATCCCATTGCCGACGAACTGACGAACCTCGTCACGCGTCCGTTTGGGCAGTCCATGTGCCGCCAAAGCGTGGTTGGTGGATGCTGTGAGGTCATCGAGCGTGTTGAGTAGCGTGCCATCCAAGTCAAAGATGGCAGTTGTGTAGTGCATTTGTCCCCCTTGTCGTAACGTCCGTCGCATTTTCTTGCAATTCATCGTAGTATTATGTGGCTAGTAAAAAACCCGAGAAAGGGACGCGCATGGCCGACGTTCACAATGATGGCAGTTATTCGCGCGAGCTGGGGGTCGCATCGTACCGCAAGAGACGCAGGCGGAGTCGCGTCTTTCGCTGTGTGGTGGCTCTTGTCCTCATAGCCATTATCGGCGGCGCGTCATATATGTTTGGCAAGCAGTTCATCGATCCCGACAGCTTGCCTGTCGACTTGCCCGGAGTCGAGAAGTCGGCTCCGGCGGAGAACGAGATTACCGAGGCGTCGCTTCCGACGGTGCAACCTGTCACCTTGAGTCTTTTGGCGGCAGGTGACGTCATCCCGAGTGGCGCAGTCGCCGAGAGTGGCCGTCAGGAGTCGGGAGCGTATGACTTCTCGCACTTGTTCGCGCACATCAAAAAAGAGATTTCGTTGTTCGATTTGCGCATCGTAAACCAAGAGGCCGTGATGGCAGGAGAGCGTCTTGGATTTGGGGGCGACTATCCCCTCAACGCTCCGCAGGACTTAGGGCGCGCCGAGAACGCGGCGGGATTCAACGTCGTGCTCCACGCAACAGACCATGCGTTCGACGCGCAGGCCGAGGGCATTCACAACGAGCTTACTTGGTGGCACGACAACTTCCCGCAGATGGCGGTCTTGGGCATAGCGGATCCCCAGCCAAAGAACAACCCCACACTCTCGGATTATGTCAACAACGTCTACATCTTCGAGAAGGACGGTTTCAAGATTGCCGTGCTCAATCACACATGGCTCGAGGACGAGCAAAACAAGAATGTCGTTTCACTTCTCTCCGACAACAAAATCGCATCTGATGTCGCCAAGGCTCGCGAACAGGGTGCCGAGATGATTATTGCCTGCCCGCACTGGGGAGACGAGAACAACAGTGAGCTCAACAGTGATCAGGAGCATTTTGCCAAGGTGTACGCAGAGCAGGGTGTAGACCTTATCATTGGTACACATCCACGCGTGCTCCAGGGGGTCGAGGTGCTGGAGTCTGCGAACGGCCACAAGACGGTGTGCTTCTATTCGCTCGGATGCCTCATTTCGCCTCACGACGACAATAACCTTCTGGGTGGATTGGCCGAAGTCGAGCTTTCGCGCGACGACCATGGCGCATGCACGGTCTCATCCGCCACGCTCAAGCCTGTTATTACGCATCGCGGCAACGGGGACGAATATTGCACGTACCTGCTGTCTGCCTACACCGAAGACATCGCGATGACTGGTTGGGACGCTTGGATACCCCTTGATGATTGGAATCACAAGTGCGAAGAGGCGCTCGGCAGCGGGTACGATAGCAACAAATGCGAACTCAAAGTGGATGTCACCAAGGCGACCCCTGGCTCGAGTTCTAGCGACAAGTCCGCAGACGAGGCGGAAGTGACTGAGGAAGAGGAGTACGGCTACATCTAAGAATCCTTCAAGTCACACAGACGAGCCCGGTTTGTTGTTGCGCGGTACATGTAAATGTGCCGCGCAATACTTGAATCGGGTTTATCCTTGCGACTCGGACGTTATTCTGTGGGCGCTTCCTCCTCTGCGGGAGGTTGTTCTTCCTCCGCAGGAGGCTGCTCTCCCTCTGCGGGAGGCTGCTCTTCTGGTGCCGGTACCGGCTCTGGTTCTGGCTGAATGACACCCTCGGTGGAGGGTGAAAGTATAACGGACGTTCCTACTTGGATGTTGTCTGCCTCGACGGCGACCTCCGTGGCGTTTGACCCGAGCTCGTTGACGCGTACAAAGGTGTTGATGCCACGCGAGGGGTCGAGCAATACGTCAATTTGGGCGCTGTCGCCAACGTAGACGACTGCTTCCCTAGGTACAACGAGTGCGTCGGGGATTGCCTGGACTACGAGCTGTACGTTACATGCCAGGTTGGTTACGATCCGTTCGTCGGGCTGTTCGATGACGATATTGGCGATGCATTCGGAACCGCCTTCGCTCTCTTCGACGCTGGCCACGTAACCCACCGAAAAGAGATCGCCGACGGAGGGGAAACTCAGACGAGCTTCCATTCCCTCGTGAACCTGTTCGAATCGCTCACGAGGTATTTCCTCTCGTATCAAATATGCAGAAAGATCGGCCACCGTACACAGACGCTCGCTGCCCGCAATCTGGGTCTGGGGATTGATGTTGCGACTCATGTCGCATACGGTGCCAGAGATGGGGGCGCGAACAGTGAGGTTGTCGAGCTGCTCCTCGGCGCGGTCGTAGGTCTCTCGGATCTTGTCGAGGGTCTTGTTTGCCTCGTCGAGCTCGCGTTGGGCCGAGACTACGCGCGGGTCGGTTGATGGGTCTACTTGCGTTTGGGTGTTCGCTGCCGCGTCCGTTGTGGACGCGTTTGAGTTCGTGCCGTTCGTGGAGTTCGTGCCGTTGGTCCCGCCGTTAGCGGTGCTCCCGGACGTCGAGGAATTCGAGTTGGCGCTTGCGTTGGCTGCCGCCTCGTTCTTCTTTTGCTGAGCCTCCTCTACGGACTTCCTGATCCTGTCGACTGCCTCTTGCTTTCGGTCAACGTCTCCTTGCGCGGCATCAACGGCCTCTTGGGCCTTTTGGAACGTCTCGATAATCGAAGGATTATCGATGGTGTACAGGGGGTCTTCCTCCTCAACGAATTGGCCTTCTTCTACCAGCACCTCAGAGATGGTTCCCGAGATGTTGGAGATGATGGGACGCTCGTCGACGGGGCGCACGATGGACGCGCTGTCGATAGAATCGACGAACTCCTTGCGAACGATGGTCGCCGTGTTGAACTTGGGAACCGCTGCTTTTTCTTCGGGTTTGAGCGTGTCCCACACATACCAGCCGATTCCAGCTGCCATGGCGCAAAGCAAAATCATAACCATGACGGTCGAGATAATCATGTGGCGCCGACGCGTGATCTCGACATCCTCCCTTGCCTGCCGTTTGGACAGGTAGGGAGAGGGCACGTCGTTTACGTAGAAGCGCCGGTTTGAGTGGACTGCCGCGACCTCGTTTGACGAGAGCCGCTCGGAGGTGACGTCGTTCTCCTCGTCGTCGAGGGGCGGAATGTCGCGCATGGTAGGTGCCATATCATACTCCAATTGCGTTACTTGCCGCGAACCTATAGGGTACCTCAAATGATGAGTAGTGGCTCCAACCCCGCAGATTTGCCATAGGAGTGCTACCCGCCATCAATTCGTAGTACAATGCAAATCTTGTGCCGCATGGTGCCGTTTACGCCTTGCGGACGTCTGCTGGAACGCCGTTCGTTACGACACGGAACGGCTGGGGACGAAGGGAATCCCATGGAAACGTACTCCATGCATACGCACACTTGCAACGAGCTGCGTGCGTCCAACATCGGGTCCGAAGTTACGCTCACGGGTTGGGTGTGGCACCGTCGTGATCACGGCGGACTGATTTTTGTGGACTTGCGAGACCGCGAGGGCCTTACGCAAGTATGCTTCGACCCCGACATCGCAGACGGTGTGCCGTTCCATACGGCAGAGAAGGTGCGGCCCGAATGGCCCATCAAGGTATGCGGCGTGGTGCGCCATCGTCCCGAGGGCCAGACGAACACAAGGCTTGCCACGGGGGAGGTCGAGGTGCTGGCGTCGTGCATCGAGGTGCTCAACACGTCAAAGACTCCGGCATTCCAGATCGAGGATGACCAGGAGCTTTCGGAGGATTTGCGTCTGCGCTATCGCTACCTCGACCTGCGTCGTCCGTCCATGATGGGCAATCTGCGCCTGCGCTCCGACTTTACGTTTGCCATACGCGAGGCGTTGCACAAGCGTGCCTTCATGGAGGTGGAGACACCTGCGCTTTTTAAGTCCACACCCGAGGGTGCGCGCGACTTCATCGTGCCCAGCCGCTTGCAGCCCGGTAGCTTCTATGCGTTGCCGCAGAGTCCGCAGCTACTCAAGCAGCTGCTTATGGTGGGTGGCGTCGAGCGCTATTATCAGGTGGCCAAGTGCTTCCGCGATGAGGACCTGCGTGCCGACCGCCAGCCGGAGTTCACGCAGGTAGACATCGAGATGAGCTTCGTGGAGCAGGACGACGTGATGGGTGCCTTGGAAGACGTGCTCAAGGACGCCTTTGCCGCGGTGGGAGTGCACATGCCCACGCCGCTGCGCCGTATGTCGTTTGAGGACGCCATGAACACCTATGGTACCGACAAGCCGGACACGCGCTTTGGCATGGAGCTTTGCGACGTGACGTCTGTCTTTGCCAACTCCAGCTTCAAGGTGTTTGCATCGGCTGCAAATACGGAGGGTCAGGCAATCAAGTGCATCAATGCCAAGGGAGCGGGAACGTGGTCTCGCGGCAAGATCGATAAGCTCTCCAAGGTTGCGGCGAGCTTTGGCGCAAAGGGCCTCGCGTGGATTGCATTCCGCGCAGATGGTTCGGTAAACAGCCCCATTGCGAAGTTCTTTTCGGAAGAAGAGATGGAGGGCGTGCGTGCTGCATGTGGTGCCGAGGCGGGCGACCTCGTGCTGTTTGCTGCCGGCGAGCAGATGCTTGCGTGTCAGATCCTGGGTGGCATGCGTGTGCACATGGCAAAGGTCTTGGAGCTGCCGCTTGAGGGGCACGACTTCCTGTGGGTAGTCGACTTCCCGCTGGTTCACTGGGATGAGGACCGCAAGGCATACGCTGCGGAGCATCAGCCCTTTACGCAGCCCGAGGAGGCTGACATCGATCGCATTGAATCTGACCCGTTGAGTGTGGGGTCACACACGTACGACTTCGTGATGGACGGATACGAGGCGGGCGGTGGCGGCATGCGTGTGCATGATGCCGAGCTGCAGATGCGCATCCTCAAGTTGCTGGGATTCACGGAGGAGACGGCGCGAGAGCAGTTCGGCTTCTTGCTCGATGCGCTCGAGTGTGGCGCGCCTCCCATGGGTGGATTTGCCTTGGGCTTGGATCGCGTGTGCATGTTGCTTGCGGGCTGCGACTCGATTCGTGACGTCATGGCCTTCCCAAAGACCACCAACGGCAACGACCTCATGAGCTCGGCGCCGGCCGCCGTAGACGAGCGTCAGTTGCGCGACGTCTCGCTGCGCCTCTTGTAGGCCTTGCTCGACGAACCACCCCGAGCTAGGATTTCCTTTCGTGTGGGTCGGCCAGCCACACCAAAGTCAATCCCGGCTCAAGAGGGCTCCTTTGAGCTGGGATTTCCCTTCCTGTGGAGCGATTTGCTGAGAATTACTTTCGT
>CADAAU010000002.1:229008-310295 GCA_902786015.1 uncultured Coriobacteriaceae bacterium
CCAGCCACACCAAAGTCAATCCCGGCTCAAGAGGGCTCCTTTGAGCTGGGATTTCCCTTCCTGTGGAGCGATTTGCTGAGAATTACTTTCGTGAGGGTCTTTCCGCCACACAAAAGTCAATTTCGGCTCATAGTGCGCGTTTTTGAGCCGGCTTCTCCTTTCGTGTGGTGCCCTGAGCCGGCTTTTCCTTTGGTGTGGCTCATCCAGCCACACCAAAGGACATTTCAGCTCAACGGCCATCGTTTGACGCGCTACACGTTTCCGTACCGCAACATGGGTGGCAACAGCGTGGCGACTAGTGTGGTCTGGCGGGCGCGAAAGTCTTCATCGCGAAGTATTCTTCGCACTCTATAGAGCTCTCTGCTCACCCCACGCTTCATGAACTCACGCGCAAGCATCTCTATCGTCTTTCCGAGCGCCGCCGCGCTTCTTACGTCGTCAAACATCAACGGAAATGCTGCATAGCCGGCGGTCGCGTAGTCCTGCATCCGGTTTTTGTCCTCAATGCGCGCGGGCTTTCCCGCATGCTCCTCATCGCCATAGTATTCCACCACAGTCCGCAATTCGGGCCACTGCATGTCGGGACGCAAAGAAGAATGCTTTAGGGACGCCTTTATTTCTTCGCTGGTGACAAGCTGCTTGTTTGCAAGTGGAATCCCTATCGAAACGCCTCCGAGTCGGGGAGGGAGCGCGAGCCCATGGTTGATGTAGCTTTCCATTGGCGACCCCGACTCATCGATAATGTATTTGCATGCCGTTCGTGCAAGCTTGAGGCCATCTATGTGACGAGCATTCTCAACGAACGCTCGAATTGTCTCGGGAGTGGCAAACCTGGTGCACTCGTTTGGCTTGTCGTAGCGGATCTTTCCCTTTTGGGGGTTCTGGGGGTTGCGTGTGTACCATCCGCAGCATTCATCCCCAAATTCGAGCAGCCGCAGCAGCGCCGCGTGCCTGGACATAACGTCTCGCGCAACGCACCCCTTGAGCGCATGGGCCCTTTGGACGAATGCGAGCTCGGGCGCTTCAATAAAGAAACGCAACCCATCGGGAATGTGCAAGGCGTTTTCGGTATCTGTGCCGGGAAGTAGCTCGAGAAATCCTCCCGCTGGGATGGGAGCAGAGAGCACCTTCGTGCGTAGGTCGCTGGTCCATCGTCGTGACTTGGAGCCTGGAATGAGCAGCTCTAACGGATATCCATTCCTGATGCCAAGAATTCTGGTGAGGTCGGGTGTGTTTAGATCCTGCAGGCATCGAACAGATGGGTCTAGCGACGACAACTGGACTTCGTCGACCCGCACGGCCGTAACGACCTTTCCTTCTCGCGCAAGCCGAAGGAGTTGGCACGACTGTGCCCCGGTGATATGTACGCATCTCGTATCCATGACACCACCATATCGCCCACCCGATTGTCGGACGTCCGCAAAAAGAGCCAAGGTGACAGCAAGTGAGCGCATATTGAGCAGATAGTTCCCCAAAAACCGCATTTGTCGAGGTGAGAATAGGCGTCGTTTCCATCGCAGTTTGCAGATAAAACAAAACCGAAGACCCGGTTTTCTCCATATGGGCACGTGAGTTGTGAAGACGCGGCGTTGGTGGTGAAGCATTATTCATGTCTGGCAAGCGATGGGGAATATCCCCATCGCTTGCCCTGGCCGCACGCCGCTATGCATTTTCAGACAGCTTGCTGCCGGGCGCGAGCAGTAACCACCCCAATGTCTACGCTGCCAGGTCGCCATGGGCCGAGGTCGTTTGCCTTGCGCCAACATGCTACAATCCTTGCTTATGAAACAAGACAGCCGACATAAAGAACCGCGTTCCAAAGAATCGCGTGCCAAGGAGGGCTCCCGCAGGATCTCGCGGCGTAAGTCATCGCGTCGCACCTCGTCGCGTCGCAGGTCCACGCGCGAACCGAGCCGCACGCGCCGCAAAAAGAAGGGCGGCGCTGGCATACCCAGCCTTCGCCAGCTTGCAAACCGCTGGTGGGACCGTCTGCTCGACGTTGCCGACAAGCGATCCTTCTCGCGTGGGGCGTCTGAGTACGCGGCCAACCAAACTACGCGCGACTATGTGCTCAACACGCTCGGGCTCGGCGCCTGGGGCGCGCTGTTCCCCCTGCTTTCGATTGTCGCCACGCAGCTGGCGGGTGCCGAGCAGGCCGGCATGTTTTCCATGGCATTTACCACGGCTACTCTCATGCTCTACATCGGCAACTACGGCATGCGGACGTATCAGGTGTCCGACATTGACGAGGCCGACTCCTTTGCCTCGTATCAGGTTCATCGCGCCATCACGTGCGTGCTGATGCTCGTTATTGGCTGGATCTGGTGCGCCGCCCACGGGTACGACCACGACATGACGCTCATCACGTGGGGGGCCTTTGGGTTCCGCGCCGTGGATGCACTCGCCGACACCTACGAGGCCCGCCTGCAGCAGATGGACAAGCTCTACCTTTCCGGCGTCTCGCAGGCGGCACGCTCGGTTCTTGGTACGGTCGTCTTTACCATCCTGCTCTTTGTGACGCACAATCTTGTGGTAGCGAGCCTGGGCATGGCCGTTTCGGCGGTTGCGTCGTTTTTGCTGCTTACGCTGCCGCTCGCATTGCTCGAGACGCCAAAGTCGCGTGGTGTGGACTCCATGGAGATTCGCGAGCTCTTTGTGGAGTGCTTCCCCGCCTTTGCGGCACAGTTCCTGTTTGCCCTTATCGAGACGATGCCCAAGTTTGCTATGGAGGGCGTCCTGCCCTACGAGAACCAGGTGTACTTCAACGCGATTTACTTTCCCGCTCAATCCATCCTCATGATCGTGGGGTTTGTCTACAAGCCGCAGCTCGTGCGCATCGCCAACGTGTGGGCCGATCGTTCCAAACGTGCCCGCTTCGATATCATCGTGGTGGCCATGCTCGCCGTGAGCGTGGTGGTGACCCTGCTCATGCTGGTCCTGTTTGGCGTAGTGGGCGTGTGGCTCAACGGCCTTATGTATGGCGTTGACTTCGAGCCATTCCGCATGGCGCAGTATCTTATGATCGTTGCGGGCGGGCTCTCGGCTGCCATCGACTTCCTGTATCAAATCATCACCGTGCTGCGCAGGCAGGCGGCGGCAACGGTGCTGTACCTCGTGGCTTTTGCGGTGGTGGCCATTTCGTCAACCGTGCTCGTGCGCATGGTTGGGTTCGATGGCGCGGTGTGGTCGTACCTTGCGGTCATGGTCGTGCTGTTTGCGCTTCTTGCCATCCAGTTCTGCATCGTGCGATTTGGCCGGTCCCGTTAAGCCAGGGCCGAGCGCTTTCGGACTACCATCCGACGGTCTGCCCAAACGCGCCGTACACCGCGCACCACCAGAAGCCCTACGATACCGATGCGTCCTCAAAGTGGGGGATGCTCTGCGGATCGTAGTACAGCCGATTCACGCGCTTCGATCCCACGTGGTTGTGGCTGTAAAAGAGCAGTGGGACGACGGGCATATCTTGGCCGATGCGGGCGCAGATGTTGCGATATGCCTGCTTGCGTTCTTCCGTGTCGGCAATTTCGCGCGTGGCAAGTAGTGCGCTGTCGATGTCGAGGTTGGAGTAACCCGAGCTGTTGCTTTCGGACGAGGAATAAAACAGCGGATACAGAAAGTTGTCCATGATGGGGTAGTCGGCAAACCATCCAAACCGCGCGACCTGAAAGTCCCCCTTCGAAAGGGCGTCGGAGTATGCGGTCCACTCCGTAGAGTCCAACTCCACCGTTATGCCCACGGCCTGCAGGTCGGTAGCAATCATGTTTATGATGTCGTCATGCCCGCCGCCCTGGTTGAAGGAGAGACGTATGTGCAGGTTCCTCCCTCCGTTTGCATTGGCCGGATGGTCCTTGTCGAGCAGCTTGCGCGCAGCCTCCGCGTCATAGTGGGAATCTTCCCATTTATTGGCGGGATCGTCGTCGAGTACGGGCGGCATAATGGTGCCTGCAACCGAATAGGTGCCGCCAAAAATGGCGTGGTTTATGTTGTCGCGGTTGATGGCGAGCGATATCGCCCGTCGAATCGTGGGGTCGCGAAGCGTCTCGTCCTTGCAGTTGAGCATGAGGTAATACACCGAGCACTCGGTGCCCGTTAGCGTCTGCGCGCCGGGTGAGACGGTGTAACCATCCTCTGCCATGCCATAGTTCATGCTGATTTCGCCAAAGCGGCCGGCTGCGATGGGAGTGAAGTCGATGTGCCCCGCTTCGAACTCTCGGAAGGCGGTGCCGGGATTCTCAAGAATATGAAACTCCACGGCGTCGATTTTTGCGGGCGTTCCATAGTATCCGTCATATCGCACAATGCGAATGCGTTGGTCTGGCACCCATGGTCCGTCCATCTTGAACGGCCCATTGCCGATGGGTTGCATCATGAACCCCTGCGGATCGTCGAGCGCGGCCTGGGGGACGGGGGCCAGTGATGGATGCGAACACACATAGGGGAAGTCCGCCATCGGCGCGCTCAGAGTCACCACGAGCGTATAGTCATCTGTCGCCCGTACGCCTTCAATCTGCTGCGCGTCGCCGCGAGCCATTTGGCTGGCACCGCGCACGGGATCCAGATGATACCGAATGGCTGAAGGAGGATTCATCTTTGGATCGCAAATGCGCTCCCATGCTCGCTTAAAGCTTTGCGCCGTCACGGGCTCCCCATTGTGGAATGTGGCGTCGTGTACCAGGTGGAAGGTAAATTCTGTCTCGGCGTCGTTGGCTTCCCATGATTCGGCGGCTTTGCCAACAAGGATGCCCTTTTCCCAGTCGTAGGCGGTGAGCGCATCAAATAGGGAGACTTGGACTTTTCGGCCTTCTGACTCCTGGCAATTATACGGGTCAATGGCAAGCGGGTTGTCGATGTAGAAGTATAAGGTCCCGCCTTCGGGCAAACTTTGCGAGCCGACGGAGTTCTCGGCGGCGTTGTTGGTGGTGTTGGAACAGCCAGAGAGCGCAAGGATGCTTCCGGTTGCAAGACAGCTTCGAACAAAAGTGCGGCGACTCAGCATGGTCTCTCTCTTGACTTGATGCATACGCAAAAGCGACGCGGACCAAACAGTACATTCTTATACAATACCATGTAGACCACAATGCACCAAAAGTTGGAAGGACGGCATTGTCGCATGGAGTTGCACGAGGCTGTATATCGATCGCTCAATGAGGGAGGCGTGGGCCTGCTCTCTTCTCCTCAGCGCTTCTTGGCCTATGTGATGGATTGGGTTGATCCCGAAGACCCCATGCTGGCGGTACTTGAGTCCAACTGCAACACCGAGTTCATGGAGATCTTTGCCGTATCGGCACGAAGCCTTACCACCGAGGCAATGTCGCAAGCGGTGGCACGTGCGGTGACGCTTTTGGTGGACGTGCGGTTTATACATCCCGACATCGCCCGTCAGCTCACGAGTCAGATTGCCTACGGCATCTGCACGTTTGCGGGCGTGGTTGCGCCCGACGAAGTTCGGGTCTCGGTCATGTCAGGTGCGAGCTCATGGCAGGGGAGCGACTCATGGGACTCCTCGGGTGGCGCGCAACAGTCGTCCTCGTATGTGCGGACCCAAGGAAGCGCTGTGTACGGTGCGTCGGGCGACGACGTGGCGTCCTCGATGCGAGATAGATCTGCGGGAAGTGCGAATTCACAGCAGTGGGGAGGCGTCTCGGCGACATCTGCTGGTACGCAGTTCAATCAGGCGACAAGCGACTTCGTGTCAGGTCCTTCCCCGGCACCGGTACAACCCGTGCGCAAACGTAGCAACGTTGGTATCGTACTAGCAATCGTCGCGGCCGTGGCGGTGCTGGGTATTGTGGCTTTCGTGTTTCTTTCTCGCGGTGGCATGGGCGTGGACAATAACACTGAGCACGTGAGCACGCTGGCGAGTGCCAAAGCGCCAAGTGCGTTCGTCGGTACGTGGAAGCCGGCGTCGGTGCAGGTTGAGGGACCAGACGAGAAGGACTACAAGGTGCGGCTGCGTCGCGCGCAAGAGGGAGAGCTGACGCTACGGGATGACGGGACCTTCGTGAGGTCAGTGTTCCCCGACTTGCTGGAAGGCTCGTGGAAGCAGACGGACGGCACGACGGCAGAGCTCGAGCCGCGAACCGAGGACGGCATGCTGTATACGTGGGATTCCGAAGATTTGTCACATCCCGTGCAGGTGACGCTCGACCCGGATTCGGAGAGCTTGAGCGTCGTGTATGCCGATGGCGTGAGTGCGACGTACGAAAAGGACGGTGCGAATTTGTCGCCGGATCCCTTTGTGGGGCTCTGGCAGGTAGATGAGCTCGTACAGGGTGGCGTCGTGCAGTTTGGTAAAGACGTGTTTGATGCCGATCGGGCCGCGGGATGGTACACGGAGTATCTAGACGTGCGGGGAAACGGGACCCTCATTTGGGACCGTCAAGGCGACAAGTCCGAGGGGTCGTGGCGTATGACCGGACCGGCTCAGGCGGTGTTCTTTGTACGTGACGTACGCGAACAGGGTGCATACTGGTGCGGGATCATGGAGCGCGGAAACGACAACCGAATCGTCTTCTACTTTGGGGGCGAAGGTGACAAAGAGATTTTCTCGCAGATGGAGAAAGACAATCGCTCGGAGCTAAAGATACCCGAGCGTGGGTAGCCGTCCCGAGCTGAGATAGCGTTTGCTGTGGCACGATTTGCTGAGAATGACTTTCGTGAGGGTTTTTCAGCCACACAAAGCCCAAACTCAACTCAAGTGCGCTCTTTTGAGCTGAGATGGCGTTTCGTGTGGCGCTCTGAGCTGAGATTGCATTTCGTGTGGGTTTTTCAGCCACACAAAAGCAAATCCCAGCGCAAACGGCCCGGTCTTGAGTCGGGTTTTACTTTCGTGTGGCGCAATTTGCTGAGAATGACGTTTGTGTGGGATTATTATCCACACAAAAGCAAATCCCAGCTCACGTGGCCGTTCTTGAGCTGGCTTTTCCTTTTGTGTGGCGCCTTGAGCTGAGATTGCATTTGCTGTGGTACGACAATCCACACCAATCGCCATCTCAGCTCGGATGTCCCCCTGCCGCCTCGTTCTGCTCTCTTGAACCCGACGTGGCATCTTGCGTTATAAGCATGGTCATCAACTCCGGAGTATACTCGTGCGATGCGAGTGCGATTGCGAGACGAGAAAAAGAGCCGGAGGAGGTATCTCGCGTGGGATCCTTGACTGATGAGCTGCAACGGGCGCGAGACGCGGGCGATCCTTACGTGGAGGGGCTTGTCGCATCGGGCGAGTCGCTTGGAGAGGGGATCGACCTTTCGTACTACGAGTTTCATGGCGTCGAACTCGACCACTGCTCTCTGGTGCGCGTGAACCTTGCCAAGGCGAGTTTTTACGATTGCACGCTCACGCAATGCGATTTCTCGAACGCCGTGTTGAGCGAGGCGTTTTTCTCGAGGACGCGCCTTGTGGGTTGCAAACTCGAGGGCGCCCAGCTCAACGGTGCGATTTTGCGTTCATCTCGCTTCGTCGACTGCATGTGTCGGTATCTGAACCTGGGAGAGGCCAAGCTCGAGGGTGCCGTGCTCGAGCGCTGCGACCTGCGCGAGGCATTTCTTAGCGAGGTTCGCCTGCGGCGCAAAACAAAACTGCAAGATTGCGATTTTACGAGAGCGGACTTCTTTCGTGCGTCATTGAGAGGCGTTGACATAAGTTCCTGCACTCTGACGGGAATCGGGGTCAGCACAGACCGATCGGAGTTACGCGGAGCGGTGGTGAGCGTCGAACAGGCACCGGAGCTCGCGGCACTGCTCGGAGTACGATTCACGGATCTATGAGCCGGATATTACCGCTGTTTTAGGCGATGGGGGGTAAGGGTCTGCTTAACGTTTGGTTTGCTTTGTAAAATGAAACCGCTAGAAATAGGCTCCATGATTTGTGGTAGACGGAAGGAAGCACATATGCGTAACGATGCCAAGCTCAAGGCAGCGGCGGTTGCCACGTCCATAACCCTCGCGTTCTCGGGTGGCATTGCCATTGCTGAAGAGACCACCACGACGACTCCCGCCAATGCGGGGCCCATTGCTCAGGTAACTGACACGGAGCAAAACGCCCAGGTAACTGATGCGGAACAAAACGCCCAGGTAGTCGACCCCGGACAGGCAACACAAACAACTGATGCGGAACAGATGTCCACAAATGCTACGCAGAATGGTGACACGGATAATGATGCCTCGAAGGACGTCGACACCGACGTGGTCCTTGAAGCTGAGTCCACTATCACGACGAGCGATGGCCGAGTCCTTGACCTTAGTAACTTGGATGGCTACGAGCCAACGGATCAGGAACTGATTGACTCTCTTATTGCCGAGCACCCGGGAATGGAGAGGGAGGATTTGGAAGTGCGTAGATACGAGGGGATGTGGTTTATCGCTCGTAAAGGAACACGTGTGGGTTGGGCATACCAGTTCAAGAATAGTACGCCGAATCGAGTATGGAGCGCGGCGGGTGGAACAGGACCGGAGGTTGGCTCTGGCACAACGGCGACGCCGTCGGACAATCCGGCTATTCATGTTGCTGAGCCTATTGCATATGAATCTGGAACCGCGACGCTGACTCCGGCCACGGGCACCGCATACGTGTCGCCTACGGCTTCGGTCGCGACGCCTGATGCGAATTCTGAGGCTACCCCAGCCGCTATCCCCGCGACATCGGACTCCACCTCGCTCGTCGGCGTCTTTGTCGCTATCGCTGCCGCTGTTGGAGCGTTTATTGGCGCCAAGGTGCTTCGCAATCGCGGATAGTTCTCCATTCACATGAACTGGCTTGTGAGCCGTCCCGGCATTCGTTGGGGCGGCTTGCTGTTTGGAGTTTCGTCGTACGCGTTTCTACATGGATGTGGGGCAAGGTGTCCGCAGCGCGTGCTCCACTTGTTACACTACCTTTATAACAACAGCGGGCCAAGGGAGGCCAGATGCGACAGGCGGTTGTGGGCCTCGTGGCCCATGTCGATGCGGGCAAGACTACGCTCGCCGAGGCGCTGCTTTACGTGAGCGGGACGATTCGCACGATGGGACGGGTAGACCACGGCGATTCCCACATGGACGTCCACCAGATGGAGCGCCAGCGGGGAATAACCATCTTCGCCTCGTCTGCGCGACTTGAGTACGACGGCGCCCTGCTCATGTTGCTCGACGCGCCGGGACACGTGGACTTTGGTGCCGAGGCGGAACGCACCGTTGCCGCGCTCGACCTCGCCGTGCTCGTGGTGGCCGCCAACGAGGGCGTGCGCGGACATACGAGGACCATGTGGCGGCTGCTCAATGCCCATAACGTTCCCACGGTAGTGTTTGTCAACAAGTGCGATCTCGCAATGCCTCATCGAGATCAGGTCCTCGAAGACATGCGTGCACGGCTCGATGAGCGATGCGTCGATTTGCAGGACAATGAGGCTCTGGCACTCTGTGACGAATCTGCCCTCGAGGAGCTACTCGAGTCGGGCTGCCTCGCACCCAATACGGTCTGCGATTTGGTGCGCGACCGCAAGGCTGTGCCGTGCGTCTTTGGCTCTGCACGCACGCTTGAGGGTGTGGGAGAGCTGGCAGGTCTTCTCGCTCGGTTGGCTCCGAAACAGGAATGGCCTCAGGACTTTGCCGCACACATATATAAGGTGGGGCGCAGCACAAGGGGCGAACGACTCGCCTGGATAAAGGTGTGCGGAGGCGAACTGCGTGCCAAGGAGCTGCTTACGTGCACACGCCAGAATGACGACGGTTGGTCAGATAAGGCCGATCAACTTAGGCTCTACCAAGGAGATCGATTCGAATTGGCTGCGCGCGTGCCAGCGGGGCAAATATGCGCGGCGACGGGCCTCTCGCAGGCGCGTCCGGGAGATGTACTTGGAGCGGCACGGCCGCTGCGGAGTCCGATGCTCGCCCCCGTTCTGGGATATAAGGTGCTGCCCAACGAGCACGACATACGCGCTGTTCACCAAGCGCTCAACGAGCTGGCCGAGGAGGACCCTTTGCTCGGTGTGCGTTGGGATGAGCGGCTCGGCGAGCTACGCGTACAGCTGATGGGCTCGATGCAGCAGGACGTGGTGCGAGAAGAGCTTGCGCAGCGCCATGGACTTCTTGTTGACTTCGAGTTGGGAGGCGTGCTGTACAAAGAAACGCTTTCGCAGTCCACGGTGGGCGTGGGGCATTTTGAGCCGTTGCGCCATTATGCGGAAGTGCACCTGCGTATCGAGCCGGCGGAGCGTGGGTCCGGCGTGACCTTTGGCAGCGTGTGTCCGCTCGACGAGCTCGATCGCAACTGGCAGCGGCTCATCCTTACCAACGCGATGGAGCGTGAGCATGCGGGTGTCTTGGCGGGGTTTCCGCTCACGGACGTTCGAATTGCGATTCTGGGCGGGCGAGCCCATGCAAAGCACACCGAGGGTGGGGACTTTAGGCAGGCGACGTATCGGGCGATTCGCCAGGGGCTGATGAGGGCGCACGAGCGAGGCGAGTGTCTGCTGCTTGAGCCATGGTATCGCTTTGAGCTCGAGGTTCCCGCAGATAAGGTTGGTCGCGCCCTCGCGGACCTTCAACGCATGTCTGCGCGATTTGGGGCACCAGACGTGATGGGCGATTGGGCGCGACTGGAGGGTGCAGTGCCCGTCTCGGAAGTGCGCGACTATCCGCTTGAGGTGAGCGCCTATACGGGCGGGGAGGGTGGCATGAGCGTGACGTTTGGCGGATATGAGCCCTGCCATGATGCTGACCGCGTTGTGGAGGATGCGGGCTACGACCCAATTTCCGATTTGCCCAACACGCCTGATTCAGTATTTTGTAGTCATGGGGCTGGTTACAACGTACCGTGGAACGAAGTCGAGAAAAGCGCACATGTGCATCCCGACTCTCGCTCTCAGACCCCTTGGCGTCCTGCGGCCGAGGTGTAAATCGCGCGTTCTGAGCTGAGAATGCCTTTCGTGTGGCTGAGAACCCCACACGAAAGGCATTCTCAGCAAATTGCGCCACACAAAAGGAAAAACCAGCTCAAACGAGCCCATTTGAGCTGGAATTGACTTTCGTGTGGCCCAACGACCCACACGAAACGCAATCTCAGCTCAAGACCGCTGCCTCACGGCAGGCCGGCTTCGTATTCCTCGCTGTCGCGCAGGATGTAGAGGTCAACCGTGTCCCATGCCACGCGATTGAAGGCGGACCGAAACCTACCGTCGAGCTTTTGTTCCACTTGCCCTGTAAACACGCGATTGGCTGCGCTCACCACATCGCGCTCGCTTACGTCATGCGTGTGGACGCCCTCGATTTCTCGCGTGACATGTGCCAGCCGCTGCAAGGACAACGAAAGTCCCGCTTCGGCCTCGGATGAGGTCTGATAGACGCCAACGCTCGATTCGCTAACCTGCTGAATCTCTTCTTGCCGCCGACGTTGCTCGTCTTGGACCGTAATGGGAATGACCGGCATCCCGCCCAACGCCATAGGGCCAGCAAGTGAGAGAATCGCCAACACCGCCGCGATCTGCTGCGGGCTGGGCAGCTGCGGCTTGTAGGGAATTTTGCCAGCCAGTATGTCCAATTCCTCGTCCATGGTTCCTCGCTCGCACAACGCCGTCGCTGCATACCTATATACTACGGCAAAAGCGGCGCAAAAGAACTGGGTCCGCTTGCGCCGCGATTAGAATGCCGCACTGGCTCTGCTCGACGAACTGGCTCTACTCGATGTTGCCCTCCACGTGCACGTTGTGGTTCACGGCCGCATCGTAAGTGCTCGCGCGCATTACCTCTCGCATGTCCACGCCTGTGGCATCACTCATGGTGTCGAACACCTGCTTTATGACGACGGGCATGGCACCAGAGACGCGGGATATTCCACCTTGGCCATCAGACCCGCCCGCGTCATAGACGCTCACGTTATCGATGCTGGCAAGCGGCTTGGCCACGGCTGCGGCCACCTCGGGCAGAACCTTAATCATCATCTCTGCCATGCCGGCCTGGTTCATCTTTTGCAGTGCCTCGGCGCGCTTCTCGAGTGCCGCAGCCTCTGCTTGTCCCTTGGCTCGAATCGCCTCCGCCTCGGCGATGCCCTTGGCGCGAATGGCCTCTGCCTCGGCCTCTCCACGGAGCTTCGTTGCGCGTGCTTCCTGTTCGGCGGCATACACGTTCGCCTCTGCACGGCGTTTCTCGGCTTCCATGGCCGCCTCGGCCGCTTGGATCTCCTTGTACTTCTCGGCTTCGGCCCGCTTCTTTACCTCGGCTGCCAGCTCCTGCTCGCGCACGTGCACGGACTCGGACTTGGCGCGCGCCTCTGCCTCTAGGACGGTACGCTGCTGCTCCTGTTCCTGAATGTGGTAGGCTGCGTCGGCCTTTGCACGTTCGGTGTCCTCAACGGTCTTGAGTTGGGCTTTTTGAATCGCAAGCTCGTTTTGCTTCTCGGCGATGTCACGGTCGGCGCGCACGCGGGCGTCGTTTGCTTCGCGGTCGGCCTCGGCCTGTGCCACGGCCACTTCTTTGTTGGCCTTGGCCTTGGCGATGGACGCGTCCTTGCGAATCTTTGACGTGTTGTCCATGCCGAGGTCGGTAATAAGGCCGTGTTCGTCAGTGACGTTTTGGATGTTGCAAGACAGAATCTCGATTCCGAGCTTCTCCATGTCCTTGCTCGCCTTGGCCATTACCTGGTCCGAGAACGAGTCGCGGTCGGTATTGATACTGCGCAGATCGAGCGTGCCAATGATCTCGCGCATGTTGCCCTGCAGCGAATCCTGCAGCGAAAGCGCGATGTCCTGCTCGGTCATGTTGAGGAAGTTGCGCTCGGCAAGCAGCATTCCGTCGGGATCGTCGGTTACGCGTACCTTGGCTACGGCGTCAACTTTTACGTTAATAAAGTCGTTCGTGGGGATGTACTGGTCGGTTTTGATGTCAACCGAAATCTGCTTGAGGCAAAGACGGTCGGTTCGCTCAAAGAAGGGAATCTTGAATCCCGCACGACCGGTGAGAACGCGAGGCTTGGAGTGCAGGCCCGATATGATGAGCGCCTCGTCGGGCGACGCCTTCACGTAGCCCGAGAGCAAGAACATCGCGCAAATCACTATGATTGCTACGACAAGCACGAGAACTACTGGGCTAAGACCGAACAACATAACAGGCTCCTTTCAGAGAACTAACCTTGAGATGTGGTATACCCAGGCAAAATCGGCCCATTCCCACTTCCGTGAACGGTATGCGGGGGCGTCCGAATGGTAGAATGCCCAGCAAACAAGGTATGCCGGAAGCTATCACGAGTTGTCGGCTAACCTGACGGGAAGGATTGATGAACGCCTCTCCACAAAAGGCAACGCCCGGGTGCGTGGACTGTTGACAACGTCCCCACAAGGGCGTAATCTTTTCAACCGCTGATTCAAGGTAGCGGTGCTGCGCTGCCTTTGTCAATACACGCAACCGATAGGTACAAAGGAGAAGCGTTTTGCCTACCATCAACCAGCTCGTCCGCCAGGGACGCAAGTCCGTTGCGTCCAAGTCCAAGAACGCGGCACTTCAGCACAATCCCCAGAAGCGTGGCGTGTGCACCCGCGTGTTCACCACCACCCCAAAGAAGCCTAACTCCGCTCTGCGCAAGGTTGCCCGTGTGCGCCTCGTCAACGGCATCGAAGTTACGGCCTACATCCCCGGCGAGGGCCACAACCTCCAGGAGCACTCCATCGTGCTCATCCGTGGCGGCCGTGTGCGCGACCTCCCCGGCGTGCGTTACAAGATCATTCGCGGTGCGTACGACTGCGCGGCCGTGCAGAACCGCAAGCGTGCCCGCTCCCGCTATGGCGCCAAGCGCCCCAAGGAGTAGTGCATCCTTGCACTTGATTTGTCCCGTTTCGAGGAATTTGAGGAGATAACATGCCGCGTCGTGCAGCAGCAGTCCGTCGTGAGGTCATGCCGGACGCAAAGTACAACAACCGTCTGGTTACCCAGCTTATCAACAAGGTCCTGCTTGATGGCAAGAAGTCCCTTGCCGAGCGCATTGTTTACGATGCCTTCGACATCGTTGAGCAGCGCACCGAGCAGGATCCCCTGGCCGTCTTCAAGAAGGCCATGGACAACGTGCGTCCTACGCTTGAGGTCAAGCCCAAGCGCGTTGGCGGTGCCACGTATCAGGTGCCGATGGAGGTCAACTCCCGTCGCGCCACCACGCTCGCCATCCGTTGGATGGTCAACTTCTCGCGTGCTCGCAAAGAGAAGACCATGGCCCTGCGCCTTGCCAACGAGATCATCGATGCCTCTAACGGTGTTGGTGCCTCCGTCAAGCGCCGTGAGGACCTGTTCAAGATGGCCGAGGCTAACCGCGCCTTCTCGCACTACCGCTTCTAATCCGGCCAAATTGAGGAGAGTTTCTTTTTATGGCTAAACCTAAGTACAGTTTGCAAAACACGCGCAACATTGGCATCATGGCCCACATCGATGCGGGCAAGACGACCACCACGGAGCGCATTCTTTACTACACGGGCAAGACCCACAAGATCGGCGAGGTCCATGACGGTGCAGCTACCATGGACTGGATGGCTCAGGAGCAGGAGCGCGGCGTTACCATTACCTCCGCTGCCACCACGTGCTTCTGGGATGTCGCGGGCACGACCTACCGCATCCAGATCATCGACACCCCGGGCCACGTAGACTTTACCGCCGAGGTTGAGCGCTGCCTGCGCGTTCTCGACGGCGCCGTTGCCGTCTTTGACGCAGTTGCTGGCGTCCAGCCCCAGTCCGAGACGGTGTGGCGTCAGGCCGGTAACTACGGCGTCCCCCGCATCGCCTTTATCAACAAGTACGACCGCGTGGGTGCTGACTTCTTCCATGCCATCGAGACCATGAAGGAGCGCCTAGGCGCCAATGCCGTGGCGGCTCAGATTCCGATGGGCGCCGAGTCTCAGTTCTGGGGTCTCGTCGATCTCGTGAGTATGGAGGCATGGGACTTCAAAGAGGATGCCAAGGGCATGATCTACCCCGAGAAGCTTGATGCCATTCCCGAGGAGTTCGCGGATCTTGCGCAGGAGAAGCGCGACGAGCTGCTCGACGCTGCTTCCATGTTTGACGAGGAACTCGAGGAGCTTGCCCTCATGGAGGAGGAGATTCCCGTCGAGATGCTCAAGGCGGCCATCCGCAAGGGTGTTCTGGCCGGCGAGCTCAATCCCGTCTTCGTGGGTTCTGCTTACAAGAACAAGGGCATTCAGGAGCTGCTCGACGCAGTTGTCGACTACCTGCCCAGCCCGCTCGACGTCAAGTCGATTGACGGCGTGGACCTCAAGGGCAACGAGGCCGAGCGTCACGCAGACGCCAAGGAGCCCTTCAGCGCCCTCGCATTCAAGATTATGACCGACCCCTACGTGGGCAAGCTCACGTATTTCCGCGTGTACTCCGGCCAGGCTGAGTCCGGCAGCTACGTGTACAACTCCGTCAAGGACAAGCGCGAGCGCCTCGGACGCATCCTCGAGATGAACGCGAACGAGCGAGTCGACCGCGACAACTGCTTCGCTGGCGACATCGTCGCGTGCGTCGGCCTCAAGAACACCACCACGGGTGACACCCTCTGCCTCGAGAAGGACCCCATCATTCTCGAGTCCATCGACTTTGCCGACCCTGTTATCGACGTTGCCGTTGAGCCCAAGACCAAGGCCGAGCAGGAAAAGATGTCCGTGGGCCTCTCGAAGCTCGCTGAGGAGGACCCGACCTTCCAGGTGCGCACCGATCACGAGACCGGGCAGACCATCATCGCCGGCATGGGCGAGTTGCACCTCGAGATTATCGTCGACCGTCTGCGTCGTGAGTTCAAGGTGGAGTGCAACGTGGGTAAGCCTCAGGTCGCCTATCGCGAGACGGCTGGCAAGGCAGTCCAGCACGTGCAGGGCAAGTTCGTTCGCCAGTCCGGTGGCCGCGGCCAGTACGGCGACGCCGTCATCGACCTCGAGCCAATGCCCGCGGGTCATGGCTACGAGTTTGTGGATGCTACCGTGGGCGGCGTAGTGCCCAAGGAGTACATCCCCTCTGTCGACAAGGGCATCCAGGAGGCTCTGAACTCTGGTGTTATCGCCGGCTACCCGGTGCAGGACATCAAAGTGACGCTGGTAGATGGTTCCTACCACGAAGTCGACTCCTCCGAGGCAGCCTTTAAGGTCGCTGGCTCCATGGCTATAAAGAAGGCCCTCAACATGTCCGACCCCGTGCTCCTCGAGCCGGTCGAGGCCGTTGAGGTCGAGACTCCCGAGCAGTACATGGGTGACGTCATGGGCAACCTCAGCTCCCGTCGCGGTAAGATCGAGGGCATGGAGGATCGCTCCAACACCAAGGTCATCAAGGCCAAGGTGCCTCTGGGCGAGATGTTTGGTTACGCGACCGACCTCCGCTCTCAGACGCAGGGTCGTGCGAGCTACACCATGCAGTTTGATTCCTACGAGGCGGTACCCAAGGCCGTCCGCGAGGAGATCGTATCGAAGCACGGCGGCAACGCCTAAGTAATATCCGTAGCCTATTTGTGGGGCGCAGGCGAAAGGCGTCCCGCGCACAGGAGGTAACAGTGCCAAACCAAAAGATCAGGATCCGCCTCAAGGGCTACGATCATGAGGTCGTTGATCAGTCCGCCAAGCTCATCGTGGACACTGCCCAGAAGACGGGCGCGCGTGTGAGCGGCCCCATTCCGCTGCCTACCGAGCGCAACCTCTACACCGTCATTCGTTCGCCGCACAAGGACAAGGACTCGCGTGAGCAGTTCGAGATGCGTACGCACAAGCGTCTGATCGACATTCTCGATCCCTCGAGCTCCACCATCGACAGCCTCATGCGCATGGACCTTCCTGCGGGCGTTGACATCGAGATTAAGCTCTAAAGGGTTTTTATAACGCAAAAGATGAGCTACCCGGTAGCGGTGCCGTTTGGCATCTGCCATCGGGTAGCTGCGTATTTCTGAAACTGAAGAGGCTATACTTTATGTGGTAAGTGCGTGGTGCATGGGAGGGCAAGCGTGGGATCTTGGATTGCAATCGTAACCAAACGATGGACGCTCGGTTGGATCTTATGCATGCTCGCCTCGCTTCTTTGTTGTGTTTCCTGCGGCAATGCGCACAACACAGATAAGCCTGTCTCACAAGAGACGAACGTTGACTCGGACATTGATGTCTCAAACTTTCTCGTGTCGGTTCTCGACGAACCGAAAACGCTTGATTTCCAGTGCACGACCATCGACTACACCATAGGACTAAACTGCTTCAACCGTCTGGTCGAGATGCAGGAGGGGGAAGACGGGGCCATAGGTGTGGTTCCCTCGCTTGCAAAGTCTTGGGAGATTTCTGATGACGGGCTTGTGTATACCTTTCACCTGCGTGATGACGTGACGTTTAGCAATGGGTCGCCCCTTACGTCATCCGACGTGCTCTATTCGTTTATACGTCTGCTCACCCATCCTAAGTCGTGCAACCGCGATATTGTTCGAGATATCGAGGGGGCCAAGGAGCTCGAGTCGGGAGACTCCGACTATCTGGAGGGTTTTCGCCTGATTGATGACCATAACTTCTCCATTACGCTTCGCCAACCATTCTCAGCGTTTTTGGCGTGCTTATGCATGCCGGGAGCATCAATACTTGACCAAGAGACCACCGAGCTGGCAGGAGACAAGTTTGGCCATGATCCTCAAAGCACCGTTGGAACGGGTCCGTTCGTACTGCGGTCGTGGAAGTCTGGTGCCGACATGGTGTTGACGGCAAATCCGACGTATTGGGAGGGCGCGCTCGACCTCAAGGGCTTGCATTTGCGATTTGTGAACCATCCCGAAACACTTCGAAAGATGTATGACGATGGTCAACTCGACGTATTGAACTTGGATGATTTGGGTGACCTATCTGAGTTCTTTATGCATGGTGACGTCTATGCAAAATACTTACGGGACGCTCAGCATATTGGCATAGACTACATAGCTTTGAACGAGTCGATAAAACCGCTTGGCGACGTGCGTGTACGCAAGGCGTTGCAGCTTGCCCTCGACCGGCAGACGCTGCTAGAGGCTGTATATGGGGGTGATGGCAAAGTGGAGAACGGGATTTATCCACATGGTCTGTTGGGCTTTAACCCCAATCTTGAGCCAATTCCCTACGACGAAGAGCAAGCCAAATCACTGCTGTCCGAGGCTGGTTATGCGGACGGTTTCGACCTTGCAGTGAGCCTTCGCGCAACTACCACCAAACGACAGCGCGAACTTATGAATATGGTCAAGGTAATGTGGGAGAAGGTTGGGGTTCGCACGAGCATTGAGGTCTTGAGCGAAGATGAGTTTATGAGTCGGCGAAAGGGCGGCAAGCTTGCCTGTTACACGGCAACATGGGCGGCAGACTACGACGATCCCGACAACTTCGTGTATACATTCTTTGGGTCGAAGGAAAACGCCGCCAACCGGAGCATTTGCTATACGAACGAGGATGTTATGAAGCGCGTTCGTGCCGCGCGGTCAATCGTCGACGAGGAGGAACGGATTAAGGAATACGACGATTTGGAGCGTATCATCGTGCACGATGATGCCGCTTGGATACCCCTGTTTTCCAAAACTCGCCATTACGTGATTTCCGACAGGCTCCAGAACTTTACCGTGTCGTGGAACGGCTGGTTCGAGACAAGCTACAAGTACATGTCCATCAAAGATTCGCAGAACTAGGGGATGTCCGCATGCACTCGTTGCGAGTAAAAATCGCAGCAATAACCGCCTTGGCCATCGTGGCTAGCTTCGCGACCTTCTTTGGACTGAGTCTTCTTACCATCGGAGGCAACGTTGAGCGGGAGTCTGTCGAAAAGATGCATTTGCTGAGCGAAAATGCGCGGCAATCGCTTGACGATAGCCTCGACAGTATTGCGCAGTCGGTCGAGATGTCCGCACGGCTCGCCACCGATTCGCTTGACGGGGTGACTCTGGTGGAGTGTGGCTTCGACAAGGAGCCCCAAGATCGTACCCCGGAGCAGGCTAAGCGTCTGGACGTCTATCTGCGCGATCGCAGCGCTCAGATTCGCAACTCGACTAGGAGCTTCGCAGACTACACCAAGGACGTTGTTTCGTTTGTGTATTGCGTCAGTCCCGATATAGGCGATCCAGATTTGGGGTTCTTCTATACGCGCATAGGAAAGGCCGGATTTGAGGAGCGGACGTCGCCGGATGCGCGGAAGCTCGATCCCGCCGATAAAGACCACAACGCATGGTATTTTACGCCCATAGAGCGAGGTGGTCCCTCATGGGTGGGACCCTATAAGTCCAGACCGCTTGATGACGCTCTTTTTGAGTCGTACTTTACTCCCATTTATAAGGCGGGTACGTTCATAGGCGTCCTCGGTATGGGTGTTCCGCTCGAGACATTGATTTCCAAAATTCGCTCTATAGACGTCTACGAGACGGGTTTCGCATGTCTGCTGGATGCCCAAGGAAACATCCTCTATCATCCTTCGATGGAGGCAAATGCGACTACCGACTTCCTGACGCACGAAATCATGGATACCTTTGCCAATGAGCGGGATAGCGGAGACCGCCTGCTTCGATACCAAAAGAACGGTGAGTTGTGGCAGCTTTCGTTTTCCACGCTCAGCAACGGGATGCGGCTTGCTGTCTGCGCGCCGGTGGGAGAGATCACTGAATCGTGGCGCCATTTGTCCACGTCCATTGCTTTTGTGGCCGCACTCTTCTTGATGCTGTTCATTCCAGGTGCATTGATTGCCATGCGGGAGGTTAGCAAGCCGCTTCAGCGACTGAGCTTTGCGGCGCAGGAGCTCGCGGCGGGCGACTACGATGTGGAACTCGATTACGAAGGGCAAGATGAGGTGGGCGTGCTAACGGCGTCGTTTAAGCGCATGCGAGATGATTTGCGTGCCTACATCAGCGACCTCAACAGCCGTGCCTATGTGGATGCCCTCACGCACGTAAAGAATCAAGGCTCCTTCGAACTGTACAGTGACCGTCTTAACGACGCTATTCGGGACATGGCATCCAACGATGAACCTCTGTTTGCGCTCGTGATGTTTGACTGCAACAAGCTCAAGGACATCAACGACCAATATGGACACGAATGCGGAGATGTGTATTTGCAAACCGCTAGTCGGCTCATCTGCCAAATATACGCTCACAGTCCCGTGTTTCGCGTGGGCGGTGATGAGTTCGTGGTCTTACTCCAAGACCGGGATTACGAGAACCGCGAGCAGCTGCTTGCTGAGTTCGATTCGTCAAAGGACGAGGTTAATGCCCGAACGAGCAACCGTTGGCAACAAGTGGACATCGCCAAAGGCATGGCAACGTATCGTTGTGGAGAGGATTCTACGGTGGAAGAGGTGCTCCGCAGAGCCGATGTCCGCATGTACGAAGACAAACGTCGGGGTTCGGGGACCGTACGCTGAGTCGTTCTGAGCACAGGCGCATAACCCTGCCCCCGCTCACATGCGGGGCCGCTCGAGCCAGATGCCCTCGCCCTATTCCTCTGCATTTCGTATATTATGAACATATACTTGCAAGGCGAGCGGAAGACCATTATGGAAAACAAATCTAAGCAGCGCCAGATCCGGGCCTTTTTAATAGTGAATGTGCTGATCGGGCTTAGCGCTATTCAATGTCTTGTTGATATGTGCTATGTGATTGGGCACATCTCGAACGCCGAGATTGCATACGCAGACGTCATCGTGACCGTGGCGACGTTGCTCGACACGTTGTTTCGAGTGCTTCTTGTCGCGAAGGCATTTGCCCTGTACAGAGGAAAGAAGGCAGATACCTTAGATGCCGTAAACATGTGCCAGAGTCTCGCCATCGCCGCAGCGGGCCTGTGCATTATCGATTGGGTCGTGGATGCGCTTGCCGACAACTACATAGACGGGGCGAGTCTTGCTACGACGGTGGTTACGGTCATCGTGATTGCTGCTTACTATCGCGTTGTGAATGGTTTGAGTCACAGTACGTTTTGGGATGGGATTCGTGTGAATCCTCGGCTGGAGCCGTACCTATCGGTTGGCGAGGTCGCTACGGAGCTGGCCCTCGACGAGGAATCGGGCCGGTTGCGTCCGCTGAAGCCGGGCGAGGAAGCGACCGTGATGGTGCTTACGACCGACGAGTATCTTGACCAGGCCCCCGCATACATAATCCAGCAGATTCTGCACTCGCTGAACGACGTGCGCAGGAGCTCGTGTATCCAGCTTGGCGATATCGTGTTTGGCAACGTGTTCATACCGGAGGAAGTCCAACGAGCGGCAGGCTTCGAGGCCGACGACGACCTTGGCTTTTCATATCAGTTCCTCAATGGGAGGTTAACGCTCGTGATGCCAGAAGAGGGGCTTGAGCGAGTCTTCTTGGCCCAGTCGCTTGTGGACCAGTATCTAGACAAGAGCACTGGAATTTCGTTCATTCCCGAGATGATCGTAATGTTGGTGGTGCGCATCTCCAATTGGATTCGCGAGTACGAAAGCAGGCTGGCAAAGCTTGAGGAGCACCTCAATGACGACCTATACGAGATGCCCAAGGGATTCTCGGAGTTCATCGGCAATGCTCGTCGCGAATTGGGTGCCATACAGGCATTTTGTCGCCAGACGGGAGACATGCTGGAAGACCTCACGCAGGTTGCTCACGCTGGCGGAAACGAGCGGGCAGCACGTCAGTGTGCCACCATATCGCGTCAAATCGCACGGCTTGCTTTGGATGCCGAAGATGTGCGCGACTTTGCGGGCGAGATTCGCGCGGGATATCAGGAACGCATAGAAGTGCAGCAGAACAACGTGATGTCGATGCTTACGATCGTAGAGACGGTCTTTACGCCACTCGCGCTCGTTACTGGTTGGTATGGCATGAACTTCGTGAACATGCCAGAACTCCGACATCCGGACGCTTACTTCATCGTCGCGGCAATTCTTATCTTCTTCATTGCCGCCGAGTTCTCCTTCTTTAAGCGTCGCAGATGGTTCTAACCGATTGGATGGATAGCAAAGACGATCCGATATGCGTTTTGCCGCTCGCTCTCTTTGTCATCCGTATTGTGCTATAGTTCTTCCATTACATGACGGAGGAAGGCCAAATCATGGAGTTCGTGGACGTAGACAACAGACATGAAGTTGCCAGTCGTATCCGCTCGTTGCGCGAGGACAATGACTTTAGCATCGAGGAGATGGCCCAGGCCACGGGACGTTCTGCCGAAGAATACGCCGCCCGCGAGTCCGGCAAGATGGATCTTACCTTTACGTTTGTGTACAAGTGTGCACTCAAGCTCGGGGTGGACGTCGTGGAACTTCTTACGGGCGAGAGCCCGCGCCTTCGCCACTACGAGGTGGTCCGTGCCGGAGAAGGCCTTCCGCTCGAGCGTCATACTGACTTTCATTACCTACACAAAGCCCCGCACTTCCGCAATCGTCTGGGCGAGACGTTCCTCGTGGATGTTCCGTTCCAGCAAGAGAGCCAGCATGAGCCCATCCACCTCTCGTACCACGAGGGACAAGAGATGGATTTCGTGCTCAAGGGTCGCCTTCGCTTCCGCTTTGAGGATCACTTCGAGGAGGCTGGTCCTGGCGACACACTGTTCTACGATTCTGGACGCGGGCATGGCATGATTGCCATCGGTGGCGAGGATGCTCAGATTTTGGCTGTTGTTTTTAGGCCGCAGGGAAACGAGATTATCTAGGCATCGTCCCCTTCTTGGGACGGTGCCGTTAAGCAAAGAACACCACGCCGCAGGTGGCGTGCGTCGCGGCCGGCTGGCCGCGTCTGCTGTTTGTTGTTACTTGATGATAATCTCTGTGTAAAGGAAACCTAATCATGCGATATTTGAACGAGAACTACCTGTCCGAAAGCCGCGATCGCACGGGCCAAGTTGTGCATCTGTCCCTGCATTATCCCAAGACCTTCAACTGGGCATACGACGTGGTGGACAACATTGCCGAGGCAGAGCCCGATCGACCGGCGATGCTCTGGCTCAATCCGGAGGGGGAGGAGCACCGGTTCTCGTTTGGCGAGATGAAGTTCTGGTCTGACAAATGCGCGAACTTCCTCGTGTCTCAAGGCATACGAAAAGGCGATGCGGTGCTCGTCATACTTCGTCGTCATTACCAGTTTTGGATCGTCGCGCTCGCGCTGCACAAGATTGGGGCCCTGCTTGTGCCGGCGACGTTCATGTTGCGTGAGCATGACCTTGAGTACCGTCTTTCCTCTGCGGGAATCAAGGCTGTCGTCTGCACCGATGCGGGAACGATTGCCGATGTGGTGGACGCCGTGGCTCCCAACTGCCCCGAACTCGAGAAAAAGATTATCGTTGCGGCCGGAGGTGCCGGCCTTGCGGTGGACCAGCCCGGCTTTGACCCACAGGTTCACCGTGCTCTGAGCGGACCCGAACACATATGCGAGCTCGTGAGCGACCGCGAAGGCTGGGTCGACTTCAACTCGGGGGTGCGGGCGGCGAGCGACTTTTGGGGACGTATTTCCACAACGGTCGACGAGCCCATGATCATGTACTTCTCGAGTGGAACGTCGGGCAACCCAAAGATGGTGCTCCACAACTATACTTACGCGCTTGCGCATACGATTACCGCTAAACTCTGGCACAACGTTCTGGGTGACGGCGGCCTGCACTTTACCATTGCCGATACCGGTTGGGGCAAAGCCGTATGGGGCAAGTTCTATGGCGCTTGGACCATGGAGTCGCGGATTCTGGTGTATGACTTCGACCGATTCCATGCCAACGACATCCTAAGGCTCATTGACGATCATGGCGTCACCACGCTGTGCTGCCCTCCGACGATGTATCGACTCATGATGCGCGACATGATGCACCCCGAGACGCCTATGCCCAAGCTCACGTCCCTCGTGTATTGCACGACGGCAGGCGAGGCGCTCAATCCCGATTTGTATGACTATTGGAAACAGCGCACGGGACTGACGATTTACGAGGGCTTTGGACAGACGGAGACGCCGCTTACCATTGCGAACCTCAATGGGTCTCATCCCAAACCTGGCTCCATGGGTCGCATCGTCCCGCTGTACGACGTGAGGATTCTGCGCGAGGACGGCACTGAGTGCGAAGACGGCGAGACGGGCGAGATTTGCATTCGCTACGACGAAGACAACCCACCCGAGGGCATCATGATGGAGTACTATCGCGATGCCGAGAAGACCGCAGAGGCGATTCATGACGGCTGGTATCACACGGGAGACACTGCCTGGCGCGACGAGGATGACTGCCTGTGGTACGTTGGCCGCAACGACGACGTTATAAAGAGCTCGGGATACCGTATTGGGCCGTTCGAAATCGAGAGCGTCCTGCTACAGCATGATGCCGTGCGGGAATGCGCCGTCACGGGCGTGCCCGATCCGGTGCGCGGGAAAGCTGTGAAGGCTACCATCGTGCTCCACTCCGCATACGAGGCGTCTCCCGAGCTTACGCGTGAGCTGCAGAATTTTGTCAAACGCGAAACGGCGCCGTATAAGTACCCGCGAATCATTGACTACGTGGACGAGCTGCCAAAGACGGTCAACGGCAAGATTCGTCGCGCGGCCATTCGCAAGGCAGACGAAGAGTCGAAGACGATTCACGACAAACGAGACGGCCTCATCTAGCAAATGTGTGCGTAATAACGACAGCGGTGTGTCCATGTCCGTCCACAACGAAGTGCCAGATCCTTCAGGTGCCATGGACAAGCGCCGTGCTCGAACAGTCCTCGCTCCCGGGAGGGGCTCGGGGTATGTCCCCGTGCTCAGACAGTCCTCGGCTTCGCCTGCGGAACTGCGCGCGGGGACAAACCCCGAGCCCCGCTCGCTGCGGAACCGCGCGGCTGCTTTCCATGGCGCTTCTTTGGAGGCGAGCCGTTGTTCCTGCGTGCGATACGAGAAGGACTTTTGGGTAGTTAGCCGAGTCGGTTCTCGACGAACGCGATGCCGGTTTCGTTGAGGCAGAAGGTCTTGCGCGACCGTTGTCCCTCACCAAGCCGTCCGAGTTCGGCGACCATGGGTTCTGCTGCCTTCACGGCGTTGGTGAGGACGATGGATATCGAGCTTATCTTGACGTCGATGGACTTGAGTAGCTTGTTGGTCTCGGAGGCCTTCCACGAGTCGCGGCCTTCGTACTTCTCGATCCAGTAGCCGGCGACAACTGCCTTCTGCGCGCCAGTCTTTGGTGCAACCGCGTCATACAGTTCGGAGAAGGACGAGATGGGTTCCGGTTCGACGGCACCCTCGCTTATAGGCTTGTGGGCAAGGGCGTCGATTTGTGAACTGGTTTCGTTCGTGTCGGCTTGCGATACTGTCTCTTGCGCGGTATAGTCGACAAGCCAAGCGGCAACACGTCTCTTTTCTGATTTAGAGAGGTCGGCGACAGCATCGGCGATGGCTTGCATGGCAACAAATTCTGGCAGAATGTTGGACATAGGTAATCTCCGCTCGCTATAGGAATAAAACCATTATAAATAATATCAAAGCAGTTTATATTTAAGCAAACAGATTAATCAATGTAAACATATACTGGATGTAAACAAAGAGAAGTGAGAGACGCATATTCTCAAGCCTCCCTTGATGTCTTGTGCGGGTTTGACGGGCGTTTTGTCGGCGGTGGCCATTCAACGATACAATCGTGCGACATGGGATGTACCGCCGTCGCTTCGACGGCTCGACCAAATGAAGCCTGCATGTTCCCATCGGGGGGAGACGAGTGATGAAGCATAGCAGTAATGCCTCGCAAACAAACAACACAACACACGGAAGTCGTCACTATGCGAATCAGGAGGAGTTTCCGCGGCGTCGTAGATGGCCTCGGGTGGTTTTGGGAATCTTGGCCGCCGTTCTTGTTGCGATGGCGGTGGTCGGTGTACTCGTGTTCATTTCTGCACGCGGTGTCGTAAATCGAGCGCATGATGCTTTGACGCAGGCCAATACCTTGGAGCACAGCATGCTCGATGGCAACGCCGACGAGATGCGCAACACGGCGGATCAGCTGAGGGGGAGTGTGAAGGACATTCGCGATGAGGTCCACAGTCCGCTCTGGACGGCTGCGACGCTCATTCCGTTTGTTGGCCACGATTTGTATAACGCTCAGGTCGTGACCGATAGCGCATACGACCTCACCGAAAACGCTCTGGTTCCCTTTACGGAAGGCGTGGCGGGCATCCCGCTCGCAGACCTCGTTCAGGAGCATTCCGTCAATACGGGCATGCTGGCATCCATGCGCGATGCAGTAGTGTCGGTCGCTCCCGTCGTCGTGCGCAACGCGGATCAGATCAATGCGCTCACGCCGGGGGTCATAGGACGCGTGAACACGCTCGTCGACGAACTCAAGGCTCCCATGGAGGCCGCGAAGGTCGTGCTGGGCGATGCCGATCGCACGTTCACGTTCTTGCTCAATTCACTGGGCGATGGGGGACAGACGCGTACGTATATCATTCTCGCTCAGACGAATGCGGAGATTCGCGCGGGCGGGGGCTTTCCAGGGTCTGTTGGCCTCATGCGCGTCACCGATGGCAACGCCACGCTTGAGGATTTCCATTCCGTGAGCGATGTGCAGGGTCTCGCGCACGATCACGGCTTTAGGGCAGCAGTCGGTCAAGATGAGCTTGCGGCGTTTGAAGACCCCTTTGCTACCGATGCTGCGGCATGCACCTACACGCCAGACTTCACACGAACCGGACAGGTTGCTCGGGAATTCTGGGAGAATGCCTATGGTGCTCCCATTGACGGCGCGCTTGCCATGGATCCCGTATTCCTACAGCGCATGCTGGAGCTGACCGGTGGCGTCACGGCTCCGGATGGAACGGTCGTAGACGGGAGCAACGCTGCTGAGGAACTCATGAGTGGGGTGTATTGGCGCTATGGCTACGACGAGGATGGCGGTGCGCTCGAAGACCAGTTCTTCAACAGCGTTGCACACGAATCGTTCTCGCGCCTGCTCGACGCGATGGGTGACTTCAAGCTGGACACCTTCTCCAAGCTTTGGCGCGCGATAGAGTTGTCTGGTAAGGACCATCGCTTTGGGGTATGGATGACAGATGGGACGAACGAACAGTTCATACGTGACCTCGGCCTCGATGGTGCGCTCGTGCACGACCAGGCGCATCCCGAGCTTGGTGTTTACGCCAACGACAACACCTGGGCAAAGCTTTGCTGGTATTTGGATATTTGGGCGGACGTGGCCGGCGGTACACGCAACGCCGACGGCAGCACGACCTATGACGTCACCGCGCACTTCAAGAACACCATCAGCGAGAATGATGCCACCAGCGCACCCGACTACATCACCGGTTACAATCCGTGGAAGCGCAGTAAGGGTGACCTTTTGGAGACCATTTACATCATGGCTCCGGACGGTGCGACCATAAGCGATTACGAGGTGCACCAAGACACGCCCATTCCTGCCGACAAGGTCATTCCCGAGATCGAATACAACAAGCAGTGTACGCTTTATGGATGCGACACGCGGGTTTCTCACATCAACATTGAGCCGGGCGGCGACACAACGGCGACCTTCAAGCTCACCATTCCCGCTGGCGTTGACGCCAAACCCACCGTGCGCACTTCTCCGCTCTGTCACGAATAACGGTCCTTGCGTGGAACAAAACTCCCCGGGAACTTCTGTGCCATGTGGAACAGAGTTCCCGGGGAGTTTTGTTCCGCAAGAGAAGCCCGGGGTGTTGTGTGACACCCCGGGCGGCGCGTCCCACAAAAGGAAGGGAAGTAAGGAATGCGGGAGCGTCTCTATGTGGGTTAGCTCAGGACCTTGAGCAGCCAGTCAACGTCGTTGGTGGTGCGCATCTTTGCGATGACATTGTCGTCCTCAAGGGCGCGTGCGACGTTCGCGAGTACAGTGAGGTGCTCGCCACCGGCTCCGGCGATACCAAAGACCAGGTAGGCCTTCTCCTCGCCCCAGTCTACTCCGTCGGGATACTGGTGCAGCGTGACGCAGGTCTTCTTGACGGAGTCCTTCGCGTCGTTGGTGCCGTGCGGGATGGCGACGCCCAGGCCCATGTACACGCTCTGCACGCGCTCGCGCTCGAACATGGCATCGATGTAGCTCTCGTCCACCGCGCCGTGTGCCATGAGTAGCTCGCCAGAGGCGCGGATGGCCTCTTCCTTGGTGACGGACGGGCAGCCCAGTTTGATGCCGTCACGATCGATGGCGATGGCTGGCTTCGTCTCGGATTCGATCTTCTCGGTGACGACCGCCACGTCTGTTTCGCCCACGCCAGCGGCGGCAGAGGCAGCGACAAGGTCGTTGTAGAGCGTATCGAGGTTGGGGTCGTTGAGGAAGTTGTTGATGACGACGAACTGTGCTTGCGGGGCGCTCTTGCGAGCACGGTCGGCAAGGTTGGCCTGCACTACGACAATGCGTGCGTTGGCGGGGACCTCGTCCACGGAGGCATGCTCAACGATGAGGTCGGGACGGTCGAGCTTAATGCGGTTGCGGAAGCGGGTAGCGCCCATGGCGGAGGAGCCCATGCCAGCGTCGCAGGCAAAGATGATCTTGTCGCCAAGTCCAGCCTCTGCGGGACCATTGGAGCCGGCCGCCTTCATGTTGGCGACGGCATCCTGAGCGGAAGCGAGGTCGGCAACGTCGGAGGTACGAACGATGGGCGAGGCGATGAGGAACGATACGGCCGCGCCGGCGAGTACGCCAAGCAGAATCGTGATCTGCTGGCCCTGCGGCGCCATGGCCATAAAGGCTATGATGGAGCCGGGGGAGGCGGGGCCAACAAGGCCGCAGCCAAAGAGAGAGAACAGAAGGATGGATACGAAGTTACCCACGATGGGGGCAATGATGACCTTGGGGTTCATGAGCACGTAGGGGAAGTAGATCTCGTGGATGCCGCCCAGGAAGTGGATGATAACGGCGCCGGGTGCGGACTGCTTGGTAGCCTGGTCCTTGCAGAAGAAGCAATAGGCAAGTAGTACGCCAAGACCAGGGCCAGGATTGGACTCGAGCATGTACATGATGGACTGACCGGCGGTCTTTGCCTGCTCGGTTGCGATGGGTACGAACACGCCGTTGCCGATTGCGTTGTTGAGGAAGAGCACCTTTGCGGGCTCGATGAAGATGGCAAGTGCTGGCAGCAGGTGCGCGTTTACGAGCATCTCGACGCCAGACTGCAAGACCACCAGGATGGTGCCCATGAAGGGGCCAACGCCGTAGAATCCGCCAATGGCGAGAAGCATGCCCAAGATGCCGATCGAGAAGTTGTCGATGAGCATCTCGAGGCCGGCGGGCTTCCATTTGTCCGCGAAGTTATCCCACGTCTTGATAACCCAGCCAGCTAAAGGACCCATGAGCATGGCGCCCATGAGCATGGTATACTCGGATCCGACGACGGCACCCATAACGGCGATGGAACCGATGACGCGGCCGCGCTGGCCGGCAATCATAAATCCGCCTTGTCCTGCGATCAATATGGGGAGCAGGAACTTAAGAATGGGGCTGACCATTTCCGCGAGTTGCGCATTGGGGAGCCAGCCCGTTTCAATAAAGAGTGCCGTGAGGAAGCCCCAGGCAATAAATGCGCCGATGTTGGGCATTACCATGCCGCTCAAGGCTTTGCCAAACCTAGATACTGCGGCTCTGACGTCTGCCATTTTCTCTCCTTCCAATTATGACGGTTGTCTATTTGTGCGTGCAGGTGTTGAAACGACAATCTAACCTTATGATTTGCAAACCAAAACCTCAATTTACTTTTGAAACGAAAAGACAAACGGTAGGATTTTTCCCGTGAACGGTTAGTAGTCGATAAAGCATATCATGTACGACCTGCATAAACGTGAATTCAATCCCGCTCGCACAATTCCATGTTGACATTGTTGAAACAAAGGTTACAATGGAATCGAAAGTGTTGAAACGATAGTATAACGAGAAGAAAGGAACGGCAATGAAGGCAAAGGCAGTAAGGTTGCATGGGGCAATGGATCTGAGGCTCGAGGAGTTCGAGCTTCCCCCCATCAAGGACGACGAGATGCTCGTCGAGGTAGTGTCGGACTCTATTTGCATGTCTACCTACAAGATGGCCAAACTGGGCACCGATCACAAGCGCGTCCACGCAGACGCGGCCGAGCATCCGCCCATCACCGGGCATGAGTTCGCAGGCAACATCGTGGAGGTTGGCGCCAAGTACGCAGATAAGTACAAGCCTGGCCAGAAGTTCACGATCCAGCCTGCCATCAACTACAAGGGCTCCATGGACTCGCCTGGCTACTCCTATGAGTTCTGTGGCGGCGACGCTACTTACTGCATCCTCCCACAAGAGATCTTTGCCACCGACAGCTTCCTCGTCTACGAGGGCGAGGCCTATTATCAGGCATCGCTCGCCGAACCTCTGAGCTGCTCGATTGGCGCGCTCAACGCGGCGTATCACACGCAGATGGGTGTTTACACCCATGAGATGGGCATTCGCGAGGGTGGCAATCTCGCGATCACCGCGGGCGCCGGCCCAATGGGTCTTGGTGCGCTCACCTATGCACTGCATCGCGACCGCAAGCCCGGCCTGCTCGTGGTCACCGATATCAACCAGGATCGTCTGGACCGTGCTGCGAGCCTCTTCCCGCCCGAGCAGGTAAAGGAAGAGACCGGCGTCGAGCTGCACTTCGTGAACACGGGCAACATGGATGACCCCGTGGCTGAGCTGCGTGCCATCACCGGTGGCAAAGGCTACGACGACGTGCTGTGCTATGCTCCGGTGGCTGCGGTCATCGAGCAGTCGAGTGCCATTCTGGGTCGAGATGGATGCCTCAACTTCTTTGCTGGTCCTACCGACACTGCCTTTAGCGCGCCCATCAACTTTTACGATGTGCACTACAACTCCACGCATGTCATGGGAACGACGGGCGGCAACACGGCCGACATGATCGAGTCCCTGGAGCTGACCGCTGCCGGTCGCATCGACCCGGCCGTCATGGTTACCCACATCGGTGGCCTGGATGCCGCCGCTTCTGCGACGTGCGGGTTGCCTGGCATCCCCGGTGGCAAGAAGCTTATCTACACGCACATCTCCATGCCGCTCGTGGCGCTTGACGAGCTGCGCGACAAGGCGACCGAGGATGAGCGCTACGCCGCTCTTGCCGACATCGTGGAAGGCAACAACGGGCTTTGGTGCCCCGCTGCCGAGCGCTACCTGCTCGAGAACTGGACCGACTAGCGATTGATTTATAGCACGGGCGCTGGGAGGGGTAGCCATACCCCGCCGCGTGTCAGAGGGTAATCTCCCTTTGGCACGCGACGGGATTACGGCTCTTTATTGCGCATCGTTCCTGTTTTTTGTCACCTCTTTATTAAGACACCTTCATTTGTGCATCGGTACGACTCCACATCATGTGGTAGATTGGAGATAGGATGGCAGAACCGGAAGGCAGCACCATGGCCATGGCAGAGCGCCGTGAGCGCATCGTTGACTATATAAACAGCGAGGGTACCGTCACGTTCTCTCAACTCAAGCAAACGTTTCCCGACGTGAGCGAGATGACGCTGCGTACCGACCTCAAGACGCTTGATAAGCAATGTCTTATCATTCGGGTCCATGGGGGAGCCAAGTCGGTGGGATTTGCCGTAGGTACTGACGATCTGTTGGCGCGACGTGTGGGGCGTCGTTCGGTGGAAAAGACAACGATTGCACAAAAGGCCGCTGATCTCATTAGTCCGGGCCGAACCATCTTCATCGATTCGGGAAGCACGACGACGGCGCTTGCTGCGGTTATGGAAGACATGGAACTGTTGGTCTTTACCAACTCGCTGACCGTTGCCTCTGAGCTTGCTCGCCTGGAGCGCGCGAAAACGCTCGTTATAGGCGGACGTCTCAACCGTTATTCAAAGAGTACCATGGGCGCTCGTGCCATCGAATCTGTGCGGTCTTTGACGTTCGACCAGGTTTTTTTGGGAGTGACGGGATACCAGCGCGGCGAGGGCTTTTCGTGCGGATCCGATGACGAGGCCGTGTTTAAATCCACGCTCGTCAAGCGTGCCCACAAGTGCATCGTCCTTATGGACTCCAGTAAAGAAGGCCGACCGTCCACGTTTAGGGTGTGCGGGCTCGGTGATGTAAACGCCGTCGTGTCTGACGGTGGGTTGTCCGACGACTTTGCCGGAGCCTGCGAAGAGGCGGGCGTTGCGTTGCTGTAGTGGCGGCTTGCCGCATGAAGGCAACTAAACTGACTGTCACAATTGATTCACATGCAAAAAAGCCACGGGTATCGGGCTCACGCCCCACTTCGGCCCGCTGCTCCCCGCCTCGATTCGTGATTCTGCGGCAACTAAATGTGTATCTCGTTATAGAAATAGTAGAATAAGAGGTGGATAAATAGAATCAATAGAATAGATAGAATGAATAGAAAGGGGTCTTGCGGATGTTCGACAATCCTTTCAGCCCGGTGTTCGGCGGAAAACCAAACCTTTTCTTTGGTCGGAAGCATATCCTCAGACGCTTTGAGAGGGCACTTCGAGACGAGGGTAGTGAGGATCGTGCCCTCTTTGTGACGGGGACAAGGGGAAGTGGAAAGACCGCCCTCATCGAGCAGCTGTCTCTTCTTGCCAAGAGGAAGGGCTGGCATGTGATTGACCTGGGTCCTGAGGACACCGTTCGAACCTTGGCGCGGCGACTTGCTGGGCACGACGAGGAGACGCGGACGATTGACCCGCAACTGAGTGTCGGCATATTAGGGTCAGGCGGTAGCGTTGGAGGGGTGTCGACAGCGCGTACAACCCGTGTGGAGAGGGGTGACCTCGACGTACTGCTTGTCGAGGCGTGCCTAAACTCGAGCAAGGGTGTTATGGTTACCGTAGATGAAATACAGAAGCTCTCAGAGAGCGATGTTTCGGCGATTAGCAACGCGTTTCAGATGGCGTCACGCAAGGGAATGAACTCGATCCTTGTGACGGCCGGTCTGCCGTTTTCGTATGATGAGGTCATTCGATACGGGGGCTGTACCTTCATGCGACGTGCCGTCCACGAGAGGTTGACCTTGTTGGATCGTGGCGAGGTTGTCTCCGCATTTGATGATACGACATCACGAGTTGGACTTAAGCTCGATGCACAGTGCTTGCGGGAGCTCGTGAACGCAAGCTATGGGCATCCCTATATGGTTCAACTTCTGGGCTATCATCTTGTGGATATTATTAACGATCGGGATGATAGTGATTTACGTCCTGTCGGTTTGGATGATGTGCGGCTTGCCGTGGGCAGGGCGGTGGAAGCATACTCGAGTCGAGCGTTGAGGCCAATGGTGGCAGAGCTTTCTGCGACCGACTACGCTTATCTTGCGGGCATGGCGCAGTGTCTCGACAAGCGGCGTTTCGCCCGTTCGTCTGACGTCGCTCGCGTTCTTGGCAAGGATGTGAAGCAAACGAGCCCATCCCGCGCTCGGCTTTTGCGTAGCGGCATAGTACTCTCTCCGCGTCGTGGCTATCTTGTGTTTGCAGTGCCTTACTTGGCCGACTACGTGCTCGAGACTCCAAACGAGACAAGTGAGATTGAGCGCGTCCGTGCTTGGGGCGTGTGAGCGGTGAGGCACTGCCGGACTGCTTGAGGGGTTGTTGGGTTCGGGTCGTCGGCAGACTTTATCTATAATCAGTTCCAGACGGCGGCTTCTCCGGCGGCGGAGGCATCATGAAACGGTTTAATGCGACGGGCCTGTGCGTTCCGCGCAAGCACTACATGCTATAGTGAACACATGTTTCTGGAAGTCGCGAGGAGGTGCGACATGGGCACATACCTTGATCCGGGGAACAGCGGGTTCGTTCGAATGACGAGTGCTGGGTACGTAGATAAGACGGGGCTGATTAGCCAGCTCAATCAGACAATCGGAACCGGCAAAAACCTTACCTGCATCAGTATGCCCCGTCGCTTCGGAAAGTCCTATGCCGCCCAGATGCTGTGCGCATATTACGATGTGAGCTGTGATTCTCGCGAGCTGTTTGCTGGCTACGAGATTGCGCATGATGCGAGCTTCGAGCATCACCTCAACAAGTACCACGTCATAAGCCTTGATGTGACGAGTTTCGTCTCCGAGGCTGAGGTCGAGGGAACTCCGCTGTGCGAGGTGCC
This sequence comes from uncultured Coriobacteriaceae bacterium, assembly GCA_902786015.1. GTDB lineage: Bacteria > Actinomycetota > Coriobacteriia > Coriobacteriales > Atopobiaceae > RUG440. The sequence goes on from CADAAU010000002.1 coordinate 262,969, forward strand.
GGCGAGAATCTCGTTGGCGGTGCGACGCGAGGCCGCGGAGCTTTGCCCCGCATGTGGGGAGAAGGAGACTGCCACCGAGGCTCTCATAGCTCTCGCAAACGCAACTGGGTCAAAGGTCGTCTTCATCATTGACGAGTGGGATGCGCTCATACGCGAGGCCACTCATGACGGAGAGGCGCAGAATCGCTATCTCAATCTGCTTCGCTCGTGGTTCAAGAACAACAGCTTCACTCCCAAGGTCGTCGCGGCTGCCTACATGACCGGAATCCTCCCGATAAAGAAGAACGGCTCACAGTCGGCGATTTCTGACTTCCGTGAGTATTCTGTACTGGATCCGGGTAGCTTTGCCACATACGTTGGCTTTACCGAGCGAGAGGTTCGCGAGCTCTGCGAGGAGCGGGGCAGGAGCTTCGCGCGCATGCGGCGATGGTACGACGGATACACCGTAGGGGATGCGCATTCGATGTACAACCCCTACTCCGTTATGCACGCGCTTGATTCGGGCAGATACAAATCCTACTGGAAGAAGACCTCGGCAGCTGATGCGCTGATGACCTATATCGACATGGGTCAGGACGGCCTGCAAGCAGACATTGCTCGGCTCATGGCCGGCGAGCAAGTCGAGATAGAAACTGATTCCTTCCAGAACGATGTCGAGACGTTCACCTGTAAGGATGATGTCCTTACGCTCATGGTGCATCTAGGCTACCTCACGTACGAGGAGGTGCCGGATTTCTACGATGACGAAGACGAGGTGATGGCGGGTCTCTGCGGCATCCCGAACGAAGAGGTCCGCACGGAGTTCGATAACGTTCTGCGCCGCGCGAGGCATCCGGAGCTTGTCGCGCTGGTTCGCCGTTCTGACGAGCTGCTCAAGGACACGCTTGCTGGTAGGGAGGCGAAGGTTGCGAAGGCTATCCAAGAAGTGCACGACTCGGAGTATGCGCCGACTTTTTACAACAATGAGCAAAGCCTGAGGTATGTGGTGAAGATGGCATACCTCTCCTGCGTGGATCAGTATGCCAAGATTGAGGAGCTACCCTCGGGTCACGGCTTGGCTGACGTCGTGTTCCTTCCCAAACGCAGGTCTGCCCTTCCCGCGATGGTCGTGGAACTGAAGTGGAAGGCATCGGCTGAGAGTGCGATTCAACAGATTCACGATAGGAACTACCCCAAAGCCTTGGAAGGGTTCGGCGGAGACATCGTGCTCGTCGGTGTGAACTACGACACAAAGACGAAGGAACACAGCTGCAAGATAGAGCGACATTCAATGTAGCGAGATGGCTGTCTCGTATATCCATGACATCCTGCGCGTAGCCCATCCAGTTCAGAAGTCCGACGTTGAAAAAATGGGAGGCATCATGAAACGGTTCAACACGACTGGCCTATGCGTTCCGCGCAAGCACTACATGGTAAACATCGACGACCGGGTGGACCAGATTCGCGCCATGGTGGACGAGGGCGATTACTTCTCCATCAACAGGGGACGTCAGTATGGCAAGACCACGACGCTTGCGGCGCTCGAGCGCGCGCTGCAGGGCGACTACGGTGTGATTCGTCTGGATTTCCAGGCCATAAGCACCGCAGGTTTCAGCACTGAAGGTATGTTTGTAGGCGCGTTTTGTCGGATTCTGTGGCGCAAACGCGCGCGGCTGCAGATGCCCGTGCAGATTCAGGCGGATATAAAGGAGCTTACGCGCATCGACGAAGACAAGGCGTCGCTCGACAAGCTATTCTTTGTGCTTGCCGACTGGTGCGAGGAGAGCGACAAGCCCCTCGTGCTCATTATCGACGAAGTGGACAGCGCCACCAACAACCAAGTTTTCTTGGACTTCCTGGCTCAGTTGCGTCTGCAATACCTGGAGCGAGCAGACTATCCCGATACTCCCGCTTTCCAGTCGGTCATTTTGGCGGGAGTCACCGACGTACGCCATCTGTGCGCAAAGATTCGTGACGAAGACCAGCACAAGGTTAACAGCCCGTGGAACATTGCGGCCAACTTCGAGGTGAGCATGGAGTTTTCTGCGACCGACATCGCCGGAATGATCACGGAATACGAGGTGGATCACAGCACGGACATGAACGTGGAAGGCATTGCACGACAAATCTACGACTACACGCATGGGTATCCGTTCCTCGTGAGTCGCGTGTGCCAGATTATAGACGAGAAGCTCGTTGGTCACGGCTTCGCGAGTCGCGAGGAGGCGTGGTCGCAGCGGGGCGTGGACGAGGCGGTGAGGCTGCTTCTCTCTGAGACGAACACACTTTTCGACTCGCTCATGGGCAAGCTACAGAACTATCCCGAACTGCGCGGAAAGCTACGGGCGATGCTCATGCGCGGCGAGCAAGTTGCGTACGTGAGCTATGACAACGAACAGCAGCAGCTCCTCATGTACGGTTTTGCACGTGTCGAGCATAACAAGCTCGTGGTGGCGAACCGAGTGTTCGAGATGCTGCTCTACGTATCCTTCGTTGGCGAGAGCGAGGCGGACCCCGGTCTTAGAATCGCTGCAGGTGCCGACCAATCTCTCTTCATCGACGAGGATGGCGGACTCGACGTGCCCAAGATCATGGCGCACTTTATCCGCGATCACAATCGCATCCATGGCGACTCGGGGGAGCGGTTCCTTGAGGAAGAAGGGCGCGAGAGATTCCTCACGTACCTCTCGCCCATCATCAACGGGACCGGTACCTACAGCATAGAGGAGCAGACACGCGACCAGCGTCGCATGGACGTCGTGATTCATTGGCTAGGAAAGCGCTATGTCATAGAGCTGAAGATTTGGCGCGGAGAACGCTATCACACGGAAGGGGAGCGGCAGATCGAGGGCTACCTCGACTACTTCGGTCTCTCAGTGGGGTATTTGCTGAGTTTCGACTTCCGTCGCGCGAAGGAACCGGGTGTCGAGCGAGTGCAGCTGGGCGAGCGCGTGCTCTTTGAGGGCACGGTTTAAGCTCGTCACACCTTTTCTTTAGGTCGCAATGTGACTCCCGCTATGTATGCCCTATTAAAGAACTCGAGCGACTCATCGTGCTTGGGATGGTCGCCCAAGTAGTTGTCGACCCATACGCACGAGTCAACGAGAATGCGCAAGGAATCATCCACGGCCGAGACCTCTCTCGCGCCAGCGCTCAATCAGAGAATCCTCCGCCATCTCATCGAACGACCGCTCCTCATTTGCTGGGTCAAGTGTGCGTCCTTCTAGGCCTGCATTGTGCAGAAACGTCGCATACAGCGTCTGTCCGAGCTCGACGGGGTTTTGGCTGGCGTCGTGATCGATTTTGTCAAAGACCGCATCAAGCAGTATTTCGAGCTGCTCACCTCTTTGTGCCAACTAATGACGCTCACGAGGGAGCTGCCCCGTAGGCACCGGATCTAAATGGTGATCCGTGCTGCTGCCTGTGGACGTAGCCGTCCATCAAGAACGTATTGACGGTCCGAATCGCGCCACGAGACTCTACCACAAGCACATGGGATCTCGCAGCGCGTTCACGGCTTATATATTATCGCTCACGGGATTTGCAAAACAAAAGCTTGAAATTGGTGAAACAACAGTATATTATCCAATCATGGTGTTGAAACGACAAGAAAGTGGCTTTGATACGAAAGTGACGACTTCGTATCGCATCACAGAAGGAGGATTTATCGATGGCTGAAGAGACCAAGACAGTCTTTGACGATGGACCAGCCCTCGTCGTGCGCAGCGACGAAGAGTTGACGGAGAAGCTCGCACTCATGCGTGAGGCCCAGGCCAAGTTTGCAACCTACACGCAGGAGCAGGTTGACAAGATTTTTTACGAGGCGGCCATGGCTGCCAACAAGGCGCGCATCCCCCTGGCCGAGATGGCCGTTGAGGAGACGGGCATGGGAGTTCTGGAGGACAAAGTCATAAAGAACCACTATGCCTCCGAGTACATCTACAACGCCTACAAGCATACCAAGACCTGTGGCGTCATTGACGAGGACAAGGCGGGCGGCATCAAGCGCGTGGCCGAGCCCATCGGCGTCATTGGTGCGGTGATTCCCACCACTAACCCCACCTCCACAGCCATCTTCAAATGCCTCATCGCACTCAAGACCCGCAATGCCATCATGATCTCTCCGCATCCGCGCGCAAAAAAGTGCACCGCCGAGGCGGCACGCGTGGTGCTCGATGCCGCCGTTGCCGCTGGCGCTCCCGAGCATATCATCGGTTGGATCGAAGCACTCTCGCTCGAGAACACCAACACGCTCATGGCCGAGTCCGACATCATCCTCGCTACCGGTGGTCCTGGCATGGTGAAGGCCGCCTACAGCTCCGGCACGCCGGCACTTGGTGTTGGCGCGGGCAACACGCCGGTCATCATCGACGATACGGCTGACGTTATCAACGCCGTCAACTCCATCATCCACTCCAAGACCTTCGACAACGGCATGATCTGCGCCTCCGAGCAGTCCGTCACCGTGGTGGGCGACGAGGCCTACGCTCAGGCCAAGGCCGAGTTCGAGCGTCGTGGTTGCTACTTCCTCAATCCCGAGGAGCTCGACAAGGTGCGCAAGACCATCATCATCAACGGGCGACTCAACGCAAAGATCGTCGGTCAGAAGGCCGCGACCATTGCAGATCTTGCCGGCATCGAGGTTCCGCAGGCCACAAAGATCCTCATCGGTGAGGTCGAGTCGGTTGACATCAGCGAGGAATTTGCGCACGAGAAGCTTAGCCCCGTCCTTGCTATGTACCATGCGGCCGACTTCGAGGAGGCAATCGCCAAGGCTGAGCGTCTAGTTGCTGACGGCGGCTATGGCCACACGAGCTCGCTCTACATTGACGTGAACGAGGCCGAGAAGATCCAGCGTCACTACGAGGCCATGAAGACCTGCCGCATCCTCATCAACACGCCCTCCAGCCATGGCGGCATCGGTGACCTGTACAACTTCCAGCTCGCTCCGTCCCTCACACTGGGCTGCGGCTCCTGGGGCGGCAACTCCGTGAGCGAGAACGTGGGCGTCAAGCACCTTATCAACATCAAGACAGTGGCAGAGAGGCGAGAGAACATGCTGTGGTTCCGTACCCCTGACAAGGTCTACTTCAAGAAGGGCTGCATGTCGCTGGCCCTCGGTGAGCTCGGTACGATGGGCAAGAAGCGCGCCTTCATCGTGACCGACCAGTTCCTGTACAAGAGTGGCTTCACCAAGTCCATCGAGGCCAGGCTCGACGAGATGAGCATCGTCCACAGCTCGTTCTGGGACGTAGAGCCCGATCCCAAGCTGCATAACGCACAGGAGGGCGTGCGACAGCTCAAGGCCTTCGAGCCCGATACCATCATTGCGGTGGGCGGCGGCTCGGCCATGGATGCTGCGAAGATCATGTGGCTCATGTACGAGCATCCCGAGGCCAAGTTCGAAGACATGGCCATGGACTTCATGGACATCCGCAAGCGCATCTTTGAGTATCCCGAACTGGGTTCGCAGTGCTACTTCGTGGCCATCCCGACGAGCTCCGGCACCGGCTCCGAGGTCACACCGTTCGCGATCATCACTGAGGCCGAGACCGGCATCAAGTGGCCGCTCGCTGACTACGTCCTCATGCCCAACATGGCCATCGTCGACACCGACAACATGATGAGCCAGCCCAAGGGTCTCACCTCGGCATCCGGTGTGGACGTCCTCACCCATGCGCTCGAGGCGTACGTCTCGATTATGGCGAGCGACTACACCAATCCGCTTGCGCTTGAGGCTGGCCGCCTGGTGTTCACATACCTCGCCCGCGCCTACGACGATCCCAATGACGTGGAGGCCCGCGACCACATGGCCAACGCGAGCTGCCTCGCCGGCATGGCCTTCGCCAACGCCTTCCTCGGCGTCAACCACTCCATGGCGCACAAGCTCGGCGCCTTCCACCACATCCCACACGGCTGGGCCAACGCCGTCATCCTCACGCGCGTCATGCGTTACAATGCGGCCGAGCGTCCCACCAAGATGGGCACCTTCAGCCAGTATCAGCATCCGCAGGCCAAGGAGCGCTATACTCGCTTCGCTCGCTACTGTGGCTTTACGGGCGCCGACGACGATGAGGTGTTCGAGAACTTCATTACCGGCATCGAGGAACTCAAGGCTCACGTTGGTGTCAAACCGACCATCAAGGACTTTGGCGTGGACGAGCAGTACTTCCTCGATACGCTTGACGATATGAGCAAGCAGGCGTTCAATGACCAGTGCACCGGCGCCAACCCGCGCTACCCGCTCATCAGCGAGATTCGCGAGCTGTATCTGGACGCTTACTACGATCGTCCCGCAAGCTCCTACGAGGATTAGTCGCAACGGCTCAGAAAGGAAAGAATCGCTATGAAGCTTCCCAAGGACAAAACAGCCATCGTCACGCGTCACAACAAGGTGGTCTACGATTGCGACGACACGGTGGCAAAGGTCTTCAACGCCACCAAGCCCTCGTCCGACATCGTAAACGAGGCGCTCAACCTCACGCGCGCCGAGCAGGCTGGCATCGACGTGCCCGCGCTCATTGAGGTGGGAAAGACCGGCAACAACTGGGCCATCCTGACCGAGAAGGTCGAGGGCAAGACGCTGCGTCAGCTCATGAACGAAGCTCCCGAGAAGTCCGAGGAGTACCTAACGCAGCTCATCGAGCTCGAACTCTCGGTGCACGCACATCGCGCGCCCCTCATGAACCGCCAGAAGGACAAGTATGCTCGCATGATCGCGGACGCGTCGGACATCATTACCGAGGCCCAGCGCTACGAGCTGCTCATGCGCCTGGATGGCATGCCAAACCACACCAAGCTCTGCCACGGCGACTTCGTGCCTTCCAACGTCATCGTGCGCGAGGACGGCAGCATGTGCGTATGCGACTGGGCGCATGCCACGCAGGGCAACGGCGGTGCGGACTGCGCCATCACTTACCTGCACCTCATGCTCAACGGTGAGGAAGAGAACGCACAGAGCTACCTGCGTCTCTACTGTGAGCGCCAGGGTTGCACGGTCAACTACGTGCAGGGTTGGATGTCCATCGTCGCGGCAGCCGAGCTCGCTCGCGGTCGCGTGGCCGAGCATGACTACTTGCTCTCAATGGTGGACGTTGTCGACTACGTGTAAGGTCACGCATATTTGAATGCTAAGGCGCGCAGGGTCAGCATGGCCCTGCGCGCCTCGGTATACCGCCACTGGCTTCAGGTTGGCCTTCACTCAATTTGGGTATATATAGATTTCGCGATCTCTTGGTCAATCCCAAAGATGGGTGGTGGTTCGATGGGTGTAACGCTTTCGTTTGACTCGGCACTCTGGGTGACCCGGCTCCTTCGTTGCGAGGGTCACAGCATCTTGGAGATGAATACCGAAGACCTCAAGAGACCTTCCACGTGGGAGGGAAAGCGGTGGTCGTTGAAGGAGTTTACGAGCGAGAAGTGGAAGTGGCAAACGCCCAGCATACAGAATCCCCTGAAAGTTCTTGTGCCGAGTCACGCTGATCGCATCCGGATGGAGACGGTAGAGAGCCGTATTTGCGCACGTAAGCTGCCGTCCGGATCGATTATCTGGCTGGACGAGGTGTCGTCGATGGTCAGCCCCGAGCTTCTTTTCTATCAGATGTCAACTGTCTTACCGATTCACCTGCTCGTCATACTCGGCCACGAATTGTGTGGTCACTTTTCTTTGGCGCCCTCTGGGCTTGGAGGCAACAAGGCGAGCATGATTATTCCGTCAGCCACCAGTGTCGAGCGCATAAAAAGTTACCTCGACTCCCTTTGTGGCTCTCGAGGCGCTAAACACGCACGTCTCGCCCTTTGCTATGTTGCAAACAGCGCGCTTTCGTATCCCGAAGCCCTGCTATCGGCCGTATGCTCATTTCCTTGCGAGTTGCACGGCTATGGGTTGGGATCTGTCACTTTGAATGAGCGAGTAATCATTTCGGACGGGACCCGGATGAGTTTGAGGAAGCAGAATCGATATCCGGACCTGATGTTTTCCTTTGCGCCGGTTGGAATTAACTATGAAGGAGAGGGACACTTGGACCTTAGGGGACTGATGGAGATCGTTCGATTGACGCAGCGTGCCGAAGGGGATGAAGCCAAAGTCGCGGAGGCTGCCTTGTCCGAAAAGATCACCGATATTCGTACGAAATACGTTGATGACATCCAACGGGACCGAGATTTGATTGCTCGAGGCCGCGTTGTTCTGCGAGCAACAAAGGAAGACCTTGCCGATGGCGAAAGTCTCGACATGTTGATACAACAGATATTGGAAATCGCGCAATCGGTTTTTGGAATTGATACCAAAAAACAAATAGAAATGCTGGACGATACCGATTCGCGACGAGATCGACACCAGCTCATACATTCCCTACTGCAATTTGGCACCAATCCGAGCTCTTTTTGAGTGCCGAAACTGAAATCAGCCTGTCAGTTTCTCCCGCTGTCGTGCCGTGAGTGTACCCAAATTGTATGGACCCTCACAAAATACCTGTTGGCAAGAGGCAGAAATGCAATTTGGGTACAGTAGCTAAAGTAGCCACTGTACCCAAATTGCATTTCGGGTTTTGTCCAACTGGCCTTTTGTGGCCTCGTGTGCAATTTGGGTACACTCGAGGTCTCCAAAACCTTAAAACACCGTCGCGATGTGCCCAAAAGCTGTGCCATCAGCCCTCAGAGAAGTGTCATGCCGTCATTTCGTGTACCTATACTCCAATTCGAATCGACAAAAGCCCCTTTGGATGAGCCGCATCCTATGCTGTGACTTCCGTCCATGTGTGTCCGCACTTGTTGCAGTACCACACCTTGACCGTGCGGCCCAATCCATCCTTATACGACTCGGTGCACGTCACGTCTTCGCTGCCGCATTGCGGGCAGTCGGGCTCAGCGAGCCACTCGTCGAGGTTTGTGCCACCCATTACTTCGTTTGCCATGTTGTCTCCTCCCTTGTAAACGCTGCGATTACCATGCTATCAGGGCATTGTTGCCCGCTTTGTGGGGTTCTTCCGGACGCTCGGGAATTATCCGTACGTGGGCGAATTCCTGCTTGAATGCGGCTTCGACCTCACGAAGTGCCTTCGATCGCCGTCCCTCTAGGGGAGTACGCACGTTGCCGATGTAGAGGCCTCCCTCACGCAGGTGGTCGCGAATCGCTTGAGCGCCTTCCGTTCCCGATAGTCTTCCCAACGGACGGTTGCCCGCAAACGCGTCGTTGACGATGAGGTCAAACCCCTCTTCGTCATCCAGCAATCGACTGATTGCGTCGGCGCGGGTCAGAACGAGCTGCCCACTTCGCTCGGTCTTGAAGTCTGCAACAAGGCGATCGACAAAGAACTGATTTCGTGCGATCGCCTCGATTTTTGGGTCGATTTCCACTGCCTCGCACACGAAGTCGGGGCGGTACGCTACAAGCCATTTGGGAAACGAGTATCCGCCTCCGCCCATAACCAAAGCCCGACGACTCTGCGGCTTGGCATCGCGAGCCGCTCCAAAGGTGCGTCGCACCTCCTTGGCCCACGTTCGGTGATATGCGCACACAGGAATCCATAGTAGATCATCGTCTACGTAGCATACGCTTTGGTAGGTTCCGTTTACGTTCAGAAGGCGCACGGTCGTCCCGTCCTCATCCTCGGAATCGAACACCAACGCAGGACCAAAGCGCGTGTGCCAAGTAAACCACACGCCTCTCCATGCAAGAATGCGCGGCAGTGCCAGTCGAACGACGACGGCAAATACCGTGCCAACGAGCGTTGCGATTAGGAGCCCTTCGAGCATAGTGCCCTTTCGTACTTCGTACAGAACAACCTGCTGCCCTGTGAACAGTCCTATGCATGTGGAAAAAGGGAACGAGTCCCTTTGTCGCACATAGTTTGTGTTGAGCTATACTACACTATGCGAGATTGTGCAAACCGCATGTCGGTAGCGAACGCAACAGGAGGCATCAATGATTCTAGGACTTGGCGTGCCAGAGCTTCTCGTTATTTTGCTGGTCGTTCTTGTCATCTTTGGACCCAAGAACCTTCCCAAGCTCGGTTCGGCTCTGGGCAAGACCGTAAAGAACGTGCGTGAGGGCATGGAAGACGAGGACGATTCCGATGAGGAGTCTGAGGACGATTCCTCAAATAAGGAAGACAAATCCGAATAGCAGGCGAGAAAGTACACATCAACATAGAGCGAGGTGCGCATGGCCACAACCGAGATAGTCCTTACACCAGAGGGATACAGCAAGTACGAGCAGGAGCTCAAGGACCTCGAGCGGGAGAAGCTCGAGATTGCCGATCAACTGCGCACGGCGCGTGAGTTCGGCGACCTCTCAGAGAACGCGGAATACGATGCGGCGCGTGAGGCGCAGGCACAGAACGAGGCCCGCATCAATGACGTTCGCCATATCCTCAATACGGCCCAGGTCATAGCCGAGGAGGTCGTTGGCGAGCGAGGGACCATGGTGTCGGTGGGTAGCACCGTCGAATTGGTTGACGGTGCGGGCAAGACGGTCAAGTTCACGATTGTGGGCACTACCGAGACCAATTCCCTGGCGCATCGCATCTCCAACGAGTCGCCGGCCGGTTCGGCACTGGTGGGTCACGTGGTGGGAGACCAGATTGCCTTCACGACGCCGGCAGGCAAGGTGCGTCAGTACACCATTGTTAGCATCACCCGCTAATTCCGTCGCAGTCGCGGCGTTGCAAAACAGGGGGACAGTCCCCTATGTCTGACTGAGAACAGGGGGACTGTCCCCCTGTTCTTATCGCGTAAAGGAGCATCATGGCACAGCAAGAGAATGTCGCGTCGAACGACGAACGGGCGATGCGGCGGGCAAGGCGTCAGGCCCTGTTGGATGCCGGTGTCAATCCCTATCCCATAGCCTCCGAAGTCACGACGCGTGTGGCGGAGCTCGTCGAGCGTTGCGATAGCCTAGAGCCGGGCGCTGTGGAAGATGGCGAGGGCGGGCTGCACATCGCGGGCCGCATTCGTGCTAAGCGTGGGCATGGCAAGCTCGCTTTCATGGACATCGAGGATTGCACAGGGCAAATCCAGCTGTTCTGCCGTATCAATAACATGGACGAGGAGTCATGGGCGCTTATTGGCCAGCTTGACGTGGGCGACATCGTCGAAGCCGTTGGCTGTCCCACGCGCACAAAGCGCGGCGAGCCATCGCTCATGGTTAGCAGCCTCAGGCTTCTCTCAAAGTCCCTGCGGCCCCTCCCCGAGAAGTTTCACGGTCTTTCAGACCGCGAAATGCGTTATCGCCAGCGTTACGTGGACCTTATCATGAATCCCGAGGTCAAAAACACGTTCGTCCAGCGTTCGCGCATCATATCGGCCATCCGCCGCTACATGGAAGACCTGGGATACCTTGAGGTCGAGACCCCAATTCTGCAAGAGACGCTCGGCGGCGCCAACGCCAAGCCGTTTACCACGCACTTTAACGTGCTCGACCAGGATTGCTACCTGCGCATTGCCACCGAGCTGCACCTCAAGCGCTGCATCGTGGGCGGCATGGAGCGCGTGTTTGAGGTGGGTCGCCAGTTCCGCAACGAGGGCATGGACCTTACGCACAATCCCGAGTTCACTTCGATGGAGGCCTATTGCGCTTACGGCGATCTTTCCACGATGAAGGAGCTTTCCGAAGGGTTGTTCCAAGCGTGCGCGGCTGCCATTGGCAAGGGCGACGTCATCGAATACCAGGGTCAAAAAGTCGACCTTAGCAGTCCGTGGCGCTCGGCGCCCATGAGCGAGCTCGTGAGCGAGGTGCTGGGGGAGGAGTTGAGCATCGACACCCCCGTTGAGCACCTGCGTGAGTTGCTGAGCGCAAACGACCTTGAGTGGGATGCGAGCTGGGGCGCGGGCAAGCTCATCTTTGAGCTGTATGACGAGCTCGTGGAAAAGACGCTCGTCAACCCCACCTTCGTGTGCGACTACCCCGTGGAGGTGAGTCCTCTCGCAAAGCGCAAGGATGACGACCCGCGGCTCACGGATCGCTTTGAGCTCGTGGTATGTGGCAAAGAGTACGCAAACGCATTTAGCGAGCTCAACGATCCGGTGGACCAGGAAGAGCGCTTTGCGGCGCAGGTTGCGGCCAAAGCGGCCGGCGACGACGAGGCCATGGAGTACGACTACGATTATGTGCGAGCGCTCGAGTATGGCATGCCCCCTGCTGGCGGCATCGGCTTTGGTGTCGACCGCATGATTATGCTGTTCTGCGATCAACCCGCTATTCGCGATGTGCTGCTCTTCCCGCATTTGCGTCCTGAGCGTCGCGAACAGCCCAAGGCGGTCGTGTCGGACGCGCCAGCGGACGACAAGCTCGAAGCGGGCATCTCGCGCGAGGTGGCATTCGAGCTACTCAAACGCTACAACAAGGATTCCTTCCATGTGAAGCACGGAGAGACCCTCGAAGGCCTCATGCGTTACTACGCCCAAAAGCACGATCCAAAGAATGTCGACTTCTGGGGGCTCGTCGGCCTTCTTCACGACCTCGACTGGGAGATGTGGCCCGACCCCGTGCAGCATACGGTAAAGACGGCCGAGCTGCTGGAGGAAGCAGGCGCGAATCCCGCATTGGCCCACGCCATACAGACGCACAATCACGCACAAAACGACGAGCTGCCGAGTCCGGAGCACGTTATGGAGAAATGGCTTTATGCCACTGACGAGCTGAGCGGTCTCATTCAGGCGTGCGTGCGTATGCGCCCATCGCATAGTGTCGTGGACTTTAATGTCAAGTCTCTGCGCAAGAAGTTCAAGACAAAGAGCTTTGCCGCCGGCTGCAATCGCCAGATTATCTCTGAGGGCGCCGAGATGCTTGGCATGGAGCTTAGCGAGCTGTTTGCGAGCGTCATCGAAGCGATGAAGGCCATCGCACCTGTGGGAGACATATACGCCCAACCTGTCGAGGAGACCGAAAGTGAAGGGGCTGAGGTCCAGATTCCAAAGGAGGGCATCTACGTCGAGCCGCTCTTTTCCGACGAGGTGGACTTCGCGACCTTTTGCCGTTCCGACTTTCGCGTGGTCAAGGTCAAGGCATGCGAGGAGGTGCCAAAGAGCAAGAAGCTCCTGCGGTTTACGCTTGACGACGGCACCGATGTCGACCGTACCATTCTGAGCGGCATCAAACAGTTCTACAGCCCCGAAGAACTGGTGGGCAAGACGCTCGTGGCAATTCTCAACCTGCCTCCTCGAAAGATGATGGGCATCGAATCATGTGGCATGCTCATCTCTGCAATTCACAAGGAGGACGGCAAGGAGGCGTTGCATCTGCTTATGGTCGATGATGCTATCCCAGCCGGAGCAAAGCTGTCCTAGCGCACGAAATAAACGATTGGCCAAGCAATGAAGCAATGGAGACTCTCCGTTGCTTCATTGCTTGTGCTGTCGCGTGTCATGTTCCATAAAATGTAAGATACGGGTATGCTACATATACGATTTGGGTAAACCACACTTGTCAAACCAGACGAGGCCGCGCTTTTGCGGCCAAGGGGAAGAGAGACCCAATATGTTTGAAAAGTTTACCGACAAGGCGCGTCGGGTGATGAACCTTGCGCAGGACGAGGCACGAAACCTCGGGCGCATGTTCGTCGGCACCGAGCACCTGTTGCTTGCGCTCATCAAGGAAGGCGAGGGCGTCGCCGCGCAGGCGCTTGCCAAGCTCGACGTCACCTACGACGAGACCATTGCGACCGTACGCAGCCTTTCCAAGGACGACGGCGAGCCCACGCCGGGTGGCCACATTCCCTTTACACCACGCGCGAAGCGGGTGCTCGAGGGGTCCTATCGAGAGATGATGAACCATGGGCAGACCTACATCGCCACCGAGCATCTGTTGCTCGGCATCGTGAACGAGGGAAATGGTCGTGCCATGGAGACACTCGGGCGCATGGGCGTCTCGGGCGACGCGGTGCGCAACTCCGTTGACGAGCTTATCTCGAACGGCTCCCAGCAAGAAACGCACAACGGTCGCCAGGCCGCAGGCGTGGGTGACGTCCGTGGCGCCAATCCAAATCCGTTCGCGGGCATGCCCCAGGGCGCGCCGAATGACGAAGGCTCGCTGCTTGAGCGCTTTGGCCGCAACCTTACCAAGCTGGCGTCGGACGGCGCACTCGATCCGGTCATAGGCCGCGACCGCGAGGTGGAGCGCGTCATGCAGGTCATGGCTCGCCGCCAAAAGAACAATCCGCTCATCCTGGGCGATCCTGGCGTGGGCAAGACGGCCGTAGTCGAGGGATTGGCCCAGCTCATAGCTGGTGGCAACGTACCCGACATCCTGCGCGACAAGCAGATCTGGACGCTCGATATCGCCGCGCTCGTGGCAGGTTCCAAATACCGCGGAGAGTTCGAGGAGCGCCTCAAGAAGGTCATTTCGGAGGTCATGGAGTCAAAGAACGCCATCCTCTTCATTGACGAGATGCACACCATCATGGGCGCGGGCTCGGCCGAGGGATCCATCGATGCGGCGAGCATCCTCAAGCCGCCCCTCTCGCGTGGCGAGATCCAGGTGATAGGTGCCACTACGGCTGATGAGTACCGCAAGCACATCGAGAAGGACTCGGCGCTCGAGCGGCGCTTCCAGCCAGTGAACATCGGTGAGCCGTCACCGGAGGACACGCTCCAGATCCTTAAGGGCTTGCAATCCGCCTACGAGGCCCATCACCATGTTCGCTATACCGACGAGGCGCTTGCAGCGGCAGTCTCGCTTTCGAATCGCTACGTTCAGGACCGCTTCTTGCCCGACAAGGCAATCGACCTGCTCGACGAGGCCGGAGCCCGCACGCGCGTGCATAAGATGGCGCTTCCGCCCGAGCTCGCGAAGGTGGACGATGCGCTGGCTCAGGTGCGTCAGGCCAAGTCTGATGCGGCCGCTGCCCAAGAGTTCGAGGAGGCTGCCCGTCTGCGTGACGAGGAGCGCGAGCTCAACGCAAAGAAGGCAGAGCTCGAGCAGGCATGGCGCGAAGAGATGGATGCCAACGTGGTGGTTGTTACCGAAGACGACATTGCCGACGTGGTCTCGTCCATCTCGGGCGTACCGGTGAGCAACCTCACCGAGGCCGAGGCCAGCAAGCTGTTGCGCTGCGAGGAGGCTCTGCACCAGCGCGTCATCGGCCAAGAAGAGGCCGTCAATGGCGTGAGCCGAGCGATTCGTCGCAGCCGCTCGCCGCTTAAGGATCCGCGCCGTCCAGGCGGCTCTTTCATCTTCCTCGGGCCGTCTGGCGTCGGCAAGACCGAGCTCGCCAAGGCGCTTGCGGAGTTCTTGTTTGGCAGCGAGGATGCACTTATTAGCTACGACATGAGTGAGTTCATGGAGAAGCACGCCGTGAGCAAGCTCGTGGGTGCCCCTCCGGGATATGTGGGATACGACGAGGGTGGCGAACTCACCAAGGCTGTTCGTCGGCGTCCGTACTCGGTGGTCCTGTTCGACGAGATCGAGAAGGCCCATCCGGACGTGTTCAACATCCTGCTGCAGATTCTGGATGAGGGTCGGCTCACCGACGGGCAAGGGCGCACGGTTGACTTCTCGAACACCGTCATCATCATGACCTCCAACATCGGTGCGCGCGACATCGCGCATACCACCACGATGGGGTTCGGCGGCTCCTCGAGCGGACTTTCCGACTCCGAGATCAACTCGCGCGTGATGAGCGAGCTCAAGAAGCTCTTCCGCCCCGAGTTCCTCAACCGTGTGGACGAGGTCGTCGTGTTCAAGTCGCTCACGGGTGAGCAGCTTCGTGGAATCGTGGACCTCATGGTTGCCGACCTGCGCCGTCGCCTGTTTGGTCAGGGCATGTCGGTGGAGCTCACCGATGCCGCACGTGACTTGGTGGCAAAGCGTGGTACCGACAAGATCTACGGTGCTCGACCGCTTCGCCGCGCAATCCAGACGCTCATCGAGGACCCTCTTGCCGAAGAGATGCTTCAAGGCAAGTGGCAGGCGGGCGACATCATCTATGTGGATGTGTCGGAGGACGGCGAAACTCTGGCGTTCAGCAAGGGTGCGGGCGAGATTGCTGCGCCTGAGGAGCGCTTGCACATGGAGCTGCCCAAACCGCGCAATCGCTGGACGGGAGCGCGTACGCCGGCACCCGACGCCGCTTCGGCTGAGTAGCATGCTTTTTTAGGAGAGCGGCAGCCCTCTGGCCAGCGCCGGGGGCTGCTTTTGTTTATCTGCGAATGGGCGTCTTGTCGTTAAATCTGACTCGTTCGCGTCACCCTTGGGTGTTTCTCGCGTATACTTTGGTAGCCATTCTTTTTTCGTCTTGGAGGAGGCGAACCACGCAATGCAGGACAACCAGACTTCAACCAGCACTCAGCACCGCATTGACGAGGCAATTCGCATGACAGCTCCAGGGACGGCGTTACGCCATGCCCTCGACATGATTCTTGCCGGCCATATGGGTGCGCTCATCTGTGTTGGCGACGAGCAAAAGGTCATCAATTCCGGTAATGACGGTTTTCCACTCAACATCTCGTTCACGGCCAACCGACTCTTTGAGCTGTCAAAGATGGACGGCGCCATAGTCGTAGACGGTCGTCTGAACCAAATTCTTCGCGCGAACTATCACCTCAATCCCGATTCCGCACTTCCAACAAGTGAGACGGGTATGCGTCACCGCACTGCGGCGCGTATGAGTCTGCTTACGGACGCCTTGGTCATATCGGTGTCCGAACGCCGGCAGGTCATTCACTTATTTATTGACGGCCGTGGTATCCAGCTCAAGACCGTCCAAGAACTCATGGGTTCAGTCAACCAGCTCATCGTGGCGATGCAGAGCACGCGACAGGCACTCGACCATCGTCTGCGTCGTCTTACTACGCTTGAGCTCGAAAACCAGGTAACGCTGGACGACCTCACCGAAATCTTTTATCTGTTTGAGGTGCTCACCACAGCCGGCGAGGACCTCGGCAAGATTGTTCTTGCCTTGGGCAGCGAGGGCCGTACGGTCCAGATGCAACAGGAAGAGTTTCTTGGCAACCTCGACGACGAGTACACACTCATGATTCGCGACTATGCGGCCGACAGTTCCGAAGAAAACGCCAAGGCCATCCGTCGGGCGCTCGACGATACGGCCAACTCGCAGGTCCACAAGGCTGCAAACATTGCACATCTACTCGGTTACGATGACATCCGCGAAGACACCGTTATGACGCCTCTTGGCCTACGTACGCTCTCCAATGTGAGCGTGGTGCGCGAGGGCATGGCCGACAAGATCGTAGACGAGTATGGCTCGCTGCAAGACCTCATCGACGTCATTGACGAGAACCCCGAGCGTCTGGAAGAGACGGGCGTGCGCAATCCGTCAATTTTGGCCGACAGCCTGTATCGCATGTGGGGCAAGCACTCATGAGGGAGACATGCGCGTGCGCGTGTCCCGAGCGGTTGGGAAGCAAAGAAGCAGGGTCCGATACCTGCGCCATTGTTCTTGCCGGTGGGTCGGGCGAGCGGTTTGGTGACCCGCGTGGCAAGCAGTTCGTCGAGCTCTGCGACCTTCCATTGGTGGCGTGGTCGATTTTGGCGTTCGATCGTGCGCCGAGCGTCGATGCGCTTGTGGTGGTTTGCGCTGCCGACCGTATGGACGAGATGCGCTATGATGTTTTGGCTCGTATTGAGCTCCGGCACGAGGTGACTTTGGCCGCGGGTGGCGCAACACGGCAGGACTCGGTGTTTTCGGGCCTGATGGCTTCGCCTGCGAGCTGTGAGTTCGTGGCAATACATGATGGGGCGCGTCCTCTCATCGAGCAGGATGACATAGAGCGCTGCATTGCTGCCGTGCGTGACGATGTACGTGTGGATGGAGCAATATGCGCTGCGCAGGTGACCGACACCATAAAGGTGGTGGACGATTCGGGTGCGATTACCACCACTCCCGATCGTGCCTGCCTGTGGAGCGCGCAGACGCCCCAGACGTTTAGGCGAGCGGCGATTATTGCCGCCCACGAGGCGGCCTTGCTCGAAGGGGCGATTGGCACCGATGACGCAAGCCTGCTTGAGCGCAAAGGCAAGAGAGTGCTGGTAGTACAGACGCCTCGCGACAACCTCAAGGTTACGGTGCCCGAGGACTTGGGTGTGGCCGAGGCGATTCTGGCGGCTCGGATGGGCATTTCGTAGTTCGCGCGAACAGGCCGGTCCTGCGCAAAAGGTGGAGAGAGGAGCTCACATGCTGCACATAGGACATGGATACGACGTGCATCAGTTTGCGGAGGGCAGGCGCTGCATCTTGGGTGGAGTGGATGTGCCCAGCGAGCGTGGTCTGCTCGGTCACTCCGATGCCGACGTTTTGGCTCATGCCGTTGCAGATGCAGTTCTTGGCGCGGCGCGCTTAGGCGACATAGGAACTCTCTTTCCCGACAACGACCCCGCCTACGAGGGAGCCGACTCGCTCGTGTTGCTTTCTCGCGTTGCAGACCTCGTTCGCAAGCACGGCTTTACTATCGTGGATGTGGATTCAACGGTTGCCGCACAGGCCCCCAGACTTGCGCCACATCGTGAGCAAATGAGAGCGAACTTGGCCGCGGCTCTGGGTCTGGCGATAAAAAATGTGGGGGTAAAGGCTACGACTACGGAGCATCTGGGCTTTGTGGGACGCAAAGAGGGCATCGCGGCTTGGGCCGTGGCGCTTTTGAGCCACGAATAATGCGAAACTGCGCTTGTGCCATTGCTGCTTAAGCGGCTTCTGCAACGTTTGTGTACACAACTCTCCGATGGGTTGACAAAAGTCCAGTTAGGGCTTGCCTTGCAATGGAGTTGTGCACGCTATTCTGACGTGGCCGAGCTCTAGTGGCTATCGTTGCCTGCGAAAGCACAATGTAGGGGGTAATTTGCCCCACTTGCGCTATTATCATGTGCGAAACCGACGAATAGGAGTTTGCATGCTCGTATACAACAGCCAGACCCACCGCAAACAGGAGCTCGAGCCCATCGAGTCCGGCAAGATTCGTATGTACGTGTGCGGTCCCACCGTGTACGACCAGATTCACATCGGCAACGCGCGAACGTTCCTCTCGTTTGACGTTATTCGTCGCTACCTGATGTTCAAGGGTTACGAGGTCACCTTCGCCCAGAACCTCACCGACGTGGATGACAAGATCATAAACCGCGCCAACGAGCAGGGCCGTAGCGCCGCCGAGGTGGCGGAGGAGTACAGCGACAAGTTCATCGAGCAGATGCATCGCTTTGGAATTCTGGACCCCGACATTCGCCCTCGTGCCACGCGCGAGATCGAGGCCATGCAAGAGATGATTTCCCTGCTCGTCGAGCAGGGAAATGCGTATCCGGTGCCAAGTGGTGATGTGTACTTCTCGGTTCGTAGCGACAAGGCCTACGGCGTTTTGAGCGGGCGCGACTTGGACCAGCTACGTGCGGGCGAGCGCGTGGAGGTCAACGACGAGAAGCGCGATCCATTCGACTTCGCTCTGTGGAAGGCCGCCAAACCCGGCGAACCCAGCTGGCCGAGTCCCTGGGGCGACGGACGTCCTGGCTGGCATACCGAGTGCTGTGCGATGATTCATCGCTATTTGGGCACGCCCATCGACATCCATGGAGGCGGCGCCGACCTCGTGTTCCCGCATCATGAGAACGAGACGGCTCAGGCCATGTGCGCTTGGCATGCGCCGCTGGCAAACGTATGGATGCACACGGGAATGCTGCAGATCAACGAGGAAAAGATGTCCAAGAGCCTGGGCAACTTCTACACGCTCAAGGAGGTCCTCGACCGCTATCCGGCCAACGTCGTACGCATCCTCATGCTGCAGACGCACTACCGTGCGCCGCTCGACTTCTCGTTTGACCGGCTGGATGGCGCGTCCAGCTCATTGGAGCGGCTGGTGGGTTGCGTAAAGAACCTGAGATGGGCAGCGGATGCCGCGCCGCAGGACGGGCATCTTACCGATGCAGACCGCGCGCTGAGCAATGCCATTAACGAGGCCGAGCGCGGCTTTACGGCGGCCATGGACGATGACTTCAACACGGCCGGTGGCATGGCAGCCATCTTTGGATTGGTGTCAGCGGCAAACAAGTATCTTGCAGAGGCAGCAGGCACCATCGAGACGTCGGTCTCGCTTCGCTCGGCCGATTGCATTATGGAGCTGTGCGGTGTGCTGGGCATCGACCTGAGCAAAGACACAAAACAGAGCGAGCTTCCCATGGAACTCGTATCGCTTGCTGCTGAGCGTGCCCAGTACGAGGGCGATGATCCCGAGGAAGCTGCGCAGGCGCTGCTTGCGGCTCGTCAAGAGGCGCGCTCAAACCGCGACTGGGGAACGGCGGATGCCATCCGAGACGGCATTGCGGCGCTTGGGCTTTTGGTAGAGGACACGGCGGCCGGCGCACGCTTGCGCCGTAAGTAACTCTTAAGCGGCCCAAGCAAAAGGAGCAATCTCTTTGCTTGGGCCGCTTGTTTTTTGGGTTTCGCGCACGAATAGAGGAGAGGCCACATGGCAAAGAATCAATCGCGTAAGCCGGGTCGCGACGTGCGTGGCGGTACGGGCAAGCGTTCGCGTAAGCCCAATCCACAGGCCCGGCCTTACAAGAAGGATGTCCGCCGCAGGGGGTATATGCCTGCAGGGAAGCAGAAGCCGGCGCGTCCGGGCGCGACCCGTGCCAACCTCATTGAAGGACGACGCGCTGTAGCCGAGGCGCTCGATGCGGGCATCCCTCTAAAGCGTGCCTTGGTGGCCGCGAGTACGGGAGAGCGCGATCGCTCGCTCGAGGAGCTGGTCGTGCGTCTGGAGCAGGCAGACGTGCGGGTGGACTACGTTGCTCGCGACCTTCTTGACAGCCGTTCCTCTCATGGTGCCCATCAGGGAATTATGCTTGAGGTCGAGCCGTTCGCGTATGCGACGCTCGACGATGTAATAGAGGCTGCGGGAGAAGGTGACGCCCTCGTGCTGCTGCTCGACCACGTTACGGACGAGGGCAACTTTGGCGCCATTGTGCGTACGGCTGAGGTCGTTGGTGCGGCAGGCGTGGTGGTTGCCAACGCCCGGGCGGCGCGCGTCGGGACGGCTGCGTACAAAACATCGGCTGGTGCCGTGCTGCACCTGCCCATCGCCCAGGTGCCAAATCTGGCTACGGCAGCCGAGCAGCTCAAGGAGGCCGGATTTTGGGTGGGAGCGGCTACCGAGCATGCGCACGACGACGTGTGGCATGCGCCTCTTGATGGGCGAATCTGTTTGGTAATGGGCTCTGAGGGCTCGGGCGTCTCGGCTCTTATGCGCAAGAAGTGCGACTTCGAGTGCAAGCTGCCTCAACGCGGGCGCGTGGAGTCGCTCAACGTGGCGCAGGCGACGACGGCAATCTGCTATGAGTGGCTGCGCCGCGTCATGGAAAAGGACGAGCGCTCGACGCAGGGAACCGATGAGGCTGCGGTCATTCTTCCCGAGGTGGACGCATGAGTTCGCGGTCGAGCAAGCCGTTGCTGGTAGTGGATGGCTACAACGTCATAGGCGCCACGCCGCGCTATGCGTCGCTGGTGGACGAGCACGCTGGAGCGGGAGCGCTTGCTGACGTGGCGTCCCTGTCGCGCGACCCCTACGGTTATGATCCCTTCGAGACCGCTCGTTCCACGCTCATGAACGACGTGGCAACGTATGCCCAGGGGCGCTACGACGCAATCGTCGTGTTCGACGCCGCGGGCAACCTTTCGGATGACCGTCCCCAGTTCGCGCCCGGCGGAGTGCGCATGGTGTTCTCGGCAACGGGAGAGTCGGCCGACACGGTAATCGAGCGCCACGTGGTTCGCGCGCGCGAGCAGGGGCGAGAAGTGCTGCTCGTGACGTCCGACAACACCATTCGGGCGACGGTGGGTGGCATACCCATCACCACGGTCTCGAGCCAGCTTTTGGCCCGCGATATGCAGACCACGAATGAGGAAGTGCGCGAGGCGCGAGACGATCGCTCACACATGCGCATGACCATGGAGGATCGCCTGGACCCTTCCACACGCGACAAGCTCTGGAAGCTGTTGGGCCGCTAGCGCGCCAGAGACCGCCACGCGGCCCCGGACTACTGCCCCAGACATCAATTGCCCCGCTGTCCTGCTCAGCCGCACAAGGGTGCAAGCTCGTCGATAAAGGCCTGCATGGGCTTGGTGGGCATAACCTTGCGCCAGAGGACCTTGTGGGTGGCCTCGGCGATTGGGGAAAGGGGGCAAAAGCGGAGGTTGCCCGCATCGCTCTGTCCATCTATGAGCCCGCCGTAGGTGAACACGACGCCCAACCCAGCGTTAACGAGATACCTTGAGTTGAGGGGCAACCCGTGGGTTCCCACGATTTGCCGTTCGAGCTGCGGCCGCACCGGCCCCGCCCAGTGCCGCAGCGTGCGGCTCAGCCCGTGTGGGGGCACAATGAGCGCGCGTCCGACCAGGTCCTCCGCGCGAACGGCATCCAGCGCGGCAAGAGGATCGTCCGAGCGCACGACTATTCCCCATGAGTCGCGCACAGGCAACGTAAGTTGATTGAACTCGGCGTTCTCGCTGGAGTTGCAGTCGAGCAGGAAGTCGTAGAAGCCGCGCGCGAAGTGCTCCTTGAGGTCCGCTGACGTTCCATCGTGCACGTCGAACGTGACGCCTGGATAGCGTTTGCGCACGCGTGCGCAGGCGGTCGCTACGACCGAAAACGCCCGTGTCTCGCCTGCACCTATGTGCACGGTACCCGTGACGCTGCTTTTGGGCATGGACACTTCCTCCGCCGCCTTGTCGGCAAGCGCCAGAATGTCGAGGGCGTATCGGTGGAGGACTGCCCCACGGTCTGTGAGCTCGATGCCTCCGCGTCCTCGCGTAAAGAGCGGCGCTCCCATCTCGCTCTCTAACTGTGCGAGCTGACGCGAGAGCGTTGGTTGTGTGACGTGTAGCGTCCGAGCAGCATCGGTTATAGACCCCTCGTCGACGACCGCAGCAAAGTACCTGAGGACCCGGAGTTCCATATCACCTCCTTCCATGCTTGGCAGGCATGTAAATATACGCAACATAGGTATTTGAAATGCAATCCACACCATACCAAAATAAAAGGGAAGAAAAAAGCGTGGCAAGGAGCGTAGTCGTGGAAAAAAGAGACTTAAACATCCGATATGTGGTCGTGGCGGTCGCTGTCTGCCTCATGGCTTGCGGCACCATGGGACTCCCTAACGCGTACGGAGTCTTTTACACTCCTATGTCGGACGCGCTGGGAGCGGGTCGCGGAGCCGTGACCATGCACATGTCCATATCAAATCTCGTCATCGGCCTGTTTACGCCCATCGTGGCGCGATCCCTCGCACATGGCCACAAGATGCGCAATGTGCTCATGGTGGCTACGGCGCTCGTTCTGCTGTCTGGTGTGGTTATCGCGTTTGCACCCAATACGCTCATAATGGACGTGGCTGCGGTTGTGCGTGGCATTGGCTTTGCGGCGGTCGCCATGTTTATCATCACCCTCTACATTGGCAACTGGTTCAAGAAGGGCCGGGGCACTATTACAGGCATCGCACTCTCGGGCTCGGGCATCGGCTCGGCCATCGCGAGCCCCATCGTCACCGCCTGCATCCAGAGTTTTGGATATCAGGTTGCCTACCTTGGTTTTGTCGCCTTTACGGTACTCACGATTCTGCCCGTGATGCTCTTTTGTCCGCTTACGCCTGAGGAAGTAGGGCTCAAGCCCTATGGCGCGGACGAGGAGGACGAAGGAGAGAGTGCAGAAACCACAGAGCCCGCTTCCGAAAACCTGAGCCTCAAGCTCGTGCTCCTCTCACCGACCTTCATCGTGCTGGTTATCTTCGTTGTTGCCATAGTGCTCATCACCACGCTCTCGGGACACATGGCTTCGCTCGCCCAAGACTATGGATACAGCGCACAGGTAGGAGCGCTGCTGCTCTCGGCCTCCATGGTGGGCAACGTCGTGAGCAAGTTCGCCCTCGGGGCAATTGCCGATCGCATCGGAGCCTTCCGTGCCTGCGTGATCTCGCTGGTAACCACGCTCGTGGGTCTACTGCTCATCCTGTTTAACCTTGGCGGACAGACGGCGCTTTTGGCTTCGGGATTCCTCTATGGCACCTGCTTCTCCATAGGCTCGCTGGGCATATCGCTGCTCACGCGCTACATCTTTGGTGACGAACAGTATGCCGACGCCTATTCCACCATCTCGCTCGTAACCAGCGTCGCCTCTGCCCTGGGCGTTACCGCGGCTGGACTTGCCTACGATATCACCGGTTCGTACGCCGCGCCCATCATTGCGGGTATCGTGCTCGTGGGGATTGCGGGTGGTTGCCTCGCGTATCTACACTGGCGGGTGACCACGCGCCCTTGGGAGAAGCGCGTGCAAGCCTAGTCGTCGGAGGGCATGCAAAGTCGTTCATACTGTGTCGTCGGACACGACAAACGAAAGGGGATATTATGCAGTACACGAGGCTTGGCAAGACAAACATTGAGGTAAGTCGCTTTTGCCTGGGATGTATGGGCTTTGGCGAGGTCCGAGAGGGCGCCCTGCACACGTGGACGCTGGGTCCTGACGACACGCGGGCGATAATCGCACAGGCGCTTGACGCCGGCATCACCTTCTTTGACACGGCGATGGCCTACTCCTTTGGCACGTCGGAGGAATATGTGGGTTCGGCGCTGCGTGCGCTTGCTCCGCGCGACCAGTGGGTCATTGCCACAAAGTACTCTCCTCGCACGCCAGACCAAATCGCCGCGCAGCCCGATTTAAGCGGTGCGGACTACATTACCCAGTGCATCGACAACAGCTTACGTCGTCTGGGTGTGGATACGATCGACCTGTACTACATGCACAGTTGGGATTACGGCACTCCCATCGAGGAAAGCCTTGAGGCACTCAACGCGGCGGTCGAGGCGGGCAAGGTACGTGCGTTGGGAGTGTCGAACTGTCATCCGTATCAGCTTGCGCGTGCCAACGACATTGCTCAGGCTCACGGCTGGGCGCGCTTCGAGGCCGTGCAGAGCCACATGAATCTTATCTTCCGCGAGGACGAGCGGGAACTGCTTCAGCTTTGTGCCGAAGACCAAGTGTCTACCGTACCTTACAGTGCTCTTGCGGCGGGTCGGCTCGCGCGCAAGCCCGGTCAGACCAGCAAACGCCTGGAGCAGGACGTTTTTGCCAAGGGCAAATACGATGCCACGGCCGAGCAAGATGGAGTCATCATCGCCCGTGTTGCCGAGGTCGCACAGAAGTACGATACGTCCATGACCGCCGTGTCTCTCGCGTGGCTGCTCACCAAGGTGACGAGCCCTGTGGTGGGTGCTACCAAGCCGCACCATCTGGAAGGACCGGCAGCAGCGGCCGACCTCGTACTCGCGTCGGAGGACATTGCGTACCTTGAGGAGCCCTACGTCCCGCATGCGTTGGTGGGTGTGATGGCGCAAAATAGGCGATAACGGCTGCTGCCCATAGCGGAAAGAAAGGGAGACAAGACGATGAGCAATACACTGGTGGCGTACTTTAGCGCAACTGGCACAACGGCGGCGGTCGCACGAGACTTGGCACTGGCCACGGGATCGGATTTGTTCCAGATCGAACCGATGGATCCCTACACTCATGCGGACCTCAACTGGCAGGATAAGGGTAGCCGCACGACGCACGAGATGAACGACGAGAAGTGTAGGCCGGCTATTGCAAACACGGTATGCGATATGGATTCCTACGACACGGTGTTTGTGGGGTTCCCCGTCTGGTGGTATGTGGAGCCGCGCATTATCGATACGTTCCTTGAAGCCCATGACTTCAGCGGCAAGACGGTGGTGCCCTTCGCAACGAGCGGCGGGAGCGGCCTTGGCAAAGCGCCGGCTCGCATGCAGGAACTTGTTCCGGGAGCGAAGGTTCTTGTCGGTGGAACGCTCAATGGGCGTCCGTCGCAGGCAAAGCTCGCCCAGTGGGTCACGAGCGCAGTTGGCAAGTAGCAACTGCTTCTCGGACAATGCCTGCCCCTACACAGCGTTCAAACCTTCCGGTGCTATGGACAAGCGCAGTGCTCAGACAGTCCTTGTTTTCTGCGGAACTGCGCGGCTGCTTTCCATGGCACCTCACGGATTTGAGCATCGTTTAGGGGTGGGCATTGCCACGGGGCGCAATCATCCGGGCTTACTGCGTTCCTACCTTCGGAACAAACTTCCCCGGGAACCCTGTTCCGTCAGGGGTTTTCGGACGGTCTTCCCTAGCGCGTCAAGAGATGCACGGCAGCGTCATGTATACTCATCAATTGAACTACCTCATAAAGAGGAGAGTATGGACATGGCAAGAGCTCCGTTATCACAAGCATCTGAATCTGAGCCACGGTCGCATCGTCGGCGGCTTACCCTTTTGCAGCGGGAGGCCAGCCCAGCGCGACAGATAGTCGTGACGGCTGCGATCATGCTTTCGCTCATCATTCTCGTTTACCTGTGCAACATTCCCAACCCCAACATGATTCTTATCGCAGGGCTCGTCTTTTGCTCTGCGCTCTTTGGCTACGGCGGAGGTATCGTAGCGGCGATTATCATGCTGCTATATACGCTGTTCTTCTTTTCGGTGGACCACAGCTTCGTGCACTTTACGTCCGAGGGGTTGCAGAAGGTAATCGTGTCGCTTGTTGGGATCGTGGCGGATATGCTGCTCGTGTGTGGTGTAAAGAAAGACGAGGTGGAGGCATTTCAGCGGGCCGAGATTCTCGCACAGGAGCTGCATCACGAGAACGCGGAGCTGAGCAATGTGTCGCTGACGGACGGGCTCACGCAGATTCGTAACCGAACTGCCCTGCAGGCGGACTCAGACTCGTACATCGGCCACGAGATTACGGTGATGATGCTCGACCTCAATGACTTCAAGATTATAAATGATACGAGTGGGCACGAAGAGGGCGACCGTGTCCTCAAGGAGACCGCTCAGCTCCTTGCCGACGCCTTTGGGCAAGCGCATTGCTACAGGTATGGCGGTGACGAGTTTCTTGTTATTTTGCCGGACGTGTCTATGCCCGAGTTTCACGAGCGCCTTGCGGGCATGCTGGAGGGACGCCCGCAAGTCAGCTCTGACGACGACGGGAGTGCTCCCGTGAGCTTTTCGGTCGGATACGTCCATGCTCGGCTGACCGGCTCAGAGGAGCTGCCCAATCTGATTGCGCAGGCAGACGAGCGCATGTACGAACAAAAACGCAGCAAGAAGCTGGCGAGGTCAAGCGGCGCTGCGGGGCAGCGGATGGCGCGCATCGAAACGTCAGAGGGGCCGGCCGAATACACTGTCAGGCAGATGGAAGACTACCTCAGGAGCATGTCTGGCTCGTACGACCTTGCGCGCATGGTTGATCCCATAGAGTGCCGGGTGCTGGAAATCCAGGATGACGGAAGCGTGAGGCGGAGCAAGAAATGCTATGGCGTTTGGAACTCCGGTCAGCGCTGTACGAGTTGCACAAGTTCACTGGCATGCAGAACCGGGCGACGGCAACATAAGATGGAGCGCATCGACGACGCGACCTACCGCATCGAGTCGAACCCCGTGATGCTCACGCTGCAAGACGGGACCACCTACGATGCGGTCGTCGAGCTGGGCAGTGTCACGCAGGCAAAGGCCGACGACGGTGCCAACGATAGGGCGGCCGAGAATGTTGGCCAGAGGGCCCATCGGTATCGCTCACATCACGACAGCCTCACGGGCGTGCTCAATGCCGACGCGTTTTACGAGGCCGCTCGCGAGCGCGTGACGGAGGAGTCGAACGAGTCCTGGGCCATGGTGACGGCGGACATCAAGCATTTTCGGGTGGTCAACTCGCTCTTTAGCGTCTCGAGGGGCAACGAGGTCCTTGTGCGCATGGCTACTATGCTCAATCGGGTTGCGGATGGTGCAGAGGGCCTGTGCGGAAGGCTCGGCGGCGATCGGTTTGCGCTGCTCGTGCGTAAGACAGGCTTCCGGGACCGGGATTTGCAAGATGTCGCCGATGACCTAGCACGTGAATTCGACGATGGTGCATACAGGCTCTGCATTCACTTTGGTGTCTATTGCATCGAGGATCCGTCCCTGCCTGTGTCCGTGATGTGTGGTCGCGCGAATTCGGCGTTGTACACCATAAAAGAGAGCCACTCCCAAACGGTTGCCTACTTCGACGACGACATTCGTCAGAGGATTCTCTTGGAGCAGCGCATTGTCAGCGAATTCGATGGTGCGCTCGCAAACGGCGAGTTCCAGATGTACCTGCAGCCGCTGGCGCGGGCTGACGGCCGTACCCTTGGGGCGGAGGCGTTGGTTCGGTGGCACAAGACCGACGGAACGCTCGTTATGCCCGGTGATTTTATTGAGACCTTGGAGAACGCGGGCCTTATCCAGCGACTCGATGTCTACATTTGGGAGCTCGCCGTGAAGCAGCTGCATGCTTGGAAGGGTACCGAGCAGGGCGATCTCTTTATATCTGTAAACATGTCGGCGAAGGACTTCTACAGCATCGACGTCTATCGAGTCCTGACGGACCTTACGCAGCGCTATGGCGTGGACTGTCGGAAGCTGAGGCTCGAGATTACCGAGTCCGCATTGCTTGTGGAGCCGGACAAAAGCAATGCGATCGTGTCGAAGCTGCGCGACAAGGGCTTCCTTGTGGAGATTGATGACTTTGGGAAGGGATATTCTTCGCTGAGCATCCTCAAGAGCATCCAAGCCGATGTGCTAAAGATCGACATGGGCTTCTTGCGCGAGATGGAAGTTAACGACAGGAGTAAGGTTATCCTAAAGTCGGTTATCGACATGGCGCAGTCCCTGCGGATGGAGGTCATCTGCGAGGGGATAGAGACCGAGCAACAGCTCGAAGCCCTCACGTCTATGGGCTGCTGGCTCTTTCAGGGGTACTACTTCTCGCGCCCGGTTTCCGTCGAGGAATTCGAGAGCTCCGTCTGCTTGGAATGGTAGGGTGGACGATTCTGTTGCCGCTGCTTGAGGCGCTTCAAGTACGAATGAATTGCCAACTATTGCGAATACTGCAAGTTGTAATATGTAGTTGTTGCAGTGGTCTTTTTGGCGTATGGAAGAAAGAGAAAAATGGCAAAGAAAAGAACTACCTCGGTTGTTGCCGGCTTGACGGCAATCCTGCTTGTGCTTGGCCTGCTAGTGGGTTGTGGGACGCAATCCGCGAGTACGACGAATGCTACCGCTTCGCAAGCGAGCGAATCCAAGGACGCGGGTTCGAACTACGCAAGCGCCTGGAAGCCACGCGACGGCTACACCCTCAAACAGGTGGTCGCGATGAGCAGGCACAACCTCCGTGCGCCACAAGAGAAAGACATGGAGACGCTTGCCAAGTCTACGCCCCACAGCTGGATCAACTGGTCGTCCAACGGCAGCGAGCTCACCGTAAAGGGGGGCGTTGCCGAGACAATCATGGGCGAGTTCTTCCGCAAATGGCTAGAGGACGAGAAGCTCATCCCCGAGAACTACATCCCCGGTAATGATGAAGTGCGTTTCTATGCAAATCCGCGTCAGCGTACCCTTGCGACCGCTCAGTACTTTTCGTCGGGCATGCTGCCTGTGGCCAATGTAAAGATCGAGTATCACGGTGAATACGACACGCGCGATGCGACCTTCATGCCACGTTTTGGCTATGTGAGCGACGGCTATGTGGATGCGGCAACCAACGAAATCGCGACGCAGGGTGGCAACGCGAGCCTTGCCGATTTGGACAAAGACCTGCAAGAGAATTACGACCTTATCGAGAAGGTTCTCGATTACCAGAACTCCCAGGCGTATAAGGACGGTGACGCCAAGGACCTTAAGGTTGGCGATGCTGGTTACGAGATCGAGAAGGACGAGGAGCCTGCCGTCAAGGGTTCGTTGAAGACCGCAAACAAGCTCTCCGACGCGCTGACGCTGCAGTACTACGAGGCCGAGAACCTTGCCGATGCAGCCTTTGGGACGGAACTTACCAACGAGCAATGGCAGCAGATTGCGGCGGTAAAGAATGCCTACGGCGACCGTCGCTACAACTCCAAGCTGGTGGGCGTTGACTGCGCGCGGCTTCTCGTGAAGGAGATTGGCGCCGAGCTCGGCAAAGACGGCCGTCGTTTCTCGTTCCTGTGTGGTCACGACTCCAACCAGTCGAGTCTTCTGCATGCGCTGGGTGTGAAGGACTACGACTTGCCCGACACGATCGAGACCAAGACCCCCATCGGCGGCAAGATTCTTTTTGAGGTATGGGAGAAGGCATCGGGCGAGAAGTTCTGCAACGTCCGCTACGTGTATGCGACCACCGAGCAGGTGCGTAACCTCGACCTGCTCTCGCTCGAGAAGACCCCGGCTTCCTACGACCTGGACTTCGAGGGAATTGCGCGCAATGCAGACGGACTCTTTGCGCTCGCCGATGTGCAGAAGCTTCTCTCGGACACCGCGGCGGCTTATGACAAGCTCCCGACGGAGTATCCCGAGAAAACCGAGCTCGCGCCTGCCGCATAGAGCAGCGAGCAGGGAAGGGGAGACCAATGTCATACGCATCCGATTATCTTGGCTACGACACTCCTAAACTAGGCTTCGGCATGATGCGTCTGCCCAAGCTCGAAGATGGCTCCATGGACCTACCGCAAATCTGCGACATGGTGGACGAGTTTATGGGCGCCGGGCTCACCTACTTCGACACGGCCTACGTTTACGACGAGGGTGATTCCGAGGTGGCCACGTGTAAGGCGTTAGTAGAACGTTATCCACGCGATAGCTTTACCGTTACCACCAAGGCTAACGCCTGGTTGGGTAACCCTACGGCCGAGCAGACCAAGGCCCAACTCAAGACCTCCATGGAGCGTTTGGGCGTCGATTACCTGGACTACTATCTCCTGCACGCCATCCAAGACAACAACCAGCAGATGTATGACGAATTTGGTCTGTGGGACTGGATACGCGACCTCAAGCGCGAGGGCGTCATTCGTCGCTGGGGATTCTCGTTCCACGCCGGCCCCGAACGTCTGGAGCGTCTGCTTACTGCTTATCCCGATATCGACTTCATCCAGCTTCAGGTGAATTATGCTGACATGGAGGATCCCGAGGTGCAGTCCCGGGCAAACATGGCGGTGGCCGAAGCGCACGGCGTGCCGTTTACCGTGATGGAGCCCATTAAGGGCGGTATGCTCGCCAAGCCGCCGCGCAAGGTGCGCGAGGTGTTTGATGCGGCGGGGACTGGCCTGTCGTACGCGAGTTGGGCCATCCGCTACGTTGCGAGCATGCCGGGCATTATTACCGTGCTTTCGGGCATGTCGACTTTGGCACAGGTGCAGGACAACGTGAGCTACATGCGCGACTTCAAGCCGCTTTCTGCCAGCGAGCAGGACGTGGTGGCGGCCGCTCAAGCGGAGCTGGCAAAAGTCAAATCAATCGAGTGCACCGGCTGTCGATACTGCTGTGAGGGCTGCCCCATGCAGATTCCCATACCCGACTTCTTTAAGGCGATGAACCGCAAGATGAGGTTCGAGGACGAAGCCGATGCCAAGCGTCGCTACGCCAATTCCTGCAAGAATGCTGGGGTGACGGCCGATGACTGCATCCAATGCGGCCAGTGTGAGGATGCCTGTCCGCAGAGGCTGCCCATCATGTCGTACCTCGATCAGATTTCCGAGGAACTGGAATAGCACGGTTACGGGCGACATATCTCTTGCGGTTTGCTCGAAAACCCGTGGGGCAGGCAATGGGGGCATCCCTTGCCTGCCCCATTGCTTGCTTGGATTCGCAAGGCTTGCCGTCTTGCTTCCTACCAAAGGTGGGGTACGATTCGCCAGCGGACCCTTTGTTGGTATTCGACGTATCCTGCTAGGTTTCGGGCAAGCATCTCATCCTCTAGCGCCGTGCGAATTACAATCACTGCAGCGGTTATGCCCGACACCAACATTACCCACACGCTTGGAAATACCATGGCCACGGCGATGCACCACATGACGATGGCAGAATACATGGGGTGGCGCACATGGGAATAGGGGCCGGTGCTGCACACCCGCTGGTCTCGTTCCTTCTGTACCCGAGAGACGGCCTCTGCAAACTGGTTCTCGCGAAGGGCCCATGCGGTGAGGGCGGTGGAAAGCATGTACACGACGATGCCGACAAGGGCAATCGGACCGATGGGTGACGACGGATCGCACGTCTTTCCTGCAACCCAGTACACTACGAAGTAGCCAAGCAGCCAGAACGCCGCGAGCAAGACCTTGTCCCAAACGGGGGTCACGTCTTTGGAGTCTGTGATGGCGAGTCGCGCCGCCATCGTGCGTGGTGCCGTGCGATAGAGCCAGACGACCGATCCTACGGAAGCGAAGTAGGCGGCGAACCAAAGTGCGCCTCTGGGTCCCAAGACCCAGCCAGAACCGATGAGGAAGAGCAACAGCCCAAGCGCACGCTCAACAACGAGCCGAACAAGATATGCGACCATGCCTTTGGCGCCCATAATGCCCCCTAAGTGCGCGTGAATTCTGATTGCAACCTACGCTACAACCCGATTTCAAATATACCAAGGACAAAGTTGACGTGGAACGAACGAACTCAGCCCAAATTTGCCAATAGTCTGCCACTTAGCGTGCTTGATTTGGGATTGATTGTGTATCGTTAAGGTTCGCCATAAGCGTGAGTGTACCCAAATTGCACTCACCGCTGCAAAAGCCCAGTTGAGTAAAGGGGTAAATGCAATTTGGGTACAGTCGATAAAATAGACAGTGTACCCAAATTGAATGTCCGACTTTTACCAACTGGGCATTTGCTGAATGAAATGCAATTTGGGTACACTCGGCTCGTTGAGTATTCAGGATATATTCAGTATATGTTAAGAGATTGAGGCCAAGAGGGCAGAGAAAGGCTTTTCTGGAGGCATGTGAGTTAACGTACCGTCTTTGCGTATACTCCGCTCACGATGGCGAGCAGTCCCAAGCCAGCGGCGCACATGAGGAATTGCGTCGTCACGTCGCTCGAGAAAAGGCCAAGCGCCGTGCCCAGATACGGTGCTGCGAAGGCGCCCAGTGCCTGGGCCACAAGGATGAGGTTCGTCCCCTTGGTGCCGAAGCTGCCAAAGCGTAGCGACACGTTCTCTTGCAGGTGCGGCACGATGGCCATCATGGCGTATCCAATGAGGAATGCTGCCACCATAATGCCTGCCAAGGAAGAGCTCATCGCTGCCACCACGAAACCCGAAGCACCGATGGCCATGAACGCTACCAGTGCATAGTCTTTTACGACGCTGCGGATCCTGCCGTAAAGTGCGCCCGCGACCAGCGAACCAAGCGATATGAGCGTGATGGCAAAGCTGCCTTGCTGAGCAGTGCCCAACCCTCGGTCGGTAATGAAGGTCGATGCCTTTACGACAAACAAGGTGATAATGAGGATGGAGAGGAACATGAGGGCGCCCTGGAATACGAGTCCGGCAATAGTGGCTCCATCGGACTTATCGCCTTCGTCGTTCGCGCTATCGTCTTGGGCCGTCGTGTTGGGTACAACCGCCGCGAACAGTACCAGAACCACGAAGGAGAAAGCATAGACTGCGAACGACCAGTTCCAACCAAATGCGAGCAGCTGGCCCGCGACGAGCGCGGATACGGCACTGCCCAGTCCGCCCACGCTGCCCTGTAGGCCAATCATGGTGGATCGCTCCGAACCATCAAAGAAACCAATGATGAGCGTGAGGGCAGATGACACTATAAGGCCGCAACCTATTCCAAATACGCAGCGCGACAGGAACAGGACATAAAAGTCTTGGATAAAGACGGGGACGATGCCGGAGACTCCACACAACAGCAGGCCAAGCATCGTGGTCCGCTTAAGACCTAGGAATTTGCTTACAAGGCCGCTAAACAGCACCGCAAGCATCTGGAAGAGCGACGGCACCGTTGCGATGAGCTCTATGACATAGAGCTCCACACCGGGAAAGGACTTGGCCATCTCTGGAATGTTTGCCGTTATTGCGTTGATGGACGCCCAGATGAGGCATGTTGAGAGTAGCGCCACCTTGAGCATCGTTCGGCTTCGTGTCATTTCTCCTCCTTGGTTTTGGGCTTAGAACAACCATATCGAGCGAAGAAATGGATTACAAATACTTATTGTCAATGCTATACCATGCATTATACGCATGGTAATGACAGTCTGAGCCGATTGGAGTGTGAGTGAATAACCGGCTATCCTATGTTGCCGATGTCTTTTCGCGTCTCTAGGCAAAAACTGTGATAAAATACAGTTTCGCACGCCAGAGTGGCTCAATGGTAGAGCACCGGCCTTGTAATCCGGTGGTTATGGGTTCGATTCCCATCTCTGGCTCCATGATCGTGACGCCTCCCTCTACGGGAGGCTTTTTCGTGCCCGTGGTCGTTGCGGGGAATCGAACCCGCGAGGGCGGTGCCAGCCACACCGAGATCCCGCACGTGATGGGGCGTGACGACTAGCGGCGGATGGTCTTCCCGTCCTTACGACCGATGGCCGCGAGGTAGGCGGACACGGCCTCCTCGTAGTCGACCGCCGCCGTGGATTGTGGGGCGAACTCGCCGAGGGCCACGCCGCTGGACTGCGCCTTCCGGGCGTTCACGGTGTTTCTCACGCCATGTCCGAGCAGGCGAGTGTTGTGTCTTGCCGCGATCTTGGCGATCTTGTCGAGCATCTCGGGCTCGAGGCTGTTGCGCGCGTCGTAGCGCGTCACGACGATTCCCGCAACGCGCGGCTCTGCCCCGCGCACTACCTCCACCATCTCGTCCACGCAGTCGATCACCGCCTGCATGCCGGCGACCGCCGAAGAGTCGGCCGTGCAGGGAATTATCACGTCGTCGGCGGCAGCGATGCCGTTGAGCGTCCTCACCTGCAGCGCGGGGGGTGTGTCCACCACCACGAAGTCGTAGTCGTCGCGTATAACCGCAAGTGCCCGCGATAGCACGAGCTCGCGCCCCATCCGGGAGTTCAGGCGCCTGTCCGCCTCGTCGAGCTCTTCGTTGGCGCTCACCACGTCCCCGAAGGAGCGTGTCGGTTGCACGCAGCGCACTACCTCCCTCCGCAGGGGCCGCCTGAGCGCCAGCAGCTCGGAGGTGCCGGGCAGGCTCTTGTCCGCGCCTACGTGCATGGAGAGGTTGCCCGGCTGGGCGTCCATGTCGACGATAAGCACTGCGTACCCACGCGCGGTGAGCGAGGCGGCGAACGCCTCGGCTGTCGTGGACTTGGCAACGCCGCCCTTCTGGTTTGCGAACGTAATCACGCGTGCGCGCGCGGCCTTGCCGTTCTGACTTCCCGCCATCGTGTGTGCCACCTCCTCGCGGCCCTTGCGAACGCACATGCGAAGCCTTCCGGGCGGGAGGCGTCATCGAGCCATAGCCTCCTGGTCGCAAGAACGGAAGTTGACGCTTGGGCGTGTCCGGGGGCCAGCATCCGACCGCCTCTTTCGTTGCTCGACGTGCAGTCGCTCCAAGGACTGCAACAGGTCGTCAACTAGATGATACAGCAAAACTCGGTGCTGCCTCGTCGGCGAAAGCGCGACCCGTCTGCCGAAAGCGCGCGGCTCCCGATGGTGCAAAGGCCTGACAGCAGTCTGGCTTGGGGGTGTTCGGCAGCGCAGGCCTCCGGGTCCGCCCGGCTGGTCGCGCGAATAGTATCCCGCGCAGCAGTCGGCGAGCAGCGCCGTCGTCGCGGTGGGAGTAGCGCCACGAGAACTCTTCGGCGTAGGACTGGGGCCGCGTGACGGCGACGGCGTTGAACTACGCACATCGTTTTTCTTTGTGCGTAGTTTGCGACAAAAGCGCAGGATTGCATTTGCTATAGCCACCGAATTACGCACAACGTGTTACGATGTGCGTAACACGGCGTCTCGCGGGCGCCTGGGATGAGGGGTGTCTCCAGGAATCTTGCCATCATTGGTTGAGCGCATGTATCGCATTACGTCCAAAGCCGTCACCCCGCATAGATAAAGCGTCATGGGATCCTCCAATCACTTCGGTGACGGAGCTAGGCGAGGAGACAGTCGACACGCAATTTCTGGATTGACCAGCTTGGTGTCAATGGAGCACATCTCCTGGTCTATCCCTAGCTACTCTCTCTACAACGCGAGCTGGCACTTCCGCGAGATCGGGACCGACCTGCCTCTGTTCGCCGCACAGCGGGCGGTCTCGCAGCAAGACGCGCGCCTCACTCAGTACCCCTCATAGGGGAGGGCGTCGACCTCGTGCCTCGCCCTTGGCGGTAGGGTATCGTAGGCAACGCGACGCATGGGATGCTCCGCGCGGAGAACCGCTTACACCAGGCAGCAGGCTGTCTGGCAAGCGATGGGGATACTCCCCTTTGCCCTGACGGCCCATGGACCGGCTTTCAGACGCACAAGTAAGGCAAAGGGGGTACCCCCATCGCTTGCGTCTGGGAGTGAACGACCGTCGAGCCCATCCTCGCCGGTCTTTGCAAGCATGCCGAGCATTCAATCACCACATGATAAACTTGTGAGGACAAAACACAGGAGAGGGAGACGGCGCATGGCACGTACGATCAGCATCGGGGCTCAGGGCTTCGAGGACATCCGGGCCAATGGGTACTTCTATGTCGACAAGACGGGCTTCGTGAGAGATTGGTGGGAATCGGGCGACGGCGTCACGCTCGTCTGCCGCCCGCGTCGCTTCGGCAAGACGCTGAACCTCGACACCGTGCGCTGCTTCCTCTCCACCGAGCTCGCCGGCCGCGGCGAGGAGCTCTTCGGTGGCCTGGACGTTTGGAGCAACCCCGCCATGCGCGAGCTGCAGGGCTCGGTGCCAGTGGTGGCGATGAGCTTCGCACGCGTGAAGGGCGCCACGCTCGGCGAGACTCTGGCAGTGATCAAACGGATCATCCGCGTGGCCGTGGATGAGCACAAGTACCTGCGGGACTCTGATGCCCTCTCCAAAAGCGACCGCGAGTTCCTCGCCCGCGTCTCCGACGGCATGCCCGACGAGGTAGCGACCGACACCGTCAACCAGCTCTGTTCGATGCTGCGGCGCCACCACGGCGTGGCACCGGTGGTGCTGCTCGACGAGTACGACGCGCCAATGGAGTGCGCCTGGACGCACGGCTATTGGGACGGAGCCTCCGACTTCATGCGACAGTTCATGAACGCTACCTTCAAAACCAACCCCGCGCTCGGCCGCGGCCTCATAACGGGAGTAACGCGCGTCTCGCGCGAGTCAATCTTCTCCGACCTCAACAACCTAGCCGTCGTCACGACGTCGAGGCCCAAGTACCAGACCTGCTTTGGCTTCACACAGGACGAGGTGGACGCGGCGCTGGCCGAGTACAACCTGTCCGAGAAGCGCGAGTCGGTGCGCGACTGGTACGACGGGTTCGTCATCGGCGGCGTCGAGCACATCTACAATCCCTGGTCGGTCACCAAGTTCCTGGAGGACGGCGGCCTCTTCGACGCCTACTGGGCCAACACCTCTGGCAACGGCCTGGTCTCTGAGGTCGTGCGTCAGGGCGACGAGGAGCTCAAGGCCGACTTCGAAGAGCTTATGCGCGGCGGAGAGGTGTCTAAGGTGATTGACGAGCAGGTGGTCTTCTCCGAGCTCGCAACGACGCCCGAGGCCGTATGGGCGCTGTTGCTCGCGGCCGGATACGTCACAAGCCCGGGTCCGGTACCCGAGTTCGTGGCCACCACACCGCGCCGCCTGCGTATCACCAACAAGGAGATCGAGATCACCTTCGATCGCATGGCGAGGGGTTGGTTCTCGCCGGCGCGTGTACGCTACGACCAGTTCGCCCGCGCCCTGCTCGAGGGCGACGCGCGCGTGGCGACCCGATGCCTGGCCGAGGTCACGCGCGCCTGCGTTTCATCGTTCGACGCGGGCACACACCCTTCCACGTCGGAGCTCGAGCGCTTCTACCACGGCCTTGTGCTGGGTCTGCTCGCCTACCTCCGGGGCTGCTGGTCGGTGGAGTCCAACCGTGAGAGCGGCTTTGGGCGCTACGACGTGGCGCTCGTGCCCACCGACGGCACCGGCGGGACCGACCCGGCCGTGGTGATGGAGTTCAAGGTGTTCGATCCCTATGACGAGCAGACCCTCGCGGACACCGTCGTACGCGCGCGCAAGCAGGTTGAGGAGAGAGGCTACGTGGCTGGCCTCGTGGAGCGCGGTATCGCGCCCGGGCGCATCCGCACTTACGGTATCGCCTTCCGCGGCAAGGAAGTGCTGGTGGGGTAGGCGCGAGACGCCTGGCCTTTGGGTATGGCATGCGCCTTGGTCGCCGTGGCGCATTGGGCGTATGAGCATATGCACGAACATTGCAGAGGCTTTCATGGACTCCGGATCGAGAAAGTCATGTGACGGCGATCTGGCCCCGGTCGAGCGCCGCGTGTATCTGTACCCTTTCAGTCGCGACGAGGCAGGCTATCAAGAGCTCGTGGAGAAGGTGATAAGGTACCGTGTTGTGCTGGGCC
Organism: uncultured Coriobacteriaceae bacterium; assembly: GCA_902786015.1. Lineage (GTDB taxonomy): Bacteria > Actinomycetota > Coriobacteriia > Coriobacteriales > Atopobiaceae > RUG440. The sequence continues at coordinate 301,241 of CADAAU010000002.1, forward strand.
AGCCCGACCAAGTTATGTCTGAGGAACCAATCGTTGCAAACGGTTGATTTTGAGCTGTGAGTGGTATCGGATTGATTTTCTTGTCCCACGCCTCATATAGATTGTCATCAGAGCTTTTATCTCGCAGTCATGGCTTTCGACATAAGGTGAGGAACGAATGATACGACACGAGCTGCCACAATATATTTCTCATGTTAGCGCGGATGGAAATCGAATCGAATCCGTGCACCAGCATCTCGATGAGGTTGCGGACATGGCTGCCGATTTTGCAAGAGCTTTCGGTGGAGAGGACTGGGCATATCGAGCAGGACTTTTACATGATATCGGCAAATATTCAAATGAGTTTCAAAATCGCATTCTGCACGATGGGCCACGTGTGGATCACTCGACTGCAGGGGCTTATGAGCTAGCTCGAAATGGTGATGTGCCGCTTTCGTATTGCGTGGCGGGCCACCATGGGGGCTTGCCAGATGGTGGTATGCGTGGTGATCAGGATTCAACCTTAATTGGAAGACTAACAAAAGCTCAGAGGTGCCTCATTCCTCCCTACGATGTATGGAAAGACGAAGTTGAGTTACCTAAGAATCCGTTATTCCTTCCTTCGGTATTTGGCAAGGAGGCGAAGAAGGATGCTGCTTTTTCATTCTCGTTCTTCACGCGCATGGTGTATAGCTGCTTGGTTGACGCAGACTATCTCTGTACAGAGCGTTTTATACAGGCGGAAGGACGTGCGCATCCTCACACAAAGGGTATGAGTGAGTTGAGAGACATGCTCGAAGAGCATCTTTCCTCGTTCTATCCACCCAGCAATACGATTAATGCAGTTCGTTGCGGCGTTTTGGATGACTGCTTAAAAGCCTCAAAGCTCGCGCCTGGAGTTTTTTCGCTAACGGTGCCGACGGGTGGGGGGAAGACCTATGCCCTGATGAGGTTTGCTCTCAACCATGCCACTGCAACCGGGCATGAGTTTAGAAAAGTGATTTGCGCCGAGCCCTACACATCTATTATCGAACAGAATGCTGAAGTATATCGAAAGGTCTTTGGTGAGGATCAGGTACTCGAGCATCACTCGAATTATGAGTTCAAAGATATGGGCGATCGGAAGCAAAACACCATGCGGCTTGCTGCAGAAAACTGGGATAGGCCATTGGTGATCACTACAAACGTGCAGCTCTTCGAGTCCCTGTTTGCGAACAAGCCGTCTCAATGTCGTAAGCTGCATAACATTGCCCAGAGCGTCATCGTGCTGGATGAGGCGCAGATGATCCCTACGCAATATATGGAACCCTGCGTTCGTGCGCTCTGCGAGCTAGTAAAGCACTATGGGTGTACGGTCGTGTTATGCACTGCTACGCAACCGGCATTAAACAACTATTTCTTAGACCAAGGCCTCGTGGTGCAAGAGATCGCATCAAATCCCAGCGGGCTTGTAGAACAGCTGAGACGTGTGACATACAAGAGCCTGGGTCAGATTGGTGACGAGGAGCTTATTCACAAGATCCTTGAGAACGATCAGGCACTCTGTATTGTTAACAGCCGAAAGCAAGCGCGCGCACTTTACGATATGGCGCTTTCGCGTGGGTTGATGAACCAAGCCGCCCTGTTTCACCTTTCCACACTCATGTATCCGAAGCACAGGAGCCGCATCATCGAAACCGTCCGAAAGCGAATATCAGACGGTCGGCCATGCGTGGTGTTTGCGACAAGCCTTGTGGAGGCAGGGGTTGATTTGGACTTTGGTACGGTTTACAGAGCCATTGCCGGCATCGACTCAATGGTGCAGGCGGCTGGTCGCTGTAATCGCGAGATGAGAAATGACGTTAGGGATTCGTGCGTGTATCTCTTTGAGCCGAATCCAGCCTATGCGGTGCCTGCCGAGGTGCGCCAATGCGCTTCGGTGACAACGTCTGATATTCCCGATTTGTATAAACCGGGGGAGCTACCTAGCATTGATGACTTGTCAACAGTGGAAGGCTATTTTGGCCATTTATACTCATACAGATGTCTTGATGGCAAAGGCATACTCAAACGGCTGCAGCAACCTGGATTCTCCAGCGGTATTGTTTCGATTCCCTTTGCAAAGGTTGCGGCTGAGTTCAGGCTCATTGAGGAAGGCGCGTCGACCGTGATTGTTCCTACCGAACAGAACAGTCGTGACATCGATCTTGCCCTGCAGCGTGAGGCTACGCGTGCGACCATGAGACGTCTCTCTCACTATGGCGTTGGCGTCTACGACTCTGATCGTGATGCGCTGCTGAGGGCAGGCGCTATCGAGGCGGTTGGGGAGAACGTGTTCATCCTGAGTGATTCCAGCAGGTATACGGACGATGTCGGGCTCAACCTATACGTCAAGGGTGGTGAGGCAGTGTTTTTGTAGGAGCCTTAGTATGCCAACGCCCGGAGGGATGAGCTCCGGGCGAGACAGTCTTACCACAGTAACAATAATAATTTCAATCCACAAGCGAATAGCGCATTGCTTGACGTGACTATTCTACAACGTTTCCAAAACAGTAAGTTGACTACACGCTCGCAAGGTGATATAAATAGTTATGCATTGAGAATTCCACACTAAAAGTAATAGAAGAAGGGGGAGATTAGATGTGATATATGGAGTGAGGTTGGAAGTTTGGGGAGATTACGCGTGCTGCGCCAGGCCCGAGCTCTCAGTGGAGAGGTTTTCATATGAGTGCATAACACCTAGTGCAGCTCGGGGCATTTTGGAAAGCATCTATTGGCATCCACCCATGCAATACAAAATCGATCGTATTCATGTGCTGAACTCTATCCAGTTTGCCACCATACGGAAAAACGAACTTAAGAGCAAAGCGCTTGCGAGCGCAATGAAGTATGCCGTTGTGGGCAAGGGCGCCCTTCCGTATATTAACGCCAGAGCTCATAAGGAAACCCAACAAAGGACATCTACGGTCCTTACCGATGTTCGCTATGTGATCGATGCCCATTTTGAGGTTGACGAATCAAAGATGTCCGAAGGTGATACGCCGGCTAAATTTATTTCGATTTTGAATCGGCGTATTAAAAAAGGACAATGTTGGCAGCAACCTTATCTTGGGATTCGCGAGTTCGCAGCACATTTTGGCCCATACTCTGGAGAAGAGTCGCCAAGGGGGTATTACTCTGGATCAGGCGAGCGCGACTTGGGTCTCATGCTATACGACATGGACTACAGCAATGCAGAAGACATTACACCAATGTTTTTCCATGCTGTTATGCGCAATGGAGTGGTTGATGTAGCCGAAGGCGAGGTGTTTCGCTGATGCTTGCCGAGCTTGTTTCTTACTACGATCAGCTTACAAAAGAGCATCCCGACGAAGTCGCTCCCATGGGGTGGTGCGCAAGAAGAGTTTCATACGTTTTGGAGCTGTCCGAGGAAGGTGTATTGCAGGCTTTAGTTCCTTTAACTGATGATTCTGATATGTGCAAAATCGTGCCCACTCAGATTAAACGATCTTCGAATATCCGAGCGTACTATCTATGTGATAAATCAATCTACTTCCTCGGTGTTGATAATCAAGGCAATGCAGACCGAATGCGAAAATGCTTCGAAGCGTCAAAGCATCTCCATCACGAGGTTTTGGACGGTGTCAAGTCTGTAGCCGCTTGTGCGATATTGCATTTTTTTGACTCATGGAATCCAGACACTGCAAGAGAGCATCCCGTGCTTAAGAATGTTGATGACAGAGTGTTCGCAGGAGGACTAATTGTTTTCTCCGTGGTTGGGGATGGGAAGGTGCTGAACACTCTGCGTGACCAGTCCTTATGTAACGCGTGGAAAAAATTCCGCACAAAAAATAATGATAATACAATGGCTATGCGATGCCTAGTGAGTGGGGCATTTGCACCAGTGGCACGGGTTCATCCAATTATAAAAGGTATTGAGGGCTCTGATAAATCTGGCGCCTCTCTCGTAAGCTTTAATGAGAGGGCGTTTGAGTCCTACGGGCACGACAAAGAGCAGGGGCGGAACGCCCCCGTAAGTGAGCGTGCGGCGGAGGCATACGGGATTGCGCTCAATTATCTGCTTTCGAATCCCAATCACCACATCCGCCTGGGAGACACGACGGTTGTTTACTGGTCCGACCACAGGGACGTGGAAAACTGCCAGGCATTCTCAATGTTCATGGGAGGGGGAGCCTTCGACCCCTTTGCCAATAATGCTGAAGACACAGACCGCATGATTGATGCCACTATGAAGAGCGTTGCTCGAGGCAGGTATCGTGACATTGAGGGCATTGATCCCGAGGCAACGTTTTACGTCCTTGGTTTGGCGCCAAGTGCCGCAAGACTGTCAGTCAAGTTCTTCTTCCGGGATTCTTTTGGGTCGATGTTGAACAACCTGCACGAACACTATCGCAGGGTAAACATCGTCCATGCGCCTTATGAGCGTGAGTTCCTGACCCCGTATCAACTTTTGCGCGAGGTTGAGAATCCCAAAGCGAAGAAGCACGTAGTGGTGCCGATACTCAACGGGCCCCTATTGCGCTCGATGCTCGAAAACACCCCGTATCCAGAGGCGCTTTACACGAATGCGATTCTGCGTATACGGGCCACGCAAGAGAATCCCGACGAGCATACCCGGAAAGTAACGCGCGGCCGTGCGGCGATTATTAGGGCGTATCTGCTTAAAAACAGACGAGAGGCGGGCTATGAAGAAGGGAGCCTTACGGTGAAGCTAAACGAAGAGAGAAGCGAGACGGCATATTGCTTGGGTAGGGCCTTTGCCATACTGGAGTGGATACAAGAGGTCGCCAACGGAAAGGCCACAATTACCAACCGATACTTCAATTCTGCCAGCACGACTCCTTCGGTGGTATTTCCCACGCTTATGCATCTGTCACAAGCACATCTGCAAAAGGTGAAACGCGAACGTCTGGGATACGGGAAATGGCTTGAGCGGCAGCTCTTTGAAGTGTTGGGTGAGGAGCGCGTGTCTGCGTTTCCGCGAAGGCTTGGACTCGACCAACAGGGTGATTTCATACTTGGGTACGTTCACCAGAAGAACAAGCGATATGAGCAAAAGGCGAGCGAGCAGGATGCGACGGCGTCCGGTGAGGAGGAGTAATCATGGGTAAGGCGATACAGAACAGGTACGATTTCGTTCTTTATTACGACGTTGAAAACGGTAACCCCAACGGTGACCCGGATGCGGGAAACATGCCCCGCGTGGATGTGGAGACAGGGCACGGCATCGTTACCGACGTATGCATCAAGCGCAAGATTCGCAACTATGTCGAGACAGTGCGTGAGGGCGAGCCCGGATTCGAGATATACATAAAAGACGGCGTTCCCTTGAACAGGAGCGACAACCGTGCATTCGAGCAGTTGGGCATAGATTCGGCGCAGATCAAGAAGCTCAAGTCGAGCAATCCTCAGCTGGACGTCGAGATTCGCGATTGTATGTGCAAGACGTTCTACGACGTGCGTACGTTTGGCGCCGTAATGACTACGTTCGTAAAGAACAACCTCAATTGCGGTCAGGTCCGTGGGCCTGTCCAGATTACGTTTTCTAAGAGCGTGGATCCCATTCCCCAGCAGGAGGTAACGATTACCCGCGTTGCGATTACAACGGAGACCGATGCGGCGAACAAGGCGACCGAGATGGGGCGCAAATACATAGTGCCGTATGCCTTGTACCGTTGCGAGGGCTTCGTGTCCGCCAATCTGGCGCGCCGTGTAACTGGCTTCTCTGAGGACGACCTTGACCTGCTGTGGGAGAGTCTCGTAAATATGTTCGAAATCGATCACTCTGCCGCACGCGGCAAGATGGCTGTGAGGGCACTCGTGGTGTTCAAACATGATTCTGAGCTTGGAAATGCGCCCTCGCACAAGCTCTTTGAAGCGGTCCATACACAAAAGCGCGAAGGTGTCGAATTCCCTCGTGCTTTTAGCGATTACGAGGAGATTGTGGTCGATGATGAGCTTATTCCCGATGGGGTTCAGGTAATTCGAAAGGCGTAGTATCCCAATGTATGACGATGATGACTTTCTCGCGCTGTCTGGAATACAGCATTTCTCGTTTTGTCAGAGACAATGGGCGCTCATCCATATAGATCGTGTTTGGGCAGACAACCTCTTAACGGTACAGGGCGAGATTATGCATGACCGTGCGCACGACGAGGGGCTGCGCGAACGACGCGGTGACGTCATAGTTGTGCGCGGATTAACCGTTCGGTCAGCCCAGATGGGTGTGTGGGGAAAGTGCGACGTCGTCGAATTCCATAAGGATCCAGCTGGCCATCCTCTCTCTGGGGAGGATGGCCTATGGAAAGCTCTGCCTGTTGAGTACAAGCACGGAAAGGCGAAAGCGAACGATGCGGATAGGCTTCAGCTGTGTGCGCAGGCAATGTGCTTGGAGGAAATGCTTGCAAGTGAAATTGAGTACGGCTGTTTGTACTATGGAAGCTCTCACTCAAGAGAGCGAGTGGACTTCAGCGAGCAACTGCGTTCCAACGTTGAGTCACTATACGAAAGGATGCGCCAGCTTTTCAGGAAGCACCATGTTCCAAGGGTAAAGCAGTTCCCCGCATGCCGATCCTGCTCGCTCTTCGAGAAATGTATGCCAAAGATTGCGAATCGCACGGTGAGCGCCTATATAGACCGATACGTAAAGGAACTGTCATGAGGCACCTACTTAATACGCTTTATGTCTTTTCGGAAGACCTGTATCTATCCCTTGATGGCGAGAATCTTGTCGCAAAGAGAAGTGGCAAAGAAGTGTCGAGGATACCGCTCCATACGTTGGAGAGTGTCTTTACGTTTTCGTACATGGGCGCAAGTCCGGCGCTTATGGGCGCCTGTGCAGAACGGGGAATCCAGCTTGCCTTCTTTGATCGACGTGGTCGTTTTCTGGCGGACGTGCAAGGCGAGACATCTGGCAGCGTATTGTTACGCAAGGAACAGTACGCCGTATCTGTTGATGCCGATAAACGCCTTGAAATCGCAAGAAATTGTATTCTTGCAAAAGTGTTTAACTGCAGATGGGTGCTTGAACGCGCGACACGGGACCATGGGTTGCGCATTGATGCGGAGCGCGTAAAAGGCGCCTCGGCGAGACTCGCCGCTTCAATAGCGGAGATTCGCACCTGTGCGTCACTGGAGAGTCTTCGGGGAATTGAGGGTGATGCTGCCGCAGTGTACTTTTCTGTGTTCAACGAGCTTATTCTGAGCAACGATGATACGTTTATATTTAATGGGCGGAGCAAGCGTCCGCCAAAAGATGCCGTTAATGCGATGCTGTCATTGTTCTATACCGTCTTGTCCATCGATTGCTCTGCGGCTTTGCGCGGTGTCGGTCTCGATCCGTTCGTTGGGTTCCTTCATACGGATCGTCCGGGAAGACGCTCGCTTGCGCTTGATTGCATGGAGGAGTTTAGGCCAATACTGGTAGACAGATTCGTTCTAACTGCCATAAACAATCGAATCGTTAACTCAAAGAGTTTCGTCGTGCGCGAAACTGGAGAGGTGTACTTGACGGATCAAGCGCGCAGAGCGTTGTTTGACCTTTGGCAGAAACGTAAACGCGAAAGTCTTGTGCACCCATTCTTGAAAGAGAAGATGCCAAGAGGTGTGTGCGTATACGTCCAAGCTCAGCTTTTAGCGAAAGCAATACGAGGTCAGCTAGATGGGTATCCTCCGTTTTTATGGAAGTGATCGAGATGATGACAGTAATCTCATATGACGTGGATACAAGGGACCCTTCTGGCGCGAGGCGTTTGAGACGAGTTGCAAAAATATGTGTCAACTATGGACAGCGCGTGCAAAACTCCGTTTTTGAATGTTGTGCTGACGCCGCTACTCTTGAGAAGGTTAAGAGGGAGTTGTTAGACGCGATCGATTGCGAAACGGATAGTTTGCGGTTTTATAAGCTGGGTAACAAATACCAGAGCAAAATCGAGCAATACGGCAAATCTTCGTCCTATGAGGCGGAGGGTTTTATCGCTCTTTGAGAATTGAATGATACGGGAGTTGTCCTGTATGGGTGGCAGGCACCGGCGAAGCGGCGCTGTTTTAGTGCGAAGGTGTTGCTAGCACAAAAAGTCTGGTAGGTTCGCACCTGACGTTGCAACCATATAGCCGTTTAAGGATGCCTCGCGTTGCGATAAACAACGGCGTTACATGAATTTGAAGCATATATTGTAACTATAAGAGGGAATGCTACACTATATAGCGGTCGCCCCTCGCATGAGGGGCGTGGATTGAAATTACATTCTACACCTGATACAGCAGGTGGGGACGCGTCGCCCCTCGCATGAGGGGCGTGGATTGAAATGTCGATTTGCAGAACTATCTTTACAAACTCTTTGGTCGCCCCTCGCATGAGGGGCGTGGATTGAAATTCTTTAGATGCGATTGGAGTTGGTAAGTGATGACGTCGCCCCTCGCATGAGGGGCGTGGATTGAAATTCCTCGTCGAGCTGCATTCCTGCCGTCATGCCCTTCAGTCGCCCCTCGCATGAGGGGCGTGGATTGAAATCAATTGACTACAGACCAGTGGCACCCACTTGAGGGGTCGCCCCTCGCATGAGGGGCGTGGATTGAAATTCGGCCATCTAGCCCTCCTCCCTGAGTTGCAGAGTCGCCCCTCGCATGAGGGGCGTGGATTGAAATCCTTCGTGCGATAAACAACCTTGGTGACAAACTGTCGCCCCTCGCATGAGGGGCGTGGATTGAAATCCGTTTAGCGTGCCTTGGGACTTGCTCGCAATAGTCGCCCCTCGCATGAGGGGCGTGGATTGAAATGTCATAGGTACGAGCAAAACTAACGGCAGACTTGTCGCCCCTCGCATGAGGGGCGTGGATTGAAATTATTTTCGCAAGGGCAAGGACGGGCGCATGTATGACGTCGCCCCTCGCATGAGGGGCGTGGATTGAAATGATCGTGGCAAGGCGCTCGTAATGGTGTGCGGACGTCGCCCCTCGCATGAGGGGCGTGGATTGAAATGATCGTGGCAAGGCGCTCGTAATGGTGTGCGGAGTCGCCCCTCGCATGAGGGGCGTGGATTGAAATTATCTACGCAAGGGTAAGGATGGGCGCATG
>CADAAU010000003.1 GCA_902786015.1 uncultured Coriobacteriaceae bacterium
CGTTTTCGGGAGGTCTGCCTCCATGCCTCGCGGCATCAAGAATCGGGCGGACTCGTGGGAAGTCCGCCCGATTCGTACGGCACCTTATGTTACAGCCCCTATCCCCATCGTCTGAAACTGGATTTTCGCTGAGGGATCCGTCACCAATACAATATTCTGCTACAGTAACAGGGCGTCGTGACTGACGGACTTACGTGGAACACCACGGTGGAGCGACGCAACAACTGAGCCGACCGTCTGGGCAAGCCGCAACCATAGGGGGCGGCTTGTTTTTGTTGAGAGAGGAAGCGTATGCAGGACCTTATTGAGCTGCTTAAGGCAAATCCCTACCCAGGACGCGGTATTGTGGTGGGCAACGGTACCGTGTATTACTGGATTATGGGCCGCAGCGCGAACAGCCGTAACCGCGTCTTTGTAAAGACCGACGATGGCATCCGCACCGAAGCATACAAGCCCGAGTTGGTGGAAGATCCCAGCCTTATAATCTATCATCCCGTCTGCACGATGGGAGAAGACCTCGTCGTCACCAACGGCGACCAAACTGACACCATCGTCGAGGCTGGCGACTTCGTTCGTGGCTGCATGACCCGCAAATTCGAGCCCGATGCACCAAACTTCACCCCGCGTATTTCTTCCATCCTACATAGTGACGGATCCTTTGAGCTATCGATTCTAAAGAGCCAAGATGTTGCGGCTGCCGACGGCGGACGTTGTCTGCGTGAGTTCTTTTGCTACGAAGGTGCCAAAGAAGGTGTCGGCTACTTCCTGAGCACCTACGACGGAGACGGCAACCCCCTGCCGACCTTCACGGGAGAGCCCCTCGAAGTTAAGCTCCCCACCCCCACAGAGGTATGGGACGCACTTAACGAAGACAACAAAATCAGCCTCTACTGCAACGTAAAAGGCACCGTTACCATCTTCAACAAACACCTAGGCGATTAGCCTTATATAGTGCGCCGCCCTGCGGCGCACATATTTCCCCCACGCCAGCGAGTAATAGATTCCTGGTTGGCCCAAGTAGGTATTTAGAAGGGGTCGGATGTTATCGTTTCGCGCGAGTTCTGCGAAGCAGTTGTTTGAGCCCGAAATGATAACGTCCCGCCCCCCAGCAAAGGAGGACGACATGAACGAACTAGAGCTCAAGTACGGTATGAACCCCAACCAGAAGCCTTCGCGCATCTTCATGAAGGACGGTTCCGACCTTCCCATAAAGGTGCTGCAGGGCAAACCTGGTTTCATCAACTTCTTGGATGCGCTCAACTCTTGGCAGCTTGTTCGCGAGCTTGCCGAGGCAACGGGGCTCCCAGCGGCGGCAAGCTTCAAGCACGTCTCGCCAGCAGGCGCAGCCGTAGGTACGCCGTTGAGTGACGTCGACCGACAAATCTATTTCGTGGAGAACGACCTGCCCGATCCCTCTCCTATCGCCTGCGCTTACATTCGTGCACGTGGCGCAGACCGCATGAGCAGCTACGGCGACTGGGCCGCTCTTAGCGAAACATGCGACGCCGACACGGCGCGCTACCTCAGACCCGAAGTCTCTGACGGCATCATCGCCCCTGGGTACACTGACGAGGCGCTGGAGATTCTCGCTCTAAAGAAGGGCGGTAACTACAACGTCGTGCAAATCGATCCCAACTATACGCCCGCTGCACTCGAGACCAAGGATGTCTTTGGCATTACCTTTGAACAAGGACACAACAACTTCCGCATCGATCGCGAGCTCGTAAGCAACTTCGTCACCCAAAACAAGGACGTTCCCGAATCTGCCATTCGCGACATGATCATCTCGCTCATCACGCTCAAGTACACGCAGTCAAACTCCGTATGCTACGTCAAGGATGGTCAGGCAATCGGCGTAGGCGCTGGCCAACAGAGCCGCATTCATTGCACGCGCTTGGCCGGCAACAAGGCCGACACGTGGTACCTCCGCCAGCACCCCAAAGTGCTCGGCCTTCACTTCGTGAGCGGAATCCGTCGTCCAAACCGCGACAATGCCATCGACGTCTACATCAGCGACGAGCATGACGACGTGCTGCGCGAAGGCGAATGGCAAAAGTGGTTCTCTCGGCGCCCCGAGGTGCTCACACGTGAGGAGAAGGCCAATTGGATTGCCACGCAAACAGGGGTAACCTGCGGTTCCGATGCGTTCTTCCCGTTTGGCGACAACGTCGAGCGATGCCACAAGTCCGGTGTACGCTACATCGTGGAACCTGGAGGTTCAATTCGCGACGACAACGTCATCGAGACCGCTGACCGTTACGACATCGCCATGTCCTTCACCGGCATGCGTCTCTTCCATCACTAAAATCCCTGCGGAGATACTTATCAATCGGATGAGCTGGGCCCGGATGCGCGAATCGCACATCCGGGCCCGTTTTTCGCGCGTTGTGTTAACCAGAGCTATACGAGACGGCCTCGACAGTGGTCAATCATGTGCTGAATCATTTGTGCGGTCCAGCCCATGTAGTCACGTTTGCGAGAGACGAGCTCACCGTCTATCAGCTCGTCGAACTGAACCTTGATCTTTGCGTAGCGTGTCACCTTCGTGGTGCCCTCGTGCGTGAGGCAGCTCTCCACCGTCTTTGAGGCGCGCAGGCCGAGCAGGATCTTTGCGTTGTACATGACATGCGCATCGCCATTGTCATCCTTAAAGGCAAAGACGGACTTGGTGACGCCAATCTGGTTTGCGGCAAGGCATCCCCCGTCGTCTATGGACGCCAGCGTGTCCAAAAGGTCCTGTGCCAGCGTGGCATCCTCGGCCGTCGCTGGATCGCATCGCTGCGAGAGAAGCTCTTCGTCGGTTACGAGTTCCTTTATCATTTGTTGTCCTTTCTAGGAACGCACCACAATGATGCGATCCAAACGATTACTCAGAGATGCTCACGGTCCCATCGTCACGCACGTTTACACGACCCTCAGCTATGAGCTGGATCGTGTTTGGGTAGAGCGTATGCTCTATAGCGTGGATGTGTTTCTCAAGCTCGTCAACGGTCCAGCCTTCCTGCACCACAAGCGCTTTTTGAGCGATAATCGGCCCACAGTCGTACTTGTCGTCAGCAAAATGCACCGTAACGCCCGTCACCTTGACACCATAGTCATAGGCGTCTTGGATCGCGTGCGCCCCCTTAAAGCTTGGCAAAAGCGCCGGATGCAAATTGACTACCTTATTGGGATACAGCATGAGTATGGGCGCATGAACCATGCGCATGTACCCGGCCATTATTACGTATTCCACGTCGTGCTTCTTTAGCTCAGCCGCGATTACCTCGTCGGCCATGATGGGGTCGGCATAGATCTCTTTGGAAAGCGTGAGGGTTTGCAGACCGTGCCTTTCGGCACGTTTGAGCCCATAGGCATCTGGTCGCGACGAGACGACAAGCTCGATGCTCGCGTCGAGCGTGCCGTCCTCAATGCGATCGATAATTGCCTGCAGGTTCGTTCCTGACCCCGAGAGCAGCACACCAATCTTGAGCGGACTGCTCGTGCTGCCGCTCATCGGTAAACCACCTTGCCCTCTTTGCCACACTCGCCCGCTACGATCGTTCCCATGTCGAACGTGGTGAGTCCCTCGGCCGCCAAGGCCGAACGCACAGCATCTGCGTCGTCTGGAGCGCATATCACACTCATGCCCACGCCCATGTTGAAGGTGCGGAACGCCTCGTCAGGCGTGAGACCAGCTGCACGGACCACATAGGAGATGACAGGCGGCACATCCCAAGCGATCGACCCGTCAGCGCCACGAGGCACCTCCACATCCAGACCCTTGGGCAGCGCGCGGTTGAGGTTCTCGGTAATGCCACCACCCGTAATGTGCGCCATGGCATGTATGGGCGCGCCTGCACGAAGCGCGCGAACAAGTGCACCGGCATAGATGGCGGTAGGACGCAGTACGGCATCGCCCAACGATTCACCACCCAACTCATCGAGTGGTTGGCGCAGCTCATCTGCCGTCCGTCCCTCGATGCAGACCTTACGCACCAAAGAATACCCGTTTGAGTGAAGGCCAGAGCTGGGAATTCCCAACACCACATCGCCCTCGCGAACGAGCTCGGGACCTATCATGCGAGCGCGGTCGACTACACCGACTACAAACCCAGCCAGATCGTAGTCGTCAGGGTTCATCACACCGGGATGCTCGGCCATCTCGCCACCCACCAGCGCACAGCCCGACGCTTTGCAGCCTCGTGCAATGCCGTCGACGATGGATGCGACGGCCTCGGCGCGAAGCTTGCCCACGGCAACGTAGTCCAAGAAAAACAGCGGCTCGGCGCCCACGACAACGACGTCATCGACGCACATGGCCACAAGGTCCTCCCCCACCGTATCGTGCTTGTTGAGCAACTGGGCAATGGCAAGCTTCGTGCCGACTCCGTCGGTACCGCTCACCAAAACGGGATCGTCCATGTCCTTGAGCGCCGCTGCCGAAAAGCAACCGCCAAATCCTCCGAGCCCGCCAAGAACCTCGGGGCGCATGGTGGTTGCGACCGAAGCCTTTATCGCTTCGACCGCGCGGGCGCCCTCATCTACATCCACCCCAGCATCGGCATATGTTACATGCTCTGCCATGCTCTTCTCCTTCTTTGCTCGTCTCGGACAGCCTGTCTAGCCTTCCTCGACAACCTCTTCTTCGACGACGACTTCTTCCTGCACTTCGCCCTCGCCCTCTTGTGCGGCGCGGGCTTCCTCTGCCTTGCGCTTCGCCTCTTCTTCGGCGCGCCTTTCTTCCTCTTCGACGCGTTTGGCCGCTTCCGCGTCGTACTGCGGCAATCCGGGAACTTCGCTACGCGGTACGCACACCAAAAGCGTGCGGCCATAACCGTCGTAGTAGTTGCATGTCGAGAGCGTGAACACATGGCGTACCTGGGCAATGATCTGCTCGGCATCCGACCTCTTGGTCTGAGCTTTGTCGTAGTAACCCATCAGATACCGATGGAAAGCCTCGAGGTTGTCGAACTTGAACTCCCTGACGTCGGTGTCTTCCTCGCTGGTGTAATAAAGGAACAGTGGTACGAGATCGTAGTTGTTCTGCTCGGTGCAATACCATATAAGCTTGATGCCGTCGAACATCTCTTGCTTGTCCATGTCGGCAATCACCTTGAACTGCGAACCGTTGCGCATGTGATGTCCATACACGATGGTCTGCGCGTCAACCATGCCAGGAGCTGTGTTCTCATAATCCATGAACACCGAGCCGCCGATGCTGGAGCTCTTGTCAGGCGCGGTATTCAAATAGTAGCTGTTGTCGCCCGTCTGGAACACGGGGTAGTTGATAACCGTACTCGGAACCTCGAGCCAACCGACAATATCGGAATTCATTTCCTTGAGTGCCGCCCAGTCAACGGAGGGAGGCTGCTCGCTGTCGTCTGTAAGCTTGGCGTACTCGGCGATGCGATCGTTTGTCTCGTCAATCTTGTGGTAGTTCCACATGTTGTGCAGATAAATTCCGCCAGCAACCAGCAACAGAACCACGCCCACCGCAATGAGGATATTGGACAACATGTTCTTGCTCGGCTTCTTGCCCCCGCCACTCCGCTCGGGCTGCTTCGAATGAGTGGCAGCAACGTTTTGGCTGCTCGATACACGTCCTAGGGGCTCTCGATTCGACGCTCGGTCTTCGGCTTGCTTCATGTGTTTTGACACGGCTCCTCCTCAATATCGGATTCATGCGCTTGCGCCACGACCAGCATTATCCTTGGGCCATCTTTGCCTTAAAGTCCGCTATAGTTGCACGGTGCTCGTCCGCACCAGCCCCCAAGATCTGCGTGGCAAATATCGCCGCGTTCTTTGCCCCGTTGATGGCCACGCACGCCACAGGTACGCCGGACGGCATCTGTACCATGGATAGTAGCGAGTCCAGTCCTCCTAAGTCACTCGTCTTTATGGGGACGCCCACCACGGGCAGCGGAGTGTAGGCAGCGACCACGCCTCCCAAGTGCGCGGCCTTTCCCGCAGCGGCGATTATGACGCGCATGCCACGGTCGGCAGCCGTCGACGCCCACTCGTGAACCTTCGCCGGATTGCGATGCGCCGATGCGATGACCAGCTCGTACGGGACACCAAACTCCTCAAGCTGATCGACACAAGCCTGCATCACTGGCATGTCGGACTGTGACCCCATGATGATTCCCACCAAAGGGCAGGTCTGTTCATTCTGGCTCATAACGCTCCCCTCACAAATAACAAAACACCGTCCCAGTATAGGGCATTTAATAGCCGTAGACCTGCGGGCAATGCGCATCCCACACCAAGGCCCACCAAACATGTCTACAAAAAAAACGACCTCCGCTGTTGGAGGCCGCTCTGTTTCGCTCTGGAGCGGGTGACGGGATTCGAACCCGCGGATACCAGCTTGGGAAGCTGGGGCCTTACCACTTGGCGACACCCGCATGAACAGATAGTTTAGCACAGTCGACTCAAAATGCAAAGGAGTTAATGGTCACTCCTGGAGGCAGGCGATGGGGATACTCCACCTTGTCTGAACGCAGAATCCGCTGTCCCAAGCATGACAACCAAGATTCTCTCATCAATACCGGTGGCTTTGCCGTCTGAAGCGCTTCTTGCTGAGATGAAAGCGTGGTCAGACCCACTGTTCGAGCAGATAAGACTCAATGAACGGGAGAACGAAAGGCTTGAAGCTCTTCGGGATACGCTGCTACCAAAGCTTATGTCTGGCGAGATTGATGTATCGCCAATCTCAACGGAAAAGCTCGTCGTGTGACCCCGTGCGCTGGAAATAAGCGATTTTGTTCTCAGTACGCCAAATAACGAGCCAATCCCCCGCATTCGCGACATGGCACTCATTGCTACCTGCCCATCTCCCAGAAAGACGATGCATCATGCTGTGCCTGCGTTTCAAGACTTCCATGGACTCGGTATCGTTGGCCAAGATGAGGTCGATTACCGTTTCAAGCTCGGCAAGGTTCCATTTGCGTTGTTCAGGAGATACCGACGCTGCGTTGGAGCATTAAGATAATAGTTCATGAACAGTGGATCAGCGATACTCCTATTCGGCCTAATTAGTACAGTTCTCTGCCCAAGGCAAACATTTTGACCATCAAGTATGATGCCTGCGTTACCAGCTGGTGCTTCTCATGCAAGAATAATGTCTCCTGGTTCTGGAGTTGCCCGATAGTTGCGTCTCTCGTACGTCTCTTTTGATACACGATGAACTCCCCGCAAGTCGAGGTATCCGGGACCTATGTTTGGCGTTCTGATGAGCGGGTATCCCGTACCCTCGTCTCTGGCAGTTGAGTGAGGGCAGTCAACAATGAATTCGTAAATATCATTTAGCTGAGCCTTAGTTCTACATCCCATACCCAATCGCCTCCAAGTTCTTGCGAATCTGCTCTTGCAGGCGGTTGCTCTCCTCAAAACACTTGGCCAACTCTCCGGTCAGGCGGGCCATCTTCTCCTCGAAGGGTTCGCCATCGTCTTCCTCGTCCTTTATGCCCATGTGACCACCCTCGGCCAGGTGGTGAATCATGTGCTGCATCCAGGCAAAGTTCGCATTTTCAGCGGGCAAAGTCCTTAGGCAGGATGTTCTTGAGCTTATCGTTCTCGGCTTCGATGAGGCGCATCGCATTGTCGATGGCCTTGCCGACCTCAGGCGTATGGGCGACGCCTGCAATCACGCTCCATCTTGCTTGGGGCGGCACGAAGAAGATGTTCTTGTACGTGTACTCGTCGCGGTCTTCCTCGAACCCCTCGCCCTCGTCGACCAGCTCCTGGTAGCGCTGCTCGAACTTGTCGGAGATGTACTTGAGGAAGATAAGCCCCAGCACCACGTTTTTGTACTCCGACGCATCCATGTTGCCGCGCAGCTTGTCAGCAGCGGACCATATCTGCTGCTCGAAGCCAATCTCTGCGGTGTTGTCTGTCTTCTTGCGTTGAGCAGTTCGAACTCCTACACAACGTCTAGATGCCAGCTCTTACGCTGCTTCATTTTTTCTAGAAATCCCAAATGGTTCAGTGCAATTTCGAACAGCTATGTCTACCTGCAATTACGCAAAAATCCGCTCAATTGCTGTGTGCTGGCGGGGAGTTTTGTGCATGTTTGCTTCCCTACGGTAAGCGAACCTGTCCATCTTTCGAAGGAGGTTCGTATGACACATTCTGCACGATTGTCCTTCAACCGTCGCCTTGACGGTCTGAAGGAGGGAGGAGCGGGGGAACTCACGCAAAACTCGGCAACCCACGACGGGGCTCACTCGGTTGGGAACGGCACGCCACATGTCGGACGACTTGTCGCCTCGAAGTCGCCAGGGACATTCGATCTGTTTTCGATCAGACTGCTTCGCCACGCCCTCAGCGTGCTTGCACTTGGAGCGTTGACGGTATTGCTGACGTCACTTGGTGTTGGCCAACCGCCAAAGCAGGCTCTTGCGGCACAAACGGTTCGATTCGAGAACGGAGGGACGGCCCAGCAAAACGATGACGGGACCCTTACGGGCACCTGTTATTTGAGGGCAATTTGGGCTGGCCTAGCCACGACGTATTCTTTGACCATGCCCGACGGACAGATCATTCCAGCCCACTGCATCGACTTTGGACTCGTAGATCCTGCCGACGACAATTATGACTTCACCGCCTATCCAGTTGGCGATGGCTCCTACAACGTTCACACTCATTCCGACCGTGCGGGCTTCTATCAGACTCCCACCATGCCTCGCGTACCGGCAGGTGGCGCCGCCATACAGCGGGTCAATTCCGACCAACCATGGAGGGCAAACATCGTACGAGGAGGCTTTGCGCGTATCAAAAAGGTATCCTCAGACGATGCCATAACCAACGCTCTGGGAACCTATGCGCTGCGCGACGCACGATTCAGCATTTGGCGTGACGAGGCGTGCACGATAAGTGCCAGCGATGCCATTCTCACAACGCAGGACGATGGAATGACACCGCCTGCAGAGTTGGAAGCCGGTACCTATTGGGCACGCGAGGATTCTGCGCCTGCTGGATTCGTCAAGAACGATGCCCTCGTGAGCTTTTCGGTAAATCCGGGAGAGACGACCGTCACCGAATTCGTCGACCGAGCCCTCTATGTCGAGGCTCCTGTCTTGGCAAGAAAGGTAACTTCTGCCTCTGATGATGCCGGCACTCCCCCGATTGCGAACGCCGAATTCACCGTAACGTACTTCGACGGCTACCATGACGTCAACTCGCTTCCCTCGTCGCCTACACGCACCTGGATACTCAAGAGCGATGCGAACGGAAATGTTACCCTCAACGACAACACAAAGGTTTCCGGTGACGCGTTCTACACCAACGTCAGCAACGTACCCGTCCTCCCATTGGGAACCATCGCCATACAGGAGACCAAGGCGCCCGAAGGCTTCTTTTTGGAAGGACAGACGCCAGACTCTGCGTCGAACTACAACGCTCCTTGCCATGTATACACCATCACGGGTTCGGGTGGCTTTGATGCACCACTCATTGCCAACCAGATGAGAAGGGCCGGCATATCGATCCAAAAGCACGACTCTGCAACAGGTACCACCCCACAAGGCGACGCAACACTTGCAGGCATGCGTTTCCAAGTGGTCAACGCCAACCAAACACCCGTTATGGTAAACGGCGTATCTTATGGTCCCGGAGCCGTCATTGGCAACGAGCTCGTTACCAACGAGCAAGGCCAGGCATCGACGGCATCGGATTACCTTCCCTTAGGCACCTATGAGATTCGGGAGTCCTCATCGGGAGAGTCCTACGTTTGCACGGCACCTCCACAGCGCGTGGAACTCGATACGCAAGACACCAACACCATCGTGCGCATTAGCAAGCCTTTTGCCAACGAGGTCGTTCGAGGGGGCGTGCGCGTGGCCAAGCACGATCGTGAGCTTAAGCGCGCAGAACCACAAGGCGATGCATCTCTTGAATCCACGACGTTTACCATTACCCTCGACTCAAACAACCCGGTTGTCGTCAACGGAAAGACGTATTCACGGGGCCAATCGGTCATGACCATCTCAACAAACGAGCTCGGTATAGCACAAGCAGGTGCAAATGCCCTTCCCTTTGGCACCTACACCGTACGCGAATCCTCGGCGCCGATCGGCTATCACCCGAACACTTCTTATTCCCAATCCTTCTCGATACGGTCTAACGGAGAAATAGTCGACTTGACGAATCAGGCCTGTGACGACCAAGTCATCCGTGGCGGAGTTCAAATCGGAAAGATCGACCGGGATCTTGACGCTGCCCATGCGCAAGGCGACGCAGGACTTGCAGGAGCCGTATTCTCTATCTACCTTGCAAGCTCGCACCCCGTTGTTGTCGACGGAACGGAGTATGCTACCGGAGCTGAGGTCAAGGCTATTCGTACCAACGATGGCGGCATTGCCGCAACGGGCACCCATGACCTTCCGTATGGAACCTACCGCATTCGAGAGACCGTCGCACCACAGGGATACCTCCTCAACGATTCGTTTGAGCGCGAGTTCAAGATTCGATCCGATGGCACAGTGGAGCAGCTCGGCAGCCGTGCGTGTGTCGACTCAGTCATCCGCGGCAGCCTTGCAGTCGGCAAGGTTTCCCGTGAAACATCGCTTCATGTGGGACAGGGCGAAGCAAGCCTCAAGGGAGCGCAGCTCTCCGTGTCACTCGATAGCGAGCAACCTGTAGTCGTTCAGGGAAACACGTATCAAAGAGGCGATGTAGTCTGTACGCTCACCACCGACGAAAACGGATATGCATGCACCGACGATCGGCTCCTCCCTTATGGCACCTACGTCATCCGCGAGGTAGAGCCTCCTGCAGGCTTCCTTCCCAACGAAGACTGGTCACAAACCGCTTCCATACGCGAAGATGGCGTAACGGTCGACCTGAGCGGTGAACCCACCTCGGTTGACGATCAGGTGATGCGCGGTGGCTTTAGCTTCAACAAGGTCGACGAGAGCACGATGGAACGACTGGGCAACACCGCGTTTAGAATAACGAGCACGACTACCGGTGAATCACACATCGCGGTTACCGACGAGAACGGGTTCTTTGACACCGAATCAAATCCCCATAGCAAGTCAACAAACGCGAACGATGGGGCGGTCTCGGACTCTGGCATCGTGTCGGAAGGTTCTCTCGACGCAAATGCAGGCATCTGGTTTAGCGGAGGCCCATCCTTCAAAACGGTTCCAGAGGACACCATGGGTGCCTTGCCCTACGACGTATACGAGGTCAGCGAACTGCGCTCGTCCGCCAACAAAGATCGCGAGCTAGTTTCCTTTGTCATTCGCACCCATAGCCACGAATACTTTGTAAACATGGGCACCGTAGATGACAGGCCAATTACCACAGCTGAGCCAACCATATCGACCACGCTCACCTTTGATGGCACACAACACATCGCGCCAGTGAGCGAACATGTAACCCTTACCGACGAAGTACGTTATGAGGGACTTGTACCCAAGCAAACATATGAGCTCATAGGTGAGCTCATGGACAAGGACACGGGCGAGATGCTGCGCACACCTCAGGGAGAGGCTGTGACCGCTACCACCACCTTTACTCCTCGCACGACTTCGGGCACGGTCAAGCTGAGCTTTGAGTTCGACTCTCGCGATGCCGCAGGCAAGACTACGGTTGCGTTTGAGTACCTCAAGTTGGACGGCACCCCCGTCACAGATCACACCGACCTCGAGGACACCGAGCAAACCGTACGGTTCCCCTCGGTACACACGACACTCGACGACGGAGAGGGCAATCACGAGGTATCTGTCGCCGAGGAGCAAGTATCACTCATCGACACCGTAAGATACGAAAACCTCGAACCTGGACTGACGTATGAACTCGCCGGCACGATGATGGACAAACGTACGGGCGACAAGCTCACGGACTATGACGGTCGTCAGATAACTGCATACACGACCTTTGTGCCTGAGGATGAGTCGGGAACCGTGGAGGTCCCCTTCCAGATCAGCAGCACGCTCCTTAAAGGCAAAACCGTCGTGGCGTTTGAGCAACTCAAACGAGCGGGTATCGTTCTTGCTTCTCATGAGGACTTTGCCGATGAGGGCCAGACCGTTTCCGCACCATCGATTTGCACCGAACTCACTGGCGAGACGGAAGAACATTGCGTTCCATCGTCCGACACGATCGACCTTGTAGACACCATCACCTATACCAACCTCATCCCGGGCGCCACCTATGAGGTACGCGGAACCATACACGACAAGACAACCGGAGAGGCGCTGCGAACTCCGGAAGGCGCTCTCATCGAGGCCGCCACGACATTCTTGGCGGAAGCCCAACAAGGGGT
Source organism: uncultured Coriobacteriaceae bacterium (assembly GCA_902786015.1). Lineage (GTDB taxonomy): Bacteria > Actinomycetota > Coriobacteriia > Coriobacteriales > Atopobiaceae > RUG440. Next base: position 12,254 of record CADAAU010000003.1, read on the forward strand.
TGCTGTCGTCAACTTCACCCTAGATGGCGCAGCGGTTACCGGCAAGTCACTCGTTGCCTTCGAGACGCTGCGCCGCGACGGTCGTGACCTTGCCGTGCACGCAGACATCGACGACGAGGCCCAGACGGTCTACGTACCGAGCATTCGCACGACACTCTGTGGCAACGGCGATGCTCACGAGGTGCTGGCTGCGGAATCCATCCAACTTGTCGACACCGTTACCTACGAAGGTCTTGAGCCACACACATCGTATCGCATGCGAGGACGACTCGTTGACGTTCAAACCGGAGAGACGCTGCATGACAAGAACAATGCCGAAATCATTGTGGAGGAACCTTTTGAGGCGGAAACTTCTTCGGGGCAGATTGCCCTCCGCTTTACGATCGATGCACGTGATCTTGCTGGCAAGACCGTCGTCTGCTTTGAGCAGCTTATCACTGGGACGGAAGACTTCGAGCGCATCGTCGCACGTCACGAAGACCCGCGCGACGCCAACCAAACAGTAACCTTCCCCAAAATTGCGACTTCGGCTTCTGATGCCGAGGATGGAGATGGCTTTGTTCTCGGAACCGGCATCGCGCGTATCCGCGATGAGGTGGAATACCACAATCTCCGACCAGGAATTGAATACACCATGAACGGGACACTCTACGACAAACAGACAAACGCTGCGATTTCCGATAAGGACGGACACGTTGTATCGGCGCAAACGAAGTTCGTGCCGGAGCGCGAGGACGGATCCGTTGTTCTTGAGTTTGTGTTTGACGCCTCTCACACATCCTCTACCTCTGCCGTGGTATTTGAGTCTTGCCTCAGAAACGATGTTGAGGTTGCCGTACACGCAAACATAAACGACGAGTCACAGACGGTTCGAATCGCACGCATCAAGACCGAGGCCACAGAAAAGAATTCAGGGAAACATGAGGCGGATGCGAGCGGCAGGGTCGAACTCGTCGATGAGGTCAGCTTTGAGGGACTTCTTCCTGGCATAGAGTATGAGCTTATTGGCACGCTCTACAACAAGCAGACTGGTAAGCAGCTTGAGGCGCCTTCTGGCACCGTTACGGCACGCCTGTCGTTTACGCCCCAAGAGGAATCGGGCACCGTGAAGCTGCCCTTTGCCTTTGACGCACAACAGCTCGACAACACCACCGTCGTCGTGTTCGAGAGACTCATGCTTGGCGGCAAACTTGCCGCGAGCCATGAGGATCTGGCCGACGAGGCACAAAGCGTGGCCCTCCGCAAGCAATCGAAGGATTCCTCCAACAAGGAGTCTTCCAACAAGGAACCGTCCAACAAGGAGTCCACGAAGACGAGCAGAGACACCACCAAAGCAAGCGGAACATCAGCAGCGACGGAGAAAAAGGACAACAAGTCGAGTACCCCACATACGGGTGACGCACTCGCCTTCCCCTTCACTCTTGTCGGCATCGGTTCGCTTGTACTCATAGCTGGCAAACGCTGGCGAATGTAGCGTCCTGCGATTGCCAGTGGCCCCGTACGAGGTTTGGAAGGATCCAACCCATCGTGCGGGGCCTTCCTTTGTGCTGTGATGTGGATGTCATACGGCCGATACGGGGTATAGTAGTCTCGTAAACGCAATTCGAATCGAGGTACTGCTGTTGGCACATCGAACGGGCAAAAAACGTATGACGCTCTCTGAGCATCTCTCACTTCGCAAACAAGCAAGCGAAGCGCTAAAAGCTCAGGAAGAAGGTCGTTTACGCAGTCTCAAAACGCTCCAGGCCTTGGACGCAGAGGTGATGTGCACATGTCCCGCATGCTTGCGGTTTAGAGCCAGCAACATGACCAGCATGCACTCAGTCTTCACTAGGCATTTATCTTGAAAGAACGGAGGAGCCGAAACTCCTCCGTCACTTCCTAAGAAATCTTCGATTCGTTACTGGTATAGCATTAAGAACGCCTGATGACTTCCGTTATGATGCGAACGACGTCGTATACCTGCTTCGGGCTGACGTTTTCGGGCACGTCATCGACCGTATGCGAAAGAGCCGGCAAGTCGCTGTCGTCAAGACCAACAATGGTTGCCGACCGCACGCGAGCCTTCATCGCTGTAGCGGCATCCGTTTCCGTCCAGTCACACATGGCGGTATCGACCTTTATATGCAGGTCGCGAGCCACATCGCCGATGAGTCGTACCAACCTGCGATCAGCGCGACGATGAGTCGCCAAGCCCTCTCGGACGTAGACAGACAGAGTACCCGCACCCACACACTCAAGATTGATGAGAAACGCGCCACGAATGTCACGCCGATGCGCGTCCAGGAATGCCTTCATTCCCCCATGTTCTGCCTCGGATGCCCCCGTCGCTACGAACCACACGTCGTGCTCGTCAAGGAACTCATCACCCATATCGAGCATGGCATCCTTGAGGTCATCCTCAGCCGATTCATACGGATCGTCTCTCAGATCATCGCGCAGAGTGGCACCGCCCTTCCACGAGCTCGCCTGCGCCGAATCATCATCTCCCCAGAATCCGACCCGTCCACCCGTACGCTGTGCCTCCTCCCGTGTGGCAGGTACATCCTCCGTGTACTCGTACTCATCCGCCAGAGGGTCTACGGTAGCACCCGAGGGATCAGGCAAGTCATAGAGCGCCGCTCGGCGGGCAATGTTATAGGACGGCCTCGTCGGTTGATAGGTTGACGTACCCCACGTGGGGTCGTCGATTGCCGCCGGGCGCGCCCTCTGAGATTCGCGTGGTATGTCGCCATCAAGAAGATCGTAGTTATCCGTAATGGTGTTGATGCCCGAGTCATCACGCTCTGGTATATCGTCATCCTCTTCGCGATCGAAGTGAAGCATGTTGGGGTCGGGTGGCCTTACCGGAGCGGGGGCGACGGTTGGCGCTGGAAGCTCAACGGCTTCCTCCTCGTCCACATATTCGTCGTCCATTAGTACGTCGTCTTGTGTGGACGCTTGATCATCGTACTCGTCGTATTCGTCGTACTCTTCATAGTCATCCGCATAGTCTGCAACGGGCGAATCCTCCTCGATGGAAGAGTCTTGATCGCTTTCGTCAACGCCTCCCTCTTCGAACTCGTCATCGTCGTAGTATTCGCCGTCGTACTCCTCGTCGTACTCCTCCTCTTCGAGGTAATACTCGTCAGAGTCTTCGTCAGGTTCTTCTTCATGACTGTCCTCATTCCGCTTCCCGCGGAACAACCCTAGTATGCGCTGACCGAGAGATGGTCCCTTTTTCGCAGGCTCATTCTCTTCTAGTTCTTCCTCAGATTCCTCTTCGTAGTATTCCTCTTCGTCATACTCGTCTTCATAAAGCCCGTCGTCGTAGTATTCTTCGTCGGAATAATCGTCCGACTCGTCCTCAACGTCATCGCCATCAAGATACTCTACGTCTATATCATCGGAATCGACGCCATCTTCGAAGTCGTGGGCGTCCTCTTCGTAGATCTCCGTCTCGTCGGACTGGTCGTCGAAGTCCTCCTCCTCTTCTTCGTAATCCACTTCTTCCGGTTCTGGATCAGCCTTGCGACGAAGCAGTCGCCCAAACAGCGGGCGCCTCTTGGGCGGATTCGGATCTATCTCGTCCTCTTCTTCGAATTCTTCGTCATCTGATAACTCTATTGGTTCAAAGGAGGAGCTTGGATACAAATCGTCATCGTCGTCGCCATACTCGAAGTCGGACTCAAAGTCCTCTTCCGCTTCGGCATCGTGCGCAAGATCGGCTACGGCGTCCGGATCTTCCTCTTGTTCGTCGTACTCTTCCCAAGCGCCTTCTTCATCTTCTGGCTCTTGGTCATCGTCGTACTCTTCATCCTCGTCTACGTCCGCGCCCGGATCGTCATAATCGAATTCGTCCTCGGAGTCATCTTCTTCGTCAGATGGCTCTTCCTCGTCTTCGCTATAGTCCTCATCCTCATCGTAGTCATCTTCGAGCTCGTCATCGTATTCGTCTACATATTCCTCTTCGTCTTGCTCGTCGATGTCTTCGGAATCGTAGTCATCTTCTTCATCCTCAAACGACTCTTCTTCGACGTCCTCTTCTTCGTACTCGTCGTCTTCGTCGATCCAGTCATCCGACTCACCCTCGTCTTTGGAGCCAAATCGAGACCTGAGCTTATCGATTCGCTCGGAGAACCAAGCTCCGATGGATGACCCTATGGGCGTTCCGTCTTGGTTGTCCTCGAATTCTTCGTCCTCTTCGTCGTACTCGTCATCATATTCTTCATCGTACTCGTCGAACTCGTCGTAGTCATCGCTCAGCTCTTCGTCGTCGGATTCGTCATCGGATAGACGCACGACCCTGCGCTCGGGCTTGGGTGCCTCGTCTTGGTCGGACACATCTTCATCATCCGACTCGACATCCTCATATTCGTCCTCGTACTCGTCGTCATACTCGTCAGCGTAATCCTCGTCGTAGTCATCGTCGTACTCTTCGTCGCTCTCATCTTCGTAGTCGGAGTCGTACGAGTCCTCGTCATAGTCATCGTAGTCCTCATAGTCATCGTATTGCTCGTCGGCTTCGAGTTCCGCGACGTCGGATGCTTCGTCGTAGGGATTCAAGGCAACTTCAATCTGTTCATCCTCAGCGACGACACGCGGCTGCTCATACGTTATTTCGCATGAGACGGGAAGAATGCCAAGCGACCGTAGAACCTCTTCGCCATGACGCACTCCCTTGACTTCTTCGGTAACCTGCTCGCTCTTTCGAGTCGGTTCGACCTCGGGCGTCTCTTGCAGGCGCACCTCACGGTGCGGACGAGGACGAGACCGAGCCGCATCGGTGGCTCGGTCTTCCGCTGGGGCTATTTTGTCTACCAATGTGAGCATTGCTGCAATCGAAGACTTGTTATTGTTTGCGCCCACCGTACAATTGCCAAATCTTCCCATAAGCGAGGTAACGGCGAGCACTACCGCCGGCAGACAGGCAATCAGTCCTACGACCCACATGAACATGCGGAAGCCTTCGGGCAAGAAGCCCAGAAGTTGGAACAGAACCGTCACGCATACAACGGCGGGGCAAAATACGCCAACTCTCACGAGCATGGACTGATAACGAGCGAGACCACCCCTGCGCATGGGCTCCTCACGAGGAGTGTCGTAGTGCGCAACTATCACTATGGGTCGGGAGGTGTGGCCGGAGTCTTGGCTTCTCGCTCGGCGAACAGCCACCACGTTTTGGCTTCGACGCGCGGGCCCGATGTTCTCAAAAATGTTGCGCACGAACCTCATGAACGTCAGCAAGCCCGCCGAGGCCAATGCAACGAGCAACATTACTATGTGCAGCGTATCGGGCACCAAACCTGCGACCAGCAGCGTTACGAAGAGCACGATCGCGAGCACGTTGCGCGCCATCACGCCCGTCCCGGCGCTGTCGAACTCCTCCACAGCCGTCTCGAGTCCATGCTCCGTCATAATCTGGCTGATTACTTCGCTCGCCTGATACTCCTCTTGGCTGTGCGCAGGTGCTATCCCAATCGACTCGTCGAGATAGTCCATGTAATCTCGCGTTTTGGCCATACCGTCCGTCCTTTGCTGCATTTAAGCCATGCGCCACGGCGCCTCAGTCCTACAGTATACGTCGAAAACGTTCATAAATGACGCTTCAGGAGGCAGGTGGCGCAATTGTTTCGGGTTTATTGGTCGTATTGCACTAAAAATCCGTGTGAGCGGTGCATTGACGAAGCGCTTTGTCTTGTTTTCAGCCATGCATGCTGGCGTATTTGCGGTATGGTAGGCAACAAAGGAGGCCCGTATGGACACATGGGACGATTACACTGAGCCAACCGAGGACGAGCGATCTGCACGGCGTATCGTTGCGCTTGCAGTTACCCTCATCAACGCACGACAACCCCTGAGCACCGAACGGATTAGGTCGGAATTCTATACCGAATTAGGCTACGAGGCATTTCGCAAGGCCTTCTTGCGCGACCGAAAGCGCCTGGCAACGACCGGTATCACCGTTATGCGTGAGGACCTCCCCACCGGACAGGTGGGCTGGACCGTCGACGCCACGAGTTCGTACGCCGAGGAGGGTGCCATATCATCCGAAGATGCGCTAGTCCTTGACTGCCTGCTTACGCCGCTTGCATCAGACCCTACGTTTCCTTACGCACGGGATTTGCACATCGCCCTAACAAAGATTGACCATTCGTTCAGCGGCTCCGTCGTCAACCCTTTTCCTCACGAGGCTCGCAAGCGCAACCGTCAGCTTGAGCGCATAGAGGCATGTTTGTCCCTTTCGTGCGCCATACAGATAGATTATGAGCGTTCAGACGGATCAACCACCACGAGGGTTGTTGCTCCACTCGGACTCTTTCCCCTACGCGATACCACGTATCTTGTTGCGTCGCGCATCGCGGACGGTAACTTGGAAGATCCCCATGTATACAATCTCGACCGTATGATATCGGTCAGCGAGATTCGTGGCACGTCATTCACTCCGCCGGAGAACTTCGACATCAGAGACTATGTCCGGCTCCCCTTTGAGCTCGGAGAAAGCCTATACGAGGCTACGTTCCACGTTCCCCAAATGCGTGAGGCCGATGTACGCGAACACGTGGGCATGCGTGGCGCGTGGTCAAGTGACGGGTCAGCCTCATATATTAGTGTGTCTGTCGCTGATGAGGACATGGCCGCTGCATGGGCCCTCGCCGAAGGCGTAACGCCTAAGCAACCTCAATCACTCGTTTCTGCATGGCGGGAGAGAATCATGGCGTTTTTGGAGATGACGATCAATGAGTCCGCGTAGACGAGGAAGTGGGCGCAAGAACGGATCCGAGCGCATACGCGAACTAATATCAATATTCGCCTCGTTGAGCAAAAAAGGCGCGCGAGTCTCGATCGATACACTGTCCGAACGATTAGGCATCAGCAAAGAAGCGGCGCAAGGAATGATGCAAATCGTCATTCAAGCCTCCGGAGAGGAGAGCAGTGGGCTGCTCATCTCGGCAAACGACGATATGACAGAGTTCACGCTCGAATACCCGGCCATTCGCGGGCGAGCGATTCGCCTCAACAGCAACGAAACCATTGCGCTTGTACACGCGCTCGACCAAGTCGGGATATCAGACTCGGACCCACTTCGTCAGCGACTTCGCAATGCCTTCTCGTCGCTAGACGTACACGACGATGCCGTACGACAGATTCTTGGCTCACCACAGCCTGACTCCATACGTGACGCCCTGTCGGCGTGTGCCATGGCACAGGCAGATGGGCGCATGCTGAACTTCTTTTATAGAGGCGTTTCCGACACCGAACCTGCTGAGCGATGCGCTCTTGTACGCATGTTGCGCATCGACGGCAACAGTTGGTACATAGACGCGTACGATCTAGACAAACTTGCAGACCGTACCTTCCGCGTCGATCGAATGATTGATGTTTCGCTCGGTCCACACGGACGCCTCCCCAACTCCGACAACGAAGCGTCAACGTCCGCTCGAGTAGTCTCGATTCGTTTTGCGAATCCCCTTCTGCTCACGGTATTCGAGTGGCCTGGACTACGTATTACAAAACAGACACCCGAGTGTATTGAAGGGCGTATTACGTATTTTGGAGAACGGAGCGACTGGCTAATACGTCGTATTATTGCCTGCGGAGGACGTATGACAGTAGAAGACGAGCGTATTATGCAGCTTGCACGTGAATACGCTCTTAGTCTTATTTCCTAACCGCAAATTGACGGCCGCCATGACGGGAAGTACTCCCACAGATGGCCAAAGACTTCAGATGCACTCCGTGCCCACGGAAGGACATTCCCTCCGTAGGTACTAGCATTACACTAGCGTCTCGAAGCGTTCCAGAGCTCGAGGTATCTTCCGACATTTGCCGTCTCGAGCGTAATACAGTTGTGAGACGGTAATGCAGACAAGAATGTATTACCATACCGCTTGCTACAAATACGTGAGTCGGCTAATACAAATACACCTGTATCAGTCGAGGACCGTATCAGCCGACCAGCAGCCTGTTTGACTTCGAGCACCGCCTCGGGCAACGAGTATCGCCACCACGCGCGGCGATCGCGCAACTCACGCTCTCGCACCAACGGTTCATGTGGACTCGCAAACGGAAGCTTACAAACTACGACACATCGCAACGTATCGCCAGCTGCATCGAACCCCTCCCAAAAAGACTTGAGCGCAAAGAGCGAAAGTGATTCCTCCGCAATAAACTGCTCTCTTAGCCTTCGAGGAGAGGCACCTCGCGACTGGCATGCTACGTCCAACCCACAGCCGGCAAGCCTTGGACGTAGGGCGTCGTATACACGCTCCATCTCCCGTCGGTTCGTAAACAGCGTCAGCACCGATCCACCCATGGTCTTATGTATGTCAAAGAGCAGCTCCTCAAGTGCGTCTAGGTAACGTGGGTTATTGGGCGCAGGCAAATCACGCGCCACCACAACCGACATGTTCTTTTCGAAGTCAAAGCTGCTCTCGAGTTGGGCGTGCGCATGTGCTTCATGCGACAGGGCATCGAGTCCAACCGCGTGCTCAAAATGCTCAAAACTCGTACCTACCGCCATGGTTGCTGAGGTGAATACAACACTACAGGTCTCCGAATACCATCTGCTCGCCAGTTCTGGACCGACTTCGATGAGCTCGGCAACGAGGCGGTCGCTTATCCTACGGCGGCCGCGATGTAGTTCAGCGTAATACACGTATGACTCATCAGGCTCAAGCACAATAATACGTAATGCGTCCAAATACGAACGCAGTCGTCGAATCGGTGTCTGCAGTTCAGCCGCTAGCTGAGGGTCCTCTTCGGCGACGGCACTATAGGCGGCGTCAAGGTTCTTTACCGTTTCCTCGAGTGCAGGCACAGCCTGAGCACACGAACGTTCAAGTGAACCCCACTCGTCACTTGCGCGAAGATGCTCATCAATCCACAGCGTCGCGGTATCGTAACCTCCAAAGCCCGTCGTGCCTACCAATGCATGCACATTCTCTGTGAGGTCAGCAACAAGCACTGTACTACGCTGTACCCACGATGCACACTTTGTCATCAGTCCTGCAATTAATGTAGAACCGTCCATACGCGTACTACGTGCAGTAATACCCTGTATTAGACCGTGGTTAATACCGCCAAGCTGCTGTAATGCAATTGTAGCCTCCTCACCCGAGACCTCCAAGGCCCACTGCCTTCGAGCCTCCGTGTCGAAGGTGTGCGCCTCATCAACCACCCAATGACGTATGGGGGGCAGAATTGCGTTGTCCGCTTCGATGTCGCGCAGCAGGAGTGCGTGGTTTGTAACTACCACGTCCGAACAAGCAGCCGCCGCACGAGCGCCATGAACGAAGCAGCCACGAGGATAAAACGGACACCCCCTTCGCACGCATTCACTTGACCTCGTAGCCAAAAGGTCGCGAGGAACCACACGCCACCTGATTCCTAGGGCATCCAAGTCACCATCTACCGACTGGCAGGCATAGGCGTAGGTCACGGCTATGGCCGTAAGGATGTCCTGCGCCTCGTCATCAGCCGCCTCAACGGGCAGATCGCCCTTGAGTGCACGTTCCAAGCGCCGCATACAGGGGTAGTGCTCGCTTCCCTTAAGGCTCGAAACGACGATCTCTCCGGGAAGCGCCTTCGAAAGAGCTGGCAACTCATGCGTAACAAGTTGGTCCGTGAGTGCGTTCGTCTTTGTGGCAACCCCAACGGTCACGTCGTTCTGACGAGCAAATAGCACCTCCGGCACCAAGTACGCCATGGACTTTCCGACGCCGGTGCCCGCCTCGAGGCAGCGATGAGAGCTTGTCTCGAGTGCTTCACGCACCTGCTGGGCCATTTGCAGCTGTTCTGGACGGCTTTCGTAGGCATCATAGAGCGAGGCGACCAGTCCGTCGGAGGAAAAAGCCGCGTCTATGGTTTCGCGCAGCGGAGCATGAAGGGAGATGCCATCCTCTCGTGCGTCTCGACGGCGGTGACCACTTCGCAGCGCCCCCAAATCACGTCTTGTGGCCACCAGCGAAAACTTGGCACCCGGATTGAGCCCGGCGATATACCTCAGAATTTGTCTATACGGCCATGACACGTCCTCATGCATGTTTGAGAGCTGCTCGAGCATTCCTGCAGGCATATCCGATAAGGCCAGCAACAGGATGCGCCACATGCCACAAAGGGCATCAACGTCATCCATTGCTCGATGCGTTACCGAATCACAGTCGAAGGCTGCTGCCATGTCTGCGAGTCGATGGGTAGAAAGGCGAGGAAGGGCAATTCGCGAAAGTGCGAGCGAATCAATCCAGGTCTCTGAAACATCCTTTCCACCAGCAACGTTTTCAATAAACGTCCTGTCAAACATAGCGTTGTGTGCGACGACAGGCATCCCGCCAACGAACGCCGCAAGGTCCGACACTGCCTCGACAGCGGAGGGAGCCGCTGTCACGTCGATGTCTCGAATACCGGTAAGAGCAACGATTTCTGGAGGGATGGGGCCCGTGGGATGAACGAAGGTCTGAAAACGATCGGTGACCACGCCGCCCTCCATGCGTGCCGCCGCAATCTCTATGAGCTCGTTATGCCTGAACGAGAGGCCGGTGGTCTCGGTGTCGAGCATGACGATATCGTCCTCGAGCAGGCCAAACGTGGTCTGCTCTGCACGTTTCTTGAGTGAGCGATACTGCCGGGCCACCACATCGGGCGTCCCCGGCAGCAAAAGGTCGTCTATCGTACGCACGGACGCGTCCTTTGTCATGACGTACGCCCTTCCAAGGCCATCTCGACGAAGAGGCGACAGAGCTCGGGAAACTCAATGCCATAATGTCGTGCGGAATCGGGAAGCAGGCTCGCCGACGTCATGCCCGGTATGGTGTTGGTCTCCAAGATCACGGGAGTCCCGTCCTCGCGGATGATGAAGTCGCTGCGCGAGCAACCCCTGCAACCAAGCACCTTATGGGCTCGTATGGCGTATTCCTGTGCCAGGGCATACACGTCTTCGCTCACGCGAGCCGGAATGACATGATGGAGTTCGGAAGGCTCGTACTTGACCCGTTGGTCATAGAAGTCTGATCCGGTCACAACCTCGATGATGGGAAGGGCGCGCGGCTCGTCGTTTCCAATGACGGGCACGGTAATCTCGGTGCCCTCGACTTCCGATTCGACCAGCACCCTGCTTCCGTCAGATGCGGCCTTCTTTATGGCATCCGCGAGCTCGGAGCGCTCCGTGACGCGGGTGACGCCAAAGCTGGATCCGTTTCCCACCGGCTTTACGAAGAGCGGGAGTCCAAGACAAGCCACCAGCCCATCAAGTTCCTGCTCGGTCTGCTCGGCACTGTCGAGCACCCTGCCCTGTGGAACGGGAATCCCCACACGGTCAAACATGACCTTGGCAGATCCCTTCTCCATGGCAAGCGCGGACGCATACACGCCCGAGAAGGTATACGGCAGATGCAGCACCTCCAAAAGGCCCTGAATCGCCCCGTCCTCGCCAAGACGTCCGTGCATGGCCACGAAGGCCACGTCGTATTCTCCACGTTGCAGCTCGTCAAAGAAGCTGGGGGCCGCTGGGTCGAGCACGTCCACGTTGGCGAAGCCGCCCTCCGCAAGTGCCCGCGCGACCTCGGCACCCGATTGTGCCGACACTTCACGCTCGTCGGACCATCCGCCCGCAAGCACGGCGATCTTGCACGTCGTTACATCATGGTTTGCCATGTTCTTGTCCCTCGTTCGGTCTTACCTGCGCTAGACTCATACGTGCACATCATAGGTGCGCGTTTTCCAAATGATGAGGATACTACCTCCTGTATTAAACCACGTCGACAAGGGCAATCTCACATGCAACCTCAAGAAGCCACCACTCACTACGACCTCCTCTCCTGTACGCGCCGCGATCTGGAGGCGCTGGTGGAGGAACTCGGGCAGCCCAAGTTCAGGGCCAAACAGATTCAATCATGGGTTTGGGACAAGGGCGTGACGTCCTTTGACGACATGACGAATCTCCCCAAAGACCTTCGCGCGGCGCTCGCCGAATCCTGCACGCTGCGCAGTGCGACCGTAGCGGCAGACCTTCGCTCGACGGACGGCAGCCGCAAATACCTCCTTCGCTTCAACGACGGCGCGAGCGTCGAATGCGTAGGAATGCCTTCCGGCCCGAAGCTCGCCGCATGTGTCTCGACGCAAGCCGGCTGTGCCATGGGCTGTGCCTTCTGCGCAACCGGCGCAGCGGGGCTCACACGCTCTCTAACGGCCGGCGAGATGGTCGAGCAGGTATTACACGTTCAAGAGAGTTTTGGCACCCGTGTGACGAGCGTGGTAATGATGGGGCAAGGAGAGCCGTTCGTGAATTATGAACAAACGCTCGGCGCGCTCAGGCGCTTCAACGACCCTGCGGCATTGGGCATCGGAGCACGGCACCTGACGGTCTCCACATGCGGCGTAATACCCATGATTGCACAATTCGCGCGCGAGCCGGAGCAGTTCACGCTCGCGGTGTCCTTGCACTCCGCCGTCCAGCGAACCCGCGACGCCCTCATGCCTGGCGTCAGACGCTGGTCGCTCCTAAGGCTTTACGACGTGATGGGAGAATACACAGACCGCACAGGTCGCCGTCCCACCTACGAATACGCGCTCATCAAGGGCGTGAACGACACCGACGAGGAGCTCACGTATCTTTGCGACTTCTGCCGTGACACACTGTGCCACGTCAACCTGATTCAGCTCAACGAGGTGCCCGGGTCAAAGTTTTTGCCCAGCACGCACCAACGTGCGCTCGACTTCGTTCGTCGCCTCGAGAGTGTGGGCGTCGAGGCGACCATCCGCAATTCCCGTGGTGCCGACATCGACGCCGCATGCGGGCAGCTGCGCCAACGGCTTGGATAAAGAAGACCGACAGAAAACAGCGAACGGCGCATCTCACGTGGAGGTGCGCCGTTCTCGTCATTTTATTCGCAAGATGCCATGGAAAGCAGCCGTACGCAGTTCCGCAGGCGTAGCCGAGGACTGTTTGAGCACGGAGACATACCCCGGGTCCCTGCCGTGAGCGAGCACTGTCTGAGCCCAGGCGCATAACCTCCGCCTCCCGGCACGGACATGCCAAGCGAACCGTTTTAGTAGCCAATGGCCGCCCACTGCTGCTTGGTACGCGCGCGGTTCGCCTCCGCCGCAGCGCGCTCTTCCGCACGAGTCGGACCGTCTGATACGAGCGGTGATATGGTGTCTTCGACCTCGCGCAAGGCGTCGGTAAGCTCCTTGTTTGCGGCGCGCATCTGGTTGCGTTGGTCGTCGTTGAGCACATAGCGGAACACAAGGTTCCCTCCCACGATACACACGCCCAGGGCGACCGCAATCTTTGTAATGGTGTTCATGTCACTCTCCCGTCAGTCGGTCGACAAGCTCCGCAAGGGCATCCTCGTCGGCGAACTCAATTTCCACCTTGTTTTTACCACGAACCGTGCGCACACGCACCTTGGTTCCCAATGCCTTTCTGAGGCGCCGCGCGGCGAGTCCATAGGACTCGGGAGCAGGCTTCTGGCGCGGCGGCTGATCGTCATTTTTGACAGAAAACAACGGACCGAGGATTTCTGTCTGACGGACCGAAAGTCCCTCCTGCACGACCTTCTGTGCGAGCGCGATACGGGCGTCTTCTCCGCTTACCGCAAGAATAGCCCTCGCATGGCCCGCAGTCAGCCTCCCGTCCATCACGAGCTGCTGCACAGGCTCAGGTAGCTCCAGCAAGCGCAAAGCATTCGTGATGGAAGAGCGAGACTTGCTCAGGACCTGGGCCACCTCTTCATGCGTCAGCACATTCTTCTCGATGAGCGCCTTGTATCCCCTCGCAGCTTCCATGGGATTCAGATCCCTTCGCTGAAGGTTTTCGATAAGCGCGAGCTGAAGAACCTCGTCGTCGGAGACCTCGCGCACCAGAGCAGGCACCACGACAAGACCGGCTCGCCTGGCCGCCTGGTAGCGTCTCTCGCCCGCCACAATCTGGTATCCGCCTTCCACGGGCCGAACCACGAGTGGCTGGAGGAGACCACAGGCTGCAACCGAGTCTGCAAGCTCCGCTAGATCGTCTTCGTCGAACACCTTACGCGGCTGGTCGGGATTGGGATGAATCTGCGCCAAAGGAAGCTCTCGCAGCTCTGCGCCACTCGCCTCCCCTTGGACCCTTCCGTCGACCTCGCCAAGAAGGGCGCCCAGACCGCGACCGAGGCCAGACATCTTAGCCACGGTCGACCACCTCTTGGGCGAGCGCGTCATAGGCGATGGCCCCCTTGCTCGTAGGAGCATACAAACAAACCGGCAGCCCATGGCTCGGAGCTTCCGAAAGCTTGACATTGCGAGGAATCACGGATTCGAACACCTTGTCACCAAAGTACTCACGAACCTCGTCCACCACCTGACGTGAAAGCGTGGTGCGCACGTCATGCATGGTCATCAGAACTCCAAAGATGTCGAGAGTCGGATTCAGACGACCCTTTACCATGCGCATGGACTCCAGAAGCTTGGTAAGTCCCTCAAGCGCGTAGAATTCGCACTGGATGGGTATGAGCAGCGAGTCAGCTGCCACGAGGGCGTTTACCGTCAGAAGACCCAGCGAAGGCGGGCAGTCAACAAAGATGAAGTCGTACTCGTCGCGCACGTCTTCCAAGACGTAGCGAAGGACGCTCTCGCGGGCCATGACGCTCACGAGCTCGATTTCGGCACCGGCGAGCTGGATGGTTGCGGGCGCGACATCGACACCTTCTGTGGCATCGTGGGATATCGTCTCTTTGATGGGCGTGGAGTCCATCAATGCGTTGTAGACGTCAAGCTTGAGCTCGTCCTTGTCGAGTCCAAAGCCGCTCGTCGCGTTTCCCTGTGGATCGAAGTCCACCACCAGCACGCGCTTGCCCAGCATGCCAAGCGCGGCCGACAGGTTGACGGCCGTGGTTGACTTGCCAACGCCACCCTTCTGATTGATTATCGCAACGACTTGTGCCATTCGCGCTCCTTTCTCGTTTTGGGGTCCCCATTCTAGCAGCAGCCAGAGACAAAAGCAGTCGCAGCACAAACGAACCGGGTTCAAACGTGCCAAATAACACGTTTGAACCCGGTTCGGTCAAAACTTGTTGGGTGGGGACCTTGTTAGGCTCCCAACGGATGATGCTGTGCCATGCCCGTGGCACGCGGCAACTTGATGGATGGATTCTTTACCCGCTCGTATGATATGACCTCGCGGTGCCCCAAGTCATGAGGTAACTCGTATGTTTCACGTGAAACACGACGCATGCCACACAGCTTGGCAACACGGTCTCCCAGAGCAAGCTCCTCATCCGTAGGACGCGCCTTGGCAACGACCAGACGGCCTCCCTTACGCAGGAGCGGCGCGGCATATTCGACGAGGACTCCCGTCTGCGCCACGGCGCGCGCCGTCACGACGGCATAGCGACCGCGCTCACGTCGCGCCAGCTCCTCTATACGCGCGGACTCAACGCGCAGCTGGTCCGTGAGGCCGAGTTCCTCAACAAAGTCCCTTACGGCCTGAGCCTTCTTGCCCACGGAGTCGACGAGGGTACCCTTGCGGCCGGTGACCACCGCAAGAGGTATGCCGGGATAACCCGCACCCGTCCCCACGTCAACAAAAACTCCTGCAGGTGCCGCCGCGAAGGCGTCCTGCAGGAGCAGAGAGTCTACTATGTGCAAACAGACGGCGTCATCCCAGCTCGTAATGCGCGTGAGGTTAACGCTACGGTTACGCTCGATAACAAGCTCAAGATGCCGTCTGAGCGTGCGCCATTGCTCTTTTGTGGCTAACTGTCGCACGTTACGCCTTAAGTGCCGTAACGACCACGCGACGAGAGGGATCCTCGCCTTCCGAGTGCGTGGTCACCTCGCCGTCCTCAACGAGCGCCAGATGCACCAGACGACGCTCGTACGCATTCATCGGCGGAAGGGAGACGCGCGTATGCTGACGCTTTGCGCGCGATGCAGCCGACAGCGCGAGGCTGCGCAGCTTCTCCTTGCGACGCATCTTGTATCCCTCGACGTCTACGACCACGGGATAGTGGAAGCGGAGCGTGCTGCTCATGAGCGACGAAACGACCATCTGCAGCGCGTCGAGCGTCCTACCATGACGGCCAATCAGCACGGCAAGGTCGCCGCCCGTAATGTCAAGGATGAGCTCGTCGTCATCGCCCTCATACTCGTCAACCACGATCTTGTCTTCGCCAAAATAGCCGAGTATGTTGCGCACGTGCCTCACCGCAACGTCGGCAATGGCGTCGATATCCTCGTCGCTAAGTTCCTCTCCGGCGTTAAAGCGCTCACGAATGGCCGCAAAACGATCCGGTTCCTGGGTCGCTTCGATCTTCTGGCCGTCCCTTACGTCATCAGCCATTTAAGATTCCTCCATAATTACGTCAAAGGGCATGGCCCGTGCCATGCCCATCCGATTTCCAATGACTAGCCCTTCTTGTGGGGGCGCTTTTTGCGATCACGGCGCACGACGTCGATCTCGACCGGCCGGCCCTCGAATGCCGCCTCAGCCTCCGCCTTGGCCTTCTCCATCACTCGCTTGGTAACCAGCTGCTGCTGTGCGACCTGCCACAGTGCGGAGGTGTTGTAGTAAAGCAGAACGCCGGAGGGAAGGTTCCAACCAATCCATACCATCCACACCGCCATAAAGATGCCCATCATGCGGCTCGTCCTCTGCTGGGCAGGATCGGTGCTCATGCTGGTGTTCAGAAGCATGGGTACGAGGGTGAGCAGGCCAAAGAGCACATCAAGGAAGATATAGATGGCCGCAGCTTGCCAACCGTGATCCGCGATGACCTGTCCCGGGCCTACCGCGAGGTCGGGGACGATGTTGTAAAAGGACGCACGTCCGCCCGAAAGCTCGCCAACGCTACGGATGACGCCAAACAGGGCAAAGAAGATGGGCATCTGGAGCAGGATTGGCAGACAGCCACCCAGGGGGTTGAACTTGTTCTCTGCGTAAAACTTGGACATCTCTTTTTGGAGACGCTCGGGGTCGTCGGCGTAACGCTGCTGCAATTCCTGCATTTTGGGCTGCAACACCTGCATCTTTGCCGACGAGCGCGTTGACCTCGTCATGAGGGGCGTGATGAGCAGGCGTACGATGAGCGTGAGGATGATGATGGCAAGTCCCCAGTCACCACAGAAGTTATACAGCGTGGTAAGGATTTGTGTCAGAAGATTGATAAATGCATCCCACATGGTACGAGATCCTTTGCTAGTTAGGGAACGGGGTCATACCCGCCCTTGTGAAAGGGGTTACAACGAAGAATGCGCTTGGTAGCAAGCCAGCTTCCCCGGGCAGCCCCATACTTATCTATGGCCTCGAGCGCATATGCCGAGCACGTAGGACTATAAATGCACGAATCGGGCAACAGCGGAGAGATGTACCGCCGATACCCGTGAATCGCATAACTTAGGCCACGCGCAGCAATGCCACGCTCGTCGCTCATGACACACGCGCCTTCCGTAGGAGCGTGCGCAACTCGTTTGCCACGAGGGCAGGGCTCGCATCGTGTGTCGACCGGGTAGCAAAGAGGATGATGTCTGCGCCCTTTCGTGGCATGTCGCATGCGCGGGCAGCTTCCCTGAGCACCCTCTTGCATCTGTTTCGAAACACCGCGTTGCCCAACCGGCGCGCCGCGACGAATGCGACACGTCCGCTGCGAGCGGGATCGCGCATGACGCAAACCCGTACCAACGAACATCCGTAACGACGCCCGGCTGAGAAGACCTCCTCAAAATCCTGCTTGGATTTGATGGTCTCCATCCGAAGAGCTACTTAGAGACGGTAAGGCGCTTGCGGCCCTTAGCACGACGACGGGCCAGTACCAGACGGCCACCCTTGGTCGCCATGCGGGCACGAAAACCGTGGGTCTTCGCACGCTTACGCTTGTTTGGTTGATAGGTGCGCTTCATGGTTCCTCCTGTACAAGGCTATGGACTGGGGAATCGCTCCCCTTGTTGACGCAAGTTTTTCGATTGTAGGGGACTAACAGGACAAATGTCAAGATGTCGCAGCGGATTATGTGCACTCGTCTTCTGGAGGCAAGCGATGGGGATGCTCACCTTTGCTTTTGAAGGCAAAGGTGAGCATCCCCATCGCTTTCACCCCTTTCCAAAACCCTGCAAGAAATCTTTCGTATTCATGTTAAGTTTCATTCATCGTGCTAGAATTCTCGGTGCTTTGAAAGTTCCTATTCATGAGTTTTCATCAAGTTATTCTCATCCGTTGAAAACTTTCATTCATATATATTTCGTCATGAATGGTTTTCTTCAATGGTTCACAAGATGTGGAAAAGTGGGGAGGAAGGCGTGGCCGAGGACTTTTATCCCTTCGTCGGCGAGGGCGAGCAGAGCGACATGGGCGACCAGGTAATCCCCCGTCATCCGGCGAGAATCGCCGTATACGACGACGCCTCGGCCGCACCGCGCGTCGTAGAGGTCGCGCCAAGGGACGTACGTGCCTACCTTGAGGAGATAACGCTGCAGGTCACGCAGCTCTCTCAGGCCCAAGGCGGAACCATTCCGTTCATGGTGATTCGCGAGATCGTGGAGAACCTCATCCACGCCTATTTCATACAGCCCACCGTCTCCATCCTCGACCACGGAAACACAATCCGCTTCTCGGACCAAGGACCCGGAATACGCGAGAAGGACCGGGCCCTGCAATACGGAACGACCTCCGCGACGGAGGAAATGCGGCGCTACATACGCGGGGTCGGCTCTGGGCTGCCCTACGTGCAGCAGTACATGATGGACAAGGGCGGGTCGCTACGCATCGAGGACAACATGGCGGGCGGCACCGTCGTGACGATTTCTGCTGTTGGCGCCGTGCAGCAACCCCCCATGCCCGCTGGACAACAAGGCGTGGCGGTTACTGCCCCCTGGCAGCAGCAGACCCAACCCTATGCACCGCCGCCCTACCAGCCGCAGGCACAGGCCTATGCGCCGCAGCCTTACCAGCAGCAGGCCCAGACTTGGGGGCAACCGGTGCAGCAACCTCAGCAATGGCCCGCCTACCAGCAGATAAGCCAGCCGATAGGCCAGCCCAGCTGGTCGCCGCAGTCACAGATGGCGCCGCAGCCACAGCCGGCCTTCCCGCCACAGGGCGCTTCGGCAAGCACCCCGAGCACGGGCATGGACTGGGTTGCGGTCTCTCAGCGCGGGCAGCTCGCGCTCGACTACCTGCGCTCGCACGATAGCGTCGGGCCATCCGACCTCTCACGTGCGCTCGGCGGATCGCAACCCACGTGGACACGAGAGCTGCAGGACCTCGAAAACCAGGGCCTCATCCTCAAAGACGGTCAGAAGCGTCGACTCACGGCGATGGGACGCGCCTATCTGGGCCTCCCACCCTCCAGCTGACGCGGCGAACGTATCGTAATCATGCCATCTTTCACCGCTCGTTTGAGGTTTTCTACAATTTGACTGTCGCTATTTGCGGTTTTCATCATATACTCTTAATTCATCAACGAAACACGCAAGGAGAATCATGGAGAGCACCAACGAGTCGGATGCCGAGGCCTTATGGGAGGACGTGGTTGCCGCACTTGAGGCCGACGACCTGCCAGCGGCAACGGTTGCCATGCTCAGAAGCTGCGAGGCCACGTCACTCGATGACGAGGCGCTGCACATAAGCACCAGCTCGCGCTTCGTACAGCGCACGCTCGCCCGCATGGCACAACGTCTGGACGACATAGCCACGCAGATGGCGTTTGTCCCCTTGAGCGTAGTGGTGGACATCACAAGACCGCAACCTCGCAAGAGCCGGCCTCAGCGCCAAGTTCCGCCGCCGAGCGCGCCCGCCGTGAGCAGCACACCGACCCAAGAGCAGGTCCACGCCGAGACAAAGCCCGCACCACGCAAGAATCCGCTGGTAGAAGACGTAAGCGCCCTCAGCTCGAACCTTACGTTCGAACGATTCGTCGAAGGCCCGCAAAACAAGTTCGCCCTCGACGCAGCCAAGCAGGTGGCGAACGGTAGTCGCAACTACAATCCCCTGTTCATCTATGGCAAGAGCGGACTGGGAAAGACGCACCTGCTGCGCGCGATCCAAAACTACATCGCGCAAAACGACCCGGAGCGGCTTTGCGCCTACCGCGTGGCAACCGACTTCATCGATGACTACTCCCGCGCGATGAAAAACGCTCGTTCCGGAGCAGCAGAGGCACTCGCCGAGAACTACCACGCCATCGACGTGCTTATCATCGACGACATACAGCTCATGAGCACGGCCGCGGGCACCATCGGCTTCTTTTACGACACCTTCAACTACCTCATCAGCCACGGAAAACAGATCGTGCTCGCAGCGGACCGCACACCCTCGGAACTTGGCATGGGCCAGTCACGCTTCGACGAGCGCGTGACGAGCCGTCTGGACTCTGGCATGACGGTCTCCATCCAAGTACCGGACTACGAGCTCAAGCTACAGCTCATCGACGCGTTCTACGAGCGCATGCGTGCCGACGCGCGCGAGCAGCACGTACCTGGCATCGACGCGCCCATTAGCGAGGAACTGAGGCGCGAGATGGCAAAGCGTGCGGGCACGAACATCCGCGTAATCGAGGGATATGTGCAATCTTGCCTCATGCTGTCCTTCCAACGTTCCGCCACTGGCGGTCAGCTCACCGAAGAGGACGTCATCTCGGTGGCGGAACAAAAGTGGCCATCGGGCCAGCGTCGCGTCACCGTAGAGAAAATCCAAGAGGCCGTCGAGATGAGCTACGGAATCCAACACGCCCAGCTCGTGGGCGGGAAACGCAACAAGGAGCTCATGGAGCCGCGACATGTAGCCATTTGGCTCACGCGGGAGCTCACCGACAACACGCTCGCCGACATCGGAAAGCACTTTGGCGGACGGACGCACGCGACCATCAAGCATAGCATCGCCGTAGTCGAGGATGGGATGCGTGACGACCGCATCCTCCAGGACCGCGTCGCCCGCATCCGCGACTCTATTTTGGAGTAGGGCAATGTTCAAAACACGTCAAAGACTAGGCGATAACCGCACACAACTCGCCGACTCGTGTAGAAACCCATTGATGAGTACTTGTGGAAGGTTAAAACAGTTGGCATCCTGTAGAGCGGTATTACGTCATCACATGGGGTTCTACCTGCAGTAATACCAGTTTGTCAACATTTGAACACTGCCTATTACTACTACTGTATTCTCTATATATAAAACAATAAAAACAGGAGGGGAAGAGATGAAGTTCACCGTAAGCCAGTCGTCGTTGACACGCGCGATTTCCGTGGTATCTAAGGGCATCGCCTCCGGAAGCGGCCAGCCAATCCTCGCAGGAGTCAAGATAACCGCATCGGAGGGAAGCGTCGAGCTTCAAAGCACCGACAACAACATCTCGATACGCCACTCAATTGCCGCGAACGTAGAAGAAGAGGGCGCCACCGTCGTTGCCGGCAAAGTGCTGCAAAACGTGGTAAAGAACCTACCCGACGCCGCAGTGGTTATTAGTGACGACGGGGCGCAGGCGAGCCTCTCATGCGAAAGATCTCACTTTAGGCTCAACACGCTCGACCCAAACGACTTCCCGGCGTTCCCTTCCATAAATCCCGATCGTACCATCGAGCTGCCTAGCGAGCTGCTCTCGTCTATGGTCGATCGCGTGTACAAGGTCACGAGCAAGGACACGTCGCGTCCCATACTCTCGGGCATCCTGCTTACCGTAGAGAACAACACCATTCGCTTGGTCGCCACGGACTCGTATCGCCTGGCGGTGTGCGACTCGAACACCGAGACGTCGGAGACTGACGAGCAGTTCGAGGCAATTGTTCCCGGCGCCACGTTCCATGACGTCCTCACGCTTCCGTCGATGACCGAGCGTATTACGATAGGTATTACGTCGAGCCAAGTTGTATTTAGCTTTGATAATACAACCTACATTTCCAGACGTATCGAAGGTAACTTCCCCAACTTTAGGCAACTGCTGCCGACGTCGCAGAACTCTTCGGTCAAGCTTGACGCGCATCAGCTCGCACAGGCGCTCAAGCGTGTTTCGGTCATAGCCCAGTCCAATCCATCGGTTCGCTTCGACATCGACTCCGACGGAGACGTATTACGCCTTTCTGCGGCGTCGCCCGACCAGGGAGAGGCGAGCGAGCTCATTGGCGTCGAAGTCGAGGGAGAGTCCATATCCATCGCGCTTAACTACCACTACGTGATGGACTGCGTTGCTGCCGTCTCGTCCGACTCGGATGTGGCGCTCGAGCTGCTCTCGTCGATGCAGCCGGCCATCTTTAAGTCGTATGCATCGATCAACTACCTGTATCTTCTCATGCCCGTAAGGATGTAATACATAGGTAAGACACGAGTAATACAACCCTTGGGCCGTTATGGCCCTTTGAGGTCACGGGAGGAACAACGTGGGACTTGCGGTCACGCGCATATCCATGATCGACTGGCGCTGCTTCGAGGAGCGCGTCGTCGACTTGGTGGATGGACTCAACGTGCTGTGCGGTCCCAACGCGACGGGAAAGACGAACACCGTAGAGGCGCTGCAACTCATAACGGCCGGCTCGTCGTTTAGGCATCCGCGCACTGCGGACCTCGTGCGCCAGGGTGCGGAGCGTGGTGTAATACAAGGTCGTCTGGAAGGCGACGGCCGGGTGGTTGACGTTCGCTGCGAGGCGTCCTTGGGGCGCAGGCGTACCTTCGTTCGCAACGATAAGCCATGCCGCCCATCAGACCTTTCGAGCACGCTCATGTCGGTGTTGTTTTGCCCGGATGACCTTTCGCTCATAAAGGGCTCTGCACGCGGGCGTCGCGACGAGCTCGACGCGTTTGGTGCCCAGGCTAACGCGAGCTATCGCAAGGTGGTACGGGCGTACGGGAGGGCGGTGGACCAACGCAACCGACTTCTAAAGGAGCCGACGATAGACCCCGGCATTCTGGAGGCATGGGATGCGGAAGTCGCCCTTGGAGGGGCCACATTGCTCAGGGCCCGCATGGCGCTCTTTGATCGTCTTCGCACTCAGATCTGTGTGGTCTACGAGAAGGTCGCCGACGAGCCCTTGGACTGCTCATACGAATGCTCTTTGGGGGCTGAGGCACACGGCCTTTCCCGGGACGAGCTGCGTGAGCTGTTCCTCGACCGTCTTTGCGCCCGTCGTGAGGAAGAGCTGCGGCGCGGCGTGACCTTGGTAGGTCCGCATCGTGATGACGTCTCGTTTACCCTGTCGGGTCGGGACGCGCGGAGTTTTGGGAGTCAGGGCCAGCAGCGCTCGGTGGTGCTGGCTTGGAAAATGGCCGAGGTCGCCATCGCACGTGAGGTGGTGGGCGAGCAACCCCTGTTGCTTCTGGACGACGTGATGAGCGAGTTGGACGCCCGTCGGCGCGCAGCCATAACCGAGTTTGTGGGCGGCCGCATCCAGACGGTCGTCACCACGGCAAACCTCGACTACTTTCCAAAGGAGCTGCTCACGGGAGCGCAGGTGGTGTCCTATGGCGACGCGTGAGGCCTCGCAGTCCCCCGAGCGCGCGGGCGACTTGGTGCGTGCGCTGTTTGGCGGCGCCCAGGGAGCGCGTCTTTCGGGTGCGCAGCTGGCCGCTCGAGCGTGGTATGCGGCGAACGGCGATCGCGAGCGCACCCACACTACGGGCGTCTGGCTCAGGAAGTCTGGACGCGAGGGGGTCGATCCCGTCATGGTCGTTCGACTTGACTCGAACCTGCTCGCGCAGGAGCTCGGCACAAACAAGGACCTGTATTTCGCGCGTCTTTCGCATGCGGGGGTAAAGATCAGTGACATCCGCTTTACCGCAGGCGGAAAGAAGACCCACGAGGCCCACGCGGGCGGGCTTGCTTCCCACAAGAAGCCCGATCCACTGCCACCTCTTGACGAGGCGCGGCAGGCTCGCGTGGACGCGGCGACTTCTCATTTGCCCGAGCGCCTGCAAAAGAGCGTCGCACGCGCGATGGCCGCATCGATGCGCCGGCAGTCCAAGTGACGCAGTGCGGTAATACGCAATAATACGCAACCAAAATCAACGTATTATCAAGAAGAGCGATTCTCGCGCCATCTAAGGCTCCGATATGCAAAATCGGCTTCTGAATATGCAGAGACGGCAAAAAACGCCCAGAAATGCCTCAGAGGGCCTGAAATGCGATAGAATAGAAAATCGCACTATCAACAGAGAGGAGTCTCGTGGCAAAGAAAAAGCAAAACGGCTACGGTGAGGACGCCATCAAGGTCCTTGAGGGTCTCGATCCCGTACGCAAGCGTCCGGGCATGTACATCGGCTCGACCAGCGCCAGCGGACTTCACCACCTCGTGTGGGAGATCGTGGACAACTCGGTGGACGAGGCCATGGCGGGCTTCTGTTCAAAGATTACCGTAACCGTGCATGCGGACAACTCCGTCACGGTAACCGACAACGGCCGCGGCATACCCGTAGGCCGCCATCCGCAAAAGCGCATACCTACCCTTGAGGTGGTTCTTACCGTGCTCCATGCGGGAGGCAAGTTCGACAACGATGCGTACAAGGTCTCGGGCGGCCTTCACGGCGTAGGCGTGAGTGTCGTCAATGCGCTCAGCAGCAAGCTCGTCGCCGAGGTCAAGCGAGACGGCGGAATCTATCGCATGGAGTTCAGCCGTGGCAAGACGGTCCAAAAGATGCAGAAGGTCGGCACCTCCAAGACGACGGGAACGTCCATAACGTTCTGGCCGGACGAAGAGATATTTGAGACCACAATCTTTAACTACGACACGCTCCACGACCATCTGCAAGAGACGGCGTTTCTTAACAAGAGCCTAAAGATCGTGCTCACCGACGAGCGCGAGCTCACGCCTCGCGTGGACGAGTTCTGCTACGCCGGAGGCATCGTCGACTTCGTAAAGTTCCTCAACGAAGAAAAGACGATTCTCCCCGGCCTTTCTCGACCCATCTATATTGAGGGACGATCGGCTGACGATGCGCCCGTGGACAAGCGAGGCGAGGTGGAGGTTGCACTGCAGTGGAACACCACCTACTCCGACCAGGTGCTCTCGTTCGCCAACGACATCTACACTGATGAGGGTGGCATGCACCTCGAGGGGTTCCGCGCGGCGCTTACCAAGACCATCAACGACTATGCCCGTGCAAAGAAGCTGCTCAAGGACAAGGATCCCAACCTTACGGGCGACGACGTGCGCGAGGGTCTGACGGCAGTCATCTCGGTAAAGCTCCCCGACCCGCAGTTTGAGGGGCAGACCAAGGCCAAGCTGGGAAGCTCCTACATGCGTACACTCACCAACAAGGTGGTGGCGCAGGGGCTCGCCGAATACCTTGAGGAGCACCCGAATCCCGCAAAAGAGATTTTCAAGAAGGCTAGTCAGGCCGCCAAGGGACGTCTGGCGGCACAAAAGGCACGTCAGGCGACGCGCCGCAAGGGGCTTTTGGAGAGCGCGAGCCTGCCGGGAAAGCTGGCGGACTGCTCGGTTCGCGACCCCGAGATGACCGAACTCTTTATTGTAGAGGGCGACTCCGCAGGTGGCTCCGCAAAGATGGCGCGCGATCGCTCCATCCAGGCGGTTTTGCCACTTCGCGGAAAGATCCTCAACGTCGAGCGCGTGCAGGAGCACCGAGCGCTCTCGAGCGACACCATCACGTCGCTTATCACGGCCATCGGCACGGGGGTCGGGCCAGAGTTCAACATCGATAAGGCGCGTTACCACAAGATCGTAATCATGACCGATGCCGATGTCGATGGTGCCCACATCCGCATTCTGTTGCTCACGTTCTTCTATCGCTATATGAAGCCGATGATCGACGCGGGCTACATCTACGTGGCGCAGCCGCCGCTGTACCAGCTCAAACCCAAGGGCCGCAAGAAAGGCCAGTACCTCTTTACCGACGAGGAACTCGCCATCGAGGCGGCCAAGTTCGATGACCCGAGTCGCTATACCGTGCAGCGCTACAAGGGTCTGGGCGAGATGGACCCCGAGCAGCTCTGGGAGACCACCATGGAGCCCAAGAACCGCATCATGTTGCGGGTCACCATCGAGGACGCCCTCGCTGCCGACCTCGCCGTGAGCGACCTCATGGGCACCACCGTAGAGAAGCGCAAGGACTTCATCCAAAAGCATGCGAAGGACGTGCGCTTCTTGGACATATAGCGGTTGCGGGCCGGCCTTGGCATTGCGCGGCCGCTCAAACAGTCCTCGGCTACGCCTGCGGAACTCGCGGGCGCACAAGGCCAAGGCCGGCCACATGGCGCAGACCGTCCAAGAAGCGCGCGAGCGTGCTTTTGGCGGGAAGTAGAAGCCAAAAGAAGATTGGTGCGTCGTGTTGCGACGCGTTTAGAATACGTCGCGAAGCGACGTGGTTAGTTTGATTGACGCAAGCGAAGTGATTGCCACTTTAGCGTTGGGTAGAAAGGGGTGTTGCGGGAGGCCATTGCGGATGCGAGTTCCGCAGCGAAGCGAGGACTGTTCGAGCAGACGGGATGGCCTCCCGCAACACCCAAGGCGTTTGTAAGGAGTATGACTTGGCAGACGAACCGACAAACAACGAGAACCGGGACGAGCTGAGAGGGCCGGACGGGCGCGACCATCTGGACGACCTCATGAGCCGTGCCATGCACGACATGGAGGTCGATCCCGAAAGCGAGGACGAGGATCCTTCGGACGTCTACGACGACGATGAGGAGGACTATCCTCCTGAACAGGGGTCATTGGGCCTGGCGGGAGCTGGTCTCTCTCATACGATTTCGGACGAGGCGGGCACCAGGCTTGACCTTACCGACATCCATGGTGGCGCCCTCAAGCCCATCGAGATGTCGCAGGAGATGAAGACCTCGTTCCTGGAGTATTCCATGTCCGTTATCGTCGCGCGCGCCCTGCCCGACGTGCGTGACGGACTCAAGCCCGTACATCGTCGCATCCTGTATGCCATGAACGAGGCTCACATCGTGCCCACCCGGCCGCACAAGAAGTCGGCGTGGACCGTCGGCGAAGTTATGGGTAAGTATCACCCGCATGGTGACGCCGCCATCTACGACTCGATGGTCCGCATGGCGCAGGACTTCTCGATGCGCCTGCCCCTGGTTGACGGTCACGGAAACTTCGGCTCGGTAGACGGCGATCCTCCGGCAGCCATGCGATATACCGAGAGCCGCCTGACGCACGCCGCGATGGAAATGCTGCGTGACCTCGACAAAGAGACGGTCGACCTGCAGCCAAACTACGACGAGTCTCTTTCCGAGCCTGCCGTGCTTCCTTCGCGCTTCCCCAACCTGCTGGTAAACGGCTCGTCGGGCATCGCCGTAGGCATGGCCACCAACGTGCCGCCACACAACCTGAGCGAGGTCGTCGAGGCGGTGTGCCTGGTTATCGACAATCCGGACGCCACACTCGACGAGATCATGAAGGTGCTGCCCGGTCCCGACTTCCCCACCGGCGGCATCATCATGGGCACCGACGGCATCCGTGACGCCTACGCCACCGGCCGCGGCTCCATTACCGTACGCTCCAAGGTGCATGTAGAGCAGCGAAAGGGCGGGCGTCAGCGCCTCGTCGTCACCGAGATTCCGTATCAGGTAAACAAGGGAACCCTGCAGGAGCGCATCGCGCAGCAGGTTAACGAGAAGCGCATCGAGGGCATTACCGACATGCGCGACGAGTCGAACCGCAAGGGAATGCGCATCGTCATCGACCTCAAGCAGGGTGCCGTGCCCCAGGTCGTCCTCAACAACCTGTACAAGCGCACGCAGCTGCAGGCGAACTTCGGCGTCATAGACATCGCGCTGGTGGACGGCGTCCCCCGCACCCTGACGCTGCCCGAGATGCTTCGCTACTACATCGATCACCAGGTTGACGTCGTCACGCGGCGCACGAAGTTCGACCTCGACAAGGCCCAAAAGGACCTTCACGTACGCGAAGGCCTTCTGATTGCCGTAGACAACATCGACGAGATCGTCCACATCATTCGTACCTCGCGCGACGACAAGGAATCCAAGCGCCGTATGACCGAACGCTTTGGCCTCTCCGAGATTCAGTGCGAAGCGATTCTCCAGATGCGCCTGCGCCGTCTGACGGCCCTCGCCCGCGACGAGCTCGTGGCACAGATCGAGGAGCTCCGCGAGCGCATCGCCTACCTTACCGACCTGCTCGAGCATGAGGACAAGCTGCTCGGCGTCATTAAGGACGAGCTCCGTGCCATCTCCAGCAGATTCGGCACGCCTCGCCGCACGCAGATAAACGCTGCCGCCGCCGAAAACCTCGACGTCGAGGACCTCATTGCCGAGGAGGACATGGTCGTTACGTTTACCCATGCCGGATACGTCAAGCGTCTGCCTGTGGCCACGTACCGCTCGCAGCGTCGCGGTGGCAAGGGCATGCGGGGACTCTCGCTCAAGGACAACGACTACGTCGAGGACGTGTTCGTGGCGTCAACGCACGACTACATGCTCTTCTTTACCAACAAGGGCAAGGTGTATCGCCTCAAGGTGCACGAACTGCCGTTGGGCAGCCGACAGGCTCGCGGTTCGGCGCTCGTAAACGTGTTGAGCTTGGCCGAAGGCGAGCATCCCATGGCGGTGCTCACGGCGCGGGACTTCCCCGAAGACGAGTATCTTATGTTCTCGACTGCCTCCGGCATGGTCAAGAAGACGGCCATGAGCGCCTATGACGTCAACCGCGCGGGCGGCCTCATAGCTATCAAGCTCAAGGCGGACGACGAACTCGTGGGCGTGCGTCGCGTCAAGCCGGGCAACAAGGTGATTCTGTGCAGCACGGACGGCAAGGCGATTCTGTTTGACGAGAGCCAAGTGAGGCCGATGGGTCGTGACACGTCGGGCGTTCGCGGTATAACCCTCAAGGGCGACGCGGCCGTGCTGGGCATGGAGATAAGCAACGGCAACGGTGACCTCGTAGTCATGACCGAAAACGGTTTTGGCAAGCGGACGCCCGTTTCTGAATATCCGGAACACCGGCGCGGCGGACAGGGCGTCTATACCATCGCCATGACGGCTCGCAAGGGAAAGCTGGTCGCCTGTCGTGTGGTCGGCCCGCAGCACGAGCTTATGATCGTGAGCGAGGCAGGCGTCATGATTCGCGTAAAGGCTGAGGACGTCTCGAAGACAGGACGTGCGACCCAGGGTGTGAAGATCATGAACCTAGGCGACGGAGACCGCGTAAGCGCGATGGCGCGCATGATCGCAAAAAAGCGCAAGGCTCCAAAACGTCGTGCGGGTGCCGGCGAGGCACAGGCTATGCTCGACATAGCCGTCGAGGACACGTCGACGGTTGATGTAGGCGACGAAGACTTTGACGAGAGCCTGCTTGACGAGTAGTTTTGGCATCGTGGCATGTACACGGGTGCGGCGGCGCGCAGGGCGTGGCCGTACCCGTGTGTGCTCGAAGAGAGTTGCTCCATGGGATAAACCGAATGGGTGTCTTGTATGAGAATGAGGTCTGTTAGCGAAACCTTCCCCCTAACCTACGACGGAATCGACGCCGTCTCGGAGCAGCTTGAGACGTGGCTTACGAACATGAGAGTCGAACGTCGAAACAGACTTCTTATCCGTCTTGCGATGGAAGAGGCTCTGCTAAGGATGATCGGCCACATTCAGGTCGATAGCGAATATGCCACGGACGGTACCGTACGCATGTCGGCAGGTGTGAACCTTGCCGGTTCGTATGTGTGCATGGAGCATGAGGGAACGGTATTCAATCCTCTAAGTGGAGAACTTCTTCCTCCCGACGGCTGGTCTTCTTCGTTATTTAACTCGATGGGCATGAGGCCACAGTATGCCTATGTGGGTAATAACAATGTATTACGGATTTCGTTCGCCCGGCGTGGCCTCAACCCTGCCCTCTCACTGGTTATAGGGCTTGTCCTCGGTTCCGTGGTGGGCATTGTGGGGGACGTGTTAATGCCAGATAGCGTGCAGGCTGCCATAGTCAACACGGTGGGAGAACCCATATTCGAAATGTGGACGCGTATGCTCAACGCCATAGCGGGGCCCGTTATCTTCTTTATGGTAATCACGACGATGCTCAACACCCACAAAGTGGAAGAGAACGGCGGCAACAAAATGACGCTCGTGGCACGCTATTTCATCATTTGCTTCATTATGGGGTTGTCGTCAGTTGCCGCATCGGTCTTGCTCTTTAATCCACAGTTCGCGAGCGACGTCTGGGGATTGCCAGATACCTCATCGGTTCTGAAGGATTTGGCAAACGTTGTACCCAGGCACATCCTCGAGCCGTTTTCGACATCAAATACGCCACAGCTCATGCTTTTGGCATTCGTGCTGGGAAATGCCATCATTGCATTGGGCGAACGCGCCGACAACGTGGCAGGGTTCGTACGACAGATGAATATGGCGTGCTCACTTGTGACGGCGTGGGTGAGCGCATTGGTACCAGTGTTGGCTGGCCTTCTTCTGGCGTTTGAGATATGGATACATCAGGTCAGCATCCTCTCTCAAATCTGGAAGCCATCTATCCTGGGACTTGTTGTCTCTCTGTCATTCTTTGGGATGGAGATGTGGCACGTACATCACCATCTGTCGGTCAAGATGCGAACGCTGATTCAGAAGATTCAAAAGCCGTTCATGACAACTGTGCGTGCCGGAACGCTGGATGCATCATATGGAGATGCCGAGTACTCGTGCAACAAGTTGTTGGGTATTGACCCAACGTTTACCAACGTCGTTTTGCCACAAGGATTGGTACTGTATATGCCGGCAAGCATCATTGGCACCCTTGCCTTCACGGTGTTTAACGCCAACGGCTTTGGAGTGAACATCTCTTTGTGGTGGTGTGTTCTTGCGGCTGCGCTTGATGTGCTCCTCTTTGTGGCTACCCCACCCGTGCCGGGGGCGAACCTCCTGGCGTTCATTACGCTGTTTCAGATGCTGGGAATATCCAAAGATGCACTTTTGGACGCTATGATATTTGACATCGTGTTCGGGCTGTTCGCAAACGGGGCAAATCAGGCATTTCTGCAGATCGAGATGGTGTTGCAGGCCAATAGGTTGGGTCTGGTCGATCGCAGGGTGCTTTGCTCGGAGCCCAGTGAGATTGGCGACAAGAGTTAGGTAAGCCAAATCCAACGGCATATAAAGGGATGAATTACGCTAAAACGCGAAGTCATCGGGAGAGAGTCCTTCCACGAAATCGTGAAATGCCGCTTCTTCCCTCTCGCGCTCGTCTCGTTCCACGGCCTCGAAGTCGGGAAGGGAGGCAGTGGACAGTACAGACTCTTCGGCAAAGATGGGCACATGCATACGTACGGCGAGGGCGATCGCGTCGGAAGGTCGTGAGTCAACCCAAATCGTCTCGCCGGAAGGTGCGACGAGCTGGAGTTGTGCATAGAAGACCGTATCCTGTACGTGGGATATGACAACGCGCGTGAGCGTGGCGCCAAGATCATTTATGACCGACTGCAACAGGTCGTGAGTAAGGGGCCTCGTGGTCGACTTACTGGGATCGATTCCCATGCTGATGGCAGTCGCCTCTACGCTCCCTATGCGAATGGGGAGTTTTCCCAAGTGTTGCGTGTCGCTTTGACGGGGTCGCAGGACCACGAGTGACGAAACCGGACCACCGCCAACGACTATGGATTGAATGTCCATGCGTACTACCGACACGCTGCCTCCCTTGTCCTCAAATTAAGCAGTGACACATAGTACTCTGTTTTTCGCTAAAGGGATATAGCAAGGGAATAAAAAACAATGGCTTCATGGTAAGGAGCTCCCTCGGGACAAACGATGGGGAGCATCCCCATCGTTTGCAAAGTAAGCCCCAATGATGGGGTTCGAAAAAAATCTCTAGAAAATGGTTGACGTATGCGGTCACTTAGGGTAATCTTCTTTCTTGCGGATGGGCCTGTAGCTCAGTTGGTCAGAGCGTCCGGCTGATAACCGGGAGGTCACAAGTTCGAGCCTTGTCAGGCCCACCATCCTTTGACAATAGCCGCCCCAGCGTGAGCCGAGTCGCCGCTGGGGCGGTTATTACAGGGGGACGTAGCTCAGCTGGGAGAGCGCGGGCTTTGCAAGCCTGAGGTCGTGGGTTCGATCCCCATCGTCTCCACCAAGAATTCGAGCCGGGGCATAAACCCCGGCTTTCTTGTATGAAGCCGATGCACTGCGATGGCCAACATGACGCACTGTCTGCGACCCTGACCTATGGCAAGTGCAAAGTGCTAGAATACATTCGCATTACGGCAGATAACACCCGAAAGGCAGACCATGGCCGCAAAACGTCCCACCACCTTTAGCATGCGCATGCCTGAGGACATCAACGAAAAGATTAATGCCTACGCCGCGGAGCACAACTGCACGAAAGCGGAGGCCATGAGCCACTTTGCTCGCGCGGGAATAGAACTCGAGGAGCGCGGACCCGAACAGAGCGTCTCTGAGCCGTCCGCATCAAATGTAGTGGCTTCACAGGACACTCTCGAAAAGATCGAGCAGCGGCTCGAGGCGTTGCAGAACCTCCCTACCATCGAGGCGGCAGAGCCTCCTGCGATGCTTGTTCCCGTTGACATACGCGACAAAATACAGGCGTATTCGACCGAGCACGAATGCAGCGAGCAGGATGCGATGGCGTATTACGCGAGGTTAGGCGTCCAGCTAAGCGACACGATGCGCCCGGCAAGCGCAAAAGAAATAGCCGAGCTCCGTACACGTCTTGATGTGCTCGCCCAAGACAGCCAGACGAAGTCGAAACAGCTTGCACAGATGTCGGAGATGCTGAACTCCATTCACGAGTACACGAAGCCTGACGAGCTTGTCCTCGAAGGAGAGGTTGCCGACGATGCCGAGGATGTGGAAGAGCCCGAACTCACCGAGGAGGAGCGTCGGCGGCAGGAGGACGAGCGCACGCGCAAGATCGTGAGCGACGTCATGAGCGAGTATGCTGCGATGCAGTACGAGGAGCGCGAGCAGGAGCGCCAGATTGCGGCCCAGTCGGGATCGGCGCTCAATGCCTGGATTCCCGTCTTCGTGGCGGTCATCATCAGTTTGCTCATCGGCCTCGTCGTAATTCTCACACGATAGGAGTGCGTATGTCACACGACAATAATACATCCTATGGGACGGTATCACCGCAGCTAGACGAGTTAACAAGCACGCTCATGGGTGATGCTTTGGATGTCTTGGCAACACGTGGGAAGCTGAACGTATTATTGGTAATACAGATGCAGGACGGCACCGTTGAGTCGTTGGAATATGCCGACGACGGTGCGGAGCGACTGCTTACGGCCGCACGAGATCACGTGCGGTCAACGCGTCACGCATTGCGCTACGCCATTGCCTACGAGGGTGCCGTGGAGGCGGAAGACGAAACGTTCGCCGACGCGCTCATTGTGGAATTTGGGGAGCGAGGTTGTCCGAGTTACTCCGCGTTCTCGCTCTTTGAGGGTCGTGGCAAGGAAGAAGCATTCCGATGGACCGATCCGGCGCCAGCCGGGGAAGAAGAGCCGTTGCTTATGGGGACGATGTAGTCCTCGCGACATGCTTCCCAGAAGTTTGTCTGATGTTATCCGTTGCGCTAAACTCGCACGGTTATGCTTATACAAGACCGAGAGGTGCCCATGCTCCAAGAACAGATTCGCAACATCGCCATCATAGCCCACGTCGACCATGGAAAGACGACGCTCGTCGACCAGATGCTGCGCGCGTCCGGAGCGTTTAGAGAAGGCCAGCAGGTGCAGGAGCGCGTGCTCGACTCCAACGACCAAGAGCGCGAACGCGGAATCACGATTCTGGCCAAGAACATATCGATCACATATCGTGACATAAAGATTAACGTCATCGACACGCCGGGACACGCCGACTTTGGTGGCGAGGTGGAACGCGTGCTCAAGATGGCCGACGGGGCGCTTCTTTTGGTGGATGCGGCAGAAGGGCCCATGCCACAGACGCGTTTTGTCCTGCGTCACGCCATCGCTTGTGGCCTGCAGATCATGGTGGTTATCAACAAGGTCGACCGCGACGGTGCGAATCCCGAAGCCGCCATGGAGTCGAGCATCGAGCTGATGATGGAACTCGGTGCCTCAGACGCACAGATCGAGTTTGCCATGGAGCACGTGGTGTACGCGTCGGCCGTAAACGGGTTCGCGCGTCTGGATGCGGACGGGCCAGACGAGGGAGACATGCTGCCCCTTCTCGACATGATCGTGGAGTCGCTGCCCGCGCCGGACGTTGAGCCGAACGGACCTTTGGCCATGCAATGCGTTACCGTGGACCACTCGAGCTACGTCGGACGCATTGGCATCGGTCGCGTCTTTAGCGGTACCGTGCACGCCGGCGAAAAGATCCTGGTCATAAAGAACGACGGCACGCGCAAATCCGCGCAGGTCAAGCAGCTCTTTACGTTCGATTACCTGGGTCGCACCGAATGCGAAGAGGTCGCCGCCGGAGACATAGCGGCAGTCGTGGGCGTCGACGGGACTGACATCGGTGACGTGTACACGGATCCCGACTCCCCCGTCGAACTCGAACCGATCGAAATCGACCCTCCGACGCTCTCGGTCGTCTTTGAGGCAAGCACGAGCCCGCTTGTTGGTCGCGATGGCGATATCGTGGGCGGTCGTCAGCTCAAGGAACGGCTCATGCAGGAGCGCGAGAACAACGTCACGATGCGCATAGAGGAGCTGGAGGACAAGACCGGCATTGAGGTTGCCGGACGAGGAATCCTGCATCTTTCGGTCCTCATGGAAGAAATGCGCCGCGAGGGCTATGAGTTCCAGGTGGGACGTCCGCGCGTGCTCTTCAAGAAGGGTGAGGGCGGCGTACAGCTCGAGCCCATCGAGCAGGCCGTGGTCGAATGTCCCAACGAGTACTCCGGCAAGGTTATCGAAACCTTTGGCAACGCCGGCGGAACGATGTCGAGCATGGAGACGGGCGAGACGCAGACCCGCATGGAGTTCAGCATCCCCACGCGTGGCATCATGGGCCTCAAGACGCGCATACTCAACGTGACGCATGGCGAGGGCGTGTTCTACCACACCTTTAGCGAGTATGGTCCGTCAGTCGGCGAGCTGGGCGGTCGCAAGAACGGGGCAATGATTTCGATGAGCACCGAGAAGGCCGTGGCCTACGCCCTGGGTACACTGCAGGAGCGAGGAAGCCTCTTTGTGGGGCCTGGCGACGAGTGTTACGAGGGGATGCTCGTCGGCGAGCGGCCCAGGCCCGACGACATGGTAGTGAACGTCGCGCGCACCAAGCAACTCGGCAACCAGCGGTCAAGCACCGCCGACATTGCCGTGCAGCTCACCCCGCCCCGCACCTTCACGCTCGAAGAGGCACTTGAGTACATCATGGATGACGAGCTCGTGGAGATTACGCCCAAAAACATTCGCATGCGCAAACGCATCCTCAACGAGACGGATCGCCGTAAATGGGCAGTCCGTCACGGTCTAGTAAAGAAGTAGAGACGACAAACGCTCAGCAATTCCCTTTGCGGCCGCGTGGGCTGGGGTATGTCTCCGTGCTCAAACAGTCCTCGGCTTCGCCTGCGGAACTGCGTGCGGAGACATACCCCAGTCCACGACCTATAAGGAACTCCTGAACGGAGTTCTCGCGGAGGCCCAAAAAGCGGGACGGCAAACCTAAAACTTGCCTCTTGCGTTTCGGTAGACGAATACGCTATACTTTCCGATGCGTTGTTACGGAGAGTTGTCCGAGCTGGCCGAAGGAGCACGATTGGAAATCGTGTATGCGCCTAAAGCGCATCCGGGGTTCGAATCCCCGACTCTCCGCCAGAGCTTTCTGCGCGTTTACCCAAACGCGCTCAATCGCGGCGTCCCAGCGGGGCGTCGCGTGCACCCTTCGGAGGGGTGGCAGAGTGGTTGAATGCGGCGGTCTCGAAAACCGTTTGGCCCCCAGGGGTCACGAGGGTTCGAATCCCTCCTCCTCCGCCATGTGAATCTTGAAGCCCCGGTCGGGGCTTCTGTGCTATTTGCCTGCGGAAAGGGGCGAACATGCAAGAACGAAACTACGCAAAGCACTCTTGGGAACTTCTTACGCAACAGCCGGGCTGGATAAAGCCCGTACTCGTACTCTCTGCGGCCATGCTCGTGCCCATAGTGGGGTCGATTGGTGTGACTGGCTATGGTTTGGAATGGGCGCGCCTCACGGCATGGGGCGTCGATGCGGCTCCCAAGCAAAAGAACGTTCAGGTCGGCAAGCTTATTGCGAGCGGATGGCGCGCGGTAGTGATTTCTCTGGTGATCGTGCTGTGCTTCAGCGCAGTCGTAGGACTCCTGAGTTTTGTGGCGAACCTCATCAACGGATCTTTTGGCACGCTGCTGGAGCTGCTGATTCAGCTCGTGGCGTCCGTCGCTGAGCTGTTTCTGGGCGTGTTTATTAGCATAGCCTCGGTTCGTGCCGCCATTTACGAAAAGATATCGGCAGGCCTGCGGCTCGATCGCGTGCTCGATATGGTGAAGCGTGACTTCGGGGGGTTCTGCCACCTGCTTCTTCTTGTGCTGGCCGCCGGTTTCGTTGCCGCGATATTAATCTTTGTCATCATATTAATTGCTGGCGTGGGACTAATGCCGAGCATCTTGATGGCCGCCAACGCGTCGAGCAGAGACCAGGCGATGGCCATGATGCTGCAGGCAATGGGACCAGTTCTGGGAGTGGGATTGATCTTTGGGTATGGCCTCTCGATTCTGGGGAATGCCTACAGCCTCGTCTATATAAATGCGGTGGCGTTGTGGATGCGCCAGTTTGACGTGCCTTCTTGGGGAAGAAGCGAAGATCCCCTGCCCCAGACGGCGACACCCGAGCCGTCCTCGAACGCGCCTATGGTGTCCATGCCTGAACCCCAAGAAACATCCGTGCCGGACCCGCAGCCAGTGCAGCAAGTCGAGCCGGCACCCGTAGTTACGCCCGAGGAACCGGAGCCGGATTCGACGAACGAAGCACCGATGAAGACTGCCCCCATTGAGCCGCAGCCGACGACCCCTCTTGAGGTACGTGATGACGCCGAGATTGCTGAGGACGGCGACCCTGAGCTTTCTGCGGAGCACGAGGACGAGGGGCAAAGCCAAGACGTTGACAGCCTGTACAGGGATCTGTACGACGTGATCGAGAGCGACGACAACGATAAGTAGGTCTTTGCCGGGCGCAAACACAATAGGTGAGCACCAACGTGGCCTTGGGGTATCGAGTTCCCTGAGGCCACTCCCTCTTGCGGCGCAAAACTCCCAAATGATCGCGTGCATTTCTTGACGGCATAGTTTACCTGCGATTACGCAAAAAACCGCTCAATTGCTGCGTGCTGGCGGGGAGTTTTGTGCTCAAAACCCTGTGTAAAGTCGACATAGCGTGAAGATGAGGAAAGCATGCGTGTTTGCTGAGCTATGTGGTACTATGGCCTGCGGTACTTTCCTGCTCCGGGCGCATCCTTCACGACCCGGGGCCACGAGCCCAGAGGAGGTGAACCAAATGAAGGCTTATGAACTGCTGTACTTCGTCGATCCTTCTGCCAACGACGAGACGCGTGCTGGCGTGAGCGCCCGCATTGACGTTGCCATTACGTCCGAGGGAGGCGCGGTCGACAGCGTCGAGAACTGGGGCAAGCGCAAGCTCGCCTACGAGATCGACGGCCTCGCCGAGGGAGACTACACCCTCATCAACTTCCATGCCGACCCCACCCAGATCGCAGAGCTCGATCGTGTGCTTCGCATCAACGATGCTGTGAAGCGTCACATGATCACCAGGCGTCAGGAACAGGAGTAGCAAGGGGAGCGGAGACATTCCGCCCAAAAGGCAGGAGAAGACATGAGCATCAATAGAGTAGTAATTTCGGGCAACCTCACACGCGATCCGGAGATGCGCCAGTCACAAAGCGGGACGGGCATCCTCACCTTTGGTATGGCAGTTAATGACCGCCGTCGCAACCAGCAGACCGGAGAATGGGAGGACTATCCCAACTTCGTAGACTGCGTGTTGTTTGGCAACCGCGCGGACTATCTTTCACGTACTCTTCACAAGGGAATAAAAGTCGTTGTCGAGGGCAAGCTGCGCTACAGCTCATGGGAGCGCGACGGTCAGCGCCGTAGCAAGCTCGAGGTGGTCGTGGACGACCTTGACTTCGTTTCTCCTCGCCAGCAGCAGGGAGGATATCCATCCCAGCAAGGTGGCTATGGCATGCAGCAGGGTCAGGGTTATGGGCAGCAGCCCGCTTACAGTGCCCCTGCCCAACCCGTGCAACAGATGCCTGCCGGAAATCCCACGTATGCAGCTCCCGCGCAGCCCGCACCCATGCAGCCTGCGCCATCGCAAGCGCCCATGCAACCCCAGCAGGCGCCTGCCCCATCGGGTCCCGCCATTACGACGCCGCCCGAGACCGATGTCTACGACAAGGACATCCCGTTTTAATATAGGTATTAGGGCGTTTTGCGCCCAAAGAAAGGCAACGACATGGCTCAGCAAAAGCAAGACTATCAGCGCCAGCCGCGTCGCAAGTACTGCCAGTTCTGCAAGGAGGGCGTCGAGTTCATCGACTACAAGGACACGCAGCTCCTTCGCAAGTACACCACCGACCGTGGCAAGATCAAGCCGCGTCGCGTCACTGGCACTTGCACGCAGCATCAGCATGACATCGCGAACGCCATCAAGCGCGCTCGCGAGATGGCCC
Organism: uncultured Coriobacteriaceae bacterium; assembly: GCA_902786015.1. Classification (GTDB taxonomy): domain Bacteria; phylum Actinomycetota; class Coriobacteriia; order Coriobacteriales; family Atopobiaceae; genus RUG440. Next base: position 50,783 of record CADAAU010000003.1, read on the forward strand.
TTATCCCCTACGTCGTCCCCGTGGTCTCCAGCCGCGGTGGTCGCGGCCGCGGCTAAGGCCCTGACCTGGAAAGGAGCATACGATGAAAGTCATCCTTCTGGGAGAGCTTCGCGGCAGGGGCGGCGAGGGCGACGTCGTGGACGTGGCTCAGGGATTCGCCGAGAACTATCTGTATCCCAAGCGTATCGCCATTCCCGCGACCAAGGGCAACCTCAAGCAGCTTGAGGAGCGTCGTCACAACATTGCCAAGCGCGAAGAGAAGCGCCTTGCAGATGCCGCGGCACTCAAGCAGACCCTCGAGGGTCAGGCGATTACCGTTGACGCGCGCATCGGTGAAGAGGGCCAGCTGTTTGGCTCCGTCACCAGCGCGATGATTGCCGACGCCATCAAGCAGCAGCTTGGCGTCGAGGTCGACCGTCGCCGTATCGCCCGCAGCCAGTCCATCAAGATGGCTGGTCGTCATGAGGTGGAAATCGACCTTTACCGTGACATCGACGCAACCGTTGTGGTGCTCGTCGGCGTGACGGAAGAGGAGCTCGCCGACGAGGCCGAAGAAGTGGCCGAAGAGGTCGTCGAGGAGACCGAATCCGAGGAGACGCCTGCTGAGTAGCGCGTTTTTACATCGGTTCGTTTGTGTCAAGCGGGTTCTCGTATGAGGGCCCGCTTTTTTGTGTGCGTCCCTCGCTGCCCGTCCTTGTTAGAATACTGTTCAAGAAAGCGTTTTAGCGAGGAGCCAGCATGCCAGACGACACTCCCTACGAAATCAATCCCACCCGTGCAACCCTCGCACAGCGTGGTTCCATGCCGCAGGACCAAAAGGCCGAGCAATCGGTGCTCTCGGCGATGCTTCGTTCGCCCGAGGCGTTTCAGGAATGCCTGCTGGAGGTGAACCAAGATGACTTTTATCTTCCGTCGAACCGTACGGTATTCAATGCGATGCGTCGGCTCTTTGACAACAACCTTCCGGTCGATCCTGTCTCCTTGGCGGATACGCTCAACAGCGAGGGTGAGCTCGAGCGCGTAGGAGGGCTGACGTATCTGCTCGATTTGGCAAACGATCCGTTTGCGTTGGCGAGTTGGCCCCATCATGCGCAGATTCTGCGAAGAAACACCACGCTTCGCCAGATGATCGCGGCATCGGCGCAAATATCGGCGCTTGCGTTCGACGCGCCGGAAGACACCAAGGAAGTCGTGGACCAGGCCGAGCGAATGCTGCTTTCGGTCACGGACCGTAGCGTGCGGTCGAGCTACTCCACGCTCGAGGAAATCATGGAGCAGCTTTACAACGATCTGGGCGAGCAGGCCGAGAGCCAAAGCGACACCATGGGCGTCGAGACGGGATACCCTGGTCTGGACTCGCGGCTTCTTGGTCTTCGCGGGGGCCAGATGGTCGTCGTGGGAGCGCGACCCGGCGTGGGAAAGACCTCGTTTTGCTTGAACTTCGCCGTCAATGCGGCGGAGGCCGGTGCGACCGTGGCGCTCTTCTCACTCGAGATGAGCAAGGTCGAGATTGCCCAGCGCCTCTTGGCTGCCCGCTCGCTCATCAAGCTCACGGACATCCGCTCGGCCAACATCCGCGACAACCAGTGGCCACAGATTCTTGAGGCCACCGAAGACCTGCGCCAGCTTGATATCCTTGTGGACGATACGCCCGGAACCACCGTAACCGAGATTCGAGCCAAGGCTCGACGCATGTTGCATGGCAAGCCTAACGGGGTCGTCATCATCGACTACCTGCAGCTTTTGTCAACTCCTCCGGGAGCGAACCGAAACGACAACCGCGCGACCATCGTGGGCGAGATGAGCCGTGGCATAAAGATCATGGCAAAGGACCTCGACGTTCCGGTAGTGGCGCTCAGCCAGCTCAACCGCGAGGTGGAAGGCCGTACTGGCAAGCGCCCGCAGCTCAGCGACCTGCGCGAGTCGGGCTCCATCGAACAGGACGCCGACATCGTCATACTGCTCGACCGGTCCATGACGCCAGAGGAGGCCGAGCGACAAGACAGACCGGACGAGGGCGTGACGCAGTTCATCATCGCAAAGAACCGTTCCGGCCCGCTTGCGTCGGTTGACATGAGATTTGACGGAGAGACCATCAAGTTCTACGAGATTGACCGCTTCCACGAAATGTAACGGGGTCCGTTCCTTTTGGGCTGTCTCGTGCCCGAGTGATATACTGCACGGGTGTTTTCAACCGCTCGAAAGGAAGTGTCATGTCAGCAACCGTGCTTGTGGGAACCCAATGGGGGGATGAGGGAAAGGGAAAAGTAACAGACCTCATCTCTGGTGACTACGACATCGTGTGTAGGACGGCGGGCGGCGCAAACGCTGGTCACACCGTCATCGCGGGCGACAAGAAGCTCGCACTTCATCAGGTGCCCAGTGGCGTCATGTACGAGGGTACCGTGCCCGTTATCGGTAACGGATGTATCGTCGATCCCGAGATTCTTCTGGGCGAGATCGATACACTAGAGACACAGGGAATCAGCTGTGATTCCCTAAAGATCAGCGGCAACGCGCACATCGTGATGCCGTACCACAAGGACTTGGACGGGGCGCACGAGAAGCGGCTGGGCAAGAACCTCATCGGAACCACCAAGCGTGGCGTCGGGCCGACTTATATGGACAAGATGAATCGTACGGGCCTGCGCATTCAGGACATGCTTGACGAGAAGATCTTTCGCCAGAAGCTCGAGGCATCTCTTGCGTATACCAACCCCATATTGGAGAAGGTGTACGAGATGCCCACCTACGGTGTAGACCAAATATGCGAGACGTATCTTCCCATGGCAGCTCGTATTCGCCCATACATCTGCGAGAGCTCCATGTACCTCAATAGCCAGCTCGAAGAGGGAAAGTCCGTGCTGTTTGAGGGCGCACAGGCTACGATGCTCGACATTGACCACGGGACCTATCCGTTTGTGACGAGTTCGAACTGCACGGCAGGGGGAGCGGTGACGGGCAGTGGCGTCGGCCCCGTGCACATCAAGCGCGTGCTGGGAATAGCGAAGGCCTACCTCACCCGAGTGGGGTCTGGCCCCTTCCCCACCGAGCTCTTTGACGAGATTGGTGATCGGCTTGGTGAGGTTGGGCACGAATATGGCGTGACCACCGGACGTAAGCGCCGCTGCGGTTGGTACGATGCCGTGGTCGTGAACTATGCCGCGCGGGTCAATGGGCTTACCGACCTAGCGATTACCAAGCTCGACGTACTTGGGTGCTTGGACGAGATCAAGGTATGTGTGGCCTACGAGTGCAATGGCATTCAGTACACCACCGTGCCGGAGCACCAAAGCGTTTTTTATCACGCAAAGCCCGTGTACGAGACGCTTCCGGGATGGAAATGCGACATCAGCGGCATCCGAAACTTCTATCAGTTGCCTCGTGAGGCCAAGGATTACATCGACTTCCTTGAGCAGCTTGCCGGAGTGCGCGTAAGCATCATTACCGTGGGGCCGGAACGCGACCAAACGATCGATCGTTACTGGCACTAGACATTTGTATACAAAAATGTACGAAAGAATGAGGGTACGCTGAGTCGAATTTGCTTGTGTATGCTAGAGCGGTTGTGAGTTCGAGAGAGGAATTTCATGGATAAGGTAGATATCCTGCTTTTGGGCGCAGGCGGACGCGAGCATGCACTGCTCATGAAGCTTGCTGAGTCTCCGCGAGCCGGCAAACTGTACGTCACCCCCGGCAATGGTGGTATGCTGCAACTTGCTGACGTGGCGCCAATCAGCCAAGACTCCCCTACCGAGGTGGCGGATTGGGCAGCGTCGCATGGAATCGGTCTGGTGGTAGTTGGGCCAGAAGCCCCGCTCGTGGAGGGCGTGGCGGATGCCGTACGCGCAAAGGGGATTGCGTGCTTCGGGCCAAATGCGGATGCCGCTCGTATGGAGGGCTCGAAGGAATTTGCCAAGCTCGTGATGGCGCGTGCCGGGGTGCCAACCGCCGCATATCGCAGCTTTACCGATCGCGCGGAATGTGAGGCGTACGTGCGCGAGCTCGATGGCCCCTGTGTCGTGAAGGCGGACGGCCTTGCTGCGGGCAAAGGCGTCATTGTTGCACAGACGACCGAGGAGGCTTTAGCCGGAGTCGAACAGTGCTTTGGCGGCGCGTTTGGTGATGCCGGTTCTACGGTTGTCGTCGAGGAAATGCTCGATGGTCCAGAATGCAGCCTTCTTGCCCTTACTGACGGCACGACGGTGGTGCCGCTCGCCACCAGCCAGGATCACAAGCGAGCCTACGACGGTGACAGGGGTCCCAACACGGGTGGCATGGGCGTGTACTCCCCCGTTCCCGAGCATTTGGTGAGTGCAAAAGACCTTTCAACGATGGTCGATGTCATGAACCGGGTTGTCGCGCAGCTCAGGACAGAAGGTATCACCTATTCGGGCTGTCTGTACGGAGGTTTCATGCTTACTGAGGATGGTCCCAAGGTTCTGGAGTTCAATGCCCGTTTTGGTGATCCCGAGACTCAGGTGGTACTCCCCCGCATGCACGCAGACCTGCTCGAGGTTTTCTTGGCATGCGATGCCGGTACCCTGGAAGATACTCCGATTGAGTGGGGCGACGACTGGGCCGTGTCAGTCGTCCTTGCCAGCGCGGGATATCCCGGGTCGTACGAATCGGGCAAGTGCATAACCGGTATCGACGAGGCTTCTGCCCAGGACGGCGTTACCGTGTATCATGCTGGCACGAAGCTCGATTCCGACGGGAACCTGCTAACGGCTGGTGGTCGCGTACTCGATGTGACTGCTGTCGCGCCGACCTTTGCCGAGGCACGTGAGCGAGCATATGCGGCGTGCGACCTCATCGACTTTGACGGCAAGCAGTTCCGCACCGATATTGGGGCGCGTGCGTTGTAGCGAGGTGACATGATGAACACAGACAAGATTCCCACCATCGAGGACGTGACGGCGGCATCCGACAGCATGGCTGACGCCGTAGAAGCCTTTACCTACGAAGGGGAAGAAACGATCGAAGAGCCTGTGGCGCATCTCTCCGGGGATCCTCTTCGGCGCGATCTCGTTTTGGGTGGTGAAGATCCGCGCGACGTGCTACTCGAGGAGCGAGCAAAGAACGAGGATGTTCTGTTTACCGGCCGCATTTTTAACGTCAATCGGTTGCATGTGGAACTTCCCGACAAGCGAGAGGCTGTGCGGGATGTCGTGCGACATCCCGGCGCGGTGGCAATCGTGGCGCTAACGGACGATGGACGAATCTGCCTGGTACGCCAGTATAGAACGGCGCTCGGCCGCGTGACGGTAGAGGTTCCAGCCGGGAAGCTCGATCCGGGCGAAGATCCGCTTGCCTGCGCCGCGCGAGAGCTGCGTGAGGAGACGGGCATGGAGGCCGAACGGATGGCCTTCTTGACTACCATTGCCACAAGCGTGGGCTTTTGCGACGAGGTCATACATATATACATGGCGACGGGGCTGCATTTTGTGGCATCGAATCCAGACGCGGACGAGTTCATAAACGTTGACCTCGTACCCTTGCCCGATCTTATCGACGCGGTGCTAGACGGGCGCATCGAGGACTGCAAGACGGTGACCGGCGCGCTCATCTGTGATGCCGTAGGTCATCGTCTGGACTAGCAATCTCTTTTTGGCTTGCATCCGGGAGTGAATAGTAACCGACCTAACCGTATCGACGACGGACCAACGGAAGTTTTAAAAAAAGACCCTTGACGGATTGCCTGCGGTATGGCATTCTATTTCTCGCACGGGGTGTTAGCTCAGTTGGTTAGAGCGCCGGCCTGTCACGTCGGAGGTCGAGGGTTCAAGTCCCTTACATCCCGCCATTGAATTTGAAGAGCCTCGCATTGCGGGGTTCTTTTTTTATTTGAGATGAGGACGCACATGGGCACGGGCAATGCGGACTGGCCTCGGGACACATCTCCGGCTCCACGGGTCTCTTTAGGGTCCTTTGTAAAGAAGATTCGCGCTCGAGGAGACAGTCTGTACCGAGATTTGCCGTGGCGTCGCACGCGCGACCCTTATGAAATTTGGTTGAGTGAGGTCATGCTCCAGCAGACGCAAGTGTCTCGCGTCGATGGTCGCTGGCAACGTTGGCTCGAACGGTTCCCCACCGTCGAGGCGCTTGCCGCCGCAAATCAGGCTGACGTCCTCTTGGAATGGCAGGGCATGGGATACAATCGCCGAGCTTTGGCGCTGCACCGCGCGGCGCAGGAGATCGTGCAGATGGGCTCCTTCCCCAAGGACGTGCTTGCGCTTAAGGCCCTGCCGGGCATAGGGCCCGCAACGGCCGCGGGGATCAGGGCCTTTGCCTTTGACCTGCCCGGGGTGTATTTGGAGACGAACGTGCGGACGGTGTTCCTGCACGAGCTGTTTCCCGAGGAAGTGGGCGTCGCGGATCGTACGCTCGTCCCTCTCGTCGAAGCAAGCTGTCCGACCGAGGACGTTCGCGGATGGTACTATGCGCTCCTCGACTATGGCGCCTGGCTCAAGAGGACCGTGCCCAATCCCTCGCGTCGATCGCGCTCCCATGTGAGGCAGTCGAAGTTCGAGGGCTCTCACCGACAAAAACGCGCTGCGGTAGTTCGCATTCTTCTTGCCGCGCGTAACGAGGGCGTGGACGTGACGACGGTTGCCAAAAGCCTCGACGTTTCCAGCGACATCGCAAGCGAATTGCTCGTCGAACTTGCTGCAGAGGGCTTTTGTCACAAAGGCGACATGAGGTGGTACGTGTAGCAAAACTGAGCAGGCAAGAGGGGCACCCCACTTGCCTGCTACGGCATTAGCAGCTGTGCGATTCGATGTCTCGTATGGTCAAACGCATGTTGGGATAGGCTGGAACGGATACGTTTTTGCGGAGTCGTTTGCGGGCATCTTTCCACTTGTCGGTATCGTTGGGAATGGGAACGTCGAGGAACTTCGCGAGTTTCCGCGCGGCACGATCGAAGGACTTGTCTCCACGCAGGTCGTCATCGGTAACGCATACGATGCTCATGTTGCCGGCGGCCAAGGCGTCCAGATGGCTTTCGCTGGGCAGGTGGGTGCCGACGTACTGAAGCGCCACGCGCTTTCGAGGCCACACGAGGTCGTAGGCCAAATATGGACCGCTTGCGGATGGCATCAGGCAACCATCGGACTCAAAGACGCTGGCGAGTTCCGCCTTGGGAAGTCCGTAGCCTCCGTTGCCTCGCGACAGACAAAGGCGCAAAAACAAGTACGTGCCCATGGGACTTCCGGCGTCGTTCGAGATCGCGTCGAGCACGCGCCTTGCGCGCTTGTATTCCTTGGATCCCCTGGCTCCGCGCAGATACGATCGAATGATCGTCGTGGAAGTACGCGGCTGCGGCAGGTAGTCGTATCCGTCGCCCGCATTGTATTGGGTTATGGAGGTGCGATACCTACCGCAAAGCTCTAGGCCAAGCTGTACAGATTCCACGAACGAAAGCTGATTAGCCTTGCGGAAGAAGAAGTATTCGGGCGTGCTCATCCGCACACCGGATGACAGCACCTCAAACGACCCCTCGGGCACAGGACCATCCCACAGGCTGACCTTTCGCACGGTGCGCCCGTCACGCTGTGCGACGCAGCGCATGCGCTCGGCTTCCTCCTCGTTCGCCGCCAGAAGCTCGACGCTGTCCAGCCCGGCTTCAGGAGCGTATGGCTCGGGGTTGTCGCAACATGGTGTGCCACAGCACGCCTCGTCGAGCATCTCGTCAATTTCGTTTGCCATCAGGCCGGCCAGCACGTGGTGTAGCGACTTGTTGCGGCTACGCCACTCGGGCGACGTGGGAATCTCGTTTCCCAAAAGGTCGCTCAGCTTTCTCATTATCCCGCAGAACGAGTCGTAGTTCATCAGCTCGGCGCAAGTGACGCGCAAAACCGTGTAGTCGTCTCCCCCCTCAAAGGGATTGCGCTCCGGATCGTCCACGATGTCGAGGGCGACCTTCTCGTCGGGCCAGTACAGTGCCATGTGAGCCTCCTTGTTGCTCGCGCCAACAGAATGAGGCTCACCATACGCATCCAAACATGCACAAAACTCCCCGCCTGCACACAGCAATTGAGCGAAAATTTGCGTAATTGCAGGTAGAAGTGTGTGTTCCAAAATGCACTCGACCATTTGGGGATTTCAGTGCAAAAAAGATTCGGGCACACCGCTCCACAAGAGGGACGGTGTGCCCGGCGCTCCATTAGGTGTTGGCGCTTGAGCTATGCGAGTTCGAAGCCCGCGGTCGTTACGGCCTCGGCGATAGCGGCCTCATTGAGTTCTCCCTCGTACGTGACAGCGCCCGTTTCGTGATTTGCAACGACGTTGGACGCTCCGCGTTCCGCGAGCGCCTCGCTCACGAGCTTTTCGCAGGCCCCACAGTGCATGCCGGCCACCTGAATGGTGTGGGTCGCTGCCTTGGGGGTCTCGCCGGAATGAGCAGCAAACAAATCCTTTAGTGCCATGTTCTTTCTCCCGTTCTGTCTCTATCGTTCCTTGCGATTTGGACGTGCACCATAGTAGCGGATTTATCAAAGACACGACAAACGCTAACTCTGCGCGGTATGGGCCTATCTGCTACACTAGCGATTGTCGTAAGAGTCAGTCTAGGGGGTATCGCCGCCGCGTGGACATTGCCATATCGATTGCCGTAACCGCACTCCTTACCGTCGTAAACGGATACTTCTCTATGTCGGAGATGGCATTATCCATAGCAAAGAAGATTGTTCTGGATCATGAAGCCGAGGAGGGAGACAGGCGCGCCAAGGTTGCCTCCGAGGTAATCGAGAACCCCGGTGACTTCTTGGCGGCTATCCAAGTGGCCATTACGCTCGTCGGCTTCGCGAGTTCGGCGTTCGCCGCCACGAGCCTCTCGGAACCATTCGGCGAGTGGCTCGCCTCGTTTGGGACGCCTGCCCCGCACGCACTCGCGACGGTGCTCATTACACTCATCCTCTCGTACTTCTCCATCGTGGTAGGTGAACTCGTACCCAAGCGAATCGCCATGGCAGATGCCGAGGGCGTGAGCAAGCGCGTCGCCGGCCCGCTTCGTGCATTCTCGACGATCACCAAGCCTCTGGTGTGGTTGACGTCGGCCAGCGCGAACGGCCTTGCCACGTTGCTGCACATCAAGTCGACCGAAGACCGCCAGAACGTGAGCGAGGACGAGATTCGCTACATGGTGACGGACGCCGAGGAGCTCACCGAAGAAGAGAAGTCGATGATTCACGACGTCATCGACCTCGGTGACACGGTTGCACGCGAGGTGATGATTCCGCGTGTGGACGTCGTGGGCGTTGAAGATACCTGCACTTGTGCCGAGACGCTCGACATCATGCGCGGGACAGGCTTCAGTCGGGTTCCCATATATCATGAGGACATCGACCGGATCGTGGGCATCGCGCACATAAAGGACCTCATAACTCCCATGCTCGAAGGAGATTCCGCGTCAAACCACGTGAGCCGCTACGCCCGTTCCGCAACCTACGTCCCCGAGACCAAGGACATCATTCCGCTGTTGTCCGAGATGCAGTCTTCACATAACCAGATGGTCATCGTGGTGGACGAATACGGCGGAACGGCGGGTGTCATTACCATAGAGGACATCGTCGAGGAGGTCGTGGGCGAGATTGAGGACGAGTTCGATCCCGACAACCGCTACATTACGCAGTCCGATCCCAATACGTGGGTGGTGGACGGAAAGTTCTCTATCGACGATGCCATTGAGCTCGGCTGGCCCATTGAGGACAACGCGGAGTTCGAGACGATCGCCGGCTTCGTGCTTGATCTTGCCGACAAGCTCCCGCACGTTGGAGATAAGTTTCACAAAGAAGACTATACGTTTGAAGTGCTCTCGATGCGCGGACGTCGTCTTTCGATGATTCGCGTAACAAAGGAGATTCCTCAGGAAGCCGAGGACGGGGAGGATGAAGGAGACGCATCGCGTGTCCATCCCCTCGTTCGCGCTATAATAGGCCACGAGGATGACGAATCGTCTAAGTAGAAGGGCAATGCCATGCCTCAGCTCATCGATATAACCCGCATCGTGGTGGGTCCCGAGTATCTTACGGCCACAGTCCACATCGCCGACGAGGCTCCGCTCATGACGAGTGAGGACCTTGAGGGGACCACCCGGGTATATAACCTGCTCCCCACCATCATCAACCACGCATGCACGGGGGATGTGGGAGAGACCTTTAAGGACTGCATGGGCAACACCGAGCTTGCACACCTTCTCGAGCACGTGACGGTGGAGCTGCTGGCCCGCACGAATCTCACCGACCAGATCATCGCCGGTCGCACGTGGCGCGAGGTTGCGTACGATCGGACGTTTAGCATTCAGTTCCCTTGCGTGGATGACGTGCTGGTGTCGGGGGCGCTCTCGAGCGCTGTCTGGATCGTGACCTGGGCCTTTACTGGCGGCGCAGGTCCGGTGCCCGACGTGGACGCGACGGTCCAGGGTCTTGCGCAGCTGGTACGAAGCCTTGGAGAGCCTCAGGAGGACTTGGATAGAGGCCCGTCCATGTCAAAGAAGATTATATAGGCAGCTGGTGCTGGGCAGGCGATGGGGATACCCCCCTTTGCCTGCCAAGGCAAGGGGGGTATCCCCATCGCCTGCCCAACTTTTTTGCAGGAGCTGTATAAACGGTATATACTAGACAGAATTGCATCCTTCTGGGAAGTGGAAATGGTACGTACAGGATCCGGAGGTCCAAAATGAGTCTTATTAAGTTTGCACTTACGGGAATCGCTGGCGCTGCAGCCGGCTTTGCTGCTGGAATCATGCTTGCTCCGCGTTCTGGCGCCGAGAGCCGTGCCATGGCGTCCGATGCCGTCAACGATGCATGGGATTCTGCCATTGACACCTACGAGCGTGGGCAGCAGGCCATTAGTGAGCGCTTTAGCCCCGAGGCCACCGACGAGGCCACCGATGAGCTTCGCGCCAAGGTCGACCTTGCCCGTGAGCGCATGGATCAGCTTCGTGACTCTCTCACCAACGTGGCGGAGGAAGCAGTTGCAGAGGAAGCTGCTGTTGAGAAAGCCGCAGACGAGGTCGAGGAAGTCGTAGTTGAGGCCGAGACTGAGGTTGCAGAGGAAGTCGTAGAGGCCGAGGAGTCCGACGCCGAGTAGCGGTGCGACGGGAGTGCGATGCTGCGAGTAAGTCAGCTCATGCGCGTGCCGGTGCATGTTCCCAAGGGTGGACAGGATGGAGACCCGAGGGACCTTGCGCCGGCAGCGTTGCGTTTAATGGGAGAAATCCATCAGGTTGTGTTTTCGCCCGACGGTCGACGCGTGGTGGGCTATCTTGTCCGCCGGCCCGATGCGGTTGGCATGATTCGTCGCGATGACGTGTTTGTCGCGCTCGATTCCTGCGTTGCAAACGATGTGGGCCTTGTGGTTGCGGGTAAGGACGGGCTCGATGATGCGGCTCGCGAACGCCTGCAGCTTGATTGGGATGCCTGCATCATATGGTGCGGCATGGATGCTCGGACGAGCGACGGCAAGGAGTTGGGGTGGGTCTCGGACGTTGAGTTTTATCCGAAATCCGGCAAGGTCTCCAAGTTCTTTATCGGCGACGGATCAGTAGCTAAGTCGCTGGTGGGGAACGTGGTTATCCCGGGTGAACTCTTGCGCGGATACAAGGATGGATACTTGGTGGTCGATCCCAAGGCAGCGTATCTTGAGCTGGACGGGGGACTTGCCGCAAAGGCTGGCGAGGGATACGCGCGGGCACAGTACGAAGGCAAGCAAGCGGCCAAAAAGGTCGGAAAGGCTGCTGGGTCCGCCGTCGAGAAGGGCGCCTATGGCCTCGGCAGCATGCTGGGCAAGGCAAAGAAGAAAAGCAAGAAGCGGGTCGGCAGCACAAAGGGAATGTTTGGCGCCTTTATGGACGAGTACAAGAAGGCCAGCAAATAGCGTTGTCACCTTTCGGTTCGAATCCCTTCATCCCTCCGGTAATAAAAAACCACTTGGAGCTTGTGTCCAAGTGGCAAGGTTTTAATGGCGGAGGGGGCGGGATTCCCGCGCCGCGCTCCCGCGCGACGCTCCTGGACCTCGTCGCGTTCGCTCCTCGGCCCGCAACGCTGGCGCGTTGCGACCTTTCGGTTCGAATCCCTTCATCCCTCCGGTAAGAAAAACCACTTGGAGCACTTGTCCAAGTGGCTATGGTATTTATGGCGGAGGGGGCGGGATTCCCGCGCCGCGCTCCCGCGCGACGCTCCTGGGCCTCGTCGCGTTCGCTCCTCGGCCCGCAACGCTGGCGCGTTGCGACCTTTCGGTTCGAATCCCTTCATCCGTCCGGTAATAAAAAACCACTTGGAGCACTTGTCCAAGTGGCTATGGTATTTATGGCGGAGGGGGCGGGATTCGAACCCGCGAGACCTTTCGGCCCGGCGGTTTTCAAGACCGCTGCATTCAACCACTCTGCCACCCCTCCGTGAGGTGCATACCTATTATAATACGAGTCGGAAGTTGCGTCACGCTCAATGAGAGGAGCCCTCATGCAAGGTTCATTGCATCCCGACATCGAATCCGTCTTGTTGTCACAAAAAGACATCGAAGTCATTGTCGAAAAGATGGGTCGACAGATTACGGAGGACTATGCCGGAAAGAATCCCCTCATTGTAACCGTGCTGCGCGGCGCGTTCGTATTTACGGCCGACCTGCTGCGTAAGGTGGAGATACCATGTGCGGTGGACTTCATGGCCGTGTCGAGCTACGGCGACGGCGTAAAGAGCTCGGGTGTGGTCCGCATCGTCAAGGACCTCGACACAAAGATTGAGGGACGCCATGTCATCATTGCCGAAGACATTCTCGACTCTGGCTTGACGCTCTCGTATCTTATGGATTTGTTTGCGGCGCGCAATCCCGCGTCAATTGAGGTTGCGGCCTTTGCGGTAAAGGATATTCCAGGCAAGACCCCAAAGATTGAGCCGCGCTACGTGGGTGCCCATGTGCCCAATGAGTTTATCGTCGGGTACGGGTTGGATTATGCCGAGCGTTACCGCAACCTTCCGTACGTGGGAATCCTTAAGCCCGAGGTGTATTCGTAGCCGAGCTGTGTTCTCAAGCGATGGGGAGTATCCCCATCGCTTGAGACGGCCTGCTGCCGGGTGCGAACAGTAACGCGTTGTCTGCAAAGATGTGCACGACTCTGGTATGGAGCGTTTGTGATGTGCGACAAATGGGTACAATAGAGTGTCATATGCCTATTTGACAGGAGTTAGCGTTGCCGGAAAACAATCGTCGTACGCCCGACCCGATGTCACAACGTCGCCGTCGTGGATTCGTGTCCATTATCATCATGGTCGTGTTCCTCGTGTACCTCATCATGTCGAGGGGTGCGCTCTTTGGCGAGCGTCAGCCCGACGTGATTGCCACGAGCGAGTTCGTTACCGCCGTCAAGGAAGACCGCGTCATCGAGGTTACCTACAAGGTCGAGGACAAGTCGCTCAAGGGCAAGTACTACAAGGACGCCAGCGCCAAAGAGAAGAACAGCTTCAACGAGTTTCGTTCCAGCTACGTGGGCGAAGACAACCTCGATGAGCTCATGGCGCGCAATTCCAACATCAAATTCACGGTGGACACCAGTACCAGTGAAATTTGGCAGACGCTGCTCATCTCGGTTCTTCCCACGGTATTGATGATTGCTATCATCGTGTACTTCATGAACCAGATGCAGGGGCAAAACGGTCGTGCGCTCAACTTTGGTCGCACCAAGGCAAAGACGGACGAGGGCAATCGTCCCGACGTCAAGTTCAAGGACGTGGCCGGCATCGACGAGGTCGTCGAGGAGCTCAAAGAGGTTCGCGACTTTCTTGCCGAGCCCGAGCGGTTCCAAAAGATGGGCGCAAAGATTCCTCGCGGCGTACTGCTCATGGGCCCTCCAGGCACCGGCAAGACGCTTCTGGCAAAGGCCGTTGCAGGCGAGGCGGGCGTACCGTTCTTCTCGATTTCCGGCTCGGACTTCGTCGAGATGTTCGTGGGCGTGGGCGCCTCTCGCGTGCGTGACCTGTTTAAGCAGGCGAAGGACGCCGCTCCTTCCATAATCTTTATCGACGAGATCGACGCGGTGGGTCGTCAGCGTGGTGCGGGTCTGGGAGGCGGACACGACGAACGTGAGCAAACCCTCAACCAGCTCCTCGTCGAGATGGACGGCTTTGAGGACAACGCGGCCGTAATCCTGATTGCCGCCACAAACCGTCCCGACATCCTCGATCCGGCCCTTTTGCGTCCGGGGCGCTTTGACCGTCAGATCACCGTAGACCGTCCTGACGTCAAGGGTCGCGAGCAGATTCTGCGTGTGCATTCCGAAAACAAACCCTTGGAGCAAGGTATCGACTTCGAGGCGCTTGCCAAGCTTACGCCGGGCTTTACGGGAGCAGACCTTGCTAACCTCATGAACGAGGCTGCCCTTCTGGCCGCCCGTCGCCACAAGTCCGCCATATCCATGGTCGAGATAGAAGAAGCCATGGAGCGCGTGGTGGCTGGACCCGAAAAGAAGTCGCGCGTCATGACGGAGCGCGAGCGCCGCACGATCGCCTATCACGAGTGCGGTCACGCCTTGGTGGGTCACGTGCTCGAGAACTCAGACCCTGTGCACAAGATCAGCATCATCTCGCGCGGCCGGGCGCTGGGCTATACCCTCCAACTTCCCGAAGAGGACCACTTCCTCGAGACGCGCGACGGCATGCTCGACCAAATTGCGGTGCTCCTGGGAGGCCGCACGGCAGAGGAGCTCTTCTGCGACGACATCACCACCGGCGCGAGCAACGACCTCGAGCGTGCTACGAAGATTGCGCGCGAGATGGTCACGCGCTACGGCATGAGCGAAGAGCTGGGCGCGCAGGTGTTTGGCGAGGCTCAGCACGAGGTCTTCTTGGGCCGCGACTGGGCCAACCACAACGACCTTGCGGTCGAGACGGCCAAGCGCATTGACGACGAGGTCGAGCGCATCATGCGAGAAGGCCATACGAGGGCACGCACCGTCCTCGACGAGCGCCGTCCGCAGATGGAGACCATGGCCACCGTCCTGCTTGAGCGCGAGACCGTGGAGGGCGAGGTCGTACAGGCACTGCTCGACGACAGGTGGGATGAGTACTTGTCGACGCATGCCGACGTATAACACGGATGCTCTGTGGAGACACGTTCCACAGGTTCCAATCTGGTAACATTGCTAGTTCACGGAGAGACCGAAACGGAGTACATCATGAACAATCGCACCAACAAGTTCCTCTCGCTTCTACTGGCTATCACCTTGGTGTTTGCCTCGCTCGGACTTGCTGCCTGTGGTGGGCAGCAGAAGCAGGAGCAGGACAACTGCTATGGCGAGGACATGCCCGTCATCAACGACAACTAAGACGAGGTTCAGCGCATGTTTGGCAGCGAGCTTATCGACGCAATTGACGTTCAAGGGCAAACAAATCCCGACCGCGTGGTGTTTTGCAACACGCGCGGCGAACGAATGACCTACGCCGAGCTTCGTGCTCGCTCCAACGCGTTTGCCTTGTGGCTTTCTACGTCTTCGGGCGTAGAAGCCGGGTGTCCCATTGTATTGTTTGGCCACAAGTCGCCCTACATGCTTGCATGCATGCTCGGCAGCGTCAAGGCCGGACATCCCTACGCACCAGTTGACACGGTGTATCCGCCCGAGCGCGTGGCCCGAATCGTACAACAGACAGGCAATACGCTGGTAGTGGACACCACGTCAAATAAACTGTCAGACGAGGCCTGCGGCACTGCTCGCAGGCTCTCCCTCGCCGAGCTTGAGGACGTTTGCGCACAGAGCGTGAGCGACGAGCAGCTTGCGGCCCTGCCGGGTACCGATCCTACCAAGACGTTCTATATCCTCTTTACCTCGGGTTCGACGGGAGACCCCAAGGGAGTCGAGATTCTGACGCAATGCGTGGACGAGTTTTCGCGTTGGATGATGAGCGACTACGTGTTCGAGGAAGACGGGGTTCGCACCTGGTTCAATCGCACGCCCTATACCTTTGACGTGAGCATTACCGACCTTGTGTGTGGCACAACCCGTGGAGACACCACCTTCGCACTCGAGGAAGAAGCGGATGGAAGCCTGAGCAAGACCTTTGAGGCGCTCGCTACCTGCGGCGCGACCGACTGGGTCTCCACGCCCTCGTTCGTAGAACAGTGCCTCGCCGACGAGACGTACAACGCGCAGCTCATGCCACGGCTAAGGCGCATGCTGCTGGCTGGCGAGACGCTACGTCCGGCAACGGTTCGCGAGGTAAAGAACCGCTTCCCCGGCATTCACGTATACAACGGCTATGGTCCGACGGAATCGACCGACCTCATTACACTCTGCGAGATAACCGACCAGATGCTTGCCGACGATGTGGCCCTGCCCATAGGCTATGCAAAGAAGTGGTCGAATCTTGTTGTCTTGGACCCCGAAACGCTCGAGCAGGTACCCGACGGCCAGCCGGGAGAGCTCTTTGTAGCAGGAAATACCGTTGCCAAGGGTTACTACGGACGACCAGACCTCTCGGCGACAGCGTTCGGGCTTTGTCCCGAGCCCCTTGCCCAGGGCATGCGCTCGTATCGGACAGGCGACGAGGTAACACGCGAGTCGGATGGCCTCTTCTACTTCCACGGCAGGCTTGACCTGCAGGTAAAGCTTCATGGGTATCGTATCGAGCTGGGTGATATCGAGGCATCCCTGTGTGCCACGGAACTCGTGCACATGGCCTGCGTCCTGCCGGTCGTGCGTGACGGGGCGATTCACCACCTCAACGCCTTCGTGGTGCCGACGACGGAGGTCGCAGAGCGTGGCCTCAAGCTCACCAGGCGCATAAAGGCGCAGGTACGTGATGTCCTACCTTCGTACATGATTCCGCGTACGTTCAAATACCTCGACGAGATGCCGCTCAACGCAAGTGGCAAGGCAGACCGCAAGGCACTTGCCGAGCTTATTGACGCATAGGCAGCACCATGGAATTCTTTGCTGAGCCAGCGTTCTTTGCGCTCTGTGTGCCCATCGTCGCGGTAGCAATAGTACTTGGCGTGCTCGAACGGTCTCTGGGGCGCTATTCGCTCGTGGCCTCGGTCGCCATGCTCTTCCTCATGTTCTTCCGGACGCCTGGAACGCTCATATACGCGGCCGTTTACCTCGTGGTGTCGGCCGTGCTATATCGCATGGTGCTCAATCTGTTTGCAACAAAGAACCCCCATGCGGTCGCCCAATATCGTGTGGCTCTTGCGCTTCAACTGCTTCCGCTCGTTGCCTACAAGGTGGGAGTTCTTGTTACGACCGACTTCCCCGGCTTCCTTGGTATCTCCTACATCACCTTTAAGTCAGTTCAGGTGCTCATCGAGACGCGGGATGGCCTGATTACCGACATGACAACCTTGGAGTACCTGGGGTTCTTGAGCTTCTTTCCCACGTTTACGTCGGGTCCAATTCTGCGCAGCCGGACATTCGTAGAGAATGTTCGTACGCCTCTTGGCCGCGATGGATACCTCGATCGTTTGTATCGTGGCATCGGCTGGTTTGTGCTCGGCGTCCTCTACAAGTTCGTGGGGGCCGCCCTGGCCCAGTGGTTCATGTGGTTCGTTCCGGCCTATGTGGGACAGGGTGCCTTTGGGTGGCTAATTACGGTGTTTGGCTACGGCCTGTACCTGTTCTTTGACTTTGCTGGATATTCCGACATGGCCATGGGGCTTGGTCTTGCCCTGGGCATCGAGGTGCCGCGCAACTTTAGGGCGCCCTTCGTCGCCGTAGACATCAAGGAGTTCTGGGATCGTTGGCACATGTCGCTTTCTACATGGCTCCGCGACTTCGTGTTTATGCGGTTCTCTGCGTTTGCGCTGGGCCGCAAGCTGTTTAAGTCTCGACTTACCTGTGCGTGCCTTGGGTTCATGCTCAACATGGTCCTCATGGGCGCATGGCACGGCCTGACGCCGGATTATTTGGTGTATGGCCTCTACCACGGTCTTTTGTTGGCTGGTTGTCACCTCATGCAAAAGAAGTGGAAGTTCTACAAGAAGCATCGTCGCGACCGGTGGTTTAAGGTTGTCTCTTGGGTTTTGACGATGGTGGCGGTATTCTTTGGATTTGCCCTGTTTGGGGGTTACGTGGTAAGTCCCTTGCTAGGATAGGTACCACATATACGTTTATGGGGAGAGGAATGACAGATGGCACAGATTGACGAAAAGATCGTTGACCTTATCGTAGATATCTCTGGTGAGGATGAGGTCGCAGAAGAGCGCGACATCGACCTGTTTGAGGAAGAGATTCTGGACTCCATGGCGGCAATCGAGCTGCTCGTGGCCATAAAGGACGAGTTTGGCGTGACCATAGCGCCGACCGAACTCGATCGGTCCGAGATGAACACGGTCAACAAGGTCATCGCGCGCGTTACCGAGCGACTCTAGACTCTGGGAACACTGTGAAACCGCGTATCCTACATCAGCGTCTGATTGCTGTTGCGATCGGTGTGTCGATTGCTGTCCTTGTGGTGGCGGCGACCTGCCTCATGCTGCCGTCACAATCGGCGACCAACAAAAAGATTGATTACGGATACGTGTACTCTGGTGCGAAGTCGTCGAGTGCTCAGTTCGTTTTGGCAAACATGCGCGACGACTCGCTGCTCATGCTTGGTTCGTCGGAGTTCTCGACGCCGGCGAGCACGGTGGCACAGGTGCCGGCCCAGGTGTTTGGGACCACAAACTACGGCGTCAAGCCCATGCTGGTGGGCGAGGCGTTCGATCAGGCACTTTGGCACACCATAGCACTCGGTTCCTTGTCGCGGAGCAAGATACCTCGCAATAAGGTCGTTCTCGTCGTGAGCTTGGGAGAGTATACCGACGGTGGGCTCGACAACGCGTCGTTTAAAGAGCGATTCTCGTTTTCGCTGTACAGAGGCTTCTGTTCAAATGCAAACATTACGCCGGAAGTGCGCGACTACGTGCGGAGACGCTTGGTGGAGCAGGGAATCGACGAGACGACGCTTCGTGCAGCCGAGAGCAGCGACCCCATAGCGGCAATCGACACCACGGTCCTCTCGTTCATGGACGACCTTCGGCTTCGCGGGCAGCTTGGCGACGTTCGATCGCAGGGAATCCCGATGGCGGAGGGTATGGTAGCCAATCCCAACTGGTACGCACTTCGCCAAGAGGCGTTGCAGGAAGCTATGAGACGTAGTACCACCAACGAGTGGGGAGCAGAGGACGGATTCTGGACACGCGAACTCGAACCCGCGCTGCCAAAGCTCAAGGATGCACGAGCGGGTGAGACCTACACAAAGACACCCGAGTACGAAGACCTCAACATGTTCCTTACGCTGTGCGACTTGACCGGCATCGAGCCGTTGGTAGTTATCGAGCCGTGCATGGGACCCTACTACGACTACATTGGGATTACGGCCCAGACTCGCGCGAGTGCCTATCAGCGCATTCGCGACGTCGTGGCGGCGCATCCCACGGCACGTCTCGCGGACTTCTCGGATCGCGAATACGAGAAGTACTTCCTGTTTGATATCGTTCACTTTGGGTGGACGGGTTGGATAGATGCCGAGCGGGCAATTTACGACTTTGCGCTCAACAACACGCCTGCTCAACAGAGTTTTACTCTACAGGGCATGACGAGCGGCGTGCTCGGATAAGGAGGCATTGGCGATGGCGAGGCGAAAGAAGACGCTTCGAGGCACGTACGATCAATGGCTCGAGGCACATCCGGCAGCTGCCAACGCGATCGTTGGCTGTTCGGTGGCAGCAGCGCTTATAGCGGTCTTTGTATTTGTGACATTCTCGGGATTCGGCGGATCAGCTGAATTCATCTACAACCAGTTCTAGGTGGGTGCAAACATGGCAGAAGAAACACAGCGCAATAGCACAACGGTTCCACCGCAGACACGGCGGAAGGCAGATTCCGCCGATTCGTCGGGTGCAAAACAGCGTCCACAGGCTCAGCGGCGTAGGGAACCACAACGTCGAAAGGCGAGCAATCGGGCCGCTGGTGTCGAACCGGCTCGTCGTGGCCCCAATCGACACAAACCACAACCAACGAGGCGCCAACGCGAGAAGAGCGGAGTACGCGTACCGCTCATACCAGCTCTTTTGGTCCTGGTAACCTGCGTGGTTCTTACCGCCTTCATTACGCGTGCGGTCGTGTCGGGAACGATGACGTCCAAGAGCACCTCCGCGGCAACGCAGTCTGCGCAGCCGTCTGCCGGTACGAGCGGCACGGGTCAGGCAGACCAGCAGGCTCCCGTCGAGGTGAAGGACACAACAAACAACGGCAGCTCATCGAGTACGAATTCCTCGACAAATGCTTCCACGAGCACGACAAACAGCAACAAGAACGGCTCCAGCAATTCGACTACCTCAAGCAAGTCTTCGACGACGGGCGTAAAGGATCCGTGGGTAACCTCGGGGACCTATACGACGGGTGATGCGGAGCTCGACGAGAAGGTCAAGGCATTCTGTGACTCTCATGCTGACTCGAGCATGGATCTGGAAACGGCATTGCTCGAGGTATACAAGGGCGTCGCGTGGTCCGAGTATGTGGAGCGTCCCGACGCGCAGAAACCAGCTGGCAAGGACTGGCGCATTGAGTATGCACACAAGTATTACGATCACGACTGCAGTGGCAACTGCTACGAGTTCGCGGCATTCCTGAGCTATTGCCTCCAATACATGGGCCTCTCGGACGCACATGCCGAGGGAGTGCTCGTCGAGAAGCAGAGCGGCTCATGGGGAGACCATGGACTCGTGTACGTAACGAACACTGACGGTACGGAGTGCCTGTGTGATACCTCCTTGGGTACCAATGGATGGATGCTCAAGGCCACGGCGTACAATGTGCAGTTCCAAGACTTCGAGAACGCATAGGCCGGACGGAGCGTAACAGCGTGGCAAGACGGGATAACAACGGCAGGCGCTCAAAGAGGAG
This sequence comes from uncultured Coriobacteriaceae bacterium, assembly GCA_902786015.1. Taxonomy (GTDB): domain Bacteria; phylum Actinomycetota; class Coriobacteriia; order Coriobacteriales; family Atopobiaceae; genus RUG440. The sequence goes on from CADAAU010000003.1 coordinate 71,658, forward strand.
TTCGCGCAGGCGATCTCCTCTGCTTGACGTTGTTGCCCTTATACTCCCCATACTTTGTTTGGGGGCGGCTCTGTATTCGAGTGTCTGGGTGTTCAGGCGTGTAAACAACACGGTGGTTGCGGCCGAGAAACAGCTCGAGGCAGCCGAACAGCAGGCTACCGCCGAAACGAAGCCCGAACCCGCCTATGGTGGTGTTCAAGATCCGTGGATAGGGGCCGGGACCTTTACCGTGGGCAACGAGGAACTTGACCATCAGATAAAGAACTTTTGCGACTCCCATACCAGCCAGGGGGATACGGCGACTGATGCGGCAAAGGCGACCTATACCGCAATCGCCGAAAGCGTGTATTTGGACCAAGTCGAAAAGCCGTCGGGCCGGGATTGGGTTTCTCGCTCGGCCAAGCAGTACTTTAACTCGCTCCAACAGGGTGGCGTATACCAGGGGGATTACTACGAATTTGCTTCCGTTACGGCACTGTGTCTTCGGTACTTTGGTTTTAGCGATGCGATAGCCGTGCCCGTGCTCTACGACATGCAGAACGGCGGCCAATACGGAAGCGCGCTGTGCTTGGTCAGCGATGTGGACCGGCAAGGGAAGGTATGCGATCCCTCGCTTGGCGCAGACGGCTGGATGCTCGACAGAACGGGATACAACATCCTTGTGGATGACATCGGGCAGAATCTTGATGCTGCGGAGGGCCTTGGTCTAAAGATCCAGAGAAAGGATGCAAACACCAACGAGACCGATCCCTCGGGACTCGGGTATGGCGGAACATCCACCGACGGCACAGGCTATGGCACCGATTATGGCTATGGGAATGACTACGGGTACGATACGGGGACTACGACGAATTCCACCTATGGCACGGGTACGAGCACAGGAACCGGAATGGGGACTGGCACGGGAATGAGCACGGGCTCGGGGACGGGTTCGACCACGGGCTACGATAGCTACGAATATGTGTAACACAGATGTTTGAAGCACAGAAAACAGGCCACCGGGCGGAAGGAGGGACCCGATGGCCTGTTTTCTATCTACAGGTTTGCTTTGCGCGCTGGCCTCGCGCTTAGTTAGTATGTTTCCGCTCCGCCGGATTCTAAACGAGCGCCATAAAGCGACCACATTACAACGACGATACGTACACAAACACGGCGACAAGCTGGGAATACTCCACAACTTGCCGCCGTTTGAACGTGTTTGACCTGCGTTTAGGCGTGATAGCTGTCCCACAAAGCTTGCCAGGCGGGCATCGAGTTCACGATGGTCTCGTAGCTCACGCAGTATCCTACGCGCACCCATCCCTTGCAACCAAACGAATCGCTGGGAACTGGCAAAAGCTCCAAGGCCTTGGCTTTCTCAAAGAATGCGTTCGCATCTGGCTCGAGTGCCCGCATCCAAAGATAGAACGCGCCTTGCGGCTCGATGAAGTCGTATCCGATTTTTGCGAGGCCTTCGGTAAGCGCCTTGCGGTTGCGCGCGTACGCCTCTATGTTTGTCGGCTCGTCCACGCAGTCAATAAGAACGCGCTGGAACAAGGCGGGAGCGCAAACAAAACCCATCTTGCGGCCGGCTCCGGCAACGGCGGGTATCAGACGATCGTGGTCCGGATTGGTGTTTGGAACGAGAACCCATCCAATACGCTCTCCGGGGAGACTGAGGGACTTGGAATAGGAATAGCATACGATGGTATGGTCGTACAGGTCGGGGACCCAAGGCACTTCCACGTCGTAAGCAATCTCGCGATAGGGCTCGTCGGAAATCAGGTAGATGGGGTGACCAAACTGCTCGGATTTCGCACGGAGGGTTTTGGCGAGGGCTTCGAGGTTGCTGCGGGCGTATACGGATCCCACGGGGTTGTTTGGCGAATCGATCATGACTGCCACCGTGTTCGTTGTGATGGCGGAGGCGACGGCCTCGACGTCGATCTGGAAGGTGTCTAGGTCGGCCATGACCTCGACGCAGGTTGCACTAGCGTTTGTGATGAATACGTTGTACTCAGGGAAATATGGGGCAATCACAATGACTTCGTCTTTGGGATTGCACACGGCGTTGAGCACGATGGAAATCGAAGCGGCAGCTCCGCAGGTCAAATAGAGGTCGTCGGGCGAATACGTGGTGCCAAAACGCCTGTTCAGCGAGTCCGAAACGGCTTGTCGTGCTGCTGGCAATCCATTGGCGGGCGTATAGCCATGCAGGGCCGTAGCGGGTAACGTAAGCGCGTGGGCGATGGAGTCGCGTACGGCATCCGGTGCGGGTACGCTGGGGTTTCCCAAAGAGAAGTCATAGACGCTCTCGGCGCCAATCTGCGCCTTGCGTGCCGCGCCATATGCGGCAATTTCGCGAATGGACGATTTGGATGCGCCGTAGGCATAGCTCTGTTCGTTGATGCTCATGGGTACTCCTTTCAAAAGGCCGCGCACCATTGTACAACACGCGAATTTGGCTAGGGAGGTTGCGTCTGTGGTGTGAGTCACTGTATAACGGAGGACGACGAATCGAAAGGAAGCTGCACATGTCATCTCCAATGCAACCAGACCATCGCGAGTATTGCTCCGACGCCGTGTCTCCCTCGCCGTTTGCTTGTGACGTCCATACCCATACCCTGTTTTCTCGTCATGCGTACTCTACCATTGGCGAATGCGTGGCGGCGGCCCGCCTTGCCGGTCTCGAGCTTTTGGGGTCTACCGACCACTATTCGTGCATGACGAGTCCGAACATTCATATACGAGATTATCAGTACCTCATGAACTTTGACGTATGGCCGCGCGTGTGGGATGGCGTTTATGTACTGCATGGTGTAGAGGCTGACATCGTTGACCTCCACGGCCATCTATTTGGGTGGGACCAGATGCTCTACGAGGGTATTGTGGGCCGCGAGGCCAAACGGCCACTCACCCTAAAGCAGCATGTATGGCGCAGCATCGACTATGCCATAGCGAGCATCCACAACGACTCATTTACTGAGGGTGCGACAATAGCTCAAACCACAGGCATGTATGTGCACGCCCTCGAGGATCCCAAGGTGCTTATCCTTGGACATGCGGGCCGCGCGGGTGTGCCGTTCGATGTGGATGCGGTGCTTCTTGCAGCGAAGGAGCTTGGCAAGCTCATAGAAATCAATGAACACAGCTTTGCGCCTCAGTATGGTGAGGGGAGCTTTACACGGTGCCGGCACATCGCCGAGCGGTGCGCCGAACTCGGAGTAATGATCTCCACGGGAACGGATGCCCACATCGCGTGTGATGTGGGGAGGTTCGATGCCGTTGCCGCGCTGCTAGACGAGATCCACTTTCCACCGGAGCTCATTGCCACGAGGAGTGCGGCGACCTTCTTGAAGCTGCTCGAAGCCTTGTCAGACAATCGCTAACGGCCGGAACAAAACTCCCCGGGAAGTCTGTACCATATGGAACAGACTTCCCGGGGAGTTTTGTTCCGGTTGGCTTACAGTTCGATGGTTAGCTCCACGGGACAGTGGTCGGACCCATATACTTCGTTCAGAATTGCGGCACTCGTTACCTGGTCGGCAACGCGGTCGCTTACGAGGAAGTAGTCTATACGCCACCCCGCGTTGTTTTGTCGCGCACGGAACCGATAGCTCCACCAGCTGTATGCTCCCGTCACGTTTGGATGTCGCGCTCGGAACGTGTCAACGAACCCAGCGTCCAAAAGCTTGCCAAAGCTCTCGCGTTCCTCGTCAGAGAAGCCAGCATTCCCACGGTTTGGTCCGGGGTTCTTGAGGTCGATCTCCTCGTGCGCAACGTTGAAGTCTCCACAGGTGATTACCGGCTTCTGTTCGTCGAGCTCTCGCAGGAACTCGCGGTAGCGGTCGTCCCAAGCAAGGCGTGTGTCGATGCGTTTGAGCTCGTTTTGCGCGTTGGGCGTGTAGACGTTCACGAACCAGTACCGATCGAATTCCAAGGCGCACACGCGGCCCTCGTCGTCCGCGACGTCACAACCGATGTGCCGGATGACTTGCAGAGGCTCTTCGCGACTAAATACTGCGGTGCCGGAATAACCCTTGCGGTCGGCGTAGTTCCACGTCTGGTGGTATCCCGCGAAGTCAAGTCCCAGCTTGGCACGCTGGTCGTCTTGGAGCTTGGTCTCTTGCAAGGCAAACACGTCAGCATTGAGCGTGGAAAAGATCTCTTCGAAACCGGGGTCTTTCTTGAGCACGGCGCGCAGGCCGTTGACGTTCCACGAAACCAAACGCAACTCTTGGTTGGGCATAACATCCTCCTCTGTATTGCAAAGACCGACTATGCGCATGCCGCGACGTTGGAGTCGGGCGTGCCGTTCCTACAAACCAATAACGTCCCTACAGGCCAATAAACTCGAGCCAGCGGTCGAGCTCGCGCAACGCCTGCTCGCGCCCGCGTTCAAACGATGCCTCGAGCCGTTCGACGTCGAAGGTGGTGCTTTCTACCTCCATGACATCGGGGCGAACGATGAGGCACCTGCCTTCCTGCTCAAGCCGCTCGATCCGGCGCATCTCGTCGTTGTAGCGGTCAGCTCGCGTGAGCATGGCGGCACGGAACAACGGATATCCTTCGGTCGTATGCATGACGACGCGCCGGCTGCCGCCAACGAAGGGCTTCTTTGTGTATCCGCGTTCGCGTGTGGTAAGAAACAGGAACTTTTCGTAGCCAGCATCCTCGGCCATCCACAGCGGAAGTCCGGCTCCCTTGCCTAGTCCGCCGTCGAGCATCACGGCGCCACCCACGGTAATGGGCTTCATCAACACGGGCAACGTGGAGCTCGCCCGCACGCGGTCTATGAGGTCGTGCACCGTGCGAATGTCCTTGCGTCCCCAGGTTACGGTGCGTCCGGTGTCGCGCTCGAATGCCTGAATGCGCAGGTCGGCAGGATTGTGCGAGAACGTCTCCCAATCGAACGGCGCGATGCCTTGGTCGATGAGGCCACGATAGCAGTAGTCGGCGTTGATGTAGCCGTCACCTCGGAGCACGCTCCGCGTTCCGCCGGCACGCGGGTCGCCTGCTAGCTCGGTAAAGGCCCATCGAGTTCTCCATCGGTCGCGTGAGAGGTAGTTTACGGTGTTGCTCGCCCCGGCGCTGAGGCCGCATACGAACGGAAAGTAGATCTCATTTTCCAAGAGAACGTCGGCCATGCCGGCCGTGTAACCAGCGCGATAGCCACCGCCCTCAAACACGAGCGCACAGTCACGTACGTTTGTAGACAGTTCCATGGGTGCTCCGCAACGTCAGATGCCGTTTTGCATTATGGTGTAAGGACACACGTATCTTATCGCAGATGGGAGCGGATATGGGCAAGACGATCACCAACGCGAACGAGGCGGCCGAGGCGTTGCGTGCGTGCGTGGAGCGCGCCAACAATGTGGTGTTCTTTGGGGGAGCGGGAGTGAGCACGGCGAGTGGCATTCCGGACTTCCGGTCTCCTAACGGGTTGTACAACCAGAAGTTCGCGTATCCGCCCGAGACGATGCTTTCGCATACGTTCTATCGGACGCACACCAAGGAATTCTTTGATTTTTATCGGTCATGCATGGTTGCAGTGGATGCCAAGCCCTGTCAGGCTCATCGCAAGCTCGCCGAGCTTGAGACACAGGGCAAGGTGAGCGCGGTCGTGACGCAAAACATCGACGGGCTCCACCAGCTTGCCGGATCAAAGCGCGTCTGGGAGCTGCATGGCTCGGTGCATCGCAACATCTGCCGGCGATGCGGGGAGGTGTACTCGGCCGAATGGGTACTCGGAACTACGGGCGTGCCGCACTGCGAAAAGTGCGGCGGAGAGGTGAAGCCCGACGTGGTCCTGTATGAAGAGGGTCTTGACGAAGGCGTCATTCAAGGCGCCGTTCGCTCCATAGCCTCGGCTGACCTGCTCATCATTGGCGGCACGTCGTTGGTGGTGTATCCGGCGGCAGGTCTTGTGCAGTACTTTAGGGGGAGAGAGCTGGTAATCTGCAACCTGCAACCCACAGCTCAGGACACCTCGGCCGACCTTGTCCTCGCCTGCGACATTGCCAAGGCCTTCGACTGGTAAACGTCGCAAAGAGAGGTCGTATGATTTGCGAATCTGTGGCGCTATTTGTTGCTAGGACAAAAAAGGGCTAGAATCATACGAATTGCAGCATGTGCGAAAGGCATGGGATGCTACGCGAAAACTATACCATTTGGCGCTGCGGCCGCCACGACATCTCGCTTGTGCGCCCTCGTGTGATGGGCGTGCTCAACGTGACGCCCGACTCGTTCTCTGACGGTGGCGAGCACTTGGATGCCGAACGGGCTATTGCGCATGGGCTCGCCATGCTCGACGAAGGCGCGGACATCATCGATGTGGGCGGCGAGTCGACTCGTCCCAACCACGAGCCAGTGGATCCCGACGTCGAGCTAAACCGCATCGCTCCGGTGGTCGAGGCACTGTGTGACAAGGGCGCCATCGTTTCGGTGGACACGCGCAATGCCGAGGTGGCACAGACGTGCTTGGAGCTGGGTGCCTCCATCATCAACGATGTCTCGGGATTCACCCAAAAGGAAATGGTGGACGTGGTCTCCGAATGGGACTGTGGGCTTGTTGTTATGCATTGGAACCAAAAGTCTGGACGCAGCGCGCGCAAGTCGGTGCGACTCGACTCCCATCTGCCCGCCCGTCGCGTCGTGCCTAGCGCACGGCGATTTACCCTGCCTGACGAGATGCCTGTTATGCGCGAGGTCATGGGCTTCTTGGGCGATCAGGCGCGTACGCTGATGCGAGCGGGCGTTTCTCACGATCGCATTTGCATCGATCCCGGTGCGGGGTTCCAAAAGTCATTTGACGAGGACGTCATCATCCAACGAAACACAAAGAAGCTCGTTTCGATGGGGTATCACGTGATGTGTGCCGTCTCGCGCAAGCGATTCGTGGGGAGCGTTACGGCCATAGGCGATCCGCTCAATCGTGATGCCGCCACCATGGGTATCTGCCTTTCGGCGATGCAAAATGGCGCCCGTGTTCTGCGGGTTCATGATGTACAGTCTGCGTTCGATGCCCTCACTGCGTTTTGGACGGTTTCGCGTTCCGACCAGCGCCAGGGCTTCGTGTCCCTCGGCTCCAATGTGGGGGACCGTATGGGATACCTTGCCGAAGCGACCCGGCGCATAGACAAGATTCCCCTAACCTGCGTCACAAACGTGAGCAATGCCTACGAGACCGAACCTGCCTACGGTATCGACACGCCCGTCGCAAATGCCGTTGCCGAGATACGCACCGAGCTGCATCCCATCGTTCTTTTGGACCACCTGCTGCGCATCGAAAGCGAGCTTGGACGTACGCGCGATGCTTCGACCCTTGGTCATGGTCCGCGCACGATTGATTGCGACCTTTGCTGGGTGGAGGGGGAGCAACACCAAGGTGCGCGCCTAACGTTGCCGCACCCACGCCTGGGCGAGCGGGACTACGTGATGGTACCACTCGAGGACCTTATGCCGGATCCCACGCGTTTTCTTACCCATGCCGGCGTGCCGGTGCTGCCCGTCGAGCAACGTGTCGGTCACGTCCTCATGGACCTTGGTCCCATCGAATGGAATAAAGAATAGCGTAGCTGCTGGAATGCGGTAAGCGATGGGGATACTCCCCTTTGTCCGGCCGGACAAAGGGGAGTATCCCCATCGCTCACACCCGGTTGCAAGCGGGTTAGTGCTGGCGAGTCCACATCCAAATGTCTCGGATGCCGCGCAAGGTGAGGTCGGGATCGATGGCGTCAAACACGTTCGTTGCCTGCCCGACGGTCCGCGCGAGCCCGCCGGTGCCTACGACCATGGCATCCTCTATGTCGAGCTCTGCCTTTATGCGTGCCACGAGGCCCTCGGCCTGCGCGGCGGCTCCTATCACGAGTCCAGACTGCAGGGCAGTTTCGGTGGAGTCGCCCAAAGCGTGGGCGGGCGCCTCGATGGGAACGCTCGAGAGCTTGGCGGCTCGCGAAAAGAGCGCGTCGGCAGAGAGCATGAGTCCTGGTCCAATCGTTCCGCCGCGATACGCGCCGCTTCGGTCGACTACGTCGATGTTGGTTGCCGTGCCAAAGTCGACCACGATGATTGGCGTTCCGTAGGTGTTCTTTGCGGCCAGTGCGTTTGCGACGCGGTCGGCGCCTACTCGATGGGGGTTCTTGAGCTCGAGGGGCATACCGCAGGACGTGCCAGGGCCGATGAGCAGCGGGTCATGGCCGAGCATCCGTTGGAAGCAGCGCCGCCATGCGCGCGAGAGCACGGGCACCACGCTTGCCACCGCTGCATCCTCGATCTCGCCAAAGGCAAAGCCGTCCATCAAAAAGTACCCGTGAAGCCTCGATCGCAAGCTGTCGGATGTGTCGGAGTGCAACGTAGGCATGCGCCAGCACATGAGGTTCGTGCCATCCTTTGCAAAAAGCCCGATGGTCGTTTGAGTGTTGCCCACGTCTATCGACAAAAACATCCGAGTTCCTCTCGTCGTACGAAGCGGGGAGACCAGCGCCCCCGAATCGCTTGCTCGCGTCCTACGAACACATCTGGGTAACAGTGTAGAACTCATAGCCCGGCGCATGAAGGGCAACCGAGTCCTCAATAGGCCGACCGTTCTCCAAATACGAGGTCTGATGGAACTGCAAAACGGGTTCGTCGGTACTTGTGCCCAAACGAAGTGCCAACTCCTCACTGGGCAACGTTGCCTTCAGGCGCCGATACGAGCTGGCGATACGTTGTCCGGACGTTCGCTGGAGATAGGCAAAGAGCGATTGCTCGCCGTCGCGGGCGGTGAGGTCGGGCGCAAGCTGAACGGGGATGTAGGAGACCTCGACCATGCATACAACGTCGTCGGCCAGAAGCGTGCGATCCATGCGGTGGCATCGTTCTCCTGATGCCAGTGCAAGCGCTTGGGCAATTTCTGACGGAGGAACGATTTGAGTGAAGCTGTTGACAACCTCCGTGGGTACCATGCCACGAATAACGCACTCTGTGGCGAAACCATGCATCTCGTTGGAAAGGTTCCAGCCCAGCTTTCGGTCGCTTCGACCCATTGGACGTGACTTTACGAATGTGCCCGATCCCCGCTGGCGGGAAACCAGTCCCATTGACGCGAGGTCGTCCATTGCGCGCCGAACGGTGATTTTACTCACGTCGAACTCGTCACAAAACGACTCGATGGTGGGAAGTTTGCTGCCTACGGGGTAGACGCCGGAGCTGATTTTGCTCACAAGATCGTCGACAATTACCTGATATGCATAGGATCCCATGCTCTATCACCTATTTGCTACTAATGTTGTAAAACACGTAATCGGGCGCGTGATAGGTAACGAAAGAGGCACATGGACGGCCTCCCTCGAGGTAGGCGACCTGCCTGACCCGCAGAACCGAAGCTGTTTGGCCGATTCCCAAAAGCTGAGCTGCCTGCTCGGGCGGGTGGACAGCCTCGATCACTTGGTGCACGCTGGCGATGCGAAGACCGTCCGATTCGGCAAGCTTCCGCATCAGTGAACGTTCTGCATCCGATTCGCGCAAGGAGTCGCACAAGTTCATGGGGATGGCCGTGTACTCGACGACTTGGACTTCCGAGTTCTTTGTATGAGTTCTGCACAGCGAGTAGACAAAAAGGCCTGATTCGATGTGCAGGTCCTTGGCCTGACGCGCGCTGGGATATATTACCGAAAACTCATGTACCGTCGTGTAGCTCAGTTCGTTTGGCTCCAACACGTCTGCAGGAAACGGACTGGGACAGGAAGAAATGAACGAGGATGTCTGCGCTGATGGCTGTGGGCCGGTAACGAAGGTGCCCGAACCACGGCGGCGCGATATCAGACCTTCGCGTTCCAGCTCGTCCATTGCGCGGCGAACGGTAATCTTGCTCACGCCGAACTGAGTACAGAGTTCGGAGGTCGTAGGGAGCTTGTCACCCGGCTTGTACCTGTCGCTCTCGATTTGGGAGCGCAGGTTGGCAGCCATTTCGGAGTACTTGGTCACACTCCCCCTATCGTTGTATCCCTGCTATTACGGTATACAGGTTTTTTACAGGTTTTGAACGACATTGGAAAAGAGACACAAAATATTCTTTAAAAAATATCGATTGACGCGTGCAAGCTAGGCAAACAAGCAGTCGCTTTCCGTTGAGCAGATAAATTAGTACGAATAATGACAGCTAAGAACCTTAAAAGGAACATTACTGCTATACTCTGCACGTCACGCTCACCCATAAAATTTCAGATGTCTCTTTTCAAATGTGGCGAAGTGATGTAGCTTAGTAATAAGGCATGTCCAACAGAGCAAAAAGACATGTTCTTATACGTTGGGTAGCTCGGACGACGTTCGGGCAACAGGTTGCAAGGGAAAGGAAGTACCATCATGCTCACCATCCGTCTGTTCTGCGCCGCTGGCATGTCCACCAGCCTCCTCGTCCGCAAGATGGAAGAGGCCGCTGCTGCTGAGGGCACCGAAGTCGACATCATCGCCTTCCCCGTTGGCGAGATGGATCAGCACCTCGACGGCATCGACGTCGCTCTGCTCGGACCCCAGGTTGGCTACATGAAGGCTCAAATGCAGAAGACCGCCGCTGCCAAGGGCGTTCCCTGCGACGTAATCCCCATGGCTGACTACGGCATGGTCAACGGCAAGAATGTTCTGGCCTTCGCAAAGAAGCTCGCCAACAAGTAAGTAATCTAGCAAGAAAGTAGTGTCAAAGCGGTCCTGGCCGGCCGCTAGCAACAAAGGAAAGGGAAGGAGTTACCGTGGGCGATTTTGTCCAGAATACCATTCTCCCCGCGTTTATGAAGTTCGTAAACACACGCGGCGTCCGCGCAATCAAAGACGGCATGATGTTTACCATGCCGCTCATCATCGTAGGTGCTGTATACCTGTTGCTGTTCCAGCTCCCCATTGAGGCTGCAGCAAACTTCATTACAAGCCTCGGCATCGTACCGTTCCTGAGCCATGGCTATACCTCCACGTTCCAGATCATCGCTATGGTCTGCGCCGTGGGCGTTGGCTACACGTGGGCAAAGAACGACGGCTGGGAGCCGCTGTCCGCTGGCGTCATCTCGCTGGCCGCGTTCCTCATCCTCATCCCCGACTACGTGGGAACCGTCGTTGCCGCTGGTGAGGACGGCGTCATGGCCGCTTCCGCTGCCGACTCCATCTCGGCTGCTCAGGCTTCCATCGAGGGTGTAGAGGGCGCTCTTGCTCTTACCACCCCCGGCCTCAACAAGACCTGGCTCGCTGGCCAGGGCATGATCGGCGCCATTCTCGCCGGCCTGCTCACTGGTCTTATCTACAGCGCCTTCATGAAGAAGGACATCCGCATCAAGATGCCCGCCGGCGTACCCGACGGCGTCGCTGCCGCTTTCACCGGCCTCATCCCTGCTGCCGTCATCTGCACCCTCTTTGTGGTCATCTACGGCATCTCCGAGGCCATTAGTGGCGTTACCCCCATCGAGCTCATCTACAAGTGGATCCAGTCCCCGTTGCAGGGCGTCGGCGACTCGCTGCCCGGCGTCATCATCTTCGAGACGCTCATCCCGCTGCTGTGGTTCTTTGGCGTACATGGCGCCACCGTCGTTGGCTCCGTTGCCCAGCCCATCGCTCTGATGAACCAGGCCGACAACGCCGCCATCTTCCAGAGGGGCATTGACGCTGGTCTGTCCCGCGACGCTGCCATCGCCGCCATCGGCCAGGATCCCAACGGTCACATCTTTACCGAGGCCTTCCAGAACTGCTTCCAGGCTATCTCTGGTTCCGGCATTACCATCGGTCTTGTTGTCTTCATGGTGTTCTTTGCCAAGTCCGCCCAGATGAAGCAGGTCGGCAAGCTCGGTCTCGGCTGCGGTATCTTCAACATCAACGAGCCCGTACTCTTTGGTACGCCTATCGTTCTTAACCCCAAGCTGCTCGTGCCCTTCATCATTGCTCCGCTCTTCTGCAACATTGGCGCGTATATCCTTACTCAGGTTGGCTTCATCCCCTACACCATGGGCGTGACGGTTCCTTGGACCACACCTCCCATCCTGTCGGGTCTGTTGGCCATGGGTTGGCAGGCGGCTCTGTGGCAGGCGATTGCTCTTGTAGCGTCGTTCTTCATCTACATGCCGTTCGCCAAGTCGGTTGACAACGACTATCTGGCCATGGAGCAGGCTCAGGAAGAGGCGTAAGAGGTACTTAGGTGCTGACGGCCCACGCAGCCGTCAGCGCTGTGTTTGCTCGTAAAGATGTTTTAGGGGGGTTGTGTTTCATGACAGAAGAGATGGAGATGATCTGCTTCCAGGTCATCAGTTCCGCAGGTGGGGCAAAGTCCAACTACATTTCGGCCATCATGGCCGCCAAAGAGGGTCGCTTTGACGATGCTCGTGCGATGATCAAGCAGGGCGACGACATGATGGTCGTAGCACACGAGCCGCACAACAAGCTGCTCATGTGGGAGGCCCAGGGCCGCACCGACATCGTGTGCGTCCTTCTGATCCACGCTGAGGACCAGATGATGAGCTGCGAGGTCTTTAAGCAGATGGCAGTTGAGTTTATCGACCTGTACGAGAACTGGAGCAAGTAGTATCGTCTACAGCTCAAAGAGTGCGGGAGGGGTGCGAACTCCTCCCGTTTTTGTTTTGCGGTGTGCGTGCGTTACAGCATCGCGAGGTAGCGTGGACGGTCCGCCTCGGGCACGTCGAGCGCCTCGAGAGCCTCCTCGGCCGGCATGCCCAGCTTCGACACGAGGCTCCTCAGGTGGCTGACCAGGGCGTCTTGCAAACCCTGTTCCAACCCCTGTTCCAACCCCTGCTGCATGCCCTGCTTCCTCCCGCTCTCGAAGTCCTCCCTGCGCCACTGCTCCATCAGAGACGTCATCTCTCTCACCCCTTCCGGTTGCTGCTTGTAATATTGTACTCGCCCGCGCACCATCGCATCTTCTATCTTGTTTGGATCGCTTTGCACGAAGCTGCGCAGAAGTCGTCCCAATTCATCGTTACCCTTATAGGTGCAGTTCGCAATAATGATATGCACTTCATCATTGAGGGAAAGGCCCGTTGCTCGTTCTGTGCGGTCGTAGCGATAAGTTGCCAAGCCCAATCCCTCATGGTCCCCTTCTAACACCATGATTACCCATTGCTCGGGCAGTTCCGAAAAGGGGTGCTTTGCTTTGAGTGTCGTGACGTCCATTGCGGCGCTGTAATAGCGTAATCGCTTGACATCAGCCGTCGTGCTAGTTTGGATTTCGATGTTGTGTTGGGCACCTTTTTCGTCGACACACCATACGTCAAGTTCGACTGAACGCACGCCTCCCAGAAGTTTGAGGTCTCGTTGAGTTTCTTCCTCGATGATACGGAGATTCTTCTTCGCGGTGATGAGATGCAGCACATGTTCGAGTAGCGGCTTATCGTCGCGAAATACTACCCTCGCAAACGCGTCGTCAATGAGTCGCAAGCTTTTGATTCGCGCGAGAGTATCCAAGATATGGTCTTGTATGTGTGCCATACGCCAAGTGGCCGCTCCTGTATGCCTGCCGCTCGTCGGTGCGCTCGTACTTCCCCGCGTTCACGAGCTCGTCGGCCTGGGCGTCCAGGATCCCGTTGATGACCTGCCCCACGGTCTCGCGGACGACCTCCCTCATCTCGGCTTTCAGCGTATACTCGTCAAGTGTTATGATTGGTGCCCGCACGGTCTCTTCCCTTCTTCGATATGACTTGTTTTTGGCGAAAGAAATCATACCGTCCGGATGGGGCCGTGCAACCCTAACTTGCAACGCTCCTTGCTATGCCGTTGTCAATTTTCGAAAGAAATTGTACGCCATCCTTGAGATGGGAGGAAAAGCATGAGGAATCGAAAAGAGTGGTGGCATCCGCACGGACCGCTGGCACGCGCTCTAAGCGTGGTGGTGAGCGTCTCGATGGTCCTGAGCCTGGTGCCCAGTCAGGGCGTGGCCGAGGCTCGTTCGGAGATTGCCGAAGCGACGCAGTCAGCGTCGAGCGAGACAACGCCTTCTGAGTCGACAGACGGGCAAGCTGCGAACACCGAGCAGTCGAATGATGTCGCCCGAACTGTTAACAACGGCACGGAAGGACAGCGGTCCGAGCAGCAGGCCGAGCCCACCGCCAATGAGCAGCCCGCAGAGATGCCAGCTGTTCCGGAGGATTCCAAGCCGACCGAGCCGGAGCAGACGCGAGGGACTGCCGAGCAGACGCCGGCGGAGCAGAATGCTCCCCCCACGAGCTCGAACCTCGCAGAATTCATTACGGGCGCCGAGCTCGAAGACGTTGATGTTGACGACGGCCGCGCCCAGCTTGTAGAAGGCGCAGTCTATACGGTGCGCCTTTCGTTTGCCGAGCGTGCCGAAAAGCAGTTTGCCGTGGATCAGGAGGCGACCTTCGCGCTTCCCCGGCAGTTTGTGCCGGCGGCAGATCAGCCGCGTGCCAACGAGCCGACGTTCCTGCGCTACAACGACGAGGCCGGCGCCGAGCAGTCCATAGAGATTGCCCCCAACGCCTGGCGCATCGACGGCCATACGGTCCGTCTTTCTTGGAACGTGAACGACGGCGATCGCGAGCGCTTGGCATCTGTGCAAAACGGCAGCCTGAGCATCTGGGTCGCAGGCACCTTCGCCCTCGGTTCCGAGACCGTGACCTTTGGCAAGAACGAGCGCAGCGAGGACGTGAACGTCGACGTCTACGTGGCGCCCAAGCCGGAGGAAAAGAAGGACGAGAAAAAAGAGGAGAAGAAAGAGGAGACATCCAAGCCGTCGGACGATTCTGTCCAAAACGCCGAGGAAAAGCCGGAAGCCGGCGAGGACAAGGCCGAGCAGAGCGCAGGTGAAGGGCAGACCTCCCAGAAGAAACCCAAGCAGAGCAAGACGGAGTATAGCTACGAGGACAGGGACGTGCGCGTGGTCGCCACGCTCGACGACGCTGCAGCCATCCCCGATGACGCCACACTGCGTGTTGCGCCTGTAGCCGAGGGATCAGCGGATTACGAAAGCTACATGGCGGCGCTCAATGCCAAGTCCGACGGTGCGCACGATGCACAGAACACCATGATCTACGACGTCTCGTTCGTCAAGGACGGCGAGGAGGTCCAGCCCGCATCCGGCAGCGTGCAAGTGAAGTTCAACTTCAAGAACGACCAGCTCGCAGACGAGCTCGACGCGCAAAAGCGCAGCCACATTGACGTGACCCACCTCCCCATCGTCAATGGCGCGCCCAAGGCCGAAGAGCTCGACGCAAACGTGTCGGTCGCGAGCGAGACAGCCGAGTTCACCACGCCGGGTTTCTCGGCGTTCGCGTTCAGCTTTACCGTGGACTTCACCCTCGGCGGCTATGTGTACAAGATGCCGGGCATGGAGAGCGTCCTACTCTCCACGCTCTTCACGGCTCTCGGCATCAGCGACAGCGTGGCCAACGTTGCGAAGGTCGATTTCAGCAACCCCGAGCTCGTGGACGTGCAGCAGGACGGCAACAACTGGAAGCTTACGAGCAAGCAGAGCTTCACCACGCCCGAGAAGCTCACCGTGACGATGGACACGGGTAACAAGTACGAGATCGACGTGACGGATCCGCCGGCGGTGGAGCCGGAGCCGACGACGCAACCGACGATGGGCACGCAGGGTGTGCCGATTGGGGCGCAGAGTGACGTAGGTCTCAGCCAAAACGCGACGAGTGTATCCATCAGTGCACCAGAAAAAGCTGACGGGACATATGTCATGACCGAGGGTGATACCTACAACATCTCGCTCTCTTTCGCCCAGAACGCTAATGGCATACAGTTTCCGAACGATGACTCAGATATGTACTACACCCTTCCTGCAGGCTTGAATGTTGCGACAACTAATCCCGCAGATTTCAACATCAAGATTACGGACTCCAATGGAGATGTTTACGTATTAACGAATAACAAATACCAAATTATCGAGGAGGGAAACGCGAAGAAGCTCAAGGTAAACTTCAACACATACGGTGGTGAAGCCTGGGGAAAGCTCAAGGCATCAAACAACGCCCGCTTCTCGGTAAGCTATGAAGGCGTGTACGATGGCCAGACTACTAAGATTAACTTCCCAGGTATTGGTGAGAAGACAGTTGAGATAAACAACGAGAACAGTGTAACAGCCTCCAAGACGGCAAATATAAATCTCGAAACCAAAAAGGTCTCCTATACGGTAACGATAACATCAAAGGGCAAGAGTACTAACGTCCGCATAGTCGACGAAATAACAACAAGTAGTAATGGGGTCTTGAACCTAACCCGAAACGATGATGCTGGTCGTACGCTCAAGTACACGGTAACCTCCAGCACGGGACAATCTGTTGAATGCAAACCAACAGAGAATGGTGACAATTCGGGCAATAAGTTCGATTACACGATTCCGCTCATGAAGAACAACGAGATCGTAACCTTTAGCTACGAAGCTGATATCGATACGTCAAGAATGCCCACTGGACAGGTAGCCTATGGAACCAATGAGGTAAAGGTGTCCAGCGAGAGCAAACCGACGCCAGTTACCAGTAACACGAGGACGACTATCGATTATCGTCCCAAGACAAAGAAGGATGGCATGATCCTCGGCGAGGACGGCAAGACCTTCCACTGCACATATACGTTCAATACCGACGCCCTTGTGAATGGCGGTAAACACACGCTGACAGATAATCTAAATAGCCAATACCTTACATTGGAAGGCACTACAGGCATCACGGTAACGGCATATAAGAAAGACGGATCACCTGTTACAAATCGCGAGAAGATAACAATTGGCTGGGATGCGACTAACGCCGCAGGTACCGCGAAAATGAATAGCAATACCGAATTCGAATTCACTACTCCCGACGACAATGAAGCGTATAAGTATGTTGTGGAATACGACGTAAAGGTGATCGATACGGATGGGCAAACTGAGCCCATAGAGGTCGAGAATACCGTGACTCCAGATATTGGTGAGCCAAGCACTGGTAAGGGTACTTGGATTCCCCAGGAGGAAGACCAATTCATACTCAAAAAAACCGTTGACAGCATCAACTATTCGAACCCTGCCACTGTCGACTGGACCACGACCATTCATGTGCCAGCAGAGGGACTGACGGAAGGGAAAGCTGTCCTTACCGACTATCTGCCTGGTGGGGTGTGGGTTGCTGGACAAAACTCTGCGCAGTACGACACTCTGGCAACGACAACTGATACGTCCAAAGGCACGACAGCAACAAATAATATTCGCTACCTGCTTTCCGTAACAGGTCTGCAGAATGATGACACCTATGACCTTGTAATTGACGATACTAATCACACCGCCACGGTGAACTTCTATACCGACAGCATCAAGACAACAAAGGGTCTGACTGGCAAAGCAGGTGGCTATTGGGTTACCGTAAAGTACACGACTCAAGTCAACGCGGCGTGGCTTGCTGCCACCCCAACTAACAGCTCTCTTGAGAGTCATAACAATAAAATCAACATGAACGGTCATGACGAATACGCTACGGCAAAAGTGACTGGCGTGCGTGTGGATAAGAATGCCGAAGTAGCTGCCCCTCGCTATGTCGAGAAAACGAATCCAGATGGGTCAAAGACCACAGTCGAACTCCCCGTCTATAAGTACACCCTTACCCTTAAGAACGTAACCTCTGCAGACAACGAGATCATTGACCTCTTTGATCGCAACATACTTGAGCCGTTTATGGCGGTTGGAGGAGCAACTGTTGAGGGCTTTTCATCAGATTATTTTGCTTGGTATGCAATCTCGACAGATGCATATCAGCGTGTTGGCCAACCTGTCGGATACGAGGACTATTCGGAGACAGATCAGCAATCCGGCAAAACAGTTCAAGGAATTAAAATTAAAACAAACGCCGATTCTATGCCTACTGATCCGTCCTCTCCGACGGGCTATCCTTCTACAGTTCAAATCGTTTACTATCTCACCGTAAAGGATGAGGCTGCTCTCAAGACGCTCCAAGCTCGCGCGGTAGCTGATGGCGGAACGACCTCCGTGAACAATACTGCGAAGTGGGGGACTTCCGTTGATCCTGCCGACGTAACGTATAAGTACAAGGGCGTAACCAAGGAGATGCTCACCAATGTTGGCGAACTGTCCAAAACAGACGAGGATATTTATGCAGCATTCAAAGTGACTCTCAACCCAGCTGGTGCAACCATCAACAGCGGTGGCGCCTACGACGCTACCGACTCGGTTGAGAATCTTTCCATACTGCAGACATCCATCAAGATCACGGATGGTGATGGAAATCCTGATCCGAAAGGCAAGGACTTTGGTATCACCTACGATATGACTGGAGACAATATCGTATTCCACAACGTTCCTGACGGAAAGACGATTGTTGTTACCTATAGGGCACGTGTGAAGTTCTCTACGATTGGCAAGCCAGGCCAAACGGTTGATGTGAACTTCAAAAACGACATCGATATGCTCGAATATGAAGACCATGTAACCAATACGGCTCACCGTAAGAATACAGGTGAGGGTGCGGCTGATATCTACTCCGTGAACCTTCTCAAATACGAGACCGATAACATGAGCAAAAAGCTTAACGGTGCCAAGTTCCAATTGTTCTATGGACGACCGGCTACACAAGCGGAAAAAGATGCAGCAAATGCTGCTGGAAAAACCAAAGATTCCGCATTGACCATAGGTTATGTCCTCGATGAAAGCCGTCCCGTAACAGGCAATAATGGCGAGGTAATCCTCACTACATCGAGTGACCATGACATTGATGGTGATGGCGTGAACGATGAGGGTGTTATCGTAGTAGAGGGCGATCAAGACAAGGACGGCTGGTCCATTCAGGCGAATACGTATTACTTCCTAAAGGAGATCGAACCGCCTGCAGAACACAAGCTCCTCGATTACAATCCTGCCTTCAGGGTGAGTGATGACGGTACCACCGATTACGACAGATATATCTATCACTCTGGTGATACGCTCACGGCAAAGGACTCTCCTGGTACATACAGGGATGTACAGAAGTATTGGGCTCAGGGCTACACACCACCCGAAGGCACTACGGTAACGGTAAAGCTGCAGCAGCGCTTCCTCACTTGGGATGCGACGAATAGCGAATGGGCGGTTAAGAACGAGAACGCTGGCTGGAGTGACGAGATTCTGGACGCGGACGGAACTCACTATATCCAGAATGCTCAAGGAGCGATAGGAAACAGTTCACCTTCTGGTGGGGTAACCATGGTTCTCAACGCGGGCAACAATTGGACGGGTCGCTTTGAAAGCCTTCCGGTATACGTGGCAACGAGTCATGATGGATTTGTTGCCAAGGACGGCGACCTGAGAGCCGAGTACCAAATCAAGGAGGTTTCTATCGACCATGATGGTGACGGAACGAGATCTCCAATTTCAGTGGATCAGACCACCACTACCGATGCCAAGAGTGGTGACAGCACCAGTTTCCATTGGAGTTACAACAGTGCTGGACGTGGGCTCACGGTAACCAATCAACCCAAGCAGGGTTCTCTCAAGGTGAAGAAGGCGGTAACCGTTAACGGTAACTCGACCACGGGGACGATGGCTGACGGAACCTACGTATTCAATATCACAGGAAAAAATCACACTAACGCATCAGTAAAAAAGACCGTAGAGATAGAGATCAAAAACGGTGTGGTCATTAATGCTACCGTAGACGATGAGGCTGCGGATATCAAAGAGGGCTTCGCCGAGGTGAAGAACCTCACTCCGGGTGCCTATAAAGTCGAAGAAGATACGTCTCACAACAAGGCGGGAATGACGCTTACAACAACAAATCCTGTGATCGTTACTGTCACTGCAGGCAAATCGGGCGATAGCGTTGAAGCTGGCAAAGCATCCTTCATCAATAACCTAGACTATGGTGGCCTGCAGATTACCAAGCGGGTGACCCAAAATGACAGCACGACGTTGAGCGACCGTGCGAAGAGCAAACTCGCGGGCAAGTACGACTTCTCTGTGTATACCGACTCGGAATGCAAATACATTGCAAAAGATCTTGATGGCAAAGAGTGTACGGGCAGCATTACGATTAAGAGTGACGGTACGGCAGAGTCCACGCTTACGTTTGACAAACTTCCTGCGAGTGAAGGGGGTAAAAACTACTATCTCAAGGAAACAGGCTCGAACAACGGTATAGCGCTCGACTCGACAGTTCACACGATTAACGTCAAGAGAGGTCATATTACAAGTGATGAGACTTGCACCGTTACCAACACGTACGATACAGGATCGCTCAAAATCAAGAAGAACGTGAAGGTCAACGGCAAGGATGCGGCCAGCACGAATGACTTTGGTACGCAAGACTCCTGCGATGGCATCTATACGTTCGAAATCTGGAGAGATGCGTACGGGTCCGGTGGGCGTGTCGGCCAGGTAAAGATTTACTTCGAACATGGCGTGGCAACACAAAAGAAGGTCGATGGGCAAGACTATCCCTGCTATGAGTGGGTGGATGAGCGTACAACGGGCTCAAGTGGTAGCAACGTATTGACGTGGCATGCGACGAATGTACAAGATGGAGCTGTGCAGATAAACGACCTTGAGCCAGGCAACTATGTCATTCACGAGAATATAGGAAAGCTGCCCGCTGGCATGAGTCTTCTGGGCAACAACGACCAACCAGTGAGTGTCTCTGCGGGGAATAGCAGTGCAATTCAGACGGCAGAGTTTACCAACAATCGTGAAGAGTACGGTGAGCTTAACCTCTCCAAGAAGGTAATCTCCAACAGCCCCAGCGAAACGAACAAGGTACAGTTCACCTTTACCGTCAAAGTGTACAAGACCGATAGTTTTACCGACGAAAATATCGACACCTCTGTGAACGGCAACTACGGTGATATGGTCTTCAACAACGGTGTCGCCGTCGTAGCAATTAAGAACAATCAGAATGCTTCGACGGGTAACACGCTGCCCACGGGACTCTACTACCAGATTACCGAGGCGAATGCTACAAACTTTACTCTGACGGGGATTACGGGAGGAACAAGCCAGGACATAACAAACAAGACCGACAACGGCGTCATCTCAAAGACAAAGTCCGATGTTGAGTTCACGAACTCCCTCGTTGAAGGCAATCTCATAGTCAAAAAGAGGGTTGTCTCGAATACAACTAACAGTGCGCTGAAGGCGGCTGATGAGTCCAAGCAGTTCGACTTTACTGTTACACTTACGAGTTCAACGCTGACAGGTACTTACGGAGCGAAGAATCCCGATGGTACATTCGTGAATCCTGACGAGACCGTGACATTCAGCAACGGTGTTGCGACGTTCAAGCTAAAGAACGGCGAAAAGAAGAATGCGGTTGGTCTGCCAGCCGGCATGCCCTACGTGGTGCAAGAGACTTCCGCCGAGGGCTTCACCACCACTTGGGAGGATAATACGAGCAACAGCATCGCCGTTGACACTAATGACGATGAAATCACCGCCACGAATACGCGTGAGTTCGGCGGGGTTAAGGTCTCGAAGGAGATCATTTCGAGCGCCACGGGTGATAATACGAACTTTACCTTCACGGTCACTCTCTCGGACGAAAGTATCACAGGCACCTTTGGAGATATGACCTTTACTAAGGGCGTTGCAACCGTCGTGGTGCCTGGTGGCTCTAGTAAGAGTACTGGCAATACGCTGCCTGCAGGCATCACCTACACCATCACAGAGCAAAGCGTGAATGGCTATACCCTTACTGGCGTAACGGGCAAAGACACGGGCAAGATCGAGCCTAACGTCATTAATGAAGCTAAGTTCACCAACCGCAAAGACGATGGTGGCCTGCTTATAAACAAACGTGTGAACTCTGCGTCCAACGAAGACAAGGACCTCTACTTCCCGTTCCGCGTGACGCTTTATGAGAATTCTGCCCGCACCATAGTTTGGAACAAGACTGGCAAGGTAAACGATAGCGATGACATCAGTTACACGAACGGTGTTGCCTATGTCTTCCTCAAGCACGATCAACAGGCGATTTCCACTGGCATACCATCGGACTATGGCTACAAAGTGGAAGAGATTAACAAGTCGACGGTAACCGGGACGGATTTGTCGGCGCTACAAACTGCGGTCAACAATGACTCCAATGTCACATGGGAGAACGTGGCCGATTTCAACAGATATAGCACTGTCGTCCAAAACGGCGCTACGGGCACAACGAGCTTCGGTACGATTCAGAGCGGTACCATCTCCATGGCTACGAGCTCGGCGCGTTATACGAACAGTCACGTTAACGGCTCTCTCTCCGTTTCTAAGAAGCTCATTTCCGATGCTGTAGCCGACAAGAACCAAGAGTTCAACTTCACGGTAAAGGTGTACAAGTCTTCGACTATTGCTGATGAGAATGTTGACACTTCCATCAACGGCATCTTTGGAGGGATGACGTTCAACAACGGTGTCGCAAACGTGAAGATTAAGGGCGGTTCGACCGTAACGACGGGCAACACGCTACCTGTTGGTCTGTACTACCAGGTGACAGAGGACAAGGCGACGCCCGCTGGTTTCAACCTTACGGGAATAACCAAGACGGTTGGTACCACGAAGACGAATGCCAGTGCGGCAGAGGTTGGGGCAGGCGCCATAACGGGTGAGGTCGTTCAGAGCCAAGCATCCACGATCGACTTTACCAACAAGCGTGATCTCGGCTCGCTCAAAGTGAGCAAGCAGCTTATCTCTGCTGCTACGGCGGACGCGAACCAGAAGTTCAACTTCACCGTTACCCTCTTAGACACTTCCATCAACGGTTCGAAGGCAGCCGACGGAAGCGATTTCGGTGCAACCTTCGCGAATGGTACGGCGCATCTTGAGATAACGGGAACCGGTGATGTGACCATTTCAAATCTTCCCGTTGGCGTGGGTTATGTGGTGACTGAGGACAGCGCTCCCGGCTTTACGCTTACGGGCGTTACGGTGAACGGCACATCGATATACACGAACGAGAACGGCAACGCTACGGGCACATCCATGGCGCGTGGTCAAATATCCGCAACGCAATCTACCGTTGCCTTTACGAACTCTCGTGATTTGGGCGAAATCGTACTTACCAAACAGGTCATATCCGATGCGGAGGCCGATCAAAACACCGAGTTTGAGCTAACGCTTACGATGTATAAGGATGGCAGGCTCGAGAATAACAATATAGATGGGGCAATCAACAACGAGAAAACGGGAGATGTATACACCACCTACCCGGTAGTGGGCATCACGAGCAATGATGCTCCCCTCGCATTTGTGAATGGCACATGCACCGTCACGCTCGATAAAAGCAACAACTGGACCGCCTCGGCTAAGAACCTGCCAACTGGTCTCTACTACAAGGTAACCGAGACAAAGATGAACGGCGGCACATCCTTGCAAGAAGGTACAATTACCGCTAACGGATGGACTCTTACCGACGTCACAGGCACTGGCTCCGAGCTCAAGAATGCTAGCGGCCAGTTGTACGGAAGGACAGGGTCTATTAGCTCGACGCGCGCTACAGCGAACTTCGCCAACACGCGTGATCGGGGCAAGCTCACCGTTAACAAGAGGCTGATCTCCAACAAGACGGCTGACAAAGACCAGACGTTCAACTTCTCCGTTAAGCTGTACAAGAGTTATACGGATGCTAACGACAACGAAATCGACACCACCATCGATGGCACCTACAGCGGTATAAAATTTACTGACGGTAAAAGCGTAACCCCCATCATCCTCAAGGGTGGCGAGTCAAAGACAATAGATGACTTGCCTCAGGGCATCTTCTATACCGTTGAGGAGGCCACGGCCACGGGCTTTACCCTTACCGGTGTTACGGTGAACAGCGACAAGAATGCTGACGGTACGGCAGAGGGATACGGCGGCGATACGACCAACAGAATTGGCGACGGCGTCATTGCCTCCACCGAGTCTACGGTTGCATTCGAGAACACGCGCGACAAGGGCGGGTTCAGCTTCAACAAGGTTGTGACGCCTGATCCGAACACAGCTAATCCAGGACAGGTGTTCACCTTCTCCATACAGCTTTCTGGAGTCAATGCAGCAGCTATCAACGGTTCAGGTTTCGGTACGTACAAGGAAACTTCACAGTCTGGAGTAAGTAACATTCCATGGGTGAACGGATCGGCGACGATAAAGCTTAAGGATACAGGCTTCGCCACAGTGGAGAATCTGCCCATTGGTGTTACCTATACCGTGACCGAGATGGCCGTGAACGGCTTTACGACCATGACCAATCAGGTTGATGAGGCAACGAGTCCCTATGGGAACTGCGGGCAGAACCTCAGTACTCCTGACGACGGGGGACCTAGTGCGGTAACATCCACCTTCGTGAGGGGTGTCGTGACCCAGGACGTAGACTCCACTTATGGTTATGTGGGACCGACCTTCACCAATAACCACGACGAGGGCGGCTTGGTCGTGAAAAAGATTGTGAGCAGCGATTACGCGCCGGACAAGGACGAGGAATACACCTTCCGCGTGCAGCTCTCCGATAAGACCGTCAGCACGGTCAACACGGCGACGGATACAACTTACAAGACTGGTAGCAACTATGCTGTCGTGAATAATGGAGACGCAGTTATACCGTTTGTGAGGGGTGTGGCAACCTTCAAACTTACCGATGGGCGGCAGGCTTCCATCACGGGTCTTCCCGCTGGTACGACCTACAGCGTGACCGAGACCTCCGTCGAGGGCATCGAGACGACGTGGACGGACGTGGTGAGTACCGACAATGGGGCCAACAGCGCGACAAAGCGGGTGGGCACAGAGGGCAAGGGAACTATCGTGGCAAATGAGGTAGCTACCACTACCGCCACGAACACCCGCATGCTCGGTAAGCTTGACATCACGCAAACCGTCATCAGCCACTCGGCCGACGACAAGAACACCGAGTACGCCTTTAAGGTCTCGTTCTATTCCGACAAGGATCTTAAAGCTCCTACCAGCGTAAGAGTGAAGTATACGATTGATTACGGTCTCGTTGTACTCTATGCCAATCAAACTGCATTCCGACTTTCGGACGGTGAGGTAGCCCACTTCATTGAACTACCCCAAGGCATCTACTACAAGGTCGAGGAGACTGGGAAGTATGTGAACAATTCTACTGAAATGGCGATTGATAAAGGCATGACGACCTCCACGAAGCTCGGCCAGGGTCGGACGGATAGCGGCAAGATCGATAAGTTCACCACATCCCACTTTACCAACACCCGCATCGAAGGCGGACTCTTCGTGTACAAGAACGTCAAGAGCCATATTGACGGTGACGACAAACGCAAGTTTGACTTTACGGTGGCACTATATACCGACGCGGCTTGCACTAAACTGGCGACAAACGTCACCGGCACCTACGGTGAAGGCGCCAATGCTATGACCTTTAACAGGGGAATTGCGACCTTCAGTCTGGCAAGTGGTGAGAGTGCCTTTGCGTCCAACCTACCAGCTGGCTACTATTTCAAGGCTGTTGAAGGTACGCTCAATAGCGAAACGGCAAATGCAGACTTTACGCCGAGTGTGTCTGGAGTGCCCGCAGGAAAGGTTAATGCTCTTACCGATTCCGGTAGCATTCAGTATGTTGCGGGATACCAATCAAACGGTACGCCCATTACTGCCGAGTTCAACTATGCGGCCTATGCTGGTGCGACCGGCATGATCGTTTCGAAAGACAACCGTAACGTAACCATCACTAATACGCGTAAGGCGGGAAATCTCAAGGTTGAAAAAGTCCTGCCAGCAGGTAAGGAAGCATCATCCGATGAGTTCTTCTTTACTGTGGAGCTAGCGGATAGCACCATTAACGGTACGTACGGTGATATGGTCTTCAACAAAGGTGTTGCCACCTTTACCCTCAAGCAAGGACAGGCAAAGAGTACGGCTGAGTATGATGTCAGCGATACCAGTCATCAGCACCCCATTGGTACGCTGCCCGTTGGTCTGCAGTATCGCGTCACGGAGAGCAATGCTAGTGGATACAGCACAACTTGGACATCCACGACTTGGGCAAACAAATCCATCACGGGCGGTAGCGCCGAAGATGAGAATGGCGACGTCTTCAGATATCAATACAACACTCAGTGGAAGTCTGAAGCGGAAAATGGGCGTGGTGGACTTGAGGGCTTTGACCTCTACACCATATCGAGTGAGACTAAGACCATTACATGGACGGACAAGAATGGTAAAGAGCACACCTACACAGTTACGAATCCCGCCTACAAAGAAGGCGATGGTGATCTTACGAAGTCGTGGACCAAGGGTAACCATGCAACCGAGTGGGCTTGGCGTGAAGACGGCAAGGACGGAGAGCCAGTTTATACGGGTGAAGTGCTGAAGAACGCTGTCACCGACGGTCATGAGGACGTGGTGATCTTCACCAATTCGGAGGAAACTGGCTCTCTCACCATTTACAAGAGGACAGATAGCGGTCTTGTCCTTGACAAAGAGAAATCATTCCATTACCACGTGCAGTTGCTCGACACCGTACCTCAGGCTGTATATGGTGAAATGTACTTCGATGAGAATGGTGTGGGTTATACGGTGAGAGACGGTGGCAAGGGTGATGAGGGTTTTGACCTGTGCGCTGGTCAATACCTTACGGCTTCTGGTCTCCCCAAGGGTACGCGTTACCAAGTGTCAGAAGACCCTGATCCTGATTACGTGCAATCACCACAGGCTGTTTATGGTGTGGTCGGTTACGGCAGTGGTGGCGAGAATGAGATAATTAGCGACCAGTCACTTGCTAGCCAGTTCTCAGACAAAGAAATACCTGACTTCCGTAGCGTGTCGTGGTACACCAACACGCGAAAGACGGGAGAACTGCGCGTGGCAAAGGTCGTGGACAGCCCCCTCCAGACCGATATCGAGGCGCCATATGAATTCCTGATTCAGCTATCGGACAAGAAATACGACGGTCGTTTCGCCGAAATAGAGTATCAGCAGATGAAAGACGATAATGGAAACCCCGTATATGACGACATTACTGGTGAACCGGTGATGGAGCAAAAGTTCGTTGGCGACTTAAAGTCCTATAAGTTTGAGAATGGGCGTTTGAGCATCACACTTAAGGGAGGGGAGTTTGCGAGCTTCTACAACACCAGTCCGGCTGTAAACAGTGAATGGAGACCCGCCGCAGGCGAGCATGCGTTAGTGCCCGTCAATGACGCTCAGACTGAAATGGATTACACGAAGGCTCTTCCACATGGCTTGAACTACGAAGTGACAGAAACAAAGGACAACGGATTGGTGGCAAGTTGGGTAGGTAATACGGGCGCTATAGATGAAACAACTATGGCTGTTGCTACCTGCACCAACAAGCGCGAAGGCGGTAACCTTACCGTAAGTAAGACGCTCATATCCGATGCGGCAGCCGACAAAAATCAGGATTTCAATTTCAATGTCGAGCTCTTCCGTGACGAAGCGTGCACAGAGCCGTTGTCCATAGCCGGCTCCTACGGCGGTATGATCTTTACCACGACGGATGACAATGGCGCAACGCACGGTTCACGTGCAATCGTCTCGCTTAAGGGTGGTGCGTCTGCAACGGCGACTGGTTTGCCAGTGGGAACCTACTACAAGGTGACCGAGGCCAACGCCGATGACTTCGAGCTTACGGGCATTACGGTTAATGGTACAAGGAATGCGACGGCAACAGAAGCCAAGGGTGTGATATCCGCTACAGCTTCTTCCGTGGAGTTTGAGAACACGCGCAAGACTGGTGTGTTGCGCATTACCAATAATGTGCGGTATCTCCACGCTACTAACCTGACCGACGAGGATCGCAATCGTGAGTTCAAATTCACTGTGATACTCAGCGACAGTAGCATCAACAATACGTATCCCGTGTACAAGGCAGATGGTAGTACCGCCGAAGACAAGGCGCTCGTGTTCCAGAACGGTAGGGCTACCGTCAGCCTCAAGATGGGGGAGTATGCCTCCGCAGACGGTCTGCCCACAGGCATCGGCTACACGGTGAGCGAGGACAAGATGTCGTACTACTCGCTTGGCATGACGTCGGAGGCCATCGAACCGATTACGACTGAAGTGTCCACCAAGACCCTGGTTAACACGCACTCCGTAGGTAGTTTGGGAATATTCAAGGCATTCCAGATGGCCGATGGTGACAAGTCGTATGAGAACGAGACGTTCAACTTCACCGTCACGCTATACAACACCGATCCTTCTTCGGGTAACGCAAGCGTCGCCACGGGGATTACCTCCAACGCACAAAACAACTATGGCGGCATGACCTTCAACCAGGGTGTTGCACACGTCAGTCTCACGAAGAACAACGATGATGGCAACGGCATTTGGACTGTGGCTGCCAACAACCTGCCCGATGGCCTCTGGTATAAGGTCACCGAGGATATGACCGAAGAGCAGAAATTCAACTACAAGCTTACTGGGGAAAGCGGTCAGGTAGGCGAGATTTCTACGGCGCTGCTGCCGGTAAACTTCACGAACAGCCGCATCTACCGAGGTGGACTGCGCGTAACCAAGACCATCAAGAACCCGGTCGACAACGACAACGACAAGAGCTTTAAGGTCAAGGTCACGCTGTTTACCGACAACACGTATCAGACAGCTGCGACCGACGTCAATGGCAAGTTTGGCGTGTGCGCGGCTGGCGATCAAGAGCTCGACTTCAACGGTGGTGTTGCTGAGGTCACTCTCAAGAACGGTCAGTTTGCCTCTGCAAAGAACCTGCTGGCAGGTCTTGGTTACACCGTGGAGGAAGTAACGGACGCCAACACGGCGATCTTTACGCCCACGTACTCCTACAAGATCCAGGGGTCGGACACCGAGATTACCGATCAAGCGCAGCGCGTCATAAGCAAGGATACGATGGCGACTGCGGAGGTCAAGAACGACCGCGAATTCGTGAAGGCATCGGTGCTCAAGGTTTGGAACGAAGAGGCCAACGCATACGTCAACACTAAGAGTGTCAAGCCAAGCGCGCTGGACGTTGTCCTCAAGCGCAATGATGACAGTACGAAGGCATATAAGACGGTAACGCTCAACGAAGCGAACAATTGGACAGCCGAGCTGACCAACCTACCCAAGTTCGATGACGATGGCAATGAGTATATCTACACATGGGGAGAGGTCGACCAGGAGGGTTGGACGCTATCGCAAAATCGTGGATACACAAGGGGAGGCGCTGCTGTCGAACTTGAAAACAGCAACGAAGCGCACACTGATGGAATCCTCACCACGCTTACCAACAACGTTAAAGTCGGCTCTCTCAAGGTCACCAAGCACGTGGACGGCGCCGAGCTCTCCGACGCCGAGAGGGAGGCCATCACCTTCACCGTGACGGATGAGAACAAGGTCCAGATCGCGACGGCCAAGCTCTCCGAGTTCAAGACGGCCGAGGGCGATACCGATCCCTCATGGACCATCACCGGGCTGCCGGAGGGCGAATACACCGTCACCGAGTCCGGTGCCAACCGCGGCGAGCATTGGACCATCACCACGACCTACAGCGTGGAGACAGGCAAGGTCAAGGTCGTCACGGACCAGACCGCAAACGTCCTAGTCACCAACACCTACCGCGGTTCGCTCAACATCACCAAGAACGTGACGAGCGCAGGCAAGTCCACCACAGGTACCGATGCCGACGGCACGTACAAGTTCGACGTGACCGGACCCGAGAACTACAAGAACACGGTCGAGCTCGAGGTCAAGAACGGCAAGGCGGCAACGACTACGCTTAAAGACCTCGTGCCGGGCACCTACACCGTCACCGAGCAGACGCCTTCCAATGGCACGTATCTGGTGTCGCCCAACGGCGTGCAGGTTGAGGTGATGCCCGAAGGCAGCGCCACGGCGCCCACAGCCACCTTCACCAATAATAAGCCCGACAAACCTTCCTTTGACAAGAAGATCAAGGACACCAACGACACCACCGGCACGACTAGCGGCTGGCAGGACAGCGCCGACTACGACATCGGCGACGCCGTGCAGTACAAACTTACGGCCACGCTGGCGAGCGACGTCACGGCCTACAAGAAGTACCACGTCACCTTCACGGACAAGATGGAGGACTCGCTCACCTACAACAAGGACGCGCAGATCACCGTGACCGGCGCCGACGGCAAGGCCATCGACCCGGGCGCCTACACCGTGGACAAAGTCGCCGAGAACGCGCACGACTTCGCCTACAAGATCAGCTGGGCCGGCGAGCAGGGCGCGACCATCGCCGACGCCAACCTCAACGGCGCCAAGGTCGAGGTCCTCTTCACTGCGAAGCTCAACGACAACGCCAAGCTCGGCAAGGAGGGCAACGTCAACGACTGCAAGCTCGCCTACAGCAGCAACCCGCAGTCCGCCGACGACAGGGACGAGGGCGAGCTGCCCTGGGACTACGTGATCGCCTTCACCTACAAGCTCGACGTGAGCAAGATCGACCCAGAGGCCAAGCCACTCACCGGAGCCGAGTTCAAGCTCGAGAAGAGGCTCGCCGACAACACCTACAAGGAGGTCGCGCTCACCACGGCCGGCAACGTCTTCACGGGAGTCGGCCTCGACGACGGAACCTACAGGCTTACCGAGACCAAGGCGCCCAACGGCTACAAGGCGATCGCCCCGATCGAGTTCGAGGTCACGGCCGACCACAACGACGCGTGGACCCACACCTCCAAGGCGGCCGAGGACCCGGTGTTCGACAACGACGGCAAGGCGGACAGCGGGCGCCTGAATGTCCTCACCAAGCTCACGGGCAAGGAGGAGACCGGCGCCCTCACGCTCGCGGCCGACGGCCAACTCGCCGGACTCGCCGGCACCGTGAAGAACACGCCGCCCGACAAGCCCTCCTTCGAAAAGAAGATCAGGGACACCAACGACACCACCGGCACGACTAGCGGCTGGCAGGACAGCGCCGACTACGACATCGGCGACGCCGTGCCGTACAAGCTCACGGCCACGCTCGCGAGCGACGTCACGGCCTACAAGAAGTACCACGTCACCTTCACCGACAAGATGGAGGACTCGCTCACCTACAACAAGGATGCCGCCGCCACCGTGACCGGCGCCGACGGCGAGGTCATCGACCCGAGCAACTACACCGTGGAGAAGGTCGCCGAGAACGAGCACGAATTCGCCTACAAGGTCTCTTGGACAGGCGTCGACAACGGCCTCATCTCCGACGCGACCCTCAACGGCGCCAGGGTCGAGGTGCTCTTCTCCGCGACGCTCAACGACAAGGCCAACCTCGGCAAGCGGGGCAACGCCAACGCCTGCAAGCTCGCCTACTCCAGCAACCCGCAGTCCGCCGACGACTCCGACGAGGGCGAGCTGCCGTGGGACTACGTGATCGCCTTCACCTACCAGCTCGACATCAACAAGGTCGACTCCGAGGGCAAGCCGCTCACCGGCGCCGAGTTCTCGCTCGAGAAGCTCGTCAAGGGCGCGATGGATGCCGACGACAAGTACGAGGCCGTCAAGACAATCGCTAACGGCGGCGGCGACAGCAAGAACGTCTTCACGGCGACAGGTCTCGACGACGGCACTTACCGGCTCACGGAGACGAAGGCGCCCGAAGGCTACGTCGCTGCCTCGCCCGTGACCTTTACCGTGACGGCCGATCACAACGTGGTGTGGGACTACACCTCCGACGCCGCATCAGATCCAGCCTTCTCGCCCGATGGACGCGCCGACATCCTCAACGGCCTCACCGGCGAGCTGACTGACGGCAAGCTCAAGATCGCGGACGGCGAGACGCTCAAGACTCTCGAGGTCGGCAGCAAGACCGACTGGGTCGGCACGGAAAGCCTCGCGGCCTACGTCGAGAACACGCCCGGCGCGACGCCGGTCAAGGGCGCGATTCAGGTCAAGAAGACCGTCGTCAGCACGCGCGGCGAGGACAAGGAGCGCGAGTACGACTTCAAGGTCACGCTCTACTACAACGAGAAGGACCAGTCGGACGGCAACATCGCGACGGCCGTCAACGGCAAGTACGGTGACCTGGAGTTCAAGGACGGCGTCGCCACCTTCACCCTCAAGCACAACGAGACGAAGAAGGCGACCGACCTGCCCGTCGACGAGTATCCGGAGCTCGCGTGGGGCGCCGAGGAGACCGACTCAAAGGGCCTCACGCCGTCCGGTGGCCTCGAGAGGACGCTCCTCGACGGGACCAAGTCCAGGACCTTCACCAACACCTACACCGCGCCGAAGGACTCGGCGTCCTCGGCCACCTCGTCCAAGACCAGCACGCCCAAGACGAGCGACGACACGAACTTCGTGCCCGCTGCGGTCATCGCCGTCGCCGGTGCCGCGATCGTGGCAGGCGGCATCGTCTACCGCAAGCGCAAGAACCAGTAGTTCGCAAGCGCACATAACGCCCAGAACCCCCTCAGGCCCAGCCCGAGGGGGTTCTGCTTTTCCAAGGTAGCCCGCCTCTCTAGCGTCCATTCCGGCTTTATGCCATAATGTATATATCCCCGTTGATAGGAATAATTATGAATGCGCGTCGCTGGTACCAGCTCTTTTCGTTGATGCCTTGCGTGCTGTTGGCCCTGTTTGTCTTGGCTCCGGTTCAAGTGGCGCACGCGGACGGCGAATACGTGCCCGGTGAGGTTGTGGTCGTGTATGAGGAAGAAGTCCCCACGGCAAAGACCGAGCAAGACATCCAAAAGCTCGGATACGAGGTAGAAGAGCAGGTCACGGAACCCGTTGCCGAGAAGGCAGCCGTTGCGGAAGTGCCCAAAAACACCAGTGTGGAAGAGGCTGTCGTCGAACTCGAGTCGCTCGACGGCGTCGCCCTCGCGCAACCCAACTACATATATCATCTGGTAGACCCTGCGAGTGAAGTCGACGATCAAGACACCATCACAAACGATACGTACCAAAAGAGGGAATTGCTGCAAAACCTCAAGCTGGCAAGCCTCCACCAGGCATGGGACCTCGCAAAAACAAACAAATCTGTCTCAGTGGTCGTCATCGACACCGGCTGCTACCTCAACCATGAGGACCTGCGCAACAACGTGGACTGGAATCATGCGTGGGACTTTGTTTCCACGAAGAATGCAGAGGGAGTCAGCCTTACCTCGGCTATGGGCAGCAACTCCTCAGACGTGGGAGACTTCAACGGACATGGCACGCACGTGTGTGGTGTCGTGGCGGCCGAGGCGAACAACAGCGTGGGAATCGCGGGCGTATCGTATAACGCGAACATCATACCCATGCGCGTGTTGGACGAGAGCGGAAACGGCACCACAACCTCGGTGATTCGTGCGCTCAACAAGGCGTTAGCGCTCAAGCACGACGGCGTAAACGTCCGCGTGGTCAACATGAGCCTTGGTGGCGAGGGGACCGACGAGGCACTGTGCAGGCTCATTGGCACCCTTGCTGATGAGGGCATTCTGTGTGTGTGCGCGGCTGGCAACGAAAGCTCTGCCGGGCCAGAGATTCCTGCCGACGCGCCGGACGCGATCTCGGTCATGGCCGTGGACAAGGACAACAAGCATACCTACTACACGAACTACAAAGAGGGTTCAAACATCAACACGGGCAAGACCATAAGTGCCATGGGAGGCGGGGGTAGCAACAACCCTGACTATGTTTGGTCTTCTTACAAAGGTGGCGAAAGCGCCTATGCCGGTTTGATTGGCACCTCGCAGGCAACTCCCGTGGTTGCGGGCACTGCTGCGCTCGTCTTTGCAGCCAACCCCAGTCTCTCGGCCCGCGAAGTGCGCGAGATCCTCATGTCTACGGCCGACCCCATAAACGGCAATTCCAACTACTCGTACAAGGATGGCGCAAGCTCGGGATCGGTGAACGCATACAAAGCGGTTGCGGCAGCTCAGAATCTCGCTGTTGACGACGTTTCCATTCCGCAGGCGGAACAGTTGACCTACACCGGTACGGAGCAGGCAGGCGTTGTGTCGAACGATGCCTACGAGCTGCAAACTATTGATCTGGCCTCGCGCGAGGAAGCGATTGAGCTGTCTGACTTCTCTGAGGTTCCCAGCGAGCAGATTCGCGACGGCGCGCGCGCCACGGACGTTGGCGTCTACCAAACGGTCGTCCAGCTCAAGTCTGGTTACATGTGGGAGGACAACACGTCTCAGGACAAGAGCGTCGTGTGGGAAATCACGCCGGCTCCGCTCACGGCTACCTACAAGGACGTAGTGCTGCTCGTAGGCGATACGGTGCCCACTGACGTTGAGGTCACTGGCTTCGTGAACGACGAGACGACACAGACCGCAGCCGGATACCTAGCGCCTGATCTCGACCTTGGTGGAGCGGCCGACACCGACGGAAAGGCGATTCTTCCGGAAGGCGAGGAGGAGCACGAATACGCGGTCCAGCTTACGGGCGGCTCGGCAGACAACTACGAATTCCAAACCTATGCACAGGGGACGGTTAAAGTCGCACGCAAGCTACGAGTTGAGGTTCCCCAAGCGCAAGATTTGGACTACAACGGAAAGAACCAGATGGGCGTTCCCACGGGCAAAGACTACGAGCTCGTTGGCGGCGAACAAAAGAATGCCGGCACGTATACGACCACCGTCCGGCTCAAAGACTCCGAGCGGCAAGAGTGGACCGACGGGACCACGGCAGACAAGACCATATCGTGGACGATCCAAAAAGCGCCCTTGGAAGTGCGCTACAACGGTGGCAAGGTCCTGCTCAACACGGCCGTTAAGGACATCCCCACGGGCATGACCGTTACGGGTTTTGTGAACGGCGAGACCGAGAAGACTCTGCAGGGTTTCGCCTATCCCGGACTTGTGCAGATAACGCTCGCGGGCTCGTCGGTCCTTGCAGAAGGCGATTCGCTCCAGAGCGCAGACCTCGAGGCGAGCGGCGTGACCGGAGTGGTTGCCATCGACAACAACGTTACGAGCACCGTGGGCGTAAAGTACCTGATGCCTGCGGTGGTGGGAATCGAGGTCGCGGGTGTCTCCAAGGGCGACCCCACCGCGAACTACAAGTTCAAGACCGGCTGGTCCGGCGAGCTCACGGTATATGGCAAGGCCACCGTGCCCACGGTTGCCAACAAGGCGTATAACGGCAGCGACCAAAAGGGCGTGACTGGCGGAGCGCACTGCAAGGTTACGGGCACGACCTCGGCCAAGAACGTGGGCACCTATACGGCGACGGCTACGGTCGAGAAGTACTACATCTGGCCCAACAAGACGCCCAACGACACCCAAGAGCAGCGTAAGCTCACGTGGAAGATCACGGCTGCCAACATGTCGGGCGCGAGCATATCGGGCGTTGGTGCGGCCACATACACGGGCAAGGCAATAGCCCCCTCTCCCACGGTCAAGCTCGGCTCCGTCACCCTCAAGAAGGATGCCGACTACACCGTCTCGTACGCCAACAACGTCAACGCCGGAACAGCTACCGTCACCGTCAAGGGCAAGGGCAACTACACGGGCTCCAAGTCCGTTATGTTCAAGATAAACCCGGCTTCCATTACAGGCATAGCGGGCATCGGCGCGGCTACCTACTCGGGCAAGGCGATAACTCCCGGCGTAACGGTTAAATGCGGTTCCGCCACGGTCCCCGCCTCCGGTTACAGCGTCTCGTATGCCAACAACGTCAACGCTGGCACGGCCACTGTCACCGTCAAGGGCAAGGGCAACTACACCGGCACGAAGTCCGCCACGTTCAAGATCAATCCGGCTTCCATTAGCGGCATTTCCGTGGCTGGCCGCGTGGCGTATACCGGCTCCGCCCAGAGGCCCGGCGTCACCGTAAAATGCGGTTCCGCCACGGTCCCCGCCTCGGGATATACCGTCTCCTACGCCAACAACGTCAACGCTGGCACGGCCACTGTCACCGTCAAGGGCAAGGGCAACTACGCGGGCACGAAGTCCGCCACGTTCAAGATAGGCGCCGCCTCCATCTCTGGCATTTCTGTGGTTGGCAGCGTAACATACACGGGCGCTGCTCAGAGGCCTGGCATCACCGTAAAATCCGGTTCCTTCACGGTCCCCGCTTCGGGTTACAGCGTCTCCTACGCAAACAACGTCAACGCCGGCACGGCAACCGTCACCGTCACAGGCAAGGGCAACTACGCGGGCACGAAGTCCGCGACCTTCAAGATAGGCGCGCTGCCAATTACGGGTGTGTCCGTGGGTGGTGTCCATGCGTACACCGGCGCCGCCCAGAGGCCCGGCGTCACCGTGCAGTCCGGATCTTCCGTGGTCCCCGCTTCGGGCTACAGCGTCTCCTACGCAAACAACGTCAACTCCGGCACGGCAACCGTCACCGTCACCGGCAAGGGCAACTACGTCGGTTCCATGTCTACCACATTCCAAATCGTCGCGCCTTCTGTAAGCTATCGCGTCCATGTGCAGACGTACGGTGACCAGCCACTGCGGAGTAACGGCGAGGAGGCGGGTACGACCGGTCAATCCAAGCGTCTGGAAGCCATCTGGATTAATTTGGATGGAGATTTCCCCGTTTCGGGTGGCATCCAGTATCGCACGCACGTACAGACCTATGGTTGGCAGGATTGGGTCTCCGATGGCAACAAGAGCGGTACCAGTGGCCAGTCCAAGCGGCTTGAGGCGATTCAGATTCAGCTCACCGGTGAGATGGCTAATCTATACGACGTGTATTATCGCACGCATGCCCAAACCTATGGTTGGCTCGGTTGGGCAAAGAACGGCGCTCAGGCGGGGACGGCGGGCTACTCAAAGCGCCTTGAGAGCATCCAAATCGTGCTCGTGCCCAAGGGTGGACAAGCGCCCGGGCAAACCGATGATTGCTTCCGCGAACGCCAACGCTAATTGCAAGAGAAGGCGGGGCCAAATATCCTCTGGACCCGCTTGAATTTGTTATGGAACAGGGGACGGGTTTTTTGTTCCACGCCCCCTGCCCCACAACGGGCGCGTAACGGGAACGGAAAAATTACACGGCTAGAAAAAGGCTTCTATGCCCTCGTTGAGGTAGGTCTGCCGGTACTGTTCAAGGTCCTCGGGGTGCAGGTTCTGCGTGCCGTGCATGGAGTAGGGCATTCCAAGAAGCTCGTACTTGGTCTCGCCATAATTGTGGAAGGGGAGGAGCTGTACGCGGGTGCTGCCGGCATCGAGAAGCCAACGGGCCATCGCGCGAGCGTCTTCGAGGTTGTCGTTGAAGCCTGGGATGACGGGAGTACGGGGCAGCACGTCTGGATGATGAACCAGCGCCCAGCGTAGGTTCTCGAGCATGAGGTCGGCCCGGGCGCTTGCATGGTCGCGGAGCTTGGCAGGATCGATGTGCTTGAGGTCGATGAGCATGTGGTCGAGCAGCATTGCGATGCGCTGGAACGTCTTTGCGGGTACGTGCGCCTCGGTCTCGATGCAGGTGTCGATGCCCTTGTCGCGCAGTCGGACGAGCAATTCCTCGCAGAAGTCAGGCCAGGTGAGTGCCTCGCCGCCGCTGAGCGTCACGCCGCCACCGGAGTCCTCATAAAAAGGCTGGTCCTGGAGGCACACGTGCAGGACCTCGTCCACCGTCTTGGTCTCGCCGGTACACGTGAGGGCGTGTGTGGGACAGGCGGCGACGGCGGCCTTAGCCTCGGGCGCGTCACCGCGCAAGGCACGCACGTCTATGTGACGCTTGCGCGCGCGATTGGCGGCCTTGGCATTGGGTGCGGCTGCGAGGCAGGCCCCGCATCCCACGCAGGCGCTTTCCTTCCACTCGAGCTGCGGTGCGCGCTGCTGGCTCTCGGGGTTCGAGCACCATGCGCAGCGCAGCGGACATCCCTTGAGGAAGACGACGGTGCGGATGCCCGGCCCATCGTCGAGGCTGAACTTCTGTATGTTGAACACTGTTGCCGTCTGCATGCCTGTCCTTTCTTGTTTACACACATACGATAGTATCATAAGTTACGAACGGAAGCATAAGTAAAATTGAACAAAATAATACCTTGACTGTCCATAAGCATTCTCCTAGAATGATTTACGAACGAAAGCAAACATGGTTCCTAAAGAGAAGGGATTGCATTCATGGAGAACCGCGAGCACTTCGGAGCACTTACCGAGCGCATGCAGGCATACCGTGAGGAGGTGCTCGACGAGCGACCCTTCGTAGACGCGGAACGCGCCGTGCTGTACACGGAGTCATACCGTCAGACGCTCGACCAGCCGCCCGTGATGCGCCGCGCTCTGGCCTTCGCGCACGTGCTCGACCACATGACCATCTACATCGAGGACAAGACACTGATCGCCGGCAACCAGGCCACCAAGAACGGCAACGCGCCGGTCTTCCCCGAATACACGCTCGGCTTCGTGATTGACGAGCTCGACCTCTTCGAGAGGCGCGACGGTGACGTGTTCTACATGACCGAGGAGGACAAGCAGGCCGTTCGCGACATCGCGCCTTTTTGGGAGGGCAACACCCTGCGTGACCACGGGTTGGCGATGCTTCCCGACGAGTTGTCTCCCTTCATGGAGACCGGCGTCTTTGGCATGGAGGGCAAGCTCAACGCCGGCGACGCGCACCTTGCCATCAACCACGCGCGCATGCTCAGGGAGGGCCTGCGCGGCTACGAGGAGCGTGCCCGCACCGCAAAGGACGGGCTAGACCTCGCCGACCCCGAGGCCGTGAACAAGTACGCCTTCTACAAGGCCGTGCTCGTGGTCATCGACGCCGTGCGCCGCTGGGCCAGCCGCTACTCCGAGCTGGCCGCCGAGCAGGCCGCCGCGTGCGACGACCCCACCCGCAGGGCTGAGCTCGAGCGCATGGCAGTCGCCTGCGCCCGTGTGCCCTACGAGCCGGCCGAGACCTTCTTCGAGGCCGTGCAGGCCGTGTGGTTCAGCCAGGTGCTCCTGCAGATCGAGTCCAACGGCCACTCGCTCAGCTTCGGCCGCTTCGACCAGTACATGCATCCGTACTACGAGGCCGACCTCGCCGCTGGCCGCATCACCGAGGACGAGGCGCTCGAGCTTCTCACCAACCTCTGGATCAAGACGCTCACCGTGCAGAAGATCCGCAGCCAGGCGCACACCTACAGCTCGGCCGGCAGTCCCATGTACCAGAACGTGACCATCGGCGGCCAGACGCCCGACACCCACGAGGACGCCGTCAACCCCATGAGCTGGCTCGTTTTGCGCTCCGTCGCCCAGACCCGCCTCACGCAGCCGAACCTCACCGTGCGCTACCACGCTGGCCTCGACCCGGCGTTCTTCGACGAGTGCGTGGAGGTCATGAAGCTGGGGTTCGGCATGCCTGCCCTCAACAACGACGAGATCATCATCCCCAGCTTCATCGCCTGGGGCGTGAGCGAGTACGACGCCTACAACTACTCCGCCATCGGCTGCGTCGAGACAGCCGTGCCCGGCCGCTGGGGCTACCGCTGCACCGGAATGAGCTACATCAACTTCCCGCGCCTGCTGCTGTGCGCCATGAACGGGGGAGTGGACCTCACCTCGGGCAAGCGCTTCGTGGAGGGGCACGGGAACTTCCTCGAGTGGGAGACCTTCGACGAGCTCATGGCCGCTTGGGACGCGAGCCTGCGCGAGATGACCAAGTGGTCCGCCGTGGTGGAGAACGCCATCGACAAGGCCTCCGAGCGCGAGGTGCCCGACGTGCTCTGCTCCGCCCTCACCGACGACTGCATCGCGCGCGGCAAGACCATCAAGGAGGGTGGCGCGGTCTACGACTTCATATCTGGCCTGCAGGTGGGCATCGCCAACATGGCCGACAGCCTTGCCGCCATCAAGAAGCTCGTCTACGAGGAGGGTCGAATTTCGCGGCAGCAGCTATGGGACGCGCTGATAAGCGACTTCGCCGGCGAGGAGGGCGCACGCATCCAGCAGATGCTCGTCGACGGCGCCCCCAAGTACGGCAACGACGACGACTACGTGGACCAGCTGGCAGTCGACTGCTACGCCCCCTACATCGACGAGGTTGCCAAGTACCCAAGCACGCGCTACGGTCGCGGCCCCATCGGCGGCATCCGCTACGCCGGCACGAGCTCCATCAGCGCGAACGTGGGCCAGGGCATGGGCACCATGGCAACGCCTGACGGCCGCCACGCACACGAGCCGCTGGCCGAGGGCTGCAGCCCCGCGCACAACTGCGACAAGCAGGGCCCGACGGCCGTCTTCAAGTCCGTCTCAAAGCTCCCGACAGATAAGATCACCGGTGGCGTGCTGCTCAACCAGAAGGTGACGCCCACGATGCTTGCCCGCGAAGAGAACAAGGTGAAGCTCGAGATGATGCTGCGAACCTTCTTCAACCGCCTGCACGGCTACCACGTGCAGTTTAACGTGGTGGACCGTGCGACACTGCTCGACGCGCAGGCGCACCCCGAGCGGCACAAGGACCTGATCGTGCGCGTGGCCGGGTACAGCGCGTTCTTCAACGTGCTGAGCAAGGCGACGCAGGACGACATCATCGACCGTACTGAGCAGGTGCTGTAGGAAGGCGGTGGCGGTCTTTGCCTCCTGCTCGAACAGTCCTCGTTCCTGCGGAGCTCGCATGAGACGAGGACCGCCATCGCCTCCATCCCATCTCATATTATTAGACCAGTGATAGAAGTTGGTGCGCCGCTGTGCGGCGCTGAAAGCAGAAAGGAAACGACCATGGAGTTCTTCATCGACAGTGCCGATATCGAGGCCATTCGCGAGCTGTGCGAATACCTGCCTATTGATGGGGTGACCACCAATCCCACCATCATCACCAAGAGCGGCAAGGAGCCGGAGCAGGTCTTTGCCGAGCTATGCGAGGTACTTACCGATGACCAGAAGATTATCGCCCAGGTCGTGAGCCTGGATTACGATGGTATCTTGGCCGAGGCCGAGAAGATCGCCCAGGTTCGCGGCGGCAAGAACATCGTCGTCAAGATCCCCGTCACCTGCGAGGGCCTGCGCGCCATCCCCGCCGTCAAGGCAAAGGGCATCTGCGTGCTCGCCACGGGAATCTACTCGCCCGACCAGGCGTTCTGGGCCGCCAAGGCCGGCGCGGATTATCTTGCGCCCTACGTCAACCGCATGTGCAACTACGGCGACGGCGTGGGCCAGGTCGCTGAGCTCGTCGAGACGCTTGCGGTCTACGGCTTCGAGGCAAAGGTGTGCGCCGCGAGCTTCAAGAACGTGGACCAGGTGCATCAGCTGCTGGCCGCTGGCGTGCCCGCCATCACCGTGGCTCCCGATGTCATTCGCGCCATGGTCGCCCATCCCGGCACCGCCATCGCCATGGAGGAGTTTACGGCCAACTGGAAGAAGGCGTATGGACGCACGACTTTGTAGACAGCCACCAGCAAAGAGCAGCCGCGAAACCTGTGGCAAGGGATAGAGCGTGGCGGAGGACGCATGGAAACGCCACCTTCTCGTTGAGTTGTGCACACTATGAGTTACGTGCCAGCGAAATCGTGTTCAGAAAACCCGCGATGAGCTACGCGCTCCGGCTGCACGTCACTACGGTCTCCACATGTTTGGTGTGCGGAAACAGGTCTACGGGCACGATTCTCTCCACACGATAGCCGCCATCGCGCAGGATTGCGAGGTCGCGCACCTGAGTGACGGGGTTGCACGAGACGTATACCACGCGTTTGGGTGCAAGCCCTACGACTCCTTCCAAAAACGCAGGGGTTGAGCCGGCGCGAGGCGGGTCAAGAACTACGGCATCGAACTGCGCGGCACTCTGCTTGGCCATCCATGTGGTGGCGTCGTCGCACACGAAGGAGCAGCGATTGTTCACGTGGTTGGCACGTGCGTTGCGGCGTGCGCATCCTACGGCATTGCTAACTTGTTCCACGCCTACGACGTGCAAATCGCACTCTTTGGCATGTGCCGCACACAAGCCTATGGTGCCGGTCCCACAGTAAGCATCCAACATCGACGTGGCGTCGCCGAGCCCCTCGATGGCGAGGGCATAGAGCACTTCGGTTTGCTCGGGATTCGTCTGATAAAAGCTCGTCGGGCCTATTTCGAACTCGCACCCCAACAGGCGATCGTGCATGATTCCAGGCCCCCAAAGCGTGTGGTTGCGTGTGCCCAGAATCGCATTCGTGCGGCGGTCGTTGACGTTTTGGACGATGGACGAGATTCGCGGATGCAACGCACGCATGCGCTGCACGAACTGCGCGGCATGCGGAAGCTTGGACCCGTTGGTCACGATGGTAAGGAGCACATCGTTCGTGGCGTATCCCATACGTACCACTGCATGTCGAAGCACCCCACGGCCGCGATCCTCATCATAGGCCGATATGTGTAGCTCGTCAGCAATGCGCGCCACGTCACGAAGCACGCTGCGAGCCTCGGGTGCTTCCACGAGGCATTCCTTGCAATACACGATACGGTGAGAGCCCCGCTCGTAAAACCCGCAGCGCATCCTGTTGCCCGTGGCTCGTGACCCGGGCGCAAACGGCGTCGCAGCCTTGTGGCGGTACGCGAGGGGCTCTTGCATCCCGCGGACCGGCTCGACCGTCGCCCCGTCTTGCTCGGTGACCCGTGCAAAGAGCTCCTTCATGGACTCGTGCTTTCGGCGCAGCTGAAGCTCGTACGGCACGGCCAAAAGCTCGCACCCACCGCACCTCCGTGCAATGGAACATGTAAACGTCTTGTAACTCATATCCTCAGTGTAACGCATTCGACTCGGCAAAACATCGTGCGGATGTTTTGACAGAACTGATGGAAATTACAGCAAGGAAATAAACACACAGGTCAGAAATTGAACACGCGTCCTAAAATGAGTAAAATGGCTAATTGCCGTTAGATGTTCGCCTTACGTTCAATATAAGGATGAATACCCATGATAAACGTAATGATTGTGGATGACGAAGCCCCAGCTCGATCGGAACTGCGCTACCTGCTCGAAGAGACGGGTCGCGTAGGAAACATCGTCGAAGCAGCCAGTGCGCGCGAGGCCGTAGAGCGTCTGATGGAAAACCGTGCGGATGCCATGTTCCTCGACATCTCCATGCCCAAGACCAGTGGCATGCAGCTTGCCGAGGCACTTCATAAGCTCAAGAACCCTCCCGCAGTTGTCTTTGTTACAGCATACAGCGAATACGCGCTCGAGGCATTTGGCGTGGATGCGGTCGACTACCTCATGAAGCCAGTCGAAACTGCCCGTTTGGTGCAAGCGCTCGACAAGATTCAGGCACGAATCAAGCCCACGCGTCAAACAAAGCCGCCGGTGGAGCGTATCCCGGTCGAGAAGAGCGGTCGCAAGGTCTTGGTTCCTGTCGACAAAATCCGATACATCGAGGCCAAGGACGACTATTCTTGCATCTACACCGACACCGAGCGCTACCTTTCCACTATCTCGCTGGCTAAGCTCGAGGCAAAGCTCACGGATCACGGCTTCTTCCGCGTACATCGAGGCTACATCGTCAACCTCGCGTACGTCGAGGATGTCGAAACGATCTCGAGTGGTATCTTGCAGCTCGGCATCAACGGCGTGGAAGGAAAGAAGATTTCAGTTTCACGGCGCCGTGTAGTGGCGCTCAAGCGAGCGTTGGGACTCTAGCACATAACTTGGGGTTGGTTATGCGATTTGACATCGTTTCCGATACGCACGGACGGCTTTCGAACAAGCTGCTCGAGGCGCTCAAGGGTGCCGATGCCATCATGCATGCGGGTGACTGCTGTTCATATGGGGATTATCAGACGCTGTGCAACATCGCGCCCATGAGCATGTGCCTCGGAAACAACGATTGGGGCATGGACTATGGTCCTGACGTGCAACGGGTTACGCGTGTGTTTAAGTGCGGGTTGAGGTGGCAATTGTGCCATTACGAGGAGCGTCTGGATCTCGCGACCTGCGACATCGCAGTGTGTGGCCATTCTCATCGGCCGTTCGTGCACCGGGTGTCTAGTCCCGGTGGGCTGGGAACCGTGCTTGTCATAAATCCTGGTAGCCCCACGTTCCCGCGTACGGCAGAAGGACCTACCATCGCGCGCGTGATGGTAAACAATGGCTCGGTCGAAAGCGCCGAAATTGTTCGTATAGGCGAAGACGATGGCGATGGCGACGGCTGGAGCATCGCTCGACTGTTTCGCCGATTCAGCTAAACAACAACGGCAGCGTACCCGTAGGAGCAACCCCTGCGGGCACGGAATCTGCAGATGGCGTCGCTAGTCTTCGTCTGCGCCTTCCTCGTCTTCCATCTTTGACGAGTTCTTCCACCTCATGTGGCGTGCCTTCATGGCGAGGGTGTTGTCGATGGCGCTTGGATGTGCCGGTTCCACATAGACGGGACTCTGCACAATCTCTTTGTGTTGGTCTGGTTCCGCGGGCATGAACATCGGGCAGAACACCTTGGTGTAGACGCCGATCCAGGCAAGCGAGACACAAAAGCCCGCAATGACGTCAGACGCATAGTGCACTCCGAGGTAGACGCGGCTCATGCCCACCACCACGATAGTGCCGGCAAAGGCAAGGCAGCACGCCCAGCGCATGATGCGGTCACGCTCGTAGTGCCACACCATCCAGGCGCACAGACCATAGAACGCCATCGACACCATGGAATGTCCGGAGGGGAAGCTGTAGCCAACCTCCGAGATAAGGCGGAATCCGTCGGGACGAGGGCGATGCACGATGTACTTAAGCACTTGGTTTATAAAGACCACGCACACCAGGTTTACGGCGGCGCACAGACCGGGTCGTCTGCCTGGGGCAAAGGCGGCCACCATGAGAAACATAGCCCCGATCACTATGGGAGAAGAAAGGCTCGAGAATCCCTCCATAATGGAGGTCATCCACGGACGACGCAGCTTCAAAACAAAGAAATTGTAGGCATCGACATCGAGCTGCAGAATCTCGGTGGACCGAACGTTTTGCATAATGGCAAGAAACAGGATGATGGCGACTGAGGTCACAATGATGCGTCGCTCTGCCCAAATACGCTTTAGTATTGCCATTGTCGCACCTCCTTCTGCCTAGCATACCGTATTGGAGAGTTGCTTTTGCGCAAGTATGCGAGATATATGGGGATGTAGTATCAAATAATGACAAAAAACGACACCCCGTGCGAAGGGCGCCGTTCTTGTCGGTGCTTCTTGAGCCAAGAAAACACTGTTACAGGTTTGCCTCAATCTCGGAGACGAGTGCGG
This sequence comes from uncultured Coriobacteriaceae bacterium, assembly GCA_902786015.1. GTDB lineage: Bacteria > Actinomycetota > Coriobacteriia > Coriobacteriales > Atopobiaceae > RUG440. Next base: position 116,556 of record CADAAU010000003.1, read on the forward strand.
CCTTGGGCATGTTACCCACCATGGTGTGCACAATTTCGCCGTTCTTAAACAGGATGAGTGTGGGAATCGACATGATCGAGAATCGCTGGGCGAGCTCGCCTTGCTCATCGACGTTGCACTTGTACACGTCCAAGCGGTCGGCCATCTCGGTTGCGACCTCCTCAACGATGGGACCAAGAGCGCGGCAAGGTCCGCACCAGCTTGCCCAGAAGTCAACGAGAACGGGTTTGGAAGCCTGTGCGACGTCGGTGTCGAATGAGGCAACCGTTAGTTCCTTAGCCATAAAGCGTCCTTTCGTGCCCGACACAAAGGCGGGCGTTTCGGTTATCGTATACACATAAGACCCTTGTACCCACTTTTCGTCATCGATTACGCGAGGATTAAAAACAAATGGCATATGGTACTTTATCGCGTCTTTATGTAGAGAAAACCCGCACCGAACTGGATGACCTTGCGAGTCTCGGCATATTGGTGGTGGGAAACGCATTTTCGAGCGTATTGCTCGTAAAGGGGCAACCGGGCGAGGTGGAACGGGCCGGCGGCTCGTTGTTGAGTGGAGCGGATGGTACGGCCTTGCGTGCGGCGCTCTTGAAGCTTGGGTACGCGCCTGAGGATTGGTGCGGCATGGCGTGTTGGCTAAAGACTGGCGAGCAGCTTTCCCCCGAACAGCTGCGACTTGCGGTCGCGACCCTCGACCCGGCGACGCTGGTTGCCTGCGACCGAGCGGCTGCGGAGCTCGTGAGAAACGCGTTCTTGGATGGACTGTTGGGCCTGGAGCTTGGGCGCGTGAGCATGGTGCGCGGCATGCGCGTGCTTAATCTCGGAGACTTCGAGGCGGCGCTCCAAAGCATGGATACCAAGCAGGTGATGTGGGCGCGCCTCAAGCAGATACCACCTCTTGGTGCTCCGTACTAGGTCGCAGGTAGATTAGGCAGTGGGTGAAGTGATGGGAGTCGCCCTATTGCCTCTGCTTATACCTCACTGAAACGGACTGTTGCATAGTACAATAAGCCCATTGGCTGTGACGACAGGGGAGGTATCCATGCAGGACGGGTTCGTGAAGGTTGCGGTTCGCACGCCGCACGTGCGCGTGGCCGATGTGGGCCACAATGTAGCCGTGTGTGTAGAGGCTGTGTGTGAGGCGGCCGATGCAGGAGCCAAGGTCATCGTTCTTCCCGAGCTGTGCGTCACGGGATACACCTGCGAGGACTTGTTTTGGCAAGACGCGTTGATCGAGGCCGCCCAAAACGCCGTGAACACCATTGCCGAAGCCACATCGGCGCTCGACGCGCTCGTGTTTGTGGGGGCGCCTCTGGTGGTCCGTGGCAAGCTGTACAACTGCGCCGTTGCGCTGTGTGGCGGCGAGATTCTTGGCGTGGTGCCCAAGCGGTTTGTTCCGAACTATCACGAGTTCTATGAGGCGCGACATTTTGCGGCAGGTCCCCTAGACGTCACGCTCGAGTTCTGTGGTGGGTTGGGAGAAGTGCCGTTTGGAGCCAACCAGCTCTTTGCGTGCGCAAGCCTCCCCGATCTCGTGGTCGCGGCAGAGGTGTGCGAGGACCTGTGGGCCCCGCAGCCTCCCAGCATCTCGCACGCGCTGGCGGGGGCAACGCTCATCGTGAACCTCTCGGCCTCCAATGCCATCGTGGGCAAGGCGGCCTATCGTCGAGACTTGGTTGTGGGGCAATCCGCGCGTCTGCTGTGCGCATACATGTATGCAAGTGCCGGGATGGGGGAGTCCACGACAGATGTGGTGTTTGCTGGTCATGACCTTATTGCCGAGAACGGAAGGCTGCTGGCGGAAGCCGTGCCCTTTGGCGATGGGTCTGCCACGACTGAGGTCGATGTGGCGCAGCTGGCTGCCGAGCGACGTCGCAACACCACGTTCGTGCCGAATGACGACGGATACGTCGTGACAACGTTTGACCTCAAGGTCAAAGATACCGAGCTCACGCGCTTTGTTGACCCGCACCCGTTCGTTCCCAGCAACGATGCCGAGCGCGTGGCTCGCTGCGAGGATGTGTTTGCCATACAGGCATATGGTCTTGCAAAGCGGTTGCAACATACGCATGGGAAGTGTGCCGTCATCGGCATATCGGGTGGGCTGGACTCTACGCTTGCCGTCTTGGTGACCGTGCGTGCCTTTGACTTGGTGGGGCTCGACCGCAAGGGCATCATAGCCGTAACCATGCCGGGATTCGGTACCACAAGCCGCACGAAGGGCAATGCGACGACGCTTGCCGAGGCCTTGGGCGTGCAACTTCGTGAGGTGAACATTGCCGCGGCGGTCCGTCAGCACTTTGCCGACATCGGGCACGACGAGTCGGTGCATGACGTCACCTACGAGAACTCTCAGGCCCGCGAGCGCACCCAAATCATCATGGACATCGCCAACCAGGAAGGCGGTCTGGTGGTGGGTACCGGCGACCTCTCTGAGCTGGCATTGGGATGGGCGACCTACAACGGTGATCACATGAGTATGTACGGCGTCAATGGAGGCGTGCCAAAGACACTGGTGAGGCATCTGGTGCGCTATGTTGCCGATACCTGCGGCAACGAGGTTGAATCTCGCGTGCTGTACGACGTGCTCGACACCCCCGTCTCGCCAGAGCTACTGCCCGCAAACGAGGACGGAACCATCGCCCAGCAGACGGAGGACCTCGTGGGACCGTACGAGCTGCACGACTTTGTGCTCTATGAGGTCCTGCGCCACGGGTCTCGCCCGCGCAAGGTGGAGCGACTTGCGCGGCGGGCGTTTGCCGGAGTGTATGACGACGAGACCATCCACAAGTGGCTGCGGACGTTCTATTGGCGATTCTTCGCCCAACAGTTCAAACGCAGCTGCTTGCCCGACGGTCCCAAGGTGGGTTCGGTGGCCGTAAGTCCGCGCGGTGACCTGCGTATGCCGAGTGACGCCCTCTCGACGCTCTGGCTTGCCGAGCTGGACTAGCAAAACCTCCTTTTGACCATACGTCAAGCGATGGGGTACTCCCTTTTGCCTTACTTGGGCAAAGGGGAGTACCCCATCGCTTGGGTTCGGGGCAGATGAGTACGCATAGGTTATTCTAGTATTAAGGAAACTGATGTAGTATTCAGTAAAATTCTTGAGCAAATTGAGCGAGTGTACCCAAATTGTAAAAACGCGGTTCGCTATCTGGTCTTTTGTGGAGGCAAATGCATTTTGGGTACAGTCGTTATTTTATACAGTGTGCCCAAATTGTAATTGAGGGTATGTGTATGCTGGGAATATACAAAACGAAAACAATTTGGGTACACTCGCGCCTCTCCCTTGCCAATCGGTCCTTTCAGCTTGCCCGCATTCGCGTGTTTCTGCGTGATGTTTTATGGGAGATGCAAATATGCTCGTATACTTATCCTCATGTCTACTAAGAACACAGTCACACCAAACCCCAAGTCGCTCACGGCTGCCGAGGCGGAGGAGCTTTTTGCCAAGGTTGACAACTCGGGTCACACCGACGAGGAGTCAGCCGAGCGGCAAAGAAAGCGCCGCAAGGAAAAGGGCCACGGCGTCGATGTCGACCCGCTTTCGACCGACGATCCCTCGGGGTCGAACGTCGGGCGCCGCATATCGCGCTCGGCGGTCATCGTCGTGATTGTATTCGTTGCGGCAATCGTCTTTACGCAGGTGTACGTGGGGTCCAAGCGAGCCGAAAACACGGCCAATCTCTCGGGCAACGTCAACGTGTACACCGTTGCAGAGGCTATGGGCGGCGGCATTGCCTGGGGTAACGGATTCACCCAATTCCCGCAGGAGTACTCGGTCCAGGAGGCCGACGAGAACACCGGCCGCATCGAGGTGTCGGTAACCGATGCCACCTCGCATAGCACCCTCGAATGCCTCCAAAATACGCAGATTCAGGCCACGGCCTTCTCGGTCAACTCGCTGCTCAACCCAAAAATCGACACGGTCATCTATCACGTGAGTGCGTACATGAACGAAGACGGGGGTTTCACGCGCGAGTCTTGGTTCGGATTCTTCCAACCTTCCGGAGATCGGAAGCCCTTTGTTACCTACATTTGGACCAAGTCCACCACGAGCGACGGACAGGTTCGATTCTCGTGCACGATGGCAGGCGTCGACCATGAGCTTCAGGAGCTCCTGCGCCAACAGATAACCTCGCAGGCAGAGCCTCCATTCCTAGGAAATGGCTCCGGCGAAGAGGACGGCGACAAAGACTCCGCGAGCGACGACAAGTCAAGCAAGCGGAGCAACTCGACGATGGTAACTCACGCCATAGACTCGCCTTTGCCAGTCTAAAGAACAAAAGCGGAACAAAACTCCCCGCGGAACAAAACTCCCCGGGAACTTTGTTCCGGAACAAAGTTCCCGGGGAGTTTTGTTCCGCTCTAACGGACGAGCTGGGTGACCTCTCCGAGTACGGTCTCGAAGCTTACACCGCGCACCTCGTAGTCCGGTTGCTCGCGAGTTACGCGCATGGCATCGCGCACCAGCGTGCCGGCGAACTCGACGGACGCGTACAGGTCACGTCCCGCCATGATGGCGGCCAAAAGCGCGCTTGCATACAGGTCGCCCGTACCATGGAGCATGTAGGGAAGAAGCTCGCTCGACACCTCGACCTTGTCGACATCCTGGCCTGCCACGACGTTGCGGATAAGCCCGTCGCCATGCACGATGCCCTTGAGCACCACGTTCTTTGCGCCCATTTGCAGAAGCGCTCCTATGATGCGGTCGACATAGGCGTCATCGACGTCCTGTCCTTCGTAGGCGATGCCGGTAAGAATCGATGCCTCGGTAAGGTTGGGTGTCAGCACGTCGGCACCTTCTACCAGATCGCCCATGGCCGCGCACAACTCGGGGGTGTATGTGGGATAGCTCACGCCACCGTCACCCATGACGGGATCGACGATGCGCAGTGCCTGCGGATGCTCCCCATAGAGCCTCTTTATGGCGCCGACCTGCTCTGCTGCGCCCAAGAAGCCCGAGTAGATCGCGTCTAGCTCGATGCCCTCTTCCTGCCAGGCATCCAAATAGGGCTTGAGCATATCGGTGGTGTCGTGCATGTGCCAGGTGGGGAACTTGGTGTGCGCAGAAAAGAGCGAGGTGGGAACTGGGCACACGTCGCAGCCGGCGGCGCTCAGCACCGGAATCGCGACACCCAGCGAGCACTTGCCGTAACCGCACAGGTCGTGCACGGCGGCAATGCGGGGGATGTAGGCCCCCTCGCGTTTATAGAGACGTACTTCCTTTGCGTTAGTCATGGTGACTCCTCTCACGTGGACTTATGGACCGACGCTGCCGTAAGAGGATAGACCTTCGTCTCTACAGATGCAATAAGGATTATGTGTTTATTCGTATGACGTGGAGCACGACGTCACTGTTCGTAACTTGTCGCAAGGCAGATAGCGACCTCGGCAGATGGACCGGCCGTGGAACGGGGTTCCCGGGGAGTTTTGTTCCGCGACGGACTCGTGCCGCGGAACAAAATTCCCCGGGAACCCCGTTCCACTCGCAGGTTGCTATCTCGGTCCGGTAATTGAGTCGACGGTGTTCCAGCGGAGATTTTGCAATTTGGCTATAGCCCCGAGGTGTTCAGGCGGTTGCGGAGTGCCTCGGGGTGAATGGCGTGCTGCAGGGCCACGTCACGTGTGATGATACCGTCTTTTACCAGCCGGAACAGGCTTTGGTCCATGGTGCGCATGCCGTGCTTGCTGGAGCTGGCCACGACGGAGTCGATCTGGTAGGTCTTTTCTTCGCGGATGAGGTTGCGAATGGCTGTGTTTGCCACCATGATCTCGAACGCCGGCACGACACCGCCCTGGATGGTGGGAACGAGCTGCTGGCTCACGACGGCACGCAGTACGAGCGAGAGCTGCATGCGAATCTGGCGCTGTTGGGCGCTGGGGAACGAGTCCACGATGCGGTCGACGGTGCTTGACGCGCTCGAAGTGTGCATGGTCGACAAAATCAGCTGGCTCATCTCGGCAGCGGTCACGGCAGTGGCCATGGTGTCTTGGTCACGCATCTCGCCGAGCAAGATGACGTCGGGAGACTCGCGGATCGCGGAACGCAGTGCCTCGGCGTACGTGGCGACGTCGGTGGGAATCTCGCGCTGCGTCACGATGCAGCTTCCGTGGCGATGGATGTATTCGATGGGGTCCTCCATCGTGACGATGTGTCCGCTTCGCTCGTGATTTAGCCGATCGACGATGCAGGCCAAGGTGGTGGACTTGCCCGCTCCTGCCGATCCGGTGACCAATACGAGGCCCTTCTGGAAGCGTGAGAGCTCCAGCACCTCCTCGGGGATGCCGTTTGCCTTGGGGTCGGGCAGGCCAAACGGAATCACGCGAATCACGGCACTTGCCGAGCTGCGCTGGCGAAACACGTTCGCGCGAAAACGCCCCAGTCCGGGAATCGAGAACGAGAAGTCGTCGTCATGCTGGTCGTTCTCGGTAAAGTGCCTAAAGTCGCGCCGAGCGAGCCCGTAGATCTGCTCCACGAGGTTGTAGGTGTCGGCTGGCATCAGTCGCTCGGAGTCGGTGCGAAACTGCTGCCCGCCCTTTTTGTACGACAGCTGCAAACCGGCGACTATAAAGATGTCGGAGGCGTTGTTGTCGATCATGTACTGCAGGATCTCTTCGAGCTTCATCGTCATCGCAAACTCCTAGTTCTCGGTTGTGGTTCCCGTCCACAACGTGTCGCCGGTGTCTTCTTCCTGTGGTGCGGCACTCAGGTGCCAGGACTCAATGGTGTAGGACGTGTTTTCCAGCCTCACGACGGCCTCGAGCATGCGTCCTCCCTCGGATGTGAATGTGCAGGTGACGTCGTTGCCGTCCAGCTCGTAGGTTGCCGTGACGCCTTCTTCGCACACGCTGGCCAGCATCCGGTTTGCCTGCTTGTTGAGGGCGGCCATGGTTCGAGACGCGCTGCCCTGTTCGTGGAGCAGGGCGTCGAGCTCCGCCAAGAATGCCTGGGCAGACCGCTCCGTGTCGTAGCCCTGTGAGTTCATGTTGGCCTGCCTGTCGGCAAGGGCGTGCATGGCGTGCGACGTCGAGACGGCGAGCACGGCCGCGGTGGCAAGCGAGATGACCACCACGACGGTAAGAAGCGAGATGAGTCCGTGTCGCATGTTGTCGCGGCTGCCCGCGGCTGCCTGCCTGCTCACGTTGCCTCACCTCCACTCACGTAGCGCGAGGTCAGAAGCCTGTACACCTCTTCGCCCTCGTGTGACACCACGATGGTGGCGCAATACAGCGTGCCCGCCCCGCGCTTTTGGGGCTCGACCTCGCACACTACGTCAAGACCATCCGTCTCGCTTTGGGCGACTACGCCGGTGGGGTGCGCAGAGAACTCCTCGGCGACGTTCGTGGCAAGCAGCACTGCCTCGCTTTTGCGCGTGGCCGCGATGCCTTCGAGCTGCGCGCCCACAAACAACCGCACGAACACGGCAAGCGAGAACATCAAAAACGCGAGAATGACAAGCGCCTCCACCAGAAACGCCATGCCGCGCTGGCTGGTACTCTGTCTGGCGATGCCAGAGCCCATCTCGTTAGAAACGGCCATACCTACGCACCTCCCTGCTCGCTTCGCAGGGCGATCCTTGCGGTACCCGACCCGGTGGTTACGTTCAGGATGTCATCGTCGTAAGAGAACTCAAAGACCGAGGAGCTCGCGAGTACGGTGGCCTTCTGTGGTGCGTAGGGAGATTCGGCGAGCGCGTACTCTTGGACGATGTTGCCTTCGTACAGGTAGATGCGCGTCTCGTAGGTGCCTTCCGCGTCGCTCGAGACAAGCACGAGCGCATCGCCCTCGGGTCCCTTGGCCGTGGCGACTGACTTCTGTCCGTCGTTCGCGCGAACGCTGCTGATGATGGGTCCGAGCGTCATGATGCGCGCGTCGTTCTTGTTTTGCATCTCGACGAGCGATCCGTAGCTGCTGGCACCCACCACGATCGCGAGCAGGTCGACGATTATGAACACAGAAAACAGCAAGATGGAAAAGGCGCGTTGCCAGCTCACTCCCTTTTTTGTCCCGTGGTTTGCGCTCGAGGAGAAGGCCTCGACGATGTCCGCACGCTCGGAAGTCATCGTGGCACCACCACCACGGTGGGAGGCAAATTGCTTGCAAAGGCCTCGTAGGTAACGACGTAGCTGCTGTGGTTGATTCTCAGTCCGTAGTCCTGCTCAAGGTGCGAGAGCGACAGGGGGTAGGACCCTTCCACGGCGCAGCAGCGTATCGCCGCGTCCATGATGGCCTTCCGCAACGCGACGGCGCCCTGCTCGCGTGCCCCTGCTCGCGCGACGTTGATTGCAAGGCCAAGAATCACGGCAAAGACGACAGCGCATACGGCTACGACAACGCGCCGCCTGCGTCTGCGAGACATGTCTTTGTAGGTGACCTCGTGATACATACGACCCGCCTAGCCTATGGATTGCATGATGCCGATGAGCGGGAGCATGACGGCGATGAGCGTGGCGCCTACCGTGAGGGTCAAAAACGCCGCGAAAAGTGGCTCGATGCGGTTGATGAGCACGTCCACGTGTTCGAGCGAGTCCTCAAAGAAGATTTGGGAAAGGCGCGAGAGCATCTCGTCGGAGCTGCCCGTCTCGTGGCCCACGATGAGCATGCGGGCGTAGAGTGGCTCGAACACGTCGTTCTCGGATATCGCTTGGGCAAGGCTTCGGGGGTTTTGGGGGTTTATCATGCTTTGGTAGGCCGCGTCGACCTTTTCGCGAAGCTTTTTGTTGGTGACGAACTCGGAAGCCTCACGCATGGCAGTCTCGGTGTCGACGCCCGACGAGACGTAGGTCGAAAGTGCCGCCGTGAACCGTGCGAGCGCCAGCTGGTACATCGCCGAGCGCGTGAAGGGGAAGTGCTCAAAAAGGCCCAGAACGCGCTGTCGCCCGTTCTCGGTGCCACTCATTATGGTAATCGCCACGACGACGGCCGTGCAGACCAGGGTAAAGACGAGCGCGATCCAGCCAATGGTGATGGAAATGCCCATCGACGAGAACGAAGTCGCCGTGAGGGTGCCCGTGAGGTTCTCGTACACGCCCACAAAGACCGGCAGGATGAACGCGACGGCGAACGCAAGAATGACGCTCATGATGCCGAGCAGCGCAGCGGGATAGCTCACGCTCGAACGAAGCTTTGCGAACGTGCGCTCCTCTTCCTCGTAGTACACGTCCAGGCGCCTCAGAACCTGCTCCAGGCGTCCCGACGCCTCGCCGGCTCGCACCATCGAGACGGCATACTCGGGAAAGACGCCTGCGGATTCCATGGCGTCGGCGAGCATCGACCCATCGGCGAGCTGCAGGTAGATGGCGTCGCACATAGTTTTGAACGGAGATTCCTCATGCTCGTCTGCGAGCATAAATACGGCCTCGTCCGTTTGGATGCCGGCGGCCAACATCACCGCCACGCCTCCGCAGAAGGCGCTGATTGCGCTGCTGTCGAGCATGGATTCTGCCATGAGACGAACTTCACCTCGCTTGAGTCTAATAGACGTATCGTTCAGTATACGTTTTTCCATCCCCCACGAAGCCGGTAGATTCCGAATCGGCCCCAAATGTGAGGTCTACCCGGCTCCATGACTGGGGGTTTACCGAGAACTTCGCGCTTGTCCAACTACCGTCGATGTAGACACTTATCCACGCATGATAGAGGTCTTCCGGACTCACGTAGCCGGTAACGATCTTTGTGGGGATGCCTACGCTTCGCAGCATGGCAGCTCCCAGCGACGCGTAGTCAAAGCAAATGCCCTTGTTAGTCGAGAACGTTTCGTCTGGGTTGGGCACATACCCCGTGGTGCTGCTGAGCTCTTTGGCCTTGTCGACGTCGTAGTCGACGTTGTCGACGATGTATGAGCATACGGCGCGCACGGCGTCGCCTTGGTTTTGGGCGTCGGCGACGATTTCGCGGGCTTTGGTGACGCAGGCGCTCGAGTCACTGTAGTTGCAGTACATGTTGGGCTGCGTAAAGGGAATGAACTCGGATTCCAGCGTGACGTCGGCCGTCGTCGACGTTGTCTCCACGTAGCTGTTGCCGCCCGTGTTTCTCATGATGGAAAAGGAGTAGCTGCCGTTGCCCATGTTGATGGGGCAGGCGATGGGAGTTCCGTCGTTGGGAAGGTCGTAGTTGTAGCTCATGTCGCCCGACTCGACCAGGAACTTGAGCCGGCTTCCGCTCGTGGCCTCAGCAAATACCAGGCCTTTGGATACGTTGCTCGTGTCGATGGCTCCGTCGTTCTGCTCGACGGCTGCGGCCTCGTCAAAACTCGGGGAGTCCACCTTCGAGGTCGCCGTGAAATCGGCGCCGGACGTCGAATCGCTGTTGCCGCCCGCGTCGCTTCCGCCGCCTCCTCCGCCGCATGCCGTTAGCGAAAGCGCCAATACGAGCGCCAGTGGTGCCGCGATGCGCATGTGCTACCTCCCTTCCTCCCTACTGTAGCGCATTTGGCGATAAATCGCAGATATCCTCGGGCATTGTCTGCGATTGGGCGGCGAATAAACGTTACTGTTCACTCCCCATCGCTTGTCCTGGCCGGAACAAACTCCCCGGGAACTCAGTTCCACTCACTGCTCGAACGGACAGCTGCGCATGGGTACGAAGGCCTTTATGTCAAGGGCAATAAAACTTCCACATCTGCTCTCCATACGCGAAAGCGCCGGATAAGGTACCATACTCCAATGGCTTTTGTTGACGGAGTAAAGGAAAAGACAATGCCAAACATTTTTCGCAGCAAGAAGGAATTCATAAAGCAGTACCGCGACAGGTGCCGCTCGGTCTACGGCAAGGACTTTGAGGACACCGATGCCGACGAGCGTTTTTACGTGCTCGCATCGCTCATTGCCCACAAGGCACGCGTCGCTCACGTAGACACCCACAACTTGGGCGAGAAGAAGGTCTACTACTTCTCCCTCGAGTTCCTCATCGGCCCTCTGCTCGACAACTACCTGCTCAACTTTGGCGTGCATGACCTCGTTGAGGAAGGCCTGCACGACATGGGCATCGACCTTGCCGAGCTGTGCACCCACGAGGCCGACCCTGGTCTGGGCAACGGTGGTCTGGGTCGTCTTGCCGCCTGCTTCCTGGATTCCATGGCCAAGGAGGGCATTGCGGGCTACGGCAACGGCATGCGTTATCGCTATGGCCTGTTCCGCCAAGAGATCCAGAACGGCCGTCAGGTCGAGAAGACCGACGCATGGCTCGAGAATGGATATCCCTGGGAGACGCGCAAGACGGCCAGTGCCGTTACCGTGCAATTTGGCGGTCACGTGGTGCGTCACGAGGAGAACGGCCGCTTCTGGTTTACCACCGAGGGTGCCGAGAAGATCCTTGCCGTCCCTTACGACGTCGAGATTGTCGGCTACGGCAACGGTTCCAAGGTAAACAAGCTGCGCCTCTGGAAGGCCGAGCCTGCTACGGACGACTTTGACCTCGATGCATTCAACGACGGCCGCTATTCGGACGCCTTCAGCTTCCGCTACAACGCCGAGGCCATCTCCACGATTCTGTACCCGGCAGACGCCGGCGAGCACGGCAAGCTGCTGCGTCTCAAGCAGGAGTACCTCTTTGTCTCCGCTGGCCTGCAGACGATCCTTCGCACCTACGAGCGCGAGTACGGTCCCGACTGGGAGCACTTGGGCGATCACGTGTGCGTCCACACCAACGATACGCACCCCGCGATGTGCGGCCCCGAGCTCATGCGCCTGCTCGTGGACGAGAAGGGCGTCGACTTCGACCTCGCCTTCAAGATCGCAGGCGAGACCTGCACCTACACGAACCATACCGTCATGCCCGAGGCCTTGGAGAAGTGGCCCATCCAAATGTTCCGTAGCCTTCTGCCTCGTCTGTACATGTTCATCGAAGAGATCGACCGCCGCTTCCGCGAGACGTTTCCCCGCATGGGATCCGACTGGTCGGCCATGCTGCAGAACACGGCCATCCTGTGGGACGGCGAGGTGCGCATGGCAAACCTCAGCGTCATCTTCTCCCGCTCGGTCAACGGTGTGTCGGCCTTGCACACCCAGATCATCAAGGATACGGTCCTGCACGACTTCTGGCGTCTGGCACCCGAGAGGTTCAACAACAAGACCAACGGTGTCTCCCACCGTCGCTTCCTGGGCAACGCCAACCCCGCGCTCAGCCGTGTGATCAGCGATGCCATTGGCGACAAGTGGTACGACGACGCGACCGAGTTCGAGAAGCTTCTCGTTTACAAGGACGACAGCGGCTTCCTCGAGGAGTGGGGCAAGGCAAAGCTTGCCGCGAAGGAGCGCCTGGCGGCCTACATCAAGGAAACCACCGGCATCGTCGTCGACACGTCCACCGTGTTCGACACGCAGGTGAAGCGCTTCCACGCCTACAAGCGCCAGCTGCTCAACGTGTTCAAGATCATGGACGTCTACAACCGCATGCTTGACGATCCCAACTATCGTCCGCAGCCCACGACGTTCATCTTCTCGGGCAAGGCAGCCCAGAGCTACGTCTTTGCCAAGGAGGTCATCCGCCTCATCAACGGCGTTGCCGACATCATTAACAACGACAGCCGCGTCAACGACGTCATCAAGGTCGTCTTTGTTCCCAACTTCGCCGTCTCCAACGCACAGATCATCTATCCCGGCACCGAGATCTCTGAGCAGATCTCTACGGCAGGCACCGAGGCCTCCGGTACGGGCAACATGAAGTTCATGATGAACGGTGCCATCACGCTCGGCACCTACGACGGCGCCAACGTCGAGATCTGCGACCTCGTGGGCGAAGAGAACATAAAGATATTTGGTCTGCGCACCAATGAGGTCGAGGACCTGTATGCCTCGGGTCGCTACTTCGCTTGGAACGAGTACAACGCCGACAGGGCTCGCCTCGGCCGCGTGATCGATCAACTCACCGACGGAACCTTCGCTCGCCAGTCCGGCAACTTCGAGTTGGTCCACGACGAGCTCATGGTCAACAACGACCAATACCTCGTTTGCCGCGACTTCCACGCCTATGTTCAGGCTTGGGAAGAGCTCACGAGTGGCTACGCTGACGCCCGAAATTGGAACCGAGTTTCCCTCCACAATACGGCCAAGTCCGGATTCTTCTCCTCTGACCGAACAATTCGTGAATATGCCGGCGATATTTGGCATGTTGGTGAATAGGGTAGTTTTTATTGGTTGCTACAGAGTGACGAAAGGGGAGTTTCTATGAGCAAGAAGGAATGCGTTGCGATGCTTCTTGCCGGCGGGCAGGGGTCCAGGCTGGGCGTGCTTACGAGTAAAGTCGCCAAGCCGGCCGTTTCGTTCGGCGGCAAGTATCGCATCATCGACTTCGTGCTGAGCAACTGCGCGAATTCGGGAATCAGCACGGTGGGCGTACTCACGCAGTATCGTCCGTACCTGCTCCACGAGTACCTGGGGACCGGCGAGGCCTGGAACCTCGACGAGCGCGGTGGCGGCGTTGCCATCCTTCCGCCTTTCGCCACCCAGACCGGCGCCTCTTGGTATGCCGGCACCGCTGATGCCATCACCCAGAACCTTGGTTACCTTGAGGGCCAGGACCCCGAGTACGTCCTTATCCTCTCGGGCGATCAGCTTTATCGCATGGACTATGAGGACATGCTTGCCACGCACAAGGCCAACAACGCCGACCTCACTGTCGCCGTCATGCCTGTGCCCTGGGAGGACGCTCCCCGCTTTGGCATCATGAACACTCGCGAGGATGGCAGCATCGAGGAGTTCGTCGAGAAGCCGGCCGAGCCCAAGAGCAACCTTGCCTCCATGGGCATCTACATCTTTAACGCCGACGTCCTCATCAAGACCCTCAAGGAGGATGCCGAGAAGGAAGACTCGTCGCACGACTTTGGTGGCGACATCATCCCGACGCTGCTCGCCGAGGGCAAGCGCCTCTTCACCTATCAGTTCAAGGCATATTGGCGCGACGTAGGCACCGTGGCTTCGTTCCACGAGGCAAACATGGAGCTTCTGGGCGAGGAGCCCGCGTTCGACCTCTTTGCGCAGGATGCCCCCATCATGAGCAACTCCTCCACGCGCCCGCCCGCGTTCGTTGGCCCCAAGGGCTCCGTGGATGACTCCCTCATCGACAACGGCTGCACCATTCTGGGCTCGGTCGAGCACTCCGTCATCTCCGAGTGCGCGTACGTGGGCAAGAACGCCATCGTTAAGGACTCCATCCTCTTCCCCGGCGCAATCGTCGAGGAGGGTGCCGTGGTCATCAACGCGATCATGGCTGAGCGTGCAACCGTCAAGGCTGGCGCGCACTTTGGCTCCGCTGACGAGGAAACCGTTACCCTCGGCGACGACGCCGTTGTAGAGTAAAGAAGGGGGAGTACACAAATGCCCAAAGCAATCGGTCTTGTGACCTGCAACTATACGACTGCTTCCAACGATGACGTATTCTCGGGCCGCCCCGTGGCGTCCATGCCCTATCTGGGCCGTTATCGTCTGGTCGACTTCGCGCTCTCCAACATGGTGAACGCGGGCATCCGCAACGTTGGCATGATTATGCCCAACAACTACCGCTCGCTCGTGGACCACGTCGGCTCCGGCAAGGACTGGGACCTCGACCGCAAGAACGGCGGCCTCTTCATCATGCCCGGCACCGCCTTTGGTACCAGCCGCACCGGCGCTCGCTTCCTCATCCGCGACCTCGTGCAGAACCGTGAGTTCTTTACCAAGAACAAGGAGAAGTACGTCGTGCTCGCAACGGCCAACTTCATCTGCAACGTCGACGTCAAGAAGCTCATTGCCACCCACGAGGAGTCCGGCGCAAACATTACCGTGCTTACCAAGAAGGCTAGCTGCGACGGCAACGTTGACGTCGTGACCTTCGAGCTCGAGGACGGTCGTGTAAAGAGCATGCGCCAGGGCGTCAAGTTCGACCAGGATGCGTTCCTCGACTACGCCGTCATCGACCGCGAGCTTCTGCTCGAGCTGCTCGATTCCTTCGCGGCAGTCGATCACCTTGACCTCTTTGAGGCCCTCAACTCCGAGTATGGCCGCTTCCGCGTCGTCGCTGCCAACTTCGACGGCTACATGAAGCCCATCTTCGACAAGCCCTCTTACTTCAAGGCCAACATGGATCTGCTCGATCCCGAGGTTCTGGTTGAGCTTGCCGACGCCCGTCCCATCAAGACCAAGGCGCACGACAACCCGCCCGCAAAGTACGAGCCGGGCTGCAAGGTCTCCAACTCCCTCATCGCCTCCGGTGATCGTATCTACGGTGCCGTTCAGGGTTCCGTGCTTGGCCGCAACGTCATCGTCGAGCCGGGCGCATCCATACGCAACTCCGTGCTGATGCAGGGCGTCATCGTAAAGACTGGCGCAAAGATCGAGAATGCCATCATCGACAAGAATAACGTCGTTCCCGCTGGCACCGAGCTTCGCGGCACCGACGACGACATTCTGTACCTCAAGAAGAACTAGTCGTCACTCCGACACAAGCACGAAAGGGGCATCCTGCGGGGTGCCCCTTTTTTTGGCTGGGTGCTTTCGGACCAAACGAGCCATTATTATGGCATATTTGGACTCGGTTCGTCTGTGCCGATGGCAAACAGTCCCCTTGTACCGCCAACTATGCTACGTCGGCCTAAAAGTCTTTGCGTTTACGGAATTCAGGCAAATACACTCGTTATGTCCGAGTTGGATAAATGCGAATTGTAGAAAGGATGGGATTTGCCATGGCAGACGGCGTAAGAAGAAAGCTTAGAATCCTTTTTGCGGCATCCGAGGTCAAGCCCTTCTCCAAGAGTGGTGGGCTGGGTGACGTGGCGGGCTCCCTTCCACGCGCGCTCAAGCATGCCGGGGCCAAGATTGCAGTTATTTCGCCGAAGTACGGCTCAATACCTCAGGAGTACGTTGACCAGATGAAGCACGTTACCGATTTTTACGTGCCTTTGTCTTGGCGCAGCGTGTACTGCGGCATCGAGAAGCTCACCTATCAAGGGCTGGACTTCTACTTCATCGACAACGAGGCGTACTTCAAGCGTGACGCCCTGTATGGTTACTTTGACGACGGCGAGCGCTTTGCGTTCTTTGCCAAGGCGATCTGCGAGTCCATCTCCAAGGTGGAGGAGCTGGAGTGCGACGTTCTGCACTGCAACGACTGGCAGACGGCAATGGCGCCCGTGTTCCTGCGCGAGTTCTACATGCAGATTCCCGCATGCGCTCACGTAAAGACGATTTTCTCGGTGCACAACGTCCTTTTCCAGGGCCAGTACTCCGACAAGGTCCTCAACGACATCTTGGGTCTTGCCGACGTACCTTCCGCGCGCGATCAGCTTTACTGTGCGCCGCAGGCCATCAACTACATGAAGGGCGCCCTGCTCTATTCTGACCTCATCTCCACGGTAAGCCCGACGTATGCCAACGAGCTGCAGATGCCGTTCTACGGCGAGGGCATGGACGGAATCTTCCGTCGTCGCGCCGGATCGCTTTCGGGCATCCTCAACGGCATCGACACGGTGGAGTGGAACCCGGCGACCGACGAGTTCCTGCCTGCCAACTACGATGCCAAAGACCTGAGCGGAAAGGCCGAGTGCAAGCGTGCGCTGCAGGAGGAGTTTGGCCTGAGGCAGGATCCCGAGCGTCCGCTCGTCTGCATGGTGGGCCGTCTTACCAAGCAAAAGGGTCTTGACCTCGTTCGTTACAGCATGAACGCCCTCATGGCACGTGGCGTGCAGGTTGCCATTCTTGGTACTGGCGACAAGGACTACGAGGATTCGTTCAAATACTTCGACTGGAAGTACGGCGACATGATGAGCGCGCGCATTGCCTTCGACGGTGCGCTGAGCCACCGTATGTACGCGGGCGCCGACCTGTTCCTCATGCCCAGCGAGTTCGAGCCGTGCGGTCTCACCCAAATGATTGCCATGCGCTACGGCACACTGCCGGTAGTGCGCGAGACGGGTGGTCTGCGCGATTCCGTGCAGCCGTACAACCAGTTCACGGGCGAGGGCACGGGCTTCTCGTTCGCCAACATGAACGCCGACGAGATGGCTGGTTGCCTGCTCAATGCCTGCGAGGTCTTCTGGACCAACCAAGAGGCGTGGAAACAGCTGCAGTTGCAGGCCATGGCCGAGGACTTTAGCTGGCGTCGCGCGGCTGACGAGTATCTGGACCTGTATCACAGCCTGCATCCAGATGTCATCCGCTACAACAAGCGTGCCGACTAGGGTTCATCGCATAGGCATTACCTCTGCCCCGGCAGGTCGTTCGCGACCTGCCGGGGCTTTTTTCTATGCGAGCGATGGGGATATTCCCCTTTGCTTGTCCTTTCCGCATGCCACCGCGCATTTCAGACAGCCTGTGGGGGATTCCCGTGTTAAATTTGTATACACGTATACAGCAAGGGAGGTCGCTATGAAAACCGTGGTGGTTTCGGGTCGCGTGAGCGAGAAGGTTAAGCGTGACGTCGACCGCGTGCTCGCACGGGAGGGCACAACGCCCGCCGACGTCATACGCGATGTGTGGACACACATATCCATTACCGGCGAGCTGCCAGTGACGCAGCAACAGGAGGACGAGTTCAGGGCAAAACGAGAGCGCTTCAAGGAGTTTTTGGAGCTTCGTGCGTCGCAGCCCCCCTCGCCTGACTGGCTCATAACTCTTACCGATAAGGAAATGAATGAGATGATAGCTGACGACATGATTGCGAGGGACTATGTGTAGGCTCATGATTGACACTAACATATTGATTGACGCCATGATTGACGACCGGCCTCAAACGAATGAGGCCGTCGAGCTGCTTGATCGTTGCAATGGATGGGGAGAATTTGGCATGGCCAGTGTCTTGTCATTCAAAGATGTGTACTACATCATTCAGCGTTCAAAGGGTGAGCGGTTTGCTCGCGCGTCTGTCGAGTCGCTCATGGGTCTTGTGGCCGTTGCTCCTGTGGATGGCGAGGTGTGCGATGAGGCCCTTCGCTCGAACGAGCCGGACTTCGAGGATGGCATCATTCGTATCTGCGCTGAACTCAACGGTGCGGACTTCATCATAACGCGCGACAAAGACGCCTTTGCAAACAGCAAGATTCGCAGCGTAACAGCCTCGGAGTATCTTGCGATTGCCAGCAATTGAAAGGCGAAAAGGCGTAGAATGCATAGAAGATGTTCGTCGAGATTTGTACGAGGAAGGAATTGGTTTATGAAACTATCCAACGGAGGCATCGTAGCCTTTATGCTCACGGTCATCTTGGCTCTGAGCGGATGCGGCGCCAACAATCAGCAGGCAGCGTCTTCGAGCTCTGCGCAAAACGAGGCAAAGACCGAGCAGACAACCACAGAAGCCGCAGCAACCACAGAGGCCGAGTTTGCCAACTGGACCGATGACTCTCCCACCGTGAAGCTCGTAAAAGAGTACGTTGCCGACGTTACCGACGAGAAGAGCGCAAACTTCATTCCCGCTGAGGACCGCATCGTAACCATCGACTGGGACGGCACCCTGTTTGGCGAGCTCGACCCCATCTACTTCGACTGGGCCATGTACGTGCACCGCGTCCTGTGGGACTCCACCTATACCCCCACGGCCGAGCAAGTTGAGGTCGCTCACGAGATCGAGAAGGTCGAGGAGACCCGCAAGTTCCCCGAGAGCCTCGAGGCCCAGCATGCAAAGTGCCTCGCCGAGGTCTTCAAGGGCATGAGTGTTGAGGACTTCAGCGCCTATGCCAAGGAGTTCGGCGAGACGGATGCCCCCAAGTTCAAGGGTCTCAAGCGCAAGGATTCCTACTACAAGCCCATGGTTGAGCTTGTTAACTACCTCCATGCCAACGACTTTGACTGCTACGTCGTCTCGGGCACCGACCGCAACGTCCTGCGCGTCCTGATTCCCGAGTACTTCCCATGGATGACGCCGGACCACATCAAGGGCAGCGTGAGCACCGTCGAGGCTTCCGGGCAAAAGGGCGAGGACGGACTCGAGTACACCTGGACCAAGGACGACAAGCTCACGCTGGGCGGCAAGCTCGTAATCAAGGACGTCAAGGCCAACAAGCCCTCCATCATCGCGACCGAGATCGGCAAGCAGCCGGTCGTCTCGCTTGGCAACTCCTCGGGCGACAGCTCCATGGCCAACTACGCCGTAAACAACAACAAGTACAAATCGCTCGCGCTCATGCTGTGCTGCGACGACACCGATCGTGACTGGGGCGAGGTCGACAAGGCCGAGAAGATGCAGAAGTCCTGCACCGAGAACGGCTGGAACGCTGTATCCCAAAAGAACGAGTGGAAGACCTTCTTTGGTGACGGTGTCACGATTGATAAGGACTGGAAGTACTCGTCCGCAGCTTCCAATCAGGCTGGCCCCAATGCCCGCGAGACCGCATACGAGGGCACTGGCCAAGCTGAGCAGACCGAGCAGCCCGAGCTTGCAGAGGCCGCATAGTGCATGAGCGCATAGCCTAAAGCTTGAGCGTGCGTGCCACAAGGGATACTCCCTGTGGCACGCACTTCTTTTGGTAGTTGATGGGATGCTTCCCCATCAACTGCTTTCAGAAGCGAACGAGTAATGTCCATCCAAAAACCTCATTAGCTTTTTTGGCATGCTGATTCCCTTCTTGTCAAACTTTGCTACCATACTGCCTGTTTGTAGCTGTAATGATGTATCAGAAAGGGGTCAAGTGAGAGCAACCCACATTACTTCAAATAGTGCCTATCGTACGCCGTTTGGTGCCTGCCCTCTTGGCGAACCCGTAACCATGTCCATTGACGTGTGCGACGTCCAGAATCCCGAGGGCGTCATTCGCCTGTGGGTCGATGGTGAAGGCGAGACGCTCATACCCATGACTGCCGAGGAACGCGAGGAGTATGGCGAACGCGTGGTCCGACTCACCGGAACGTTCACTCCAAAAAAGACCGAAATCATCTGGTACTTCTTTGCCATAACGGCCGATGACGGAACTGTGTGGCGTTACGGCGCACGCAACGATTGCAGCGTGGGGGAGGGCGCCTTCGCCGATGGCGAACCCCGCTCATTCCAAATCACGGTCTACGAGCCGCGCGAGACGCGCCCCATATGGTATCAGCACGGCATCGTGTACCAGATTTTCCCCGATCGCTTCGAGAGAAGCGCAAACTGGCGCGAACTTGCCGAGGCGAGCCTCGACCAGCACCGCAACGGGCCTGGCCGCGAGTTGGTGGAGGACTGGTACAGCCAGCCGACGTACCGCAAGGACCAGTATGGTCGCATCTCGACTTGGGACTTCTATGGCGGCAACCTCGATGGCGTCCGCGAGAAGCTTGGTTACCTCAAGGCGCTCGGCATCACGGTCATCTACCTCAACCCCATCTTTGAGGCTGCAAGCAACCACCGTTACGACACGGCGGACTTTATGGCCATCGACCCGATGCTCGGAGACAAAGAGACCTTCTCGCGCCTGTGTGACGAGGCACGCGAGATGGGCATCTCCATCATCCTCGACGGCGTGTTCAACCACACCGGCTGCGACTCACGCTACTTCAACAAGTACGACAACTATCCTGAGGTCGGCGCGTTCCAGAGCTCCGACAGCCCCTATGCCTCGTGGTACAAGCTCGGCGGCGCCGACGACGGAGAGTATCAGTGCTGGTGGGGCGTGGACGACCTGCCCGACGTGGACGAGGCAGCCGAGTCGTATCGCGAGTTCATCTGTGGCGAGAACGGTGTCGTGCGCACGTGGCTGCGCCTTGGCGCGGCTGGCTGGCGTCTGGACGTTGCAGACGAGTTGCCTGACGACTTTATTGCCGACATCAAGGCGGCGGCCCTTGCCGAGAAGCCCGATGCGTTGGTTATAGGCGAGGTTTGGGAGGACGCCTCAAACAAGGTGAGCTATGGCGAGCTGCGCAAGTACCTTCAGGGTTCGGAACTCGACGGCGTCATGAACTACCCGTTCCGCACCTCCATGCTCGACTTCCTCACCAACAAGACCACCGCGGTTCAGATTGCAAATAGGCTTGAGGAACTCTACGAGAACTATCCGCGCGAGGCCTTTTTGAGCTGCCTCAACCTGTTGGGAAGCCACGACCGCGAGCGCGTGCTCACCATGTTGGGTGACGCCCCCAACAAGGATACCCTCAGCGACGAGCAACGTCGTGACTATCGGCTCAACGAGGGACAGCGCAGCCTGGCAGTGAGCCGACTTTGGGTTGCAGCACTCCTACAGATGACGATGCCCGGCGTTCCGTGCGTCTACTATGGCGACGAGGCAGGCATGGAAGGTTACACCGATCCCTACAACCGTGCCGCATATCCCTGGGGCAACGAGGACAAGAACTGCCGCACCATCTATCGCAACGCCATTGCGGTGCGAAAGTCGCTCCCCGAAGTCTTTGAGGATGGCGACTTCAAGCCGTTTGCCATCAACGATGACGTCTTTGCCTTTACGCGAACGCTCGGCGATACCACGGTGTGTGTGTTGGCAAACGCGAGTCTCAAGGACGCACACACGGTGAGCGTGCCGATGTGCGGCTCCGAGGTCGACGACATCGTGCAGGGCAGGAAGCCGCAGGTCACCGACGATGGCTCGAGCTGCTCGGTTCATCTGTGGCCGCTTGGGACCTCGGTGCTGTATTTCCACGACGAAGTGCGCCTGCAGCGTCCGATGGAACGTGGCATGGGCGTTATCTGCCACATCACTAGTCTGCCCAACGGCGGCGAGGCGGGTACGCTTGGAGAGCCTGCAAAGAAGTTCGTGGACATACTTGCCGAGGCGGGCCAAACCTACTGGCAGGTGCTTCCCGTAAACCCAACCGATCAATTTGGCTCGCCGTATGCGGGCCTCTCGGCGTTCGCGGGCAATCCGTATCTTTTGGAGGGATTCCAAAACAAGCTGGACGAGCTTGTCGAAGGACTGGAAGACGATCCCGGCTACGAGGAATTCTGCAAAAAGAATGCCGATTGGCTCGAACCCTATGTGGCCTTTAGGTCCATCAAGGAGAGCGTGGGAGATGACGTTCCCTGGACGCTCTGGCCCGAGAACCTGCACGAATACCGCTCCGATCTTGCCGAGGAGCGCGAGCTGGCGCCGGTGGCCGAGACGCACCGACGTGCTCAGTACCTGTTCCAAAAGCAATGGGACGAGCTGCACGCCTATGCCAACGAGCGTGGTATAAAGATTATTGGCGACATGCCCATGTATGTGTCTGCCGACTCGAGTGACGTATGGGCAGAGCGCGAGATCTTTGCGCTCAAGGAAGATGGCAACCCCGCTGGTGTGGCCGGCTGCCCGCCTGACGACTTTGCCAAAGACGGGCAGATTTGGGGCAACCCCACGTTCCAGTGGGACGTGCTCAAGGAACGCAACTACGATTGGTGGATGCGCAGACTCGCGCGTATGATGGAGCTCTATGACTACGTTCGTCTTGATCACTTCTTGGGCTTTTCGTCGTATTACAACATTCCTGGTGGACGCGGTGCCTTGGAAGGGTCGTGGAACTTTGGACCAGGCGTCGACCTGTTCCGTGTGGCGCACGAGCGCTTTGGCGAGCTGCCGTTCATAGGCGAGGACTTGGGCACCATCACCCCGGCGGTTCGGTTCCTCGTGGCGGCGACGGGCTTCCCCGGCATGGACGTCGTTCAGTTCTACAACGAGGACGTGCGTCAGGGATATGAGCCTGCGCCGGGCAAGATTTGTTATCCCAGCACGCACGACACCCAGACGCTTGTGGGTTGGATTCGCTCCAAGTGGCCGTATGAGCACGCCGATGACATCTATAGGGAGCTTATGGGACGCTGTCTGCACTCGAGTGCCGACGTCGTTATCGTTCCCCTGCAGGATATCTTGGTATTGGGCGACGAGGCGCGGATGAACGTGCCAGGCGTGGCCGAGAATAATTGGAGCTGGCGTGCCGATGGGGACGCCGTGAACGCGAGCAGGCAGTACCTTGCCTCGCTGGCAAGCGACTCTGGTCGCACTCGCAAGTAAAAGTCGAGTACCAAACCGCTAAAGTGGCCCGTGGGGACAGTTCTCCGTGGGCCACTTGTTTTCTCTCGATTGACTGGGTTTGCCTTGCGGCTCCTTACTTGCCGAAAAAAGCAGCTGCGAACTATAGTGCGCACGCGACTGACAATGTCGGGTATGACCGGGGGAGATTCAATACGACAAATACGTCGGTCGTCTTACCCCCGCACCTACTTCGTCGAGCGGGATGCAAGCGGAGACGAACACTCGATGCGTGTGTCCTGCAAGAAAGCCTAAAACGTGCCGCGAGACGGCGTGGGTATGCTAGCATATCGCAGTATCGATAAACGAACACGGGGGACAAACATGACATCCATGCACAAGAGGCTCGTGACGATGATTGCCGCAGCGTCACTCGCCGCGGGCTTGGTGCCGGCGCCAGCCTTGGCTGAGGCTGGAACGGAGCTTTTGTCGGCAACAGGGCAGACAGAGGCTGCTAACCTATCGAGTGAAGGTTCCGGGCAACAGCTGGTCCAAGGCACGGCGGTTCAGGACACGACGACCACAGACGCAGGGCAGGGGACTTCGGTAACCGACGCCTCCGAGGTGCTTCCCGTCTTTGAGGGGCCAGCCATCTTGTACAAGCTCAAGGGTGAGACCGACACTTGGCGTGTGGCGACGACTCTGGATGAGGCAAAGGCGCACGAGGCGACAGACGTTATTGATAAGCCTCTTGATTTGCCGCAACTGCGTGTTGAAGGAGCCAACGTCTCGGTGCAGATTCGCACCCGCGCTCCTCAGGCAGAGTGGCCGCAAGAGTGGAAGGAAGAAGACGTGCCCGCGGCCGGAACGTTCGAGGAGCTGCAGGCACGGCTTGTTGGTGAGGATGCAGCTGCATACGACGTGTGCTATCGTGTGCATGTGGGAGCGAGGGGCTGGCTTGGCTGGGCCCGCAACGGTGAGCGTGCAGGCAGTCTTGGGTGTGACTTGCTGGTGGATGGTCTGCAAGTCATGCTGGTTGCAAAGAGCGACAATTCGCAGCTACCGGGGGCGACTGATCCCGCTGCTACTGACGGAAGCGTTGCAGCCGACCTTAATGCTACATCAGACGTGGCCAACAAGGCCGATGCAACCGATTTGGATGTTGCGGCCGATCCTGCCGCAAAGAGCGATGATGTCGCGATTGCAGGCGATACGACACTCACGGTTGATACCGCCACTGTGAACGACACGACCACCGCCGACCCTGCGGGGACGACCGTCGCCGACGATTCGGCACCCGCTTCAGATCGCGGCGCCCGCCCAAAACGTGCCTGACGCGTCCAACGCGGATACTGCCGCCGTCAAGGAGCCGCCCGCCTTCATAACTACCGACATGCTAAAGACAGAGGATGGGCAGGCGGAGAGCAAGGATGCCAAACCCGTCGTGCCGGTGCAGGATGCCAAGCCTGCAGAAGGGCAGAAGGATGCCGCCGAGCCCGAAAAACAGAAGGACGCTGCCGAGCCCGATAAACAGAAGGCCGACGAAGAGGCGTCGTTGGAGGCTCAGGCCGCCCCGAGCGTTTCTTATCAGGCCCACGTCCAGCGCATCGGCTGGCAGGACTGGGTGAGCGACGGTGACCTAGCCGGCACGTCGGGCGAGAGCCTTCGCGTGGAGGCCTTCTCCATGAAGCTCACTGGAAAGATTGCCGAGGAATATGACGTGTACTATCGCGTTCATATCCAGACGATTGGATGGCTCGCTTGGGCAAAGAACGGCGAGGACTCAGGTTCGGCTGGCATGTCGAGGCGCATGGAGGCGCTTCAGGTCAAGCTGGTAAAGAAAGGCGAGGAGGGGCCATCGTCTCCCGACTCCTTTAGGACTTCGTTCGTCAACGCGCCAACGCTTAGATAC
Organism: uncultured Coriobacteriaceae bacterium; assembly: GCA_902786015.1. Classification (GTDB taxonomy): domain Bacteria; phylum Actinomycetota; class Coriobacteriia; order Coriobacteriales; family Atopobiaceae; genus RUG440. The sequence goes on from CADAAU010000003.1 coordinate 141,306, forward strand.
CACGGACATGTCCAGCACATCGGATGGCAAGACTGGGTGAGCGACGGCCAGACGGCCGGCACGTCGGGCCAGAGTCTGCGTGTGGAGGCCCTCGAGGCGGTAACAGAAGGATCAGAGCTTGCGGGTTCGGTGGAACTCAACGCCCACGTTCAGCGCATTGGCTGGCAAGATGAGTGGGGAAGCATGTGTGGTACCGAGTGTCAGAGCCTTCGCGTCGAGGCCTTCCGCGTGCGACTGACCGACGAGCTCGCATCTTGCTTTGACGTGTACTATCGCGTGCATGCGTAAAAGATCGGTTGGATGGGCTGGGCCAGAAACGGCGATGTCGCTGGTACGTCGGCCATGAGCCTACGCCTCGAAGCCATCGAGATGCGTCTCGTTCCAAAGGGCGGCGGAGCTCCCGGCAGCATGGAGAATGCCTACATCGACGGCAACACTGTAAGCAAGATGGGATACCAGAACCCCGAGGGTTTCTATCAGGTCAGCTCGCATGACGTTCAGATTACGGGTGAGGCAACTGCGCCGTGGGACTATGTGACGCCTTCGCGCATCGGCGTCTGGGCATCGCGCGAGGAATGCATCGACGCGTTCGTCGGCCGTGCGCGCGAGTACCTGGGAACTCCGTACGTGTGGGACTATTCCTGCGCACCTGGCGTGGGCGTGGACTGTATCGGACTGGTGTATCAATGTGCCTACGCGTGTGGCATGGACTTGGGTGGTGGTACGGGATACGACGACTTCAATCCGTGGGCGCACTGGATTACAGGCAGTGGCGGATGGCATAGCCATGACGCAAACAACTTCTGGGACTATGGCAAGACGATGCACGTGCCGCTCAGCGACCGACAGGTTGGCGACCTCATCTCGTGGGCAGGTCACGTGGCTATCTATTTGGGGAACGACCAGATTATCGAGGCGTATCCGGGAAGCGTCATGTATTCCAGCCTATGGGACCATGGCACGCCACGAGGCTGCATGCGTCTGTTCCACTAGTGTGGACTTAGGCCCCGATGCACCAAGCGGAACCGCCGGACATTTTGTCTATTTGGGCAGAATATCCGGCGGTCGCATTATGTCTCGATGGTACCGAGGACCCATTAGTGCGTTTTTTAGAGAAGGCGTTCCACAAAACCGCTGGTCGCCGAAATTGGAGATTTTAAAAACCGCACTGGCTATTTTACACAGTGCGGTTTTTAAAAGTTCTCATTACGCCCAACTGCGGTTTTATAGAGCATGACTTCTAATATGCGCACTAATTGAATGCGGGTATCGCTTGGGACGCCCCCTTGCCTGCACGAGCCATGGTCAGATGCTCACAATGATGCCAATGAGCGACAGAACTCCTATGACGAGGCCCACTACGACTACGATTCTGCCCACATGCTTCGCCTCTTCGGGGCCGGATAGCGAGTGGACCGCTCGTCGGGGCACAAGATTGACGTTTCCCGTCTTTGCGAGGATTGCGCCATAGACCACAAGCGTTGCGGCAAAGATGCAGATGAATTGGGACGCATACAAAAGATCGTTCATGGTCCCTCCATTCGAGTCTGGATGCGGCCGGCATATACAATGTATCACGAAAGAGCATGGCTTTCCGACGCTGACGTGTGTGCAGGCCGAGCGGAACAGAGTTCTCGGGGAGTTTGTTCCGCGGCCGTCCTCTGCTGTGGTTGTCATCCGTCTTGTGAGAAAGTGTGAACGCATCCGTGTCTTGCGCTTTCGCTACAATGGGGGTTCCCGACGAGACGAGGACATGCCCATGCTCATTCATTCCGTAGCCAATCAGCTGCTCACGACACCCGACCTCAGAGACACAATGCGCACGCTGCTCGAGGGTGGGGACGTTGGCCTTGCCATCGGCCAGAGTGCACGTACGCTCATGGTTGCCTCGCTCTGGGCATACGACCCCCGTCCCTGTTTGATGGTGGTTCCGGGTGAGGATGCCGCAAACAGTACAGCTCAGGCGTTGGCAGCATGGCTCGGTCGAAGCGTGGTAGCGCGATTCCCCGAGCGCAGGGATTGGCCATGGGCCGACAAGCCTGCCGATGATGCCGCGATCGGTGCCCGTTGCGCAGCCATCGAGCGCCTTGCCACGGGTGAGAACTGTCTTGTGGTGGCTTCTGCCCGATCGCTTTTGCGGCGTGTGCCTCCCAAGGGAACGGGGTATTACGCGGGCGCGACCTTCGAGGTGGGCGATGAGGTGGAGTTCGAGGATGTGCCGCGCCTGCTCGTGGGCATGGGCTACGCAGACACGGGTGCCACCGACACCCCCGGTACCTTTTGCGTACATGGCGATACGGTGGACGTGTATCCGGCGCAGGCAACGGCGCCCATCCGCATCGAGTTCTTTGGCGACGAGATTGACCGCATTCGTTCCATGGTGCCCTCTACCGGACAGACCATCGGCGAGTTGGAATCCGTGCGGGTGCTTCCATGTCGGGAACTCGCCTTTACCGACGAGACGGTAGCCCATGCGAGCAAAGCCCTCTATACGATCGCACGGAACAACAGCGCCGTGGCCGCCGACCTCGAGCTCATCGAGCAACGATCGAGCGCCCCGCATCTCGACCGCTACCTTATGGCGCTCTATGGCAAAACGGCGACGCCAATGGAGCATCTGGCAAGCAACACGCTGCTGATTCTTGCCGAGCCTCGCGCGCTCTTTGACGACTGCGCACATGCTGCCGACGAGATAGTCCATGCGGCGCGTGCGGCAAACGTGTCCACGGAGGGTCTATACACATCGCCCAAGGATCTTGACTTCGGCACGTACCAGCGTGTCTCGTTTGCGTCGATGGCACGTGTCGGTGCCAAGCCTGCCTCGGGCGCGCAGCTCGTCGTCAAGCAGCCGGGCATCGCTGGTGCCGACTCCAAGCTCCTGGGCCGAGTGCGCCAGCTTGTGCGCGACAACTCGGTCATCGTCTTTGCCATTCCCGATCGTGCCGCACGAGAGCACATGGAGCTGCACTTCTCTGACGAAAACATCCCCTTTGTGGAGCGCCTCGCCATAGGCAGTGTGTCGGGTGCTCGTTCTCTCGAGCCGACAAACGAACCTCCGTTGGAAGCTGGCGTCGTTACCTTTGTAGATGCGCCTATTCCGTCGGGTGTGGTTGTGCCGCCTGCGCATCTGGCGGTTTTCTCGGTCTCGGACCTCTCGGCTCGCATGGCCAAGCGCCGTCGCCCGCGCCGTGTGGAGATGACCAACGTCACGTTCCCGTTCAAACCGGGCGATTACGTAGTTCACGCCGCCCACGGTATCGCACTGTTCTCGAACATCGTGCGTCAGGAGGTTGGTGGCCGCGAGCGCGACTACTTTCTCCTTGAGTACGCTAACGGCGACAAACTCTATGTGCCGCTCGAGCAAGTCGACCGAATCACGCGCTACGTCGGACCCGATGGGAGCAGCCCGAGGCTCACGCGCCTCAATACGGCTGATTGGAGTCGTGCCACGGGCAAGGCGCGCAAGTCCGCAAAGAAGCTCGCCTTCGACCTCGTCGACCTCTACACACGTCGCAGCACGGTGGCTGGTCATGCATTTGGACCCGATGTCCCCGCCCAACGCCAGATGGAGGAGGGCTTTACCTACGAGATAACCGCCGACCAGCGCTCAGCAATCGCCGACATAAAAGCCGACATGGAGGCCTCCAAGCCCATGGACCGTTTGCTGTGCGGTGACGTGGGCTTTGGCAAGACCGAGGTAGCCCTGCGTGCCGCCTTCAAGTGCTGTATGGATGGTCGTCAGGTCATGGTCTTGTGCCCCACCACCATTCTTGCACAGCAGCACTACGACACTTTCTTTGACCGCTTCGCCCCCTTCGATTTGCGCGTAGAGGTTCTTAGCCGCTTTGTGACCCCTGCCCAGCAGCGCCGGGCGCTCAAGGCGTTTGCAAAGGGCGAGGTCAACGTGCTTATTGGCACCCATCGACTGCTTTCGGCCGACGTCAATCCCTACGAGCTGGGTCTCGTGATCGTGGATGAGGAGCAGCGCTTTGGCGTGCAGCACAAGGAGCAACTCAAGAACATGCGCGAACAGGTCGATGTCCTCACGCTGAGCGCAACGCCCATCCCGCGTACCATGCAGATGGCCATGAGCGGCGTGCGCGACATGAGCCTTATCCTCACGCCGCCACCGGGCCGAAAGCCAGTACACGTGCACGTGGGCGAATACGACCCCGACGTGGTGAGCGACGCCATTCGGCGGGAGCTGGCACGAAAGGGACAGGTGTACTACGTGTCGAATCGCGTGCACACTATCGAAGACGCGCTCGAGCGCGTGCAGGAGGCGGCGCCAGAGGCGCGCGTCGCTATCGCCCATGGCCAGATGAGCGCAAACCAGGTGGAGGAGGTCATGCTCGCCTTCCAGATGCACGAGGTAGACGTGCTTGTAGCGACGACCATCATCGAGAGCGGCATCGACAACCCCCACACAAACACGCTCATCATCGAGGATGCGCAGCGCCTTGGCTTGGCACAGCTCTATCAGCTCAAGGGTCGCGTGGGGCGCGGTCGCAACCAGGCGTACGCGTACTTCATGTTTCCAGCCGAAGAGCCGCTCACGCCAGAGGCCACCGAACGTCTTACGGCCTTGGGGGAGTTCCAGGAGCTGGGCAGCGGCATGCGCATTGCCATGCGCGACCTCGAGATTCGGGGTGCCGGCTCGCTCGTGGGTGCCGAGCAGCACGGCAATCTGAGCAGTGTGGGCTTCGACCTCTTTACGCAGATGCTGGGAGAGGCCGTGGCCGAGGCGCGCGGCGAGGTGCCCGAGGGAGACGAGCCGAGTGAGGTGACCATCAACCTCTCCGCTGACTTCTACCTTGCAGACGAGTATCTTCCCGAGGTTGACAAGCGCGTCATGGCGTATCGGCGTCTGGCTGCGGCCACAGAGCTCGCTGCAGTTGACAAGCTTCAGGAGGAGCTCGAGGACACGTGGGGTGCCATGCCGCTCGCCGCGCGCAACCTGTTTGACCGTGCGCGCGTTCGCATTCGCTGCGAGCGACTGGGCGTGACGAGCGTGGCGCTCACGGGAGGTCGGCTGGTCTTCAACGACATCGAGATTTCGAGGCCCGTTGCACAAAAGATGCGCGCCGAGCGTGGGTTCTATTATCCCAAGACCCACCAACTCAAGTATCCCATGCGCCGCGATGCCGAGGCGTTGTTGCCCGCCACATTAAGCGTGCTGTCGCAGGTGGGTGGAGACGACGAGACCGAGTAACCGTTCACACCCGTCACAACGCGGGTGGCTACCGCGGCAGACGGGCCGGACGTGGAACAGGATCCCTGGGGGAGCTAGTTCCGCGGTACGGGCTCGTCGCACGGAACAAACTCCCCGGGAACTCTGTTCCACGTAAGGACGCTTTGCATGCACAAGTGTACCTGCGTTATGATGTGGACAATCAGACTGGGGGAAGAGGAGACAATGGCTGACGCTGCCCCATCCATCTTCAACAAGAAGGCGACCGAGAAACTCAGGAGTCCTGACGACCTTGAGGAGTACGTGCGCATAACAAACCCAAGCGTATGGCTTGTTCTTGGCGCGATTACCGTGCTGCTCCTTGGCTTGTTGTCATGGGGCGTGTTCGGTGCCGTTACATCGAGCATCAAAGTCATGGGAACGGTAGTGGACCGTACACCGTTGTGTATGCTGTCTGCTGACGAGATTGCCGAGGTCAGTGTGGGTGACGATGCGAGCGTCGGACCAGCCAAGCTACAGGTTAAGTACATTTCCAAAGTTCCCGTATCGCGCGATGAGGCAAAGAAGATTCTAGAGAACGACTACTTGGTGAGTGCGCTCATGAAGGACGACTGGTGCTACTTGGTCTATTTGCAAAGCGAAGACAAACTCGATGTGACTCCAGGCACGCCCATGACGGTCAATATCACGACCGAACGCGTCGCGCCCATCACGCTCATCTTTGAATAGGGCTAGCAGCATGGCACGCAAAATCCCAAACGTACCCCAAATCATGCAGATGGAGGCGCTCGAGTGCGGCGCAGCCTGTCTGTGCATGGTCTTGGCTTACTACGGCAGATGGGTCCCCCTAGAGATGATGCGCGTCGACTGCGGCGTGTCGCGTGATGGCAGCAAGGCGATCAACATCCTAAAGGCCGCGCGCAGGTATGGCATGACGGCCAAGGGTATGGTGTACTCGGCTGAGGCCATACGCGAAAAGGGGACGTATCCCTGCATCCTCTTTTGGGACTTCAATCACTTCGTGGTGCTCAAGGGATTCAAAAAGAAATACGTCTACATCAACGATCCTGCTCGTGGTGCCATAAAGGTGCCCTTCTCGGAGTTTGAGGAACGTTTTACGGGCGTGGCCCTCATGTTCGAGGTGACTGACGAATTCCAGAAGGGCGGAAAGAAGCCAAATCAGCTGCGCTATGCCATATCGCGTCTCGATGGGCTGGGCGGTGCCGTCGCGTTTGTGATGCTCACTTCTGCCATTGTGTCGTTGGCAACTATTGTCAACACGTCGCTTGGCAAGGTGTTCATGGACCGTGTTCTGGATGGCAACAACACCGATTGGGTTGTGCCGCTCACGCTGCTCATGCTCGTCCTTGCGGCGGTGATTGCCGTCGTTTCGGTGCTCAACGCGGTCAATCTCATGCGCATTCAGGGAAAGATTGCCGTCGTTTCGTCTTCTCGGTTCATGCGGCACTTGCTTCACCTTCCGGTTGGCTTTTACGGTCAGCGCATGGTGGGCGATTTGCAGCAACGTCAGAACGCCAACGAAACCATCGCCTTCCAGCTCATCGGGCAGCTAGCCCCGGTAATTATCGACTGCGTCATGCTGGTTCTCTACCTCGTGATCATGGTACGGTTTAGCCTGTTGCTTACGATCGTCGGCCTTATCACGGTCCTCATCAACACCTTGTTGGCACGCTACATCTCCAACAAACGCATCAACCTTGCGCGTGCGGCGACTACCAACGAGGGCAAGCTCTACGCCACAACGGTGAGCGGCATCGAAATGATCGAGACCATTAAGTCTTCGGGCGCGGAAATTGGATACTTTGGACGCTGGGCGGGATACCAAGCGGCCGTAAACAAGGCCGAGGTTCATACGGCATATCTTAACGAATACCTTGGCGCTCTGCCGTTGATGGTCTCTGGCATCGCCGACATCATTGTGCTCATGCTGGGAGTCTTGCTTATTGTGTGGGGCGAGTTCACGCCGGGCGCCCTTCTCGCATTTACCGGATTCCTGACGGCATTCATGGCGCCGGTGAGCAAGTTGATAACTATTGGGCAAACGGTTCAGGAAATGCAGACGCAAATGGAGCGCGTCGAGGATGTTATGTGCTACGACGTCGACGTTCCCGAGGAATGTGAGGACGTGGAGGGGATTCGCACGCCTTTCGGTCGCGAGAAACTCGTGGGCAACATCGACGTCGAGGGCTTAACGTTTGGATACTCTCCGCTTGAGCCTCCGCTCATCGAGGACTTCGACTTGCATGTTGAACCAGGTAGTTGGGTGGCTCTCGTGGGAGGGTCTGGCAGCGGAAAATCCACCATCGCAAAGCTTCTGAGCGGACTGTACGAACCCTGGAGGGGAACCATCCAGTTCGATGACATGCCCCTCAAAGATATTCCGCGACCCATCATGCGCGGTTCCCTTGCGGTCGTGGACCAAGAGATCGTGAGCTTTGACGACACTGTGATGGAGAACGTGCGCCTGTGGGATCACTCCATCGAAGACTACGAGGTTATGCTTGCCTGCCGCGATGCTGCGATGCACGATGTCGTGGTCGATCGTGAGGGAGGATACGACTCTCGCATCCTGCCGGGAGGGCGCAACTTCAGTGGCGGCCAGCTCCAGAGGCTCGAAATTGCCCGCGTGCTGGCGCAGGATCCCACCATCATTATCTTGGACGAGGCAACGAGCGCGCTCGATTCCCAGACGGAGGAGGAAGTCGTGCGGCGCATTCGCGATCGTGGGATTACGTGCATCGTGGTGGCACACCGTCTCTCGACGATTCGCGGTTGCGACGAGATTATCGTGCTCGAAGATGGCAAGCCGATCGAGAGGGGCACACACGACGAGCTACTTGCCGCGGACGGGGCCTACGCGAAATTGGTGAGGAACGATTAGCATGGACAACATGTTCGAATCCCAAGTAGACAAGCGTGTGAGGCTCAACAATAAGCTCGTTGAGCATTCCTATGCCGAGCTCGCCGCGAGTGTTACCGATCCTCGTCGTGCTCCCGTCATTACGATGGACGACATACAGCAGACGGATGGTGCGGTAAAGACCTGCCTCAAGTATCTCCGCATGGAGGTGGGGACTGTTCCCGACAGCGTACGCGATGTCGATGAGCGCGTTGACCTGCTGTGTCGGCCGTCGGGCACCATGCATCGCAAGGTGCTTTTGGACGAGAGCTGGTATCGCGAGGCATTCGGCGCCATGTTGGGCAAGCTCGACACGGGCGAGGTGATTGCGCTGCTGCCGCATGGCGTGCGCGGTTACTACTTTTTGGAGCCTGGCACGGGACGAAAGATTCGGGTGAACAACAGCGTCGCCCAGCACATCCAACCCGATGCGATATGCTTTTATCCCTCGTTGCCACAGCGCTCGCTAACTGTCCGGGACCTGATTGCATTTGTCTTTAAGGTATTTGACCGTTCGGACTATCTGCTGGTTGTGGTAGCCGCCCTCACAGCAACCGTTCTTGGCCTGCTGCCAGCATGGGCAAACAAAATCGTGTTTGAAACGGTGGCGCCTTCTGGGCAAGCCGACCTCATACTTCCCATGACTATGCTGTTGGTTGGCGTCACGGTCTCGTCGGTACTTATCGAGGCCAGTCGTAACTTGGTGATGAATCGCGTCTCGGTAAAGCTCGGAATTGCCACGGAAGCGGCGACGTTCTCTAGAGTACTCTTGCTCCCAGCCAGCTTCTTTAAGCAGTATTCGTCCGGAAACCTTGCGACTCGTGTGTCGAATCTCTCGATTCTATCTCTAAGCATCGCACAGGTATTGCTCGGTACGGGCCTAACCTCATTGCTCTCCCTCGTATATGTGTTCCAGATAGGGGCTTACGCTCCCGTGCTTACCGTGCCCGCCCTCATTACGGTCCTTGTCGAAGCCAGCATGACCGTCGTTGTGACGCTTTTGACGATGCGCTACGAGTGGCTTTCCATGTCACAACAGGCAAAGATCTCGGGTACCGAGACGGCGCTCCTAAACGGAATCCAAAAGATTAAGCTCGCGGGCGCCGAGGACCGCGCCTTTTCGCAGTGGGCGCACGATTATGCGAAGTATGCGCGCGTGACATACAATCGTCCGGCGGGCTTGAGGGCCCTTCCCGCCCTCACCGCCGTTGTCGGAATCATTGGAACGGCGGTCATCTTTTATTTTGCGGGCGTATCGAGGGTCAGCGTGGCAAACTACATGGCATTCAACGTCGCGTTCGGGCAGGTGACGGCATCTATCATGGCGCTTGCCGAGGCATCGCAGCAGATTTCCCAAATTCCTCCCACGCTCAATATGGTCGCACCCATTCTGGACGCCTCGCCTGAGTTGGCTGGTGACAAGGCTCCCGTCAGCGGTCTCAACGGTTCGATTACGGTGTCTGACGTTTCGTTCCGCTACGGTGAGAACTCTCCCTATGTTATTAACGACCTTTCGTTCCGCGTGTCTCCTGGGGAGTACGTCGCCCTTGTGGGAAGGTCCGGTTGCGGAAAGTCCACTATCGTCCGACTGTTGCTGGGCTTCGAGAAACCAGAGCGGGGAACGATCTTCTATGGCAACTACGACGTGAACAAGGTGGATTTGCGGTCGCTCAGGCGCCACGTTGGTACCGTGATGCAGGACGGTCGACTATTCCTGGGTGACATGATGTCCAACATCACCATTTCCACGCCTTCGGCAACGCTCGACGACGCATGGAGGGCGGCTGAGATCGCCGGAATTGCCGATGACATCCGCAAGATGCCCATGGGGATGCAGACGATTGTGACCGAAGGGTCGGGAGGGGTGTCGGGTGGCCAACGCCAACGCCTGATGATTGCACGCGCCGTGTGCGGAGACCGCAAGATCCTGATTCTTGACGAGGCAACGAGCGCCTTGGACAACGTGACGCAAAAGCACGTCATTGATTCGCTGGATTCGCTCCAGTGCACGCGCCTGGTCGTTGCGCATCGCCTGTCTACCGTAAAGCACTGTGACCGCATTCTGGTGGTTGACGGGGGACACATCGCCGAGGAGGGTACCTACGACGAGCTGATCGCAAAAGATGGCCTATTTGCGCAGCTTGTGGCGATGCAACGGCTCGACTAAGGTAACGCCGGGCGTCAGACAAAGGCGCATTCCCAGCCTGCACCCTGCCTGAGCGGTCATTAAGGTTGCTTTATAAGCTGTGACAACTCATTGCGTGGGACCTATAACGTGCGCCGTGCAAGTATAGTGGATGGTGCAACGGCGAGAGAGGGGCACATCATGAATCCTGTAACAAGACGGCAGTTCGTGGCTGGTACCGGCGCCTTGGCAACGCTGGGTCTCGCGTCATGTGGCTGCAGCAACAGCAACAACGGCCAAACAGAGAGTCCGGCGGAAACGCAAGCAACGACGCAGGTGCCGCTGGGAATCGACGCGGCCGCATGGCAATACAACTCGACCGACGACGTGTATTACCAGCTTAGCGTCACGTACTGCACGAAGCCAGCGGACGCGAGCTACGAGCAGCTCGCGGTGTTTGTGCCCGGCGCATACTTCGAGGCGACCGACAACGGCAACGGAACGTTTACCTGCAAGCCGAGCGACGCGAAGGGGGTTGGGTCGTACACTGCAACGACCGCACCTATCGTCATGCCCATCAACACGCCGGGCTATTCTGCGCAAAAGCCGCTGTCCACCTATCAGTCGATGACGGCGTACACGAGTCAGGGCTTTGTGTACGTCCATGCCGGTTGTCGCGGACGTGACGCTGGGGCTCCGGCGGGGATCGTGGACCTCAAGGCCGCCGTGCGGTTCCTGCGTGCGTCTGCTGCCTCGCTGGCCGGGAACACCGAACGAATCTTTACGTTCGGGATGAGCGGTGGCGGAGCTCAGTCTGCGCTTATGGGGGCAACGGGCAATTCGGCCCTCTATGACGCCTACCTCACGGCGATTGGAGCGGCTACAGGTGTGAGCGATGCCGTGTTTGGCTCCATGGACTGGTGTCCTGTCACGGGGCTCGACGTGGGCGACGAGGCCTACGAGTGGATGATGGGTGCCACGCGATCGGGGCTCTCGAGCGAGGACCAGGCCATAAGCGATTCTCTTGCTCGTGCGTTTGCGGGTTATATCAACGCGTCGGGCTTCGTGGACGAGGGAGGAGCGGCACTGTCGCTTGAGGAGTCCGAGACGGGCATATTCCAAGCGGGCAGCTATTATCAACGTGTCTTGCAGGCAGTGGAGACTTCGCTCAATGACTTCTTGGCTGACACGACGTTTCCGTATGAGGCTCCTGCAGGACGAGGCGGCGGCATGCAAGCAGGGCGCATACCTCAAGACATGCCGCAAGAAGACCTCGAAGGAGCAACGCGCGGGCCGCGCACCGAGGAAGAGATGATTACCGATCCCGAAAACGCGATGGACGGTATGGGTCCGGCTCCGGACGGCTCGACGCCGGGGGCACGGCGTGGCTCCGGCGGGCCGGTCGGCGCGGTGATGCTGCCCAAAACCGGCGAGGATGGGACCGAGGTCTCGGACGTCGCTCAGAACGAAGACGTTGCCATAGAGGACGTCGACAACATTACGCGCACCACCAACGAGGGCGGTGTGGCGATCTCGGGTACCTACCAGACCGTCGAGGACTACATGGCGGCGCTCAACGCCGACGAGGAGTGGGTTGTGTACGACGCTGCCACCAACACTGCGACGATTACGAGCGTGGCGGCCTTCTGTGCGGCGCTCAAGCGCGTGTCGAAGGGACTCGGGGCGTTCGACCAACTCGATCGTGGACAGGGAGAGAACACCCTGTTTGGTATCGCCGGAACGCCGGCTCACTTCGATGCGACGCTCGCGAGTATCCTGCAGCAGCAGGGGAGTGCGTATGCGGCCGACTATGCCTCCGACCTGCAGCTCACCGATGCGCAGGGCACTACCATGCAGACGCGCGTCAACATGTACACTCCTCTGTACTACCTGCTGGCCACCTCGGAGGGGTTTGGGTCGAGTGAGCCTGCCAAGCACTGGCGCATCCGCTCCGGCATAAACCAGGGCGATACGGCGCTTACCACCGAACTCAACCTCGCCTTGGCGCTCAAAGCCGACAATCGCGTGCAGTCGGTTGACTTCGCTGCGGTTTGGGGACAGGGACACACGGAGGCCGAGCGCACCGGCACCTCGGAAGAGAACTTCATCGCTTGGGTAAAGGGCTGCCAGTAAGTGGCAACGTACGTCAGGCGGGCCCGGCTCAAATATGCCAAACGGCACATTTGAAGCCGGGCCACCTGCGGCTTTTGTTAGAAGACCAGCTGTCGTTGTGCGACGTAGCTCGCCACAAAGAGGAACCCGTCCACGATGACTTTGATGACGACCTCGGGAGCGGCCGGGAAGGCATAAGTTCCGAGCGTCGTGAGCGAGGCGCTCAACGCCATGATAGTTGCGGCCAAGATGACGTAGCGCGGCGCCGATACCGTGTCGGAGCGTTCGCTGCGAAAGACGATGCGGGAATTTATCGTGTAGTTGACGGTCGCCGAGATCAGGCGCGCCGCAACGGTAGAGATTGCCACGTAGCCGCCCACTCCGCGCAGCATGTTGCAGATTACGGCAAACGCGGCGATGTCGGTCCCGCACGACACGAGCGACGAGAGCACGAACGTTAGCGGCTGTCTGAGCAGCGAGCGATAGATGCGCCAGGAGTCGGTAATGGTGTTGAAGTGCGTCTGGTGGTTGTCCTTGGAGTCGTAGATGGTGACGATGGGCACCTCCACCACGGGCGTCTTGCCGTGGGCGCACGTGAGCATCTGCGTCTCGAACTCAAAGCGATCGCCGGGCAAGTCGAGGCATGCGACCATGAGCTCGCGCGGGATGCCACGAAGACCCGTCTGCGTGTCCGAGATGTAGAAGCCGGTGAGTGCGGCAAACACGCGTGCGGTGATGCGGTTGCCCATGCGGCTTTTCCACGGTACGTCGTCTCCTCCAAAGGCACGCACGCCCATGATGAGCGAGTCGGGGTTTTGCGTGAGTGCCTCGCGCACGCGTTCGATGCAGTCGGGCGCGTGCTGGCCGTCGGAGTCCGCGGTTACCACGCCCGTCGCCTCTGGCCATCTGTCGAGCACGTAGGCAAAGGCGTTCTTGAGTGCGGCACCCTTTCCCTTGTTGACGTTGTGTACCAAAAGCGTCCCGTTGTCCGACATTATATCTGCGGCCTCGGCAAACAACCTCTCGTATGTGGGACCACTGCCATCGTCTACGAGTACGATGGGACCCATTTCCTGTTGCATGAGGGCCTTGAGGAGCTCGATCAGACGGGAGTCGGGCTCATAGGCGGGTATGATGATGGGAATGCAGCCCATATGACCTCTTCTATATATGTGACAGTGGAGTCGATTATACAGGAGTATGCGGCCTGGCACGATGCTGCACGCTTTTAACTTCAGTTCAAAGTTGGCCAAAATGCGTGACTCAGACGAAACCGTGGCAGTGAGAATGGGTTTAAGGTAAGCTAGTAAAACTCTGCAAATTGTCTAATCGGGGAGGCGTACGTGCAACAGCGATCGGATTCGTCGGCGCAGCGAAAGGGGCGCTTGGGACCGGCGAAAATCATTAGGCGTTTCTTTGGTGTGCTCTTTACCATAGTCTTGGGCATCCTTATAACGTTAGTGGGGGTTGTCTTCCTGCTGTGTAAGGGCCCGTCGGAGTCAGCACGCGACCTCACCGTTACCACTTTCCTAGAGACGGGATCACTCAAGTTCATTCCCGGCCTGTTCCTCTCTAAGGACGAGATCAGTGCGATTGTCGACAAAACAAAGATGGAAAAGATGGACACCAGCGTTCTCGATGCGAGTATGGTCGACGCGAGCCAGACGGGCGAGGAAGCCGCTGCGCTCGACATGAACGCCATCGAGATCAAGGAGATTTCGGGTCGCACGTACTACGCCAAGCTGATGATCGTCAACGATCCGTCGCGTGTAAAGATTGGCGGATCCAACCCGTTTGGCGACAGCTGGAACCTCGACCAAATCGTTGAGGGTGCCGGCTGCATTGCGGGCATCAACGGCGGCCTCTATGCAAACATCACCGGTACGGGCGGAAATCCGCGCGGCGTCGTGGTGATGGACCATGAGGTCAAGTGGATGGACCTCGATGAAGAAGGTCTGTACTTCATTGGCTTTGACGACACGAACCTCCTGCAGATCATCGACATCCACGAGATGAGCGAAGAGCAGATTCGTGCGATGATCGCCGAGCGTCACATCCGCGACGGCATCTGCTTCCAGGACGAGGCTTCCGATGCAAACAACCACTTTGTACCTCTCGTCATCAACGGCCAGCCGCGCGAGCTCGGCGGACTTGGCTCCGGAGCAAACCCGCGCACGGTCGTGGGCCAGCGCGCCGATGGTGCGGTTTTGCTGCTGGTCACTGACGGCCGCGGCTCAAAGGGCCACCTTGGCGCAACGGCCTCCGACCTCATCAACATCATGATCGAGAACGGCGCGGTGAACGCGGCCAACCTCGACGGTGGCAGCTCGTCGAGCATGTACTACAACGGCAATTACGAGATGACAAGCGTGACGCTCATGTATGCAAACGGCTCGTGGACGATGCCCACGGCCGTGGTCGTCGAGGCGAGGTAGGTTATGGCTGAGGAACAGAACAACAAACGTCCCAAAAGGCGCGTGCGTAGGCGCTCGCCCGAGCAGATGCCCCAAAACGACAGCCGCGTGCGTTCGGTTGCCGACGCTGATGCCGAGAACCCCCAAGAGACCGATGCCCAGCAGCGTGCCCGCGCGCAACGTCGTGCCCGCGCACGCCGTGCCCAGGAGGTGCGTATGGCCCAGGATGAGCGCAAGGAACAAGAGGCCCGCATAGCAGACGATACGGTGGGCGTTGTGCCCGTCGTGTCTGCCCGACCGCTTCCGGTGCAGGACGGCGGGGACGATGAGGTGAGCGTGGCGCGTCATCCGGAGCCGATGCCCGATCTCGGCGTAGCGGAGGAGAGCGTAGGGACGAGCGAGCCGCAGCCCGCATCCGCGGCACAACCGGCTCCGCAGCCCGCGTCCGCGGCCCAGCCGACCGCCGCAACCTCCGAGCCGCAGCCAGAGAGTAAGCCTAGGTTCTGGGTGGAGAGCAGACCCACCGCGGGTCAGACTACGCCCGCACCGGCGACACAGCCGGCTCCAGCTCCGGCTCCGCAGCCGCAGCCGATGAGCCAGCCTGCGCCGCAGCCGCAACCCGTACCGACACCGCATCCGCAGCCCCAATCGGCTCCGCAGCCGCAGCCAGCTCCGCAGCCGCAGCCGGTAATTCAGCCCGAGCCTGTGCCTGTCGTGCCTCGTCGACCGGTTCCCACTGCTCCCGAGCTCGACGAAAATACCACCGCCGAAGAGCCAGTATTCGTGGACGCCTCGTACGAGTCCGTCGATGACTACGATTTTGTTGACGACTACTATGACGATGACGAACAGGTCCAGGAAGACGACTATGTGGACGAGGAGCCTGCTCCGCGCAGGACGCGCAGTCGTCGTGAGAGGCAGGCCCGAGACACGCGCGGGATGCGTGGCGTGCCGGTGTTTTGGATCTGCTATGCAGTTCTGGTTGCCGCGCTCGTTGCGTTTGGTGCGTTTGCCATGTGGCACACCTACGACAGCCTTGTGCGCTACGAAAACGCTCAGCCACAGGGCTATGTCGACAGCTTTGTGGAAGACCTCAAGGCTGGCGGTCAGGCCGCAGAGACGCGCCGTGCCCAGTGCATTCGTGAGGACAACATTGGCCAGTACGATTCCATCGAAAAGCTCAACGAGCTCTTTGACAAGGGCGTCGGTCGCTCGTCGTATCGCGTGGAGGAAGGTGGTATCGCCTTCGACACGAGTGCGCCCATCTACACCATCTATGCGGACGAGAAGCCGTTCCTGAGCATTCACCTCGAGCCTGGCGCGACGTATTCGCGTCTGAGCCTGCTCACCATCACCGACTGGCAGGTCAGCCATGCGATCCTGCACACCGACAGCGTGCCCGAGAGCGCGTCGAGCCAGATTGACGAGGGCCTTTCGTATGAGGTGTCGGTGCCCGCGAACGCCAGCGTAACGGTCAACGGGAAGGCAATGGATGCGAGCGCCACGGACGGGGCGGCGACGGTCATGCCCGGCTTTGAGTATGCGTCGCAGTTCGTGGACGTGCCCACGGCAACGACGTATCACCTCACGGGTCTGGTTACGGAGCCTGAGGTGACGGCAACAAACTTCGAGGGCGCGCCCATTACCCTCAATCGTACCGAGGCTGGGTATGCGGCAGCGACGCTTGCTACGCCCAACCGAGAGCCGAGTCAGCTTCCTATCGACCCGCTCAAGGTCGCCGAAGACTGGAGCCTGTTTATGACCAACGACCTCGGAAGCGGCGTGTCTGGTGTAACGCAGTACCTCATTCCCGGGTCCGAGCTCTACGATCAGGCCACGAGCTTCGCGAACAGCATCGACATCACGTTCGTGTGGAGCCACTCGTTTACGGGATTCAGCGACGAGTCGGTAACCAACTGCATCATGTACAACGACAAACTGTTCTCGTGCGACGTGCGCTGCACCAAGAACATGACGCTGAGCTCTGGTGAGTTCCGCCCCGACGTATTTGCCAACACCATGATCTTTGCCTACGTTGACAATTCGTCGGTACCTACGCCTGGCTGGTATCTGGTAAACATGCAGGCCATCACCCAGACGCCTGAGGCAACCGATACGTCCTCGACGACCGCTACGACGACCGCGACTGATGCTACGGCGACCGGAACGGCAACTGGCACTACGGCCACAACGACCAATACAACGACCGGAACGACAACTGGAACTACCACGACGACCGGCACTGCGACCGGAACTGAGACAAATGGAACTACCACGACTGGTACGGCCGCCGGAACGACTACGGGCACGACGACCACAACCGATACGACGACTGGTACGACAACCGACACATACGGTACTACGGGTTACGACACGACCGATACCTACATCTAAGGCTTCGGGTCGGTTAGACCACCTGGGCGCCCTCCCATACGACTCTGTTTTAGCAAACGGGGAAGGTGGGAGGGCGCCTTTCTGTATCGTAGAATGCAAATCCCGAGGAGTTTGTGCCGCTTGAGGGGGCTGGGGTCACGCTGAACTCGCTGTTATGGCGCCAAATCCCTGGGAAGTGTGTGCTGTGTCGGCAAATGCACGGGGAGTCTGCAGAAATCTGGCGCATATCACCGGAAGGTTTGGGCGACGCAAGAGCATTAGTGTACACCAAAATTCTACTAGCGTTTAAAACGCCAGTTGGCATGTTCTCCGAATAATTTTGGTGTACAGTGTGTATTTTACACAGTGCACACCAAAATCTTTGTAGAGCTACCTCAACTGGTGTTTTATAAAAACGTCAAAAAGCTATGTACACTAATTTTTGTGAGTGAGCTTCAGACCCTGATGCACGCTACCTAACGATTACGTCGTAGCGTACAACCTTTCCCTTTATGGAGTGACTTGGGCGTACGTCTGCCAAATACGGCCCCTTGAGTGGGCGTTTTACGACCACTTTGCGGGCACCGCAGGCCAAAGCGGCTTGCAAAAGCGCCGCAGCCTCTTCGTCGTTGCAGGGTTTCTGTAACATCCTGAACATTTGGAGCTTTTTGTTAGTGGCGGCCTCCTTGCGCTTGGACGGAAACATTGGATCCAAGTACACCATGTCCAAAGGACCCTCCAATTGCGCCATGCCCTCGACAGCGTCACCCTTCACAAGCCTCATGTGCGAGACGATACCTGCTAGACGAGCGTCCTCACGTGCTCGTACGAGCGCATCATCAAGGAGAGCGGCAATTGTCTGGTCGCGCTCGAACATCACGACGTCAAACCCTGCCGCCGCAAGCAACAGTGCATCCTCGCCGAGTCCTGCCGTGGCATCTACCGCGCTCAATCGGTCGTGGGCCCCACGGATTCGAGCTGCGCGTACGAGCAGCTCGCGACTCAGGTTGTGTGGCCTAAGCCGCCCCAACATGCCAGAAAAGTCGCCGCACAGACTCATTCCGTTGGTCTCAAGGGCCAAGGCGCCATCTGTGCGGCGTACAAGCTCCATGTTACTGTGTGTCTCCAAGTGCTACATCACCTGGGCGACCATGCAGACATTGGCTTCGGTGCTGGTCATGGACGAGCCGCTGAAAGGAGACAGCACCGGGTCGCCTGCGACCAGCACGACGATGTCGTCAATATTTACATAGCCTTCCTCGCGCACCGTGTGCAAGGCATCGTAGCATGTTTTCGTGAGCCCGCTCTGCTCTTCGGTAAGCACGCCTTGCACGCCCCAGTAGAAGCAGGTGTTGCGTATGGTGCGCTCCGAGTTCGACGTGGCAATAAGCGGAATCCTAGGACGGAATGCACTCATCTGCCGGGCGGTGCGTCCGGTGTAGGTGGGGCAGATGATTGCGTCGGCACCCACCCGCTTGGCGGTCTCGGTGGCGGCAAAGCTCGTGGCAGCGCTTATGCTGTTCAAGCCCTCGCTCGTGTGGAACGTGTGACGCTCGTGGAGGTGTTTCTCGGATTGCACGCATACCTCGGCCATCATCTGCACGGCCTCAAGCGGATACTTGCCGGCTGCCGTCTCGCCGCTGAGCATGACGCAGTCGGTCCCGTCGTAGATGGCGTTGGCGACGTCGGTCACCTCGGCGCGCGTCGGCCGGGGGTTGTGAATCATGGAGTCGAGCATCTGCGTTGCGGTAATCACGGGTTTGTAGGCAATGTTGCAACTCTCGATGATGTTCTTTTGCGTGTTGGGGACCTCGGCGGGTGGGATTTCCACGCCCAAGTCTCCACGGGCCACCATGATGCCGTCGGAAGCCTCTAGGATCTCGTCGAAGTTCTTTACCGCAAGGGCAGACTCCACCTTGGCGATGATCTGCGTCTTTGGCTCACCCGCCTGCGTGCACAGCTCGCGAATCTCGTGTACGGCCTCGGCGTCGCACACGAACGATGCGGCGATGGCGTCAACCCCCATCTCGCATGCAAACCGGATGTCCGCGCGGTCCTTTTTGGTTACGCGAGGCATGGAGGTCACGACGCCGGGAACGTTGATGCCCTTGTGTTCGTCCACGAGTCCGCCTGAGACCACCCGACAATTGATGTCTGCATCGGTGACGCTCTGAATCACCAAGCCAATGAGCCCGTCGTCTATGAATACACGGTCTCCGGGCTTGACCTCACGCGGAAGTCCCTCGTAGGTGATGCTTAGGACCTCATTCGTACCCTCCACGTCGCGCGTGGTAAGCGTGACCATGTCGCCTCGATATAGCTCCACGAGTTCGTGATTGCGATTCAGGCGCGTGCGGATCTCGGGTCCACGCGTGTCGGCCATAACGGCAACGTTGATGCCCAGCTCGCTGGCAATGCGGCGGACGCGTTCGATGTTCCGACGATGGTAGTCATGATTGCCATGCGAGAAGTTCAGGCGAGCGACGCTCATGCCTGCTTTGAGCATTTCGCGCAAGATGTCGTCGTCCTCGGTTGCCGGTCCCATAGTGCATACAATCTTGGTTCTTTGTCTGGTTGCCACGCGGAGCTCCTTCCGTTACGAGCGTACAAAACATCATACTCCGAAAGGTCGCGAATGGTCGAACTCGACCGCGAACTGATTGCACGTGGCCGGGGCAAACGATGGGGATACTCCCCTTTGCCTGCCTCAAGGAGTGAATAGTGACGCATGGGGGCTTGGAACGCTGGCGCGGGCCACCGCTGGTCTTGGCGCACCTTTTGTGCTCGGGGTGCTACACTAGCCTCACCCTATTCCCAGAACCTCCTGCAGAAAGGTTGCCATGCATAAGCTCCGCCTGCTGTGGATAGTCTTCAAGCGCTCCGGCGCATGGATGGCGATTGCGATCTTTGTGGGGTCTGTACTCCTCTGTGGTTTGATGGTACAGATCGCGGAGCCAGAAATAGACAGCTACGGAGACGCTCTTTGGTTTTTGTGGGCGGTCGCCACGACGGTAGGCCTTGGAGACTACACGGCCGTCACCACCGTCGGGCGCGTGGCGTCGGTGATCTGTAGCCTGTTTGCCGTGGTGTGCACGTCCATCAGCACGGCCGTTATCGTCGACTTCTTCAACGAGGAACGTCACCACCAGCGCAACGAGGCCCTCTCGGAGTTTTTGGACAAGCTCGAACATCTGCCCGACCTGAGTGAGGACGAACTCAGGGACATCTCTAAGCGCGTTCGCAAACTACGCCGATAGCCGAGAACTCCGGTCCTGTTTGCGAGTGCGCACTCGCTCCGCGCTACCATAGAGACAATCGTACCCCCAACAAAGGATTGCCATGTCTGTATCGAATCACCCCATCGCCCCGTACGTGCGCGGCGCCATGAGCCTGGTGGAAGGCCCGGACGGCCTCGTGATCGCTCAGCGATTCTTTCCCAAGCAACTCGAGCACCTTGCCAGTATAGGCCGCGAGAGACGCGCCGCCTCGACAGCTGGTGTCGTTTTGGACTTTGCCACTAACGGAACCGAGGTATCGCTCGACTGTCGCGTAATGCGCGGATTGGATG
Organism: uncultured Coriobacteriaceae bacterium; assembly: GCA_902786015.1. Taxonomy (GTDB): domain Bacteria; phylum Actinomycetota; class Coriobacteriia; order Coriobacteriales; family Atopobiaceae; genus RUG440. The sequence goes on from CADAAU010000003.1 coordinate 162,009, forward strand.
CCAGCCACCCCATATACCAGACGGTGATGGGAGGCGAAGTCACGGGCAAGAAGCCCTATGGTCTGGCCGAGGAAGGCAACGTCGACGGCATCGACTTCGTGGTGGACGGCCGCTTGGTTGCGACGGTCGCCGCGGCAACGACCACCCTTCGCCTCGCCTTCGAGAACCCCAATCACGAGGAACTCGAGGTGCGAATTTATTTGCCCACCATCATGAACATCGCCTTTGGAAACTTGCGGACGAACGGAACGCTCAAGCCGCTGCCGCAGCGCGGGTACCTGCTTGCGTTGGGCGACTCCATCACGCAGGGCTTCGTGTGCGGCCAACCGTCGCTTTCGTATCCGGCGCAGATTGCCTCTACGTTGGGGCTCGACCTCGTGAACCAGGCGGTGGCAGGCCACACCTTTGACGAGGACGTTCTGGGCGGGTCCTCGCTCTGGCGTGTCGATCCGCCTGAGATCGTGACCGTGGCATACGGCACCAACGACTGGTCGCGCAAGCGCTCGGCGGAGGCCATCGAGGGCGACGCCTCGGCGTTCTTGGAGCGCGTGCATCGCATGTTCCCCAACGTGCCCACCTACGTGCTTTCGCCCCTGTGGCGTGCCGACGAGCACGAGTCCATGCCCTGTGGCCGACCGCTCACCTGGATGCACCAGATGCTCTGTCGCGTGTGTTCGCGCTACGACAACATGCGTGTAATTGACGGGTACCACGGTATTCCCAAGGACCCAACGCTCTTTGCCGACGGTAGTCTGCATCCCGGCGCTGAGTGCATGGGGCTGGTGGCCGACATCATGCTCGAGGCAATCTGCGCCGATAGCGTGGACCTTATCGTTCGGCGTCACGTCGACAAACGCATGGGCAGGGCCTTCGCTGCGGACGAGTTCGTTTCTCGCGAGGCGCGCATAGACCACGTTACGTCGTTGCGTGACGGCTCGCCCGAGACCCACCCGCAGTTCGATCGGCTTGTGCGTACCATTTGGCGACTTCGCCAGCCCGACGGTTGCCCGTGGGACCGCGAGCAGACGCACCAGTCACTTGCTAAGCACATGGTGGAGGAGGCCTACGAGGCGGCCGAGGCCATGCGCGAGGGCGATGTGGACCATCTTCGTGAAGAGATGGGTGACGTGCTGGAACAGGTGCTGCTCAACGCTCAGATTGCCTACGAGGAGTGGACGTTCAACATAGACGATGTATGCCGAGAGCTCAACGAGAAGCTCATACGGCGACACCCACACGTGTTTGGCGAGGTAGAAGAGCTTGAACGACCTTCCAACTCCGAGGAGGTCCTCCAGATTTGGGATGACGTTAAGCGTCAGGAGCGTGCCGAGGACGGACGGCGGCCGGGCCTTTTGGATTCGGTACCCGTATCTTTGCCAGCACTCATGCAGGCACAAAAGATTTCGAAACGGGCAGCGAAGGCAGGCTTCGAATGGGATACCGTAGCTGACATTTGGGACAAGGTTGCCGAGGAGCGTGAGGAGTTCGAACAGGAGCCGGCCGGAAGCGACCGTGCCGTCGAGGAGTTTGGCGATATGCTGTTTGCGCTGGTTAACGTCGCGCGGCGATGTGGAATCGACGCCGAGGAGGCGCTTGCGAGGTCCAATGCCAAGTTCAGGCGGCGCTGGGCTGCCATGGAGGCGCATGCCGAGCTGGAGGGTATGAGCACCGCCGCGCTAAACGAGCTGTGGGATTCCGTCAAATCCGAAGAATAATCCTGCACGGCTGGCAGCGGGTCGTCTGGCAAGCGATGGGGATACTCCCCTTTGCCTGAGGTAAGGCAAAGGGGAGTATCCCCATCGCTTGCCTCAACGAGTAACCATTGTTCGGCGGCTTGGTTTCCGCTTCCGTTGGTGGGTTTACAAGTATGGGGCATATGAGATAATATATTTCGCCCAACAAGCAAGCCAAAACACACCTCAAACGAAGCAGTGGCATGAGTCGGAACGATTACAAATCTAGGGGCCGTCAGCACCGACGGCCAACAACGAGGCGGAGAACCTCGGAAAGGGAGACCGTGGCGTCTAGGTATAGCCGCATACCAAGCGCAACGGGTCGCGTTACGCGTCGGCCCAGCAATGGAACCGTGGATCCCGGTCCCGAGCTTCGCACGGACAAGCACGCTCCAAGCCGCGAAGACCGCGAGCGCGCCACGCGGCGCGCCACGCGGCGCGCCACGCGCTCTCCGGCTCGCAAGTCGCGCTCTGTCGGCGCCGACGTTCTTTCTTTCCCCGCCGGGCGCATAAGTGGTTACAACGTACGCCTGAACAATCGGGCATATGGGCGAGGTACCACCGCGCATCGTCTGCAAGACCAGCGCTCCGAAGAAGGCATACCCGTGCGCGCGGCCGTGTACACCCAAGACGCGGGGATTCGCGAGCGGGTTCGTATTGCCCGGCGCTGGGGTACGGGATTGCGTTTGGGCATGTGGCACGTGGTTCTTATTGCCATACTCATTGTCCTTATCGCCATTGTGACGATTGTCGGTCCGCTGCGCGACTACTACGTGGCGTGGCGCGAGGCTGGTGTGCTGGAAGTCGAGTACGAGGCAGTTTCGGCTGTCAACGAGGAGTTGACTGGCGAAGTCAAGAGTCTCAACTCCTTGGGCGGCATCGAGGAAGAGGCTCGTCGTCGCGGATACGTGTATCCGAATGAGGAGGCTTTGGTGGTCGAGGGGCTTGACGAGGAGACCTCGTCGGAGCAAGAACAAGTGCAAAAGGCGCTCGATGAGTACGAGAGCGGCCTGCCGTGGTACGTGCATTTTCTTGATGGGGTGCTGGGCTACAAGGCAAAATAGGCGGCGCAAGCGAATTCGGTTCAGATGTGCCACCAGAAAGGACGCAGCATGATGCGTGTGGCAGTCATTGACGTGGGAACCGTTACCGCTCGTTTGGCAATCGCCGACGTGGAGCATGGCAAAGTGCAGCGCTTGGCGCGGCAGTCCACCATCGTGAACCTCGGCGAGGGGGTCGACCGTACCGGTCGGCTCAACGAGGGGGCATGCGAGCGTCTGCTGACATGCATCGATCGCTATCTGAAAGACATCCGTGGCGCACAGGTTGCTTGCATTTGCTGCACGCTTACGAGCGCGGCGCGCGATGCGAGCAACTCCGACGAGCTTCTTGGCGAGCTCCAGGCACGCGGGCTCGTCGCGCAGGTGATACCCGGCAAGGTCGAGGGGTCGCTCACGTTCTTGGGCGTAGCGCAGGACTTTCCCGGTGAGTGCCTGCTCGTTGCAGACAACGGGGGAGGGTCGACGGAGTTCGCATGGGGCATGCTGGACGAGCAGACAGGGCTTGACCTCAAGCGCGTGCGTTCCATTGATGTGGGATGCCGCCGCGTCACCGAGCGGTTCTTGTCAAGAGAAGACCCGCCGTCTGTTGACGATCTGCGAGCGGCGCACGAGTTCGCGGCTGGTGAGTTTGCGCCGGTGGGAGCGTGGTGGACAGACCATGCGCAAGATGTGCCTCGACGTCTGGTTGTGACGGGTGGTACGTCCACGACGATTGTGGCACTGAGCAAGGCGCTTGTGCCGTACGACTCCGCGCAGGTGCATCTGGCGCAGGTTACGCGTGCGCAGGTGCGTGAGCAAGAGGACCGCTTGGCGGCGTTGCCGGCAGCGGCGCGTGCCGAGCTGGCTGGGATTCAATCGCAACGTGCGCCGGTGATTCTGGGCGGTGTGGTGGCGGTTGCCGAGGTGATGGATGCCACAGGGTTTCAGAGCCTCACGGTGAGCGAGAGCGACTTGCTCTTTGGCATGGCGCTCACGGCTGCGGCGACTGCGTGTGATTTGCCGTCTCCGGTTGGTTGGCGCCCCAAGCTGAGCTAGAATTGCACTATACCTACGGGGGCGTGGCGAAATTGGCAGACGCAGGGGACTTAAAATCCTCCGCCGCAAGGCTTGCGGGTTCGAGTCCCGCCGCCCCTACCATCCCGCGAAGGTTCGAACTCTCGCAGAGGAACGAAGCGCGTTTTCACGTCATCGAACGTAAAGGTGCGTTCGAACCTGGTGTCTCCCACGTAGTCCAACCAGTCCACCACGATGTCTATACGATTGTCCGAGACGATAATCTCATCGACGAAGTACCTGAGGACATTGTCACGCACTTCCGCATCGCCTAGATTTGCGTTCGCGAACTTTTCGAACAGCGCCGCAATCGTGTACTCGTCTTCGACGAGCGACTGCTTCGCCTCCTCCGCTGCGATCGTTTCCCTCAGCAAACCCGCTCGCTGCTCCGTGTCCTCGAGCCTTCTGAGAAGCGCATCCGACAGCGCCCCACGCTCGATCGCTGCGACCAGATTCCTTATCGATCTCTCCGCATCGTCGAGTTCTGATTGCGGCGACCGAAGGTACGCGCCATCATCATGCGTCGAGCGGTAGTATGACGCAACGTCAACCGCAAACGATGCCAGCAGCTCCTGATCGTTGAGCAGGCTTGTGAGGACGTCCGTGACGACGCCCTCGAGCTTCTCCTTACGGACGCTGCGTTTTGCGCACTTGCCCTTGCGCCGCCTGATGTGGTTGACGCAAGCGTAGTAATAGTAGTTCCTGCCCGTTTTGCTTCGACCGTGGGTGCCGCAGAGCGTCGAGCCACAAACGCCGCAGGTGAGGTGCCCCGTCAGCCAGAACCTCGGCGTGCCGTCCTCGTCTGTCCCTCGTGACGCCTGCCGCCCTCTGCGCTTGTTCTCTTCGAACCTTCGCTGGACTTTCTCCCAGGTCTCATCATCGATGATGCGGGGCATGCCGGTTTCTCGTTCGTGCGAATAGCGGTAGGTCAGGGGGTGCGGAAGTTCTAAATCGTTCCTAAATCGGCCGTCGGGAGGCCGATTCGTAGGGAAGGCCCAA
>CADAAU010000004.1 GCA_902786015.1 uncultured Coriobacteriaceae bacterium
CACTGCGCCCTCCGTCCGTTCGCACTCCAACCCGTCACGCTAAGTCTCGGGGTCGGAATGCGGCCACCTCTCTTTTCGGTGACAACATAAGCATACGAGCAACACCATTAGGAACTATGCCGTTTGGGCGCAGGGAGCTCACGGACGAGGTTGTGAAGCGTTGCGCGTGGTGGGACATCCGCGAGGGTGCCGAGGCGGACGTCGACACTATTGGCGGTCGAGTGCTCAGCGCCCAGGAGCGAGAGCAGCGCGGTGTGCTGCTTAAGATCGCGGAGTCGGACGGCCACTTCCTGCGCCGCGGCGTTACCCCGCGCATAACCGTGCTCGAGCGTGTTGAGTTCAGCGACGATGATGGGGTCCTCCGGTATGGGGAGGTGGCTAACGGGCTGGGTGAGGAAGCATTACCCAGACTCAAAGGGCGACTGGTGTGCCTGCCTCATAAGCCGAGGGGCGAGATTCGCCGATGTTTGGGCCGTGTAGCAGTGATCGCGACGCAACCGTGGATGTTCCATGACAGCTCCGAGAGGGCGCGGGGAGCCTCCTGGGTGAGAAGACGCCCTGTTCGATGGTGCAAGTCGGTTTGCGGTGCCCCAACTCTTGAGGTGGGCTACGACGATGTCGTCGTAGCCTTCGTCCAGCTCAATCACAAAGAGGCCATTTCCGAGAAGCTGACGAGTCGCACGTCGTCTCTGCCCTCGGCAAAGGCCCTGCAGGCGTCGGTGAAGCCGGTCTTCGAGAATGCGTAGTAGCGGACGTCGGGCTTTGCGTTCGCCAACGAGGCTCTTCCCATAAGCTTCTCGAGCTCTGCAGCCGGGAAGTCCTCGGAGCGCCACTTACATTCGCCCACAGCCGCGGTCGCAGCGCCGTCCCTGCACACAATGTCGATCTCGGCCTCCTGCCGCATGCGGGGGTCGTTGCCCCACCAGCGTCCGACGTCGTCGAAGTCGAAGCCGAGGTCGCCCCTCGTGTACCTTCGCCAGAGCCACTGGGTGCATATCTCCTCGAACACCGGGCCCATGTACTCGGGCATGTGGCCCTCCACGGCGGCGAGCGCCCTCGTCGTTATCCCACGCTCGATGGTCGGCCGATGCGGCATGACGAACCTGTACCAAAAGCGGAAGAGGTTGTCGGATATGCGGTACGTCGCGCGCCTCCCGCCGCCTATGATGGGGACCTCGCGTCTCACCAGTTCGAGGCGCTGCAGCTCCTTGAGGTAGTACGTGATCTCCGTGGAGGTAAGCCCAACGGCCGTCGCTATCTGGTTGTTCTGCGACGCGCCACCGGCGATTGCCGCGAGCATGGCGTTGTACTGCGAGGCCTTCTGGATCTCCTGCTTGAGGAGGTTCACCGGCTCCTCGTAGAGGATGGAGCTAGGATCCAGGAAGCAGGCCTCCACGTTCTTCGCGATGGTCTCGCCCCCCTCGAACTGCAGGAGGTAGAGGGGGATTCCCCCCACCATTCCGTACGCCTCGGCGGCCTCCTGCAGACTCATCCCGCGAAGGAAGGGAAGGCTATCGAAAAAGTCGAATGGCCTCACCTCGAGCTGGGCCGTCCGCCTTCCGTAGAGCGGGCTCTTCTCGTCGAATATCTGTTCCTTCATGAAGGACAGCGAGGAGCCACAGAGGATGAGGAACAGCCGGCAGACGTCCTTGTTCCTGTCGACGAGCGCCTGCAGGTACGACGGCACGCCTGGGTCCGCCTTAGCAAGGTATGGGAACTCGTCGATGACGAATACGACCTGCCGCTGTCGAGACAGTTCGAAAGCCGCCTCAAAGGCCGTGTAGAAGTCACTGTATTGCGGAGCTGCGTCTGGGTTCGAGTGGGGATGCTCGAAGGCATAGAGCTCTCTGCTCAGGTTTCGGAGGTTCACCCGCGAGTCGGCCTCCACTGCCGTGAAGTAAACGGTTGGCAGGCTACGGGTGAACTGCTCTATTATTGCCGTCTTCCCAACGCGCCTTCGCCCGTATATTACCGGCAGCTGGAACGTTCCCTTACTGTAGAGGCGCTCGAGAGATTGCAGCTCGCGCTCGCGACCTATGAACATGTCTTCCTCCTCGCAGGCTCTTGGATAAACAGTAATTTAAGGAAAGTATACTTTAGGATAATCAACTCTCCTAAAGTATACTTTCCTAAAGACTACTTTTTCACATTTTGTAGCTGTCAGTAATTGTCAGCGGAGAAGTCGGGCGAGTGCGGGATTCACCGATAAGCACGCCCGCTGCCACGAGGTACACAATGTGCCAGATGTGCCGACGAAGGAACCTCGCGTCCCTGCGCGACCACGTGACCTCGTGAGCCACCAGCGGCGTAAGGCGCGAGCATCCTCGCGGTGCTCGTCAAGGCAGCGACGTTGGTGCAGACCGATTGAATTCACGGCACATCCATAGCACCCGCAAGCAGAAAGGTGTTCGACTGGGACCGCGATCCATGACGCTTGCAAAGGTGCTCATCCAGGGCAATAGGGATGCTCGGCTCGCCCATGCTAGGGGTTGCTAGGGCCTAAGGCAGGACATGGGCACGACAAGGACGCCGTCCGAGCGCCTATACGCGTAGCCGCCAGGAGTGAGGACCGCCAGGAAGGACGGGGTGCCCATCAGGGACGTGTCCAGTCGATCTGCGAGCTTTGCGAGCGATGCAGCGCCATCGTCCACCTCCGACATTCCCAGCTTCACCTCAAAAAGGGCGTAGCGACCGCCACGAAGGGTCATGACGGCATCGGCCTCGAGCCCTGTGTTGTCGTGATAGCGATAGAGTCGTCCTCCGAGGGCGTCCGCGTACACCCTCAGATCGCGTATGCACAGAGACTCGAAGAGGCTGCCCAGAGTCGAAAGATCGCGAAGTAAAAGCTGCGGGTCAGCGCCCAGCGCGGCGGCGGCGATCGAGGGGTCAACCATGAATCGTCCTGGCGTGCACGCGACTCTCGCCCTCGTTTTGAGTGAGGGAAACCAAGGCTCTAGGTCCTCTATGACGTAGAGCCGGCGGAGCGCAGCGAGATAGGCGTCTGCAGTTGGCCTAGAAATCTCCCTGCCATGTGCAGCGACGTTGCCGCGCATGGAGTTGAGGCTCGCCATAGTCCCCGTGTTTCGTGCGTACTCGGTCAGGAGCAACCTCGCATACTCGGGGCTCCTCTGCACGCCGTCCGTCCTCGAGATATCCTCCTCGACGATCGCGCTTACGTAATCGTACGCAAGGTCGAGGGCTCCCTCCTCCTTGTCTCGCGCGATTTGTGGCCAGCCGCCATGGCACACGAGGTAGGCTATGGTCTCAACGTCGCATGCAGAGTAGCCCTCGGGCTCGTCCTGCGAGTCGAAGAGCCTCCCCAGGGACACCTCACCGGTGGAGTCCAGCGACTCAAAGAGCGACATGGGCCTCATGTCCAGGAAACTGAAGCGCCCTGTGCCAGAGTGTGAGGGTCTCTCGCCCGGCGTAGAGGATCCCGTGAGCATGAAGAGCCCGTGACCTCCCTCCCGGTCGACGGCAAAGCGCACGGCATCCCATAGCTGAGGCGCGTCCTGCCATTCGTCTATGAGGCGCGGACGATCTCCGCGCAGCAGTATCGAAGGCTTCTCGCGTGCGAGGCGGAGATTGCTCTCGCGCGAGTCGGGGTCCTGCATGAACAAGATGCTTGACGCCTTTCGCATCGCCGTTGAAGTCTTGCCGCACCACTTTGGTCCGCGTATGCATACCGCGCCCGCATGGGCAAGCTTTCTCTTGAGCATGTCGTCGACTATCCTTGGCAGGTACTCCATGCTAATGCTCCTTCAAAAGCTCAATTTAAAGCCGTCTACCTTGTCATCTTACCATTTGCAACGCTATAACTTTACCATTTACAACGATCTAGTTTTACCATATGCAATGAATTTACGCGTGCTGAAAACAGTCGCTGATGAAGGGCATATCCGTTTGACTAAACGCCTTCCATTAATCACGTGTCGCCAGATGCCCTGGTTTTGTGGCCTACAGCAGATGCGCCATGTACAGGGGCAAATAGACGCGGTCCGCGTCCACCCTCATCTGCTTGGGATGCACCACATACTGCACACCGACGCGCGAGCCGAACTTGGCCTTGAACTTGTCCAGCGAGACGGTGCTGTACTGTCTTGGCGACTTGACCTCTATGGGGGAGACACGCGGCTTCATGGCAGCGTTGGGATACGGGCGCACCACGAGGAAGTCGACCTCCATGCGGTTCGAGCTGTCCTCGCGATCGTAGGACGAGTAGAAGAACAAGCTGTGCCCAGCGGCCACGAGCTGCTGGGCGACGACGTTCTCGACGAGCATCCCCTCGTTGATTCCCAGACCGCCGAGGAGCACCTGCTGGTACACGGACTCCGGCTCGAGGCCCACATCGGGGAACGACAGGCTCACGAGGAGGCCAGTGTCGGCGAGGTAGCACTTGAGCGTCACATGCTCGGAGCTCAGGCCCAGCCCTACCGAGGGGTCTGTGGAGGCGTAGGCGATGTTGGCGATCCTTGCGTCTCCTAGCCAGAAGAAGGCCTCCTCATAGGTGCGCATCCGCGCATCCTTGCTTATGCTCGACAGCTTAAACCGCTTCTCGTGCTTTGAGAGCTGGCCTGGGATAGCGTCGAACACATTCGTGACGCGATACTGTGAGGCGCCGGCAAACTTCCCCACGTCGTTGCGGTAGAGCTCGAGGATCTGCCTCTTTGCTGCATCCGCACGCGCGAAGTCCCTCGTCCGCACGTATCCGTCCACCACCTCGGGCATTCCTCCCACCAGCATGTACTCACGGAATAGCCTCATGGCCTTGCGGTGCAGGTCGTCGGGGAGGGGCCTGAGCCGCTCGAAGCTGGACGTTATAAGGCGCGCGAGCGGCTCCTCGCCCATTGCCCAGCAGAACTCCTCGAAGTCCATTGGCTCCAGCGCGACGGAGTGCTCCTCGGAGGGTATGACGATGTCTGCGACGTTCTGGCGTATGGAGAGGAGGGAGCCCGTCTCGATATAGTCGTAGCGCCCGTCGGCCACCAGGTACTTGATCATCCCGCGCGCGAAGGGGAAGCACTGGACCTCGTCGAACACGATAAGGGACTCCCGCTCGTAGAGTGTGGTGCCGTAGCGTGCCATGATTTGCAGGTAGAGTGTGTCGAGGTCGTTGGCGAGATCCCGGAAGTCCTGCCTTAGCTCCTCCGTGGCCTCGAAGAAGTCGATGACAATGCACGATCGGTACTCCCTGCGGCCGAACTCGCTCACGATGGTGGACTTTCCCACGCGTCGAGCACCCTTTACGAGAAGGGCAGTCCTCCCCGCGCTGGTGCGTTTCCACTCGAGCAAACTATCGTACAGTTTTCGACGTAGCATTCTACCTCGCATAATCACGAAACACGTAAGTGTATACGAGCAATATAGCACGAGACACACGAGTTATAGATGTCGAATTAACACGAAACACGCAAGTTAGAAATACTGGATTAGCACGAAACACGCAAGTCGGCGATGGGAGGCGGATCACCAGCGTGCCCTTGTGGGAAATGGACTGATAGGGAGTGGGGTCGTTGGCTCATGCGCGTCATTTAAACGTTAGAAGAATCGTAGCTAAGAGAATCGTGGCCCTGCTAATAAGTAACAAAGAAAAGTGGGTTCATGACGACCTTCGGCGGCACGCCGTACTACCTCGAGCAGATAAGCCACGACCTCTCATACGAGCAGAACGTTACGAAACTGTTCTTTATGACATCAGGCATCCATCGACGGTTGCCCGACGCATCAGACTAAGGCACATCGCGTCACTTGGTTGCCAAGCAGAATCCAGACCGAGTACGCAAATGCCGATACAATCTTTCGAGTCACAACCCGAATCATCTCATAGGCGCTTGCGCTTTATCGCCTTGAGGTAGTTCCGACGAAACATGGCGTTCGTACCAAAGAACTTCTCGTCAGTCGCCTACTGCTCGCCTTGTCGGTATTTCAGCGCGGTCAGCACCAGCGCGCAAAGCAGGTCGGCCACCTGGGAGAGAATGTAGTCCGTCGGCGATGCGAACCTGCACACGATCGCCCCCGCGCTTCGCGTGCACGGGAAAACCTATCTGCAGCCGGCTGGATGCTCTCTGCCTGGTTATGGAAAACCAAGGTGATGCCGTAGTACTTTGAATGGCCCTTCTGACCTCCACTTTCGTCAACAAAGATGCTACATTCAGCCATGGCGCCCATCCCTTGCAGCCAAAAAAAGCCGGAGGACAACCCCCGGCGACTTGGAAGAAGCCCCTTGCGAAGCCTCTGAATCAATCAGACCACCAGTCGGGGGACCTTATACAGCAAAGCTAAAAATACTTCCTGCCTTTCGCTTCACCGTGAGTTGTTGCTGCTCGCTTTCTGTTCATGCAGCACAACCTGATATCGAGTCAAACTGCAAAGGAACGCCTCCGCGTTGACCGCGAAGGGCGACGCCTCTTTGGCAAGGGACGCGAGGGGGCCCAGCTATTGGCCATGGCGTCAGATGACACAAGCGATTCGGCAGACAAGACAACGAAAAGCCTTTGCCGCCGAGTGGCACCAGAGCCACGCGGCGGCTATACGCCACGAACGTAGCGTGCGACCAGCTCCAGCTCGTCGTCGGTGAGCTCCCGCGCGTGCAAGATGGCTGCGAGGCAGGCCGTCTGCTCTTCGAGCAGGCGGAAGTCCGGCGAGAAGGGCAGCTTCCGCAGCACCGTCTCCGGGGCCAGCGCCTCGCATCCGTATCGGATGCAGGAGGTCACCTCGACGGCGCCGGAGAGCCCGAGGGACGTCCTCGACCAAAGCCTGACCGGGACCCCAGCGACCTCGGCCTCCGCATAGCCGCCGACCCCGGACGGGAGGGAGCAGCCAAGCACGGCGAAGTCCTCGTCTTCGAGCAGGACCGCGTCTACGCATGTCAAGAACGCGTTGTTGTCCACGCCCCAGCCCATTAGCGCGCTCTCGTGCACGAGCGCGAATTCGATGCCGTCCGCCTCGAGCTCCTCGACCGCCGCGGCAAGCACCCCACACTCCATGGCCGCCATCATCGCTCCCCAAAGATTCGTCCGATGCGCGCGAGGATGCCAGGGTCCGTCCCTTCCTCGCGCGCATCTCCTTCGGCCAGGGCGCCGAGGATGCCAACGTCGACGAAGTCTTGTGGCCGCGGGCTGTCGCTGGCGCCAACCCCGTAGATGGATATGGTGTCGCGCTTCATGCTTAGCAGCTCGCCCACGGTTGCCACCCAAATCATCTGCCCCTAAACCTCTATCCTCTCGCGCTCGATGCTCGCCAGCGTTCTGCCATTGAGCCTGCGGCAGACGTCGAAGTCGGGGGTGTCGATGCCGTCCAAGTCCTCGTCTGCGCCGACGAACGAGATGTTGGCGAACGCATTCTCAGCCTCGTTTAGTTGTTCGAAACCGCCCTTTCCGAGCACGGCCTCATATATCGCATCAGCATATTTCGGATCAGCTGCGTACACGCGCAGGTAGTCCCGTGCGAACTCTGCGTTTGAGTAGTCTTGCGGAACCATGGCGTCCGCATCTACAGTCGCCCTGAAGCCGTCGCCACCATGGGCCAGGCATTGGGCGACGACGGCAAGGCCTCCCACCAGGCAGTAGTCGATGCCACGCCTCTCGAATTCGGCGAACATGGGTGCAAAGCGCGCGAACAGCCTCTCTGCCGCCGCTCGGTTGATTCCATCCGCACCGATCATGGTATGCTCCGCCTGCCTCGATTGATGACCTCGCCCTTGCGAATGAGCCGCTGTCGGAGGCGTTCGGGGTCGTACCCCGCCCGGTTGATGGCGTTCCGCTCGCTCATGAGGGGGGCGAGGTATTCTGCCACGAAGTCCTCAGCGGCGGTAGACGCGCCCTCGGACAGCCTCAGGTCGAAGGGCAGGCCGTTGCAGCGGACGACCGCCCTCAAGAATATGTTGGTGGCGGACGAGACGTTGAGCCCGAGCTCCTCTAGTATGGGCTTTGCCCTCCGCTTAACGTCCTCGTCTATGCGCATGGTGGTCGTTGGTGCGGTCATTTCCGTCCCTCTATTGTAACTACGTTGTACATATTATACCCAAAGGCGTCGCTCGTATTACGCCATAAACGGATTGTCGCCAATGGCGGCCAGGAACGCGAGGTGCCTAGCTTGACGGAAATGGGCACTCATCTCCTGGCATGACTTGCAGCATAAGGGATAGAAGGAAATCCGCGCGGCTGTCCCTTGCAACTCACAAAGAACACGTTGTCATCCGCACGAAACGCAGGCGGCCGGCATGTTCAATGGAGTCTCCGTCAACATAAAGGAGGTAACCATGTACGAAGGATTCGACTCGAAGGTCTTGTGCTACCGGGAGCTGGTAAGGGGCTGGGTAAGGGAGCGCGAGCTACTCGGAGAGGTCCAGCCGTACACCGCCCGCAAGGCGGCGCAGAAGGCGTCCCTGTTCGAGACGGCGTTCGGCGATGACGACGTTCGGCTGATCGAGTCTCACCAAGTGGTGGATGCGCTCATCGACCTTGCACGGAACGGAGGGCACAAGAGGAAGGGCCTGTCGTCCACTACGCTGAGGGCAGCGCACCTCGCGGGCGCGCAGGCGTTCGCCTGGGCCATCGCCAAGGGGCTGGCGGAGCGCAACCCGTTCGAGGGCGTGAGGCGACCGAGGGACGAGAGGCGCCAGGTCAGATTTCTCTTGCCGGCCCAGGCGTCGTTGCTCGTGGCGAAGGCGACCGATCAGACGCGCCTCGGCCACTCGTCCGCCGAGGTGACGATGTCCATCTACGCGCATGCCATACCGCAGTCCGACTCCATGGCGGCGGCGCTTGACTCCGAGCTCTTCGGATGACGCCAGCAGTGGACCATGTGGAGTATTGCGGAAGTGGGGTTGGGTGAAAGCCGCGTGGCAAGCGAGTGTGGGCGATGGCGGATGTAGCTGCTGGCGCGGCTGGAGGCTAGGCACCGAGCAGGGAGACGGGGATCACGAGTACGCCGTCGTCCCTCCGATACGCAAGGTCGCCCCTGCCGACCACTACGGCGAGAAACGCGGGCTCATCGCCACGCGCCGCCGGGTTTGCTATCACCTTTCTTCGCAGCCTCTTGAGGCTATCGGCGGCCTCGTCCGCCTTCGTGTCGCTCAGCTTGACCTCTATGGCCGCCCAGCGTCCAGCGTGTTCCACTATGGCGTCGACCTCGAGGCCCTTGTCGTCGCGGTAGTAGTAAACGGCGTTGCCCATACCGGGAAACGTTGACACGAACACCCTGAGGTCACGTATCACCAAGCTCTCGAAGAGAAGTCCGAGCGTCTGCATGTCGCGCAGCAGGGCGATCGGGGTCGCGGAGAGCAGTGCAGCGGCAAGCGAGGGGTCCGCGAAGTAGCGCTTTGGCTTGACGCGCACCCGGGCTTTCGACCTCATGGGCGGCTCCCAGCCGCGTAGGTCCTCCGTCAGCTTCAGACGGTTGAAGAGGTCCACGTAGGATGCGACGGTATCCGTGTCGACCCCGCCCTCGCCGCGACCCGAGTCGCGTGCCAAGGTCTTGAGCGTCACCGCCTGGCTCGCGTTCATCGCAAGTGCGCGCAAAAGCGAAAGCGCCAGCTCGGGAGACCGGCCATCCTCGACGACGTTGACATCTAGGACGGACTGTATGTATTGGCCCGCGGTCTCCATCGCGACGTCGTCCTCGACATCGAGGTTCGCGGGCCAGCCCCCACGGCAGCACCAGCGCGCTATGTCCTGAACCGTGCCCTGCGTCCTTGCGGGAATCAGCGGGCTTCCCTCCATGAGCGCGCGCAGGCTGACCGAACCCGTGGAGTCTCCTGTCTCCGGCAGGCTCATGGGCCTCATGGCGAGCCGTGCGATGCGCCCCGCGCCGGTGTGGCGCACCCTCTCGCGGTCTCTCTTCTTCAGACCTGTCGAACCCGTGAGCAGGAGGATGCCGCGCCTGTTGCCAGACTCGTCCACGAAGCGTCGTGCCGCATCCCAGACCTCGGGGACCTCCTGCCACTCGTCAACGAGGTGCGGGGTGTCGCCGAGCAGGGCGAGCGTGGGGTCCACAAGTGCAGCCTCCCTGTCCGCGCGCATGTCCAGGCGCGACACGCTTGCGCTGCGCGAGAGGCCCGTCCACGTCTTTCCGCACCACTTCGGGCCGGTTATCTCCACGCAGCCGAATCCGCGCATGAGCGAATCGAGGCGCCCTTCGATGAGCCTAGGTCTGTATCCGTGTGGCTTGAGCGTATTCTCCTGCATTGGAATCCCTTTCGCCGTGCGATGCGAGCGGCCTTATTCGGCATTATACCCCAAATGCGTTCGGTAAAATACACCTAATGTGTTCCGTAAACTACACCTCGACTAATGCAGCACCTTCTTGCGCACATCAGTAGAGGTGAATGTTCTCTGGCTACCTAGAGTCCCTCCGATTGTTGACGATTATAGTGGGCGGTTAATCGGGGACTAAGCCGGCTCGAGGACTATTGAAATGCACACTTTAAGACCTTTGACTGTCACCATATGTCCCCGCAAAAAATGACCTCGTACCCCCTGCGAGAACGAACAAGGGAGGCAAGGTGCCTCGTAAACGACATGTGGTCGGGCTTGGACACGCTAAATGTGACTGGGGATATCTGTAAAACATCCTGGGTTATCTGGATTTGATAATGGGATTTTCGGTATCATCAGTGGGAAGACAGGACGCTACGAGGGGGAGTCTCAAAACTCGCGGAGGACAAGGCCCCCGCAGCAGTCGCAAGCCTGACGAGGCTCAGAGGCCTTGCCGCAAAAAACGCTGCCCAGCGCATGCCGCCCCCGAGCTTTCTGCACGTGCTCGTGGGCCGCGGTGAGTATGCGCACGGCACGCCGGAGGGGGTGCTGGTCGCGCCGATTAACGCGCTCGGCGTGGCATGACCCGGAGGGCGTCGGGATCATGGCCGCGCGCAAACGGCTTGGCCTCACCATCGCGACCCGTGTTGGCTGGACGCGGAAATGTCGCTGGTGGGATTGCTCGACGCGACGAACCATAGACGTCCTCAGAGCCTCTATCCATAGCCCACTTGACTCGATATGGACGAATGCTTTTACCGTCACATGGAAGTGTCGAGGTCGAATTCATCCATATGCTGGGCACCCCGCGTCCCTTGTTCGTTCTTGCAAGAGATGTGAGGAGGCGTTCCATGGTCGCATGGAATGAGGGTTCGCTCTCGCCTTTGCCTAGAGCGTCTCCAGCGCACGACTGACAGGGACGATTGCGCCTGTAAAGTATTACTGCTGCAATTGCTGCTGTAATACTTTACAGATAGGAGGCGCGCCATGGAGGAAGGAAGCAGAGTCCGCCACGCGGCTGGGCGCAATCGTGCGTCGTCGCAGGCTCGAGCTCGGGATGACGCAGGAGCATCTTGCGCTGTCTGCCGGCGTGTCCCCAAAGAGCATAGTGACGCTCGAGATGGGAAGGACGTCCGGTCGGCGTGAGGTTCCCAAGGCGATCGAGGAAGCCTCCGAGGCGTCCTCCCACATCGACCGGCGCACCAACGTACCGCCCGCAGTAGGACACGAGCAGGCCCCTCCTCACGCGCTCGATCGACCCACGCCTCACGGCAAGCCGTGGCTGCCCCTCTGCCGATGCCGGGGAGTCCATGGCGCTCATCAGCTCGGGCGTCGTGAACACCTGATACTTCGATATGCATTCCGGGAACTTCATGCTGCTTATTACGCCGCTAAACCCCAATTGTGAATTGGGGTATCCATGCGGTTATGACAGCGCTCTACGATCATCTACAGACAGAGTCCCTTTCAGCCGACTCTCTGGGTCACAAGTTGCCACTCGCACGGCAATCGAAATGCTGATATCGGGATATCCTCCGGCAGAGCCTCTCTACGCCCTCATCGCCAGCGGCGTTGACGTCAAGACCGTACGGGCGCGCCTCGGCCACTCGTCGGTGCATGTTATCATGTCCATCTTCTTTCGACGTCACGCAACCTCGAGATACTGCGGCGCGCAAGGGAACGCGGCTACTTCGTGCGTTGCATATACGCGCTTATCGCCTTCCCAGACGTTAACGTCGCACGCGTAAGGGCACATGAGACGTCGGGCGGGCACGGCGTGTCGGAGGAAAAGATGCGCGCTCGCCCGTCCCTCTTTCTTCGCCTGCAGTGCCACATGTTGTTCGAGGCGCTCCCACAAAAAGCGTAAGACCCTCGTGGGAGATGAGGCATTATGCAGCTCCAATACCGTGGTACAATATGGCCACGCTAATGGTAGGAGGAAACAATGCCGATTGCTGTACCCGTTCGAGCCCTGAAGGACACCGCGAGCTTTTGCCAGACCGTCCGCGAAAGCGACGGTGCTGTAATTGTCACGCGCAACGGATATGACGAGTTCGTCGCGCTGACACCTGAGCGCTACCACGAGTACGAGATGGCACTCCGAAGGCAAGCCCTCTACGAGTCCGTTGACTCCGCGGAGAGGAGGCTCGCGTCGGGCCGAGGCATTGCAGGTCGAAGCGCACTCGCCGAGATTCGGAACCGCCATGGCCTATGAGGTGGTCTTCGACCCGCAGGTAGTCGCACGCGTGGACGAAGTTACCGGTTACCTTGTCAACGAGTTCGCAAATCCCACCGCTGCGGCCAACTTCCTCGATGGGCTCGACGAGGTTGTTGAACGCCTCGAGTCCCTTTCCTTTTCGTACTCTCGCCCGATTGACGGTCGCCTAGCGGCGCGTGATTATAGAAAGGCTCTCGTGGGCAATTATGTCCTACTCTTCAGGGTGGAAGAGACGAGCGAGGGCAGCGGCGTGGTGTACGTCACAAACCTGTTCCATGGCAGCCAGAACTACCAGGGACTCGTGTAGGGTCGCCGTGAAGACCTTCCCACATTAGGCACCGAGAGGGCGAATGCGTTTGGCCGGCCAAGAAGGATCGCAGAGTCGCAGCGCTATGCACACAGCGGCTGAGGACGGAACGCTTCCCAGCCAACTTGGGCTCTTCGATGATTGTCGGCTATGGTCGACATTGCTTGTGGCATATCGTCGAACGCAGTAGGCAGTTAGTCGATGGATACATGGACCACGAGCTACTCAGCTTCTTACGTTTGCGGCGCCAGCTCTTACGCTCAGCAAGGGGGCGGGATGGGGCATACCGCCCGTCACGCTGGCATGAGAAGTCTGTCTTCCATCTACCAACGTTTATCGCAGTCACTTGCGTCTCATCGCCTTAAGGCACTTCCACCCAAAAGCAGCCCTGATAACGACAGGGATACAGCTTCGTTCCTGCAGCGCTTTTTTCGTGCCGATGGCACGGAAGACCTTGTTGGCGGAAAACGGGTCTCAAAACGTCTCTGAGGGGTTTGCCCAGCTAGACGGGTTGTTTTTGCGGAACCTCCCGCGGGGGAGGAGCACCGCGAGGGGCGCCGTGTTCCGCCAGTGGCTAAGCGAGCCTCGCGAAGGCCCAGCTAGACGGCCTAAAATCGGAGCGGCTTTTCACACGCGACGGATACGGCACCGTAAGGGGCCGCCTCTGACCTCGGGTTTTGCGGAGGCCAAAACGCCCGCACGGGCGAAACCGAGCCCAAAAAACGTCCCGTAATTAGAACACATGCAAGCAAATGACGAGGAAAAACATTAGACAATACAATGAACTATGAAATAACGGGGCAGATTTCGGATGCCGGACGCGCTTAGGTAAGCATACTTTAGGAAAGTGAGTCATCCTAAAGCGTACTTTCCGATATAACCACAACGTGTCTCAGGCCCCACGATCGGAGGGGCTCTAGGTAGCCAGAGAACATTCACCTCTACTGAGGCGCGCATGAAGGCCTGCATTGGTAGTACTGGGGAAGTACTCCAGTGGTGGTAGCATCTACTTCTGTGACGTTTTCTTGCTGCCGCACGGTATACTTGCGCGGCATGTGTCAGGTGAATGAGTGAAGCGGGTGACTTGGATGGCCACAGGTTGCAGTTTTCTTGCCCGTCACGGAAGGGCGATGAAGGAGGGCATTCGTGACGGTATTCCCATCGGTGCCGGTTACTTTGTGGTTGCGTTCTCGCTTGGCATAGTTGCCCGCAATGCGGGTCTCACCCCTTGGGAAGGCTTTGCTGCGAGCTTTTTGAACAATGCGTCAGCTGGTGAATACGCTGGCTTCACCCTCATGGCTGCTAACGCCTCCTATTTGGAGCTTGCCGTCGTCACATTCATTGCCAATGCTCGCTATCTGCTCATGAGCACGGCGTTGAGCCAGCGCTTTTCTCCCAAGACGGGCACGTTGCATCGCGTTCTCGTGGGCTTCGACGTAACGGACGAGCTGTTTGGCATCGCTATCGCGCGACCTGGCGCCGTCGATCCGTTCTACTCGTACGGAGCGTTCATACCGGCACTTTCGGGCTGGTCAATTGGCACGGCGCTGGGCATCGTGATGGGAAATGTCCTGCCCGGGCGTGCGGTAAGCGCCCTCTCCGTTGCGCTTTACGGCATGTTTCTGGCTATCATCATCCCACCTGCAAGGCAGAGTCGTGTGGTGCTGGGGTGCGTTGTCGTGAGCTTCCTTGCAAGCTTGGCATTTTCGGTTGCTCCCTTCATTGCCACGCTTTCCCCTGGCACGCGAACCATAATCCTTACGGTGGTCATCTCCTCGGTTGCGGCGCTTCTCTTTCCCGTGTCAGACGAGGAGCTGAGGCACGAACAGGAGGGAGACACAGATGCAGCATAACACCCTGTTGTACATCGTCGTGATGTCTGCGGTGACGCTTTCGGTCAAGATCTTGCCCCTCACGCTTATTCGTAGACCAATCAAGAGTCGATTCATCCGATCATTTTTGTACTACGTTCCCTACGTTACGCTGGCCGTTATGACGTTTCCTGCCATCGTGCAGGCCACTGATGTGCCATTGGCAGGGGCGATTGCCCTCGCGGTTGGCATCGCGGCCGCTTGGTTCGGTGCGAGCTTGTTTCAGGTTGCTGCAATCTGCTGCGCGCTCGTCTTTGTTGTCGAGCTCATCGTTATCTAAGCTCGGTGGCAAGAGGGGAGACGATTGTTATCGCATGCGGGTGTCTGTTGAGGGGCCAGCCCGCATCATGGGGCATGCCTTGCAGAGCCAATGCAAGCTGCCAGATTACGCTCGTTCGCTTATCGTCACGCCCTAAAAATAGATTCCCGGGCACACGACAAAAGCGTCGAGTGCAAGAACGACGAGCGCCACAACCCACAGCAGGGGTTCCCGTTTTGCGCAGGGCGAGAAGTAAAAGATGTTTTTCTTCATGGGCTTGAGCACGAATCCAGCATAGAGGAAGCCAATCATGAGTGGGAAGTAGCCAAAGAGATTGAGGATGCCCGAGATTATGAGGGAGTCGAGGGCGCCGAGCGGGGAGAGAAACGTGAGCGCCGTGAACGCCACTGCATTGAAGAGGTATGGCCACAGGTAGATTGCCGAGGTTACTCGTATGCGCTCGGGTTTGTCTTCGTTGTGCTCGATGAAGTGGTACGCCTCGTGGTAGGCGAGGTAGAGTGCGAACAGGTAGCCCGCGCTTCCTACCACGAGCATGCCGATGCGAAGCCCCGGGTTGCCATCAAAGTTGTCGAGCACCTTAGACCAGTCTCCCATCCCGTTGCCGGGCGAGTATGCGATGCCGTCGCGCAAAAAGTATCCAAAACCCATGCATAAATGAAACAGGGCAAGAAGTACCGTGAAGTGTCGGCTAAGGGGTTTGAGTCGCACCTTGTACAGCACGACTGTGAGTGCGATGCCAACGACTACGTTGAAGAGGGCCGCACTGCCGTCGAAAATGAGCCCCCAAAAGGTGGAATCCATGTTTACGGTGGGCGTCCCCACCGCCTCCATCACGCCAAAGCTTAAGAAGTGCGGAGTGCAGCCGGCCGCTACTTGGGTAACCATGTGGACACCTTCATGAACGGGTCCCGTGAGCGAAACTGCGAGGATTGTGAGCGCGAGACCATTGAGGACCATGCAAAGATATGGGCCTCTGTCGCGTGTGCCTTTGTTCGACGACTGCATAAGTAGCTCACTCGTCTTTGGTGCCGAGCACGAAGGAAAGAACCATGCAAACGAGCACGCCGATAATGGGAATAACCCAGAACAAGTCCCAGTGCGTCACGTTCATAACAACGAGCATTAACACAACCGAGGCAATGCAGATGATGGTCCAAAGCTGTGCTAGTTTCTTCTTGTCCATGGCTGCTCCTCTCACGAAAACCAATCTTGAGCCTCATTTTCCCATGAAACATTCGAGGACAAGCTACCGCTTAGGCTCGTCACCATACCGCTTGTCACGGGATGTGGTTCATTGGGTGGGCGACAAGGTACGCTTCGCTGGTAGTGCGTGGGCACAAGTAAGGATACCGTTGTGAAGCAGGTCGCTGTTCGATTCGAAGAAGATAAGAGCGTGCCCGATATTCGGGTTCTCTTTCGGGCGTCACATGCGGACGCGCAGGTGGCAGATCTCATGAATCGGGTGCGTAGCCCCTTCGTGGGAAAGCTGACGGCGGTAGACTCTTTCGATACTACCGTGTTCGTGCCGCTGGAACATGTTGTGAGTATCTCCACGGATAACAAGCGGCTCAGGGTGCTCTCGGTTGACGGAACCTACTGGCTCAAGGGCTCTCTTAAAGAGATGGAGAGGATACTTGGTCAAAACATGTTCCTCCGGATCTCGCGATACGAGATTATCAATCTGAGCAAAGTGCGGAGGTTCGACTTCACGCTTTCGGGTGTACTGCGCATCGAGCTCGAGCAAGGGGTTGAGACTTGGGCATCACGACGCTTCGTGCCAGTGATAAGACAACGGCTCCAAGGGCAGCGACTCTAGGAAAGGTTGATGCGCTATGGTGACGCAATTGATTAATCGGGCAGTGTTTGGCTTTGTTCTCGGGATGGTCGTGGGGGTCCTTGTTGTCATTGGTATGTCGTATGCCGATGGAGGGGGTTCGCTGGTCCTGCCGAACGTCTTGCTCGAGATGATGGGAAGCGAGGCGGGTGCCCTACTCGTCCAGATGTTGAGCTCGGGAGCGTTCGGGGCTATCCCGATGGCAGGTACTGTGCTTTATGAGATTGGCTCGTGGGGGCTGCTCAAGCAGGCAGTCGTGCACTATGTTAGCTACACCGTGGCTTTTTTGTTGCTCGGGATATTCTTGGGATGGTTCGAGCCGACCATTGTGGATCTAGGGACCATGGCGGGCGTGTTCGCGGTGTGTCATTGCGCCATATGGCTCGTTATGTATGCGCGGTATCGATCGGAGGCCAAACGGTTGAATGAGCTCTTGGGCAAGGTACGGATGTGACAACGCGCTAGAGATGGCGTAGTTCTTCGACGAGCTTGGCGGGGTGACGCCATCCTACCTGATGGACGTACGATGGAGGGCTACGTCAACGTTGCTGAGAAGTGCGTTGTCGCAGGCTGCGACATCCTCCTGATTCCCTCTGACCTAATTGGTCGCAGACTCCCAAAGTCAACGAAGCCGATCTCGCTGTGCTTCCGTACGTCAAAGAGGAGGAGTGTGGCATCGGTTGTCACCGTGTTGGCTCAGGAGCCCGCCGCAGTAAGCGTCGCGGAATTCGCTGGTCGGGCAGGCTTCGATGCCGACCCTTTCGAAGAGCGGCTCATGGCCTTCTACCAAGACTGCGGGTTCGACTACGACGCCTATTCTTCACCTGCGGATGACGAGTGGGAGGAGCTGCTGATGGAGGATTGGGCCGAGCACGAGGGGGAGGGGCTGATCTCTCATGCCCAATAGCTCCCTCTGCCTTCTCCTTGACACCAACGTATGGCTCGAAAAGTACCTCCCGTGGCGAGCGGGGCACGGCACGGTGCTCGCTCTTCTGCGGGAGGCAGACCTGCAGGAAATCCCAATCGCCTTTCCAGCTCAATCGGCGCTCGATGTCTACCAACGTGTGCGCATAGAGAACAAGCGCTGGGCGCGTGACAGCGGGCGTCTGGACGATCATATGGCGCAGGCGATTAAGAGGCTGGCGTGGGATTGCGTCAACGACATGCGCGACCTCGCCACTGCCGTTCCCGCGGATTCGAGTGATCTTTACTTGGCGTGCAAGCATCGCGCTGTGCACGACGACTTGGAGGATGACCTTTTGCTTGCCGCCTGCCAACGAGCGCATGCCAGCCATCTGGTAACGAACGACCGAAAGCTGTTGGCACACTCTCCCGTGGAAGCTGTCACCCCCCGCAAATATGCTCGAACTCCTAAAAGCTGGCATTGCCCATGGTGTGCCCACTCCAGCCGAGAACACCGACTATCTGCTCGCCTGGCTCAAGACGATTTAAGAATT
The DNA here is from genome assembly GCA_902786015.1 of uncultured Coriobacteriaceae bacterium. GTDB lineage: Bacteria > Actinomycetota > Coriobacteriia > Coriobacteriales > Atopobiaceae > RUG440. Next base: position 18,224 of record CADAAU010000004.1, read on the forward strand.
GTCGGAAAACGGCTAACGGGTTTCTGGATTCAAGCCCTTTAGGCCGTTTCCCGAAAGAAATCGTGGCGCGTTGTAACCCATAGCCGACTACGGATGAGCGCGCACGGAATACTCCACCAGCGAGGCTCGAGTTGTCCCAGCCTTTTGCTAACTTAATAGTCGATAATGAGTGATCTTTTGTAGACACTCGCCGGTTATTTGCAGCGGATGGGTACCCGATGGAAACGAAAGACGTAACAGCGCTTTTGGCAGACAGGTTGTGTGCGCCCCTGGACGCATGCATCCCTCGCAGGATTGTGATTTGGCACGACGCGGAAGGCTCGTTCGAGACCGATTTCGACAGGTATATGGTCTTTGGCCTGGGCTTCGAGTCAAAGCTCGAGCGTCCCTTGGAGTATGCGAAGGCAGACGAAGGATCAAAGTTCGCCCTCAAGCGTCTGATTTACCGCGAGAAGCCCGAGAGCGACTTTCTCGTGTATTCCCGTTCGCAAAAGGACCTCTCCCCACATGGGCTGGAGGGCAACTGGCTTGCGGACATCGAGTTTGTGGCCGAACACTTTCAGGCGGATTATTCCACCATGCTGCTCGAGGAGCTGGGTGCCGGTGATCTCGCGGTTGAGGGCATCGAACGTTTCAACAAGTTCTTTCGCGCGGCGGATCGCAAAAGGAAGTTCGTAAAGCTAATGCCAAGCGCGCAAACCAAGGAAGACGTGGCACTTGGTGTCATCGGCGCGATGCTAGGCGTATCCGATCTCTCGACCTCACAGATTATGAAATCATATCTTGTGGAGCTACTCGGCGAGGTGGAACCGCTTGCCAACTTGGCCAAGTTCGGGGCGGACGGTGCGTTCGAATCGTACGTGCAGAGCCGTCTCGGCTATGTGGGTGACCTCAAGTCTGCGGATGACCTTGCGGCGCATATCCTGCTCAGTGCGCTTTCCTGCACACTTCCCGAAGGTGCCCTCAACGGCCTTGAGGCCCGCATGTCACAACCGCACGGTCAGTTTTGCCTCAACATCGTTGATGACTGGCTGCAAGACGACGCGTTTGGCGATGACTTCTATGACCTGTGCCGACGTGTCGAGCGTACGTGTAACCTGGAGCAGCGCTTCTCTCACATGCCATCGGCGGATTTGGCTGAAAGCGATGTCCTTCCCTGCATAAACGAGCGAATTCTGGTCGATCTCTTGGGTAGCATGGCGCATGGGGCCGATCGAGCGGGGGAGGCTGCAAGCCTTGCGAAGCGTCGCAAGGATCTGGCTTGGTACAGTCGCGTGGCGCCATATTTCGATGCGTTGTCGGCAGCGGTGGACGCGGCGCGCTTCTTCCGCGACCACACCCAAGGCTTCCACTTTGCGACGCCCATCGATGTATGGAAGGCCTATACCACCGATTGGTATCGCATGGATTCGTTCTATCGGCAATTCTGCCGAGCATGTGACGAGTGTCTGCACAGCGAGACCGATATACCCGGGTCGCTCGACAGTGCCTTGGAGGACTTGGCGGGCTGGATGGAACGCATCTACACGAACTGGTTCCTATCCGATACAAACGCGTGCTGGGTGGGCGCCTGCGAGAAGCTGTGGTCAAGCCAGGGATATGTCGAAGGCGTGGCCCGTCAACGGCACTTCTTTGAGGAACAGGTGCTTTCTGGTGCGGGTGGGGCAAAGAAGACGCTAGTGATCGTGAGCGATGGCTTACGCTACGAGGTGGCGACCGAGCTTACCGAGAGACTCGAGCGTAGTACGAAGGGCACCGCAGAGCTACGGACCATGCAGAGCGTGTTTCCCTCGATTACGGAGTTTGGGATGGCGGCATTGCTTCCCCACAACACGATGTCCTATGACGCGACGACGGGGACGGTGGGTTGCAATGGCACGTCTGCCATGAGCACGAAGGAGCGCGAGGCGGTGCTGAGGGCGAGCAGGCCCAATGCACGTGCCATTCAGTCAAAAGATCTTATCTCCACCAAGCGCGCAGAGCGCAAGGGGCTCATCGGCGATGCCGATATCGTGTATGTGTATCACAACAAAATCGATGCGACTGGCGAAGACTACTCCACCGAGCGCGATGTGTTCGCTGCCTGCGAAACGGCCATGGACGATTTGGTGGCGCTCGTGAAAATTGCCATCAATGACCTCGGTATCTCGCGCGTGGTCATAACGGCCGACCATGGGTTCATCTACACCCGAGACGCGCTTGCCGAGCGTGACAAGGTGGGCAAGACAGACATCGGCGTCGAAGCGGTAAGACTGGGACGCCGCTACGCCATCTTGGAGAGCGCGGAGATAGACGACCATCTCTTCATAAAGATGAGCATGGACGACATAAAGGGCGGCGCATACACAGGGCTTTCGCCTCGCGAGTGCGTGCGCATAAAGAAGGCGGGACCTGGCGAGTGCTACGTGCATGGCGGCGCGAGTCTGCAGGAGATGTGCGTTCCGGTGATTCGGTTCCGCAATCGTAGGGGCGGATCGAAAGGTTTTGTCGAACAACAATCGGCGACACTCAAACTTCTTTCGACGTCGCGCCGTGTGAACTCCCTGATCTTCCGCATCGAGTTGTTCCAGCCAGAGGTGGTCGGTGGCAAGGTGCTACCAACCGAATATGAGCTGGCGATGACGGATGCAAGCGGCAACGAGGTGAGCAACATCATCAAGGCGCATGCCGACATGACCGACTCCGACGAGACCGCGCGCGTGACGCGCTCGAAGTTCAGCCTCAAGGCAGGCCGCCAGTACAGTGCGAAGGAGACATACTACCTGGTTTGTCGAGACCGCAAGACGAAGCAGATTGCTTGGCAAGAGGAGTACACGATCGACATAGCGTTCGTCCCCGAGGACGACTTTGGGTTTTGATTTGAACCTGATTGTGTCTGTTGAAGAATAACGAGGAGGTCACGAGTGAAGTTGATGATTTGCGCGAACCTTGGTGTGGGAGGATTGCCTGCCATTGACCTTCCGTCCTCAAAGATTGACCAGTGGCAGTCGGATAGAGTCAAAGCATTAACTATGGCATTGAAAGATGCCAGTCGCCGTGGTGCTGAGGTTTGCATTATTGCTGGTGGACTCTTTACTCAAGACTTTATAGCGCAGAGCCAACTCTCTGCGGTCATGAAGACGGTTGGCGGGCATGGTATTGCCGTCAAATACGTACCTTTTCTGAGGGAACTTGATGGTGTTGAAGGTCGTCTGCCAAAGACTGGGGCGCTAAGCGTAATCGTGCCAAGAGAGGATGGCCGAGTAGACATCAAAATTGAAGGTACGGCGACATCCATACCCGTTGTTACGGGAACAGGTCTTGAGGAACTAGAAGACGTTGTGCGACCTCATACGCCAATATCCATAATCAGGAGTGGAAGTGATGTTGGCGTCGCGCTGAACGGTGGGTCGAGGCTTGTTCGCTTGGGCCCGCTAGCCGCATCAGGGTTTGGAGACCGTATTGGAAGCGGGTATCTACTCATAGAGACTGCTGATCACAAGTACTCTGCGGAGTGGATCGAATGCGCAGTACATCCTTTCGTCGTGTGTGAGGTTGCAATTGACCGTCCCCAAAGTTCCCGTGAGCTTGTTGGTACAGTGGGCAACGCAATCAAAGAGGTCAATAGGGATGCATGCCTGCGCGTGGAACTTGTTGGGCATTTGCCACTAGACGTCTATATCAATACAGACGATTTGGCGGAGCAGCTCGAACGATACTTCTTCTACGTGGAAGTGGTTGACGAGTGCAGGCTAGACCTCAATATAGCCGACTTGGACACTGACGTTTCTCTGCTTGCCGAGTTTGTTCGCAGAGTCGTTGGGGACGATTCGCTTAGCAAGGCAGAAAAAACGCGAATCCTGCGCTGTGGTTGGAACGCACTCAATGGAAAGGGGCTAGCTGAATGAAGCTTCTGGGATGTCATATAGAGAATTTCGGCACCTTCCATAACTACGATCTGACCTTTAATGACGGACTCAATGTCGTCATGCAAGCAAACGGTTGGGGCAAGACTACCATCGCGGCGTTCATAAAAGCCATGCTCTACGGATTCGATGGAAGGCGCGTGCGCAATGTGACGGCGAACGAAAGGCTGCGATATAAGCCGTGGCAGGGCGGTAGGTATGGTGGCTGGCTTGACTTCGAGGCGGGCGGCAAAGAGTTTCGTGTTATACGTACGTTCGGTGCGACGGGCTCCAGAGATAAGGTGAGGGTCGTCTACATAGACACTGGAAAATCTGCTATTGGAGAGACCGGAACAAATGTTGGCGAATGGCTCTTTGGATTGGATGCGAATTCATTTCAGAAGAGTGTGTATATGGTACAGAATGGATTGAGCCTATCGGCTTCGTCCGCAAGCTTGCGTAATAGGCTGAACGCGTTGGTTAACGAAGCTGATGATGTGGCTGGGTTCGACAAGGCGCAGGCTGGATTGGAGGAGCGCCGCAAGTATTACAAAAAGACGGGAAATCGTGGCGCAATTGCGGATGTGTCCAGAGATATTGCCAAGCTGGTGAAAGCCAATGCCAAGGCCGACGAGCAGATTTCGGAACTAAGACAAGTCGGCGGGGAGATAGAGAACTATACCTCGGCAATTAACGTCTTGGACCGAGAGATAGATAGTGCTCAAGCGGAGCTGGAGCGAAGCCAGGCAACTTCTCATCGCGTGCAAGCCCTGAGGAAAGTCGAAGAGAAGCTGAGGGGCAGACAGCGTGAGGCACAGGCCGCCTACAATAAGGCGATATCCGAAATGGGAGGTCGCCTTCCGGATGAAAAAGCGATAAACGAAGCCAGAAAAAGCATCTTAGAGATCGGGCGGCTTGAAGAGCACTTGGCTCAGACTGAGGCTGCGATTGGAACTACGGTCAAGCAGAGAGGGTCTTTAGCCTCAAAGTATCCAAGCGGCGTACCAAGTAAAGGCGAGCTTCAGGAAATGCGCGAGAAGCTCGCTACGGTTCGAACACAGGACGCGATGCTCAATGCAACAGCGGCTACAGGGGGCGAGGGCTTCGATAGGTTGCATAGCGCGGTCACTGCGGATCCAAAGTTACTCGAACGTGCTGATGCTGCTATAGCTAAGGTCGATGACGTAACGCGCCTTATCGCGGAGGGAAGAGCTGCTACTAGGGAATTGCAAATCGCGCGAGCGGGATGGGAGGAGAGACGTAGGAGGTTGACAGCTCTTATGAAGGAGTCTGAGGAGGCAGCCTCCGCAGTTCCAAAGGGAGCGTCTACCTACTATGTGCAAGAGCTCAGAAAGGATGCGCAAGATCTGCGCTCTGTCAATGACGAGATTGCTAGGCTCGAACTGCGTCTTGAGACCTGCAATTCACGTCTCGATGAGGAGCGGGTTAAGCTTGATTCCCTTCCGGGAGGAAAGATCTGTGATGATTCAGCTGTAGAAAAACTAGATTCGGCTGCGGATGCTTGTTCCACGGCGATAGACAGCGTCAACAATGCGCGGGCAATGAGGGATGACTGCGCTGCACGACTCCATGCGTCGGAGAAAAGTGCCTACGAGGCAAAGGCACGCCTTGATGGGGAATCACATGCTGCGCAACAAGCTAAACCTGGAGTGCCGATGCCGGCGGTTGCTTGCTTTGTCGCTGCAGTTGCAGCTATCGTGGCGGGGGCGATGTTTGGTCCTGTCCTTTTTATAGTTGGAGCAGTTATAGTCGTCGTTGGCGTGGTTTTGCTAAGAGGGAATGGCGCCAAGACATCGGCGGGGCCAAGTGAGGAGAAGTTACGTGCTTCGCGTGAAGCGGATAACGAGGTGGAAGAAGCTCGATCCGCGCTTAACGTAGCCGAGAATCAGCTCGTAGAGGCGCAAGCGAAGGCGCGAGAAGCCAATGACGACCTGATGTCAATCGTGGAAGAGCTTTTTCCTGGAGAGAGCTTTGATAGTGCGTCAATCGCTGTTCAAGTCCCCGTGCTTCAGGAACGCCTTGGCGCATGGCCCAAACAAGCAAAGAGAGTTGAGGAGGCGCGTCAGCAAGTTGACCTCGTTTCATCTGAGTTGGAATTGGCAAGAGAACATGCAGACGATATTGCTGATAAGTATGCGGATATAGAGGGAGGCGGATACTCGCAAAAAGCCGCGTCTATGGAGGCGAGGGCATCTGACCTCGAGAGGCTGTTGGGCGCGGACGCCGATGCGCGACGAAGGCTCGAGAATGCTATTGCAGAGGCACTGTCCATAGATGTCACGGATTTGGACGAGACAAAGATGGACGCGTTCCTTGTCGCTCTTGAACGAGAAGATCCACCGGAGGTGGAGAAGCTTGAGCGCAAGGAGCGTGAGGCTCATGATGTGTCCCACGAATACGCTGCTGAGCTGAGCGCCCTTTTGAAGTCCTTTGGCGATAAAGGCGTGGGCGTTGATGAAATAGCCGTAGGATCTGAGCGCCTTTCGAGGACGGTTTCGGCATATCGTGCATGGAGATCTCGCCAAAAGATAGCAGAGAAGAAACAATCGGACAGGATGAGACTCATTGCCTTGGAGAAAAACCGAATTGCCGAATGGGCAAATAGGATTGGTGTCGGTCGTATCGATGATCTTTCGGATGAGTGGTTCGATTCGGTGGAGGATGATATATCGGCCATCGAAAAGCTCTTATGGGAGGAAAAGCGCGCAAGAACCGATGCAATCGCAGCGCAAAAAAGCCTGCGCAATCTTCGCAGGCAAGTTGATACCTTCTTCACCAAATATGGAGTAAGGATTCAGGGAGAGCTGAGTCCTGCGCTCGATGGTCTATTGGAACGGACTAACGAAGTTTCCAATCTCAAACAAGCATTACGACAGACTGATGCTGAGCTCGCACAGTGGCTTAGCGAGAATCAGGAGATTCTGGAATCTGCCCGGCATTCGATGTCATCGGGAGGCCAGAGCGGGATGACAGGCAATCTTGAGATGCTAAGGCGGCAACGCGATTCGCTTCTGAGGGAGAAGGCGAAGCAAGAGGAGCATCGGAACGCCCTGCTGCAATCGCTTGAGGGGAGGCTATCCGTTCGTCAGGAGCTCGAGCTTCTTTCAAAGAGGAAACAGAAGGCAACGACAAATCTGTTCACTATCCAGAAGACGTCCGAGTATTTGCGTCGAGCGCGCGAGGGACTCGATGGACGGTATTTAGGTGATTTGGCAGACCGATTCTCTGATTATGCCAACGCATTGCTTGGTAATGAGGAGATTCAGGTGACCGTTAATCCTGACTTCGATGTGGAGGTATACGAAGGGCGTGTTGCTCACGATGTTGCAGGTTACTCCACGGGATATCGAGATCTGCTTGACATGTGTTTTCGCATGGCACTCGTCGACACCGTGTTCCAGGCTGAATCACCGTTCTTAATACTGGACGATCCATTTGCGAGTATGGACGCGGAGAAAATAGGTAGTTCGATTTCGCTTCTGCAATCACTTGCTACCAAGTATCAGATCATCTACTTCACTTGTCACCCGTCGCGAACCGAGGGTGAGGTAGCGAACAGTGAGCGAGTTGCGTTCGTTCTTCCCGAGCAAAGAGCGCGGCGTGAACTGCCTAGAGCACGTGCAAAACGAGATGCTGAGGAGCGCGCAAAAGCTCAGGAGGAACTTGTGGCGTCTTATATGGTTGTCCCCGTATCCAGAGGACGTGTCTCCATAGCCCCGACTGGTGGACGGCACAGCATCGACAGCAACCTCTTTTGTGCGAGATTTGGTGTGGATGATTCCTTAGGCTCTGGGGACAACGCCTTTGAAGTGCATTTTATAGATGGTAAAGGACGAGTTCTTTGTGACAGGCAGTCCGTCGAGGTGATTGGAGGGCGAATAGTGCCCGACAAGGTGAGGTTCAGCCTCGCTACCCACGACGATAGTGGTGACACTTACGACATGATTATCCATGAAGACGGACGCGAGCCAGCCGAGTTGGCTGCACGAATACCTTATAAGGCTGAGGTTTCGTTCGCATCCGACGACTTTGGGTTCTAGCACACAAACGCGTCATGCGCAAAGATAGGAGAGGCACAGATATGGCACAGGCACAGTCGACGGCAATACCCCACTTGGAGACTGACGAGCTTGACGTAAAGGCAGTCGAGCACTTTGGCGGAAAGATCGTGCGCAAAGACCTCACGGCGATGATGAAGCGGGGAGCAAACGTGCCCACGTTCGTGCTCGAGTACCTGCTTGGAATGTATTGCGCCACCGATGACGAAGAGATGGTGGAGGAGGGCGTTTCTCGCATACGCAAAATCCTCACCGACAACTACGTTCGCGCGGACGAGTCGGAGGCCATCAAGTCAAAGATTAGAGAACTAGGCCAATATACCATCATCGACAAAGTGCACGCCAAACTCGATGAGTACAAGGACATTTACGTTGCGAGCTTCACGAACCTTGCCATTGAGCCGTTCGTAATGCCCGCCGAATACGTGCGCAATTACACGAAGATTCTGCAGGGCGGCATCTGGTGCATCATGCGCATAGAGTACCTGCAGCCAGGCGACGAAAACGAGGACGCACTGGCTGACATCTTCGACGACGAGCCCAGGCCCAAGCCCAAAAAGAAGGGCAACAAGCGCGGTCCCGAGGACAGCCCGTTCCACGTGGTGAGCCTCAAGCCCATCCAGATGCCCAATTTGGATTTGGACTCCATGATTGAGCTGCGTCGCGAGTTCACTACCAAGGAGTGGATGGACCTCCTGCTGCGCAGCTGCGGTTACGAGCCCGATGCGCTTACCGACAAGCAGAAGATGCACTTCATCGAGCGCATGGTGCCGCTTGCGGAGCGAAACTACAACCTATGCGAGCTCGGTCCGCGTGGAACGGGCAAGAGCCACGTGTACAAGGAGATATCGCCCTACTCGATTCTGCTCTCGGGCGGGCAGACCACGACGGCGAACCTCTTTGGGCGCATGAACGCGAGCATGCGTGCCGGATCTATGGAACGCGTGGGACTCGTGGGCAACTGGGACTGCGTGACGTTCGACGAGGTGGCGGGCATGCGGTTCAAGGACATGAATGCCATCCAGATCCTCAAGGACTACATGGCCTCGGGCTCGTTCGCGCGTGGCAAGGATCAGCTAAATGCCGACGCCTCCATCGTGTACGAAGGCAACATCAATGATACCGTTGCCAACGTGCTCAAGACCACGCATCTCTTTGATCCGTTCCCGCCGGAGTTCAACGACGACTCGGCGTTCTTCGACCGCATCCACTGTTACCTTCCGGGGTGGGAGGTGCCCAAGATGCGCTCAGACCTGCTAACCGATCACTACGGGCTCATTACGGACTGCCTGGCTGAGTTCTGCCGCGAGATGCGCAAACGCGACTACACGCACCTCATCGATCAGTACTTCCGTCTGAACAGTGACTTCAACAAGCGCGACGAGATAGGCGTGCGCAAGAACTTCTCCGGTTTGGCCAAGCTGTTGTTCCCCGATGAGGTGATGACCAAGGACGACGCAAAGATGCTCCTGGAGTATGCGGTCGAGGGACGACGACGCGTAAAGGAGCAGCTCAAGATTATGGCAGGCGTGGAGTTCATAGACGTGAACTTGGGCTACATCGACGCAGACAATCCCATGGAAACGCGCGTGGTTCCCGTGCCGGAACAGAGCGAAGACACGCTGGTGCCCGACGGCACGCTCATGCCTGGCCATGTGTTCGGCATAGGGCGTGCGCTCGACGGAGACTATGCCATATACAAGCTGGAGAACAAAGCGGTCGCGGGCGAGTGCAAGTTCCAAATCGAGGGGTTGGGGTCGAACCGACGCGTCAAGGACACGATGGAGGCGGCCTTTAGGTTCTTCGAGAACAACGCAAACCGAGTTGCCGCGGGTATGCGGGTTGCCGAGAAAGACTATCTCATGTTCTTTAACGACCTGCAGTCCAAGGGCCTGTCGGACGAGGTATCGCTTGCCGAGTTCGTTGGTCTTTGCTCGGCCGCTTGCAACCGTCCCGTTACAGCATCCACGGTCGTTCCGGGCATCCTGCGACTCTCTGGCACGATGGACGAGCTCCGCGGACTCGAGGACATCATGCGCGTCGCAAAGAACGCCGGTGCGCGCAAGGTGCTTCTGCCGCTGGGATGCATCCGTGACATACAGAACATCAGTCCCGAGCTTCTTGCGAGCGTGAGTCCGGACTTCTATCCCGATGGCGATGCCGTGGCGGCCGCTCGCAAGGCGCTGGACATCTAGGAGGATCCCATGAATGCGGATGAGCTAAAAGATACCATGGCGCTTGCCGGTGAGGCGTTTGCGGATGGGCTTGCGACCAACGAAGAGCGTCGGCGAGAACAGGAAGAAGCACGAGTCGTGGCAGAGGCGCGCTCGTATGCGCTGGGTAAGGTAAGTGATTTCCTAACGCTCGAGCGTCGGACCAATCGCCACAAGGTCGTTTCCGCCGTGGGAACTTACTGCTCCAAAGCACGCGAAGATGTGCTCGACAAGCTGAAGAACGACAAGAGGATGCCTCGCTCGATCAACTACCTCGAGCGTTATAACGCGCTCCTTGGAATGGACAATCGTGCGGAGGTGCTCAGACGCCTAGATCAAACCATTGCCAAGGCAGAGTGCATAATCGATGAGGTAGGCGAGGTGGATGTGGACTCCGCTCTTACTGAAGCGGCGCAGACCTATGCCGATAGAGTGCGGCTGCTGGACGGGATTGTGGTCTGTGACGCGGAGGAGCAGGTCGCAGATAGGACGGAGGAAGTTCCCTTAAGCCTTTTGGCCACCAGAATAGAGTCGGATGAGCAGCTCCACCGTGCTATAGACAACGCGTTTGACAGGGCGTTTGACTCGCAGACGGATGCCGAGGCAGAGCTTCTGGCGCAGATCGCAAACAGGAACGAAAGGATGGAGAAGCTCAAGCAGCAGGTCGTGGATGCGGCGGTTTATGCGGAGGAAGAAGTAAAGGCTACGATGCGCGTCGACGCACAGAGTGTTGCGGGCAACGTTCTTTCCCTTCCAACGTTTCCCGAGTTCGAAGGGGGTACGGCTCTCTCTGCCGAGTTGGACGTGGACGAGCTTCGCGAGCTTGCAGTGGAGGTTCGCAAGTCATTCCGTACGTTTAGGCAGGTCGTGCAGGACAACGGGCTCTTTGCGGCATTTGCATCCGAGGGTTCGTTTGGGGCCTGCAGTGGGTGGCGCTTTGGCTTCTGGTGGGATGACTTCCTCTACGACATGAGCGAGTACGAAGGCGAGATTCCAGGGCACAACAAGGTGAGGGACATCGCTACCGTCGTGGAAGAAGACGAAGGCGGAGACAGCCTGCAGAAGAGCATCGAGCGCATGCGGGGCTTCAACAAGAAGCGCTACTGGGGCATGCTCGATGACGACTTCGACGAGCATGTCGAGGCGTTCTGGTACGGCTTCAAGAAGCTCATGGAGGGCGTGAACGGACTGTACCGCATGAACCCGGCGACGTTCAACCAATACTGCAACGACATAGCCGAGGACGTCAAGCAGGCGACCCTAGACGTTGGTGCGGGCTACATGGACGCGCACCAAGCGGCGGAGTTCGTAAAAGAGGTCGAAAAGCGAGCGAAGGCGTGGAAAAGCGACTGATCCAACAAAGCGCTCGTGCCACTTGGCATCGACCGACGCTTCTCGGCAGCCCAGTCCGCGCTAGCGTAGAATGAGATGGTTCGGATAACCGATTGATGACCGTGCACGACGCGAGGCTACGAGGTTGAAATTAGATGGGGGCACACAATGCGAAGCGCGTTACGGAGTGCTGTGTGGGGAGCCGCTGTGGGAGACGCACTGGGCGTCCCCTTTGAGTTCAAGAGCAGAGACACCTTTGAATGCACGGACATGGTGGGGTTTGGCACTCATCATCAGCCCGCTGGCACTTGGAGCGACGATACGGCAATGATGCTTGCCACCTGCGACAGCGTGCGCAGAACCGGCGGCGTCGATACGGACGATCTTTTGAGGAGCTTTAGACGCTGGTTTGACGAGGGCGCCTATACTCCCGATGGGACTGTGTTCGATTACGGTGGTACCACGGCTGAGGCGTTGAGGTTGGGTCATGGCCTCTCTGGCAAATGGGACAACGGCAATGGTGCGCTTATGCGCATCGCTCCGCTGGCGTTTTGTGAGGCGACTGACGACGAAGTAAGGGCGGCTTCTGCCGTCACGCATGCGCATCGCATATCTACCGAGGCATGCGTCGAGTTCGTGCACCTGCTGAGGGAAGCTGCGGCGCAGCCCGATCACACCCACAGTCGTCTGCTCTCTGAGTTCGAAGGCATGTCGCGCTCGGATGTCCGCTCTGGTGGATACGTGCTCGACACTCTCGCTGCTGCCAAATGGTGCTTTTCCACGACCTCTACGTACCGGGACTGTGTCCTTGTCGCAGTGAACCTCGGTTCCGACACCGATACCACCGCATGTGTGGCGGGTGCGCTCGCGGGAACTGCCTATGGGATCGATGCTATTCCACAAAAGTGGTTGGATGCCATGCGCGGCAAGGACGTGCTGGAGGCTACGCTGTTCTGACCATCCTCTCGTCTTGGCGATGCGTGTGGTGAGGACCGCTCCGAACTGTTTGCTCAACGATTGTCGGGCCAACTGTTCGCTTGCAAGAAAACAAACTTCTGCAGCGTGATTTATAATCTGGATGCCCAAAATGCCAAGGCCAGACGTATGAGGTAGTCGTATTGAGTCGCAAACGCAGCGTACAACAATCCCGAAGAACCGACTGGAACGCTCTTTTGGCACAGCTTCCCGAATCCTCGCAAGCGTGTTTTGAACGTGCGCTTCGCTCCGCACTCAAGCGCCGAATGCAACAAGTCGAGGATCTGGATGTCTCGATTGCTCCTGACGCCGTTCGTTCGCAGGCAGTAAGCATGTGGCGTAAACGCTATATGAAGGGCAAGCCCAAGAGTGCCAAACGGCGCATGAACTATGCCCGATTGCGCGATGAGGCAACGTTTGTGGAGCTTGAACGCGAGCTGTTGGCGAGCTACTGGGCCGCGCGACCAGAAGGACAGCTGCCCAGTGCAACCGACGTGGATTCAATATCGTTCGGCGAAGCGTGTGAGACATATCGCGCGATGCATCCAGAGCGTGGCGGATCACCATTGAATTCATTTGCGGCGCAGGAGATACGACAGGTATACGACAAGTGCGCTCCCGCAAAACCCGTACAAGAGTCTATCGTCAGTTGCCTGTGCAAAAGCGCTCGCATCAAGCGGTTCGACAAGTTGTCAGATTCGAATGCGTTGGCATTTAGCCTGGAGGACGTTACTTCCGAGCGGGAGGTCCAAACTCGCGTACGCGAGCGCGGGTTCGTAGAATACCTCTTGCGTATTGAGTACAAGAAGAAGCCGGCCTATCTGGTGGCTCGCGACCTTATGGTGAAACGCGTCGTCACAGATTCACAGGTCGTCGCGATTCAGACGATCATGCACGAGCTTATTGGGCCGAATGACAACATAGCGAACTACCTAAAGAAGCGCGCAAAGCCCGATGCCCGATTTATCGAGAAATATTTGCTCGGCGAAAAGATGGCAAAGCGCATCGCGCATGAGCTGCTACAGAACCCCTACTACGGCGCGCAGTTTACACGTGCCGTCGAGCTGCGACTGCGCGTGCGCGAAAACGTTCCCCGCACGCCGATGGAGGCCTATCCGCTCGCGCGAACGATGACGCGTCATATTGTGGTGCACGTTGGCCCAACCAACTCGGGAAAGACGCACGACGCCCTGCAAGTGCTTGCGGCAGCTCCGTCCGGCGCATATCTTGGGCCTCTGCGGCTCCTTGCCTACGAACAGTTCGAGGAACTCAATCGCATGGGTTGTGTCTGCTCGCTTCTTACGGGGGAGGAGGCCGTAGAGCTGGCGGGGGCACGGCATGTATCGTCGACGGTAGAGATGGCGAACTTCTATCGAGGCATCGACGTGGCCGTTATCGACGAGGCGCAGATGATCGCAGACGGGGACCGTGGTCATCACTGGACGGCTGCGATTCTAGGCATACCGGCGCATGAGGTCCACGTATGCTGCGCGCCGCATGCCGAGCGTATGGTGTGTAAGTTGGCGGCACTGTGCGATGACCACGTGGAGGTGGTATATCACGAGCGTCTGGTTCCACTCCAACCAAGTCGGGGTACCTTCCGTCTGCCCGCGGACGTGCGTGCGGGTGACGCGCTGGTGGTCTTTTCGCGCAAGTCGGTGCATGCCGTCGCTTCGCAGGTCGCTGCGGCTGGGCATTCTCCCTCGGTGATATATGGTGCGCTGCCTCATGATGTCCGCCACGAAGAAGCGCGGCGCTTTGACGAGGGCGAGACCGACGTCGTCGTTGCCACGGATGCCATCGGCATGGGCATGAATCTTCCCATTCGGCGAGTCGTGTTTGTGGAACAGGCAAAGTTTGATGGTCGCGACGTGCGAATGCTCCTGTCGGAAGAGGTCCAACAGATTGCGGGCAGAGCCGGCCGATTTGGACGATACGACGTGGGATACTACACCTCAACGCATCAGCGCCGTGAGATGGTGCGACGCTATGAGCGAAGCGTGCCGTCCATCGAGTCGATTCCCGTGGGCATTCCGGAAGACATCGCACTCGTGCGAGATGCGACCCTTACGGACTGCATCCGTCAGTGGATGGCCTTGGAACAGCCAAAGCCCTTTGAGCGCATAGGTATCGAACGCGACCTCGCGCTTATCGGCGATGTGGAGGCATGGCTCAGCCCCTCGCGGCGCGTGTCTACAGATGACAAGCTCTTGGTGTTGAAGCTTGCCACGATGGCGTTTGATGAGCGCAATCGGGAGCTGTATCGCACGTGGCGACGCATGGTGAAGGCCGAGTTGGTGGGTGAGGAGCTAGAACTGGTCGTGCCGCCCGAGCCGGTGGCTGGGACCAAGCTCATTGAGCTTGAGCAACAATATCGATATTGTGACTTGCTCTACACGTACGCTCGGACGTTCAAGCATCCCCAGAATGTCGAGCAGCTTTTTGAGCGTCGTGCGCAGATTTCTGGAGCCATGATTCGGATTCTGGCTGACGCGTCGTAAAGAACAGCGAATGGTAGCGTAGGATATACTGGCAGCACATACGAGGGAGGAAAGATGGGAGCCAACGTTCCAAGAACAGAGCATCACGCCGAGCATGAGCATCACCACGAAGCTCCGATGACTCCCGAGGAGGCCGTACGGTCGCTTCTGGTACTCGGTCAGGTAGCGCTCAATGCTGGCGATTATGAGTCGGCAATCGAGGCATATGGAAGCATCCTTCAACTCGAGCAGAATGAGGTCGCTCTGTACAATCTCGGAAGCCTATATGCGCGAGGACTTGGGCTACGGCAGGATTACGTGGAAGCGGCGCGGCTGTTTCGCCAGGCAGAGCTCATGGGCAACGAGCAAGCAGGAAAGCTCTGCGCCAAGTGCATGTTCGATTACGTGACGGCAGGCCTTGATGATGCGACACCGGCGGATGTCTATGCCACTATGGCCGTTTTTGTTTCGCGGGTCTATCCTGAGGCCGCCAACCAAAAGCAGGAGGTAAGAAATGGCCTCACTGCGGTCGGCAACACTCTGCTCAACATGGGAAAGGACGACGAGGCCAAGAAGATCTCCCGCGCCGTAGCGGAATTCGGCGACGACGCGTGTGAGTCGTGAGAAATCTCTGAGTTGCAACCTGGGGACGGAGCATATAAACCTAGTTTTAGTTGCCAATCTTACACTCTGTGATGAAAATCTAACTCGTGGGCAGGCTTGTGACTTTTGTATCTTAAAAATAGCTGAATTCAAATCAAGATGAGTGTACCCAAATTGTAATGAGTGGTGCATTTATCCAGATAAGCTTCCTGCAAATTGCAATTCGGGCACACTGGATAAAGTAGACAGTGTACCCAAATTGAAATTTCCAGGAAGCTTATCTGGGGTTTTACTGCGATGTATGCAAGTTGGGTACACTTTCAGCTCACTTCAATCATATCCGACCAACCTAGTTTTCAGAAAACCACCGGGCACAGAGCTCCCGGCGAGTTTGTACCGCGGCAAAAGCCCGTATCGGACCCGCCCTCGACACGTATAACGTCTTTGGACAGGCAGCCTAGGAGTTCTGTGCCACTCATTACCTGACAGGATGACCCGATAACGGATTTGAACGAGACCCTCTCATAAAAACCAAGCGATATCCGTCGAGTCATCCTTGGCATAAGAGACTCTTCAAGCGTTACACTTTGTCGGAAAGGACGGTTTCTGTCGTGTACTGGGAAGTCGAGGAGGATTGCGCGTGGATGCATTGGAATACACATATCAACTGGTGCGGCTGAGGAAGGAAATCGAGTCGGCCGATGCAGTGGTGGTCGGTGCGGGTGCGGGACTGTCCACCGCGGCCGGCCTTACGTACTCCGGAGAGCGCTTTGAGCGGCTGTTCGGTGACTTCATCAAAAAGTATGGCATTCGTGACATGTATTCGGGTGGCTTCTACCCATTCGCGACGCCCGAAGAACAGTGGGCATGGTGGAGCCGTCACATTTGGTGCAATCGCTACGAACCCGCGCCTAACGACACCTACAAGAAACTCCTACGCCTGCTCGATAACAAGGACTTCTTCGTGATCACCACTAACGTGGACCATCAGTTCCAGCTGGCGGGTTTTCCCAAGGACCGGCTCTTCTACACGCAGGGTGATTACGGCCTATGGCAGTGCAGCGTCCCATGTCACAACAAGACCTACGATAACTTTGACATCGTGAAGCGCATGGTAAAGGAGCAGCACGACATGCGTGTACCGAGCGAACTGGTCCCTGCGTGTCCGGTATGCGGCAAGCCTATGGCCATGAACCTGCGGGCGGACGACACCTTTGTGGAAGACGAGGGATGGCATGCTGCTGCAGAGCGGTATCAGCAGTATCTAAGCCTCCATGCGGGCCAGCACGTACTGTATTTGGAGCTGGGCGTAGGCGGCAACACGCCCGTTATCATCAAGTATCCTTTCTGGCGCTATACCTACGACAACCCTCGTGCAATCTATGCATGCGTAAATCTGGGGCAGGTGACAACCGCGCGCGAGATTGTGGACCGCTCAATTCTTGTGGACGCAAACATCGACATCGTCTTGGACGAATTGCTGGAAGGGGATAACTGATGGATGCCAATCGCAAAGAGGAGCTTTTGGATCGACTCGTGGACATTCTCGAGAAGGAGCGCGGCCAGCGAGCGAGCGATTTTGTGCTCACGGATGATCCTTGGTTGCAGTTCAGGGCGCTCGTAAACGTGCGTCCCGCATGGCCAGCGTCACTCGAGTTTCTGGTGGCCCAAGACGAGCTGCTGCAAGGACTCATTGCCGAGGCGGGCATGCACGGCGTGGACGAAGCGACCCCGTCGCCAGACGACTCACGTCTGTGCCTGTGGCGAGGAGACATAACTACCCTTACCGCCGATGCCATCGTCAACGCAGCCAACTCGCAGATGCAGGGCTGTTGGGCACCTCTGCATATCTGCATCGACAACGCAATCCACACGTACGCAGGTGTGCAGTTGCGAGCTGAGTGCGCACGTATCATGCAGGCGCAGGGTCACGATGAGCCTACCGGCCAGGCGAAGGTCACGGCCGCATACAACCTACCTGCGAAGCGTATCATCCATACTGTTGGGCCTATCGCAAACGGCTTTCCGACGGCGCGACATCGCGCTGAGCTCGCATCATGCTACCACGCTTGTCTCGATGCCGCCGCAGCCGAGGGTCTGCAATCGATTGCCTTCTGTTGCATAAGCACCGGTGTGTTTGGGTTCCCACAGCATGAGGCGGCACGGATCGCGGTGCGTAACGTGCGCGACTGGCTCGATTCGCACGACGCAAACATGACCGTCGTGTTCAACGTATTTACCCCCAAAGACGAAGAGATCTATCGCAATGCCCTCTCGTTGGAAGACGCCCCACGTTAGGAGTTCGTTCGAGAAGGTACAAACGTGGAACAAAGTTCCCGGGGAATTGTGTTCCTCGATCCGAGAAGGTACGGACATATGTGTAGCATCACAAAGGAGGTCAACATGCAAGAACAGACAGTAACAAGAAGGACGTTCGTCTTGCTAGGGACCATGGGGCTTGCTGCGGGCCTATTTGGCTGCGGCGGTAAGGAGACGAATTCCCAGGCTGCAGGTAGCGAGCCTTCCACGCCAAAAACGGCACAGAAGACTCCCACGATTGGTGGCTGGGAGGTCAACACGGAAGAGCCGGCGAGTGTTCTTACCACGGAGCAACAGACCGTATTCGAAAACGCGACGAAGGAGTATGCTGGTTTGGAATTCAAGCCTGCATGCACGCTTGGCACTCAAGTGGTCGCGGGCGTCAACTATGCGTTTCTTTGCCTTGGTATGCCCATGACGTCCGATGCCGCTCCTGGCTGGTATGTGGTCGTGGTATACAAGGATTTGCAAAACACCTGCGAGATTACCTCTACCAAGCAGATTGACGTCAATAACCCCGCGACTACAAACGAGGCGGCGCCAGAAGACTTGGTGGGAGGGTGGTCTGTGGCACCAGAAGTCTTTGATGCAAAAACTTCGATTCCTGGTGACGCGGCTACTGCCTTCGCGAAAGCCAGCGAAGGCTACGAAGGCACGCCCCTTAGTGCCCTCGCGCTTATGGGGACCCAGGTGGTTGCCGGTACCAACTACCGTTTCCTCTGCGCGAGCAAACCGTCGACGCCTGATGTGAACTCCCAGCTTTACGTAGCTGACGTATATAAGGACCTCAAAGGCGCGGCGGAATATACCAACGTTGATTCCTTCGACCTTCTCGCATACGTGTAGAAACTCGGTGGGCTACACGAAGCCAGTCACGCCCCAAACGCATCCAATTGACCTTTTAGAGATACTCAGGCGGCTCCAAGAATAGTATGGCCTGTTTGATGCGCTATACTGCTTCATGAAAAGGGGAGATCCGGAGCCCAGTATGACCAACTGTCAAGACCCTTCGTACGAGTGGAGCGAACTCATACCAGGCGGCGTCGTTGTGTACTACGCCGACGGTGATGAGGAAATACTGCATGTAAACCGCTCCGTGTTGGATCTCTTTGAGTGCCAGGACTACGAAGAGTTCATGGCTCTTACGGGAGGGACGTTCAGGGGCTTTGTGCATGCCTCGGATGTGGAGTCTACCGAGGACTCCATTTGGGGGCAAGTGCATGCACGCAATGGATTGGATCACATCTACTACCAGATCAAAACCGCCACGGGCAAAATCCTGAGCGTGGATGACTATGGCAGGCTCGTACAACGCGAGGGTGAGCGACCGGTCTTCTACGTGTTTGTGGTACAGCTGGATCGCGACAGCGTCATCGACTGGCTTACCGGACTACCGGGCATGGAGCGGTTCCAGTACGTTGCCTCAATCGAGGCAAGAGCCATGATTTCTCGTGGCGTCACGCCCGCAATACTGGTATTTGATCTCATGGGCATGAAGACCTTCAACGCAGTCTACGGTCGAGACAAGGGAGATTCTCTCCTCCGTTCGTTGGCTTCGATCCTAAGAAACACGTTTGGCAGCGAGCTTTGCTGCCGTTATGCGGGCGACAGCTTTTGTACGCTGACGAATGCCGTGGGCCTAGACGAGAAGGTCGCGCGGGTGTTCGACGAGTTCGCTTCATCCAATTCCGGCAACAATCCGCCACTGATGGCAGGTGCCTGTGAGCTCGAAGAAGGCGACGAGCTGCCGCTTGTGTTGGACCGGGCAAAGATGGCCTGCGACTCCGACCGTACGACGTGGGAATCACATCTGTCTTGGTTCACTGCGGAAATGAGACGCGAGGCGCTTCTGCGTACGCATGTGTTGGAACGTTTGGACCAAGCTCTGGCAGAGGGATGGGTACGTCCGCACTACCAGGGCATCGTTCGTTCCGCGACGGGAAGACCATGCTGTGCCGAGGCCTTGGCGCGATGGGTCGACCCGATTCATGGTGCGCTTTCTCCCGCCCACTTTATATCGGCTCTGGAAGAGTCTGGCCTGTTGCGCAAACTCGACCTGCACATCGTGAAGTGTGTCGTGGCTGACATAGCAAACAGGCTTCGGCGTGGACAGCCCGTCATACCTGTGTCAGTGAATCTTTCGCTGCGTGACTTGGTGGATCCCGACATTGCCGGTACCCTCGCGGGGATTACCGATGCGGAGGGCGTTTCTCACGACTTGCTGCGCATCGAGTTCACGGAATCGGCCGCATCGAACGATCCGGAGCTCCTCAAGTGTCAGGTGAACGCCCTGCATGAGGCGGGCTTTGAGGTGTGGATGGATGACTTTGGGAGTGGTTTCTCGTCGCTCAACGTGCTCAAGGAATTCGACTTCGACCTCATTAAGCTCGATATGGGGTTCATGACGGGCGGCGACGACGAGAAACGAAGGGCCATCATCGACGGCGTGATTCGCTCGGCAAAGCAGCTTGGCGTTCGCACGCTCGCAGAGGGCGTGGAGACCGCCACCATGGCCAAGGAATTGGCCGCCATGGGCTGCGACCTCATACAAGGCTTTTATTACTTCCGTCCCACTGCGCTCGAAGAGCTGTCTGCGACGGTTCTGGATGCCGATGGGGTTGTGCTTGAACCCATCGCAGAACGCACGTATTGGGACTCCGTAGGTTCTGTGAGCATGGTGGACCTTTCGGCAAGGCTTGTGGATGGGAGCGCTGATTGCCGACGCATGAGCGTGCCGCCAGCTGGCGTCCTGGAGTGTCGAAACGGCGCATGGCACATGCCGAGGTCGACAGGTGCGTTGCGGAAAATCTTTGCCGATCGTGGCCTCATTCCGCGCGATGTCATGCCGGTACAACTTGCCCATACCAATATCGATCTTGACGATGCTTTGTGCGCCGCGGCGACGCGCAGCGACGGGTCACATAACTGGGAGTTGGTTAACGGCTCGCTTGAATACGGCACCGGATTCCAATTCCGCGTGATGCCCTTGGACGAATGCTCCGAAGCACGAGCATATGTGCTGGCCAGCACGCCTACGTCGCTGGGTTCCGCTTTGGGTACGTACGGTGACGTGCCGATGGGCTATTGCGTGCTCCGTATGATTTTTGGGTCTGATGGTGAGGTTGTTGACGCCGAATACGTGTATGCGAATCCGCTCTTCTGCAAATGGGGCAAGTTTCCTCCCGCGACAATCGTGGGCTCTAGGCTTTTGGAGATTGCTCCCGAAGAAGGACAGTACTGGCTTGAGCTCTGTGCGCGTGCCGCCATTCAAGGGGAGCATTTGCACGACGTCGTGTATGGCGCACATGCCGGTCACTGGCTGAGCTACAGTGTGACGCCCTCGCTCACTGCAGGACACTGCATCTTTGCGTTCGCGTTGGCGGATGCGGAGCAGCGCAAACACCAGGAGCTCATCCAAGTCGGGACGCATGACTCCCTTACCGGCCTTCTAAACAGGCGCGGCATCGACGAGGAAATCTCTCGACGAATCAGTGAACAGCAAGAGGAACCTCTTGTGCTCGCTTTGATTAGTGTCGATGACTTTAAGGTGGTCAACGACCTGTATGGCCATGACGTGGGAGACGAGGCGCTTCGTGTGCTTGCGCGTGAGCTTGTTCGCGTCTTTCCATCGACTGCGGTCATCGGGCGTAACGGTGCGGACGAGGCCTTGGTCGCGCTCTTTGGAGATGATGCGCTCGAAATCGATACGCTCATGGCGCGTCTGATGCAGAGTGACTTTACCTGCGAACTCAACGAGCACGCCTACGATCTCTCGATATCTGCAGGATACGCATGGTGTAATGATGGTGGTGACCTCAAGCGAGCGTACACGAGAGCAGATGAAGCGCTGAATGCCGTTAAGCTTGCAGGTAGGACGGGCTACAGAAAGTGGCTTCCAAGCTTTAGCAACATTCCGCAGTTGTCGCTTCTGGGTTTTACGGCTCGCGAACTCTCGGAGGGTATGCCGCTTGCGATGCTTGCGCATCGGCCAGACGGCGAGATACTCTTCGCCAACGAGGGCCTTCCCCGTCTGCTCGGCTACGAATCGCTGGCCAACGTGTTCGAGGCATCGGGGAAGCACCTGCGGGGTATTGTGCATCCTGATGACTGGAACGAATACCAGCAAGACGTAGCTACGGAGTTCTTTGGTGCGCAACCTGTTGAGGAGTTCGAGCTCAGGCTACGTGTCGTTACGCGTGATGGAAGTCCGAAGGCAGTCGCGTATCGTGCCCGTCATATCGTGACGCACGAGCGAGGAGAGGTCCTGTACGCCTATTTGGTTGGGGAGGGTGTTACCGTCAACCACGCCAGTCACATGGCATGACGTGTGTGAACGTCATTTCCTCGATTGGCAACGAGTTTTGGGTGAAGCGACCGAGCAATCAGTCGCGTCATTTCTTGTTGCGGGTGAGTTTCCAACCTCGTGTGGCCTGTCCTGCATCTCCGGAAAGGTACTGAAGACACCGGACCATCATGCCCAAAAGGATGTACTCGTGATAGTTCGTCACATGACGGAGCTGTGGTTGACGATCGCGGGGTATGTACTTCTCCAACTCGGTGGCGACCTCGTCCATGTTTGGGAGTAGGTCGCACCGCAGTGCGACGACCTCGGGGTCAAACATCGCGCAGGCGACGGCAATCATCTGGCTCACCATATCGAGCATGTCGTCCGGAGAGTATCCGTTGAAGTGCAACGCGTTTGAGTAATGCAGGCGGTCTGCGAAGAAGCGAACCTCGCCCGCGATGCCATGGGCGCCTTCCACCAAGTGTCCGTTCACGACGTGGCCCTGCCCACCGATAGCCCAACCCGTAGGCTGAGAGTGGAACGTTATGTTTTGGAACTCGCTCTGGCTCTTGTACCAGCCGAGCGCGGCGGCGTTCGAGTTATTGCAAAAGTAAACGGGCGCGTCATAACGCTCGTTAAAGTAGCTGGTGAGGTCAAGGTCGCCCTCTCCAATGAGGTTGCTGTCTTTGTCGGGTTTGCGATCCACATTCGGACGTGACGAGAATCCCAGGCTAAACTGACCGTTGTTGATGGAACCCGGAATTGCGATGCCCACGGCGTCTGCCCGAACCTCGCCCGTGCACGCGCAGACCTGCGTGTCGATAATGTCTGTGAGGTCTTCCACGTTGAGTCTGCGCTTGATAACAGTCCTGTCGAGCGTTACCTTGCCACAGTCGTAGAGCCGATACCTGATGCTTACCTTGCGCGGTTCAGAGTGGGCGGCAATTACGAGGATGCGCTTTTCGTTGGCGATGTCGGACGGAGCGTTCTCGGGTGCCTTCGCGCGCTCTTCCGCCTTTCTCTTTGACAGCTCTCCTCGTAGCCACTCGATACAAGCCGCAGCATCGTAGCTCGCGAACGTCGCGGTGGGGATAGGGAGTACGGGGACCTCTCCCATTGCTGCCTGAATGCGCTCGGTTTGGTATCCGATTTGGGGTGCTACGAGTACTACGGCCTTGTTGCGGCCCTGTTCATAGGCTTCGCTTACGGCGACAGCCGAAAAGTGCCAGTCGATACCCATGGCCTCTGCCACCTGATTGAGCTTCTCGGCAAAGAAGGACGTGGTCATGCCCACGGTACAACAGAGCAGCACTTCGGTGGTTTGCTGGTCCTTGAGGGCGATGAGCGTCTGTGTCATCTCGCGGAAGAGCTGGATCGCATGATCGCGATCCACGGCATGAAAGTGAAGGAAGAACTTCACGTCTCCGTCTGCCTTGTTTTCGATGCGAAACTCCACGACTTCGGGATCGGGTGACATATCGTAAAAGTTGATTTGCGCCGATGCGTAGTCCGTCTCCAAAAGAAAGTGGTCGTCATCTTCGAAGTTGACGGCGTATCCCATGTGATCCTGATTGCGAATCCAGTCACGATAGTCGAAGGTCTCTTCTGCCATGGGAACTCCCATCCTCAGTGATGTGCCGACGCGTGGGAGAAATCCTGGGGCAGACGCTTCGGCGATGCTCCCAATCATTCCCACCAGATGCATTGTTAGTCTATCATTCTTCTTACAGGTAAGGGACCCTACACGCCGAAGGCGTCACTGAAGGCCATGCGATAACTCGTTACGGATTGATGAGGACGCAAATATCGCAAGCTGAAGGAGGAAGAGGAACAAGCTTGAGTTAGGCGTGAAAAGCGGATACTCTCCCGCTCACTGTCAAGCCGTCGAATCACAGTGCCTCGTTCATGGCTCCGGAGCGGAACCCCGCAAGATCCAAGGACACGTACACGAAGCCGAGCCCCCTCAAGCGTGCGGTAACATTCGACCTAACGTCTTCGTCCAAAAATGCGTCCATGCATTCGACAGGCACCTCGATACGCGCCAACGTTCCTTTCTCGCCATGTATGCGCACTCGAACCTGGGCGAAACCAAGCTCATGCAAATAGCTCTCGGCCTTCTCGACTCGTTCTAGCTTGCCTGCCGTGATGGTCTCGCCGTAGGCGAATCGCGAAGAGAGGCACGCCGCAGAAGGCATGTTCCACGTGGGCAGACCAAGTTCCTTCGAGAGCGCCCGTACGTCGCTTTTGGTAAATCCGCAGGCCATGAGCGGACTCTGGATGCCAAGCTCACCAAGTGCCTGCATGCCCGGACGATAGTCCCCCTTGTCGTCCACATTCGACCCGTCGGCTACATGTGCGAAGCCATGCGACCTTGCCACGTCGCGAAGTCGAGAGAACACGGCTCGCTTGCAGATATAGCAACGATTGGGGGGATTTTGCGCGAAGCCCTCAATCGCGAGCTCGTCGTACTCGACGGTCGTGTGGTTGATTCCTTGGTCTTCGCACCATTCGAGGGCGAAGTTCATTTCTGTGGCAGGCACCGACCGCAGTGCTGCCGTCACGGCGATCATATGGTCGTCGAGCTCGTCGTGCGCGACTCTCGTAAGGAGCGTGGAGTCGACGCCGCCCGAAAACGCTACGGCAACGGAGCCCATCGAACGCAATGTGCTATGCAACCGGTCGTACTTTTGCAAAAGTGCACTGTCCATGAGTCTCCCTTCGTATTGGCGATAACCACGAAGTATAGCGCTTATCTATGACCTTTTGTCCAGATGTCCATACGAGGTATGGAGCTCGGCGCGGTAGAATCAAATGGAAGTCGATCTGAGGGGGGACTGCATGAAGCTGGGAGTAATAGGTGCGGGAATGATCGTAAAGGAGTTCCTGCCCGAGCTGGTTCGCATAGACGGACTCGAGGTAGTAGCGATACAGGCGCGCAGGCTCGAGGTAGTGCGCGAGTTGTGTGATGCCCATGGCATAGAGCATGCCGTAACGAGCTTCGAAGACCTCATACAGACGGGCATCGATACGGTCTATGTTGCCGTACCAAACGCATTACACTTCTCGTACTGCAAACAGGCACTTGAGGCCGGACTCAATGTGGTTGTAGAGAAGCCAATGTGTTCCAACGCACGAGAGGCACATGAGCTCGCCGACTTGGCGCGCGCGAAGGGGGCGTTCCTGTTTGAGGCAATCACGGCGGTTCATCTGCCCGCCTATAAGAAGGTCCAGAGCTGGCTGCCTCGCATCGGTACCATCAAGCTCGTCATCACGAACTTCTCGCAGTACTCGAGTCGCTATGACGCGTTCAGAGCGGGTACCGTGGCTCCCGCCTTCGATCCAGCTCACTCAGGCGGCGCCTTGATGGACCTCAACCTCTACAACGTACATTGGACCGTAGACCTCTTTGGCAAACCTGAATCGCTGCGCTATTTTGCCAACGTCGAGCGCGACATCGATACGTCGGGAACGCTCGTTATGCGCTATCCAGGATTCTTGGCAACCTGTGTCGCCGCAAAGGACTGTGCTGGTCCCAAGCTCTTTACGATTCAGGGAATCGACGGCAACATAACCCTCGACCTCAATCCGGGCCTGGTGGGGACGGCGCATCTCACCCTCAATGATGGCACGACGGAGGACTACGCAGAGGAGTATGTGAAGCGCCGCGTAGTACCCGAATTCGAATGCTTTGTGGACTGCATCAACCGAGACGACCACGAGGCATGCGAGCACTTCTTGCAACAGAGCCTCGACGTTGCCGACGTGCTGACGGACGCACGAAAGGACGCAGGCATCGTGTTCCCCGCCGACAAGGCGTAAGGGCGAGTTTCACAGCAGATTCACGGCATATCAGGGTGCGGGGCATGTCCCCGTGCTCAAACAGTCTTCGCCGGGGCGGGGGCGGAGGTTATGCGCCTGAGCTCAGACAGTCTTCGCTTCGCTGCGGAACTCGCGCAGGCACATAACCTCCACCCCCGCTCTGTTGCGGAACTGCACAGTGGACATGCCCTGCGTCCCTGCTCGGGCACGAGGGCTGTTTGGGCACTCACACGATGCGGTTATTTGCTAAGAGTGAGCTTTTCGACTTTAGTTATCCCTTGCTCGCTCGTGAGCGTGATGGAGCGCGGCCCGTCTCCGGGATAGCTCATCTCGCTGAACGCAACCTCGCCATCGTTGACGAACACCTCTATGGAGCCTCGGTCGAGCCATATCTGCAGCCTAAGGCTGTCTCCATATACGTGTGCTGCTCGATAACCGCGATGGCCGCGCAAGCACCCTTGCCTGTCAACAACGACGCAACCCGTCTGTGCATCATAGCCAACGAACAGATAGTTGCCGTCTGTCGTGCCATGCAGCTTGACGCCAAATCGTTCGGCTGACGAGGCCGCAAGGTCAAACGTCAGCTCTAGGCAACCGCAGGCGAGGTCGTCGGCAATCACACGCTCCTCGTTTGCGGTGACTTCGGAAGAATCCTGCGCCTGTGCGTGCTCCCAGAGCATGGCGCATTCGGGGACGGGCATGCTGAGCATGACGCCGTCATCGCGCAGGGAGAGCTTCCGCGGTAGGGTGAGCTGTCCGCACCAACCGTCCTCTTGCTCGGCGGCGCCCATGTGGAACGAGCTCATCCATCCAAACTGGATGCGGCGTCCCTCGTGTTCGAAGGACTGAGGAGCATAGTAGTTATGTCCGGCGTCGCATGGCGCGAACTCGGTCTGTGGGACAAATGGCTCACCTAGCTTCCAGCTTCCCACAAGGTAGCCGGCATTGTGCTGGTTGCGGCCCATGTATCCGGACGGGCGCATTCCCATGGCCGAGAAGCACAGGACCCACTTTCCGTCCAGCTCAAAGAGGTCTGGGCACTCAAGCATGTAGACGTTAGCGTCGGGATGTTCGTAGACGATGCCTGCCTGATTCCAGTGGAGCAGATCGTCCGACGTATACAGCGCAACCTGCCCGCGCCTTTCTGGCGACTGCTGTCCTACTACCATGCACCATGTCTCGCCCTCGCGCCAGACCTTGGGATCCCTAAAGTGCGTTGGGCACTGTGGGTTCTCGAGCACGGAACCGTGCTTTTGGAAGTGGATTCCGTCATCAGAGACGGCGAGGCACTGTACCTGCCGTCTTGAGTTGGGATCGTTGGGGTCCGTGCGCCAGCAATGACCGGTATAGAAGGCGTAAAGCCGCCCGTCATCACCTACGACGCACGAACCTGACCAACAACCGTCGCGATCCTCCTCGATGGACGGCGCCAGGGCAATGGGCTCGTGTCTCCACGTAACTAGGTCACTGCTCGAGACGTGCCCCCAGTGCATGGGTCCCCACTCGACGCTATGGGGATGGTATTGAAAAAATACGTGATACCGTCCGTCAAAATAGCACAGACCGTTGGGATCGTTGATCCATCCCGCAGGTGCCGCCACATGATAGCTGGGATACCAGCGCTTGTCTTTGAGTTCCACGTCTGGCGCCTTTCCGATACCTAAGCGCGGGGCTTGCCCCAGAACGAAAGGACGACCGTGCCCGGTCCCAGATGGCAGCCGATGGTTGCGCCCACGTCAAAGATCTCGACCTTGCCATCACGAATCTTGTGGAATTTGTTCTCCACCATCGAGGCGACAGCCTTCGCGTCAGCCAGGCATTCCGTGTTGGTCATAAAGACTCGCTGGTCGTAGTCGTATCCGTTCTGGCAGAGCTCTTCCATCTTTTGCACCTGACGGCTGAACGCCCTGCGCTTGGTGCGAATCTTCTCCTTGACGGCAAGCGTTCCGTCGGGCTCTACGTCGAGCATAGGGCAGATGTTGAGCATGCCTCCCAAAATACCGGCAGCCTTCGAAACGCGACCTCCCTTGATGAGGAACGTGAGGTCTGTGGTGATGAACCAAAGCTGAACCTCTGCCTTGTGGGCTTCGGTCCATGCGGCGAGGTCTTCCAGCGAGTAGCCCTCGTCACGCAGGTCGGAGAGCTTGTCGATGAGCAGGCCAAGGCCTGCACTTGCCGTCGTTGAGTCAATGACGATGATCTTGCGGTCGGGATACTCGGTTGCAAGTGCATCGCGTGCCATGCAAGCCGACGCGTATGTACCCGAGATGCCGCTTGCCATGCACACGTGAAGAATGTCCTTGCCGCCTTTGAGGAGCTTGCGCCAGTCGTCCAGGTATTCTCCCACGCTTACCTGGCTGGTTTTGACGTCGGCACCCGAGAGCATCCGAGCATACAGGTCTGCGGGCTTTATGGTCTGGCCAAAGTCGTCCTTGCACTGGACCCCGTTCACTTCGTAGTTAAAATATATATAGTGAATGTCGCGGTCCTCAAGCCATTGCTTGGATAAGTCGCAGGTAGAGCAGCAGCTCAATACGTATTCGGACAAAAGAATGCCTCCTTGCTCTAGCGTAACAAAACCCGCTTATCCTATCACGACTTGAACCGCAACACACAGTTTTTATCAGCTACGTCAAACGTGCTATGATGCTCCATACAATTAGATTGAGGGTACGACGTCGAGCTGTTAGGCCTTCCATAAAGGATTCCGGTTCAACTCCGGACCAGTCGTGTTGTACTTCGGTGCATTGCCTGGTTTAGCGACCATGGGCAACTGCTCCTGTCTGCCCTCCTTAAGGCCTCGTGCCAGAAAGAGAGGGTTCAATGAAGAATTCCAACGTTTCTCGCCGCCGCTTTGCGCATGCTGCCTTGGGCGCTGCGGCGTTTGCCGCCGCGGGTCTTGCGAGCTGCGCCTCTGCAAGCACGCAATCCGCATCGCCGGCAAGCTCAGCCGCATCAACACCAAAGCCCGTCATCCTCGTGGTGAGCTTTGGCACGAGCTATGCTTCGAGCCGCCACGTTACCATTGGCGCCATTGAGTCGGACATCCGTGAGGCATTCTCGGACTATGACGTGCGTCGCGCCTTTACCTCGCAGATCATCATCGACCACATACAGAAGGATACGGGACGTCACATCGACAACTTTGAGGAGGCCATGGACAAGCTCGTGGCAGAGGGCGTGAAGGAAGTCATCGTTCAGCCCACGCACCTTATGGATGGCTTTGAGTACAACGATGTCGCAGAATCGCTCAAGAACTACGAATCGAAGTTCGACAAGACGTCGATAGGCGTACCCCTGCTTGCCTCTAAGCAGGATCAGGAGGCAGTCGCCAAGGCCGTCAAGACGGCCATGGAGAAGTACGAAGACGAGCACACGGCCATCTGCCTGATGGGCCATGGCACCGAGGCTGAGTCGAACAGCATCTATACGGACATGCAAAAGGTGTTCGAAGGTCTGGGATACAAGAACTACTTCATTGCCACGGTGGAAGCAACGCCTACGTTTGCCGATGCGACGAAGGCCGCAAAGGAGGCGGGCTTCACCAAGGCGGTCCTGCGCCCGTTCATGGTGGTGGCGGGAGACCATGCCAACAACGACATGGCCGACACCTCCGACCCGGAGTCCTTTGCCTCCGTCATGAAGAAGGAGGGCTTTGAGGTGCAGTCCGTCATCGAGGGGCTTGGCCAGATTGCCGAGATAGACGAGATTTACGTGTCTCACGTACAGAACGCCATCGACGCGAAGTAGGGAGACGACGTGAAGCGACTATCAAACATGGCAACCGCAATCACCGCTTTCGCTCTCTGCGTTGCGGTGGGACTCGCTGGGTGCGGACAGGCTCCCGAACAGGCGCAGCAACCCGTGCAGGAGCAGCCGGCGGCAGAGCAGCCAACTCAGGAGAAGGCCGAATCCGAGCAGTCCTCTACCAGCGAGAAGGCCGGTGCGATTCCCGCTGATGGGACCTACGAAGTACAAGTCGATACGGACTCGAGCATGTTCCGTTCCGAGAAGTGCGTACTCACTGTTAAAGACGGTGCCTGCACGGCAGAGCTCACGCTTCCCGGCGAGGGCTTCTCGAAGCTTTACTTTGGGAGCGCCGCCGATGCCGAGACTGCCCCAAAGGGGCAGGTGTACGAATACCACCTGAACGACGAGGGAAAGTACACGTTTGACGTGCCCGTCTCGAAGCTCGACGAGGAGCTGTCCGTAGCGGCGTTCGGTCAGCGACGCGACACGTGGTACGACCACACCATCACCTTCCATGCGCCGAAGTAGGCTACTGTTCCACTCGGGGAGTGCCCCCCGCGGGCATGTTTTGTCTGCAGAACGTACCCGTTGGGGATACTCCCCGATGGGTACGCTGCGGAGGATTCTTGTGGCGCTGCTCCTGTGTGCTTCCCTGGTTTTGTGCAGCTGCGCATCGCAAGGAGGGCAGGACTCTGCGTCCGGTTCCAGCCAAGAAAGTCCCTACACGACGTTGGTCTCGGATTTCCACAATACGGACTTGGGATGTGGATGGGAGCCGACGGGGAGTATGGAGCTTGACTTTGCAACGTGCTTTACCGTGGATTACTATGCCGACGGTTTTGCGCTGGTCTGCACGGCCGATGGCGGGCGATACTTGGTGGTGCCGGAGGGCAAGGATGCTCCCAAGGAGCTCGCCACAGACATTCAGCTCATCCAGCAGCCTGTTGGCAACGTCTACCTAGCCGCGAGTGATTCCATGTGCCTGTTTGACGCGTTGGGCGCCCTCGACCGAATTTGCGCATCGGGAATCGAGCGTGACGACTGGTACATAGATGCGGCTCGTGCCGCCATGGACAAGGGCGACATCATGTTTGGCGGAAAGTATCGTGCGCCGGACTACGAGCTGCTCGTGTCGTCCGGTGTGCGCTTGGCCATCGAGAGCAGCATGATCAACCATACGCCCGAGGTTCGAGAAAAGCTTCTGGACCTGGGAATTCCGGTTCTCACTGAGCTGTCGAGCTACGAGAGGGAACCGCTGGGACGTGCCGAATGGATACGGCTGTACGGCATGCTCTGCGGTCTGGATTCGCGCGCGCGGGAAGTGTTCGACAAGCAGGTTGCCCAGGCGCGTTCGTTTGACGCTTCGCCCACAAACAAGACCGTCGCCTTCTTTTATCTCAACGCGAACGGGGCGGCAGTCGTGCGTCGGCCGGGCGACTATGTCACCTCGATGATAGAGGAGGCCGGCGGTCGTTCCGTCTTTGAGGGTTTGGAAGAAGCGGCAACGGGATCTTCCAGCACGACCATGGAGATGGAGCAGTTCTACGCCGCTGCCAAAGACGCTGATGTGATTATCTACAACGCCACCATTGACGAGCCACTCGCATCGCTCGAGGAACTGGTACAAAAGAATGCCCTGCTTGCGGACTTCAAGGCGGTGCAGACGGGTGACGTGTGGCTTTGTGACCAGAACATGTACCAAAAGATGATTGCCACGGGTGACATCATCGCAGACATCCACAAGGCGCTGAGCGGCGAGAGTGATGGCTTGACCTACCTAAGGCGGCTCGCATGATCAACGGTGGCACAAGGAGGGTGAGGTCGTTGCGCACGACGGTTGTGATTGCGGGACTTGCCGCGCTGTTCGTCGCGCTCGCGACGGCAAATCTGTGCGTTGGTAGCATGGCCATCGCTCCGAACGACCTTGTGGCGGCCTTGTGCTCGTCCGACCGTACCGGTACGGTAGCGCAGGTCGTTTGGAGCATTCGCCTGCCACGCCTGATTGCAGCGGGGCTGCTTGGGGCGGCCCTTGCCTTGGCGGGTGTCCTGCTACAGACGTTCTTCAACAACCCTTTGGCTGGGCCATACGTCTTGGGCATATCGAGCGGAGCGAAGCTCGCGGTCGCCGTCCTCATGGTCGCGGTGATGAGCCGTGCGGGAATCGTCACATCGTGGATGTCGATTGGCGCTGCGACGCTGGGGTCCTTTGCGGTGACGGCGTTCATCCTGCTGGTTTCCGAACGCGTCCGATCGGCCAACACGCTCGTTGTTGCGGGCGTGATGGTGGGCTACATGTGTGGCGCCGCAACGGACTTCTTGGTCACGTTCGCGGGAGACGCGAGCATCGTGAACCTCCGCAACTGGTCGATGGGGAGCTTTTCTGGTACGAGCTGGGATGACGTGCGAACGATGGCAGTTGTGGTAATCGCCTCGTCTATCGCAGTGTTCTGTCTTGCCAAGCCCTTGGGGGCGTACCAACTTGGAGAGGCGTATGCACAGAGCATGGGCGTGAACGTGCGTGTGTTTCGCAAGGCTATCATCGTGCTCTCGAGCTTGCTCTCCGCCTGCGTGACAGCGTTCGCCGGACCCATCAGCTTCGTGGGCATTGCGGTGCCCCATGTGGCGAAGCGGCTTTTGGGAACCTCTCGGCCTTCGGCGGTGCTTCCTGCGACGTTTTTGGGAGGGGCGGACTTCTGCCTCATGTGCGACCTCATAGCACGGACTGCGTTTGCTCCAACCGAGATGTCGGTCTCTGCAGTCACTGCGCTCTTTGGTGCCCCGGTGGTCATATGGGTGCTGCTGGGAAAGCAAGAACATGCCAGGGAGGTGTAGGGGACCCGTGAGACGTGATGTGGTGTTGCGATGCGAAGACGTGACTGCCGGTTATGTGCATAAGCCCGTGGTGAGGGAGGCCAACCTCGAGGTGCGTGCCGGGCAGATCGTGACGCTCATCGGTCCCAACGGTGCTGGCAAGTCAACGCTGCTCAAGACCATCGCGGGCAGTCTCGGCAAACAAGGCGGTGCGGTGTATCTTGTGGGAAAGCGCCTCGAGGAACTTTCGGTGCTGGAGCAGGCGCGCGTTCGCTCCGTCCTGCTTACCGAGCGTCCGCGCACCGAGTTGCTTACCTGTTGTGATGTGGTACGACTGGGGCGGCAGCCCCACACCGGTCGCTTCGGGACGCTTTCGGAAATTGACCAGAAGGCCGTACGCAGGGCTATGGAGCTGTTGCAGGTGGAGGATTTGGCCGAGCAACAATTCATGCGTCTTTCGGACGGACAGCGTCAGCGTGTCATGCTGGCTCGCGCGCTCTGTCAGGATCCGCGGCTCCTCGTTTTGGACGAGCCGACAAGCTATTTGGACATTCGGTACCAAATCGAGCTCTATGACGTGCTGCGCTCAATCGTCGCAGAAGGGAAGCTGGGCATCGTGATGACGTTGCACGAGCTCACGCTTGCCCGTCAGGTTTCGGACTGGGTGGCTTGCATCAAAGATGGCGTCGTCGTGGCTCAGGGTACGCCGCAAGAGGTGTTCACGAGCGCAGTCATCGACGACCTGTATGACTTGGAGCCTGGCTCGTTCGATCCGCTTACGGGGGCGATTTCAATTGGGTGCCGTGCGGAACGAATGCCCGAGGGAGGGGCGAGCCATGAGGCGACTTGAGGAGTTCGTGCCCACCGGAAAGAGGCTACTGCGATGTGGCTACACCACGGGAACATGCGCTGCCGCCGCGACGCGAGCTGCGGCGGACTTGCTGCTCGGTGGCGTGTACGTTCCTGCGGTCGAAGTAAGGACTCCCGCCGACATCAGCGTGTGCGTTGACGTAGAGAAGGCCGAGAGGGGCGACGGATGGGCCAGATGCGCCGTGCGTAAGGACGCGGGCGACGATCCCGACATCACGAACGGCGTTATGGTGTACGCGACCGTGACGATTGCCGATGGAGACCAGATACACATCGATGGCGGCGAAGGTGTGGGTCGGGTAACGAAACCGGGCTTGGACCAACCAGTGGGAGCTGCCGCCATCAATTCGGTGCCACGCCAGATGATTCGCGCCTGTGCTCGGGAGGCGGCTCAAGCGCATGGGTTCGTGGGCGGCCTGTCGGTCGTGGTTTCTATACCAGAGGGTACCTCGCTTGCACGTCGGACCTTCAATCCGCGCCTCGGCATCGAAGGTGGCATTTCGGTCTTGGGGACGACAGGCATCGTTCGCCCCATGAGCGAGGATGCGCTCGTCTCGTCAATACGGCTTGAGCTTGGCATGCGACAAGCGCAGGGCGATTGGCACGTGCTGGTGTCGCCGGGAAATCTGGGCCTTTCTTTTGCGCGCGAACGCTTGGGGTTGCCGACGGAGCATGCGGTGTCGTGTTCGAACTACGTGGGCGAGGCCTTGGACGAGGCCGCCCGCCTGGGCTTTCGCTCCCTGCTTTTGGTGGGACATGCCGGTAAGCTCGTGAAGCTCGCTGCCGGAATCATGAACACGCACTCGCGAATGGCGGATGGTCGTGCGGAAGTTCTCGCGTCGCATGCCGCCATGGCAGGCGCCACGCGCGAAGTGATTCTCTCCGTCATGAACGCCGCCACTACCGACGCCATGTTCGACGTCTTGCGTGCTGGTGGGCTGGCCGATGTGGTTTTGCGTTCCGTGATGGCGCGCATGGCAGACGTCTTGAGTCTGCGGGCGGGGGATGCGATGCGTGTGGAGGCGGTTATGTGCTGCTGCGATGCAAGCTTGGTTGGCATGACCCCGGGTGCACAAGAGCTGATGCAAGACGTATGGGGCGTAAATCCAACGACAATGGAGGATTTCCAGGTGGGGGAACCTTTGGTTGTCGTACCAGAAAGGAGCATGCCATGATTCATTTCGTGGGTGCGGGGCCAGGCGCTCCCGACCTCATCACGCTGCGAGGGGCGCGCCTGCTTGCCGAGGCCGACGTCGTAGTATATGCGGGCTCGCTGGTCAATCCCGAACTGCTCAAGAACTGCAAGGCGTCGTGTAAGGTATACGATTCCTCGCGCATGACCTTGGATCAGATTGTGGACGTGCTCTGCGATGCCGATGCACATGGTCTTGCGTGCGTTCGTCTGCATACGGGCGATCCCGCCTTATATGGTGCGCATGGCGAGCAGATGGACGAGCTCGACAAACACGGCGTGTCGTACGACATCGTGCCGGGCGTGTCTTCGCTCTTTGGCGCATCGGCGGCACTTGGGGTGGAGTATACCGTGCCGGGTGTGACGCAGTCGGTTGTGATCACGCGCATGGAGGGTAGCACGCCCATGCCCAAGGGCGAGGAACTTGCGGGCTTTGCGGCACATGGCTGCACGCTCGTGCTGTTCTTGTCGGCGTCCTTGTTGCATGAGGTGCAGGAGGAATTGCTTGCAGGAGGCCTGCCCGTCTCGATGCCCGCTGCTCTCGTGGTGCGGGCAACGTGGCCAGACGAGGCGGTATATCGCTGTGACGTGGGCTCGCTTGCAACGTGTGCCACCGAACATAACGTGACCCGAACGGCGTTGGTCGTCGTGGGACAATGTCTGCGCGCGCGGGATGCTCGCTCATTGCTCTATAGCGCGGACTTCAGCCATGGATTCCGTGAGGCGGAGCATGGTGGCCAGCCTGATCAGCCAAGGCCCCTCGACAAGCTCATGGAAGACGTTCGCGCGTACGTGCCGTGCTGTGAGCAAGAGGTACGCGACAAGGAGCAGATGCTCAGCTTCATGTGCGAACATGACGACTGCTTGGAGCGTAGCAACCTTGTGGCGCATGTCACGACCTCCATCTGGACGGTAAACCCCGCGCGTACAAAGGCGCTCATGGTGTACCACAGCATCTATGACTCCTGGTCTTGGATAGGGGGTCACGCGGATGGCGTGGCGGATCTTCGTGCGGTCGCGCTGCGCGAGCTGCGAGAGGAGACGGGTGTTGCGGGCGCGAGGCTTGCATCTTGCGACATACTGAGCTTGGAGACGCTCACCGTCGACGCGCACATGCGACGCGGACAATACGTGCCCAGCCATCTTCACTTCAATGTGACGTATCTTGCCGAAGCGGACGAGGACGAGGTCCTGATTGCGAACGATCAAGAAAACAAGGGCGTGCGATGGTTTACGTTTTCGGACGCGTTGGCGGCATCCAGTGAGCCGTGGATGGTGGAGCATGTGTACAAGAAACTCGTCGCGTGCTCGGTGGCAGGCTCCAAGAGGGATGTGCTGTTATGAGAATCGCTTGCGCCGCCTTCACTCAACAGGGGATTACCCTTGCGCGTAGCCTCAGAGACGGGCTTGCCAAACGGGGAGTTGAGACGAGTCTCTCTTGTCCACAAAGGCTTGCGGAGACTCCCGACCTGCAATCGTTCCTGACGGTTGGTTCCTGGGCGAGCGATGCATGGAACAGTGTCGATGCGCTGCTGTTTGTTGGAGCGGCGGGAATCGCGACTCGAGCCATCGCGCCATTGGTGCGCGACAAGATGAGCGATCCTGCGGTCGTGTGCGTAGATGAGGGCGCACGGTTTGCGGTGCCCTTGCTTTCGGGGCATGTTGGCGGAGCGAACGAGTTGGCGCGACGGGTGGCGGAACTCTGTGGGGCACAGGCGGTCGTCACTACCGCTACAGACGTGAACGAGGTCTTTGCAGTTGACGAGTGGGCGCGCAAAAACGGACTCGTGATCTTGGACCGGGCTGAGGCGAAGCGCATTTCAGCCATTCTGCTCGAAGGTGCGGAGGTCGGCTTCCAGAGCGATTTTCCCATTGCAGGATATCTCCCGCATAACGTTGTCAACAGGAAATGCGAAACAGGATTCGTCGTTTCGTATGATGCACATCGTCGCCCTTTCGCCCATACGCTTCGTCTCGTTCCGCAAAACGTGGTGGTTGGCGTCGGCTGCAAAAGAGGTTCCAGCGTACGAAGCATCCTCGCACTGATCGATGCCTGCTTGGGCGAGGCGCACATCGCACCCGAGGCGGTATGTGCGCTGGCGACCATCGACATAAAGGCAGATGAGGAGGGCATTCGCGAAGCTGCCCGCATGCGTGGATGGGACCTGCGCCTCCACAGCGCAAAGACGCTCGATGCGGTGCCGGGGACATTCTCGTCGTCTGAGTTCGTGCGCAAGACCGTGGGCGTGGACAACGTGTGCGAACGTGCGGCATGTGCCAACGGCGCGTCGTTGTTGCTCAAGAAGCGCAGCGCCGATGGCGTGACGGTGGCCTTGGCGGCAACGGATCCGTATCTGACGTTCGAGGCGGCTACACAAAACGACCGCCGTGAGCGCTCGGTCGCTTGCGTGGGGCTTGGTCCTGGCGGTGTGGATGACCTTACCTTACGAGCGCACAAGGCTTTGCGCGCCGCGGAGGTCATCGTGGGATACAAAACCTATGTCGATCTGATTCGCGACGCCTACCCCAACGCCGAGTATGTGGTGACGGGCATGCGAGGCGAGGTCGAGCGATGCCGCAGGGCACTGGAACTTGCTTCGACGGGGCGTCGAGTGGCCGTGGTGTGTTCGGGTGACCCGGGCGTCTATGGAATGGCGGGGCTTCTCTTTGAGCTCGCGCCGGAATATTCCGGCGTTGGGGTGGAGGTTGTTCCCGGCGTGACGGCGGCGAACGGGGGCGCTGCGGTGCTGGGCGCGCCGCTCATGCACGACTGGTGCGCGATATCGCTCTCGGACCTCATGACACCATGGGAGGACATCGAGAGACGGCTCAGAGCGGCTGCCGAGGCGGGCTTCTGCATCAGCCTCTACAATCCTGCGTCACGTGGTCGTGCGGATCACTTGCACCGGGCTTGCGACATCCTGTTGGAGCATCTGTCGGCGGACACCGTCTGCGGGTTCGTGCGCAACATCGGCAGAGAGGGAGAGACGAGCATGACGCTCACCCTGGCAGAGCTCAAGGATGTGGAGGCGGACATGCGCACCTGTGTGTTCATAGGCAACGAGCGGACCAAGCTCATTGATGGTCGTATGGTGACGCCGCGTGGCTACCTGCAAAGGGGGCCTCGATGAATGCCCTTGTCTTTGGTGGTACGTCAGAGGGTAGGCGGCTTGTCGAATGGCTGAGCGCACGTGGCACGTGCGGCATCGTGTACTGCACAGCCACCGACTACGGTGCGAGCTTGGTTGAGGGACGCGAGAACGTTACTACGCTCGTCGGCACGCTTTCTGCCGATGAGAAGAGACGCCTTGTTGCTGAGCATGATGTCGTGTGCATCGTGGACGCCACGCATCCGTATGCCGCGCACATTTCGGCGAGCATCGAAGAGCTGGGCAAGAGCTGCAAATTGGACGTGATACGCGTGGCTCGCGATGGCGCATCGGCCGAGGAGACGCGCTGGACGTCGGTCACCGACGCTGCTGCGGCTGCCCGCCACGTCTCACGTCAGGACGGCAACGTGCTTCTTACCACGGGGACAAAGGACTTGGCGACGTTCGTGGAGGGCATCCCCAACTTCGAGGAGCGCTTGTATGTGCGCATCCTTCCCGTGATGGCGTCGCTTGCCCGGGTGGAGGAGCTGCGCGTTCCCGCGAGTCACATCATTGCCATGCAGGGTCCTTTCTCGGTGGAGCTCAACTGTGCGCTCATACGGGATCTACATGTGTCGTCGATGGTTACCAAGCAGTCGGGTCGCGCGGGAGGCTTCGACCAAAAGGTCGAGGCGGCTGTGCAGACCGGCATCGAGCTCGTGGTCATCGGTCGTCCACCGGCCGCGGAGGGCGTGACGTTGGAAGAGGCGTGCAACCTGTTGGAGGAGCGCTATGGTTGGTAAAGTGTTTGTGGTTGGGATGGGCATGGGCAACCCCTCGATGCTCACGCAAGCCGCCCAAGAAGCCATCGCTCAAAGCGAGCTCATCATCGGCTCCCAACGTCTTGTGGATGCCTTGGGTGACTATGGTGGCCAAAAGGTCGCGTGTGTCGCTACGGGTCAGATCGTGCGAACGCTCCATGAGTCGGATGCGCACGTGGCGAGCGTGGTGATGAGCGGTGACGTGGGGTTCTACAGTGGCGCGACGGCGCTCTATGACAAGCTGGACGACTTTGACGTGAGCGTCATTCCGGGTATTTCTTCACTCTCGTATTTGTGTGCGCGGATCAAGGTCCCCTGGCAGGATGTGCATGTGGTGTCGGCACATGGTAGAGCGTGCGACGTTGCGGGAAGCGTGCAGTCCCATGCCAAGACCTTCGTGCTGCTGGGTGGAGACAACACTGCCGCCAGCGTGTGTTCCTCACTTGTCGTACGCGGCCTGGCGAGCGTGCGCGTGAGCGTGGGGGAGAACCTCTCGTACGACGACGAGCGCATCGTGCGCGGTACGGCACAAGAACTGTGCGGGCGGTCGTTTGCGAGTCTGAGCGTCATGCTGGTGGAAAACGACCATCCCCTGCGTGCGACGTATACGGGGCCTCATCTCACCGATGACGAGTTCGTACGCGGCAAGGTGCCTATGACGAAGGAGGAAGTGCGCGAACTGGCCATTTGCAAAATGCGTATCAGTCCTTCCGACACGGTGTGGGACATCGGGGCCGGTACCGGTTCTGTGAGCGTGGAGGCGGCACGTGCGGCCTATGCCGGTAGGGTCTTTGCCGTCGAGAGGAACGCCGAGGCCATCGCGCTGCTCGAGGAGAACAAAGCGCGATTCCACCTGTCCAACTTGACCATCGTCGAGGGCGAGGCTCCCGGCGCGATGGCTGGCCTGCCCGTGCCAGACTGCGTCTTTGTGGGAGGATCGTCGGGACGGCTTTCGCAAATCGTGCGTACGGTATGCTCTGCCAATCCCGACGTACGTCTGTGCGTGGCGGCAATCACATTGGAGACACTTTCGGAAGCCTTGGCTTGCGTGCGTGAGCTCTCGTTCGACGATGTCGACATCGTGCAGGTGAGCATAGCGAAGGCGCATGCGGTCGGGGCGTATCACATGATGCAGGCGCGAAATCCCGTATATCTTATCTGTGCACAGGCGAAATGAGCGGCTTGGTTGACGGAGACTGTCTTGAGCGATGAGAGCAACATGGGGGTTGAAGTGAGCCGCGTGCTCATAGCCGCAACAGCGAGCGGTGTGGGAAAGACCACGATTGCCTGTGGCCTTTTGCGCGTTCTGCAACGGCGCGGCCTGTGCATGAGGGCATGCAAGTGCGGCCCCGACTTTATCGACCCCGCCTTTCATCGCGCGGTTTTGGGGATTCCCTCCTGCAATCTCGACCTGTTTTTGGCAGACCAGCGCGTGGTTCGCGAGCTTCTGACGGACAGGGGCAAGGGAGCTGACGTCACGCTCATGGAAGGGGCCATGGGTTATTACGACGGCATAGCTCAAAGTGCAGATGCGTCTGCCTATGACGTGGCGCGTGTGACACAGACGCCTGTGGTGCTCGTGGTCGATGCTCGGGGACGGGCGCTTTCCGTGGCCGCGGAGGTGATGGGCTTTTTGACCTTCCGCACTCCCTCATTCATCGCCGGTGTCTTGCTCAACCATGCTTCGGATAGTTATTATCCGCATCTCAAGCAGATCATCGAGCGAGAGTGCGGAGTGCACGTGATCGGATATGTTCCAGAGCTCAAAGAAGTCCGATTGCCGAGCCGACACCTGGGACTCGTTATGGCAGGAGAGGTGGCGGACCTCGCGACAAAAGTCGATGCGCTTGCGGATGTCCTCCAAAAGACGGTTGACATCGATGTGCTGCTTTCGGTCGCGCGCTCGGCTCCGGCGCTCGAGGTCGAGGCGAAAGAGCCTTTCTTGACGTGCGAGGGACATCCGGTCATTGCCGTTGCACGCGACGAGGCGTTCTGCTTCTACTACGAGGAATCGCTTGCGTTGTTGGAACGGATGGGCGCTCGGTTGGCGTATTTCTCGCCGTTGCGCGATGAGTGTCTGCCTGCGAGTGTGCAGGGGCTTTATCTGGGTGGTGGATACCCCGAGCTCCATGCGGCCGAGCTGTCCCGCAACGTTGGCATGCTCGCGAGCGTTCGCGAGGAGATTGCGTCTGGTATGCCAACCATCGCCGAATGCGGAGGCTTCCTGTATCTGCACGATGAGCTGGAGGATTCAGAAGGGATTGCGTGGCCCATGGTGGGGACGGTACCCGCGCATGCTTATGGCCGCGGAAGGTTGGGACGCTTTGGCTACGTGACGCTCACGGCCCGGCGCGATGGCCTTCTTGCGGATGTGGGGGAGAGCGTGGCGGCTCACGAGTTTCACTATTGGGAAAGCGAGCGACCGGGAGACGCATTCCGTGCGCAGAAGCCCCAGAGCTCACGTGGCTGGGATTGCGTGATGAGTACCCCTTCGCTTTATGCAGGGTTTCCCCATCTGTATTTGAATGGTTGTCCCGATGTGGCGAAGCGTTTTGTAGATGCATGTGCGGCGTTTGGTGCCGGTCGGGGAGCGTGCTGAGCATGTGGCATCTGGGGGCGCTCGTCTGTGGATTCGTGTTGGACTCTCTGTTGGGGGATCCGTATGCGATGCCGCATATTATCCGTGCCGTGG
Source organism: uncultured Coriobacteriaceae bacterium (assembly GCA_902786015.1). Classification (GTDB taxonomy): domain Bacteria; phylum Actinomycetota; class Coriobacteriia; order Coriobacteriales; family Atopobiaceae; genus RUG440. The sequence continues at coordinate 59,438 of CADAAU010000004.1, forward strand.
GAGCACTCATCGCGACGAGCGAGCGAGTTCTGCGGCGCCTGTTTCCCGCGTCCAGAGCAGGAGAGCGTGTGGCGGGATGTGTGTTGGTCCTTGTTGTATGCGGGATTTCGACCGGTCTTGTGTGGGCGCTCCTTCGGCTTGCGTATGGCGTGGGTCCGTGGCTCGGCTTCGCTCTGGAGTCTGTGGTGTGTTATCAGATGATTGCCGCCAAGCAGCTGCGCATAGAGGCGCTCCATGTGTATGACGCGCTTGAACGTGAGGGCTTACAGGAGGCTCGCAAGGCCGTGTCCATGATCGTGGGTCGCGATACGGCAAATCTGGATGAGGCGGGCGTGGTGAGGGCGGCCGTAGAGACTGTTGCCGAGAATGCCTCCGATGGTGTGGTTGCGCCAGTGCTGTTTATGGCGCTGGGCGGCGCGCCGGCAGGCATGCTGTACAAGGCGGTGAACACCATGGACTCCATGGTGGGATACAAGAACGACCGGTACAGATTTTTTGGGGCGGTGGCGGCACGCGTGGACGACGTTCTGAACTTCGTTCCGGCGCGACTCACGGGTGTGCTCATGTGCGTGGTTGCGCCGCTCGCGGGACTGGATGGGGCGGGTGCTTGGCGCATCTTTTGCCGCGACCGCAAGTGTCACGCGTCGCCGAACTCGGCACATCCGGAAGCCGCGTGCGCCGGTGCGCTGGGGGTGCAGCTCGCAGGACCGGCAAGCTACTTTGGCGTGATGCACGACAAGCCCACCATCGGAGACGATTTGCGGCGAATCGAGGCACAGGATATTGTGCGATCCTGTCGGCTGCTCACGTTGACATCATGGGTGGCGCTGCTGCTGTGCGTGGTCGTAGGTACGGGAGTCGTCGTGACCTTGGGAGTGCGGTAAGCATGGGCGGAACAAAACTCCCCGGGAACTGTGTTCCATTTGGAACAAAACTCCCCGGGAACTGTGTTCCGGAGGTCGGTTGCGGAAAGGGGTAGCCAGTGGGGTGTGGACGCTTTGAACATGGGGGGAACGTGTACGCACATCCGGGATGTGTGGACTTCTCGGCGAGCCTGAATCCCTTGGGCATGTCACGAGGTGTGCGTGAGGCGCTCGCACAGAACGTGGATGCGTTCTCCTTGTATCCCGACCCTCGTTGTGCGCGGCTTACCGATGCGTTGGCGAGACTCGAGAAGGTCCCGCGCGAGTGGATAGTTGCCTGTGCGGGTGCGACGGATGCCTTCGCGCGCATCTGTGCAGTGGTTCGTCCGCAAGAGGCTATGGTGTGTTCGCCGTGCTATTCCGGTTATGAACAGTCCCTTGAACAGGTGGGTTGTGCCGTTCGCCATCACGTGCTTTTGCAGAAAGACGACTTTGCGCTCGTTGGATTGCCAGCGGGTGGTGTCTGTCAGGATGTGGTGTTCTTAACGAATCCCAACAATCCGACGGGGCGCTGCATCGAACGCGAAGTGCTCGTGACGTGGTTGGAAGATGCTCGGAAGCATGGTACGACGGTGGTGCTGGACGAGTGCTTCATAGACCTCACGCTCCGCGAGGGGTCAAACTGCCTTTTGGGGACATATCCCAATCTCGTGTTGGTAAAGGCACTCACGAAGTCCTTTGCGCTTGCAGGTCTTCGCGTGGGGTACGCCATGTGTTCGGTCGAGAGATTTTCGGAGCGTCTGCGTGCGGCGGGTCAGCCATGGGCCGTCTCGGTTCCCGCGCAGCTCGCAGGCGAGGCGTGCCTATGTGATGAGGGGTATCTTGAGCGCAGCCGCCGCCTCGTAGATGCCCAGAGAACAAGATTGGTTGGGGCATTGCGGTCGCACGGCTTGCGTGTGGTGCCTGGGGAGGCGAACTATCTTTTGTTCAAGGGGCCTGTAGACTTGGGCAAGCGGCTTCTTGCTGCGGGGATTCTCATTCGCTCGTGCGCCAACTTCCGTGGCTTGGATGACTCGTGGTATCGCATTGCGGTGCGTTCGCCCGAGGAGAATGATCGGTTGATGGAGGCGCTGGGGGAGGTGATGTGATGGGTGCGAAGTCGCTCATGATACAGGGCACCATGTCGGGCGTGGGAAAGAGCCTGCTCGTGGCTGGGCTGTGTCGCGTGCTTGCTCAGGATGGCGTGCGTGTGGCTCCGTTCAAGTCGCAGAACATGGCGCTCAATTCCGCGATCACTGCGGATGGGCTCGAAATTGGGCGGGCTCAGGCCATGCAGGCGGAGGCCGCGGGCATCGATCCGACGGCAGCCATGAATCCCGTGCTGCTCAAACCGACGACCGATACCGGCAGCCAAGTCATTCTCCATGGCAAACCGTTGGGAACCATGCAGGCAAGGGAGTACTTTCGCTTTCGCCATACGCTCAAAGAGCCCATTATGAAGGCCTACCGAGAGTTGCAGAGGGACTACGACGTTATCCTGATCGAGGGGGCGGGAAGTCCGGTCGAGCTTAACCTCAAGCGAGATGACATCGTGAACATGGGGCTGGCACGAATGACTTCGTCACCCGTCGTCTTGGCGGGAGACATCGACCGGGGCGGCGTCTTTGCCCAGCTTGTGGGAACGTTGATGCTGCTCGAGGACGACGAACGCCGTCTGGTCAAGGCGACGATCGTAAACAAGTTTCGGGGAGACCCGACTCTGTTTTCCGACGGCATGCGCATCCTGCGCGAGCGAACGGGGTTGCCGGTCGCAGGACTTATGCCCTATGTGCAGGTGGACCTCGAGGATGAGGACAGCGTCTCGGAGCGCCTGAACATGCGCGGGCGTCGCGGTCTGGTGGACATTGCGGTGATTCGGTTGCCAAAGATTTCGAACTTTACCGACTTCATTGCGCTCGAGGCCGTGGAGGGCGTGGGCGTTCGCTACGTTGAGGACCCGCACGAGCTTGGGCATCCCGACCTTGTCATTATTCCCGGCACTAAGGCGACGCTCGCTGACTTGCGATGGATGCGTACGACGTGCATGGAAGTGGCCGTGGTGCGTGTTGCGCGTTCGGGTGTGCCCGTACTTGGCATCTGTGGAGGATATCAGATGCTCGGCGAGGCGGTGATCGATCCTCGCGGTATGGAGGGTGGCGGCGAGGAGCGTGGGCTTGGCCTGCTTCCGGTGCGTACGACGTTTTGCAAAGAAAAGCGACAGACGCAGGTCGCGGGCAGCTTTATGGAGGTTGAAGGACCGCTCTCTGTGCTCGCGGGCACTGAGGTGAGGGGCTACGAGATTCACATGGGCCTTACCGAACGAACGGGAGGAGCGCCGTTGCTGCGTCTGCGTGACCTCGATGGCGAAGTGACGGAAGACGGATGCCAAGCGGAAGGCGTGTATGGGACGTACCTTCATGGGCTTTTTGACACCGAGGGTGCAAGTACGGCCCTAGTTCGAGCGCTCCTGCGAGCGAAGGGGCTGGATTCCGTGCAAGTTCGCTCACAGGACATGCGGGCATACAAGCAGCGGCAGTTCGATGTCTTGGCCGATGGCATACGTGCGAACCTCAACATGCGGCTTATCTACGACATCATAGAGAAAGGCGTGTAGATATGGAGCAGCTAGAGTTTGTGGAGCCAAACCAGATTGAGGCACGAAGCTTTCAGATTCTGAGCGCAGAGCTTGGCGAGCATGACTTCGACCCCTCGACCGAGGCCGTGGTCAAGCGGGTCATTCATGCGACGGCTGACTTCGACTTTGCCCGTACGCTGGCCTTCTCTACGGATGCCGTCCAACATGGCGTCGAAGCATTGCGCTCAGGTGCCCACGTGGTGACGGACACCACGATGGTGGCTGCAGGCATCAACAAACGCGTGCTTGCGCGGTATGGGGGAGAGGTACATACCTTCGTTGCGGATGCAGATGTGGCCGAGGAAGCCAGGAGGCGTTCCATAACGCGATCCGCCGTGAGCATGGAGCGCGCGGCGGGTCTCAAAGAGCCGTTGGTATTCGCATTGGGTAACGCCCCTACGGCGCTTGTCCGACTGTGCGAGCTTTTGGACGATGGAAAGATGGCCATGCCTGAGGTGGTCATCGGTGTTCCGGTGGGGTTCGTAAACGTGGTGGAGTCCAAGGAGCTTGTCATGCGATATGCCAAGAACTATATCGTGGCACGCGGGCGAAAGGGCGGGTCGACGGTTGCCGCCGCAATCGTAAATGCGCTGCTCTATCTTAGCTCATCTATGCGGTAGAAAGAGGTTTTATGGAATCGTTTGTAGATCAGCTGCGCATACCTGTAGCGGATGAGGCTGCGGCAAGGCGTGCACGCAATCGCTGGAACTCCATTGCCAAGCCCGTCGGATCGCTTGGGGCTCTGGAGGATGCAATCGTGAGGATTGCGGCGCTTACAGGTGACGAGCACGTTGACCTTTCGCGTCGATGTGTGGTGGTGCTGTGTGCCGACAATGGCGTCGTAGCTCAGGGAGTGTCGCAAAGCGGGGCTGACGTGACGTTGCTCATTGCGCGTAACGCGGCGCGGGGTATCTCGTCCATCAACAAGCTGTGCGAGACGGCTCGTGTGGATTGCATTCCGGTGGACATGGGCATGTTTGAGCGGCTTCCGGATCGTGGTATCCGTGACTGCCGCATCGCGGCGGGGACCGCCGACATGTCGTGTAGACCAGCCATGACGCGCGACCAAGCGCTTGCGGGCATACGTACGGGCTTCGAGCTGGTGGGAGAGCTTGTCCGTTCCGGCCATCGAATTGTCGCAACAGGAGAGATGGGCATCGGGAACACGACGACGTCAACTGCCATGGCATGTGCGTTCACAGGACTTGATCCCTCTGAGCTCACGGGACCTGGGGCGGGACTTCCCACGGAGGGTGTTCGCCATAAGGCCGAGGTCATTCGACAGGCGATTGCGGTGAATGAGCCGGATCCGAGCAACCCTCTCGATGTGCTCAGCAAACTCGGAGGATTCGACATCGCGGCCATGTGTGGCATGTTTTTGGGAGGTGCCGTGCATCGCGTGCCAATTGTGATCGATGGGTTCATCAGTACCGTGGCGGCGTACTGCGCGTGGAGGATGAGGCCCGAAAGCAATGTGGCCTTCTTGGCGTCTCATCTTTCGGCGGAGCCTGCTGCGGGAATCCTGCTTGAGCGCATGGGCCTGTCTCCCGTCATTCATGCGGGCATGCGCTTGGGGGAGGGTACGGGTGCCGTGTGCCTTTTGCCGTTGCTCGACATGGCGCTCAACCTGTACACAACGGGTCCCACGTTTGCCGACTGCGGCATCACGTCGTACAAGGTTGACGCATGAGGGCGCTGCTCATGCGCCATGGGGCGACAGCAGGTAACAAGGCGCGACGGTATGTGGGTTGCCGCACGGACGAGCCTCTGAGTGAGCTGGGAATCACTCAGTGTCATCGTTCCGGTCAGCTGGATTTCGTGGAACGCGTCTACGCGAGCCCCCTCCTTCGCGCTCAGCAGACGGCAGCAATCTGCTTCCCACGGGCACGTGTCGTGACGATCGACGGTCTGCAGGAGTTCGACTTTGGGGACTTCGAAGGCCGGACGCCGGACGAGATGGAGGACGACGCCGCGTATCGAGCGTGGGTTGAGGGCAACTGCGAGGGACGATGCCCGGGAGGAGACTCGCTCGACGGTTTTGTGAGTCGTACGTGGCATGCGCTCAACCAAATACTGCATGGTGCGGTGGATCGTGAGGAGGATCTTGTCGCGGTGGTGGCCCATGGAGGAACCATTATGGCAGCGCTCGATGGATTCTATGACAAAGGAGTTGGCAACTGTGAGGGCTACGTTGCTGACGTGCAAGAAGTGGGCAGATCATTCAAGTTCAAGAATCCCAAGCGCTTTGTAAGATTAGCTGACGTGACGTGGTGAGCTGAGATTTCGTTTCCTGTGGCATACCTTTCCACACCAAAGTAAATCTCAGCTCAGGTGGGCCACTCTTGAGCTGGCTTTTCCTTTCGTGTGGCCATTTGAGCTGGCTTTTCCTTTCGTGTGGCAGAGCAAACCACACCAAAGTGAATCTCAGCTCAGATGCATCTGGCTTGAGCTGGCTTTTCTCTTCGTGTGGCGATTTGAGCTAAGATTGCGTTTCCTGTGGCAGGATGACCCACACCAAAGTAAATCTCAGCTCACGACCACACGTATTGATGTGGTCTTCAATATATCGAGGGTGTAATCTGCCGAGATTGCGTCTACTGAGGACACCCGACCCTCAGTAGACCCGATTCCAGCAGGAAAGGCCGGGAACCTGTTGTGGTTCCATGACGTGAGGATTGGACATCAGCAGTCAGAGCCGTTGTGCGGTGTAAGAGTCAAACGTGAGCGTATAGGTTATCTCGTGCGGTTGGCTCATAGCGGTCGTGTCACCAATCACCTCAATGGGTTCGTCAAACGCCTTCACGGGTATCTCGAACGTGGAGTTTCCGCCGTCGTCCATAGGCAGGAATCTCTTGTCGTCCACAACCATGTAGTCGTAGTTTGGGCTCGACCACTCTATGATAGCCGTTGCGTCGCCGTTGCGAAGAAAGACCTTGGTTGGTGAAGCGATGCTCGCTCTTCCGCTGCCGCCTTTCATGTTCACCTCCATAAGGTAGGTGCCATCGCCTGTTGGTGATTGCTTGCGTGAGCCACAACCGACGAGAAGACAGATTGCGCATACCAAAACGCATACAAACAACCTCAGCTTGTGCGACCTCATGTTTTTCTCCTAGCGAATGACGGTGGGGATGCCACATACCATACGAATGATTTTGTCGGCATGTTTGGCGAGCTCGACACAGGTGCGGCCTACAAGCTCGCGCCATGCTCGGTCGGTCGCGTCAAGAGGAACCACCCCTTGGCCGACTTCGCAACAGGTAACCACTTCCTTGCGGATGACCGCGTCGAGGTCGTCTGCCGAGAGTGTACCTTGTCGAAGCACCTCTTCCAGCCCGTAGAGCACAGGGGAATCCGCATGAATGCTCGAATTCATGTCGTCCTCGCGGTAACCGAGGCTGCGAATGTACGTGCGTTTTCCCGATGCGATTCCGCCGATCACCAGAATCATCTATCCCAACCTTCCCGCGAACACGATGGCAGCGAGCATGCCGAGCTCGCATACCTGCACAAAACACCCAAGCAAATCTCCGCTCATTCCTCCGAACTCGCGAGTCGAGAATCTCTTTATCCAAGCGAGCAAGACCATTGCCACACACGTGGCAGCAATTCCCGCATAGGGATGATACACGAGCATGACGGCAGCCGTTACAACAAAGACGACCGCAACGATTGCCTGCACGACCCTGCGATTTGCAGCTGAGCTTACGGTGGCGAACATACCGCTTTCGCTCGATCCTTTCCACGTGACGGCCATGAAGGCACTCAGGCAACGGCTGACGATGGGGATGCAGACAACCAAGGGAAGGAGATCAACGGTAACTTCTGTGGCGAGGGCAAGATTTGCGATGAGGTAGCCAGAGATGCCTATGATGGCAAACGCTCCTGTGTGAGGGTCCTTAAGGATCTCTCGTTTACGCTCGGGCGATGCGTGGCTAGAATGTGCGTCCACGACGTCGGCAAAGCCGTCCATGTGGATTCCACCCGTAATGATGAGCGGTAGAAGCGTGAGGCCAGCCGCGCGCAAGAACGTTCCTATGTCGCAGGTCTCGCAGCAGAGCCACCAGAGCCATGAGCAACTGCCCACCACGAGGCCAATGAGTGGAAACGCGGCCATCATATAGCGCATGTTTGGTTTGGTCCAGTCCACGATGGGCATAGGTATGGCCGAAAAGCAGGCGAATGCGATTACAAGGGAGTTCAAGGCGTCCATGGCAGGACCCCCTTGAGTACGGATGGTTGACCGGCGACGACTTCCACCACCGCATCGCACATCGAAGCGAGACGGCAGTTGAGCGTTCCTACCAAGCGTACCCAGCTCCGTGTGCCGCCAAAGCGCGAAACGCCCTCGCAGCCAACCTCGTTGCTCACTATCACGCCATGCTCGAAGGCCTCAAGGCAAGAAACGACCTCCGCTTGTATCTGCTGGGCAACAAGGGTCTGGTCGTGCAACGTGCCGTCAGCCGCAAACAAGGCGTTCGCTGCCAGATTTCCCAGATCCTCGATGAGTGCGACTCCCGCTCGATGCGTTTCCTTGGGGAGCGAGAGGGGACATTCGAGCGTAAGAAATCCTAAGCCCTCACGCTGCTTACGATGGCGAGTGATGCGCGTCTGCGCCTCGGTGCCGTCGCGACGCATGGTGGCGATGTAAGTGCGTGTTGCCGAGAGCGAACAGGCGATACGTTCTGCGAAGGCAGACTTGCCGCTACCCGATCCGCCCACGACAAGCACGTTCACGACTCCCGTCCCTTCGCAAGCTTCGCCAGTGCAGGAAACTGCTCGCGTACGATATGCGCTCCCTCGTCGCCCTTGTGCAGCCGAACGCATGAGGAGCAGTCCTTTATTCCTGCATCGGTGTACGTGAACGCTCCTCCGCATGCGGGACCGAGCGCATAAAGAGGGCAGTAGCAAAACAGACAGTTGAACTCATGCGGGTCGACACCCTCATGGCAGGGAAAACAGGAGCATGTGGCATTGCGAAAGAAGGTCGTACCGTTTTGAATCTCCTTGTGATGACTCACTGTCGTCCTCGTTTCGTAGAAAGGTATCGCCGTTGTCCGTCGTCGATATGCGGAACATAGTTCCCGGGGAAGTATGTACCGCGAATGCCGTTTTTGCAAGATAATCGTAACACGCGAACTCCGTGTCGTACAGAAAAGCGAAGGGCCGCCACCCGAGGTGACGGCCCAACATGCCGAGTCAATGAAGCGTGAGCTTGCTTACTTCAGAGCCTGCTCGACTGCGACGGCGCATGCGACGGTGCAGCCAACCATCGGGTTGTTGCCCATGCCGATGAGACCCATCATGTCGACGTGTGCAGGTACGGAGGAGGAGCCGGCGAACTGGGCGGAGCTGTGCATACGGCCCATGGTGTCGGTCATGCCGTAGGAGGCGGGGCCAGCGTGCATGTTGTCGGGATGCAGCGTACGGCCGGTGCCGCCACCGGAAGCGACGGAGAAGTACTTCTTGCCAGCAAGCGTGCGCTCCTTGAAGTAGGTGCCCGCCACGGGGTGCTGGAAGCGGGTGGGGTTGGTCGAGTTGCCGGTGATGGAGATGTCGGCATTCTCGTGCCACATGATGGCAACGCCCTCGCGGACGTCGTCAGCGCCGTAGCAGTTGACCTTGGAGCGCGGGCCATCGGAGTAGGGGATGGTCTGAACGACCTCAAGCTCGCCCGTGAAGTAGTCGAACTTGGTCTGGACATAGGTGAAGCCATTGATGCGGGCGATGATTTGGGCGGCATCCTTGCCGAGGCCGTTCAGGATGACGCGCAGCGGCTTCTTGCGGGCCTTGTTGGCGTTGTTGGCGATGCCGATGGCGCCTTCGGCGGCTGCGAAGGACTCGTGACCAGCCAGGAACGCGAAGCACTCGGTGTCTTCGCCGAGCAGCATGGCGCCCAGGTTACCATGGCCAAGACCGACCTTGCGGTCCTCGGCGACGGAGCCGGGTACGCAGAAGGCCTGCAGGCCGATGCCGATGTCAGCGGCGGCTGCAGAAGCGTTGGCGGCGCCCTTCTTTATGGCAATGGCGCAACCAAGGGTGTAGGCCCACTTGGCGTTCTCGAATGCGATGGACTGGATGTCCTCGGTGATGTCGTAGGGGTTAAAGCCCAGGTCAGTACAGATCTTGAGGGCTTCCTCGAGGTCGGCGATACCATACTCTGCGAGCGTCTTGTTGATCTTGTCGATGCGGCGCTCATAGCCTTCGAACGAAACTGCCATCTATCTCACTCCCTTCCTGTATTTACTCTTTGCGCGGATCGATGGTCTTGGCGGGAGCATCCCACTGGCCGTAGCGGCCCGTGTTTGCCTTGATGGCCTCGTTGGCATCCTTGCCAGCCTTGACGTCTTCCATGAACTTGCCGAGGTTGAGGAACTCAAAGCCGATGATCTCGTTGTTGTCGTTGAGGGCGAGCTGGGTGATGTATCCCTGAGTGAGCTCGAGGTAACGGGCGCCCTTGGCAGCGGTGCCGTAGGTGGTGCCGACCATGGAGCGCAGGCCCTTGCCGAGGTCGTCGAGGCCAGCACCGATGGGCAGGCCATCCTCGGAGAAAGCGGTCTGGGTGCGGCCGTAGACGATCTGGAGGAACAGCTCGCGCATGGCAACGTTGATGGCGTCGCACACGAGGTCGGTGTTCAGAGCCTCGAGGATGGTCTTCTTGGGAAGAATCTCGGCGGCCATGGCGGCGGAGTGGGTCATGCCCGAGCAACCGATGGTCTCGACGAGGGCCTCCTCGATGATGCCCTTCTTCACGTTCAGGCTCAGCTTGCAGCCGCCCTGCTGCGGGGCGCACCAGCCGATGCCATGGGTGTAGCCCGAGATGTCCTCAAGCTGCTTAGCCTGTACCCAAGCGCCCTCCTCGGGAATGGGTGCAGGTCCGTGGTATGCACCCTTGGTGACCGGGCACATCTTCTCCACATCTGACGAATACTGCATGAAAGCTCCTCTCCACAAATCTTGCGGGACAACCCCTTGGCGCCCCACCATTTGCACAGCTAACAAGCATCTTATGCGGATGTAGTTCAAATGTAGCCAAAAAACCTTCGTCAATCGTGGAATGGTCGAAAATAGCCGTTGACCCGCAAAAAGTAAGGCAGGGTTAACTAATTCTGTCTGTCCGCTGCAGCCTGGTTGCAGGTCTTTGCCAAAATCTTGTCGTACTGTTCGTAGAGCGCCTGCGTGCCATTCTCGAGGTGGTAGTAATGCACCACATAGGGTACGAGAAGAACGAGAAACAGCACCATGAGGGCGACGAGCTGTAGGCTGGCAAAGACGACCGTGGCGATGGTGCAGGCAAGCTCCATGAACGCAAAGGCGAGAGTCACCAAGAGGTGAATGAGGCGTTCGTGCTGAAAGAACGAGATCTGTGCCAGATGCTCGCGCAGGACCGCGTCCCAATCCGTGTGGTCATCGGAGTCGGCAAGCAGCGCGTCGATGCGCAAGCGATATGCCAAAAGGCGCTTATACATACGTTGCGGCTCCTCGCTTCATTCCGACGTTGTTATGTGCGGCTTGCTTTGCGTGCATGCTAGTATAGCCCATACAATACAACAATGAACTTTCGCAAGGTGCACCTCTGGGGGAGTACCTCCCAATGGTACGTTTTGCAGGCGGGAGGCAACCATGGACTTTTTGGAACTGGCACGTTCGCGTTGGTCGGTGCGCAACTTCGATCCTCGTCCGGTGGAGCAAGACAAGCTCGACCGCATGTTGGAGGCTGCCCGTCTGGCGCCGACGGGCGCGAACCGTCAGCCACAGCGTCTGTATGTGCTGCGCAGCGAGGAGGCCTTGCGGTCCGTGCGCGCGGCGACTCGCATGGCGTTCAACGCTCCTTTGGTAATTATGCTATGTGCCGAGGTCGGGGAAGCCTGGCACAATCAAAACGAGACCGTGATGCATGGAACCGTTGAGGAGACCTACAGCGTTGCCGAGATGGACGTGTCCATCGTGTGCGACCACATGCAGCTTGCGGCGACCGAGCTGGGCCTGGGCACGCTTTGGGTTCGAGGATACGACACGCAGGCCCTGCTCGACGCGTTCGACCTTCCCGAAGGCGTCGTTCCCATCTGCCTGCTTGACGTGGGCTACCCTGCCGAAGGCGCGAAGCCTTCGAGACTGCATGAAGCGCGCAAGCCGCTCGAGGAGACGGTATTCGAGCTGTAGAGGCGACGACGCCAGCTAGGAGCGCAACTCGCTGATGAGGACAGCCGCAAAGACCAGCACGAACCCAAATATGAGCTGTGGCGTGAGCGGGTCACCATAAATCAGCACGCTGAATGCGACGCCAAAGACGCTTTCGAGCGACATGAGCAAAGATGCCTGGGCAGGTGGAACGTTCGCCTGCCCGACGTTTTGAGCGACGATGCAGACGCATGAGGCAAGAAGCACCAGGTAGCACATCTGAAACCAAAACTGTCCGCCAACAAAGGCCGAGAGAGGTGGTGGCGGTACGGCGACGATGCCATAGAGCAGGCAGACGAGGCCCATTGCAAAAAACTCGATTACCGTACAGGTGAGGACGTCATGTCTTGGCGCCACGGCGACCATCACCTCGATTTGCACGGCGTACCAAAACGCCGAAACGAGGGTGAGCACATCTCCCCGATTTAGCGAAAGCGAACCTCCCTCAAGCGAGAGGATGCCGACGCCCGTAAGCGCCATGCACGCAGCTACCAGATGCATGGGCTGAGGGCGTGCTCGGGCTGCTGCCCAATGCAAGAACGGCACCATGACACAATAGGTTGCTGTCAGAAACGCGTTGTGGCCGGGTGTCGTCTCTGCGAGTCCGGTGTTCTGTACCAGATAGGCGATGCCACCCGTGACACCAAGCGCCAGACCCGAAAGCACATGCCCCTTGTTGAGCTGTGCAGCGACGCGGCGCGCAAACACAAGTCCCAACACGATGCCTGCCAGTACGAAGCGAATGCCCAGAAGCCATGGGGCGGGCACGACATCGAGGGCACCTTTGAGCACGACGAAGGAGCCGCCCCATATGGCAGCGGCTCCCAAGAGCATGAGCTTGTATGGTGGGCGTCTCGCGGGTTTCTCCGCTGTGGCCCTTGTCACTAGCCGCGATCCCAATACACAACGGCTTTCTTTAGACGCTCGACCTCGTCGTCACCCTTGTAGCGACGGACGATCTCGAGCGAAAAGTCGATGGCGGTGCCCATTCCCTGGCTCGTCGTGAAGTTGCCGTCCACGACTACGGGCTCGTCGGCCAAGAGTTCGGCGCCCTTCTCGGCTAGTACGTGCTGGAAACCCGGATTGCTCGTGGCACGGCGACCTTCGAGCAGGCCCTCCTCGGCAAAGATGGACGGAGCGGCGCATATGGCCGAGAGCGGCTTGCCTTCGGCCGCGAACGAGTGCACGGCGTCCATGAGCGGTGCGCATGCGTGAAGGTTGGGCGTGCCGGGAAGTCCTCCCGGAAGAACGAGCATGTCGTAGGCGCCAAAGTCGACCTCCGACACGTGTTTGTTGGCGATTACCGTGACGCCGTGGGAAGAAGTGACCTCACGCCCCTCGGCAACCGATACCGTATCGCAGGGAATACTTGCCCTAAACAGGATGTCAACCACGGTAAGGGCTTCGATTTCCTCGCAACCCGGTGCCAAAAAAACTGCTACGCGCTTCTCTGCCATTGCTTCCTCCTCAAGTAGAGTCCAAGAACGCATGTGATTCTATCACGGCTGCAATGTGGTTACTGCCGCTCATTGCCTGACCGGACAGCCGACTGAGGGGTGTGCAAACGATGGGGATACTCCCTTTGCCTAAGTCAAGGCAAAGGGAGTATCCCCATCGTTTGCCTTCGTGGAGCGCCATCGTGTTGAGCAGCATGGCAACCTTGCAAATGAATACGGCAAGAGAGTAAGCTTACAGGTTCCCACCACGTCTTTGGAAGGGGTGCGCATGTCCTTGGAAACCTCGCTCAAGCGTTGTTGTCGTCCCGCGGTCTTGGGTCGCGCTCGCCGACTTGCCGCAGATGCCGACAAGTTCTTTCGGCGGCGTTGCAGATACCTGGATGACGAGACGACGATTACCGCGAGGGTTGACTCCTCGAGTAGTTGGGACGGGCCCCATCGGTGCTCTGCATCGATGGTGGAGTCGGAGGGATTGATTACCTTCTTTGAGTGCGACTGCGAGAATGCCAGGCGAAACGCGGGATTATGTTGCAAGCATGTGGCAGCTCTCGTGCTCGACTTCGCCGAACGGCCCGAGCTGTACGACGGCTATGAGTCAGCGTCCCTCGTGCGGACTTCCCGCGTTCTGACGCAGCTCATGGAGCGTGCCTCTTCAGCAGAAGTGCCTACGGCGGGAGCGTCGACGGAGACATGCAAGCATACCGTTGACTTTGAGCCGACGATTTCGTACGAAGCCGGCTTTGGCGTGCGGTTCAGGCTGATTGGCGAGCAGGGCAGTTACGTGCTCAAATCGATATCGGACTTTGTCTCGTGCATGGAGAACAAATCGTTCTATTCCTATGGGAAGCGCCTTTCGTTTGCCCACGTGGGAGACGCGTTCACGGGGCGCGGCCAGCGCGTGGCTGACTTCCTCGTTCGCGCGGTAAGAAATCGTCGCGCGTACGCATTCGATAGGGCCGTGGGGGCCGGTCCACTCGGGTCGAACGGGGCTCCTCAGCGGTCGATGCACCTTTCTTCGGTGGAACTCTGGGACCTCCTTTCAATTTATGAGGGCACGAGAATCCTGTTTGAGGACCGGGGGTCCATGCGCGAGGGGGACGAGATTTCCCGGAGCCTTTTGGTGACAACAGGAGACCCTCAGGTGAGTTTCTCGCTCGAGCCCTTGGGGGAAGGCGCCATGGAGCTGGTCCGTCATGGCAGCGTGCGCTTGGTGACGTCGGGAGGGAGGGCGCTTGCATGGGACGATCAGGCGCTCTACTGCTGCTCCGAGTCCCTGTCGCAGGGAGCCCTTCCGCTGGCGGGGGTGTTGGCGGATCCCTCCGAGCACCTCGTCGTCTCTGAGCGGGATGCGTTGACGTTCATGGCGCAGGGACTTCCGCTTTTGGAGAACGCCGTGTCGGTAGAGGTTTCCCCGGAGTTGGAGGAACTCAGGCCCGAGCCGTGCGAGCTGCAGTTCTATCTTGACCGAAACAAGGAGGGCGTGCTGTGCGAAGCGTTTGCGGCCTATGGCTCGCATAAGGTCTCGCTTATGGAACGCAGCGACGGCGACACGGGCCTCGTGAGGGACGTTCTTGTCGAAGCCGCGGCACGAACCATGCTCAGGCGTTATTTTTCCTTGGGCGAGGATGGCAGCCTGATGGTGGCGGACTCCGACTACGACGGTATGGCCAGACTTGTCTTTGAAGGGGTACCGGAGCTGCAGCGGACGGGAACCGTGTACGCCACCGATGCCTTCGATCGCCTAAAGTCCAAGGCGCGTCCCAAGGCTCGCATGGAACTCTCGGTCCGTTCCAACTTGCTCGACCTGCGGCTATCCTCCGATGACCTGAGCGCGCGCGACCTGGCCGAGTTGCTCGAGAGCTATTCGTTGCGTAAGCGGTATCATCGCCTTCGTGATGGGTCGTTCGTGGATTTGGCGGATGCTGACCTTTCGGATGCCGTGGAAGTCGTCGAGGAGCTCGGAATCTCTTCGCGCGACCTAGCCAAGGGCAAGGCGACGGTTCCGGCCTACAGGGCGCTGTTGCTCGACGCCGATGTGGGCGAGACGTGGCGCGACGCCTCTTTGGAAGAGTACCTTTCTGCGATCAACGGTGCGGGTGCGCAAACTTACGAGGCGCCGGATTCGCTTCAGGGAACCTTGCGTCCGTATCAGTTGGATGGCTTCGCATGGATGAGCTCTTTGGTCGACCAGGGACTTGGGGGCATCTTGGCCGACGAGATGGGCTTGGGGAAGTCCGTGCAGCTCATCTCCCTCTTGCTTGCCCGACGCAAAGAGGCCCGCTCGATTGGTCCTTCGCTTGTGGTATGTCCTGCCTCGCTGGTCTATAACTGGGCTCAGGAGTTTGCGAAGTTCTCCCCGCAGCTCGAGGTGTTTGTTGTAGCAGGCTCTGCCGAGGAGCGCTCAGAGATTCGCGGGCGCCAATGCGACGTGCTCATTACGTCATACGACCTTGTCCGTCGCGACGTCGAGGAGTATGCCAACGCGCGTTTGTGGCTCGTTGCGCTCGACGAGGCACAGTACATCAAGAATCATGGCACGCTCGTGGCCCAGGCCGTCAAGTCGCTCGTATGCGAGCATCGCTTTGCGCTCACGGGGACGCCTGTGGAGAACCGTCTTTCTGAGCTGTGGAGCATCGTTGACTTTTTGATGCCAGGATTCTTGGGACCATACGAGAGCTTTCGAGAGCGGTTCGAGCGGCCGGCTCTGGAGGAGGGGCAGCGTGACCGTACGGACATGCTCGGTCGAGCCCTTGGACCCTTCATTTTGCGAAGGACCAAGCGCGAGGTGCTGCATGACCTGCCAGACAAGCTGGAGCAGGTGGTTTACGCCCGTATGGACACGGAGCAGCGCAACCTCTACGAGGCGTTGGTCAGCGAACTCCGAACGCAACTGAGCGAGCAGACGGGAGAGCAGGAAGAGGGGAGTGATAATCGGGGTCGCATGCAGATTCTTGCGGCACTTACTCGTTTGCGTCAGACCTGCTGCGACCCGCGGCTCGTATTCGAGAACTACGAAGGCACCTCGTGCAAGACCGACACCATCGCCACGCTCGTTGAGCGCGTCGTCGACGCGGGCGAACGCCTGTTGCTCTTCTCTCAGTTCACGAGCTATCTGGACATCTTGGCTCAGCGCTTGAGCGAGCGAGGAATCTCGTATGTCGTCCTTACGGGTTCGACCCCCAAGCGTCGGCGCATGGAGCTGGTGGAGGAGTTCAACACGGGCACCACGCAGGTGTTTCTTATCTCGCTCAAAGCGGGAGGGACGGGACTTAACCTCACGGGAGCCTCGGTGGTGATTCATGCCGACCCGTGGTGGAACGCCGCCGCCCAAGACCAGGCAACCGATAGGGCCCACAGGATTGGGCAGACGCGTGACGTGACGGTGTACAAGGTCATTTGTGCCGATACCCTTGAGGAGCGAATTCAAGAGATGCAGCGACGCAAGGCCGACCTTGCAAACCAGGTGATCGGTGCGGCGGGGACCGGCGGACTCTCGATGGCGGAACTCTCGGAGCTTCTTGCCTAACAAGAATCAGGAGTAGGGACAGTGTTACATTCGGCAGGAGGTTGCCTGAAACTGCGTGGTGGCATGCGGCGAGGGCAAACGTCGGGATACTCCCCTTTGCCTAGATGGCCCATAGACCTGGCTTGCGGGCGCACGAGTAAGGCAAAGGGGAGCATCCCCATCGATTGTCTCTAGAAGTGAACGGTAACGGGACGGAATTCGCTTTCTGGTCGATTTCCTGTGGGTATGGCCATCAACTGCACGCAAGACACTATAATAAGGGGTCCGAACACAAGACAGGAGGCTTTTATGGCCGATGAAAAGAAAGACTTCAAGCAAAAGGTTGGCACGTGGATGAGCGGTCGCAATGGGCGGGACGAACTCACCGTCTTTGTGCTCTCCATTGCGCTCATATTGATACTTGTCAACGTCTTTGTGCGCACGTTTATTCTGAGTATTATTTCGCTCTTTCTGATGGCTTACGTTTGCTGGCGCATGCTATCACGCAACGTGGAGGAGCGTGAGGTCGAGAACTCCGTTTTTCTTGACTTCGTGAGTCCCATCGTTCCGTGGTTCCGTCATCCGGCAGCTGCGGCCAAGGAAGTGCGAAACTACAAGCATCTGTCGTGCCCCGAGTGCGGTCAGCGCGTGCGCGTGCCTCGCAAGAAGGGCAAAATCAGGATTACGTGCCCCAAGTGCCAGGCTAAGTTCGAGGCGAAGTCATAGGGATGCCCATGCGGACGGTCTTTTTGGCGGGAGGCATCGCGTCGGGAAAGTCGACGGTCGCACGCATGCTCGAGGAGCGTGGTGCCCGACGCATTGACCTCGATGCCTTGTCTCGTGAGGTGTGCTTACCCGGTTCAGAAGCCCTACAGAAGATCGTCCAACGATTTGGCGAAGACGTGATCGATCCCAAGACGGGTGAGCTGCGCAGGGGAGTGCTTGCCCAGAAGGCGTTCGCGACGGCTGAGTCGACGCGGGCTCTTGAGGACATAACGCATCCGGCAATCTTTGATGCGCTGGAGCAGAGGCTGGCGAAGGCGGCGGAGGATGACGTGTGCATCGTGGAGGTGCCCTTGCTCGATAGGGCGCAGGCATTCGCTGCGGTTGCGGACGAGATCCTTTGCGTTGTGTGTCCGCGCGACATACGCCTGAGGCGTGCGGTATCGCGTGGTATGGCTGCTGCTGATTTTGAGCGACGCGACGCACAGCAGCCTTCGGAGGAATATCTTAGAGAACATGCCACCACGGTGCTCGTCAACGACGGGAGCACGGAGTCGCTTGAGCGATGCGTGGATGAGTGGTGGAGCACTATGCGAGAGGAAGAGGCACATGCCTAGTGTTCGAAATGCAAAGTTCTGGCGATGGTATCGCACGATTCCCATAGTTCTTATGATTCTGTTTTTGGCGTTTATATTGGTGGTAGAGGTGTTACCCATCGATATGGTCCGCAATGTTTTCTTCCCAGTAAATCATGCCGAAAGAATCGACGACGCGGCGCAGCGGCATGGGGTGGACGAGCATCTGGTCGCGGCGGTCATTCGTTGCGAGTCTGGCTGGAACGAGCTGGCGCAGAGTGGGGCCGGGGCAGTGGGATTGATGCAGTTGATGCCCGATACGGCAAAGTCGATAGCTGGTTTGGGTTTGGTCGACACGAACGCCTACGATCCAAACAGGCTCACGGATGCGGCGACCAACATCGAATACGGTACGGCGTATCTTGCTTACCTGCAGTCTCAGTTCGAGAATGAGGATCAGGTCATTTGCGCGTATAACGCCGGCATTGGAGCCGTGCAGGGATGGCAGGCGGGGTCGACCGGCGCTTCGTTTGAGGACGTCATCGCATATCCCGAGACGCGCGAGTACCTCAACAGCGTGCACGAGGCCAAGCGGCAGTACGAGAAGTACTATCCAAGCGGTATGAGCGTCAGCTAGTCGGGCGTGCCACAAGGGTCTCGCCCTTTTGGCACGTGTTGCGGAGCGACGATCCTGCGACACGAAGCTCGCCCCAAAAGAGGCGTCAAATCCGCGAGGCGCCATGGAAAGCAGCCGCGCGCAGTTCCGCAGGAACGAGGACTGTTTGAGCACGGCGCTTATCCATGGCACCGGAAGGATTTGACGCCTCTTTTGGGGCAGGACACGAAGGAGATGGGGAGCGCATGGCACAGGACGAGATTATCTACGAGCCGCTTGCGGGGACGCCCGAGGCACGAGAGCGTGTGGGGGCGGAACTCAAGCGCTTTGGCATGAAAACTGGTGACGAGCGCCTGGAAGTCGTCTCGCCCTACGAGCCGAGTGGCGACCAGCCGCAAGCCATAGCAAAGCTGGCGCAGGGCGTGCGCGATGGGCTTCGATATCAGACCCTCATGGGTGTGACGGGTTCTGGCAAGACCTTCTCGATGGCAAAGACCATCGAGGCGGTAAACAAGCCCACGCTCATCATGGAACCCAACAAGACGCTTGCGGCGCAGGTTGCGAGCGAGATGAAGGAGATGTTCCCCAACAACTGCGTCGTCTACTTCGTGAGCTACTACGACTACTATCAGCCCGAAGCCTACGTCCCACAAACCGACACCTACATCGAGAAAGACGCCTCCATCAACGAGGAGGTAGAGAAGCTCCGGCACCAGGCGACCTCCAGCTTGCTCAGTCGTCGCGATGTGATTGTGGTCGCCTCCGTGAGCTGTATCTATGGCATTGGCAGTCCGCAGGACTACGCAGGGCTTGCCCCCAACGTGAGCAAGGAAGAGCCACTCGAGCGAGATGACTTTATTCGTGACCTCATCGACATCCAATACGACCGTAACGACGTGGATTTACAGCGAGGGATGTTCCGCGTACGCGGCGATACGGTGGACGTCTTTCCACCGTATGCCGAGAACCCCATTCGCATAGGTTTCTTTGGCGACGAGGTCGAGCTCATTGCCGAGATAAGCGCGGTGACGGGCGAGGTCGTGCGGGAATACGATGCCATTCCCATCTGGCCTGCGTCACATTACGTGACGGGACGCCCCAAGGTCGCTCATGCCCTCCAGACCATCTCGGAAGAGTTGGAGAGCCGTGTGGCGGAGCTCAAGGAAGCCGACATGATCTTGGAGGCACAACGGCTCTCGCAGCGCACGGGCTACGATTTAGAGATGCTCGAGACCATGGGCTATTGCTCGGGTATCGAGAACTACTCACGGCATATGGACGGACGCAAGCCGGGAGAGCCTCCGTATACGCTCATTGACTATTTCCCTGCGGACATGCTGTGCATCATCGACGAGAGCCACGTCACGGTTCCGCAGATTCGTGGCATGCACGAGGGAGACCGCTCACGTAAGGTGACGCTCGTGGAGCATGGATTCCGTCTGCCGTCCGCACTCGACAACCGCCCCTTGCGGTTCGACGAGTTCGAGAGCCGCGTGCCACAGTTCATTTACGTGAGTGCCACGCCCGGTGACTACGAGGAGCGCGTGTCGCAGCAGGAAGTGGAGCAGATCATTCGCCCGACTGGTCTGCTTGACCCAAAGATTGACGTGCGTCCGGTTCGCGGTCAGATTGACGACCTTATGGCCGAGATCAAGGAGCGCGCGGCTCGTAAGGAGCGCGTGCTCGTGACAACGCTCACCAAGCGCATGGCGGAGGATCTTACTGACCACTTGCTCGACGAGGGAATTCGCGTGAACTACATGCATTCCGACACCGCGACGCTCGAGCGCGTGGACATCATCCGAGAGCTTCGAGAGGGAAAGATCGACGTCTTGGTGGGCATCAACCTGTTGCGCGAGGGACTCGACATTCCCGAGGTCTCGCTCGTGGCCATTCTCGATGCGGACAAAGAGGGCTTCCTGCGCAACCGTCGGTCGCTCATTCAGACCATGGGTCGAGCGGCGCGAAACGTCAGCGGCGAGGTCGTCATGTATGCGGACGAGATTACCGACTCCATGCGCATTGCCATCGACGAGACGCGTCGCCGCCGCTCGATTCAGGAGGCGTACAACAAGGAGCACGGCATCGAGCCAAAGACGGTCCGCAAGGCCATTAGCGACATCAAGAGCTTTATTGCAGAGGCTACCGAGACGCTCGATGGCAAGGACCGAGAGGGCATGCATGGCGAGTTCGTGACGCCTGCATCGGCCGAGGAAGTAGCGTCGGAGCTTTCTAAGCTGCCACGTGACGAGGTGTTGCGAATCATCGCAGGACTTGAGGAAGAGATGGCTGCCGCGGCAGATGCCATGGACTTCGAGCGTGCCGCTGCGGCGCGCGACCAACTCGTGGAGCTCAAGGGACTCGTCGAGGGGAAGTCGTCCGATGACGTTATGCGTGCGCTCAAGAAGGACGCGCGTAAGGGGAGCACGTACGCGCGACGGCGCCCCTATCGCAGGAAGAAACACTGATGGGGAGGGGCTTGGCGCCTAGAACGTCAGGCCCTCTTCGCCGCAAAAGAGCATGGTAGAGATGTAGCGTTCGCCCGTGTCGGGCAGGATCGTGACAACGGTCTTGCCAGGGCCGAGCTCACGCGCCAGTTGCAGGGCGGCCACGACGTTGGTGCCGCTCGAGATACCGCACATGAGGCCTTCTTCACGAGCGAGCCTGCGCGTCATCTCCATGGCTTCGATGTCGGTGACGATGCAGATGTGGTCATAGATGCTCGTGTCCAGTATCTGGGGAATGATGCCGTCTCCAATGCCCATTTGCAGGTGGGTTCCCACCGAGCCACCAGAGAGAATTGCAGCGTTTTGGGGTTCGACCGCCCAGATGCGGATGTCAGGGTTCGAAGCACGCAGTACGCTGCCGATTCCAGTGAGCGTGCCACCGGTGCCGATGCCCGAGCAAAATCCGTCGATGGGTGTGTCGACGTCGGCGAGAATCTCTTGTGCCGTGTGCTCGCGATGCGCAGCGAGGTTGTCGAGATTCTCGAACTGTTGGGGAACGTAGACGCGCGGGTCCTCTTCGCGCATCTGTAGGGCTCGCTTGATGCAGCGGTCTACGCATGCGCCGATGTCGCCATCGTCATGCTCCAGAAGAACTTCCGCGCCATAGTGGACCACGAGCTTGCGTCGCTCTACCGAGACGGAGTCGGGCATGATGATGGTGGCTCTATAACCACGGACTGCGGCAACAAGCGCAAGGCCGATTCCCTGGTTGCCGCTGGTGGGCTCGACGATAATCGAGTCGGGACGCAGCTCCCCCCGCTGCTCGGCGGCAAGGATCATCTGGAGCGCGGTGCGCGTCTTTATGGATCCTCCCACATTGGTCGCCTCGAACTTTACAAGGATGCGGGCACATTCGGTATCAGGAATTCTTTGCAGCCGCACCAAGGGTGTGTGTCCTACCGCATCAAGTATGTTGTCGTAAATCATGTGCCTCTCCGATCCTTTACAACGGACACCTGATTGTAGCAGGTCTTGCATCATGCGGGTTTGGCGCTTTGGGGGTAGGAAACGATGGGATACTCCTTTGACTGAGAAAAAACGGAGCGATCGGTGACCGCCCCGCCATGCGTTATTGGCTATGTAGTTGTTACCACGATCCGGTGGCGCCGCCATCCTTGGGCTCATCGGGATTCGATTTCTTGAGATGGCGTAGTCTATTGCGTACGAAACTGTTCGAAACCATTCCGCCGTTCAGCTTCTCGAGATCATCCTCGTTGAGCTCGACCTCGCTGTTGGACTCGACTTCGACGGTTGCGTTCTTTTTGGCGTTGTCGGTTGTCATTGTGTTTCTCCTTTGCCTCATTGCTGTCAGTTGCAATTACAAAACATAATACGCATCCCGCATGCGTGCGTCCCAGATTCTTTTGGTTTCCATGCTATTGCGGTCTACGGAGATTGCTACTTTGAACGATACTACGGAGGATTGTAAGGATGCTTCCATGGCCTACGGGATCTTAATATCCCAACGTGCGGTCGACGAGGCGGGCGAGTGGTCTGCCGGTAGCGAAGTTATGCAGGTCCTCGCAAAAGAGCTCGACACATCGGGTGCGCGTCCAGCCCATGGTCATGTTTCCCGAGACGTGTGGCGTCAGAAAGACGTTTGGAGCGTCCCACAGCGGGTCATCTGCTGGAAGTGGCTCGGGCGTCATCACGTCGAGTGCCGCCCCGCCAAGATGTCCGTTCTCGAGCGCGGCGATGAGTGCTTGCTGATCGATCGCGGATCCACGTCCGACGTTGATAACGACGGCGCGCTCAGGCAACAGGGCGATGCGGCGAGCATCGAGGATGTGGGCTGTCTGGGGGGTGCCGGGCAGGGCCATGGCAAGAACATCGGTGGAGGGAAGCACCTCGTCGAGCTGGTCTATGGCGAAGACATGTGAGAATGGGGCCCTGGCTCGTCCGCTGCGACTCACTCCTATGATGGGTCGAGCGCCGAGGGCGAGGGCTTTGCTGGCGTAGGCGGATCCAATGTTTCCGGCCCCTAGGACGCAGATATTGACCTCGCGGATGGAGCGGATTGGCAGTTGGTTATCCCATCCTCGCGCCTGCGTGATGCGCTGGTAGGCGGGGATGCGACGCAGAAGCATGAAGGTTGCCATGAGTATGTGCTCGGCGATGGTTTCGTCGTAGCAGCCAGACGAGTTGGTGAGCAGGCAGTTTGGGTTGGCAAAAAGCGAGGGGTTGCTGCAGTATGGGTCGACTCCCGCGAAGGTGCAACAATACCACTGGAGCTGCGGACCTGCGGCGGCGAGCAGCTCGGGCGAGTGGCCAAGAAGGACCTCGGCGCGCTGCAGACAATCCTTCGCTGCTTCTTCTTCGCCAGGCATAAAGAACTCGACCTGGAATCCCAAATTGGCAGAAACGGAGCGGATGTGCTCGCGCTGTTCGGCGCTTAGCCACTCCACACAGACACAAATCGTTCGCGGCATGTTTTCTCCTCACCTGCATACTGGTCACCCAAACATGTTAATCCAATTGCGACGGGGGATGGCGTCTGTGGCCTTTTCGGTTGTTTGATTGGTGAAACGATAGTGATGCGACACGAATACCACGTCGCTTGCGAGGTCCCCGACCTTCCGCATGATGGTGTCCATGCGGGCAGGTGTGATTTGCGGGTTCGTGCCAAGTCCGTAGAACGGCAGCCAACAGACGGGGCTGTCGGCTGTGTCAGCGAGGCGGTGCGCCAGAAGCGCCCAACCCAACGCAGCGTATCGTTACCATGGGAAGACGCTGTATTCCTCAGCTTTGGCTCAGGCGTGCAACCTTGTCGATGGCCTCAACGAAGGTGGCGGGGTGCTCCGTGTCCGAGTGGATGTCGTGACCGGACTTGATCTCGGTTTTCTCGCAATTGGGAATGCACGCCACGACGCGCGCCGCATCCTCGTCGGTTGTGGCGGCGTAAAGGACGCCGTCTTTGCCGTAGTCCGTCATCGCCTTCAGGTATACGGTGGGGCACTCGATCTTGCGGAGCATCTCCTCTTGGTCGATGCCCTCGAGCCAGCTTCCGTCGTAGAAGGAGTCGCCAAAGCGCGGGTCCCATTCGTCCATGTAATAAATACCGCGCGTCCATGCGCGTGGAATCCATTCGTAGACGACATGCGCGTCGGGATGCCGTGTGCGGAATTCCTTCGTTTGCTCCGCCATCTTGTCCTGCAGGCCGCCGAACAGGCCAAACAGATAGCTGTGGGCGGCATACCACGTGGGGTAGTCGGTCACCGCGTTCTGCTGCAGGAACTCGTGCGCCACGGTGTATCCGTCATACCAGGCGAACGCGCCGGCGCCCTCTTGGATCTGTTGGGGAGAGACACGGAACAGCGGCGGGTCTTCGAGCATGCATCCCGACACGTGCTCCGTGTCGTTTGACGCAATGTATGCGGCGAGTATGCCGCCCGACGAATGTCCAGAGACGATGTAGTCGCGGCCGAAGACCTGCTTGGCAAGTGCGATGATTGCGTCGCCGTTCGTCTTGCACGTGTAAAGCTCTGGTTCGTGGTCCGACTTGCCGTGTCCGAAGCAGTCGACGGCGACCACGTGGTAGCGCTTCGAAAGCTCCGGCAGGACGCTTGCGTAGTCCTTCCATTCCACGCCCTGACCGTGTACGAGCATCAGGGCCGGACCGTTGTTGGGGCCTTCGCCGTAGCTGATGGTTGCCCCGTTGACGGTCGCCTTCTTCTCCTCGAAGCCCGCTCGGTACGCGGCGTCGACGATGCGCTCCTCGGCATGGAGGTTGTTGTCGCGATAGACGAGGACTCCGGCGACCGCAGCCACGATTGTCACGGCCAGACCGACACCGACCACCTTGAGGACTTTCGTGCGAGTAGTAGTACCCATGGCATGCTCCCAAATAGCTCATTGTGGATGATTTCTCATTATACCTACGCCTATCACAGGGGGAAGAACCATGGGGCGGCGCGTATCGGCGAATGCTCGAAGGAGACAGTCCGGTGTCTTTGATTGGGGACCATGGCTGGCTAGTTATCGAGCCGGATGACTACGAGCTTTCGACAACGACGTGGCTCCTCAGGAGGACCGTTGCCTTGTTGCGCCGTCGCGGTCCCTTGCGGTCCTGCCCCTGCCGCGGTCCTGCTCCGAACGCGATTGTTCGCGTGCTCCATTGCCGCGTCACGTCCAATGGCGACGCCCTCTCGCACGAACTACCCAACAGGTATATGTTATCAAACCATGTGATAAATCTATCAGGGGTTTTGTCAAAGTGGTTAAGATACAATTCTCCTGTTGGGTAGATTTGGATAGCTTGTCGTGCTGGCGGGTGGTGCTGGGGTACGAGCCTGCCGCGCGTAAGCAGCGTTATTTGCCGAGCGCATCGGACGCTTTGGGCATGAGTTCCCTGAATAGTTTTGTGCGCCGTTGAATCTCTACGTCTGTGGGTTGTCGAGGATTCACGTGGAGCTGCTTAGCGATTTGACGTGCGAGCAGTGCCGTGCCTTCGAGCGCTCGGATGGCGCCAAGCGTGGCTCTAAAGGTGCGGCAGCCAAGAGAGGTGAGGATGTTCGAACGAATAGCATCGCTGGTGCGACGCGCCTCTTTCTGCTGTCCGTGAAACGAGAAACTATCGTACTCGAGCGCCACCCCGAAGTCCTCCCACCACATGTCGGCGCAGATGATGTTGCGATCGGAAAGAATTCCACGCCAACCCGATACGTCGATGTCCTTGTTGAGCTCGGGGCGCGGAAGCCCAAACCCGCCAAATTCTATTGGTAGGGTGAGCATCAACGCGAGCGAGGTCTCCATGGGCGACTTTGAATTATCGAACGCGATGCGCGCCACGTCCGTTGCGCGTTTCTCCATCGAACGGCTTCCTATCGATTGTGCCATATGTTTCAAGCTTGCGCATGTCATGAGAGCAGGGGCCTGATAGTTCGTACCAACGTTACCTGTGGGGAGTCGATAATGTCCTGCGAATTCGCATGCGATGACGGCTGCATTCACGAGGCCGCGGATGCGCTCCCAATACAGAGGCAATTCCATGACAGGTTTGTCGTCAAGACCAACGCTTGCGACGATTTCCTCTTCGGCTTTGACGGAGGCCACGAAGTCGTCGAGCAATGGCTCGAGTTTCACGTGCATGCCGCAGAGCTGGATGACGGTTAGCTCGGGGCCACTCACCAAAAGGTTGTCGCGCAGCCACACGAACGAGTTGGCCGGAACATCGCGGCTCCAAACGTGAAACTTGGCGCGCTTTCCGCGACTGCGTGCGTTGGACGACGGTACGGCGAAGTGTACAGGTCGACTCGCGATGCCAAGGTCGTCCAAGTCGATTGATTTTGTCAGCTTTGCGAAGTCGCGTTGCGTCGACAGGCAGTCGCCGTGTTGAGGCAGCGGACGAGGCTCGTTAGGCCATCTGCGCTTGGTATCGCTTATCATGCGCAGCGCTTCGCAAGCCGATGTATGGCTCAAAAAAGCGAACATGGGATTCTCCGTTGTTGTGGTGGAATGTGCCCAACTGCGAGCGGGGACCCGGAGCGGCCCGTACGCTACGGGAGGGCGGGTCGTGGTTTCCCGCCCTGCTGGGTATGCGCGACGGGAGAGTAGCCGCGTTGTCCGTCTCGCAGGACGTGCAGGCTAGTCTACCAGAAGTCGTATTTGGGGTACAGCACTGCGAGCGACTGGGATGCGTGCATGATTACCGCGTGCATGATTCGGATGCCTGCGTGTCGGACCGCGACCCCTTGCGGGCGTACATCTGCTGCGGGCCTACTACAGTCGCGATTGTTCGCGTGCTCCATTGCCGCGTCATGTCCAAGAGCGATACCCTCTCGCACGAACTACCCAACAGGTGAATAGTATTCTAATCAGTAAGACAAAACCGCAGGGTTTGGGCACCGATAATACCAGTGTTGATACCTGTTGGGTAGTTAGAGGATCCTCACCGCTGGGCACCCCGCTCGCCGAGCGTTTCTTGCGTCGCTTCATCGGTGAGGAAGGAGAAGTTCATGGACGCGTATTGCCCCTCCGAGATCCAGGCCACTAAGTGCTGGATGCGGTAGGAGAGGGCTTGACACGCTAGGGTCGCACGTGCCGCAAGTGCCCGCACTCGCCGATAGACGGCCGATTCTACTGTACGTTCTGCAAGCATTCTGTACGTTATCGAACACACCATCATAAAAACGCCAATTAGGAATTGCTAATAGGAATACTAGTTCCGCTATATTCGTCGCCATGCTTATTTGGTAACTGCATCAATGAAATAGGAGGTGTGTATGGACAATAGAGTCTATCTTGTCACGGGTGCCGCGGGGTTCCTCGGCGGCACCATCGTGAGACAGCTGATTGAGGAGGGAAAGCGCGTACGTGCCTTTGTCCTTGCGGGAGACCCTGCAATCAAATACATTCCGCAAGAGGCCGAAGTCGTGGAGGGCGACCTTACGGACATCGACTCGCTCGAACCGCTCTTTGCCGTCGAGGAAGACACACATACGGTCATGCTGCACATCGCGAGCTTCGTCTCGGTGAAGCCCGACTTTGACCAGCGGCTCATCGACATCAACGTGGGAGGATGCAAGAACATCATTGATCTGTGCCTGAGCCATCCCGAGTGCGACAAGATGGTGTACTGCTCGAGCATCGGCGCCATTCCAGAGACGCCTATGGGCACGCCCATATCGGAGGTGGACTACTTCGACGAGACCAAGGTCGTTGGCTGGTACAGCAAGTCCAAGGCGATGGCTTCCCAAGAGGTGCTCGATGCCGTGCATCACCGTGGACTCAATGCATGCATCGTTCATCCCAGTGGCATCATGGGTCCCGGCGACTATGCCATGGGTGACATCACACGCACGCTTATAGACATTCTTAACGGTGAGATGCCCAGTGGTGTTGACGGCACCTTTAACATCGTGGACGTTCGCGACCTTGCGCAGGGATGCATTGCGGCAGTGGACAAGGGCCGCTGTGGCGAGTGCTACATTCTGGCCAACGAGGTTATCGCGTTCCGCGACTTTGCGAACATGTCCATCGCCGAGCGTGGCGGTGAGCCCATAAAGGTATTCATCCCCACTAACGTGGCGGGTGTTATGGGCTCTATTATGGAGGCAGCCTCCAAGTTTACGGGAGACGAGCCTTTATTGACTACCTTCAACATCTACAACCTGGCGCGCAACAACGAGTTCGACACGTCCAAGGCGCGTGAGGAGCTTGGCTACACCACGCGTCCCTACGAGGAGACGATCCACGACATGGTGACGTGGCTTTCCGAACAGGGTGCGTTCGCGAACGAGGCCGACACCAAATCCGAATAGGGAGGGATCCAATATGACAGACGTATGCGTAATTACAGGTGGCGGAAGTGGCATAGGGCTGGAGACTGCCAAATGCATGCCCAAGGACAAGATTCTGGTAATATGTGGCAGGACCCAAGCAAAGCTCGATGTGGCCGTGGCAGAGCTCGAGGAGCTGGGCTTTGAGGCATATGGCGTTCCCTGCGACGTGTCGGTGCGACGTGACGTTCATGAGCTCGCCGTAACCGCCAGCCTTAAGGGCACCATCACCAACGTGATCCATGTGGCGGGCGTGTCGCCTTCCATGTGTGGTCCGGAGGCGATCATCCGCATCAATGCCCTGGGAACCGTGTATGTAAACACTGAGTTCCGCAAGTATCTGAAGCCTGGCAGCGTAATCGTGGACGTGGCAAGCAACTCCGCGTATGCCCTGCCCAACATGCCCCTCATAGAGGGCACCTACGAGCTTGCAGAGGAGGACGAAGACAAGTTCGTAAAGCGGCTGCTACGTGGATCGGTGGGTCGTAACGACTACGAGAAGTCGGGCTTGGCCTACTCGCTCTCCAAGAACTTCGTGGTGCGGTATGCACAGAAGTGCGCCTTTGAATATGGTCCCGCCGGCATTCGCGTGTGTTCCGTGAGCCCCGGCCTCATCGAGACCGGCATGGGCGCCGCCGAGAAGGAAGCCAGCGCCGAGATCGGCTTTACGGCCAAGATGATCGAACAGACGGCGGAATCCCGCATGGGCAAGCCCGAGGAGCTTGGCTTCGCCATCGCCACGATTGCCGACCAGCGCAACGGGTACCTCGCAGGGGTGGACGTGCTCATAGACGGGGGTAGCACCAACGGCGCCAAATTCAAGTAGAGCTTCCGGTTGCGCTGCCGTACAGATGCGGCGGCGTCATGAGCGGGCGGGGGAGGGGATGAGCGCCACGTGCTTTAACAGCGTTGTGTGAACGAGGTGCGCGGAGCTCATCCCATCTCCCTCAGCCCTGCGAAACGAAGCGTCGTGAATTAGTGGTTGATGGCGCTTCGCCCCTCGTTAACGAAGCGGTCTATGGTCGCGCTCATTTGCTCTGGTGGGACCCTGCAACCTTCGTCGAGCCAATCTCCAACCAGTCCGGTGGCCCCTCGTGTGATAAACCGAAGAAAGAGCTTGCCCTCTCCCTTGCTTGGAATGCCTTCCGAATCCCAATGTTCCAAGGTGCGCTCGCAGCAGAGATCGACTGCCTTGCTGATTATCTCGGGATTCCCGTTCCAGATCGCGCGCCAACGTTCGCGACTGGTGTCGATTGCCCTGCACATCGAAAGCGTGGCCTTGCCCTCCTCGTAGGTGTCTTCCAGCAAGAGGGCGAGGTCCTCCAAGAACTCCTTCTCGACTTCTGCCAGAACATCCTCGGGTGTTGCGTAGTGTGCGTAAAACGTGTTTCGATTGATGTCTGCCTCGGCGCAAGGCTCGGTGGTCGTCACCCGCGTCACGGGCTTTTCTTGTATGGGCCTGAGCAGCGCATCGCGAATGGCGCGTTTGGTGCGTCTCACGCGCTGTGTGATAGGGGGACGGGTGATCCGACACGCTACGTCGGATTGGTCTTCGTGCGAGCCGAAGACCCAGTTGGGCCTGAGGAGCGTGTTCCCCTGGCCCAACTGCCTCATTGTTGACCTCTATTCTACGCAGCTTGGTCGAGTTCTACTTCACCGTACTCTTGCGTGATTTTGTCGTACTCGCCAGCGGCGTCTTTGACACGTGCCCGCAGGTCCTTGTACGAGTACAGGCCGTCTTCGTTTTTCTTTAGGCCCTCGAGAGACAGGTCCACGCTCTGGGGCGACTCGCTGCCAGAGAGCATGGTGCCCAAACGAAGCTGGTCAACGCTCTGGTACAGCAGGCGCACGCGACCGAACTCCTCGCCGCTCGCGTTCGCCCATCTCTCGAATACCAGCTTTGCCCCGATGGGCGTCTTTGACTCGATGGCCCCCGGCAGCTCGTACTCCTCGGCGTTGAGCGCTGCGAGGACGCTTGCGAGGTTCGAGTCGTGGCCGCACAGGAAGGTGAACACGCGGCCCTTCGCGTCCATTTCTTTGCCGATCTCGTTCAGCAGGGGATGCGCGACATTGGCGGCGACAAGCGGCGCGGTGTAGAGGATGTCCACGTAGGCATCTTTGGATTGCGACACGAGCTTCCACTGGTCGTCGGTGAGGTCGTGCCCGAAGGCCGCGGCCTTCGCGTCCGGGCACTCGTAGTACTGCAGCACGAGCGCGTCGGCAAGCTGGCAGGCCGTCTTGAGCGAGCCCTCCGTTGCCGGCTCCTTGTCGAGCTCGAGCGTTATCTTCGTGTCCTTGGTGTCGAGGTCCTTGATCTCGCCCGACTTGTATGCGTCGGAGTCCTTGTAGTCCACCACGTCCTCGACGAGGGCGTACGAGTCCGCTAGGTTGGAGGCCACGTCCTCTATGCCAGTGGCACCGCCCATGCTTCCGATCTGCTTGAGGGCAGCCTCCTGGTAGGAGTCAGACATGAAGGTGAGCGACGGGGAGAACACGGGATCCATCTTGTCGTATTCGGCGTGCGTCTCTATGTTGACGTTCGCCACGGGCAGCATGCCGCTCGAGAAGAACTGGGCAGTGGCGATGGTGCGCTGCTTGCCGTTGGCGTAGAAGCGGACCGCGCCATCTTTGGGCTGGTAGTTCTCGGGAATGAGCTGCTCGGATTCGAGCCACTTGCGCATGTATGAGCCCGTCATGGTTTCCAACGCGCCTCCGCGCACGGTGAGCTCGCTTGCGTTGGCCGTCCAGTCGATCCACGTGTGCGGGGTCGCCTTGTCGAGTGCCGACCCGTTGGTCGAGAGCGGCGCGCGGATGTTGTGGCGGCTTAGCACGACGACTTGCTGCAGCTTGTAGCCGTCGCCGGGCTTGTGGAAATCGAGCGCGATGGTTTCTTTCTTTGCCTCGGATTCTCCTTCGTCTGTCTTGGCGGTCTCGGTCGTCTTCTCCTGCGTGCTCGTTGCGCTTTGGGTTGATCCTTGCGTTTGGCCGCAGCCCCATAGGGGCAGTGCCAAGCCAAGTGATAGCACCAAAACTACCACGGTGAGCGGAATACGGTTGCGGTCGTTCATAAAACCTCTTTTCATTCGTGTGGTCCAACATCCGCAATGATTGTATATGGATTTGCGTTCGTACTGCAGGCGTGACAGGGGTTGGGACTGCTCTCCGGCAAGGCCCGCGCCTCATGGCTCCGATGGAGGAGGCTTGGGGCAATGAGGGCAGCCTGGGTGACAGTGCGTACATGCGTCCGTGTTGGCGGTGGTCTAACGGAGGCATTCCCTTTCGCCATGTGGCATCTGCTCTGAACCCGAGACGCCCCCCAAATGTCGCTGCGTCTGGAGTGCAACTACGATGCGGCGGATTGTCTTCCCCGTACAAACGATTTTCCTTGACGTACATTTCTGACCGCGCCAAGGGGGATGATAATTCGAGGGCCTCATCATCGCTGTCGACGATGATTCTGGAGCAACATCAAAAGGGACAATCTTTGCGTAGTTCGTGGTACAACGTATCATGAACGGTTCGTTCGAGACTGGGGAGACGCCATGGCGAAATACGAAAGCATCACTGACATCGAGGGAATCTACGCGGGTCATGCCACCAATGAGGAGGGCGGCACCGGTTGCACGGTAATCGTGTGTCCCGCAGGAGCGACCGGCGGCGTGGACGTACGCGGTGGAGCCCCCGCAACGAGGGAGACGGACCTGCTGCGACCGGAGGAGACCGTGCAGGTCGTGCATGCCGTCTCCCTCTCTGGGGGAAGTGCCTTCGGATTGGCCGCGACCTGCGGCATTGCCGACGAGCTCGAGCGTCGCGACATCGGCTTCGACGTGGGCGTGGCCAAGGTTCCCATCGTGTGCGGAGCGAGCGTCTTCGACCTCTCCTGCGGACGTCCGGACGTCAGGCCGACGGCCGATGACGGAGCCGCGGCCGTGGCAGCCGCACTCGACAGGCCCGCCGGCGAACCGCTCGAGCGAGGAAACGTGGGCTCCGGCACCGGCTGCACCGTCGGCAAGGTCTGCGGCATGTCGCGCTGCATGAAGACGGGCTTCGGCGAGTCGGTCCGCACCTGTGGGGAACTCGTCTGCGGTGCGGTTGCTGCCGTCAATGCGCTTGGAAACGTCGTGGACCCGGCAAGCGGCGAGAATCTTGCGGGCGTGCTCGACGAGAGCCTGACGCGCATCATTGACGGACCTCAGGCGATGCTCGAGCAGGCCGAGCAGATGCCTTTGCGTACGAACACCACCATCTCATGCGTGGTGACCAATGCGAACCTCACCAAGGCGCAGGCAACCAAGGTCGCCCAGATGTGTGCGGACGCCTATGCGCATGCGATTCGGCCGACCCACACCACCGCCGACGGAGACACCGTGTTCGTCATGGCGACAGGAGCCGTGGATGCCGCGCCCGACGTGGTGGGCGTGCTTGCCGCCGAGGCTCTGGAGGGCGCTATCGTGGATGCCACACTCAGCGCAACCGACGCCCATGGGCTAAAATCCGCCCGCTCGCTCCGCCGCAACGAATCCCGTCAATAGGATTTGACTGGCGTGTATTCGAAGGTACGACGGGATAGCCTTTCCGACGCTCTGTCTGTGTTGCCGTCGTCCCATGTGAGAACACCGTGTTCAATGGCGGATTGCTTGAAGGTCGAGTGATCTGCCAGTGGCTCAAACGCTTCGTAGCGGACGCGCTCCCAGTCGGTCTCGCCCATGCGCGCGAGCAGGGCGTGGTTGAGCGCTATCTCGCCGAGGCCGCGGGAGTGGTACATGAAGCGCTTGCGCTCGAACTTCTCGAATGGGTTGGCGAGCATGGAGCGGCGCACGGACGCGTGGTCGGAGAGGAACTCCAGGGTGTAGGGGCAGCTGGGACGGTCGACGGGAAGGCCGCGCTCGAGCCGGTCGCAGTAGAAGGCCGCGTAGCCGTCGAGCACGTCGTCGATGGGCGCCGCCCCCGTCGCGGGGTCCATGCGCTCCAGGAACGCCAGCAAGAACGGCATCTTGTAGGAGAGCGAGTAGTCGCGCTCCTCGAGGAAGGCGAGGAAGTCGTCGCGGATGGTCGAGTCGTCGTGCACGGGGATGTCCAACCTCTCGCGAATTTTGCCATGGCGCTGCTTAGGCCGTCCAATGATGGTTTGCGCCACGAGGAAATCGATTCGTTTGCGGGCAAGAGGATTGCCGTGCAGCTAAGCCCCACACTACTTTGCTGGGGCTTGATGATTCTGGCACATGTCGCAAGTGACAGGGGCACGGGGACCTGGCACACGTGCGACGCGTCGTGATTTCGTCAAGCAATGTGATTCTTACCGTCTGCGTGCTGTTTATGTCCCATGAGAGTCTATTTGGTGAAAATTTCACTAAATAAAACTATAGTTAGGCCACTCATGGTCGATTCTGAGGAGGTGCGCAATGCTCATTCGTGCTACGGTGGAGAACTACAAGTCCTTCAAGGAACCCACGGAGTTGGTGATGATCTCGTCTTCGAAGATCAGGCGCAAGGAAGAGCACGTAAGGAGGCTGAACGGGGCCAAGGTGCTCAAGTACGCAGCCGTGTATGGTGCGAACGCAGCCGGCAAGTCGAACCTTATCGACCTCTTCTCTTTCGTGCAGCGGGTGCTGAGGGAAGGGCTCGAGATTTCTTTTAGCGGCCGCTACTGCCGAAACGACGACGCAAACCGGACGCGCAAGAGTGTCTTCGAGCTTCAGTTCACGGTTGGCGGGCACGTGTTCGCATATGGATTCTCTGCCATTCTCTCCGAGATGAAGATAATGGAAGAGTGGCTGTATGAGTTGCACGGAGATCGCTCCACGCCCCTGCTCGTCGTTGACGCTTTGTCGGATGACCCCATCACATCGAACGTGGAGTTCTCGGACCGTGACGAGGGCAGGTTCCAGACGTACGCTGACGACTTCGACGTTGGGACTGGCACCCTTTTCCTTAGTGAGCTCAACCGCTCGAAGCGCTACGCGAGTGATTCTGCGTTCCAAGTGTTCGTTGACGCCTATCGGTGGCTGACGGAAAACATCGTCGTCATCACGCCCATGGGGCCGATGCGAGATGCCAAGTACCTCCTGAGCTGGAGGGGAATGGATCGTGCCGGTAGGCTACTCGCTTCCTTCGACACGGGCGTCTCTGGGGTCTGTTCGGAGGCCATAACACCGGAGGCGTTGGCTGACGCTGCGGGTGAGCAGTCAATGGAGCAGATTCTCTTGGATGCGAACTCGAAGCTTAGGGGTCTGGGAGGGGGCATGATTCGTGGTTGTCTCCAGACACGAGACGGCTTCTTCTTCTTCGATATCAGCGCAGATGGCATCTCGAACGTTTCGGTGCTACGCTTGCGCCACGGAGGCGTTTCGTCGCTCTTCGACTTCCGCGAGGAGTCGGATGGCACCCGTCGCCTCTTCGACCTCATGGGCATGCTGCTCGACGCGGCCGAAGACACGGTGTATGTGGTGGACGAGCTCGAGAGGAGCCTTCACCCAATGTTGGTCAGGCACTTCCTGGAGTTGTTCATGGAGTCGAATTCAGAGGGATCGTGTCAGATCATCTTCAGCTCGCACGAGGCATCAATCATGGACCAAGAACTCTTCAGACGCGACGAGATCTGGTTTGTCGACCGCGGGGCCAACGGGAACAGCAAGCTCTACTCGCTTGACCGCTTCAAGGACCGCTTTGACAAGGACATAACCAAAGCGTACCTAGAGGGACGCTACGGCGCCGTCCCGGCCTTCGTCCATTACGGGGAGGAGTAGGGAATGCCTCCCATACGCGAGTACGGTGGTTGGAACAAACGCGAGACGGACGCGCTGGATCAGGAGGAGCCTCGTAGGAAGTACGTCTTCATTTGCGAGGGGAGCAAGACGGAGGTCCATTACTTCAGGGCTCTGGTTGACCGCCGCAACGAGCTTGGCATTCACCCCTTGGTTGGCTTGTGCCTTTGGGAGAAGACAGAGGCTGACGAAGGCCTCTCGAATCCACAAGCTCTGGTGAGGTTTGCCCAGAGGGAAAAGGAGAGCAATACATTGCTGTTCGACTCGAGGCACGATCGAATGATAATCGTGTTCGACCTTGATGTGTACAGTAGGGTCGGCGAGGGGCGTGGGGGAGGCGAGGGCAAAGCGGCTGAGTTCGATAAGGTCAAGGAGTCCGCCGACGCTAACGACATACTTGCCGTGACCAATCCGAGTTTCGAGCTGTTCCTGCTCCTGCATGCTGACGGGGCATACGACGAGTTTGTTCGACCGAACGCAAAAGAGATTCTGGAGAATAGGAAGTGCGGAAAACAGCGGTTCGTGCAGAGGCTCTTCACCAGTGCCTACAAGATGAATCCGAAGCGGAATCCGTGCGTGGGGATGCTCGCCAAGGAGGTGGACACAGCGATCAGGGAGGAGAGGCATCTCAACCAGAGTCTCGATGGCGCGTTGGATGAGCTGACGTGTAACATCGGGCGCATCATCGAAAACGTTCGAGAAGATCGCTTTTATACCTAGCCGAACAATAATCCTGACTGGCTCACACCCGCGCGTAGTAGTCCTCCAGGTCGGCGCGCATCTGGGCGCGGACGCGATCCCAGTCGGCGTCTGCCATGCGGGCGAGGAGCGCGTGGTTGAGCGCGATCTCGCCCAGGTCGCGGGAGTGGTACATGAAGCGCTTGCGCTCGAACTTCTCGAAGGGGTTGGCGAGCATGGAGCGGCGCACGGACGCGCGGTCGGAGAGAAACTCCAGGGTGTAGGGGCAGCTCGGCCTGTCCACGGGAAGCCCGCGCTCGAGCCGGTCGCGGTAGAAGGCCGCGTAGCCGTCGAGCACGTCGTCGATGGGTGCCGTCCCCGTCGCGGGGTCCATGCGCTCCAGGAACGCGAGCAAAAACGGCATCTTGTATGAGAGCGAGTAGTCGCGCTCCTCGAGAAAGGCGAGGAAGTCGTCTCGGACGGTCGAGTCGTCGTGCACGGGGATCTGCAGCCGCTCGCGGGTCGTCGCCACGTCCTCGGGGCTGAAGAGGTGCACCGTCCTGCTGCCGAAGGGGAACGACGCGCTTGGCACGATGCGCCCGCGCCTGATCCAACTGTTGATGGTGCCCGTGTTCACGAAGAAGTCCCGCGCGAGCTGCTCGACGCTGAGCCAGCCCTCGTACCTCTCGGCGAACGAGGCGACCTCCACGGGGACGACGCGTTCAATGCGCTCGCGGATGCCGTCGACCTCCACCCACTCGCCGGGCTCGTAGTCGCGGCGTAGCACGTCGCCGAACGGCACGTAGTACGGGTTCTGGAAGATGGAGTGCAGCGAGCAGGGCCGCACCATGGCCCCGTACTCGTCCACCACGTCGACGACGAACACGTCTTGCTTGGAGGGCGTGCGCCGAAGCCCGCGGCCGAGCTGCTGCAGGTAGAGCACACGGCTGAGCGTGGGGCGCGCCATCACGAGGATCCCGAGCTCTGGGTAGTCCCAGCCCTCCGATATCATCTGGCAGCTGCAGAGGAAGCGGATGCGTCGCGCGCGGAAGTCAGCCATGACGCGGTCGGGGTTGCGCGTCTGTCCGCTGAGGGTGCGGGTGGGGATGCCGGCGTTGTTGAGGAGACGCTCCATCTCCTTGGCATGGCGTACGTTGACGCAGAAGACCACGCCCTGGCGCCTGCCGGCCGCCCCTTCTGTGAAGTAGCGCTGCAGCACGTCCACGATGAGCTCGTTGCGCGAGGTGACGCGGACGGTCTTCTCGAGGTCGGCGTTCACGTACTCGCGGCCGTTGACGCGCACGTGGGAGAGGTCGACGTTGGTCTCGACGCGGAAGGCCCGCGCCGTGGCGACGATGCCCCGCTCCATGGCGTCGGAGAGCGAGAGGCTCGTGCGATAGGAGCCGAACACCGATTCCAGGCGCTTCTTGTCGGGGCGCTGGTCCGTCGCGGTAAGTCCCACGAGAAAGTCGGGGTCGAAGTGCTGGATTGCGCGCTTGAGCGCCGGGGCGACGGCGTGGTGGGCCTCGTCGACGACGATGTAGGAGAAGTGATCGGGCTCGAATTCCAGGTAATGGCGGCAGAGGTATCCGTAGGTGCAGATTTGGATGCTGCCTCGGTACTGGGGGAGTGCCTCGGTGACGCGCCGACGCCAGTCACTGACGATGGCGGTGGTGGGCGCGGTGACGAGCGCCCTGAAGGATGGCCTCGTCGGGGCCACGCGAGCGAGGTCATCTATTGCGATTTGTGACTTGCCGGTGCCCGTGGGAAGCACCGCCAGGAAGCTCCTCAACCCCTCTGCCCGCCGACGCTCCATCTCTTCGAGCGCCCCGTCTTGGTGCTCGTAGAGCTCGAACGGACGGTCCACCACGAGGCCCGGGTCCACGAACCGGCTGGTGCTGGCGCCAAGGTATGAGCGAAGGTCGTCCTCAAAGCGATCGGCAAACCGTATGTCCTCGCTCGAGAAGCGAAAGAGCCTGATGCCGAGGCGTTGGCAGGAGTTCTGCTTGAGGAGCTGGTCGCGATAGCGGCGCTTGCCTATGAGCTGGGGATGGTGGTAGCGCACGCCGTTTTCCTCGATGCCAAAAAGGTGCCCGTCCGTGGTGCGTACGAGGTAGTCAACGAATCGCGTGCGTCCGTCGGGGTCGGTGATGGCGTACTCGCGCGTGAGGAAGCGCTCGCTTCCGCTGCCGTAGACATTGGCGAAGTGCTCCTCGAACTTGCGCTCGAGGGGAGAGGCGTCGGCAAGATTCGCTCGGTCGGCGGGGCGGCGTGCGGGCGCGGCTTGGAACTCGATGTCGTAGGTGTCTTCGGCTTCAGGTGCGTCCGCTGCCGTGAGCCATCGGTCGAGTTCGTCCACGTCCTCGCGCAGGAGGCGGTAGACGCGCGAGTACTGTGCAACGTAGGCGTTCTGCTTGCTGGTGACGAGGGAGTAGTCGAACGCCCTGCCATCGGGCGACGGGTCGCAGATGCCTTCGTCTATGATGACCGTCATGTCGTCGCGGACGTAGAAGGAGCTGGTCCCGCCGTTGGGGTAGGTGACCTTCTCGCGCAGGGTGAATCCTGATTGTGTTAGGGAGAGTGGTTCGCCTTGGCAGGGCACTACGTTAACCCCCAATTGGTTAGGTATGATGGCGACGAGTATCTACTGGTGTATCTCATGGCTGTCATACTCCTTATAGCGGAATCACCAAGAATGGGATCTACCTCCTAGGCTATTGTAAAACACCGTGCTGTGTAGAAGTGCTTATGTTGTCTAGTGATATAAATTGTCGCCGTGTCGTAGTCTCTCCATCTGCTCGCAAGTTGGCTCCATGCCTGTCTAGCTGCATCTCGCTCCGCCTAGAAGATGCTGTTGCGCTGATTGGCAGTCGTCTCGCCGGACAGCAGAAAGCCAAGGGCCGCACCGACGACTCCGCCCGCAATGTGGCCGAGGTAACTTATGTGCTCGCGAACGAAGATTGCTCCGTATATCTGTTGCCCGAAGTAGAGAGCGGCCACGAGGACGAAGGTGAGGGGGAGTTCCCCCTCACGGACTTGGGTGACTGAGGAGAGCAGGATAAAGGTGAAGACGACGCCGCTTGCGCCGACGATGGTGGTTCGCAGGAGCACGATGTTCGCTATGCTCGCGGCAAGGGCGCTTGCGAGAATGATTCCCACGAGCCTGGGGGAGCCGTACTTCTCCTCCAGCAGCGGGCCTAGGAGCAGGATGTAGCTCATGTTGCCGATGAGGTGGTCCCAGCTGATGTGTCCGAAGATGTGCGACACGAGGCACCAATACGTGAGGGGGTCGCTCAGCGGCCCGATGCGCGACGTGAAGAGTGCCTGCGTGCTTGCGCCGCCCGTGAGTGTGCTTACGATTTGGACGACGACACAGATGAACACGAACCCCACCACGACGGGAGAGTTGTTCGTGATTCTGGCCGAGAGGCCCCTCTTCTCGTTCACGGTCAATCCGCCTTTCACCGCTATGGTCTCTGACGTCTACAGGTCGTATGACAGGAGGTAGTTCACCAGCGCGTTGCGGGCGTTCGCCGCGTTGAAGCTGGCCTGCGGGTTGATGGGCTGCGGCCGCGTGCGCTGCTGTCGCTCGAACTCGTCGAGTATTCGTATCGTCTTCTGGATCTGGCGGCGGTCCGCCTTGCT
This sequence comes from uncultured Coriobacteriaceae bacterium, assembly GCA_902786015.1. Classification (GTDB taxonomy): domain Bacteria; phylum Actinomycetota; class Coriobacteriia; order Coriobacteriales; family Atopobiaceae; genus RUG440. Next base: position 98,900 of record CADAAU010000004.1, read on the forward strand.
CGGCACGCTGTCCTTCATGGGTGGCTGCCCCCTTCTGCCGCTGAACCGCATTCAAGTCTATCATAGGCCATGGGCTGCTCCGCGCCTTGTCGCGCCGCGGTCAGGTGGTACAATTCCGGGAGCCATCGTGTTGTCTACTGAAGAATTGCGGTGCCATCTATGTTCGGATGCCTGACGCTTCCCTCCCATGGGCCAGTCTTCCTCAACGAGGGAGCGACACGCTCGGAGCTTGAACTGCGGAAAATGGAGGCGCTGCGCTCGGTCGTGCCAGACAACAAGAAGGAAGACCTCGAGCGTGACATACGTCTGGCCAAAGCTGGCGTGGCGGGAGAACGAAAGATTGTGTTCGAGCTCATGAACGGCCACTACCCTCTGGTGTTCGTTCATGACCTCTGTCTCGAGCACGAAGGGTTAAGAGCCCAGATTGACTTTCTGGTTGTGACGCCCTACCACACTGTCGTCATCGAGTGCAAGAACCTATTCGGTGACATCGAGATAGACTCAACAGGTGCGTTCATCCGCGCGTTCGGACGAAGGAGAGGCAGACGCCGCGAGGGAATCTACTCTCCTGTGTCGCAGAACCGCAGACATGTGGACCTTCTAAAGGCCCTGCGGATGGCGGAGTCTGGTCCGGTCAAGCGTTTGGCGCAGCGATTCGTGCTTGATGAGTACTACCAGTCCATCGTCGTTCTCGCCAACGAGAAGACGCTGCTCAAGGCGGATGACGCCCCTCTCGAGGTGCGCGAGCAGGTCATCCGTGCGGACCAGCTTGTCGACTACATCAAGCGGTTGGACGCCACCCGCTCGCGGAAGGACTATGTCGAGACTTTCAAGGGTATGGAGGCTCGCTGCAGGCGATGGCAGGAGATGAGCTCGCCGCAGGGGAGCGATCTGGCGGCGAGGTACGGGATGACTTCCGCACGCGCCGCCGCGACGTCCTCGGGCGAGGGGGATGGGCCGTCGCGGGAGGGGGCCGTGGCGCCTTCTGCCGTCGAGCCGCGACCGGGCAAGAGCGAGCCGGATGCCGCCGCTGCCGTCCCGACGTGTCCGCGTTGCGGGGCGCCGATGGTGCTGCGAACGGCCCGCTACGGCGCGCGCAAGGGTAAGAATTTCTGGGGCTGCAGCACCTACGGGAAGACACGCTGCGGCGGGATCATAAACGTTGACGAGGGGTGACGGACGTCGGCTGGGCAGCGAGGCGAACGTCGCGCGAGATGTCGCCGTCGGTCACAAGGACTCGGCGAAGGAAAAGTCCGCAGTGGTGCGGCTATGCCGTCGCGAACGCCGGAGTGACTGGCGGCAGTTGGGCGGCGAGTCGGTTTGCAATGGCCAGCGCGTCTGGGCGGTTCGCGCGTGCCAGCTCCCTGTCGAGTCGACCGACGGACTTCTTGGCTTTGCACAGCGGCAGAGAGCAGCGCTCCTCGATTGCGTCCGTCGCCGGCCACGCGAGGCGGAGCCGCCTCCTAGAGTCGATTCCGAACGCCGCGTCGGCGCTCTCGTCTATGACGATGCGACCCCTGAAGGAGTAGGAGTCTTGGTCGTTCGGGATGACTCCTTCGAGCCGGTCTGCCCACGAGATGAGGCGCTTGTTGCGATACACGTAGAAGCCGTAGTTCTTGGCGTCGATGCCGTAGCGGTTCCTAACTTCGATCTGCCTGCCCTCGAATTGGAACGTCGGAGGGTGGGGGAGCTGCGTCATCTTGATTCTGGCAGTGATGGTCTTTCCGGCCACAGAGCCGAGGACGACGTCCTTTGGCGTCATGAGCCATCTGACGGTTCGGCCGTCCCAGTCGTTCTCATCGAGCATGGCACTCTCCTGAATCTCGTCCACGAAGAGCGGGTCGAAAGGCTCGATGGTGCTGGAGGCCGCGTCTGTGGTGTTGAGCAGATGCAGGCGAAGACCGTTCTCCTTGATGAAGTAGTAGTAGATGACGCCGAGCTTGCGCTTCAGGTCGTCGATCACGGAGCTGATGCTGGGATGCTCGGGGTTGCGGATCTTCGCGACCCTGACGATGGTGCCGTGGCCGTCGCACAGATACGTCTCGACGAGCTGTCGGTCCTGGTCATTGAGGTCTGTCACGCAGCTAAAGTATTCGTCCTCTATCTCGTCTAGGTCGACGTACTCCTTGTGGAACATGCCTGCGACCCCCGAGATGAGCTCCAGCCTATCCCCGTTAGCGAACGATGCCGACTTGAGGCCGAGCCCGAACTTGAAGAGCGTGCCCGGTGCGTAAAGGCTGTCGTCGGATCCAAGGTCGAGGGCGTCGCCCATCTCGTCCTCCGTCATCCCCTTGCCGTCATCGATGATGAGGTACTCACTAACGTTGTTCATGCGGTCGTCGTTGAGTCCCTCGTCCAGCTTGCCGATTCTTATGTAGACGTTTTCGGCCTCGGCTGAGACGGCGTTGTCCACAATCTCGCAGATCGTCTCCTGCGGCGTGTAGCCTATGCCGCCGAGACCTACGAGTAACCGGCGCGCGTTCGTCTTTCTCGTTCTACGTTCGTCCATGAAGTCTCCTCGTTGAGCCTTTTCTATATAGTGTGCATATAGAGGGATGCACTCTACGCGATAGAGTAGATGGGATGTGGATCCTAGAATGAATGGTAACGAAGGCACGGGACATGATTGCTGGCGACGTTCCAGAGGTGACACGAGGATGGTGCATATCTGAGGGCAGCTTGGTTGGGTCGGTGGTGCTTAGGGTCGACCGTAGCATTGACGAAGTGGAGGAGCAGCTCCACTACAGCGCTAAAGTTGACTTCCGGTGGCAATGAGCACGACAGCGACTGTTGAACATATGCCTCGACGAACTATGCGAAGGCAAGGTGTCTTCCACGAAAGATGGTGTTCTATCAATAAGGGTCGTATTGCCGTAGTTTTCGATAAAGAATATAGGCATCGGTACGCCGATGTGCTTGCGGAGCGTAGAGATTCCGACTTTGCGATGACCTCAGACGCAGGAAATGGGCGCAGTACTTCCGCACACGTGTAAACGGTCTTGCTTAGGCTATCAAGAGACTTTGTAAACTTGAATGGAGGCGACATGATTATCTCAATCGACAAAAACGGCATCGCGCGTGAGGGGCTCATCCCCGAGTCCGAGGGGATGGTGCATTGGTACGACACCGAGCACAGGGTCTCCCAGTGGCTGCTCGGAGACGAGGTATCGTATGAGATGGACGCACTGCTCACTGATCTGCGCTATGCAATCGAGAGAAGCGTGTTCGTGGCGAACGACGCCTATTCCATACTGAATCCGTCCCTTCCCATGTTCGTTGAGGAGACGGGATACCGCCCTTCGGGTAAAACTTGCTCATCGGTCTTCCAGTGGGTTTGTGACCGAGCGAGCTGCGAGACGCTCAATCGGTATATATACGTTCAGGATGTCTGGTGGCTGGCGGACAGCCTTAACGCGTCGCACGCCATCGCCGCTGAGGCGCTCTCGGGTTTCTTCCGTGAGCTCTCGAGGAGCGGGCTTGATTTCGAGCGTGATGACTGTCCCGGAGACGGCCTCTTCGAAGTGAGCGGTGTGGGGGCTAGGCCGACGCTCAAGGAGCTCCAGGGCTTCCTGCTTTCGCTGCATTCCTGCTTGGATATCGCTACAAAGCTGCTGTACGCGCTTACCTACCTGCCGTGCGGCTTCGATACCGTTCCAGCGCGTGTTGGAGGGAACGCGCTGTTCCGCAAGGCGCAGGGCAAGGAGGCTGCTACCGCTCGGGAGGGGACTATCTTCGAGAAATGCTGGGAGACTAACTATCTCGGCGGACTGCGTGACGAGATTATGCACAACCGGGCTTTGGACGCCTCCGGCGTTGCTTTTGTGCGGCGTGATGGCGGCCGAGTTATCGAGCGTTTCGTCTTGCTTCCAGATGCTGACGAAGGCGGCACGATTTGCAGCTGGAAGAACCGGCGGCGATTCTATTCGCTTGGCCTCAGGGCAAACGACCTCGCCCCTAACTTGTTCGGCCAGATCAGCAGACGATTGTTGGCGAGCTTGAAGGATGCGATGGGGGCCATCTCGTTCGACAATGCAGTGGAACTGAGCTTTGAGGATGTGCGTGATACCGTCGTGAGCTTGAATGAATCGTACGCGCGCTTCGCCGAAGAGCATTACAACTGACGGAGGCCACGAACATGTGGCGTGTGTGCGGGGCCCGGAGATGATTAGAGCTGGGCGAGACGTGTTGGGAAAATGTTGGTGCGAAGGCGACTTCTCATGGAGTGTGGTCGGCACTGCAGTAACTCTAGGCCTCCAACCTTTCTTCTGCCGTCTCCAGATTGTCTGCACGAGGTCCGAAGCCCAGCTCGGCGAGGCAGTCGCGAAAGCCATCAAGGTTGTCACGCTCGAATCCTATGCCATGTACCCTCCCGTCATAGTGGATTGACCAGCGCCTGCCCGACTCGGGAATCGATGTCGATGGGACCAGCTTGACACCTCTTTCGTCGGGTAGGTGCAGCACTTTACGGCTTCCGTTTTCTACGATCTCCATGTATGGGTGCAGCAGGTAGGGTCTATCGACGACGAAGCTGACAAGCAGCGTCTCTGTGGTGCCAGGACGCACCTCAATCCTCCCGCCCGAACGAAAGAACTCCCTTCGTAGGACCTTGCTGTTTGGCCAGTCCCGCTCGATATGGGATATGCTTACTATTCCGTCAAGAACCACTGAGAGTAACTCAACGGCACTTGAAGCTCCCTGAGGAATGTACTGTATCGCACTGGAGTACTCTTCTCCTAGCACCTCCACGTCGACGCCCATGTCGTCAATCACCACGGGACCCGCTTCGGATGGGTTGGAAACCGTGACCCGCATCTTCAGCACGTCGACCCATGTCCCGCGCCAGTCGACTGGTATATCCCAACGACTGAGGCCGAAGTAATACTCTGGGATCTCATCCTCTTCAAACGCAAAGGCAAACGGTGCGTAGTTCCTATGCTCTATGAGGATGGATGCACCGCCTATCGACGCACCTCTCCGGGCGTAGTTTGGCACCCCGAGACTCGCGCTCGCATAGCGCTCTGCGGCATCCTTCCATTCGTACAGCATCTTTACAGGATACGCGTTCGGATCCCTGTCAATGCGGGTGGCGCAGTTCTCGCAAAGCCACAGTCCGTTCGTCAGGCTCGTCCTTTGTGCCGGTGTCTGCCGTGGATCGTAGCGGGGTCCTCCGGCCGCCGCAGCTTTGATGTGGGCGGCGACCCCCAGATTTACAGTTCCGCTAACTGTGCCATTGCTCGGTCCAGATGTCGGCGCTCTACAGTTTGGATTCGAGCACAGAAACCCGGCGCGCTTCGCAAGTGTGTCTTTGGTGCGTTGCGTAAAATCGTCTCGGGTTCGTGTCATGGCGCTACCTTCCTCCTTTGCTCCTTCTTCGGCCTCCTGATGGCGCAGATACGACAATCGATTCCCATAGCGCCTAGAGTCTTTGCCACGCGGTTGTAGGTGATGCGGCTGAAGAATGGAATCCTTGGTGGGCTCGCCGGCTCGTCGCAGATGATGGCGTAGACGACTGTTCTCACGCACTTGGTTTCGATCTCATGGCCTCCGCTGCCAGGCTGCTTTCGAATCTTCACGTTGGCCTTCTCGACGAAGGTGGGGTCGGAGCTGACGAGTTCGGCGCTGTTCAGCCCTTGGTTGAAAAGGTGGCTCAGCGTGGCGGAGCCGCAATAATGCTTCACGTGAATGAAGGTGTCGTTGCCAGCCAGCACGTCGCAGAGCTCGATGCTGCTCTGCCGGTAGCCGTACGCAATCGTCTTGGCATCCATCAGCAGGTAGTCCGGATTGCTATCGGCGAGTCGCTGGTTGTATTTCCCTTCGGGTTCTCCTTCGCACTCCGGAAACCCCCTGTTGTCGAAACAAGGTGAATTATCGTAGTCCTCGTTAACCCTCTTTGCGTAGTCTTGTGATATGCGGTACCACTTGCCCGCGCTGGTGCAGTATTGCTCGCCGTCCAAGTCGATCTCGCCGCAGAGGCACTTTGCGATGCTCCACCTGTACAAGTGGTGACTGATATCCTCCTTGTCCATGGCCTCGACGTACTTATTCTTCAGCTGGTTAAAGTCCGTCAGGTCGCCGATGGTCGAGAGAACGTCCTCCACGAGAACGTCGGGCATGAGCTCGCCGTTGCAGCCTGGCCACTTGAAGCCCGCGATGCGATCCCACGACTCGATGAGCTCGGGTGGCGCGGTCCACAGGTCCTTGCTGCGCGCGTTGAGCAGGCTCACCGCCTTGTCCTCGAGTCGGCGCTTGGCCTCCTTGTCGCTGACCGGGACCACGTAGTCGACCCAAGGGTATTTTTCCTTGTATGCAGAGCTCTCGTAGCGATCGAGGATGCAGTCCAGTTGCTTCGCGATTGTGCGCATGTCCCCGTCCGTGACAAACGAGAGCTTATCATCGCCGGTCATGGTGCCGCTGAAAAGGTCGTCATCCTGAGGTGTGGCGACGACCTTGTCGAGGGTGTCGGTGATGCTGTCGAGGCTGAAGTCCGAGAACTTAGAGCGCCGTGGCATCTGCTCGGCGACCTTGCTCGCGTTGCCCGCGATAGTCGTGGAGTTCACCTTGCGGAAGCACCCCTCCTCGCAGGAATTGAGCAGGACCCTGAGGCCGAACCTCTCCTCCGTTGCGGCCGTGTCGAGCAGGAACCTGCCGTTTCCGAAGGTTAGGGCCATCGTACGCCCGCGAACCTCCATAAGGAGCACGGCGGCAGACGATGCTGTTCTGAAGGCCGTTTCGTCGATCTCGTTCCTGAAGAAGCTGCCCACCCACTCAGGCGCACGGGTTAAGGTCTCTCGATAATACAGCGTTCCCACTCCGGGAATCTCCTGCGATAAGGGTGTCGGCTTGCTCTTTTTGCCTGACGTTCTCGTGTGAGCGAGTCCGAGAACGATATCGTCATGCGTCTTGCCTTCCTTCGCAAGATAAATGGACACATTCGTCTTTGCCATGAGCCTCCCTCGTACGGTGCGGCTTGCATGTGGTGGAGCATGCAACTGTCAACAGGTTCTCTATACCCAGCTTTTCGCTACCTTAAACAGGCGACCGTCGAAGAGACGCGAAATAGCTCGATGCTGATTTGGTGCTGGAAGCCGCGTATACGGCTCGCTGGCGCAAGCGCTTGCCGGGTCCCTTGGCGGACGGGACTGAGGGAAGAACGCCTCTTGTCGGTCTGAACGGGGATGCGCCTAGACTTACTACTGGAGGTTGGCGTGGCGCAGCGTTGCCAGCCTGGCAGGCACGACGTCCCATTCGACAAGAGGTGGTCGGGGCCCATCTTTCAGCCAATGACGGTCATCGCCACGAGATCGTCTACGGATTCGCTGGTCAGTGCAGAGGAGAAGGCCAAAACCACGAGCGCGTACCAATACGCGCCTCCTACGCGTCGCCTGCGAACGTCAGCAGATTGCAGACGTGCGTGTTGATGCCGTCGAGAGGTCCCGCTCCCTTTCCGGCCCGCAAGTTGTGATGAAAAAGACTGCGGCCTGCTTTTCATCTGTTTTGTACGTAATCTGTGAGGTGTTGCTGACCAGCACAATGGTTGAGGTGGTGATTGGCCGACGCTATGCAACGTTCCAATGAGATGGTTCTTGTCGGATTGTCCTTGTAATAGATTGCGTCGACACCCTTATCGTTGATGGTTTTTGCCTTCAGCATCAGTTCCCATGCGTTGCAGACGAAGAATCCGAACCCCTCGACGCGGTAGCGGATGCTGGGGCGGTTCTATGGCTCGATGGCAAGCACGAAGGCCTCGGTGGCCTTATCAAGCAGCTGCATCACACATACAGTGCGGCCAAGCGAGGCGCTGAGCCATTTCATGGTCGCAGTGTTTTTGCTAAGCTCAGGGAAGCGTGATCAAAGCAAAGGACTTGTTATTTATCCATGAGAAGTCCGGTCTCGCGTATGAGCGCATCTCGATGCTCGCGGGTTGTGAGGTGACCTTCCTCGAGCGGGCGTTGCGGGAGGGACGCGACATGCGGGTCGACGACTTCTGCGGCTTCACCGAAAACTGACGGAAATCGGTGCACCACCTTTACATTTCGCACCTACAGCGCATGTCATGGAATAAAAACTGCCGATACTTGAATTCGACACTCACGTGGCATAGACTTATTTACATGGCGAAGGGACTTCAGCATGAATGATACTGTCGTGCGTGTCGAACGCATCAGAATAGAGAACTTCAAGAACGTGGAACGCGGAGAGCTCTCGTTTTCGAATCCGAGGCGACCGGGAGGCGCGAGTGTGCTCGGACTCTACGGCAAAAATGGCACGGGCAAGTCTGCGCTCGTAGACGTGCTAGAGATAGTCCAGCAGTGTTTGTGCGGGAGGAGGCTGGAGCAGAGGTTCGCGCGATACATCAATGTTGATGCCAGCCACTCTCGAATAGAGTGCGAGTTCAGCATTAGTCACCCTGAGGAAGACAAGAGAGACTCGGTCATCTACGCATTCAGCATCAAGGGCGAGGAGGATGATTCTGCGCGGTCCGATGGCGCCGCGGACGGTGAGGGTGACTCCCGCATGCTTTCTCTGAGGGTCTTCGACGAAGTTCTCAGGTTGAGGGCGGAGGGCTCCGCTTGGCACATGCGCCTCACCACCCTGATCGACACGTCGGACGGGCCGGTGTTCGGCAATGCGGCCAAGCGCAGGATGCTCGTAGGGCCTGACGCCGAGGATGAAATCGAGCTTGCGGTGGAGAAGAGGCTCGCCTATCGCGAATCGAGGTCGTTCGTTTTCTCCCCCGCGCTTATTCGTGCCATGCGAAGCAAACAGAAGGGAGATGCGGAACCAAGCGAGATTCCAAAGGCGGCGCTACGGGCGATCGAGCGTCTTGGGTTGTTCGGTAGGTTCGAGTTCTTCGTGATGAATACGCTTGCTTCCGGCATGCCCGCGCTCGGCGCGCTGCCATTCCCGTTCCGCTACAAGACCGGGGAAGGCAAGGTCGTCGGTATAGCAATGATTCCTATGGGGGAGGTAAGCGTCGTTACGGACGAAATATACGTAACCGTAGTGCCTGCCATCGACAGAATGAACATCGTCCTGCGGCAGCTGCTGCCAGGCATGACGATTGGGGTCAGGGTCTTTGGACAGGAGCTAATGCGAGACGGCAAGGAGGGAAAGCGCGTGCAGCTGGTCTCGAAACGCGACGGGCGTGAAATACCGCTATCTTGCGAGTCGGAGGGGATCAAGCGCATCGTCTCGTTCCTCAACCTGCTGATTCTTATGTTCAACGATTCGTCGGTAACGGTGGTAATTGACGAATTCGATGCGGGTGTGTTCGAGTATCTGCTTGGCGAGCTCGCAAGCATCGTGTCCGAGCACGGGAAGGGACAGCTCATCTTCACGTCGCACAACCTGCGCCCCCTCGAGACGATTGACCGTGGCTTTATCGCTTTTACGACCGTCAACCCCCGCAACCGCTACTGGAGGATGTCCAACGTGAAGCCGTCAAACAACCTGCGAGACTTCTATTACCGTGATATTATCTTGGGGGGACAGGAAGAGCGGCTCTACGAGACCACAAACAATGGCGACATCGAATTCGCTTTCATGGAAGCTGGCGTTGCCGATGCGGAGTAAGAAGGTCGCTCTTATTATTGTGGAGGGGCCCTCAGACGAGACTGCCCAAGTGTGCGCTACTGAAGCGAAACGGGCGGAAGGCTGCAAACATGGACAGGCTGGCGACGCTGCCGCAAATTGGCGGCGTGCCGTATCTGGCAGTCTTCATGTCGTGCAACCTTGATCACGTCCTTCACAACAAGGTGAACAGTTCGGATGATGAGAAGCGCCGAGATGCCTTCGAGTTTGCCAAGAAGTATCGAAGCGACATCCCCGCCTTTATCGACTTTATCTCAAACTCGGACTTCTCTGTGGTGGGCGAGCGCGGCGACACATGGGACTACATTCGTAAGGACTTGCGCTCAATCGAGCGTCACACCAATATGGGCCTATGCTTTGCCGTGCCCTATGCGGGTGGGGGTGAATAGCTCTTTTGGACGGGCGCCATTAGGATAGGCGCATCCGCTTGGAACCAGAATTTACACTCGGTGTCACACTCCAAGCACGTCCAACCCTGTGGCAGGGGAAGCACGGGGTCCTTTAGCTCCCGCTTCTCGTCCCCGCCGGTAGCGCGCGGGTTCTCGCGAGCATCTCCCCGACGAGCTGGTGCAGCTCGGTGTATGGGTTCTCGAGGCAGTACGTGTAGCCGCAGTGCTCGGCCGTCCTCGCGCCCTTGCGCATCGTCGACTCGTCCATCTGTTTGGCGCGCACCACGGCGCCTGCGACGTCCTCCAGCCCGATGTCCGCCAGAAGTCCCTTGAAGTTCTCCTCCCGCTTGTACTCGTGCATTTCCCGGAAGCGGGTGTCGTACGCCGCGTTAATCTGCTGTAGGTACTCGTCGCGGTGACCGCAGTGGGCGACGCCTCTCCTATGGAGAACCATCCAGAGGTCGAACGTGAAGTTGCTGTAGGCAGATCGATACCTGAGGCGCTTGCCGATGTTGCTCGCGTCCCGCATCTGCCGCAACGTGTCCTGGAAGTTCCGCCTGTGTTGATCGGACTCGCTCTCGAAGTCGAACACGTGCCAGACGTCTATCCTTGCTCCCCTCGGCACGGCAAGCCGCTTCGCCATCGCGAGGGGCTCCTTCTCGACGTCGCAGCGCAACGCGAGCTTGTAGCGCGCGTCCGGCGAGCCGTTGACGAGGTCCCGGAGGTGCTCGAAGTACCACTTCTCCGTCTCGCCCTCCACGCTGAGGTAGAACTTGACGCTCTGTCGTAGCGGCGGCCTCATCATCACACCGCCTCTCCGGCCGTGGCCGTCCTGGCATCTCCGCCGACCTCTCCCCCGGGAGTCAGGTCCATGGTCAGTCCCCGCTCGACCTGCTCCCGCAGGAACGGCACGAGGTCCACATCGCGGATGCCGCCGTAGCGCCCCATGAAGTAGTTGCGTTGGTAGTCTTCCCCGCGCCGCACGCCAGCCGACCCCGCCGTCCCGAAGTCCGAGAGCGCGTAGGTGACGCTGCCGTCGCCCGCATCGCCCGGGTCCACGATCTTGATCTCGTCCCTGCGGAAGAGGTTGCCGTCGAGCAGTATGGGGTTGTGCGTCGTGAAGATAAGCTGCGCACCGCGCCGGTTGGTGCCGTCGTCGTGGAAGGCGTTCACGATGGACATGACCGTCATGGGGTGCAGCGAGGCGTCGAGCTCGTCCATCACGAGTACCTTGCCCTGCGAGAGCGCGACCTCCACGAAGGGCAGCATGTTGAGGAACCTTCTGGTCCCGAGCGACTCGTACTTGTCGGAGGGCACCACCACCGTGCCCTGCGACGTACCGACCGCCGTATAGAGCTCCGCCGGCTCCGTGGAGCCCTCGCGCTTCAGGAAGGCGAACGAGCTTCCCGAGGCACCGAAGATGCCCGCAGCCTCGGTGAAGTGGGTGCCGAGGAAGTCGTACACGTCCTCCTCCATCGGGAACACCGAGGCCTCGTTGGCGTGGGTGACGACCATGAGGTCGTCCGAGAACCACGACGAGACCTCCCTCGCGATCGTCGGGCTGACGACGGTCCTGAAGCCGTTGTCGAGGAACAGGTCGCCTGGTTCGACGGCGGAGAGAAGCGCGTCAGCGGCCTCGCGATTGGCGACGTATGCCCGCGCGAACCGCGCCTCGAGGGCCGCATGCACCTCCACGGCCAACGCATCGCCCTCCCTGGAGAAGACGTCGTGCCCGTCCACGGACAGACGTTCCGCGACCACGCGTCTCGGGTCCCTGGGACGTCCGAACCTCCCGAGGTCGGCCGTGACGGAGTACTCGTACAGGGACCCGTCTCTCGTGAAGGACACCTCGAACGTGGTGGGCGAAAAACCATCCGCGAAGGAGCAGGGCACGAGCGAGAGGTCGCGCCCCGCGCCGTCTGCCGACAAGCCACCTCGCCCGACGATTCCCTGGAAGTCCGCGAGCGCCGTGACGAGCGCGCTCTTGCCCGCTGCGTTCGGTCCGTAGATCACGGCGGTGCAGGTGCCCTTCCTCTGCCTTCCTGCGACCGTCTCGTGCAGGAGGCTGTACTCGAGGTCCTTCTGTTTGGGCGCGGCCTCCATGTTGAGGGTCGCACGCTCCATGTACATTTTGTATCCTTTGATGGAAAATCTAAGAAGCATATCCCTCAACACCTCCTGTTTAGTCGAATGTTTGCTCGTAGTTTCTTGTCTTAATGGTAATGGAGGAGTTCTTATTTTGCAAGATATCTGCAAAATGATTGTCTGCATTGAGTGTCATGTCATATGAGAATCGGTTGCACGACGAGATTATGCACAGCCGAGTCTTGGACGCTTCCGGAGCTGTATTCGTCCGGCTTCAGGGCAAACGATCTCGCGCCCACCCGTTTGTCCAGATCAGCAGGCGATTGTTGGCTGGCTTGCATGATGCGATGGGGGCAATCTCGTTCGACAACGCGGTAGAGCTGAGCTCCGGGGATGTGCGAACCACCATAACGAGCCTGAATGAATCATGCGCGCCTCGCCGAGGAGCATTGTAGCTGACGGTGGTCATTGACCAGCGTCTGCCCGACTCGGGAATCGACTCCGATGGGACCAACTTGACGCCGCTTTCGTTAGGTAGGTGCAGTACCTTACGGCTTCCTCTTTCCACGATCTCCATGTATGGGTGCAGGAGATAGGGTCTATCGACTACGTTGGCGCTCCGTAGTTTGGATTCGAGCACAGAAACCCGGCGCGCTTCGCAAGTGTGTCTTTGGTGCGTTGTGTAAAATCGTCTCGGGTTTGCGTCATGGCGTTACCTCCCTCCTTTGCTCCTTCTTCGGCCTCCTGATTGCGCAGATACGAAAATCGATTCCCATAGCGCCCAGAGTCTTTGCCACGCGGTTGTAGGTGGTGCGGCTGAAGAACGGAATCCTTGGCGGGTTCGCAGGCTCGTCGCAGATGATGGCGCAGACGACCGTCTTCACACACTTGGTTCTCGGCTACGTCGATTTAACATTCCCTGTGCTCTACAAACAGCTATATTGCGTCTTGGGAGCGCACCTAGAAGATGCTTGAGCTTGAATCGGTGGCAGTTTTCTCAGGAAGTAGGAAGCCCAGAATAGCGCCGATCGTGCCTCCGACGATATGGCCATGGTAGCTGATGAAATCGCGCACGAAGATTGCGCCGTACAGTTGCTGGCACAAATAGAATGCTGCCACAAGGATGAACGTAAGGGGAATCTCACCTTCCCTTACTTGGGTAACCGATGAGAGCAACATGAACGTAAAAACGACGCCACTAGCGCCGACACCACCGGTGTGGAAGATCACAATACTCGCAATGCTAACGCCAAGAGCGCTTGCAAGAATGATTAGTGCTAGCCTCGACGACCCGTACTTCTCCTCCAGAAGAGGACCCAGAAGCAGAATATAGCTCATGTTGCGAATGAGGTGGTCCCAGCCGCTGTGGCCAAAGGCGAACGTTATAAGGCGGAAGTACTCGAAAGGGCTAGATAGAGAGCTGGTGTGGAAGGTAAAGAACGCGTTCGTGCTGGCTCCACCCGTCAGCGTGCTGAGCACCTGCACTCCCACGCAAATGAACACGAAACACAGAACTACAGGTGAGTTAAACGTGACCTTAGGGAACCGTATCCTTGGTTTGCTGTCCATTGCTCCTCCGTCTGCTTTTGTCGATAGGTTCCCGTCGGGTTAAAGGTCGTATGACATGAGATAGTTCACGAGTGCGTTTCGGGCGTTCGCTGCATTGAAGCTGGCCTGTGGATTGATTGGCTGCGGGCGCGTGCGCTGTTGGCGCTCGAATTCGTCGAGAATTCGTATTGTCTTTTGAATCTGGCGACGATCCGCCTTGCTCGGTACGCTGTCTTTCATGGCTGCCTGTTCTTTTAAGATTCTTGTACAACGGGAGCTATCATAGCATAAGCTGAAAAACGTATATGAAGCACGAGAGCAAGGCATTTCTCATTGCTGCAAAAGGTTACTCAATGAGACATGAGATCACGTTGGTCGCTGCGTGAGTCAAGGTTCCGTTCTGCCCATCGTCACCTCCCCTCGAAGTAGGTGACGAGGATTTCCTTGATGTGGTGGTAGCGTCTGGCGTATGAGTTCTCCACCCGTATGAGCTGGAAGCCGTGACGCTGGCAGATGGCCTCCTTCTGACGGTCGCGCTGCATCACCACCTCATCGCTCACGTGCTCCTTCCCGTCAACCTCAATGGCGAGCACGGGCGTTTGCGATTTGTCGGGCTGAACCTCGTATACCACGAAGTCGAATCTCCCCGTGTAGAAGAGCCGCTCTGGGGGCAGGTCCTCGTCGAACACGGCTGCGATGGGCACCTCATGTTTGACGATGTGCTTGGCCCCCGTCAAGAAGATGTTGTCCAGCGCGTGGTTGAGCGTCTCGAGGAAGGCCTGCTCGATTTGGGTGCTGTACGGCTTCACGCCGAGTGCCCTTGAGGATACTGCACGCGGTGTGACGTGCGTGGAGCCGTTTGAGCCAACGTACCTCGCAAGTTCGTAGATGTCATCGACATCCTCACGGGTGGCATGCAGGCGTTCAAGCTCTTGCGTGCTCGAAACGATGACTAGCTTGTCGCGAGCCCTCGAGGTCGCCACGTTGATGAGCTCTCGGTTCTCGGTGAGCCACTTGTACGTGCCCGCCGAGGTGCGGTTGGTGAGTGCGAGCGAGAAGAGAATCACGTCCTTCTCGTCCCCTTGGTAGGCATGTACGGTTCCGCACGTTGCGTTTGCGATTCCCTTGCTGTCGAGTGCCTGCTGGATGAGTTGTCGCTGGTTGGCAAAGGGGGTGATGATGCCTATGTTGAGATGGGGGTGTTCCAAAGCATATTTCGCGACGACTTCGGCTTCCGAAGGGGCGGCGTTCTTCAGGAGGGAGGAGTTGTGCTCGACGTCGATGAACTCAAGCGCCTCCGGAAGCCTACGACCAGACTTGACGTGTAGCTTGCCCGCATAGTACTTCTGGTTATTGAACCCGATGATGCGCTCGTCGCAGCGATAGTGGATGTGAAGCAGTATCTCGTTGCTCACCGAGTCGCATGCGAGGAAGGTCTTGTACACGGAGTTTTTTACGTAATCGTATTCATCGGTCACCTGATATGAGCGCCGCAGGGCGAGGTTGTCGGACTTGTCGATGACAACGACGGGATTGAGCTGCTGGGGGTCACCCACGAGGACGAGATTGTTGCCGCGTAGAATGGGCACAAGCGTCGTTGCGGTGTCGCATTGGCTCGCCTCGTCGATGATGGCGATGTCGAACGAGGGAGCAGGTGGACCAAGCCGGTGAGCAGAGATGCAGGTGGTCGCGATGACGGGAAAGATGCGCTGCAGGGCCTTGAGGTGCCCGGGATCGGAGAGATATTTCATGAAGCGTTGAGCACGCTCGTGCACTGGATCGTCAGACATCACCATGTCGAGCATCTCTGCATTGCGCGGTTTTCCCAGCTGCTGGATACGATAGAGCGAGGCGCCGAGGAGGAACTGCAGGAGTGCGTCGCGGTCGCCGCTGGTGAGCTCGCGTGCTCGTTCGAATAGCCCATCCAGGTAGCGCATGCCGTCCAACTGCTTGTTGACCTGGGCGAGTTGAGTGCTTTGCAGCTCTACCGTAAAGTTGAGGTTGCTGTTTGACGAGGCGAGCGTCTGCAGGCAATCTCGACGCTCAATGAGGTCAACCTGCTCCTCGTATTCCTTAAGGAGTGCCGTGAGCGTCTGGGCGCGCTCCTCGCTCGCCTCGTTCCCGAGGCGCGGGAGTCCTCGTGGAATAGGGAGGTCTTTCGTGCTCTTATACAGGTCGCGCATGTACTCGAGAGCCCTCTCTACGCATATCTGATTCCCGAGGCGCAGTATCGGGAACGGAATGTTCAGGTCTCCGTACTTGAGAGACGTAAGGCTTTGGAAGACACCGTCCACTGGATGGTTGTTGAATGATGCGAAGAGAACCGTGCGACCGTTGCAAAATGCGTTGACAATAGTATTGACGATGGTGTTCGTCTTACCGGTGCCGGGTGGGCCTTGCACGTAGGTGAGAGGATACTTGATGCCCTGGTTGATGGCGAGCAACTGATCGAGGTTTGCCTCTGGGCTTACGAGCGAAAGGGGATAGTCCTTACGGCGTATGGGCCGCCGGATAAGATTGCCAAAGAAGGCTCGGATGGGATAGGTGGGGTTGCCCTCGTTGTACATCTCGCAGATGGCGTCGTATTCGCCCTGCAGGTAGGTGGGGGTGTTGCGTGCAATTGAAAACATGTGCGGCGTGTCATCCACTAAGACTCCAAATCCTGCACGCTCAGCAATGGCATCCTTAATGGTCTCGGAATTGTGGGCGAAGTCGTCTAGGAGTGCAAGGTCCGATTCGTCGAGATAGCGTCGTATGGAGTGCTTTTCGCGAACCTTTCCCTCACAGACGATGAACTCGCGGCAGAAGTGCAAGTTGCGACCGATGACGAGCGTACGGCGTTTGGCGTCAAGGCGAAGCTCACGATATGCCAGTACGTAAAGGCCCTTCTTTGTGTGAAGACTTAGTAGGTTGAGGGCAATCTGCTTACTGACAAAGCTGTTGCGTCCATTTCTACGGCGATTTGCATCCCCTTGCAGCAGTTGTACGACCTGAGAAAACTGACTGTCGTCGAGCGGGACCAGACCACGGGCAAAGCTGTCGGCATCGATGCGTGTGACGAGCGAGAAGTCCTCAACGTATGGCGTGCAATTGAGCCGGGCGCAGTCGTAAAGGTAGTCGAGAATCTTGAGATTGGGCACGCTCCCAAAGAGGTCCTCATAGCGCTCGTTCTCCTCAATGGCGTCGAGAAGCGGCTTGGGCGTGGGATGAAACGATCCCTCGACTATTGCGGACGAGATGATGGAGTCAAGTCGTATGGTCAGTACGCTCATTCGGTGATCACCAAGGTGAAGGCCGTCCACGCCGAGCTTGCGTGTCTGTGGGTTTACGCTATTGATGCCTATCCAGTAGTGTGTGACCCGCTCTTGAGCGTTGCGATACTCGATGCTGAGCCACTTTTGCTCGTGGATGGCCTTGAATATGTCCCGAGCGACGGACCCCATGTCGTTCCTTCAGGTTGGAAAAAACGTATGGTATTACTGTAGCACGTCGGGAATTGCCTGAGTGGATGGTTCCTCATTTCGGATCCCTCGAAGTCGCCGTACATAAATTGTGTTTCAGCATGAGTGTGAAAGATCACGCCTGGGTCTTATCCTTATGGTTGGCGAGAATCGTCAGCCAGATGATTCGAAATTGCTCGGGGTCTTTCTCTGAAAAAGGTGACTTCCTGTTTGACTCCTTGAACTAGCGTATCCGATCAGGCTTCGTGGCGCATGCCATGGTGTTGAGACCCTCGTGCGGGCGCGCCGTGGCATCTTGTATGCATGAAATGCCGAGACTACCTTGGTGAGACGGCGAGCATATCTAAAGCCTCTCCAAAACTTCCTCGTTCACAACGGTTCTCCGTGCCCTGTCGTCGTCATGCAAGGTGTCTTTGCGTCGGGCGATGGGGATTGGCTGATGCCCCCAGCGCACCGCCAGCAAACGTCAGCCTGAAATGTGAGTGCGAAAATGCCAGTCCAAGCACTCTTTCTGTCGGGTCGGTAACGACTTCTTGCGAGTTCGCTGGGCCGTGGCAATTCGATTTGCCAGCGTGGGAGAGGAGGAGAAGCCGTGGCGACATACCGCTTCCTCTGCAAGAGTCGGCGGCGCGTCGAGGGACTCGTGATTGACCGGGACGGCGCGTCCGTCGGCAGCGAGGCGCGCGACGCGGCGTTCGCCGCGTTCCTGAAGGAGCAGTGCCTCGGGCCTTGGCGCCGCGACAAGCACGACCCGGGGAGCGAGGTGCGCCCGTCCTCCCTTTTCTTTGGCGGCCCCTCTCCGCTTGCGTCGGAGCGAGCTTGCTCCACGCGCAGCGAGGAGTGCCATTATCCTTTCGCCGTGGCTACCGTTCCTTGTACCTCCTCTGAATACTGAGGTGATTTGGCCTGAAGTCAGGGGCGAAATCTCCTGCCGTGCAGCATACCAATGGTGGCACAAATAAGCTGGACGAAAGGAAGCACGATGTCAGACAGCGTCCCCAGCATCGACACTAAAGTAGCCGTCTTCGCGACTGGCGCACTCGCAATCGTGGCCCTTGCGGGCGTCGTAATGGGCTACGGTGTCGATACCGCCACTATCGCAGGCGGAGTAAAGCTGACCAAGTAGGGCGCTCCGTACTGAGGTGTACAGCACCACGGTCGACAGTCCACCGAAGAGGTCGCGGCAGTGGCCGCGCGAATGATAGGGCATTGATGGTTGGCATCGCTGCCATTTGTCGCCCAAGGCGCAGTGGCGAGCACGCTCGCGACATATTCGCTGGGGAACGATGGGGTGCCACGCGCGCACGCCACGCTCTTCCGTTCATGATCTCACGCTTCTGCACCACGCCGCTCCGCGCTACGGCGGCACCGCACCGACTGCCCGCCCGCCTGCCTACAGGTAAACCGACCTGATGACGTCGGCCATGCCCTCCGAGTCGACTGGCAGGCGCCACCCCCTGAGCATGTTGTCGTCCCATGGACGGGCGTCGACGAATCCCGCAACCTCCCTTCGCACGGCCTCCGGCAGCTCGACCGTCTTGCCGGGTTCGAACAGCGAGCAAAGCTTGCACACGTCACTGCGTTGCTTGCTGATCTCGTCCGAGTGCACGGTGCGGCCGTCGGCCTTATCCCGCGTGAGGTTTGCCCATGCGTGCATCTTGAAGACCGGCAGATAGCGAAGCCCGAGCACGGGAAGACCATCTATGGTCTCAACGCCGTCTTCCAGCAGCTGGTAGTAATCGTCATCCAGGAGTATTGCCGAAAGGCTGTAGTCACCGTCCGTGATGCGCAAGCGCCCGAGCGCAGTCTCCACGCCATCAAGCAACTCGGGTCTCCTGCTGAGCAACTCGATCTTGGGCGGGAAGCCGGTGTTTATCGGCCTCTCGAAGCGGAAGAGCTGGCAGCGTCCGTCCTTGGTGCGGTGCTCGTAGCCGCCCGCCCGCACGAACGTCACGAAGCGGTCGAAGTACGCGCGGTCGAACGCCTCGGCGAGCACGACGAGGTCGATGTCCTTGGTGGCTCGCTCCGGCGCACCATGCTGCGCGTAGACGAGGTTGCAGGCCGTGCCGCCAATAATCACGTGCCTGCCGTGGTAGCCCTCGAACCAGTCCCTGAAGACGCTCAGTCCCGGTACCATGCGCACCCTCCCAGCGCCTCTCGCAGGGCGATCCGCACGCGTTCGTCATTGCGGTCGGCGCTCGGTATCGTCATCAGCATCGTGAACGGATCCACTCGGTTTCCCTGTGCGAAGGGCGTCGGGTCGTAGTTGAGTATCTGGATGGCGTGGCTGAAGCCCCTCACGGGGTCCGGGTCGGTGAGGACGATGCTGTTGGCGTGGCTTGGGGCGATGGCCCACACCTCCCTGCTTGGTGCGAGCAGGTCACTCGTCTGAGCGAGGGCACAGAGCCCGCTGACGAGTGGCGTCGCGTTCAGGGGGAGGGCGTTGGTGAAGGCGGTCGACTGCACGGCGTCTCCGAAGAGCTCGATGCCCGCCTGGTAGTAGGTGTGGTCGTCCGTCCTGAAGTACGTCTTCTTGCGCCCCGTCCTGCCCGCCACCTCGAAGTCGAGCACACGTGCCGCGACGAGGTTCGCGAGGGCTCTGGAGACGCTCCCGACCGAGAGGTTTGTCCCGCGCATGACGTCCTCTTGGGTGAAGCCATCCTCGGCGTACAGGCCGAAGAGGAAGACACTCTGGTCGGAGCTCCTGAACCTCCTCAGCGCGGGTAGCGGACGCTGGCGGTAAGCGCCAATCCTGAAGGACAGGAAGGGTACGTAGATGTCTTCGGCGGTGGCGAAGGGGATGCCGGACTCTAGGAAGGAGCGGCGGACGTTAGGTGGGAGAGAGCCGGCGTAGAAGACTACCCGCTCCCCGTGAGGGATTCCGAGGCTCTTCGTCAGCTGGTCGAGGCGTCTTCCCAGGGCTCCGTAGTCATCGATGCCGTCCGTGCACTCGGCGAAGAGCACCTCCCTGCCGAGCATCTCTGCCCGGTAGATCGAGAAGGACCCGGCGAGGAATGGACTCAGCTCGTTTCGCGCGTCGTACTCCTCCACCCATCCGGCGGAGTCCACGTACTGCCGCAGCAGCTTCTCGATTGCCTGCGCCACGCTTCGCATGCTCTTCCAATCATTCTGTAATATTACAAGACTATGTAATATTACATGTAATATTATCCACACGCAACCACTAACACTGATTTGCCGAAATGAGCCATCGCTCGGTGCGCGCTGCACGCGTTGTCGGGCATGGTTCCACGTTGTGGCGACGCTGCACCGATAGCTCAGGCGAGCATACTAATGCCGTGTCTAACCACGACTAGGTCCATCCGCTGCGGGACCTTGTAAAAAGGCCCGAGACTGCACCTCGAGCAATCTGCCACATCAAAATAGTTGAACGCTTCCAACAGGCCTGTCTGCTCCTTGATTGAGTTGCATGTGAGGGAAGACAATTGGCCGTCTGAGAGCCGGCAGATGCTTGTAGGGATGTTGCGGTTGAGGTTGCGGTGCGCGGGCGATCTTTGGCTACGTCGCTCAGGCGCTCGTCGACGAGCGGATGTGCGCCAACAGCACGCCATGAAGGCCGCGCGCACCGACTCATGAACCGCATCACTACATCACAGCGCCGCTTATGACGAACGCAAGGCCCACGAGGATGCCAAAGACCACGATGCCCACGGCCTCGTTGCCGCGCTTGACCTCGTCGTTAAAGTTGATCTTGCGGAATAGCACGCCATCGAGTGCGAAGTACGCGACCAAAAGCAGCACGAGCGCGATGCCCGCCCACATGCAGGTATACAACACGCCGTCGAGCAGCTGGTAGCTCACCGCCTCACCGTAGTCGGCGATCACCGCGCGCAGCAGGTAGCCAATACCAATATAGATGCCCGCACACACCCATGCGGCTGCCTTGTTGCCCTTCGCGATGTCACCTTGAAAGTCGTAGGGCACAATGAGGTCGAACAGCAGGCTCACAAGTCCCATGAGCACCGTGCCAAGTGCCGCATACACCAACACCTCAATAATCGTTTCCAACATAGAATACCTCCCTTGTATTACCCAAAAACTGCCAATTACAGATATTGTAGGCCAACGCGAGGATGGCCTTAGGCGAGGACCAGACGCCAAGGCCCAAAGACGCGCACGGTCGCGGGAGCGGCCCGGAGAAGCGCCCCTGCGTCTCCGGGAAGTCCACGTCCACGGTGGAGGCGGAGCACGCCTCGGCGTTCTTGGCGTAATAGGAGAGGGTGGGGTCCTCTGCTGCCATGTCATCCTCCTCGCTGGGGCGGCCGGCCGGGTCCCGCCCATCTTCGCACATGCGTGACGCCTTGCCATGAGATTTTGGCTTGCCCTTTGCTGCAGGGAGTAGTCCTATTGCAAACGAGCCTCTCGTTAGCGAAAGTGGTTGAGATCCTCGACACTCGTGACTTCGTGTAACGTAATATAAAAGTATCCGCATGAGCCTGCGCGTGGAAGGAATGGTAATGCCGTATCCAACAGATGCCGCCACTTGGAAACCCAAAGAGAGCCGGTTCAAGAGAATAGCTGCAATGGTTATCGCCTTCGTGATGGCCGTTTCGCTTGTTGCCTGCGGTGGAGGCACGGGCGGGAGTTCGCCAGCGCCAGCTGGTGACGAAAGCGCGAACCAGAATGCAGACACTGCGGTCGTAGCCCCTGGTGAGCTTGCGGGTAAGCCATGGGTTACGTCGATTGTGCAGGGCAACCTGCCGGCCGAGCGGCCCGTGTCCAAGGACGACCTGTATACGCATTATGCCTACGACTATCTTGCGGCTCATCAGGAGCGGCCGGGTGATCAGTTGGAAGATCACGCCGCCGAAATAAAGAGCGCCAATTTGGCCGTGATCACGGACGGCTCGAAGACCGGCCACGATTTAGACCAACTACGCATCTTCTTCAATCAGGCGGCGGATTTCAAGAAGCTCAAAGAGACGGGCCTCTCGGAGGTGCAGCCCTACCTCGATCGCATCGCTGCGGTTAGCTCGATCGAAGAGATGAACGAGTTGCTTTTGGCCGAGGATTTTCCGTTCAGTCCTTTTATCCTGCCAGTTCTCACGCTGAGTGACACGCGTGAAGTCAATATTGTAAGCATCAACCCCAACCTCGTGCTCTCGGATCCACTCTTGGTGGGCGGGATGTACTATCAGAACTCCGACGATCCGCAGAAGCAGGAGAGCATTGATAGGACCCTGCTGATAATGGGCAGCGATGCGCTTTTGGACCTTTACGCTCAGGGGATGGAAGCGGACGAGGTGATGGCGGCATACGAAAAGATTCGGGATTTCGAGAAGTCCTATGCGAAGCACCTGGATTATAGCGGCAGGTACTCGACACAGGCATTTGGCGCCGCAGCCGAATCGGCGCGTGCTAGCTATATCACGCCTGACGAACTGTACGGTGAGTGTCCAAATTTTCCCATGAAGGCGATGCTCAAGAAGTTGGGAATGGACGGATCGCCCCTCTACAATTCGTCGGAAGGATGGGTGGAGGCATTCAACGAGAAGTGGACGAACGAGAATCTTGACGTCATCAAGCAAATCGCTTCACTCAAGGTGCTCAACGAGACACGTCCGTATCGTGACCCATCGGGCGTTAATCAGGTGAACGAACAGTCGGGCCTGCCTGCCCTTGATGCCGAGTCGTTTGCCTATAACGCATGCGATAATATGAATACTTTCGCGATAGTCTTGGGCAACACCTATGTGAACGAGGCTCTTGGAGCAAACGCCAAGGAGCGCCTGACGAAGCTCTCGCAGGAAATCGTGAACACGTACAAGGGTCTTGTTGGCAACACGGCATGGGTGGGAGAAGAGTCTCGAGCGCATGTGATCGAGAAGCTCGATCACATGACTCTTAACGTCCTCGAACCCACGGGCGGCTATTACGACTTTGGTGGACTTGAACTCACGCCTACCGATGCGGGTGGCACGCTTTTGGGTAACTATTTGAAGCTCAAGCAGTATCGCCAGGATCAAACCAGCAAGATGGTTGGCAAGCCAGCAGTTCCGGCGATTCTTTGGTTCTCGGTCAAGCCTACCCTGAACAATGCATTCTACGATTCCACGTCCAACTCCATCAACATCTGCCCGGGGTACGTGACGAGCTTGGTCTATTCCGACGAGATGAGCGACACGAGCATTCTTGCAGGTATCGGCACGACCATCGGTCACGAGATCAGCCATGGATTCGACTACGCTGGCGCGCAATACGACGCCTATGGCACGCCAAATCCTATGTTTACCGATGCCGATGCGGACGCATTCGTAAAGAAGTGCTCGGAGCTGGCCGCATATTACAGTGGTATCGAGGCACTTCCTGGCCTTATGGTCGATGGAGAGAACGTCAAGACGGAGGCTGCTGCCGATCTGTGCGGCATGCAGGCCGCCCTTGAGATTGCCGACAAGTCCGAGGGAGTCGACTACGACGAGTTCTTTACGACCTATTCACTCATGTGGGCGCAAACGGTGCCTGGCGATAATCTGCCATCCTTGCTCTTGGACACGCATCCGCTCAACAACGTCCGCACGAACGTGAGCACACAGATGTTTGACCCGATTTACGAGAAGCTCGGCGTGAAGGAGGGCGACGGCATGTACCTCGCGCCCGACAAGCGCATCAACGTGTGGGGGCCGAATGCATAGTGCCACGGGGAGGCAATGACACACTCCGATTGCTACCCATACATTCTGTAGTACTCCTCGGCCTTGGATTGGGCCAAGCGTGAGCCGTTATGGCAGCGAGGGTTGTCCAGGGAGCAGTTGCGACGACAAGACCCGCAGGTAAAGCCGCTCAGGTACTCGTCTAGCGAGGGGATATCCGTAGCCTGCTCCTCATCCGCCACCTCTTCCTGCGGCTGCTCTATCCGTGCGGTCGGGCCGGCGTGCGCGGAGGAGCCGTCCGACACGGTCTGCGCTACGGGTTCGCCCTGTGTGGTGGCGTTAGGGGTGGCCTGTCCCGTCGGATCGACCAGCCCCGTTGGCTCTTCTTGCTCCGAGAGCTCATTTTGCTCCGCCGCGTCAGACGCCACCTCCGCGTCCGCGCTCGTGATCGTCTGGCCGCCCGTAAGTGCTGCCATCGCGGTGCGCACCCCCATGTAGGACACGCATATTGTGAGCCACACCGCAACAAAGGCACTTATGATCTTTTTTCTTGTCATCGACCGCTCCATCTTGCAGAGACTTCCAACAACGTTGCACTAGCTTTCCGCGAATCATATCCCTCAGAGTTCAAATGGAGTTAAAGCCCCAAGCTGATTCTCCACACACAGAGCACCGTGCCTTTAACTTGGTTTGAACTACGCTCGCTAAGATGCCTCCGTACCAAACGACTGGAGGTAAGCAATGTCATACGAGAGCGAGTATTCGGAGGCGCTGCAACGCATCTACGCGGCCAACGCAGACGTTATGTCCCTGCGCTATTTCTTGGATACGGCTGCAACCTGGCACGCAAGCTTTGCCTGGGACCCAAACGACATCCCCAAAACCGACCATGCGTATCCGCTTGTCGTCGTCCTCGGATTCGGAATCCCCGAGGAGCTTGTCTACGCGTGCGGCGTCACGCCGTGCATCCTGCTGGGCGGAAGCCATGCGTCCTGCCAGTGGTCGGACGACGCCGTGCCTCGTGACAGCGACCCCGCGAGTCGGTCCATCTTGGGATATGCCCAAAGACTCGCGGCGCGCGCGGACATAGACCCCCTCTTCGTGGTGCCCGTCGCGAACGACAACATGCGCAAGATCGCCTATTGCCTCAAGCTGGAAGGCCACGCGGTCGTATCCATCGACATTCCGCCCGTAGCCACGGATCCGTTCGCGCAACAGGCGTGGGAGCGCTCCACCCAGACGTTGGTCCAGGCAGTCGCGCATCATGTTGGGAGGCGGGTTACGGCACGGCGCCTGCGCAATGCGAACCAGCTCGTGCGCAATGCGCGAGCAGCCATCCTGGCATTTGAGCGAAGCTGCGTGGAGTGTCCGGGGGTGCTCGATAACGAGGCGCGTCTTCTTGTGACGAACACCTACTACCAGACCAATGACCTTGTCCAGTGGACGGCGGCCCTCAACGAGCTGGCCACAGAGGTCCGGACACGCTACATGACTATCGGGCAGCCAAGCACTACCGCGCCGTGCATCCTTGTTGTTGGCTCTCCGATCCTCTTTCCCCAATTCAAGGTGCTCGAGCTCATTAACGATGCGGGTCTTCGTATGCTGGCGACCGTGGATGCTGCCAGCACGTCGCGCTTTGCCAGCCTGAGCGAAGAGGAGAGCTCGGGTGGCGTGGCCGCGCTCATGAGCGCACTCTCTCGCAAGCACTACGCCTTCGACTCGTCGAGCGCCTCCGTGATCAACTGGGCCATGGAGCGCTATGTGGAGCATCTTCTCTCCTCGATGGAAGTGGACGGTGTCGTTTTCCACATCCTAAAGGGGCAAATCGAATACGACTTCGCGCTCTCGCGTTTGGAACCTCTCTTCGACCGCTTGGACATCCCCGTGTTCCGGCTTGAGACGGACTACCAATACCAAGACGTGGAACAGCTGCGCATCCGCCTCGAGGCCTTTGCCGAGATGCTCGGACAGCGCAAGTTCGTTGCTGACCGCGCTTATGCGCGTCGTTACTGCGCATAGTAGGGGAGATGATATCCAATGAATAGGAAAGGTCTCGTCACAGCCATAGTGTGCGCCCTCATGGTGTTGGTCGCCTACTTTGCTTGGCAGCTCGTCTTCTTTGAGTACGAGACAGACACGTACACGACCACGGCAGAGCTGCTGTTCACGATTGACCACCTAACCAAGCTCGTACCGCTCCTTATCATCGGCCTTCTTACGGCCGTCGGCATCGTGGCGTGCATCGTGGTTCGCAACGCCATTATGCGCCACGACGGCCAGCATGGCCCATTTTCAGCGCGGATCGCGACCGCTCCCAAGGGGTGCGTGCATGGCCGGCGTCCCTCTGCCTTCATGGTGGTGCGCTGGGTCTGCATGGTGGGCTTTTTCGTGGTTACGGTGTTCGGCGGCGTCCTGCTTGGTGTGCGCTACTCGTGGATCAGCATTCCCGTGTTGTCGTGTCCCGCAAACATGTCGCAGCTTACCGAGGCAAGCTGCTACTATCTCGCGCATCTGGAGGAGCTTGCCGGCCTGCCGCTCATGGGTATCGTGGCGTTCGTGGTCAGCACGCTAGGCTTCGTCATCGTATTTGGAAGGGTGCTCTGTGGCTTCGTGTGCCCCATGGGCCTTGCCCAGGATGTCATGCACAAGATTCGGCAGGCGACCAAGGTCGAGGGCATATCCATGACCGAGCGGATGTACCAGGCGCTCGTGCCTATACGTTGGGTCATGCTGCTGCTTATGATTGGCCTCAGCTTCGTGGGTGGCAACTTTTGTAACTTCTGCCCGGCAATCGCCCTCACGCCCGTTGCCGCAGGTCTCTCCGTGAGCCTGTATGCAAGTGGGTTCCTCATGGTCTTCGTCCTTATCGCCAGCTTCTTCAAGCGTCGCTTCTTTTGCACGATCTGCCCGCTTGGCTACCTCATGGGGTTGGCACACGGCGTCCAGCCATTCCGCATAAGGAAGGACTGCACCGCATGCACCGAGTGCGGCGCGTGCTACGAGGCCTGTCCCATGGGTATCAAGCAGCTCTACACCGAGCGCGAGAAGACCGACGTAACAGACGTCTCGTGCATCATGTGCGGCGAATGCGTGCGGTGCTGCCCGGAGGACCGTGCTCTCTCGCTCACCTTCTTGGGGAAGGACGTCTTTGTTTCCAAGCGTTCGAGGGTCGTCCAGGGATACAGGAGGTAGGGACATGGAATATGCAGGTGGCGCACAGGAACAGCGCGAGCACAGACGCAAGCAGCGCTTTGCAACTAAGTCCATGCACATGACGCAAAAATACCTGCGTCGTATGCGCGACTTGGGAGGAACGATGGAGCAGATGGAGCCCTTCTTCAATGTGCTGGAGCGCATCTACGTACAAGGGCTGGAGGTGGAGCGACCGCGCAACGTGAGGACCGTGGGAACGTATTGCGTGCAGGTTCCACAAGAGCTCATATATGCTGCTGGCGCGCAGCCGGTCAAGCTCTGCAGCGGACACTACACGGCCTTCTCCATTGGCGACGACGTGGTGGCGCGTGACGCCTGTCCGCTTGTAAAGGCAATCGCTGGGTTCGAGCACATGGGCACGCTGCCCCTCTACGAGAACTGCTCGCTCATGGTGGTGCCCATTACCTGCGATTGCAAGAAGAGAATCGCCGGCCTTCTTCAGGAGAAGTGGCCCGTCCACCCGCTGTATGTGCCCGCGAACAGGGAAGACGAGAACATAGAGCACTACGTGGGGGAGCTGTACCAACTCATGCGCATGGTCTCGTGCGTAACCGGGCAAGAGGTAACGTACGAGTCGCTGGCACATGCTCTCAACCTGACTGGACGCGCCCAATACGAGCTGTCGCGCTTCCTGCGCATAAAGCGTGCTACGTCCAATTTGCTATTCGGCACGCACGCCATGGCCGTTATGAACGCGGCGTCGTATTTGGACGCTGGGACATGGGCAGACGCGCTGCGTGCGCTCAACGACGAACTCGAGCGGAGGGCGTACGCGAACAAGCTCGTCTCGCGCAAGGATTTGCCACGCATCATGCTCACCGGATCACCCATCGTCTTTCCCAACCTAAAGATTCCCCTGCTCGTTGAGGAAGCCGGCGGCATGGTGGTCGCCGACGAGACCTGCATGGGGGAGAGGGGCATGTCCGACCCGGTGGTTCCCGTGGACGCGTCGTTCGACGGGCTCATGCGCTCGCTTGCTATCCGCTCGCTGCGGCCTTGTCCGTGCCCCACTTTTGCGGACAACTCGCAGCGCATCTACCGACTTCGCCAGATGGTCCGCGACTACCGCGTGGAGGGCGTCATCTACCACGTGCTGCGCGGGTGCTTGGTCTACGACTACGAATACCGCTTGGTAGAGGAGGAGCTCGAGGGCATGGGCATTCCCGTCATTCGCCTGGAGAGCGACTACACCGACCAGGACGTGGAACAGCTGCGCATTCGCTCGGAGGCGTTTGTGGAGACCATCAAGCTCAAGAAGGGACCGCTCAAGGCCGTGCGCGGCTAGTGCGCGCGGCAGGCAAAAGAAGGTGCACGACCACGAGGACGTGCTGGAAAACGGAGGGAACATGAAAAGGTACTACATCGGGCTGGATGGCGGGTCCACCTACCTCAAGGCAGCCATGATTGACGGGCGGGGCAAAGTGGTAGACACCATGGTATGCAATACGGGAATCGACAACAGCGGCAACGCGAGCGCCCTCGTTAACGCGCTCTGCCAGCGCAACCAGATCATGTCGCAGCAGGTGGGCTACATCATGGCGACGGGCTATAGCCGTAAGGTGCTTGACGTGGCGGACGATGACATAAGCGAGATCACTGCCCACGCGTATGGTGTACGCATTACCGCACCGCCGCAATGGCGACCGGGGATGATCGTAGACGTGGGCGGGCAGGACAGCAAGATCATCTACCTAGACGCCAACTACACCGTAAAGAACTTCTCGATGAACGACAAGTGCGCTGCGGGGACGGGCAAGTTCATGGAGGTCATTGCGCAGATTCTGGAGACGACCATCGATCAGGTGGGTCCTTTGTCCCTCCAGAGCACCGAGCCGTGCGACATCAACTCTACCTGTGTGGTGTTCGCACAGTCAGAGGTAATCTCGCTCGTGGCGCGCAAATTCGACCGGCGTGACATACTTGCCGGCATGCACCTCTCCATGGCGCGGCGAATAATCAAGATGATGCGAAAGTCCGAGAAGGGAGGCGACGTGCTGATGAGCGGTGGGGGCGCGTTGAACGTGGGCCTTCGCCAGGCCTTTGAGGAAGAGCTCATGCAGGACGTGTACGTTGCGGCTCACCCCCAGTTCAACGGGGCCATAGGCGCGGCGCTCATAGGATGCGAAAGGGGTTAGCAATGGGTCTTACGATGCTGTTGGAGGGCGTCTCGGTTGCGACGTCGGTGGGCTTGGGTTGCGGCACCTGCTGCGGGTCGGGTGCCGGGATGCTGCTGACGGGCTACGTTATGACGCACGCGCGCGACTCGCGGCAGTCGTTGGCCGCGTTCCTCTCGTTCTACTTCGGCAAGATTGCGAGCGTAGCCGTGCTCTGCCTCGTGGCGTCTCTCGTCGGCCAGTCTGCGTTCCTGCAAGGGGAGCCGTTTGCCTCGGGGTGGGTCAATCGCGCCTTCGATCTGTTCATTGTTGGCATGGGGATCTACTACCTGTATGGCTGGTTCCAGGAGGCACGCGGAAGCAAAAAGTGCGGCGAGCAGTGCCGCGACCACCACAAGATGCGTGAGGCCGTAGAGGGGGGCATCCACCTCCCGGCGCTCTTCCTGGCCGGCGCTGGGTTTGGCATCACGCCGTGCGCCCCTCTCATCATCGTGGCGGGTCTGTGCGTGACGCTCCCCGTGGGCTTTGCGGCGGTGACCGGAGCGACCTTTGCATGCGCCAGCATCGTATCGCCGCTGCTGCTCGTGCTGCTGCTCTCTGGGGTCCTCACCACGCGCATGCACAAAGAGATACCCGGCATGCTGAGGTGGCTGCGCCTCGTGTGCTATCTTGGGATGATTGCGTTCTATCTCTATGACCTGATTCAGACGTTCTAGGGAATTGCGATGAAACTGCTCTTTGCGGAAGACGATCCAGACATCGTACGGGGAGTGACCATACTGCTTCAGCGCAGCGGCTTTACCGTGGACGCGGTAAGCAACGGGCGCGATGCCCTCACCTACCTCACAAACGGCGACTACGATGCTGCAATCCTCGACATCATGATGCCGGGTGTGAGTGGTCTCGAGGTGCTCAAGGAGATAAGGCGGCGAGGCATAGGGGTACCCGTCATGATGCTCACCGCGCTGGGCGAGCTCGACGACCGCGTGATGGGCTTCGACAGCGGTGCTGACGACTATTTGCCCAAACCATTTGCGGGCAAGGAGCTGGTCTCTCGCGTGCGCGCCCTCCTGCGCCGAACCGAGGCCTTTACGCCGGACGTGGTCTCGTTTGGTGACGTACAGCTGGACAGCGGGACCTACCAGCTTACGTGCGGTACGAAGAGCGTGCGCCTTGGGAACAAGTTGTTCCAGGTAATGGAGATGCTCATGCGCAATCCCAGCAAGATCGTGAGTGCCGACGAGTTCATGTCCCACATATGGGGATGGGATTCCGAGGCGGAGATAAATGTGGTATTCACCAATATTTCCTTCCTGCGCAAGAACCTTGTGAAGATTGGCTCCAAGGTAAAGATACGGGTCGTACGCAATGCCGGGTACCTGCTTGCATACGGAGACGAGCAATGAGCGACTCCGCAATCAAGCGGATGAGGCGCAAGATAGTCCTCGTGTCCATAGTGGCGGTGTTCTTGTCGCTTCTTGTCCTGATATTTGCCATAAACTACGCGCATTACCTGCAGGTGGATGCAAACCTTCACGGCGCGCTTGCCGAGATTGCCAGCGATCAGAAGCCCTCCGAACAGGTTGGTGAGGAGGGCCGGCCGGTTGCGGAACAGGACGGCGTGCAGGCACCCGACTCCGAGTTCGACGCCATGAGGCACATTGATCATGGCTGGCGCAAGACCGCACGGACGCAGTACGGTAGCCGCTTCTTCTGCGTGCTCGTGGCTGAGGATGGAAACATGTTCGTAAAAAGCAAGGGGGATGGCGAGTTCACCGACGAGTATGCCTGCCAACTCGCCCAGACCGCCTTGGGCTCGGGTGATGCGGAGGGGTATTTGGATGACTATAAGTTCTTGGTGGACGAGTCCGATGCCCAGAAGAGGGTCTTTTTTCTCGACTGCACCACAGACCTGGAGGCCCTAAGACAACTGCGTACCGTCGCACTTGTCGTGGGTGGATGCGCGTTCACGATCGCTTCGCTGTTCATGGTTCGCCTTTCCGGTCTCATCGTGCGACCACTTGAGGAAAGCGCGCGAAAGCAAAAGCAATTCGTGGCGGACGCAGGGCACGAACTCAAGACGCCCCTCTCCGTAATCGCGACGAACATGGACATCCTGGAGGAGGACCTGGCGGACCAGCCAGAGGAGCAGGAGTGGATTGACAGCACGAACCGTCAGGTCGGCAATATGCGGCGGCTCGTCAACGACCTGATTGTCCTCTCGAAGCTGGAGGAGCAGGAGGAAGACATCGTGCGCTCCGAGGTGTCGCTGAGCGACGTGGCATACGAGTGCGTCCAGACCTTCTCGCAGCTTGCCGTCGCTCAGGGCAAGGAAATCGTGGAGTCGATTGAGGAGGACGTGTGTGTGAGGGGCGATGAGCCCGCCATTCGGCAACTCATGCAGATCCTCGTTGACAATGCCGTCAAATACGCGACGGGTGACGGAACGATTCTGGTGGAGGTTGCAAAGGCGGGCCGCACGGCCACGTTCGCGACGCGCAACGATTGGGTGCACGACGTTGACTCGCGCGAGCTTTCGACGCTCTTTGACCGGTTTGTGCGCGGAGAACAATCGCGCGATCGCTCGGGAGGCAAGGTGGGCTACGGTCTAGGTCT
The DNA here is from genome assembly GCA_902786015.1 of uncultured Coriobacteriaceae bacterium. Lineage (GTDB taxonomy): Bacteria > Actinomycetota > Coriobacteriia > Coriobacteriales > Atopobiaceae > RUG440. The sequence continues at coordinate 130,528 of CADAAU010000004.1, forward strand.
CTCGATCGCGCGCACGATTGCCGAGAAGAACGATTTCAAGCTCGAGGTGGTTGAGGATGATGCAGGCAGAATCATGTTCCGTGCGGTATTTCCCGCCCGCTAGTATTGCGCGGCCAACAACGCTTCCGTCTGCTGCGCTGGCGGCGGGAGCATAGCCAATTTTGATGCTTACGGTGCAACGAATCCTGTGCCCGAAGTCGCGGCCGACCTGTGCGATGCGCTGTGAGAATGGAGATGAGACTCTAATGGGGGTGGTTTCATAATGGGTGCTATGACCGTATTTCATGGGGGCCTGTTGAGATACGCAATCCTCAGATAATTGTTGGTCGCTTCACCAAGGACTTCGGTCCTGGATTCTACTGCAGCACGCTTCAAGTACCCCACACATCAAATTGCATTTTGTAGCGAGGATTCGCTCGCGTGTCTGAAATTCGTGTCGTCTGAGGAGGTCATGTAATGGTCGGGCGAGAGGGCCAGGTTGACAACGATTTGTTTTATGCGTGCGGACTTGTGGAGTACATCGGACGGCAGACGCACAACAGGCGTTCGGCTGTTATCAGCGCTCTGGGCCCCGAGCGACTCAAGCGAATTGTCGATTTTGCCGACGTTCTGCACTGCGAGAATATAGACGCCGTGGCAGCTCGTTTCGTTGACGAGGCTGGCATCGGCGAGGGGAGTTTTGACAACGTGTCATGCGCACGCTATGGCGTGCCTTCTCACTGGGACATGGGAAAAGTATACAAGCGGCTCGCGGTCGGAATCATGCGCGAGCGTGGATTGTCTGCGGTGGATGCGCTTGCGGAGGCATTCCGCTCTCCCATCGCACCGCTTATTGATGATTACAACGGGAGCTTTTTCTACGAGGCGCCAGCCAACATCCTCACGGCGCATCTCACGGGCGTCGTCGAGTAGCCGTTGCGCGTGCCATGAGGATGACCTGATGTGGCTAGGCAGTCCCTACGCCTTCCGTAGCAATGCGTTGAGCCAGCGCTCGTCGCCCCTGCCCGGGCGCACGTCGCCCGAGACCCAGAGGTCCTCCACGGCAAGCCCGCATGACGCGGAGACGAACTCCCTAAACGTCGGCTCCGTGAAGTCCGTGAAGTGGCGTCCGTTGCGCTCGCCCTCGGAGTCTCCGTGCTTGAACGAGGTGTAGAGCACTCCTCCGGGTACGAGCGCCCGCTCGACGCGGCGCAGCGCGTCCGCAAGCTGGTCCTTGGGGAGGTGCAGGATGGACGAGCACGCCCACACGCCGTCGTAGGCCCCGACGTCGGAGAGCTCCTGGAACAGCTCGACGCGCACGGGGATCCCCGCCGTGCGCTCGGCGATGGCAGCGAGCTCGGGCGAGCCGTCGGTCGCCGTCACGTCGAAGCCCATGTCTAGGAACGCCCGTGAGTCACGTCCCGACCCGCACCCGAGGTCGAGCACGCGCGCGCCTGGTGGGAGCAGCTCGGCAAAGCGCCTCTGCGTCTCCGAGAAGTCCACGTCCACGGTGGACGCGGCGAACGCCTCGGCGTTCTTGGCGTAGTAGGAGAGTGTGGGGTCCTTTGCTGCCATGTCATCCTCCTCGCTGGGGCGGGCGATTGGTCCCGCCCATCTTCTCACATGCGCGATGCCCTGGCTAGCGTCGTGTGGGGCGAGGTCGCGGCCAACCTGTGCGATGCGTTGCGAGAATGGAGATGAGACTCTGTGCTGGGGCGTTCGCGAAGTGGCCCGCAAAGTGCGACATTTCGGGAGGAATGGCGGCCCAAAATGTCGCATCCTGCGGGCTGTTTGAAGAATCGGTCCGCATGCCTGTGATGACGAAGCGTCTCCGCCCCCTTCGTGTGCTACTTGTAGCGGCTCCTGAAGAGGGGGCGTAGCTCGGAGATGGGTGCCTTGCTTTCGATGAGCTCGCGCATACGTTCCTCGGAGGCGGCAATCTTCAGGCACTCCTTCAGAACGTCGGCGGCTATCTCGGGTGGGCAGATGCAGACGCCGGAGTCGTCCGCAAGCATGAGGTCGCCTGGCTCGACGCGCTTGCCACACAGCGTTACGGGACCATTCATCTCGATACACTCCATGCGATACTTGCCCGTGATTTGCGTCACGCCGCAGCTAAACACCGGATAGCCGCTCTCGCGGATGGAGCTCGCATCGCGCAGGCAACCGTTTACGATGTTGCCGGCGAAGCCACAAGCCTTGGCGACGGTGCAGCTCTGGCCACCCATGTTCGACACTTCGAGGTTGCCGCCGAAGTCGCTTACGAGCACGTCTCCCGGCTCGCCGACGTAGTAGATGTCGCGCGTGGACATGGCGATGAAGTCGTGGTCAACAGAACCCTGCGTGGCCGTCTTGCGCACGGGAATGTTGCGTATTGTGACGGCGGGTCCGCAGATCTTCATTCCAGGAGCGAGCGGCTTGAGGTAACTCGCGGGAATGGCCCCGTCGATGCCGTAGCCGTCGAGCACGTCACTCACCGTGGTGGTCATGTCCTCCATGGAGAGAAACGCGTCGCAGACCTCCTTGGACACGCGCTCGAAGCGAATCTTTGTGATGCGCTCGCGAGGGACGAGGCCCCAGATGCGACCCGCCTTCTCGTATTCGGCATAGTCTGCGTCACGTTGTACCCGCTGGCGGGCCACCTCTTCGTTGTAGGCGTCAACCTGCGTGATATCCATCTTGTCCTCCCCATTCGGTCCGTTCTTGCCGTGTCTTAATCGTCTAAGTAAAGACTGAGTCGTTTTCCGAATCGTGTCTTATCGATTGACGCGCCGTGAACAACGTTGCGTTCCTGCACGATACCTTTCGCAGGCTGTTGCGTTGGTATCGATGTGATGACGTTGGGCATCGCCTTGTCGCTCACATGCATCGCGTGCCGATAGTACACACCGTGAAATGCCTGTGTCGCCCACGTTTTTCGCTGCGTGTTGGTCACACCAGAATAGTCGTGCAGACGACTTCTTTTCGGATTCCCAATTAAAGAACAATTGTGCGTAACACTCCCAATAATTCAAATAAACCGTACAATTGTTTGCTCTATTCAAAAGAATGGTGTACAGTATAGGGAACAAAAGTACTGGTTTGGAAGGAGCCAAGATGTCGTACTATGCGATTGAAGACAAGAACGCCTACACGGGGTTTCACTGCGGAGCGCTCGGCAGTTTGGATGTCAGCAAGCGCGAAGAAGAAGTCAAACGGAAGGCTTCTTGCTATGGTTTTTATGACCGGTACACACGACTTTTAGATCGGGCTTTCGGCTTGGATGTTCATACAACTGATTCGAGGTCCGCATGCAAGGCAAGCCCGGGATCGTCTTTGAACGACTGCCTGTTGCGCAGCACCGCTCAGGAATTGCGTCGCATTGCGTCTATTGCAAGGATCTCCATACCTTCGAAGAGTAAAAAGGCCGATATTGTAAAGATTCTGGAGGATGGGCTTCCAAAACAGGTAGACAGGTTTGACGAGGTCGTTTCGCACCTAAATCTGCAAGCGCTGTCCGTGGTCGAGCGGGTGCTCAAAGGGGAGTTCGTCGAGACGGGGCGGTATTTGTGCGAAGGGGGGATGGGCTCGTTTCCATTTGCGTTCTTGTGCGGCAGGGACGGCAAAGCTATATGGCATATGCCTCAAGAGCTTCGTGAAGCCTTCGCGAATGTGGACGTGCATAAATACTCAGAGCATTTGGAGATGCGTGCCTCGGTTTCCCAACTCATTTTGACTCACACGGTTCTTGGGGGAATCACGCCAGTGCAGGAGGTGCTTGATAGCTACAAGCAGACGCTTCCGGAGGATTCGTTCGACGAGGGGCAATTCATGCGAGTCGTGCATGAGCTTACGCGTGACTGTTGGGGAATGTATCGTCGGTGGGAACATGAGGATGTCACCTATATAGTTTTGGCTGCGTTTCCCGTGTATGAAAACAATGCTGTTCGCTATTACCGAGCCGACGGGTATGCCGGAGACTATCGCTTGGAGTCAATGTGGGATACCGAACTGTACGCGTCTCTGGTACCGCTGCACAAACAGTCTTCGCCACGCGCGGTGATGGACGACTTGTTGAACAAGCCAGTAAGTGAGTATGTGTACGGCTTGCCCTGCGTTCAGGCACTTGTAAGCTATTTTGATCGGCATGTGCCCGAATGCGAGGGCGAGTACACGTTTGCCGATCGCATGGTGGACGAGCTCATTTGCAATTTCATGTTTAGGCATCACACGTTGGCTGCGGAACTCCAGCGCCTTACGCGGCAGGGGTGGTATCTGGCTGAGGGGTTCAATGCGGCACCGCTGCTCACCTCTCTTGTTGTGGGGTTATATCGGGGGCTTCCTCGGTGGGAGTTCAATGGCTGGTCTGAGGTGGAATATATTGACATGCAGGGATATCCCCGCCTGATTGGGGAGTCGTTGCTGGCCGGGGACGAGTTCGCGCTTGCATCGTAACGCCGCAGTGAGGTGTTTCCGCAGTGGCACACCGGCGGCTCGCGCATGGGTACTTGTCAGATGATAGGTTCCGTGCGTATTACGACAAGCGAGCGGGAAGGGGGGCGACTGAGTTCCTCGTCTCAGTATTTGACGAATGGCTCGATGCGGTTCCAACTCCGCAAGTTTAGTGACCATAAACCGTGCATAGTAGGTGAATATTGGCATTTTTCACACCCTGACTGCACGCTTTTGAGTCTGCGTCCCAGAAGGGCTTGTGTCAAGCGTTTTGCGTGTCGTAGATGGCGATTCCAGGCAGTCGGTGCTTGTCGTACAATCGAAACAATCACTTGCGTTAGTTGTTCCTAGTCACATGTACCTTGCTCTGTGAGGGCTTCGGGACCGATGACTCCAACGGGGGATTCCATGGCGATTGCAAATCCGCTCGACTGCCGCTCTTGGTATGTGACCGACGAGCTGCTTGCCTACCATGATTGCGAGTGGGGACATCCCGTGTACGACGACCAGAGGCTCTTTGAGATGCTCTGCCTCGAAGGCGCCAGCGTGGGCCTCTCGTGGCGGACTATCCTGCACAAGCGGCCCGCGTACCGTCGCCTATTCCACGGCTTTGACATCGATGCATGTGCGTCCTTGTCGGATGTGGAGCTCGAGTCAGTCTTGGCGAACCCAGCCATCGTGCGGTCGCGGGCCAAGGTTTATGCCGTGCGTGACAACGCGCGGGCGGCGCAGGCCATACAGCGGGAATTCGGCAGCTTATGCGCCTATCTGTGGGGTTTCGTGGATGGATGCCAGGTGGTGGGAGAGTGGAACAGCATGGACGAAATTCCTACGCAAACCAGTTTGTCACGCAAGGTGTCTGTCGACCTAAAGAAACGCGGAATGCGATTTGTGGGGCCAGTCATTACCTACTCGTTCCTGCAAGCCGTTGGTATTGTCAATGACCATCTGCTCTCATGCGATCGCCGCGAGGCATGCCTATGTGTATGCAAGGTTTCTGATACGACCTAGCGCTCGTCTTTGCGGGCGAGCACATACTCCCTGAAGCCAGGGATGTCGAAGCCCACGATGCCGCGGGCTCGCTCTCCGATGACGCCTGCGGCCAGAAGACGCGTCTTGTACTTGCTTGCGTAGCCGTTTGACACCCCCATGCGCGAAGCAATGACTGATAATCGGCTTTCGGTGGGGTCCTGCGCCATCGATTCGACGAAACGAAGGTCCCCACGCGAGAGTTCCCTATAGGTAGACGCGAGGATGTAGTCTTCCATGTCCTGACGTGCACCGCGGATACCCCTGAGGGCATGCATGGTCTTTATGGTCTCGCTTTCTCCCGCCTCTGCCCATGTGCGGTATCCCACTAGCTGTAGCATGAAGGCAAATCCTTCGATGGCTTTGGTGCAAAGATCTATCGCCTCGTCCTCGGCGTGCTTCCCCTCAGAGAGCATCGTCTGGCGAAGGGCAAAACCCACGTCGGCGGAGGGGATGCGTCCCAGTTGGTGTTGGGTACTGCGGCGCAAAAACGAAGCGCTCTTGTCGCTCACGAGTCGGTGGACGTGATAGGGCAGTCCGGCCATAACGAGGGCGACCTTGCGCCGCTCCGTGACGAAGTGTTGGTAGACGGCTGCGAGTCGCACGAGTTCATCCTGGTCCGCATGCACTTCGTCCACCGTAATCAGCAGGCCGGTGTCATGAAGCGAGAGTTGATCGAGCAAAAGGGACATTCGCGTTCGCCAGTTGCCTTGCATGGGCGCTTGGTCGTGTTCCCAGCCAGCTGATACGGGACCAAGCGTGAGTGAGGTGAGTCGTTGGGACGAGGGGTGTTCCACAAGATGCTGCGCCGACATGGTTGCCTGCTCGTAGATGTCTTCAAGCATCCCTGGTAGGGCTGTGGTGCTTGCGGTAACCCATCCTGCTCCCAGTGCTTCGTCTCGGATGCAAGACATGAGGGCTGTCTTGCCTGTTCCCCTGGCTCCTATGAGGATGGTCGAGAGGTTGGGGTTGCCGTATCCGTCTGCGAAGGCCTGACGCATATTGGTAAGAACGTCTTGGCGACCGGCAAGGTATGCGGGAACCGTACCAAAGGTGGGCGTAAACGGGTTGCGTGCGACCATGCATCTCCTACTTTTCGACTTTTTCGACTATTTTCGACTTTTTCGACTTTTTTCGCAAGATTAGATTTTGGCTTGCTCACGGTCTGTGGCGAACTGCACAATATGCGTATGCGTGCTTGAACTTCATTGGGGTGAGGGACCTAAAGTCCGAGCAATTACATATATACTATAGCCATGCATCATTTTGGTCGATGCACCATGGCGCGGGCCACAGTTTGCGTCCACTCCGGCCAACGGCGTTCCGCATCATACGGGACAAGAACAGAAGGGAATCCGTCATGTCAAAAAACATCCAGACGATGAGGCGATTCGTTGAGGCGCAAAACAACCACGACTCCGCCGCGGTGGTCGCCTGCTTTGCTCCGGACTTCCGGCGCAAGTCTGCCGAGACCGGCTGGGAGGAGATGGGCGCGGGTAACTACGCCGACATGTCCGACCGCTACTGGGCGGCCTTTCCCGACACCCACTTTGAGGTGGAGCATCTTCTCGAGGACGGCGACTTCGTGTTCCTGCAGTACATGGAGACGGGCACGTGGACAGGCACTTGGGAGATGCCTGGCGGCATTTCCATCCCACCCCAGAACACTCCGTACGAGTCGCGCGGCATCATCACGTGCACGATGGACGAGAATGGCCTTATCCGCAGGTATTGCTACCACCACGAGGGTGGGTTCGTGAAGGCGTACCCGATTCTTGCTAAGGCGACTGTGCGAACGATGAACAAGGATGCAGACCAGGGCTAAGCGGTGATGGTGGCGAGGTCCTTCTCGATAATGACGCTCGTGACGAGACCGTTGCAAGGACAAAGGGACTGGGAATCGGCCTATCCTGAGCTGCTGCGCAACGCATGCGAGAGCAGCTCAGCCAGAGCCTTGGCCGCTTGTTCGGCGTTTCTTCCTCCTATGTCGAAGTGCACGGCGGCCTGGCTATGAGTCCTTCGGTAGTAATTGATGTCCGCGCGAACGTCATTGAGATACCACGCTGCGTTGTCCTCGTTGATTACCGGTTCGATGATGAGGTTGTCATAGTCGTCAGTAAAGATGAGTCGATCGAAGATGTTCTCGGCTCTATCCTTCATCCACACCGTTATGACATCGGGGTGGTTCCTGTCGAGTACGGATTTGTACACGCGAAATAATCCACCGGGTGGCATGGCGATAACGACGTCTTCCGAGTGCTCCGCAAGTATGCGTTCAAGTAGGGGCTTTGTTGCGTCACGGTAGCCCTTATTGGACAGATAGCGGTTGTGCAGCTCCAAGAGCGGTACCTCGAACTCTCGTTTTGTCTCCTCGTCGAAGTCGACAAACTCGTAGCCGAGTCGCTCTGCGAGCAAGGCTCCTACTGTGGTCTTTCCTACGCAGGTAACCCCTACCAAGTAGATGCGCATTCCTGGTTCCTTACTCGACGCTCACGTCCGCTATATTATCGAACTAGTGGCATCGTTCGCGTTCACGGGTCTTCCTTCTGCAGACTTTTCCTAAGCGTTCGTCAATAGTGTAGCGCAATGGAGTTGATGACCTTGACTGTACGGCTTCGCCTTCTTCCGCCCCGGCTAACGTGCGGTTTTGTGTACACTAGCGTGCACCAAACATTAAGAGAGTTTAAGCTAGGGACATTGCTGGGTGAAATTGCGGCCTCATCTCTGCGCATGTTGATGAGATTTCGCAACCGATTGCCCATTGGTACGCTCGTATCGGATACTTCGAGCGCTCGAAACCCGATTCTTTACTACATGAGTGCTTGACCCTAACGTTGCGTTAGGGTTTATCATGCTGGAGGAGGTGGAAGATGGGAGACATGACGTATTCGGTGGGCCAGCTTGCGCGATTGTCGGGCGTAAGTGTGCGTACGCTGCATCACTACGAGGAAATAGGGCTCCTGCGTCCTGCCCGCCTCCAGAACGGTTATCGCACGTATGGCAAGGACGATGTAGAACGGCTGCAGCAGATTCTGCTGTACCGCGCATGTGGGATGCGGCTTGAGCACATTCGGCAAGTCGTTGACGATAAATCATACGATGCGTGTGAGGCTATGCGCGTCCACGTCCAAGAGCTCATGCATAAACGAGCCCAGCTGGATGTGCTGATACGCACCGCACAGAAGACGATTGCAACGATGGAGGGGAACGCGACCATGACTGACGAGGAACGCTTCGAGGGAATAAAGAAGGCTGCGATAGAACAGAACGAAACGGTCTATGGAACAGAGGCGAGGCGGCGTTTTGGCAACGATGCCATGGATGCAGCCAATGCACGAATACTCTCCATGGACGAGGAGACATGGAACGACATGACCAGACTCGAAACGGCCATCATCGACCAGTTGGTACGCGCTCGGAATGTGGGTGATATACGGAGTGCGGAGGCGCGTGAGCTCGCAGCCATGCATGCGCGCTGGATTGGACTTCACTGGGGCGAGGTAGCCTATACCGTGGAGGCGCATCGACAGCTTGCGCACGGATACTTGGCAGATGACCGATTCCGCGCATATTACGATAGCAGGGCGGGGGAGGGTGCGACGGAGTTTCTGGTCGCCGCCCTGGACGAGTGGATTGGTGCCTAACGACGCGTGAGACGCAGGGCCCCTTTGACTACTCCTGTACCTTGAGCGCGAGCGAGAGCGGCACCTTGCGAATGCGACGAACATGAAGCACCGCAATCGCCACGTAGGCAACCATTCCAACGAGGACGAGGAGCCCCAAGCGATCGGGCGGTATGTTGATGGGGAAGTTGCCGGCGTAGTGACTAAAGACCACTTTGAGGAGCCCGGTAAGTAGTGCGATGATGAGCGGAATGCTCGCTAGCAGACTGAAGAGCACGAAGACCGTAATGGGATGTATGTAGAGGCCATCAACTTCGCGGCTATGGTAGCCAAACACCTTCATGTAGCTGATGGAGCGTGCGCTGCGATCGATGACCGTCTTGGTGAGCAGGTAGAGCAAGATAAGATAGATTGGCACCGCCATGAGCATCATCATCGTCATGATGTTTCCCATGGACTCCTGCATCTGGTTACTGATTTCGTCCATGTCCTCGGGGACGATACTCGTCGCAACGTAACGGTCGTCGAGCGCGAGCTCCTCTGTGCTCGCCCATGCGTTGAAGTAGTCGGCCTCATTGTCAAATAGCCTGTTGAAGTCGTCTATGCTCATGTATAGGTTGGTGTCGGCCGCGTTAGATGCCACTTGCGCAATCGTGACGTCGTACTCCTTTCCTTCTCGTCGGTTGATTATGGTGATGGGCACGCCCACCTGCGCCTTGGTCTTTTCCGTGAGACCGCGGCCGGCTACGACGGTGCCGTTCGTCACGGGAATGCTGGTCCAGTAGGCACTATTTGGCTGGATGCCGTATACCGTCACCTCTTCGAACTCGCCGCCAAACGCGCGCTCGATCTCTACGGTTGCCATGGCGTACTTCTCGGCCTGGGCAATGGCGGTGGCGCCGTTTGTCTGTGTGTTTGTTACGTGCGCATTCTCATCGATGCCTGCCACAAGCCTCAGGTCATCTAGGAGGTCGCCATCCATGGTGCGCACAAGATCGACGTCTTTCTGCGTTGCCTCATCAAGATCTGTGAGTAGGTCGAGGTCTTCCTTGGTCTGGCCCTTTGCCTTTGTGAGTAGCTCGAGGTCGGCGCGTGCGTTGTCGTCGAGATTGGATATGAGCGCGAGGTCTTCGCGAGCCTGCTCGTTCGCGTTTGCGATGGTTTGCAGATCATCGCTTGTTTGGGAATCCATGTTTGCCACGATTTGCATGTCGTTTTGCGTTTGCTCGTCAATGTTGGCGGCGAGTTCCATGTCGGAGCGGGTCTGATCGTCAATGTTGGCAGCAAGCTCGAGGTCTGCGAGGGTTTGCTCATCGGCATCGGCCATCGTCTGCATGTCGGCCTTTGTCTGCTCGTCCATGGCCGAGACAATCTGCATGTCGGATTGCGTTTGATCGTCGACCGTTGCCATAAGCGCAATATCGGATTTTGTTTGTTCGTCCATGGATGCGGCGAGTGCGAGGTCGTTTTTGGTTTGCTCGTCGACCGTAGCCAAAAGCTGGATGTCACTTTGTGTCTGCTCGTCAATGGTGGCAACAAGCTCGATGTCGATACGCGTCTGCTCGTCCATTGCCAAGACAAGCGCCAAGTCTGCCTTGGTGACATCATCTGTCTGCGCCAACAGTGCAGCGTCCTCCTGTGTACCCGCGCCTACGGCCATGCGCTGAGCAGCGGCAACGAGTTCGGTTTGTGCTTGCAATCGTTGGGTCGCGGCCACGACGTCTTGCTTATCCATCAGTCGCTGTGAGGCTGCGACGACATCTTGCTTGACGGATAGTCGTTGTGCCGCCGCTATTAGATTCTGCTTGCCCTGCAAACGTTGCACCGCGGCCACGACATCTTGTTTTTTGGCAAGTCGTTGTGCGGCATCGACCACGTCTTGCTTGTCCTGCAATCGCGTAGCGGCAGCCACCAGATCCTGCTTGTCCGCGAGCCGCTGTGCTGCCGCCACGACCTCCTGTCTGTCCTGCAGCCGCTGCGCCGCTTCGACCAAACTCTGCTTAGCGAGCAGCCTCTGCATGGCGTCGACCAGCCCCTGCTTTGATTCGAGTCGCTCGGCAGCGCTTACCAATTCCTGTTTGGAATCGAGCCTTTCTGCCGCATCCATAAGCTCCGTGTTGTTGCGAAGGCGCTTGATGGCATCCATGAGTTTTGAGTTGTCTTGCAGACGATCGACGGCATCCATGAGCTCGTTGTTGTCTTGCAGACGCTTGAGGGCATCTGAGAGGGGCTTATTCTTTTGCAGACGATCGAGCGCGTTGATTGCCGGACGGTTTGCATCCATGCGCTCCTTGTCCTGCGCAAGACGCAGCACGGCAGCGTAGGCTTTACGGTCCTCGTCGGTGCCCTCGAGCTCCAGGGGAGTCTTGAGCGCGTACTGGTGTGGCGCGGCAACGGTCTCTCTGAGCGCCTTGGCATAGTTGTTTACCACCGGAAGCATGCACAGGCCAAAGAGAAGCAACAGATTTGCGAACATGATGCCAAAGAACAGCGTCGCGAAATGACTGGCGTTGCGTACAAGGACTCGCACCCTAAAACGTGTGACGTATCGCAGCCATTCTGGCAGGCGTAGATGACTGTTGCGCCGATGCCTAGCGACTTCGTGGCGCAGGAACTGCAATGGAGTAAAACGCAGGTTTCGCAACAGCCCTACTAATGTGATTCCTACCAGCAAAAGGTAGGGGAGGACGGCGGTTATGAGTACGATGCGCGCGTTCCAAATGGTGTGATAGGGAGGAAGGCTATAGCTGTGATAGTACAGATCCTTGAAGGGGTCGCACAGCACGCCCACGCCTAGGCCCAGGCCGGCAATCGAGGCAAGGAGTCCAACGACGACCGGTAGAAACATGTAATGCCGCACTAGCTCCCGTTTGCGCCAACCGCTTGCCAACAGGGTGCCCAACACGGCGCTCTCCTGTTCGATGGTCGCACTCGAAAGCACCACGAAAACGAATCCCATGATGATTACAAGAAGGAACAGCAGAACCGTCCACATGGCCTGGTCTCCTTGCACGTCGTCGAGAGCATAGCCGATGCCTTGGTTGTCCTCGGCGTCAACGAAGTTGGAGAGCGATGCGTCATGGTCAGAGAGGGTATCCATCATCCGCTCTTCCAAGTCCGTCCGCTGTTCACGTGTGAGCCCCTGGTCGTCAAAAGCAAAAGCGTAGTTGTATACCTCGCCCGTATTTCCCAAGCTCTTGTAGCCAGCGGGATCCACGATGGACACCGCAAAGGTGAGCGCGTTGAACATAAAGCTGTTATTGTTCTCGAAGAGCGCCTGGTAGTCGGGAAGCGTGACGATGCCACAAACAGTAAACTCCGAGTTGCCGATCCGTACGACGTTTCCGACCTCAAGCTTGTGGTTCTCGCAAAAGACGCGGTCAAGCGCAATCTCGTGAGGAGAAGCGGGGGCGTGGCCCTGGGCGTACGCAGGGAGGTTGACGTCCGTGCGCGTAGGATAGACGCGACATGTTATGCCGTCGGCCCCATCGCCGTCTTCGAGCGTGGTGTTCGCCTGCTTGTAGAAGTCCGGGTATATCGTGACCCCCAGCTTGCGGACTGCGGCCAGTGCATCCTCCTCGGGCTCGAAGTCGCACGCAAAGCGGCCGTCCTCTATGCGATAGCTTTCCTTCATGCCCCCGACTATCGTCTCGATGCTGCTTGCCGCTAGCAAAAAGCCGCTGGTGAACGACACGGCAAACGTCATCATCAAAAAGAGGCCAACGTACTTGCCCAAGTTACCCAGAAACTCGCGCTTGTGTCGCCTAAAGAGTGGGTTGTGCATACTACCACTCCAGATCGGCGGCCGGCCTCACGTCGTGGTTCACGACGTCGTCCACCAAAAGACCGTCGCGCAGACGAAGTATGCGATGCGCCATGTGCTTGATTGCGTCGTTGTGCGTGACGATTACGATGGTGCATCCGTATTCTCTATTGACCCGCTCCATGAGTTCCAGAATCTCCTTGGACGTGTTGTAGTCCAGTGCGCCGGTGGGCTCGTCGCAAAGCAGGAGGCTCGGGTTCTTTACCAGTGCGCGCCCAATGGCGCAGCGTTGTTGCTGGCCGCCCGAAACTTGGTTAGGAAACTTCGAGCGATGTTCCCACAGGCCAAGTGACTCTAGCAAATCGTCGAGGGGCAGCGGATTAGGCGACAGGTACTCGCATACCTCGATGTTCTCGCGTATCGTGAGGTCGGGGACGAGGTTATAAAACTGGAACACAAACCCAAGCTGGCTGCGACGGTACTCCACGAGCTCGCGGTCACTCAGCGTGGTGAGTTCGGTGTCGCCGATGCCAATGCTTCCGCTGTTGGCCGGCTCAAGACCTCCAACGAGGTTTAGAAACGTTGATTTGCCGGAACCGCTGGGGCCAAGTAGAACACAGATTTCACCGCGGGCTAGAGAGGTGGTGATGCCACGCAACACCTCAACCTTCGCTTCTCCTTCACCATAGTGTTTGCGCAAATTCTCGATGCGCAAGAATCCGTCTAACATGACCCCTCCATGGTTCATAAGTAAACACAAGCTAACTATAGAACAAAACTAAAAAAGTTGCACATTCCTAACAAAAATCGATTCGAAAAATGTTACCCTATAGTGACGCAAGAGTTAGATATGGCAAACAAGGAGGAAATTGCAATGGGACAGACGATTCGTTTGCTTTTGGGCGGCGCCGCGCTTGGGCAGGTAGTGCCGAGGATTCTGACGAGCGAGCCAGCCAAGCGTTGCTATGTACAGTGCATTGCCGCCGGAATGCGTGCGAAGGCGAGTTATTTGGATCTCGTGGAGCAGGCACGCGCCGAGGTTGGCGACATGGTGGCCGAGGCAACGTACATGAACGAGCAAGCAGCCGTGGCAGCTGACTCGGAGTAATGGCAGCATGTATTATTCCATAGAGCATGAGGTGCCTGGGCGTCTTCGCGTGCAACTCAATGGTGTGGTGCGCGAAGACGATGTAGATCCGCTATTTAGAGTGCTGCTTGATTGTCCTGCGGTGAAGGATGCAAAAATCTACCCTCGTATCGGTTCGATAGCCGTTACGTATGGCACGCTGGAAGGCGAGAAGACTCGCGGACGCGTTCTCGATTATCTTTGTGCTGTCGATAGCGAGCAGCTCGATGCGGTGCGCTCGGATTATACGTATGCCTTGGCTACACGGACCCACGACCTTGTGCTCGACATTGCGTGTGCGGTAGGTGGCTTTGTACTGCGGCGCCTGTTCTTGCCTGCTCCGTTGGATATGGTTTACGCCATATGGCAGTACAGGCATTTCCTGCGACTCGCTTTTAGTTCCTTGAGCAGGGGCAAGCTCGACGTGGCCTCACTGGATGCGGCCGCCATTGGGGCTTCGTTTGCGCAAGGCGATGCGTCAACGGCAAGCGAAACCATGTTCCTTTTGGATATGGGGGAGGTTCTGGAAGACTACACGCGCGCACAGTCTGCAAACGAGCTCATTTACTCGCTACTGAGCGTACCCGATTTGGCAGCTCGCGTGGAGCGCGGGCAAGAGATTAGCGTGCCCGCTACCGATTTGGCGGAAGGTGACCTCGTGGTGGTGCGCACCGGACAGCCGGTGCCCATAGACGGCACGGTTGAGCAGGGCGTGGGCATGGTCAATCAGGCGGCGCTCACGGGCGAGCCCTTGGCTGTGGAGCGCACGGTTGGAGACTCGGTGTATGCGGGGACTTCGCTGGAAGAGGGCGAGATCTTCGTGAGGGTCTCTAAGCCTGCGAACAAAACGCGCCTGCGATCCATCGTTTCGCTGGTCGAGCAGTCGGAGGAGCAGAAGAGCGTTACGGAGGCGCGCCGCGAGCGCCTTGCGAACAGCATCGTTCCTTGGAACTTTCTTCTTTCGGCGTTGGTGGCCCTCATTACGCGTGATCCAACAAAGGTCGCCGCGAGCCTTATGGTGGACTACACTTGCGCGCTCAAGCTCACGGGATCGGTATCGGTTCTGAGCGCCATGAGCGAGGGTGCGCGAATGGGCATAAGCGTTAAGGGCTCGCGCCATTTCGAGGACTATGCCCAAGCGGATACCATCGTATTCGATAAGACTGGTACCCTTACCGAAGCGGTGCCGCACGTGCGAAAAGTCATTGCTCTCAACGGATATCGTCGCGATCAGGTACTGCGCCTTTCTGCTTGTCTTGAGGAACACTACCCGCATCCTGTGGCCCGTGCTGTCGTCAAGGCGGCGGCAGACAAGAATCTAAAGCATCGCGAGCGGCATGCCGAGGTCGAGTACATCGTGGCGCATGGCTTGGCATCCTCGCTGGATGGAAAGCGCGTGGTCATCGGGTCGCGCCATTTTGTGATGGGCGATGAGCGTGTAGAAGTAAGCGTTGATCAGCGACGCAATATTGAGGAAGAGGTACGAGGCCTCTCTGCGCTCTACCTCGCCGTGGACGGCGTGCTTGTGGGTGTTATCGGAATCGAAGATCCCATAAAGGAGGGCGCGCATGAGGCAGTTCGTGACTTGCGCGCGCTTGGTTTCGAACACGTGGTTATGCTCACGGGCGACAACAAGGCGGCGGCTCAGCGTGTGGCCGAATCGGTGGGAGTAACCGAATGGGTTGCAAACATGTTGCCCGAGCAGAAGTATGAGTATGTGCGCGAGTTACGAGAGTCTGGCCGGCATGTGGTTATGGTGGGCGATGGCGTAAATGACTCGCCCGCGCTCAAGGAGGCGAATGTGGGCGTTGCCATGGCAGCGGGAACCGCTATCGCGCGTGAGGTTGCCGACATAACGCTCACCGACTCCGACCTAGACTCGCTTGTGCGTTTGCGCAAGCTGAGCCAAGGCCTGATGAACAGGCTCGACAAGAGCTTCTGGGAAATCATGCTGTGGAACTCGGGCCTTCTGGCGTTGGGAATCGGTGGCGCCATAAGTCCGCAGACGTCGTCCCTGCTGCATAACACCTCGACGGTAGCGCTTGGAACCTCGGCTATGCGCAGCTATCTTCCGCGACACAGGGAGGCGTAACAGCGTCCGACTTTGTCCCACTCGCTTCCATCCCGCAGTCTTTCGCGCGCCATCCTGAGCTGAGTCCCGTTTCGTGTGGCAATCCGACCCTCACCAAACTCGATGCTCACCCATCGCCAGCGGGGCAGATGGGTGACTGATGGGTGTGAATCGAGTGACGAGCGGGGTCTACTATGACGATGGAGGTGAGGACGTTTGCACACGAGAACATATTAACGGTAATATTACTTTGTAATCGAACGTGATGCAGAGCCGTAAGGCACCGATGACTGGGAGAAGATCATGCTGGAAACAGGCTTTCATAAACGCAGAGGCGACGGTAGACCAAAAGCTGGCCGAAGGGACGCTTTCCGAGTTTGGCCTTGTTGTTTGCGATGTCAACGGTCTCAAGCATGTCAACGACACAAAGGGCCATAAAGCTGGGGACGAGTACATTCGCCAGGCATGCAGAATGGCCTGCGACATTTTTTCTCATAGCCCGGTGTACCGAATCGGCGGCGACGAGTTTACGGTAATCCTTACGGATAGAGACTACGAGAACTATGACGTGTACTATGCAGCTGATGGCGTGGAAACGATGAAGGTCCTCCAAAGCCATAAGGATGAGGTCGACCTCGTACTTCTTGACCTGTTTATGCCAAACATGAACGGTCGAGAAGTGCTCATGCAAATGCAGGTGAGCGAGGAGCTCGCATCGATTCCGGTTATCGTTTTGACGGTGGACGAGGATGCACAGGTTGACTGTCTCAAATATGGCGCAATGGACTTTATACCCAAGCCCTATCCCGACATCGAAATCGTCAAGGCTCGCATTGCAAAGTGCATCGAACTGTCGGAGAACCGCGACCTCATTCGACAAACGCAACGGGAGCCAAATATCGAAGAGAGATTCGTTCGTGCAAAGATTGCCGCAGACAAGGTTCGGAATGACTCCACCACGGTGTGCAGCTTTTTCGAACGAGATTGAGCTGGGCTTCTATCATCTTCAAATAGTTTTGCAGGCCCTGATTCCTTGGCATGCACTACTGCAAGGTGGCCATCGAGCTTGCCAAGGAGGAGGGAGTGATGATCCTCGTTGTGGCTGGCAACGTATCGCCGGACGAAATCCGCAGCTGGAAGGTCGACGGTTTTCCGTGATCATGCGCGAGGCCGATCCAACCGTGCGTGGTGCCAAGCTCGCGGAGAAGGCCGGTGCCGACATAATCGTTGCCACGGGCTGTGACGAGCTGATGACGCTCTTTACGTCGTTGTATATCTTAAAGATAAAATACAGCCATCTGATTATGGTGTAGCTTTTACGGCCGACCCCATGCTGCCTGTCTTGTGTGGGATAGCATAGGGCCAATGCATTTCTGTGCGGATGGTGGTCCGCTCTACAAATAACCCCGCAAAAAGGAGGACCCCATGCGTAAGCAAACCATTCTTTCCTGTGTAGTAAGTCTGATGCTTGGTGTCTCGCTCGCAGCGTGCGGCCAACAGGCAGCCCCCAGTTCCCAAGAGGAAAGCTTACAGGTAGAGAGCGCGTCCGATGCCAGCAGTGAGGCGTCCGCTGCGACGTCTTCTGAGCAGCCGACGCAGGCTGCGACAAGCGCCATTGGCACCGTATCGAACGCGATTGCCCAGAACGAGGAAGCTCTTGTCTCCACCTATGCCAGTCGTTTTACGCAGGAGACCTACACCGATCCCGAAACTGGCCTATCTGTGACCTACAACCTCTTTTTGCCTGCAGGCTACGACGCTTCGAAGAGCTATCCCATGGTCGTATTTATTGCGGATTCGAGCTGCGCAAAGGGAGATCCCACACAGTCGCTCACCCAGGGGCTCGGCGCTCTTGTGTGGGCAAGTGATGAATGGCAGGCGGTGCACCCAACCATCGTATGCGTGCCAACCTATGCCGAGACCATCCTCGACGACCACAACGGCTATGTTACGACCGACTATGTGGAGGCCACAAAGCGCCTGATTGACTCTGTGAAGACGAACTATTCCGTAGATGCCAGCCGAATCTATGGCACGGGTCAGTCTATGGGCTGCATGACCACGCTCATCCTTGCCTCGGCGCATCCCGACCTCTATGCGGGATGTATGTTTGTTGACGGACAGTGGGACGTCTCGACCCTAAAGGGACTCGAGAGCCAGCGCTTCGTCTACTTCGCGGCGGAGGACGACGAACGAGCCTTTACCGGCATGAACGAGGTTATTGCTATGTTCGAGGCGGACGGCAAGCCGTATGTCTCTGCCCAGTGGGATGGCAATTGGTCTTTTGACGACCTATCGAAGGCGGCGGTCGAGCTGTTCTCTCAGGGTAAGGACGCAAACTTCGTGTCCTGGGCCACAGGCACCATTGATGTGGGCTCAAGTGGCGGCAATGGCGGTGGCATGGGAAATGCCTCCGCTCACATGGCATCCTTCGACTACGCCTACCGCTGTATTGCGGCTATGGAGTGGCTGTTCCAGTAACGACGTTTTGCCTTGATTACAGCGAATGGCGACCCGGGAAGGAGGGTCGCTATTCGTGTAGCTCGAGCGGGAGGCCGTCGGGATCAAAGAAGAACGTCATGCGGCGTTGGGTGAACTCGTCTATCCGTATGGGTTCGCAGTCAATGCCCATGGCATTGAGCTCTTGTACGGTCTGCTGCACGTCTGGTACGTGGAACGCAAGATGCCTGAGTCCGCATGCCTCGGGATACGATGGACGCTTGGGTGGATTTTGCGGTGCAAAGATCTCTAGCTCGGTGGTGTCGTTTACCTTAAGGTCGAGTTTCCAGTCCTGCTTTTCGGGGCGATAGTTTTCGCGCGCCACGGAAAAGCCGAGCTTATCAACATAGAACGTGCGCGATGCCTCATAGTTGGACACAATAATCGCAATGTGGTGTATGGCGTCTAGATGCATGTTTAGCCCCTATTCCTCGCTCTGGGCGCACAATACGAGCCGCCAATCGATGCCAAGGACGTCCTTTGTCTGAAGTCCATTGTCCTGCAGGTATCGCCGTACGGCGAGGTATCCAAAAACATAGCCTGTACGTACCGGAAAGCTGATGCGTGCGAACATGTAGAAGAGGGTCTCCATGAGTTCTGTTGTCTCGAGGGTCATTCGTACGCGCGCCTCGAGCTCATCGTAGTGCGTTTCGACCCAAGAGACCGTTGCCTCGCCTTTGCCAGGCTTTGCGCAAATGCAGGGCTTTCCAAGGCTGCGTCCCGTATGTCCGTCGAAACCTTCTTGGGGGCAAAGTACAGCGTTTCGATGAGTCTGTCACTCCAGTATGACGCGATGCTGTTGGGGTCGTTCAAGTCGACGCCTAGCGTCGTGTCGATTACCTGCATATGACTTCCTTCCACGATGTCGCATCTTGCCAGTCGATTATACGTCGTTTGCCCTCGTTGACACAGCGTTCAAGGGTGTCTACGATGGCGCCATCTATACCTACCAGCACTCGTTCTTGCGCTGGTTGCGCCTTGAGGGCATGGGCGTCTTTACCGCCGTAGGAAACGAGAACAAGCCCTCGGAGCTGCTGGAGTGGCAGCCTGCAGCTTGCGGCCCTCTTGGATTCGACTCTTTGGGAGCTAGGTGGAGACCGTCTGCTACATCCTCGCTAGCAGCAGCGCAACGAGCCAGATGTAGCAGACGGTCTTCGGTATCATGAGCATCCCCAGCATGGGGTTGTTGCGGGCGCCGAGCACTACACCCAAATAGCACGCGAAACTCGCGCATACGAGCGAAGCTATGAGCCACTCCCCGTACCAGCCAACGAGGTAAAGCACGGTAATTACGCCCATGATCGCAAACGGGGCATTACGATAGATGGCCCACATCTGGCTGCCTGTGCCGTCGAACCATCGGTTCTGCGGAAAAAGACAGAGTATAATGCGTACGGCGACCAGCACGCAGAGGGCGCAAAAGACGCTCGTCTCCAACGGTGAGAATACCAGGCCTTGCCCGGGGTGTGCCATCTGCCACATACCCACGAAGAGCAGAAGATAGAAGAGGGTCATGGTGATGGACGATATAAGGTTCCCGAGTCCCAGCGCGAAGGTACGTCTGCGCAACATGGCTGGATTCTCGTTTGCTCCACGGATGTTGACGAGGATTCGTGGAATCAGGTGAAAGGCGTCGCCACAGCCGAGGAGCAGCGTCATGACTCCACACGTGTGTGCCCACGCTCCGGCGCTCGGGGTGCTGGCGAGAAGCGTACATCCCGCAACGAACGCAAACACAAGATATCCTGCGCAAAAGGCACTCTCACCAATCCTCATGCCAAGGGGCTTTTCTTGCTCCATTGCTATCCTTCCCTTAGAACCTGCAACACGTACAAGACATGTCCCCATGCTAGCCGAGTAATATGCTGTTTTCTGTGTGTCGTATAGGTTATCGGCGAACTCGATCATTAGGTCATCGGGCGTCAATAGCTAATGGAACAAGTGACATGGCCGTCGAGAGGCTGCCTAACAAAGAAGTTGTCCAGCGAAAATGCGACGGCATGAAAGGGGACGAAGATGATTCTGGACTTCAACGATTATATGCAAAGTGGAACGGGGAGTCTGTCTGCTGACAAACTCCCCGTCCCTACTGTTTTGTTCCGCATTAAAGCGACAGGGTGGCATACCAGTCCAGATATCGCGGACAGTTTTCTTACACCCTCATCATAGGAATGCGAAGGGAACAGTCACCGAAAAGCCCGCGACACGTTACTTGTCGTTGGCCATGCTAGAGGTGATAGGCTTGGCCGTGTAGGGCCGCCTCCAGCCACTTTGCCACACCGTCCTCGGCGATGCTGTCAACAACGTTGTCGGCTATGGCCTTCACCTCGTCCGAGGCGTTGTCGACGGCCACGAAGGTACCGACGTGGGGACGCATGGGTAGGTCATTGCCCGAGTCACCAAAGGCTACCAGCTGGCTCTTGTCCAACCCAAGCTGGGTCATCACCCATTCGATGCCCGAACCCTTTTCGACACCCAAAAGTGTGATCTCAATCTCCGTGGGTGTGACAACGGCGATCTGCAGGTCACCTCGGGCATTGAGCTGGGCCACGCAGCGCTCAAGATCCTGCTCGGTATCGAAGCAGGCGCCCATCTTCTCCACGAAGTTGGTCTGGTCGTCCACGAACCCGAGGGCAGGGGTGATGTCATCGACGATGAGCTTGTTCTTCTGGCTGGTGATCTCGAGTTTCAGGGCCTCGTCGGTCAGCCTGTCGCTGTGCTCCACGCGATGCACGGCCTGCGTCATGTACGAGACGAGGCGGTTCTCGAAGTAGGCGCAGATGGAAGTCAGGCAGTTGAGGCCGGCGCCTTCCTTGTGGAGCCATGCCGCAAGGTCGAGGGCCTTTTGCTTGGGGATGGCCTTGGAGAGCAGATGGTTGCCCAGCGGGTCCAGGATCTGCCCTCCGTTGACGGTGATGTAGAGGTCCACGCTGCCGTACTTGAGGATGTCGGGCACGATGGGGAAGTTGCGTCCCGTGCAGACGACGTTGACGCAGCCGGCGCGCGTCGTTTCCTCCATGGCGGCAATGGTGCGAGGCGAGATGTAGTCGAGGTCCAAGATGGTGCCGTCCAGGTCGTAGAATGCCGCGCCGATACCGTTCGGGCACTGGGAGTTTGCAGGAAGCATGGTTCGGCTCCTTATGAGTGAGTAATCCGGTACGTGTGCTCTTTGAGGTTGGCGTCCAGCTGTGCCCATGCGCCGCCGGAGGTGCGGCGGATGCAGAAGGCGCCGTCGGCGCCGCAGGTGACCTCGATGTCGCCCTCGACGTCGAAGGCCGGGTGCGTGTTGCGCAGCTCCATGAGGCGCAGCAGCTCCTTGACCACCGGACGCCCGACCTCGCTGGCGATCTCGTCCATGCTGTAGTAATGGCGGTTGATGTTGCGGCCCTCCTTGGTGGCCTCGAGCAGCTCGAGGTCGTTCTTGCCGGCAAGCAGGCCCACGTAGTAGACCATGGGGATGCCCGGCGCGAACATCTGGATGGCGCGTGCCAGGTCGTAGGCCGCGTCGTCGTTGCCCAGCGCGGAGTAGTAGGTGGTGTTCACCTGGTAGATGTCGAGGTTGTTGTAGGCCTCGGTGTTGTAGATCTTCTTGACGTTGGCGCCCTCGCTGAACATCTTCTCCTTGACCCAGTCGGTCTCCTCGTCCGGCAGCAGGTCCTTTACGTCCACGATGCCCAGGCCGTCGTGGGTGTCGAGGGTGGTGAACTGGTGCTTGGGGCTCATGTCCAGCCAGCGCTTGAGGTAGTGGCCGTCGCCGGAGTACAGGGCGTGGAGCGTCAGCACCGGCAGCGCGAAGTCGTACACCCAGTAGCCCATCTCGGAGACCTTGAACTGCATGGTGTAGTGCTCGTGGATCTCGGGCAGCACCATGACGTCGTCGCCCAGGACCTCCTGCATGGCGTCGAGCAGGTTGCTCGTGTCGGGCTGCTCGAAGAAGCAGCTGCCGCCGGCCTTCTTGCAGGCGTAGGCGAAGGCGTCGAGGCGGATGATGGAGGCGCCGTTGGCGGCCATGTTCTCGAGCGTCTCGCGGAAGAAGCGCTGGGCGCGCTCAGAGCGCACGTTGATGTCGATCTGCTCCTCGCCGAAGGTGCACCAGACCTTCTCGGTGGTGCCGTCGGCGAACTCCGCCTCCACGTAGGGCGCTCGCGGCTTGCGCTTGTAGATGGCGTCGACCTGCTCGTCGGTGGGGAATCCCCCCTCGGCCGCCCAGAAGTCCTTGTAGCGGATGAAGAAGTCCGCGAACTCCGAGCTGTCCTTCTTGGCAAGGAAGTCCTGGAAGTAGGGGCTCTGGCGGCTGATGTGGTTGATCATGAAGTCAAACATGAGGTAGCGGTCGTCGCCTATGGCCTTGACGTCGGCCCAGTCGCCGAAGTCGGGGTCGACGATGTCGTAGCGCATGGGCGAGAAGCCACGGTCGGCCGAGCTGGGGAAGAACGGCAGGATGTGCACGCCGCCCACCGCCTTGTCGAGGTGCTTGTCGAGCACCTCCTTGAGGTCGGCAAGGTTCTCGCCGAGGCTGTCGGCGTAGGTGATGAGCATGCACTTGTTGGATAGTTTCATG
>CADAAU010000005.1 GCA_902786015.1 uncultured Coriobacteriaceae bacterium
GCACCGGTACCAGCTGACCTTATCGGCGGTACCACTTACGCCTGACTTCTGGTACCAACACAGCTGACTGTTGGTACCAGAAGTGGTTACTACTCAGCTCATATGTGCCATTATCTCCGCGAGCGAGAGCTGTGAGCGCGACAGCATAGGACCATTTCATAAACTGCGTCTACAGCCAGTCGCATTTGTGTCATTGGTCCCGCAGGTGCAAGCCGCGAGTGTGGCAGCATGGGACCTCCGCAAGGGTTATGGCATTGTACAGTCGCAGCCCGAGCGGAAAGCGAGCCGCCTTTTGCCACCGAGTCCGAGCGGAACGCCACGCTAAACCCGACCCACGCGCACACTGTCCGGATCCGCTACCCCTCGTGATACTCGGCCTCGGTATTCACGTTCCAGACCCGCGAGCGGTCGGACGAGCCAGAGAGCAACGCCTCCACGGCATTGAATGCCGTGAGCATGGAGTGATCCATGTTGTTGTACCGGTGCTGCCCGTTGCGCCCAATGCAGGCCAAGTTGGGATGCGAATCGAGCCAAGCGCGCACCAAATCTATGTGCCCATACGTATCGAAGTAAGCGGGATATGCCTTCCGGACCCTCTCGACATGGAAGTCGATCACGGGGCAGCCCGGCGAAAGCACGCCCATGCGTCGCAGCTCCCCCGCCGCTTGCCGCACGAGGTCCTCGTCGCTCGTCCGCCAGAACTCGTCCCCCTCGGCACAAAAGTACTCGAGCCCCAGCCACACCGTATGCTCAGGGTCCGCGACCAAATACGGCGACCAGTTGTTGAACACTTGAATGCGGCCCAGCTTGACCCCCGAATCCTGCACGTAGATCCAGTTGTCGGGCACGACGCCGCCAAGCGTGGGCGTGCCCGTCTCGTTCTTGAGCGCGAGCGACGGCACCAGAATCCCCACCGTCACGAAATCGCGATACGGCAACCCCTCCGCAACCTCTCGCACATCGTCGGGCACGTCGGGGAGCCCCGCAACCAAATCCTTTATCGGCATGCTCGACATCACATAATCCGATTCGAAGCATCGTCCGTCAGAACAGGCCACAAGCAAGATCTCGCCGTCGTCATCCACTTCGAATCGCGAAGCCTCAGCGCCAAGCAATACCTTACCGCCCATCGCCCGAACCTCATCAGCAACCGTTTCCCAGAGCTGTCCAGGGCCAAACTTCGGGTACCAAAAACGTTCGATTAGTGAGGTCTCGCCCCCATCCTCTTTTTTGCGACCGACTGCTTTGGCGACCGCGTCGCGCAGAACCGCCGAAATCGAGAGCCCCTTCACACGCTGCGCTCCCCAATCAGCGGCAATATGACGCGGATGGCGACCCCACAGCTTTTCGGTATAGCCCTCAAAGAACATGGAGTACAGCTGCCGCCCAAATCTGTTCACGTAGAAGTTCTCGAGCGAAGTTTCGGGCAGTTTTCTCACCAACGAATGCAGGTAAGAAAACCCTACTCGAAGCGTAGTGACGAACCCCATCGACCGCAACGTCCGCACATTCAGCGAAACGGGATAGTCAAAGAACTTACCCCCGTAAAAGATACGCGACAGGCGGTGCCGGGACAGCATGACCTGGTCTTCACGCTCGGGGTCGGGGCCACTCTCCACAAGTGGGCAGTCGCGACCAAGGATCTTGTCATCCACAGACTTCGCGCCCTGCAAAGGCATGCGGTTCTGCCACCAACGATTCACACGGGGACTCTTGGAGAAGAACCTATGCCCTCCCATATCCATACGGTTGCCATTGTGCTCGACTGTTCGAGAAATGCCCCCGATCGAATCAGCCGCTTCCAATACCGTGACATCCCATTCGTCACCAGCGCACGAAAGCAGCTCGTGTGCCGCTGTAAGACCCGCCGGTCCGGCGCCGATAATAACCGCATGACGCTTCCGCAATGTTAACTTTGGAGTCATGATTCCTCCGCCCGTGATAGCACGTTGCCATTGTGCGACGTGCGGACGTAAAGGCCCGAGATCAAGAACAGCAGCAAGTTATAATGCAGATACATCGTAAGGTCATTGAAGACGCAATATGCAGCCATAACGCCCATCACGAGCAACGTCATGTACTCGTGTTCCCTAAACGCCTTGCGTGTCACGCCCGTGCACAATGCAACATATCCCAACACGTAAATCCAACCCTGCTCGAGCAATACGTGCATGAACATATTGTCGACGTAGTTGTACTTAGCAATATGTGGGTTGTATCCATAGGGGCTAAGCCCGGCGCCCTGCCAGGGAACATATTGCCCCAAAGCGGTAACTCCAAATTCCTTTATGCCTTCGTATGCATACGAGAAGCGCCCACGGGTTGCCGCGTTCAACCCGTCGAGCCAGCCAAGGCCAGTATCGTGTAACGCACCATAAAGCAACGTAAGAATCACCGACACCACGAAAGCAATGAGCATGGACCACGAGATCGTCTTCCAGAACCAGCCCAGATTCAAGCGCTTAACAACAGGAAGCCTCTGCACAAAAATAGTAACCAACAGTAAAACGGGCAACCCAAACGATGTTTCCGAACGTGTAAGCACAAACATGAGTACATTCGCCACAAGCAATAAGACGCCCTCGACCAACGTTAATGCGTCATTGCGCAAGTAGCACACGCAGCACGTAATCATAAACAGATACATGGATGGAAACAGGCAGAAAGTAAATCCAAGACAGTGCCGAATGCGCCACGATGTAACGAAGACTGTATCGTCCACAACGTCTATGCCCCCACATACCATGACAGCCGTAACAGCTGCAGCAAGAGCGCATGTACACACCGTAACCGTCCTGCGCACGTCAAAGGAACGTCCACAAAAAATGAGCAACGCAGGATATAGCATGGGAGTAGACATGCGACTGAGCGGTCCAGTCCCCATAACAATGAGCGCCAGTAAAGCGTAAGCGTCACGCCTCTCATAGCCTTTGTTGGCCAAGACCCCGAGCTCGCAAACCACAACAGCAAGCACCACAATTCTGCCAACAAGTACATCATTGAATATGGTGCCATCGAGGAACGAAAAAAGATAGGAAGTGCCGAGCACACCGTAGGCAACCTGAAGAACACACGCTACATAGTAAAAGATGCTTGTCACACGTGCCGACAAAAGCCTTTGTGCGTCGTGATACAGCTCATTGAGTAGGGGTCCTTCTTCGCTCCGAGTAATAATCATGCTTCTCCCCACCACGACACGTTCACTCCTTGTCGTACAATTATACGCAAAACCTGAAAGCAATCGATGGCCGCTGGGGGCAGCTCATGGTCAAGAATCGATCACGAATACTGAGCATTGCATTCTGTTCATTGCTCGCTGTATTACTAGGTCTTTTTTCCGTAGGCGCATGGGGCACAACGCCCACAAACGAAAGTACCATGGTGGGGAACATGGAGATCCAGATGGCCGATGGGTCAAAGCTCATTACAATCGATTCCGATGAGCAAGGCCAGGCAACCATAACGTTCAGAGGAATCAAGCTCGAAGGCAAGCTCGTTCACAACATGTCAACGCAAACATCAGAGACCTATGATCTGCAAATTAGCAGCTCGTCAGTAGGCGACCCCAAGAAACTCAGCCTTCAATTGGTCGTTCCACCCGACGGTATCACCGGTGACAAAACTGGCACATGGTGCATACGTTTCCGTAACATGGACGGGCAGGATAGCTTTAGTGGTTTGGGATCAATATTTATTGGAATGTCAAAAGCGAGTACCTGGTATGCGCGTTACGATAATACAATGAATACTCCTTATGAGATTTACGATTGGGTACAATTAAATACAAATTACACTGGTCTCATTCTTGACGAGCATTTTATACCTATAGCATTAACCAATAAGGATATTTCCAAATACGCTCGATTCATATCCTGGCACGTTGACAACAACTCGATATCGCTCACCGATGCTATTAATTCAGAGACCGAGCTCATCTAGATATTCTTCTATGCTCATATCTCCAGTTCTAATAGATTCAAGTATTTCTTCAGTAAGTTTAACTTCTCCTGTTAGAATACGACTTTCCTCAGGTGTAAGGATTATTTCTTGTACCCCATACTCGTCGAATAGACTCTTTCTTAAATAAACTGGAACGGTTGCACGGTTGTCAATTCCTTTCCAAATATGGTTAGATTTCGCCAAGAAAACCAATCCATACTCATCAATCGAAACATCATCGCCGAAAACCCATTCCAAGTCCACATCTCCTATAAGCACATCAGGAATCCCATAACTACGCCATCGTATTCTGTTCAGCTGATTCTCTTCTTCACTGGCAACACGATACTCAAGATAACCTTTGTCAACGTTAGCAATTATCTTTTTATCGTAGTATGCCTGTAGTGTAGACACATCGCCAAACATACAAGTATTTGTCTTCTGTTCTGCCCCAATTGAATCCCCCTCCCCTTCAGAAGCCCCTTCCCCTTCACTTCCTGAAATCCAAGCGTTGAAAACTACTCCTTGATCCAAGCCTGTACGTTTGAACATGGCTGCTAGATATCTGCTAGAATCATATTCATCATTAAAATCTTTCCAACATGATGATATAGTCCACCAAATAGGAATAAACAATGCCGATAAAAAGAAAACATATAAAAGCGTCTTTGCAAGCGCAACATCGCGCTGAGTGGCTTTTAGTCTACTACATAGCATTTGCCAACGTTCAAGTCTATTTTCATCGTTGATGTTAGTCCACATCCAAAAAACAAGTATACCCAGTGATACGCCTACATGGTGTGCAGCCATATAAAGTGAGCCGCCCAGAATTGCATATGCGCAGTAAGGTAAATAAAAGTATTTAAAACTTCTCTTCGAAGATAATAGGTACACAATCATCCATATAATTATACCTATAGCGAATGATGCAATCAGACTAATCATAGGGGCTGAAGTTGTTTGCAACAGAGCCCTATCATCACTTAACCACTGGCTTGTAACAACTAGACTTTCACTCGGTAAAGCTATTATTGAGAATGATAGTCTTATCCAAATCGGCGTAGTTGATTCTATTCCTGGATTATCAATGTCCGCATATGGAACTATACACAGTATAATTAAAATCGCCGCAATGAGCAGCATCAGCATGCATCGCATTCTGACATCCGAAAAAATCTCTTTAATAAACCGTTCGGTTCTCTTTTCTAACCATATGTCTATTACATATCCAATCGCAATCCCGGCCGCTATCGCCATACCATACGCATGAATACAGCACAACAGGCATAATACACAACTGAATCTAAATGGCTTTACATCTTTGCTAGGAAACATAATTGCTAATACTAATAGCATTAGTATTAGCAACATATACGGACGTACTATAATTCCATATTGATAGAACAGAAAATAGTTGAATGGTAATAGTAATCTCACAAAGCGAGGAAATGGGGATTTGAAGAGAATAATATAAGTAACAGTTGTCGTGATTATAAATCCTATTGTTTTCAGTCCAATTTCAAAAGGTATTCCCATCTTTGCTAACGGAACAAGTAATAGGTGCCAAAGCTGTGGATGACCTTCATAATGTGGAATCTCAAATAGGATTTCTTGCAATGTGGCACATCTCGCTATTTGCCAAGATTGACTCTCATCAAACCACGGTTCATGAACTATTGTAAATGTGATATATGCAACGCAAAATACTAAAAGAAAACACTTTTCTATAATAAATTCCTGTTTGAGCTCTCTAGATGCTACATCCATACAATCGCTGCCTTCATACTTATCCTTGTTCGACTTTTTCAATTCAAATTATATATTTTCATTATTGTAGTTTTGCAATTATATTCTTCTCTTTTTCTCATAAATTGTACCAATTCTTATATCCAAATACACAAAACAATTCAATTTTATTATACAATACTAGTCATCTATAATAAAAAGTGGCAACGCAAATATTACGTTGCCACTTTCTATCCACACAAATAGAATATCTATTAATCCTATGCGCTGAAAGTAATGGTGACAGCCGGATCTTTAGAAGATGTACCAGGAGTATACTTCACTTCAGCAGTACCACCCTTCTTGGGAGTCCCGTCAATTTTAACTGCCGTGTGAGCGCTTCCGCTCACCAGTCCCTGACCCGCAAGTTTATCACCTGCATCAGATTGCCAGCCATCCTGCTGCTGTGTAAGAGTAACAGTCTCGCTATATTCTGACCCATTTGTAACAGCGTTCGCCATGACCTCAGCGTATGCACCACGAATGTTACCTGCGTCTGCAGCCTCACGGCTGTTCTCAAGTTGGCTGGTAAAAATAGGAATTGCGATTGCAACAAGCACCGCGATGATGGCGACGACAATCAGCATCTCCATCAGAGTGAAGCCGCCCTGCTTGCGAAGCTCCTCGCGGCGCTTCTCTAGGTAGTCCTTCATGATCCACCTCATTTTCTGGTGCCGTAGCACCGATCGTGCGCCCCTCGGCGCTCCATTAAAAAGAACCCAACTTAAGACTAGTATGCCACGATTTTGCTCCGTTGAAAATAACCAATTTGAACTCTTGATACCCAATTCTGCATTCAAAACACAATATGTTGCGTATCCATTTTCAAGCTATTCTAGCACACCAACTCACTGCATAAACTCTCGATTATGAAATCTTGCAGAATTTGTTTTACATGTCGACTACAACGTAGAGTTGAAGTCGCCGTAGATGCTGAACATCGGTAGGTACACGGCCAAAAGAATAACAGCCACGATGCCTGCTAACAGCACGATGGTGATTGGCTCAAGCATGCCAATGGCGCGTGATGTAGCTTCCTGAACCTCGAAATCATAATAGTCACTTACAACCTGAAGCGTATGTTCTAGCTCGCCAGTTTGCTCCCCCACACCCGTCATCTCCGTCACAAGGTGTGGATACGCTTCTGTCTCTGCCAATGTCTCTGAGATAGGATGTCCTGCTTCTAAATCGGGTACAATACTTGCGAGCATATAACCCATATAATAATTGCCGATGGTTTTAGCGGTAACGTCAACGGCCTGCGCTGAAGACAGTCCTGCCGTCATCATCACGGACATCGTAGAGGCATACTGTGCCGCAGCACTCATGGTGGTAATACTTCCCAAAACAGGAACTCTTGTTCCAAGTCGGCTCCATTTGAGCCTAAAATCATCGCTACGTCTCTTCGCCATTTGCACACTAGCGTAGGTAAGCCCGACCACGAGAAGGATAACCCACCAGAATTTTGTCATGAAATCCGACGCGTTAATCATGATTTGCGTTGGAAGCGGTAGTTCGTTTCCCATACCTTCGAAAGTAGTCTTAAACGTGGGTACTGCAAAAATCATGATGATTGCAACGACAACCACAGCCACAACCATGATGAATACAGGATACGTCATCGCGCTCTTAACCTTACCCCGTGTCTCGGACTGCTTGCGGAAGAAATCTGCAAGGCGCTCGAACACGATCGTGAGGTTACCTGACTGCTCACCCGCTCGCACCGACTCAATGAAGGTCGCCGGCAGATTGGGTCCATGCTTCTCGAAGCTTGGTGCCAGCTCATAGCCAGCCGCCACGTCGTTGGCCACGTTCTCCAGAATCTCTTTGAGGGTCTTGTCCTCCGTCTGTCCGGCAACCAGCTCAAGCGTGCGCACGATGGGAAGACCCGCCTCAAGGATGATCGCGAACTGGTTGCACATAACCGCGATGGTCTTGTCCTTGGTCTTCTTTGAGCCAATCCGCAAATCGATGTCGTGTGCACCACCAGCAGGCTCAATGGTACTGACGATGTACCCGTCGTCCTTTAACTGGGCGACTGCCTCGTCCTGCGTGTTCGCCTCAACGACGCCGTCAACTGTTGCGCCGTACGAGGAGCGAGCAGTGTATTTATAGGTATTCACAACGTGCCTCTCTCTACGTCTCTGTGTTCGCAAGGCACCCCGGAGGGCGGGCTATATACTAGCGTACGTTTCTGCGCATCTGCTCGGGGTCGTGAGCTGCCGAGATTGCGTCTGCCGCCGAGATCACGCGCGCGCGGACAAGCTTGGTGAGCGCCGCGTCCATGGTAATTGCGCCAATCTCTGCCGTCGTCGCGAGCGTGTTTGCAATCTGCGGAGTCTTTCCCTCGCGAATAAGGTTCTTTATGGCGGCGTTCACGATCATGACCTCCGCCGCGAGTACGCGACCACCCGTGCGCTTGGGAATGAGCTGCTGACTTACCACGGCCTTGAGCGTCATGGAGAGCTGCATGCGAATCTGCTGCTGGCGCTCTTCGGGGAACACGTCTACCAGACGGTCGATGGAGTCGGGCGCCGACTGCGTGTGCAACGTGCCAAACACCAGGTGGCCG
This sequence comes from uncultured Coriobacteriaceae bacterium, assembly GCA_902786015.1. GTDB lineage: Bacteria > Actinomycetota > Coriobacteriia > Coriobacteriales > Atopobiaceae > RUG440. The sequence continues at coordinate 8,297 of CADAAU010000005.1, forward strand.
GTCTCGGCTGCCGTGAGCGCTGTCTCGATGGTGGAGTAGTCACGCATCTCGCCTACGAGGATGACGTCGGGGTCCTGACGCAGAACCGCGCGCAGTCCCTCGGCAAAACTCTGGGTGTCGCGCCCAATCTCGCGCTGGTCGATGGAGCACTTGTCGGGCTGGTATACGTATTCAACGGGGTCCTCAAGCGTCACGATGTGGTCGGGCCGCGAGTGATTAATACGGTCGATAATTGCGGCAAGAGTCGTCGACTTGCCTGAGCCCGTCTCGCCCGTAACGATAACGATGCCACGCTGGTACGTTGGGAAGTCAAATACCACCGGCGGCACGCCAAGCTTCTGCAAATCGGGAATGGAACTCGCGAGCAGACGAATGGCGAGGCACGCATGGCCCATGCTCCGGTAAACATTCAGACGACAACGCACGCCGTTGGAGAACGTCGTTGCCAAGTCGACCTCTATGCCGCGCGTGACCTTCTCGTAGTCGTCACCGCATGCTTCGCGTGCGAGCGCGGCAGTATCCTCGGGCGTCAGAATCTCGTCGTTGGCGTCGGCAAGCTTGCCGTCAATCCTAAAGCGAATCGGCACATGTGGCGCGATGAGTACGTCCGAGGTACCCGCCATCTCGGCCGCGCAAACAATGGCATCAAGTGAAGGCATGTGCGTTCCTTTCTGTTACGCCGCGAGCGTCGCGGCCTCCCCCCGCTTACTATTCGTCATCCGAGAATACGACGCGCTGTACTTCTTCGACCGTCGTAATCCCCTGCTTTACCAGCGCCCGGCAATTCTCGATTACCGGTTCGAATCCACTGCGGCGTACGGCTTCGTTCAGCTCGTCGCGTGAGGCATGCGTCATGATGGCCTTGCGAATGTGCTTGTCCATGACGAGCGTCTCTACCACGACGATACGGCCTCGGTAGCCGCTCTGATAGCACTCGGCGCAGCCACGTCCGTGTGCAAACATAAGACCCTTGTTTTCGGGCAGATCTGGATCGAGACCCAACGCCTCGATCTCCTCCTCCGTTGCCGGATGCTCCTGCTTGCAGTACGGACAAATGCGACGCACCAGACGCTGGGAGATGACGCCCTTGAGTGCCGTACCAATCATGTAGGGTTCCACGCCAATGTCGTCCAGACGGTCGAGCGTCGCCACCGCGCTGTTTGTGTGCAAGGTCGAAAGCACGAAGTGACCCGTAACGGCCGAGCGGAATGCGATGTCGGCCGTCTCTTGGTCTCGAATCTCGCCGATGGAGATGATGTCGGGGTCCTGACGCAAGATGGAGCGCAGACCCGAGGCAAAGGTCGTACCCGTCTTCTCGTTGATTTGAACCTGGTTTACGCCCTCGATGTTGAACTCGACCGGGTCCTCAAGCGTGACGATATTTACTTCCTCGACGTTGAGACGGTCGATCATCGTAAACAGCGTGGAGCTCTTTCCGGAACCCGTGGGACCTACAAGCAACACGATGCCCTGCTTAAGGCCAAGCAGGTAGTTGTAGCGCTCGAGGTTTGTGCCCATAAAGCCAAGTTGCTCGGGTGTGTTGAGTTTCTTGTCGCGGTCCAAGATTCGCATAACGATCTTTTCGCCATGCACGGTAGGCAGCGTAGACACACGCAGGTCGGCCTCACGCATACGCACGCGCACGATGGCGCGACCGTCCTGCGGAATGCGCCGCTCGGTAACGTCCATGTTGCACATAACCTTGACGCGGGAAGTGAGCGAGGACTGGAGCTCCTTGGGGATGTTGAACTCCGTGTGCAGCAGACCGTCAATACGCATGCGCACGACAACCTCGTTCTCCATGGGCTCGATGTGGATGTCGGAAGCGCGGGTGGAGAGGCCACGTTCGATGATGTTGTCCACGAGGCGGATGGACGGTGCCGAGGACTCGTTGTCTGCGCCGACCTCCGAGACCTGCACGCCCGACCGCTCGCGTCCGCTCTCGCCCACTTCCTGCTGCATCTCGCGAATCGCTCGCTTAGCGCCTTCGGTGCCGTAGAGCTGCGAGATGGCGTGGTCGATGCCGGACTGCATGGCGATCATCGGAACGATGCGCTTGCGCGAAGCCGCGCGCACCTCCTCGGTGGCAATGAAGTTGAGTGGGTCGCTCATCGCGAGATACAGCTCGTCGCCGCGCGTCTTTACCGGCACCACGTTATAGCGCTTGGCGAGGTTCTTTGGCACGAGCTTGGTCATCTCGGGCGAGATGTCGGTGGTGGTTAGGTCGATGAAGTCAATGCCGAGCTGCATCGTAAGAGCGTCCACGACCTGGCGCTCTGTGATGATGCCCGACTGCACTAGCTCGTCGCCCAGACGTCGTTTGGTTTTCTTTTGGTTGGCAAGCGCCTGACCAAGCTGCTCATCCGTAATGACGCCGGCGTCAATGAGCAGGTCTCCAAGTCGGGTAAACTTCATCAGCTGTTCTCCATCCCGTGAGCAGTCCTTATGCCATGGTACTACTTACATTCTTCCGTTTGCGAGAGAATCCCGTAAACAGTACGCTCTAGGCGCCTCAAAGTATATCAATCTGTTCGATTAGTCGATGTGGAACGGAGTTCCCGGGGAGTATGTTCCGCGCGGAACAAACTCCCCGGGAACTCCGTTCCACGTCCGGATGTTGGCCCGCTTAATTGCCCGCTCTTTCTTTGTGAGCTAGAATGGCCTCATTGTCAAAAGAAGGAGGTCTTTGTTCGTGGACATTTCGTATTTGCTCTGGTTGCAAGGCATTCGCGAGGCGCTGCCGGGATTCATTGAGCAGTTCTTCGTCATCATTTCGGCCATCGCAGCCAGTTCGGCTTTGGTCATTCTCCCCTGCCTGCTCTTCTGGTGCCTCGACAAGCGGGGCGGGCAGTTCCTGCTCATGACGTTCTCTATGTCTACCCTGTTTAACCAGCTGGTCAAGAACACCGTCTGCGCGTATCGCCCGTGGATTCGCAGCAGCCAGATTCATCCCGCCGAGGGCGCGCTGTCTGGAGCAACGGGCTACTCGTTCCCCAGCGGCCACACACAGTCCGCGACCACACTCATCGGCGCGACGGGCTGGCACTATCGCAAGAAGTGGCCCGTACTCAACATCGTCTGCTGGATTTTCGTGGCGCTTGTCGCATTCTCGCGCAACTTCCTAGGAGTACACACGCCACAGGACGTCCTCGTCGCCCTTGTCGAAAGCATTGCCTTCATCGCCGCCGGTTCCGCGCTCCTGAACTGGGTGGATGCCGATGACGATCGCGACGTCATCGTGGTTACGGCCGCCCTCATCGTGGGAGTCGTCTACATTGCCTACATCGCCTTGAAGCCCTACCCCATGGACTATGCCAACGGAACGCTCCTTGTGGATCCCGAGCTGATGAAGGTCGACTGCTTCAAGTCGGGCGGTGTTTTTATCGGAGCAATCTTGGGCTGGTTCCTCGAGCGTCGCTACATCAACTTTGAGGTGAAGTCCCACATGAGCTGGAAGCAGATCCTGCTTCGCCTTGCCGTTGGCTTGGCCGTCGTGGCCATCCTTCACCTCGCTCCTCGCGTGCTTCTTTTGGTCGGCACGCCCGAGACGTGGTACGAGCTCATCAAGAACTTCTTTACGGTCTTTGGCGCAGCGTTTGTAGCCCCACTCGCCTTCACGGCCGTCGAACACCGCATCAACCCCATGGTGCTGCGTTAAATCAAACTCGACAGAAGCACGAGCCGGGCTCCCATCCGCACTTGGCGAAGGGAGCCCGGTTTTGTGTCCCCATTGCCTACCCGCACGTCTTTTCGAGGCTCGTTACCAGTAGTTACCAGTAAAGCTTGACGATTCGAAGCGAGTCGCTCACGGAGTAGCTGTATCGAACGGAATCCTGGCCTCTCGAGCTCGCGTATTCCAGAAGCTGTTCGCGAAGGAACTGTCCCCCATCGAGCTCCACCACGGCCTGGTTGTAGGCCTCGTCGGATCCGAACTTGAAGGCGACCTTGCTGCCTTGAGCCTCGACCTCACGCCAGAACGTGTCGGCAAGCGCCTGAGAATCGTAGTTCTCGAAGAACAGTCCAGACCGATGATAATAGTCGAGCTCCGGAGAATTGCATACCGGCCACATGTCGGGATTCGAGAACACGTGGTCATCCCGCACAATCTCGTCACTCGTCACACAAAGATAATCATAAATGACGCCATCGACCGCAGCGTCCGGGCTTTCTCCCAAATAGGTCGGGTCCGCCCACGTAGGGTCAACGAATGCATAGGCGCCATCGATGCGCACAAGATTCCACGCGTGCTCCTCGCTTCGAGACCCTATAGATCCCTCGACGTACGCACAAAAGAGCCCAGCCCTTTGCAGCAAATACTGATACGCCCGCGCATATCCCGCGCACACGGAGCGGTGCCCCAGAAACACGCTCATGATGCCCTGGTTGTTCTCGGCGGAAATGTCGTAATCGGTGGTCGACGCGATGTGCTCGTACGCAAGCTTTGCAATGTCGTATTCGCTCGCATCCGTCCCCGCCGCGGCAAGCACGGCATCCGCTTCGTGTTCGATGGCCTCCCTCCGGGAAGGAACATCCTCTGGCTCAACAATAAAGCCAGGCTCAACCGTAACGGAATCAAGAAGAGACGCATAGGTATACGAGAACGAACCATCAAGCCAAAATAGCTCTGGATGGTCGTTCATCATCGCGTTATATGCCTCCGACACGTCCTGTGAATCTGCATGGATGACCGCGATCGTCTTGCTCAGATTGGTCACGCCCTCCAGTAGCTGGTCGTAAACCTGCTGCCGCTCCTCGCTCAGGTGCGCACGAGCATACCAATCCACAGGGGCATCTGCCTCGGCACTCTCTTTGTCTTTTGGTTTGTCAGTCAGGGCATCGTTTATGGTACTGATTGCGTGATTGGTGTACGCCTTCACCGTAAGGCTGATGGTCGTGGGGGCCAGCAGATACAAGGCCCCCATCAAGACCCCCACGAGCAACGCGAGTACCGTAACGCAGCCCAGACAACCGCCGCGCCGGTCGTTCGATTGACCGGAATCCCATCTGCGGCTCATGATCGATTCTCGATGTGCGTGACGTTGCGAATCGAAATGGTCATCGTGCCGTCTTCCTCCAAATCGAAGGAGATGTAGTCATTACCCGAGCTATATTCGCTCGGGAACGTGATGTCGATGCCCGTGTCGGTGCGAATCCTGTGGCTCTTCGTAAGACGTCGTGCAGCGGCCCGGCGCACATGGACTTGCTCGGGCAGTCCGGCCTCGCGCGCCTGTTCCTCATAGCGTTTTGCCGACTCAGGTTCATCGGCAAATACCTGCTGGCCAATCTGCTCCGGTACGAGCGTCTCGTCGAGCTCGGCACTATGGGCAACGCACGTCTTGGCGCGTGACACCGCCCGCACCGGGTTGGCACCCGTTTCCTCTGCGACCTGCTCCACGATGCGTTCCATGCTTTGGATGACCTCGTGGCTCGATGGCTCCTTGGAACACTGCAGAAGCATGTTGGGCATGACCCATACCTCGGCACCCGCTATCGTGCGTACCTTGTCGCTAAAGTCTACCGCCATGGTCTTGCAGTCCACGAGGGCATAGGTGTTGACCTTGGACGAGGGGTTGGGCAACGTCGCGTCGTGCCGTACGATCTCGTTGAATGCCCCTCCTGACGGATGTTCGATGCTGTGCATGAAGGTCTGACTTCTTGGCAACAGCACGATGGCAAAGCGCCGCACAGGCTCAGCGGCAAACGAACGCTCGAGCTCTTCCTCGTCCGCATCGCCCTTTGGCGCCTCGGCACTCTGCTCGAAGTCGGCAACTAGCAGGTCAAGCGGCTCCAGGTCATCGCAGGTGCGCATCGTCTCCCAAATGAACGTCGCAATCTGCTTGGAAAGCTCTTCGAAAGAAACCCTGTGCGAAAGATAAAGCCCGAGCTCCTCCACGAAGCCGCTGCCTTCGGCAAACTCCCCATGCATGTTGCGTTCGCTCGACACGCAGCGATTCAGGTGACGACGAACGTATGACTTGACGAGCTTCTCGTCCAGATCGAGCTCGTGATCAGAATAGAATGTAGCACCAGTATCAAAGTCAAAGGCATGCAGAATGGCGTGCCGAATGCTCAGCATTACTTTACCTTTCTAAAATCATAAAGCCGGACTCCTGCGGTACGCACGACTAGGCAACAGAGCCCGGCAGGTCAATTTACGCGACCGGACCCTGCACAAACCATTGCAGGCGTCCGCGCATCCTCTTTTTATCGTCTATCGTAATGGCCGCGGCGCCTCCCGTCGAGAAACGCACGTACTGGCCGCACAACTCGGCACAAACATCCTCCATGAAGGGAATGTGGCCGACAACCACGACCACATCGGCCTCCGTCGCCGCAAGGTCCTCCAAGAGCGCCTCGTCATCCTGATCGTACAGGTACTTGAGCTCGCGGCACGTCTCGATCTGCAAGGTCTTGTTGGCAATCTCTGCCGTCTGGCGCGCGCGAACGGCCGAGCTCACCCACAACTCACTAGCAGGTGTTACCTCCACCAGTCCCATCGCCTTGGGAAACGCGTCTTCGAGCGCCTTCTTGCCCCACGATGTGAGCTCACGCTCGAAGTCGGTCTGTCCGAGTTCTTTGTTCTTTGCCTCGCCGTGCCTTACGAGCACTACGGTCAGTGACATGTTCTGCTCCTTCTATGCCATCCAGCTCTCGTCCGACGGGTTGTCCCTAAAGTGAAGAAGCCTTGCCTTGTCTTCTGGACGAATGTATCCCTCGTCAGCTGCGACCTCCACCAGGGTGTCCAAGTCACAGAGGCTCGTATTGACCACGTTGTCGGCTGCAAGACGATCGAGGCCGCGCTGCATACCATAGGTAAAGATGCTTACGATGCCGAGCACCTCGGCCCCGATCTCGCGCAGGGGATCGACACACTCCAGCACCGAGCCACCCGTAGAGATGAGGTCTTCGATGACGACGACCTTTGTGCCGGGCTCGCAGCGACCCTCAATCTGGTTCTGGCGCCCGTGGTCCTTTGCGGAACCACGCACGTAGCCCATGGGAATCCCCAGACGGTCTGCCGCGATGGCGGCATGCGCGATGCCTGCCGTCGACGTGCCCATGAGCATTTGTACGTCGGGATACAGCTCACGCGCCTTCTGGGCCAAGGCCTCGTCGATGAGGGTGCGGACCTCGGGATAGCTCAGGGTAAGACGATTGTCGCAATAGATGGGGCTCTTGATGCCGCTCGCCCAGGTAAAGGGATCATCGGGACGCAAGAACACCGCTTTGATTGAGAGCAGCGCACGTGCTACGTCGATTTTTGATGCCATTGTTCCTCCTCGCCTACCTTGCACTATGGATAAATAACTATACATTGATGGGTATGTTGTTGAGCGCGCGAGCGGCCTCGACTCGCAAAAACACCGAGACCATGGCCCTGCCCACGACGAAGGTCGCTCTGCCGTCCTCCGCCACTTTTACCGCACGACCACCCTCGCCCAGCACGCAGCACCACTCTTCGCCGGCATGCTCGGCACCGAGGTAAATGGTCTTTTCTACGGGGTTCTCGCTGCCGTCCCTGCTCGAAAGCACGACCACGCACCCGCTCATCTCGTGCGCATCGTCTCCATGGCGCACCCAGGCAACGAGGTCGGGCTCGTCAAAGCAGTCCATCTGCCATCCAAAGGCGAACCGGCGACGAATCTCGAGCAGGAGCGGAAGCTCCGCCACCGCGGGAATGCGGTCGTTTGGCAGGCCATACAGGTCTGCAAAGAACACGCAGGGGTACCCGGCCTCGCGCAGCAGAATTAGCGTGTATGCCACCGGCTTGAACCATGGCTCCACGGTGGACTCAAGCGCCTGGTTGGGCTGCGTGTCGTGGTTGTCCACGAACGTGACGGCGTGAACCGGGTCGGCCTCGACGAGGCTGCCCGAGAGAATGTGTTGGAAGTCGATGGGGGCATGATCGTGCGACGCATGGAAGAACCTAAAGTGCAGCGGCACGTCAAAGAGGCTCATGGCCTTCTCTTGTCCCAAATAGTTCAAGAGGCATCCCGTGTCCGCAGACCAGTACTCCCCCACGCAGAACAGCTCGCGACCGGTTGCCGCGCGCATGTCGGACAACCACCTCAAATAGAACGACCGGCTCATGTGCTTTACCGCATCGAGGCGCACGCCGTCGACCCCGGTCTCGTTGAGGAACCAAGAGCCCCAGCGAACAAGTTGCTCGTAGACGCGTGGGTCATGTAGGTCGACGTCGGCACCCATCAGGTAGTCGAAGTTGCCGTTCTCGTGATCCACATCCTCGTCCCAATGCTTGCCGTCGAGCAAAAAGATGCCCGAACGCTCATGGGACACGTCGTAGTCCACGGCCTTAAAGCAATGGTAGTCCCAGGTAAAGTCATCATAGGCTCCTGCACGCCCCGGGAACTCGTAGCGCGTCCAGGCGGATATGGGGCGAAGTTTGCCAAGAGGATAGTTGCGGTTGTCGAAGGCCATTTCGGTTGCGAGCACACGTTGCGTGCCCTCGGCGCCTAATCGATGATTGAGGACGATGTCGGCCAGGACGTTGATGCCTGCCTCGCGAAGCGCTTTGACGGCAGCCTGGTACTCCTCGCGCGTACCGTATTTGGTTGCCACAGAGCCCCGCTGATCGAACTCCCCCAAATCCCAAAGGTCATACACGCCGTAGCCCACATCCTTGGGACCGGCTGTTCCCTTAGACGCGGGCGGCATCCATACGGACGTAAAGCCTTCCTCGGCAAGACGATTCGCTAGCTGTGCCAGGCGACGCCAGTGTTGGCCATCGGGCGGAAGGTTCCATGAGAAGCCCTGCAACATGGTTCCGTTTAGCTCTAGGTAGGCCATTCACGCCACCTCCTTCTTCTCGTACGTTTACGTTTCATTTTACTCAAGCTGCAACGAACACGTCTGAGATTTCCTGTGACACTATACCCCTCATAGAGTATTCTCGTGGGGCAATTGCGAACAATCGGAAAACTCACTACACATGTTCACATGTCAAGGTTATTCTGGTGTACGCACCAATAGTTTCGGGTGACGGTTATCCCGACATACAAGAGAGGTGAACCATGAGTAGAGTCTACAACTTCTCGGCTGGTCCCGCAGTACTTCCCGAGGACGTCTTGCGCGAGTGCGCAGACGAGATGCTCGATTATCGCGGATGCGGCATGAGCGTCATGGAAATGAGCCACCGTTCCGCCATGTATCAAAAGATTATAGATGATGCCGAGGCGGACCTTCGCGACCTTATGGGAATTCCCGAGAACTACGAGGTCCTCTTTTTGCAGGGTGGTGCGAGCCAGCAATTTACGGCAGTACCCCTCAACATCTGCAGCCTTCCGGGCGCCCATGGTAAGGCAGACTACATCCTTACCGGCATGTGGGCAAAGAAGGCATATCAGGAGGCTGCGCGTTTCGTCGATGCCCAGGTGGTTGCATCGAGCGCCGACGAGACCTTCTCTTACATTCCCGACTGCACCGACCTCGCAATCCGCGACGATGCCGACTACGTGTACATCTGCGAGAACAATACCATCTACGGCACGGTGTATCATGAGCTTCCCAACACCAAAGGCAAGTTGCTCGTTTCTGATGTGAGCTCCATGTTCCTCAGCCAGCCGCATGACGTCTCGAAGTATGGCGTAATCTATGGTGGAGTCCAAAAGAACGTCGGACCTGCCGGGCTCGTAATCAGCGTGATTCGCAAGGACCTCATCCCTGAGGGCGCCGTAGACGGCTGCCCCACTATGCTCAACTGGCGCACGCAGGCGGATGCCGGCTCGATGTACAACACGCCCAACTGCTGGGCCATCTATGTATGCGGCAAGGTCTTCAAGTGGCTCAAGGGCAAGGGTGGCCTTGCGGCAATGAAGGAGCTCAACGAGGCCAAGGCACAAATCCTCTATGACTTCCTCGACGAGTCCGAGCTCTTTAAGGGTACTGTGCGCAAGGAAGACCGTTCACTCATGAACGTACCCTTCGTTACCGGGGACGCTGAGCTCGACGCCGAGTTCGTCAAGGAGTCCAAGGCTGCCGGGCTCGAGAACCTCAAGGGACATCGTTCAGTGGGTGGCATGCGCGCTAGCATCTATAACGCTATGCCCGTCGAGGGCGTTGAGGCGCTCGTATCCTTTATGAAGGACTTTGAGGCCAAGCACTAGCGTTTAGCACTCGATTCCCATAGGGCAATCTCGCGAGTTTGCCCTATGACCATACACGCGTGGGCCGTATTCGGTTGTTTCTAGTCCGCGAAACGTCGAATACGGCCTAAAGCTGTATCGTTTGGCAGCTTGGAAGGGATTAGCTGAAAGCCGATGCCGATAAAACACGCTCGTGGAGTTGACCTAGTGTACCCAAATTGCATACCTACTCACAAAAACCCAGTTAAGCTATCTGTAAAATACAAATTGGGCACACTGCATAAAATAGACAGTGTACCCAAATTGCAACTTGCAGGTACCTTATCTGGGATGACTGGCCACGCAGTGCAATTTGGGTACACTCGCAGCAGCAATAATCTAAGTTTTCTTTAAGCTTAGACCACAGTGCTGCAGGAAGATGCCAAAAGCCCGCTAGAAACACACCACGCTTTATTAATTCAACCCATGGATAGTGCTTGTAAGTTATATTACCGGCTCTCTCTTTAATCTAGAGCACGATATCGGGGTCCAGCGTACGTGCACTGGAGCGCATTTCGGTCGCAAGTGCCAAATATGCCGCAAGTCGTTCGGATTCCGAGGGGTCCCCATAGCGTTCGCGCACCTCGCACCCGGGCTCATGGGTATGCGTGCAATCTCTAAATCGGCAATAGCGCGCCGCCTCCGCAATGTCGGGGAAAACAAGTGCAAGACCATGCTCGTGGCCGACCATCTGCAAGGTCCGCAAGCCTGGAGCATCCACAATGGTACCCGCCCCGGGTATTGCGACCATACGTCGGCTCACCGTTGTATGACGACCCACCCCATCGGACTCTCGCACCGCACCCGTCTCCAGCGACTCTCGACCCAAAAGCGCATTGAGCAGAGTGGACTTCCCCACGCCAGAAGGTCCAAGCATGATACCAACCTCACCACTTGGAACCAGCGCACGCACGGCCTCGACACCCCATTGCGCTCCAGCAGTGGTTGCAGCATTCGAAGAATCGTCAAGTCCGTCGCCGTCTTGCTCTGATGCCACGACCACGATCTTGCACTCATCTCCCAAAACCTCACGCAAAAGCCGCACGGACGAGCTTATGAGCGAAGGCTCGGCCAAGTCTGCCTTTGTAAGGACTATGGCAAAACGAGCTCCACAGTCTCGAGCAACGACAGCCGAGCGCGTAATGCGACCAGACGAGACACGCCATTCCTCAAGCGCCTGCACCACAATCACGACGTCAACGTTCGCCGCAAGGGTCTGCTTCTCGCCACGCGAACCGCCCTTCCAGCGAGCGATATCCGACGTTCGTGGTAGAATCTGCTCGATAATCCCCATGTCATGACCATGGGGGCTTCGCACGCACACCCAGTCACCTACGGCGACGCGCGAAAAATCCCCCTTGCTCAACCCAGCCGAAAACTCCGCGCGAAATGCCTCGCGCTCGGTGAGAACTGCGGGAAATCCACGATCCAAACGGACGACGCACCCAAGCTCGAGTTCCCCATTCGTCGCTCGCTCAAACTTTTCTACCTGGGCCTGAGCAGGCTTCAAATCTTCAAAGCACGGTAACTCCGTTAGGGGTGGCAGAGCCTGTTGCCGATTCTTCTTTGCCTGCTTGGGACGCCGATCTCGTTTCCCCACACCTACTCCTTCTTAGAACATAGCGGAACACAGTTCCCCGGGAAATATGTTCCAAATGGAACAAAGCTCCCGGGGAACTATGTTCCATATGACGTTACATCAAAACCGCCCGCAACAGTGTCGCGGGCGGTCCGAGTCGCTAAACCAAAAGGTTGTTACTATGCCACGACCGAACGGGGCACGTAATCCTCGCCGCGCTCCTTGGCAACAGCGTTCGTCAGGGTGACGCGTGCGATCTCGGCCAGGGCCTGCTTGGTGAAGAATGCCTGGTGCGAGGTAACAACTACATTGGGGAACGAGCACAGACGTGCGGTGATGGAGTCAACAAGCTCGCCGGAGCGGTTGCGATAGACGTTCTCGTTCTCCTCTTCGTATACGTCGAGGCCCACGGCACCAAACTTGCCGCTCTTGACGCCATGAATGATGGCCAAGGTGTCCACGAGGCCACCACGGCCGGTGTTCACGAAGATAACGCCATCCTTCATCTTTGCGACGGCATCCTCGTCGATCATGTGATAGCTGTCCTTGTTGAGGAACGCGTGCAGCGAGATGAAGTCCGCCACTCCATACAGAGGATCATAGCTCACGCGGCGATCTGCGAAGCCAACGCCCTCGATGAGGCAGTTAGCCTTCTCGTCGTAAACCATCTCGCCAGCGGCGTTGTACACGGGCACATACTCGTCAACGATGCCAGCGTCCACAAGACCCTTGTTGGGGCCGAGGTCAGCGCCGACGACCTTCATGCCGTAGCCCTTGCAGATCTTGCAGAGGGCGGCACCGATGCGGCCGGTGCCGATGACGCCGGCGGTCTTGCCGACGAGCGTCTCGCCCACGAGGCCGTCCAGCGAGAAGTCGTTCTCGCGCACGCGGATGTAGCCCTTGTGGATGCGGCGGTTGGCCGTCTGGCCGATTGCCATGGCATGCTCTGCAATGGCCTCGGGGCTATAGGCAGGAACGCGGGTGACGGTGATGCCCAGCGTCTTTGCCATCGCGTGGTCCACGGCGTCGAAGCCGGCGCAGCGCATGAGGATGTGCTTGACGCCCAGGCCAGCAAGAATCTCAACGGCCATCGCGTTGATGTTGGCGTTGACAAACGCGCACACCGCGTCATAGCCCTTGGCAAGAATGGCCGTACGCCACGTAAGGTTGGTCTTCGTGTACGTGATGTCTACCTCGGGGAAGTCCGCGAGCTCTTTGTCGAACGAGTCGCGGTCATACTGGGTGGCGCCAAAGAAGAGAAGCTTCATGATCATCCTTCCGATCGTGCACGGCTACTTGCCGCACTCACAACGCAGATAGGGAAATCCTAGCGTAGCTACGTGCAAATGGAGCCAATCTATCGGCGAAGGGAAGTGTCTCGCCCCGTGGGAGCAACAAAACCGGAAAGCAAAGGCCAAGCAAAGGGAGGCCGTCCCCATTACTTCAAGTGACGGAAGTGATGGGGAGCATCCCCTTTGCCTCCCTTGCCTCCCTTTACAGAGGAAATCCAGTTGGGAAATCCAGTTGTTTGAATGTAATGCCGGGTGAGCATGATTTGGAGCGTATAATGTGGCCCGCCATAGGCCAACCAGCAGAAAGAGAAAGGTGACATGGCCAATTTCATAGACATCATGAACAAGCGCACAAAGATCGTGTGCACGATGGGACCCGCCACCGACGACGACAACGTCCTAAGGGCTCTCATTCAAAACGGCATGAACGTGGCGCGATTCAACTTCTCGCATGGGAGCCACGACTACCATCGCAGGAACATCGAACGCGTAAGGCGCATTGCCAAGGAGCTCCATACGACCGTGGCGATTCTCCTCGACACCAAGGGTCCCGAAATCCGCACCGGAACCCTTGTCGATCACGAGCCGGTAACACTCGTCCCCGGCGAGCGCATCGTTCTAACCACCAACGTCGTGCCCGGATCTGCCGAGATGGTAACTGTCACCTATAAGGAACTCCCCCAGGACGTCGAGCCAGGAACCGTGATTCTGGTCGCAGACGGCCTCATTTCGCTCAAGGTGCTCCATGTGGAGGGGACCGACATCCACTGCGAGATTGTTGACGGAGGCGAGCTCGGCGAGCGCAAGGGCATCAACGTCCCCGGCGTCGCCGTAAACCTCCCCTCCGTCACCGAGCAAGACGTGGCAGACATCAAGTTCGGCTGCGAGATGGGCATAGACGCCATCGCCGCCTCGTTCGTACGCAACGCGGACGCAGTCAACGAGATTCGCCAGATTTGCATTGACGAGCGGGCCGAGGACGTGCTCATCTTCTCAAAGATCGAATGCTCGCTTGCCGTAGAGAATGCCGAGAGCATCGCCATGGCCTCCGACGGCATCATGGTGGCGCGTGGCGACCTGGGCGTTGAGATACCCGTTGAGCAGATACCCCACGTGCAAAAGACGCTCATTCGCTTTTGCAACGAGAACTACAAGCCTGTCATCACCGCAACGCAGATGCTCGATTCCATGATCCACAACCCGCGCCCCACGCGCGCCGAGGTCACGGACGTCGCGAACGCAATCTACGACGGCACTAGCTGCGTGATGCTCAGCGGCGAGACTGCCGCCGGCAAGTACCCCGTCGAGACCGTGCGCATCATGGCCTCCATCTGCGTCGAAACCGAGAAGTTCCGCGAGGAGCGCGATCAGGTGCCCCATCGTAAGGGTATCCGCAACGTCAACACCACCATTGGTCGTTCCTCGGTCCGCATCGCAGACGCCGTTGGCGCAACATGCATCCTGTGCCCCACTCACACGGGCCGCACTCCCCGACTCGTCTCGGCCTCGCGTCCACGCCTGCCCATCTATGCCTTCTCGTCGATGGAGCAAGCCGTCAGGCGCACCAACTTCTACTGGGGCGTGCACGGCATTCTTACCGAAGAGCAAGAGACCCACATCGACGCCTGCTACAACGCCATCAACCTCGCGCGTGACTACGGCTTCGCCCGAGTCGGCGACTTGGTAGTCGTCATGGCCGGCGATCCCGAGACCACGCCGTTTGACGACACGTACGTCTCGTCCACAAACATGATCACCGTGGCGCAGGTACGCGAGCGCGCATAGTTCGGTACCGTACGAACAAGATGGCGTGGCACAACATTCCTCGGAATCTGTGCCACGCTTTTGCATGATACAAGGCGACAAATAGGCCCTCAAACGAGCCTATTTGCCGCCTTTCTGCAGACATTACTCCAAAGCGGAAAATCCGAGCCTATCCCTGTCGTTCGGTAATGGTAAAGCTGCCGCGTTCGACGGCGTCATCTGCCTCGTGCTTTTCGTTGGCGGTCCGAACTTGTCCCATAAAGTGACCATCCACCAGAATGGGCAGAAGGATGCAACAAACGGCCAAGACGATGAGGTTCGTCGTCGTAAACCCGTCACCCGATATCTTGAACACGTAGAACAGTCCCAAAACGAGGCCAATCACGACGCTCAGGAAAATCGTGAGCGCTCGTTTGCCGCTGTCGTGCGGCATATCGCCCACCACACGGGCCGTCTGACCGTTTACCGCAAAGAGCATGTTCTCGTTCTCCCAGGTGCAGTGCATGAGCCACACCGGAATCATGGTGGTCTCGACCTCACTAACCGAGACGTTCGTCTCGTAGCTCTCGCGCGTCACGCGATCGACATTGCGCAGCGCGTCGCGTTTGAGCTTATCCTCAAACGTTGACTCGCAGCGGTGCTCGACCTTCTCCTGACGTTCCTCGGCGCTCTCGTCGCTCACCTCGGCCAAGTATCCTGCCAGATATCCCACATTGAACGGTTCCAGATCGTCGTAGTCAAACGGTTCTATGGCGTCCATGTGGCCGTCGGGCATTCTGCTCGAGCCATTCACGGGCACGCGCACGAACTCGGCCGATGCCGCACGATAGATGTCGTAGTGATCGGTTACGGTGCGCTTGTCGTCACCAGACCCCACGGTCCTATCTTTCTCGCCGTCATACCAAGCCCAGCCATCGGCCTCCGTCGAAAACAGGTAGTAGGGCACGTAGACGCCCTGCACATGCTGCAGCTCGGCCGAGAATTGCTTGGGCAGGTACCACTTGCCCGTTACATGCTTGCCCAACACCTCCTCGGCCTTCTCGCGATTGACCTTAAACGGGATGACCATCTGTGGTTGGTGTCCGGCCAATGTGGAAGAAGCCACCATTACGTTTCCGCAATACGGGCAGTTGGTAGCAACCGTCGCCGACTCACAAACAATCTCGGCGCCGCAGGTGTTGCACGTATGCGAGACGAGATTCGCGCTTTCTTCCGCATCGCTCCAAGGGGCCCGCTTAAGAAAGTCATCTACGGACTTAACGTGCTCCCCCGCCTTGATTTGCACCTGTTCCTCTTCGCCCACGTCAATCTTGAGTTCGCTCACGTCAAACTCGCCACCGCAGAACTCGCAAGTAACCTTGTGCACGTCGGACGAGAACTGCAAGACACCGTTACATTGTGGGCATACGTACCGCGTTAGTTCAGCCATCGGAACCCCCTATCGAACGCATCAACTTTCGGGCTTCAGTCTATCACCCTCAACAACACAAACTGTCGGCATTCTTTGGCGAGATGATCACAGCTACGACGGTCGAACTGTTCACACCTTGTCACAAGGGAGATCGAGACAGCGGCAAACGGAAGCCGTGGAACGGGACTCCCGGGGAGTTTGTTCCGCAGCGTAAGTCGGTCGCGGACCCCGCCACGAGGCACGGAACTAACTCCCCGGGAGCCCCGTTCCACTCACTGCTTGATAACGCCCCGATTGCTCTAATGTTTTTGATGTATAAAAACACTGTTTCTGCACTAAAAACTACGTCCCCCGACGAATTGATGACAGGAGCGAGTCCATTCCTATACAATGCGAACGGCCAACTAGGCCATCACAAGAAAGGTGGTCTGCACTATGAGTAGAGTCAAGCGCAGAGAAGACGTGTTCTATCGTCTGTTCCGAGAGTACGCCGCAAAAATCTCAGATACTGCCGAGGTGTACAAAAAGATATTCTCGGAAGATTATCCGGGGACTCGTACCCTTATTCGAAGCATGAAGGACTACGAGAACGTCTGTGACGACGCGGCAAAGAGAATCTTTATGGAGCTCTCGAACTCGTTCATCACGCCATTCGACCGAGAGGACATAAGCGTCCTGGTCAAACGCATGGATGACATCGTCGACTACATGGAGGCGGCAGCAAGCCGCATGGACCTCTTTGCGGTAGAAGATATGCGTCCCGAAGCCGTCAAGCTGGCAGAAATCACGGTCCAGGCCATCGGCGAGCTGGTAAAAATCATGGATCGTTTCTCTAACTTCAAGAAGGATCCCCAAGTCATGGATCTGTGCCTGGGAGTTGACGTCATTGAGGACGAAGGCGATGCCGTGTACAAAACCGCGCTCGCCGATTTGTTCCGTGGCGACGTCCCCACGCTCGAGATCATGAAGTGGTCTCGTGTCCTCGACCGCATGGAGCTTGCGCTCAACGCATGCGAGCATGCGTGTGACATCGTCCAGGGCGTGGTAATGAAAAATGCTTAGCACACTCCTCATAGCCGTCCTTGTAGCGGCTTTTACCTTTGAGTTCATCAACGGTTTTCACGACACGGCCAACGCCATCGCAACGACGGTGTACACGCGCGCGCTACCGCCGCGCGTGGCCATCCTGATGAGCGCTACCATGAACTTCATAGGCGCCCTCATGAGCGAGAAGGTCGCCATGACCATAGCCCATGGCTTGGTGGATGTCCAACTGGAACTCTATGTAATACTGGCCGCGTTGCTTGGCGCCATCATTTGGGACCTCTTTACTTGGTGGCAGGGTATTCCTAGCAGCTCCTCACACGCCCTCATCGGCAGCCTCATCGGCGCCACCATCGTGTTTTCGCGTGGTATTCAGCACATTATGTGGGGCGGCGTCCTCAACAAGGTCGTCATTCCCCTGTTCACCTCACCAATCATCGGACTTGCGCTCGGATACTTCTTTATGAAGCTCGTGTTTGAGCTCTTTGCCAACTGGAAGCCCGCCAAAGCCAACGGCCTGTTCCATAAGGCGCAGATTGCAAGTTCGATGTTTATGGCCTATAGCCACGGCAACAACGACGCCCAAAAGACCATGGGTATCATCACGCTCGCGCTCATCGGCAGCGGTGAGCTCGCCGCAGGCTCGGGCGTTCCCCTGTGGGTCAAGCTGTTCTGCGCTGCCACCATGGCACTGGGCACCTCCATTGGCGGACAGCGCATCATGAAGACGGTTGGCGGCGGCGTAACCAAGTTGGAGCCCGTCGTCGGCTTTGTTTCCGAAACCTCGTCGGCGATCGCCATCGAGACCATGACGGCATTTGGCGCCCCCGTGAGCACGACTCAGGTCGTAACGACGGCCATCATGGGAGCTGGTAGCGCCAAAGGCGCAAAGAAGGTACGCTGGGGCGTCGCGGGAAGCATCGTAAAGGCTTGGTTTACCACGTTACCAGCCACCATGCTTCTAGGAGGTCTTTGCGCGTTCATCGTGGAGTTCTTCATCTAAGACAATCGAAGCATCCAAAGATACGGCGGCCCGCATCACAGAGGATGCGGGCCGCCTCGTGTATATGCACATTCGAGTGAAACAAAACTCCCCGGGAACTTTGTTCCGAGTGGAACAAAACTCCCCGGGAACTTTGTTCCACTAAAGGGCGAAGCGGGCCTGTAAGCCGGGTTCTGTCGTGGACGGTCATTTATCTAGGACCAACGTCACCGCTGGCCTCGAGCGCGCTACCCGAGCGCAGTGCGGGCCACACCATTGCGCTCCTATTCGCGCTTGCTCCGGAAGGGGCTTGCCAAGCCGTCGTGTTGCCACGGCGCTGGTAGTCTCTTACACTACCGTTTCAGCTTTTCTCTTACCCGCCAAGGCGGGCAGTGGGAGTCTTCTTTTCTGCGGCGCTTTCCGTCGGGTCACCCCGCCCGGCCGTTAGCCGGCTTCCTGCCCTTTGGAGCCCGGACTTTCCTCATGATGCCAAAGGCACCCCGCGATCGTCTGGCCCACTTCGCAAAAAGGATTGTAGCACATGCACACTCGAAATGCGTGGTGATATGCAGCCAGGGCAGGCGATGGTGATACTCCCCTTTGCCTCCCCTTTGCCTCAGGTAAGGCAAAGGGGAGTATCACCATCGCCTGCACATCGTTTGCCTTCAAAAGGCACGGATACCAAAAAGGAGTGCCCCCGAAGCACGCTTGCAGTCAAGCCGTGCTTCGGGGCACTCCTTGAGTACACCGTATGTGTGATGACCCTAGTCGAGGTCGCTAAAGTCCTCGCCAGGAGCGGCGGAAACCGGAGCGGTCATGATGGGTCGCGACATCGCGGTAGCGTCAGCATCGATGAAGCTGGCCTCGGGCTCTGCGACAGGTGCAGCCTGCGCAACGGGCGCGGCTGCAGGAGCGGCAGGCGCTACGTTGCGAACGGGCTCGTCGTCATTCTGGTTCGGGAAGACGGAATCCGCATCGTCCATGAAGTGCTGCAGAAGGCGCTTGTACTCGGAACGGAAGTCCTCGCGAGACTGCTTGAGTCGATCGATCTCGTCCAGCTCGCTCTGCTTCTCGGCCAGTGCCTGACGAATGACCTCGCGAGCCTTCTGGTCGGCTTCGTTGCGAATGCGCTCGGCGTTGTCGCGGGCATCGGCCACGAGCTTGTCGGCACTTTGCTGAGCGACGATGAGCACCTGAGAAATCTGACGCTCCGATGCACCGTAATCGGGTGCGGCCATCTGCATGGGAGGAGCGGAGACCGGACGAGAGGAGAGCTCAATCTCGAGCTCGGAGACCTGCTGCTTCAGCGAGGCGACCTGTGCCTGCGAAGACTGAAGCTGTGCCTCAGAGGAATTGAGCCTGCCCTTAAGGTCGGCGATCTTGTGAAGCATCGAGTCGACCTCGCCAGAGAGCTCCTCAAGGAAATTGTCGACCTCATCGGTATCGTAACCGCGCTTAGAGGCCGAGAAGGTCAGTTGTTCGATATCAGCTGGTGTGATTGCCATCTTTTTCCCTTTCGATTCCTGTGTGCACGACGCTTTCCTACAGGCCGACGCACCTTACTTGCTAAAAGTATACCAATACAGCTCGCTCAATGAGACGAAGAACGATGATTGCAAGGATCGGTGAGAAGTCCAATCCCCCGAACGGTGGAATAAAGCGCCTAAAGAGATTCATGTATGGGCTTACCAACGAATCGATCGCTCCCGCCAAATCCGAGATGATACCTTCTCGCGGTATGGGAAACCATGACATGATGCACCACACCACGATGAGTATCTGATAAAAGTCGAGAAGGCGTGCGATGAAAAACACGAGGTTAAACCCCATCATACGATCTCTCACCTACCTTCTGCGAGCTCAGCCGTTCTTTGCAGCGCAGCATCCACCGCATTGTATGCACCCTCCGCAAGATACGGCTCAAGCTCCTTGAGTCCGGCCGCCGTCGTCCCACCCGGAGAGGTCACACGCTCCATGTACGAACGAGGGTGCTCGCCCGTCTGAAGAAGCGTCTGGGCCACACCAAGCACGGTTGCCTCGACCATCTCGCGACATGACGCCGCCGGTAGGCCTCGTAGAACGCCCGCGCGCGTAAATGCGTCGATGAACAGGGCGACGTAAGCCGGCCCACAGCTCACGACTGCACCCTCCGCATCGAGCTGATCCTCGCGCATGACCTGGGCGGATCCGAGGACAGCAAACAGGGACCGCACGAGCTCAACGTCCTGTGCCGTGGCCTTTGTCCCCGCACATACGGCCGTAGCTCCCGAAAGAACCTGAATTGGCAGATTGGGCATGACGCGTACCACGCGGGACTCAGGGAAAAGCCCCTCAAGAGTTTCTATCGCAACGCCCGCAGCAATGGAAACCACGAGGCGGTCGCTGAGACCCTCTGCAAGCCCTGCGCAAACCTCAGGCAGTACCTGCGGCTTTACCGCGAGCACGACCACGTCGGTCTGTGCCGCCACAAGGCCCTGAGCATCGTCGGCGACGCGCATCCCCAACTCCTTGAGCGGCTGCGTGCACGATTCCTGCGCGTCACACACAACCAAATCGGAACCTTCGAGCGTGCCAGAAGTTACGAGTCCGCGTGCGATGGCCGATCCCATGGACCCAACGCCAATGATGCCTACCGTAGAACTGATACGCGCCATGTTAGTGCTCCCCCGCCAGAAGCCTGTCGGCCTCAGCTTGCGAGATCTGCATCCCGGCCGGAAGCACCGCAAATGCGCGATTGCCCACGGAGGTTACCTCTCCGTCAATTCCAAACGAAAGGCCAAAGCAGAAGTCGAGGATTCGCTGGGCGACGTCCGGATCGGTATTCACGAGGTCAAGAAGCACAGTCTGATTCGTGCGCACACGCCGTACGACCGCTTGCACGTCCTCGTAGGATTCCGCACGCAACACATAGGGAGGCAACTGACCAGACATGTTGTAGTTCATCGTGGAACGCGAAGGCGTGTACTGGTGCGACGACTCATAGCTGTCGTAGTCATCGTCTTCGTAGCTGTCTCGCGTGCTGGTGCGGCGGCTCCTATACGACGAGTAAGAGTCCGACGATCCCTGACTGCGCGACGACGTGGTGTCGTTGCTCGACGGCACCGGCCGACCCGAGCGAGTGTATACGGCGACGCTTTCGGCCTCTGGACGCGGCGTGTTGCCCAAAAGGCCCGAGCCAGCCGGCTCGTCGTCGTAGTCATCATCGTAGTCGTCGTAGTCGTCGTAGTAATCGTCGTCGTAGTCGTCCACGTCACCGCGAAGCCTGTCGCGCAGGTTATCAAGAAATCCCATGGTCTTGTCTCTCCTAACGTACGTTTACCGCGTCCGCAAAGGACGGGTCGAACACCACGCGGCCTAGTCTTACGAGCGTGGAACCCTCCTCGACCGCAATCTCAAAATCACCACTCATACCGCATGAAAGCACGGGCAGCGGCAGTCCCGTAGAGCAACGCAGTTCCTCGCAAAGCTCCCGAAGTCCGTTGAAGCTGCCCCGTGCCGCGGAGGCGTCATAGGCGGGAGCCATCGTCATGAGGCCTTCCAGCTTCATGTTGGGCAGCTCCATGAACTGTTCCGCGACGCGTTTAGCTTGATTGGGGGCCATTCCAGACTTTGTCTCCTCGCCCGACACGTTTACTTCCAAAAGACAATGTGCCGTTACGTCGCGTGAGGCCGCCCTCATCGAAATGGCCTCAGCCAGATGCCCTGACGAAACCGAGTGGATGAGTCCTGCCTTGTCGATCACCTTGTTGATCTTGTTTCGTTGGAGATTGCCAATCATGTCGATACGAATGTCATCGAGGTTTTGGGATGCCTCCCATTTGCGCACGAGCTCCTGGGGGCGGTTTTCGCCAAACGTATGGTAACCAACCTCGTACGCCTGAATCATCTTTGAGGCATCCACAGTCTTCGACACGGCCATGAGCGTTACGTCCTCGCTCGTGCGACCAGAGCGAGACGCCGCGTCGGCAATGCGATCGAGCAGCTCTTCTCGACGTTCGCGCAGGAAGGCAGCATACGCGGTCTCATTCGTTGTATTCATCGACTAGCACCTCCAATACGTTCGCTAGACGGCCAGACATCCTGACGACGAACGATGTAGGCTCGTCGCAGGCATGTCCTTAGCCATCATCGCTACATGCGCGTGCTGCGCTTGAGGAAGTCGGGAATGTCGAATCCGTCGGAGTTCGAGTTCGATTGACGCGAGCTCGAGGACGGACGGCTCGTGGTGCGACGCTCCGCGGGACGCGAGGCGTTCGAGCGACGGTCGGCGTTCGAAGGCATGCTTGGCGCCGGAGCATTTACGTTGTCGTCACGGAAGCCGGTAGCGATGACGGTTACTCGCACCTGATCGCCAAGGCTCTCGTCCACGACGGTGCCAAAGATGATGTTGGCGTCGGGATCGACGTTCTTTGCAACGAGGTCGGCCGCGTCGTTGATCTCTTGGATTCCAAGGTCCTGATTGCCCGAAATCGAGAGAAGCACGCGCGTGGCGCCATCGACCGAGCTTTCGAGCATGCGGCTCGAAATGGCCTCTTCCGCAGCGTCGACGGCACGGTTGTCGCCCGAAGCGATGCCGATGCCCATCATCGCCGTTCCGGCACCGCGCATGATGGTGCAGACGTCAGCAAAGTCGAGGTTGATGAGGCCAGGTACCGTAATGAGGTCGGTGATGCCCTGGGTGCCCTTGCACAGCACGTCGTCTGCCATGCGGAATGCCTCGAGCATCGTGGTCTTCTTTTCGGAGAGGTCCAGAAGGCGATCGTTGGGAATCACGATGAGCGTGTCCACGTTCTCGGACAGGCTCTTGATGCCATCGGCGGCATTCGCCGCACGCTTCCTGCCCTCAAAGGTGAACGGCTTGGTAACGACACCAACCGTCAGCGCGCCCACGTCGTTCTTTGCGATGTCCGCCACGACGGGAGCCGCACCCGTTCCGGTGCCTCCGCCTTCGCCAGCGGTGATGAACACCATGTCGGAACCCGCGATGGCAGCCTTGATCTCGTCGCGAGAATCCTCCGCTGCCTCGGCACCAACCTCAGGCACTGCGCCAGCGCCGAGGCCCTTGGTGATGTCGGTGCCAATGTGCACTTTGATATCGGCATCAGAAAGAGCAAGTGCTTGTGCGTCGGTATTTACCGCGACGAACTCAACACCTCGAATGTTTTGTTCGATCATGCGATTGACGGCATTCGTGCCACCGCCACCGACACCAACCACTTTGATCACGGCTAGGTAGTTGTTTGGTATGTTGGTCTCGTTCATGCTTCCTCCTTGCGTGGCGGCGTTATGCCCTCCGTGCGGTATGTTTGCTACGACCTACTGCGTTGGGGCTCCGATGGTGGTGCGTTGGTGCTTCGTTTTGTGTTTGTGGTACCCCGTGCTAGCGCGATTTGCCGAGATCAAAACCCTCAACCTCAAGTTAACCTCAACGCCTCTTGCAAAGCGGGTTATCTTTACACATTGCAATTCGAAATGTCAACGCTTATGGAGGTAATATGTAAACCCCTGCTAAAATAGGGGTTTTACTTGCAATTATTTCTTAAACCTCAAGTAGAGGTTTAATCACTTTACCCTCTTGGAACCTTCCGAAACGGCTCGGCTAGGACCAAAAAACCCTCAAGAACAGCCCTTGAACTAGAGGGTTGAACCACTCGACGTAGAGCGTGTTCCGGTGGTCTCGCGCTCGTCATACGACCCGTCTGTCGCTGAGCCACTTTGCTCGGATCCTTCACGAGAGGAGCTGTCGGCAGAGTTATGCCCCCTCGCATTCGTGCCACTCGACCCGTTGGTTGCATCTGTTGCGTACTCGCTTATTAGCTCGTCGTCCATGCCCTCGTTTAGGTCTTCGTCGAGCGAAGGGTCTCTTTGCGGATATGTCGAAAACTTGCTCTCTTCGTCTATGGAGGTTCCTGTCGCTCCCGTCCCTTCGCGCATGTAAGTCGACTCGACACGGCGGTATGTGGGACGTCCGGGGACGCGGACATTCACGTAGGTGACCTGTCCGGCAAACTCGTCAAGTATCCGTTGCGCGACCGATTCCTTGGTGGCGATGTTTACGGCAGATCCCAGCGAGACCTCGACCCCGTTCTTGAGGATGCACGAGATACCCTCCTCATCCGGAGCCGAGTAACTCGCGATCTGTTGCTTAAACTCATCGCTCAGCTGCTCCTCGAACGTCATGACGGCATCAAGTGACGAGTCAGTAGCGGCAGTACCCGCAACCGGCGATACGCTTGACGGTATATCGGATATCATGATTACGCCCAACCGCTCTGCCTCAGACAGCGCTGCATCCTCGGCAGACTCGTCTTCGGTTGCCTGGACGCGCATCGGCTCTATCCAATGGGAGTCCTTGCCCAGAAGCCAGCACATTCCCCCCGAGCGCATCGAGACCAATGCGCCGACCTCTCGTTCGACGGCATGCACGCGAAGTTTGTCGGGAAACACGCTTTGAATCTCCACCGACCCTATCCACGGATTGTTGAGCACAGAGCGTTCCACCGCCTCGGTGTCGACGTTCAGTAGCGTGGAACCCTCTGGTACCCGTATGAGCTGAGCGACATTTTCGGCAGTCACATGCTCGGTATCGTTGGTCTCGATCGTCTTTATTTCGAATACCGGAGTCTGAGCTAGAATCGCGAGGACAAGAGCCAGCAGCAGTAACAGCCCCGCGAGCGAGCCAGAGACAATGGCCAAGATACGCAAGATCCTGTGTCCTGCTACTCGAGCGTCAACGGGACCCATCGTTGAGTCCGGCAACGCTCCCTCTGCGATTTTGAGCGTATCGGTTGATCGGATACCACTCTGTGGCACGCCACGAGCCCTAAGCCTGCTCGGTGCGTCCCCCAGAGTAGATCCCACCACGCTCGTCTTACGCGAGGCTCGCTTCCCCTCGCTGCCTCGCCGCGCACTGCGCGCCACGTGTTATCCGTTCCCCTCGCCACGCTCTTTGAGAGCCGCGATGAGCGCGGGGCCAAGCAACGTAACGTCTCCGGCACCTTGCGTGATCACGAAATCGCCCTCGCGGAGGTCTTCGACGAGCCTCTCTATAAGCTTCCGCCGGTTGGGTACGTAATGAATCTCGTCCACATCGCCAAGCCGCTCGACCGCAGACACGACCGTCTTTCCGGAAATGCCGGGGATGGGCATCTCGCTCGCAGGGAAGACGTCCATAACGTAGAGCACGTCGGCATCGTTGAAGGCCCCGCCAAAGCGGTCCTTCATGAGCTGCGTCCGGGTATAACGATGCGGTTGGAAGATGCAGACCACGCGCTTGTAGCCCAGGGAGGCAGCCGCGCTGAGCGTCGCCTTTATCTCGGTGGGATGATGGCCGTAGTCATCGATGACCGTTATTCCGCAGGCATCACCCACGTGCGTGAAGCGCCGACGGGCGCCCTTGAACTGCGAGAGGGCCTTTGCTGCATCTTTGGCATCGAAGCCAAGCACGGTGGCAACGGCAATCGACGCCAGTGCGTTGAGCGCATTGTGCCTGCCTGGGTTGGCGCTGATGGACACCTCTACCACGTCGCCATTTGGGATTCGCGCCTCAAGCAACGTCGCGATGCCCTCCGATTTGATGGAAGAGCACACAAAATCGTTGCCTTCGTTGAAGCCATACGTCAGGACGCGTCGACCCGTTGCCTTGGCAAGCTCCACGTAATGAGGGTCGTCACCCATGATGATGACCGTACCGTGTTTGCCAACGAGGGCCATGAACTCTTGGAAGGTTGCCTCCAGTCGCTCCATAGTCCCGTAGTGGTCCAGGTGGTCTTCTTCGATGTTCGTCACGACGACGACGTCGGGATTGAGGAAGAGGAACGAGCCATCGGACTCATCGGCCTCAGCCACAAAATAGCCACCCTTGCCGTTGCGGCCATTCGTACCATACCCCTCGACCACGCCACCGATGAGGAACGACGGGTCAAGTCCCATCGCGTCGAGCATGGTAGCGACCATTGAGCTCGTCGTCGTCTTGCCATGCGTACCAGCAACCGCAACGGTCGTCGTGCCATTGCAAAGCTCAGAGAGCATCTTTGCCCGCGGCCATACGGGTATGCCGAGCTCATGCGCACGCATGAGCTCTGGGTTCGATGCAGGCACGGCTGTCGAGGTTACCACGACGTCAGGTTTGACCTCGTCGATGGTTGAAGCCTCATGTCCAATGCGCACGTCGATGCCGGCCTTTTGCAGCTTGCGCACATAGTGCGACTCCTTGAGGTCCGAACCCGTGACTTTTGTTCCACGCTCATGGAGCACAAGTGCAATGCCGCTCATGCCCGCTCCACCAATGCCAATAAAATGCGCGCTCTCGAAGGCTGCGCTGGTTTCCTGATTCGCCATGAAATCTCCTCCGTAGAAGGTACAGGCTACAAGTTTACTTCTTTTCTGCACGCGGCTGACAAGCTACTCAAATCCTCAGCAAACTGCCTCGACCTGCTCAGCGAGGTTGCTGGCCGCCCTATCCTGAGCTAGCTCTTTGGACGCCTCGCGCATGGCGTCCCTTCGCTCGTCGTCGTCGACAAGCCCAAGCAGGAGCTCCTTGAACCTCGAGGTGTCCAACTCGTCGTCGGGCACCAGCTCCGCCGCCTTCGCCCCTACAAGGAACTTCGCGTTTGTCGTCTGGTGGTCTCCCGTGGCGAGCGGGTACGGAACGAGCACTGCGGGCACGGCAAGAGCGGCGATCTCGGCTATGGATGAGGCTCCAGCCCTCGACAGCACCAGATCGCTGGCGGCCAAGGCCTCGCCCATGTTGCTAATGTAAGGCCGCACGTCCCATCGCTTTGCCTGCTCCTCCGTGAGCCCGAGGCCGGCAACTACCTCCTCGTGCAACTCTTTGCCCGTGGAATGCACTATGCGCAGCTTAGGCCGCGAGAGAAGCTCCTCCTTGAGCGCCGTGACGGCCTCGTTGAGATGCCTCGCACCAAGGCTTCCGCCAAACACGAGCAGCATGGTCTCGTCGTCGCGAATGCCAAAGGCCGCACGCCCTTCTTCGCGAGAAGCCTGCACCACCGACCGACGCACCGGGTTACCCGTTACGACGATGCGACTCTCGTCGGCAACCTGTCCCTCAAAGGCCGCTCGGGCATCGGGCAGCGACAGGCATACCGAAGAGGCGCTCTTTGCACAGGTTTTGTTTGCAAGGCCCGCAACTGAGTTCTGCTCGTGAATCACATAGGGTATCCCCCGCTTTTTGCAGAGCTGAAGGAGCGGCATTTCCACATACGCCCCGAATCCCACCGCCACATCAGGCGCGGTGCGCTCATCAAAGAGGTGGGCAAGCTGCTTTTCTGCCTTTCGCATACGCAACAAAGCAGATACGAGCGTCCAAGGACGCGAGCGATCGAACCCAGAAACACGGATGCATTCAAAGTCATAGCCCGCCTCGGGCACGAGCGTGCTCTCGAGCCGATTTGGCTGGCCAAAGAACGTGACGTGATGCCCGCGATGGGTGAGCTCCTCCGCCAATGCGAGAGCGGGATTGATGTGACCAGCAGTTCCGCCCGCCGCAATCGCTACCTCGAGGTTCTTTTGCACGCTCCACCAACCTTTCGACGTGGCCCGAACAAGTCCTTGAATACTATACACGTTGCAACCAGTTCATTGGATGGCGTACGAACTCCGCACAAGCCATGCGCATGGAAAGGGATCCTCGGCAAATCGCGCCACAGGAAAGGCAATCCCAGCTCAAAACGGCTTGTTTGAGACGAGATTGACTTTGGTGTGGGAGCACATGCCACAGGAAAGGAAATCCCAGCTCAGCTGCAGCTGCAATCCTGAGCTGGGAATCCAATCTCTTGCGAGCTGTGCTTAGCGTCGTTTGGAATTGCCTCTGAGGCGTTCGGCGGCACTTGGTCCCAGATCAACTCGCCGATATCCGCCTCCGGCGAGCTGCGCCGTTCTCGCCTTGCCCTCCCCGCCTTCTATGACGCGGAAGCTTCTGCGCGGCATCTGGGTATTCCTTTCGGTGAATGCCGGTTCTGGAGCTCCCTCGCGCCACGTATCGGCACGAGGTACCGTCCCCTCGTCTGCCAGCCTCAACTGACGCCTTCGCGCCTCATACGCAGTCTCAGGCAGCTTTGAGCGCAACGAGACCGATGTGACGAGCCCCGCCAGCAAAAGGCACGAAATGATGGACGATCCTCCGTACGACACAAATGGCACAGGCTTTCCCGTAAGCGGGAAAATTCCCAAGACACCGCTCACGTTAAGAAGAAGCTGAACGATGAGCATCGACGTGCAGCCAGCCGCAATCAGGCGTCCCGCAACGTCTGGGGCGGCCTGCGCAATCTTGAGGCCGCTCCAAAGCAGAAGCGCAAACGCCGCAAGCATGCCCACGGTACCCAGAAGTCCAAGCTCTTCCCCCACGATCGCAAAGATGAAGTCATTGTGCGCCATGGGAAGGTAATTGTACTTCTGTCTCGACATGCCAAGGCCCAGCCCCGTAAGCCCGCCAGAACCAAAGGCATAGAATCCCTGCGTGAGCTGGTATCCGGCTCCGTAGGGATCGTTAGACGGGTTGAACATGGTGAGTATGCGCGCCCGCGAATAGTCGTCCTTGAGCGAATACGCAATTGCGGCAACACCCACAGCAACACCCACGAGACCGACGGCGCTTGCTGATGCGCCTGCCAAATAGCACATGATGAGCAGCGTGATGACCACCACGCCGGTCGTACCCTTGTCCGGCTGCCACAACACCAAAAACAGGGGAACCAACACGCCAGCAAAGAGCAGCTTGAGTGCCTGAGAGTTGTCGATGGACCCCTCCCAAAAGAACTTCTCGGCGATTTGTGCACCAACCAACAGAATGACGACCTTTGCAAACTCAGAAGGCTGCAACGTAAAGGGACCCATCGCAATCCAACGGGTCGCACCATATGCGTCCCTACCCGCAAGTGGCGTGTAGACCACAACCAAAAGAAAGACCGTTATTGCCCATAACACCATGAGCACATTGCCACGCCATATGTGGTAGTCCAGACGTGCCAAGACTATGGCAAGGACGAGGCCGATTGCAGCAAACATCAACTGCCTGGTAAGAAAGTAGGCCGGATTGTAGTCATAGGTCTCGGAGGTGGCTCCCGTAACGGATGATGACGAGTAAATCATGAGCATGCCAAAGAGCGTCAGCGCAAGCGCGGTGACCAAAAAAATGATGCGTGGAATCGCGATGCTTGCAGGCGTTACGGTCTGCGACTTCTCGCGTTCGTACCTACCCGTAAGCGCGGCGACACGCGCACGGATAGACTCCATCATTTAGCCTCCTTCAACGCGCCGAGCTCTTTGACCAGGTCCTTGAACGCGTTGCCACGCTCCTGGAAACTCCCGAACTCATCAAACGACGAGCATGCAGGCGACAGAAGCACGACGTCACCCGGACGTGCCAACTCAACCGCTCGCGAGAAGGCCTCTGCCATGTGCGGCTCTTCCACAACGGTCAGTCCCATATTTGCGTCAGCCTCACGAATAGCCTCCGCAATACGCGCGCCAGCCTCTCCGTAGCAAACGGCGGCATAACACCTTGCCGAGACCTCGTGCGCGAGGGAGTCCAGTTCCGTCCCCTTGTCGTGACCACCAAGGAGCACCACGATCTTTCCCGGCGAGAACGAGGCCAGGGCCTTCTCGACCGAATCCACGTTCGTCGCCTTGGAGTCATTGATGAATCGTACGTCTTGCCACGTGCCACACGGCTCAATGCGATGCTCAAGAGGTGCGAAGGTCATGAGCGCATGGCAAACCGCCTCCACCGTGACGCCAAGCTCAAGGGCCACGGCCGAAGCCACAAGCGCGTTGAACATGTTATGCGCGCCTTCGAGCGAAAGGCTTTCGCCCAAGACGAGCTTGTGTTCCTTCCCATCCAGGCGCACCACCAAACGTCCTTTTCGCACAAACGCCGCGCTATACGACTCGGGTACGCCATGCACGCTCACGCGACATACGCGCAGGCCACGTGCCTCGAGCTTATCGGCGACCTTGCGACACCAGCTGTCGTCTACCGAGACGACCGCCAGGTCCTCGTCATCCAAATTGCGGAACATCTGCCCCTTTGCCTCGGCGTACTCCTCCAACGTTCCGTGCCACTCGATGTGGTCGGGCGTCAGGTTGAGCAGGCAGGCAACGCGTGGATGGAGCTGCAAGGACGTTGCCAACTGGAAGCTCGATAGCTCGGCGACGAACCACATGTCCTCGGGCCGATCTGCTATCTCGCCAGTGGCTACAACCCCAATATTCCCCACGGCCTCCGCTTTGACTCCGCCCGTGTTCATGATCTCGGCGGTAAGCAGCGTAGAGGTCGTTTTGCCGTTGGTTCCAGTGATGCCCACCCAGCGATTGGGGCTCTCGCGCCACGCAAACTCCGGCTCGCCCACCAAATCCTTTGCATGGGCCTTTGCCGACAAAAAGAACGCCGAACGTGGTGGTATACCGGGAGATACGATGGCCAAGTCGTACTCGCCCTCAATCTCGTCGGTGCCGCACGTCACGTGCACGCCCTGCCCCTCGAAACGAGCGGTCTGTTCGTTGGGCACGGAACGCGCTCCGCCATAAAGATGAATCGACTCGACACGATCTGGCATATGCTGGATGAGGTATTCGACAACACCAAATCCCGTACGCCCCAGTCCAAGCACGCAGACCTTACCCAAGGGCTGGCTGTTCGCCATGGATGGCATTACACACTCCATTCTGCCGCTCCAAGCGGCACCTTTTACCCGACGTCGATGGTGACGTTATCTTAGTTGGAAATACAGGGCGAAGCCAAGGGCGACGAACGCAGCAGAGATGATCCAGAAGCGTATGACGACCTTGTTCTCGCTCCAGCCCTTCTTTTCGAAGTGGTGGTGGATGGGCGACATCAGGAACACGCGCTTGCCCGTAAGCTTGAAGCTCACGACCTGAATGATGACGGACAGCGCCTCGACCACGAACAAGCCACCCATTACCAGCGAGGTAACCTCGGTCTTTGTGAGGACCGCGCACGCCGCAAATGCGGCACCAAGCGCCAAGGACCCCGTATCACCCATAAAGATGGAGGCCGGATAGCAATTGTGCCACAAGAAGCCAATGCACGCGCCAGCGATGGCCGCCGCAAATATTGCCAACGACAGCTCGCCGTAGCGAAATGCGACCATGCCCATACCAAGCATGGCCATAAGCACCGTACCTCCCGCCAGACCGTCCAAGCCATCAGTGAGGTTAACGGCATTCGAGAGCCCTGCCATCAGCAGCACGACAAAAATAACGTAGAGCCAGGGAATCCGAATGGCACCGGGTCCCGCACCAAGCGTGGTGGTCAGCACACCGAGGTCGATGGTGAACCCACCGGGAAAGCGCACGACCGGAGGCAGGCCGGCCCAGTTGACAACACCGAGGCAGAACACCACGGCAATGGTAACGAGTCCCACCATCTTTTGCGAAGGGGTGAGGCCCAGCGAACGCTTGTGGGCGACCGACTCTATGTCGTCGAGCAGCCCCAACGACCCCGTGATGAGCATGGCACCCATAGCACAGGCAAGATCCGGCGTCCACGGTGCCATGATTACCGATGTGGCCGCCACCGCCAGCAGCATGATGAGCCCACCCATCGTGGGCGTTCCCTGCTTCACCAGATGCCTCTGCGGGCCATCGGCACGAATCTGCTGTCCGATGCCTCCGCTTTTCATGAAGCGAATGAAGAGTGGCATGGCGAGTCCCGTAATGAGGGCGCTAATAAGAACGGCCAAAAACACCTGATAGGTGGGATATGCCGGATTGCCGATGAGCATTCCGATCATCGTTTGAGCACCCCCTCAACGAAGCGATCGAGGCCGACCGAGCGCGAGCCCTTTGCCAGAACCAGATCGCGAGGTTCAAGAATCGGTCCGAGTACCTTTGCCGCGGCATCGGATGTGGCGAAACGCTCCATCTTGTCCGCAGAAAAGCCCATGGTAAGGGCGGCGTCAGCCATGACGTCGGCGGCCTCCCCACCCACAAAGACGAGCATGTCGAGCGGTTTTGCCGCCGCATACGCCCCAATCAGGCCGTGAAGCCGCTGGGACTGCGCACCAAGCTCCCCCACTTCTCCGATGACGGCCACGCGTCGCCCGGAACAGGCCATGGTGCAAAGGACCTCCAAGGCAGCGGCGATGGAGGCAGGACTTGCGTTGTACGAGTCGTCAATGACGCGCGGAGCGCCTTGTGCCTTGCGCACCTCCAGACGCATGCGCGTCGCGCGCATCGCCTGGATGCCAGCGAATGCCTCCTCACGCGGAGCATTGAGCGCCCATGCCGCCCCCATCGCGCTAAGCAGGTCAAAGACCATGGCGCGACCCGGAAGCGGAAGAAGACCCTCGAGCACGAGCCCGTCGGAAAACGTCAGTCGCACCGTCGGAAGGCCATTCTCGTCAATGCTGAGCACATCCGCATGCACGGAGCTCGCTTGGGAAGGACCCACTCTCATAACAAGAATACCGGCGGGTGTGGCGTACTCGTTTTCGATAAGGTCAGCGAAGTCGTCACCATCGGTCAGGACGATGGTGGGACCAGGAATTCCTTCCATCTCGCGCATTCTGCTCGTGATCTGTGCCTTGGCACGCGCGATGCCCTCGCGCGAACCCAGATTTCCAATATGGCTCGTGCCTACGTTGGTAACGACCGCCACATTGGGTTGGACCACGTCGGTAAGACGCTCCATCTCTCCCGGCATGTTCATGCCCATCTCGACCACGATGGCCTCATCGGACGAAGAGGCCCCAAACAGCGTAAGCGGCACGCCAAGCAAGTTGTTGAAGTTGCCCTTCGTGGCATGCGTCCTGCGTGTTGTGGCCAAAGCAGCGGCGAGCATGTCCTTGGTGGTGGTTTTTCCCACCGACCCGGTAACGCCCACCACGGTCCACTGCAGGTTGCGCTCGCGCCAAGCGCGCGCCAGCCGCAGCATGAACTCCTCTCCGTCATCCCGCGCAGCTCGCACCACGGCCACGCCGTGCAGCATCGCCATCTCCAACGCAATCGGGTCAACCGCACGCGTCACGACCACCACATGGGCACCGGCCTCAATGGCCGCCTCGACGTAGTCGTTGCCGTCAACGCGCTCGCCGGGCAACGCCACGAACGCCGTCCCCCTGCGCACCAGACGCGAGTCTATCTGTACACCCTCGAACGTGGTGGAGGCAAGTCCGGCGACCAGCGCCGCCTGCGTTGCCTCCAACATGTCCGCTACAGTCATACGAATCATTGCATCACCTCTCAGAGCTCCCGGCTATACGACGGAACGCCCAAGTCAGCAAGAACCTCACCCATAATAGCCGAGAAAACGGGTCCTGCGGATGAGTAAGACATATATGGAGTTTCGTTTAAGCCGACATAGACGAGAACTTCAGGATCCTTGGCGGGCGCAAACCCAATGAGAGAGGCCAAGTACTTGTCCTTGACGTACTTTCCGTTCTCCGCCTGCTCGCCCGTACCCGTCTTTGCGGCAACATCATATCCTTCTACCGCCGCCGACTCGCCCGTGCCTTCTTCCACCACGGTACGCATCATGTCTACCACCTTGTTTGCGGTGACCACCGACACCGAGCGTTCGCCGCCTTCCCATGCAAGGGTCTTTCCTTCGGCACTCAAGACGAAGTGCGGCGTCACGAGCATGCCATCGTTGGCAATCGAACCCACCGCGCGCACCATCTGGACCATGGGACAGGCTATTCCCTGGCCAAACGACATCGATCCCAGTGACGAGGGGTCATACTCGTTGCGATTCTTTACCAGGCCCACCGACTCGCCGGGATAGTCAATTCCCGTGAGCTCGCCAATCTTGAAGGACGACACCCCCTGGGCAAAGGCATCGGCGCCAATGGCGTCCTGGGCGATCTGCGCCATGCCGACGTTCGACGAGCGTCGCAGCACCTCGCGCAGGTTCATGTCCATCGTGGTGGTCCTGCCGTCCTCGTCCTCCACGAGGTCCTGGCCCACCAGCATGGTGGGCGGGACGGTAAAGTAGTCGCTGGAATCCACGGTTCCGCTCTCGATGCCAATGGCAGCCGTCAGAACCTTAAATATGGAACCCGGCTCATACGAGTCCGATACGAGCTTGAGGTTGAGCGCCTCGTTCTGGATCGTCTCGGGATTCGACAAGTCGGCATAGGGAGTCGAGCAAGCGGCTATGATCTCGCCAGTCTTTGGGTTGCAGACCATGCAGAACCCCGACTTCGCCTTGTTCTTGACGACCGCCTCCTCGATTTGCTGCTCGGCGTACATCTGGGCGTCCTTGTCGATGGCCAGAACGATGTCCCCGCCGTTGATGGGCTCGGTCACCTCTCGCTCGCCACCTGCAACGGGTATCCCTCCCAGGCCCGTCTCCATCGTCATCTGTCCGTTCTTTCCGGCAAGCACCTCGTTGTAGGCAAGTTCGATTCCCGACACGCCCTTGCCGTCGGTGTTTACCATCCCCAGGATTTGGCCCGCAACCTGGCCAAACGGATACACGCGATGCGTTTGTGGAATCAAATAGACGCCGGCAAACCCCTGCGAGATCAAATCGGACCGCAGGGATTCACACGCCTCCTTGTTGGCCATGCGCGAGAGGTAGACAAACGTGGAGTCCTTAACCATAAGATCACGGTAGTCCGCCGCAACGCCACCGAGCCAGTGTGCCACGAGCTTGGACTCCGCATCCGCGTCGGCGACCTCCTTGGGATTGCAGTAAACGTCGTAGCATTCCTCGCTCATGGCCAAGACGTTGCCGTTGCGATCGTATATCGTGCCGCGACGTGCCTGGAGCACCACGGTGCTGGTCCGCCTCTGCTGGGCTTCCTGCGAGAGCCGGGGCGCCTCCACAACCTGCAGCCATACCAGGCGTCCGACCACCACGAGCATCAAGAACACGAGCACGCCGAACACCTGGGGCAGACCGTTTCCCCCCGCCCCAAAGCCAAAGAGGTTGCCCCCCGAGCCAAAACGTCCTCGAGAGGCCTCGTCGTATGACGTCTCCTCGTTGCGTCTACGGCTCATGCGCACCCCCTCATTGCCGCGGGGCGGAAGGTCGCATTTCACCAGCCCCGCCTCCCCCGTGTTGGGGGTCTCGCTCGATGGCTAGTTCATCGAGATAAACTCGACCTCATTTGCACGCTCCATACCCAGATTCTGCGTGGCGATGCGGCCGATGCGATCGGAGCCGCTAAACAGGGAGCACTCAATCTGCAGGTCGTTGTTGAGGGCACGAACGTCTTTGATTTGCGAAGAAAGTGTCTCGTTGTTTTGGAGTATCTGGACCGTTCCCGCCGTAAGAGCGATGCGAGCCATACCAATCGCGCACAATACCACGATAAGGGCGACGACCACAGAGACGGTCGACACAAACGAAGTTGAGACACCTACGCGCGCGGAGGCATCGAGCCCACCGCCCTCATGGGTTGTAAGCGCGGGACGACGCGTGCTGCGGCTCGTATCGAACGTCTCGTAAGCCACTCCGTCAAGCTGCACGGCCAAAGCGCCATCATATCTCATGCTACATTCCTCCTGCGGTCTAGTTCGTCTGCGTCACTGGTTCGTTTAGTCGTCGCGGCGCCTAGACACCGCAGGTGGTACATCTATGTATGCGAGGTATCGAGCCTCCTCGCCACCCTCATGAGCGCGCTGCGCGCCCTCGGGTTGTTGCGCACCTCGGCATCCGTCGCCTTGAGTGCTCGCTTGGTCTCGACTTTGAGTATCGGCACATGTCCACACACGCACACCGGAAGATCCGGAGGGCATATGCAACCCTTGCTCATCTCGCCAAAAGTCCTCTTGACGATACGGTCTTCCAGCGAGTGGTAACTGATGACGCAGATCCTTCCGCCTGGGTTTGCCCAGCGGATGGCGGCCTCTAGACCGCGCGTCAATGCGTCAAGCTCGCCGTTTACCTCTATGCGAATGGCTTGGAACGCCTTGCGGGCCGGGTGTCGGCCATGGCGCCGGTCTCGGGCCGGTATGGCATCACGAATCACCTCGGCCAACGTCGCACACGACTCGATGGGAGCCTTCTCTCGCTCGCGCACGATAGCGTGAGCGATGCGGGACGCATGGCGTTCGTCCCCAAAGTTTCGCAGAATCCGGGCGAGGTCTGCTTCGTTATAAGAGTTTATGACCTCAGCTGCGGTTAGGGTTTGTTTGCCCGGGTCCATGCGCATGTCTAAGGGAGCGTCCTCGTGGTACGAGAAGCCCCTCTGGGGAAGATCAAGTTGCGGGCTCGAGACGCCCAAGTCAAAGAGGAAGCAGTCGACACCGGGAACTTCCGCCTTGACGAGCAGGTCATCGAGGTCAGAGAAGTTTCCCTTGAGCAATAGCGTTTGGGCGTCAGGGACCTCACGAACAAGTCGCTCGGACGCCGCGCGCAAAGCCATATCGTCCTGGTCTATGCCAATGGACAGCCCATCGGGTGCCACTCGCCGTGCGAGTTCAACGCTATGACCGGCGCCGCCCAAGGTGCAATCACATACTATTTCTCCTGGGGCAGGCTCAAGTGCTTCCAAGACCTCCTCGAGCATTACGGGAACATGCCGATATTCGCTTGTCAAGTTCCTCACTCCCTAGTCCTCGTCAAACATGAGGGCGTCGAGCTCGTCGTCGAGGGCGGCGTTCTCGGCCTCCCACCGCTCGGTGTTCCACACCTCAAAGTGGTCAACCACGCCTACGACCGTGACGTCGCGCTTGAGCCCTAGCTTCTCGCGCTTCTGTGCGTCAACTCGACCGAGAGCGATGCGTCCCGCCGAGTCAATGTCCACCGTCACGGCACTGCCCGTGAGCTTGCGCCGCAGGGCCACCTGACGCCGGTTTCCGGGTTCGAACTTCTTCCCGTCCTTCTCGAAGAAGCTCTGTACCCACTGCCCGAAGCCTTCGGGAGTGAAGCCGTACAACGCATCCTGCAAGGGAATGAGAATGACTTGACCCTGCTCTTCGAAGTCCTTTCGGTACGTCGCAGGCAGGGTGAGGCGCGCCTTGGCATCCAAGTTGAATTGCTTGGATCCTGTTAGGTACATGCCTCACATCCCCTCTACCCCTCACGCGGAAAGCCTGGCTGTGTGTTGTTTCGTTTGCGCTTCGTTAGTAGTGCTCGGCCTTCCCACGAGGGCGCGTTCCCCCTCGAATGCGTGTGAACATAATACACCTTGCAACACTTTCCCCCACCTTCTCCCTCTTTAAGTTTTTTCCTGACACTCAATAATCGAACGCCCCACGCGCAAGATGTTGTGGGGCGTGCATGATTAGGCGCACAAGCATGCAGATGGCAGCTGCGGGACAATAAGAACAAATTGTGTAGGAATTGTGATGGCTCTGCAACCGATCCAGCCGAGCTACTTCTTCCGAGCCCGTGGATGCGCCATAAGGTATTCAAATCGCACATGCGTGCGATCGATATGCGAATATATTTGTGTAGTAGCAATGCTCGCGTGGCCCAACAGCTCCTGCACCACCCTAAGGTCGGCTCCACCCTCCACCAGATGAGTTGCATAGCTATGCCGTAGCGTATGGGGATGCAGGCCCCCTATGCCCGCCGTTCTCCCGTATTTCTCGCAAATCGAGTGCACCGACTGCCGACTCAGCCGGCCGCCCCTCATATTTAGAAAGACCGCATCAGTGGGCCGCGACGGTCGCGCGAGCTGTGGCCGACCGATGTCGAGGTATTCCTGCAGCACGCTCATCGCGGCACCCGAGATGGGGACCACACGCTCCTTGGAGCCCTTTCCCAGCACCAGAAGTAGCTCTTCCTGGAGCATGGCCTCCCGCATGCCCAAGCCGCACAGCTCCGAGACGCGCAGGCCGCACCCATAGAGCACTTCCAAAATCGCATGGTCCCTGAGGCCCGCCGCCGTGGACGCAAAGGGCTGATCGAGCAGTTTTTGTGCCTGTGCGATGGAGAGCACTTCGGGTAGGCGCGAGTCACGCTTGGGCAGCATCACCTCACGTGCGGGATTGCGCTCGCAGAGCCCCTCCGCCACCAAGTACTTGTGCATGCTTCGCGCAGCCGCCAAGGCGCGACCGGTAGACGTGGCCTCGTAGTCGAGCGACGAGAGCAACGCCACAAAGGCTTCCACATCGTCGCTCGTCACCTCTTCGACATCCGCAACGCCCCGATCGTTCATGAAGCGCACATACCGCGCGAGGTCGCGCCCATACGAATCCACCGTGTTTTGGGCACTCCCCCGCTCCAGAATGAGGTAGGACAAAAACTCCTCGCGCGCCTCTGTGAGCTCCATCAAAACGCTCCTCACATCCCTCGACGCCTAACCAAATAATCTGAATGAGTAATAGAGCAGATTTATACTATACGTCAGAAAGGCACCACCAGCTAAGGCTGTATTTTGACACAAAGGGAAAGGGGTCGGCCTTGCAAGCCGTTTATTACAACATCTACGAGGACCTTAGAGACAAGATCCTCGAGCGCGTTTATCCTTATCAGACCTATATCCCCTCCGAGAGCGAACTCGTAAAACTGTACCAGTGCTCGCACAACACACTGCGCAAATCGATCTCGGTACTCATGCTCCACGGTTTCGTTCAGCCGATTCGCGGCAAGGGCGTGCTCGTAATCTACCAGCCCGAACGGCGTGCGAACTTTGTACTGGGAGACATAGAGACCTTTAAGGAGGCCGCAGCGCGCAACAACCTCCAAGCTACCACCAAGGTCAGGGTGTTCGAGCACCTGACCGCGGACGAGAATCTGGCAGCAGAGACGGGATTCGCCGCAGGAGACGAACTCATCTATTTGGAACGCGTAAGAATGTTTGACGGCAAGGCGCTCATCCGAGACAAAAGCTACTTTTTGGCCTCCGCCCTTCCCGGGCTCACGGCAAGCATAGCCGAAGATTCCGTCTATGCCTATGCGGAGGATGTCGTCGGCATGAAGATAGCCACGAGCAATCGGACAGTCACCATGGACTACGCACTCGCCGAGGACCGAGCCACCATGGACCTGCTCGACTTCGACATGCTTGCCGTCGTAACCAATCGTACCTTCAATTCGCAGGGTGTTATGTTCGAGACAACGCAATCACGACACCGACCGGACTATTTCACCTTCCACAACACCGCCGTACGCGGGTACTAACACATCTGGTATCCAGTTCCCACAAGAACAGAGGCTACGCTCCCGTACCCGGACGCGCCTCCTGTCGAGGGCGGGGGTTATGTGCCTGCGCGAGTTCCGCAGGCGAAGCCGAGGACTGTCCGAGCGAAGGTGCATAACCCCCGCCCCCCGCCGAGGCGAAGACTGTCCGAGCGAAGGTGCATAACCCCCCGCCGAGGCGAAGACTGTTTGAGCACGTGGGAGATACCCTGCCCCGCGCGGACGGCACAAATTCAGCGCGGACTGCCCCTTTGGACTGGCGCCGTTCGGCGTATCAGCATTGAAGCATACTCGGTTCACGTGAGATAATAATAATCGTTTATCTTTGACGAACGGGGGGCGTTATGGGCGGTCGCGCTGCAGATTTCACGCTTTTTGGCTCGTATAATGTGAGTCGCGAAGAAATGTGTCGCCAGAACCGTCTCGCAATCCGCTATTTTGCCTTAGCGGGCATCCCCGTCGCCGTGGCCAATGCTGGAGCGCAGTCCATAGTACAGGGCGTGCCGGTGCTTGGCACAAAGAATCTCCTGCTGTTTGGGTACTTCCTTTTGCTCCTCTTGGCCGATCGCTTCGTCATTCCCAAACGGTTCCAGAGCTCCACCATCCTGTTGTATTTGCTTCAGGCACCCGTGATGGTTATCTCGATCCTTCTGGGCACGGTCTGGGATCCCACGCACCAGGCAATCACCTTTCCCATGTTCATGTCGGTCATTCCGATTTTCATTCTGGATTACCCCATGCGCGTGGCAGGGATATCGTTGGGTTGGAGCATCATCTTTTGTTTTGTCGCAACGTTCA
Source organism: uncultured Coriobacteriaceae bacterium (assembly GCA_902786015.1). Classification (GTDB taxonomy): domain Bacteria; phylum Actinomycetota; class Coriobacteriia; order Coriobacteriales; family Atopobiaceae; genus RUG440. The sequence continues at coordinate 48,385 of CADAAU010000005.1, forward strand.
CCAAAGACCCTGCGGTTTTGCACCCAGACTACATACACGTAGCGGAGTTTTACTTTGTTTCTCTCGCCGTGATGATCATTGTCTTGAAGCTCAGACTCGATGTGGTACACAACCTCGACAGGGCCAATTATCATCTTGAGCATGACGTGCTCACGAACACGAGGAATCGATTGAGCCTCGAGACGCATGCCGACGTCTACGTAGGTCAACCTTGTTTTATCGCCATCGGAGACATTATCCACCTCTCGCTTATCAACGACTTCTACGGCAACGAGGCTGGCGACGAGGTTATCTGGGAGTTTTCCGAAGCCACCAAATCCCTGTTTGGCCCCGAGCACACGTATCGCTACAGTGGCGACTCGCTGCTGTGCATCTCCACCGACATACCACCCGAGGAGGGCGTCTCGCGTCTCGACGCCTGCATCAATCGCTTGAAATCAGCTAAGTTCTCGAAGGTGGACGTGTCGGTATCGTGCTCGTTTGGCTACGTGACGGGAACGCCAACGTCCGCTTCCGAGCTCTCGAGCATGATTCAGTTGGCAACTATCTACGCACATCAGATGGCACGCAAGGGTGAGGACGCGCACATGGGTGGCCCGTTTGACGACGAGGCACTGCGCGAGGGAATCATTCGGTCAAACATTGGCATGCATGCCCAATCCTACGAGATAAACCAGCTTACGGGGCTGCCCACCATGCATTATTTTGTCGTGCATTCTGCCGAGATGCTGCGTCACGTGGTCGACCTCGCACGCAGGCCCGTGATTGGATACCTCAACATAGCCAGCTTCCAGACATACAACGAGAAGTACGGCTACGCGCACGGAGACGAGCTCCTGCGTGCGTTCGCCCGCATGGCATCCAAGACCCTCCCCAATCGCCAAATCGCCTACATCACCGGCAGCAGGCTTGCTGTCCTGTGTTACTTGGACGAAGTGGCGCCGACAATGAACAAGCTCAGTGACGAACTAGCGGCCTACAACCCCGAAGAGCACAACACCCTTCGCGCCGGTTTCGCCGAATACCACGAAGGGGATTCGATTATATCTGTCATGGACCTGGCTCGTGTTGCGCGAAAGAACGTACGGCCCGAAGACGGAGTCCCCTATCGCATATACGACGAGAAGCTAGATGAGGAGCTCCACCTGCAAAAGTACCTCGTAAGCCACGTGGACAAGGCCCTTGAGGATGGCTGGCTGCAGGTGTACTACCAGCCCATCATGTGGAGCAGCTCGCAGCGGCTCGCGAACCTAGAGGCACTCTCACGCTGGGTCGACCCTATTTACGGCATGCTCTCTCCCGCCCAGTTCATCAGCATCCTTGAACGGGAGCAGCTCATCTACAAACTCAGTCTCCATGTCATTCGCAACGCCTTAGCCGACATCAAGCGCATGCAGCAGATGGGACTTCCAACCATACCTGTATCGGTTAACCTTTCTCGAAACGACTTCTTTGCATGCGACATGGTCGAAGAGGTGAGCAAGCTCGTGGAGGAATCGGGGCTTTCTCCGAACGTGCTAAGCATCGAGATAACCGAAAGCGCATTTGCCGAGAGCCAAGAGAAGCTCAAACACGAGGTGGACCGGTTCCGCCAGCGCGGATTCCCCGTATGGATGGATGACTTTGGCAGCGAGTACTCCACGCTCAACCTGCTCGAAGACCTCAACTTCGATCTCGTGAAGCTCGACATGCGATTCATGCGCAACTTCACAGAAGACGGCCGCAACGCCATCATCGTATCGTCCATCATCGAGATGTGCGCACGACTCGGTCTGGCAACGCTCGTTGAGGGCGTGGAAGAGGCAAGTCATGTGAGCATGCTTAGCGAGATGGGCAGCGACAAGCTGCAGGGATTCTACTACTCGCGGCCCCTGCCCCTTCTTGAGCTTGTGTCATTGGCAAAGAAGAACGGCTGGGTATAGGCGCACGCAAACAGAGCCAAGAGGCCCTCAGATGACAGCCAACCACGATATGGCCCAACGGCGAGAGGAGCATACATGAACACCTCGTTGCGTTCCGACGCAAAAAAGATCGTGTCGTCCAGTCTGAAGGCCGTGCTTCCCGACGAGGCGGTGCGCCGGGCACTTGGGCAATTCAAGCCCGGTCGAGGACGCGTGCTTCTGGTTGCTGCAGGGAAGGCTGCTTGGCGCATGGCATCGTGTGCCGTACAGGTCTTGGGAGGCGTAGAGGATGGCGTCGTCGTGACAAAGTACGACCACGTAGCCGGACCGATTCCGCACGTCACATGCTTTGAGGCGGGCCATCCCATTCCCGACGAGAACTCGTTCTTGGCCACGCAGGCAGCGCTCGACCTCGTAAAAGGCCTCACGGCAGATGACACGGTGCTCTTCTTGCTTTCGGGCGGTGGGTCGGCGCTCTTCGAGAAGCCCCTGCTTCCCGCCGAGGAATTGCAAGACATAACCCAACAGCTTTTGTCCTGCGGCGCGGACATCGTGGAGATAAACACCATTCGCAAGCGTCTCTCGGCCGTCAAGGGCGGTCGCTTTGCGCAGGCATGCGACCCTGCACAGGTGTTCTCGATCGTTCTGAGCGACATTCTGGGCGACCCACTCGATATGATCGCGAGCGGACCCGCATACCCCGACAAGTCCACCAGCAAGCAGGCAGTTGCCATAGCGCAGCGGTACGGACTGCGACTGTCGGCCCAAGCAAAAGATCTGTTGCAGCAGGAGACCCCCAAGCAGCTCGACAACGTGACTACATGCATTACGGGAAGCGTGCGTGAGCTCTGCGTAGCCGCCGAGCATGCGTGCAAAGAGCTTGGCTACGAACCGATCCTGCTTACCGACCAGCTCTGCTGCGAGGCGCGCGAGGCAGGCTCCATGTTGGCAAGTATCTGTAGGACATATGCCTCGAGCGGACGTCGCCTCGCTTTTGTCGCCGGAGGAGAGACGGTGGTCCACCTTACGGGAACCGGACTGGGAGGGCGCAACCAAGAGCTTGCCTTGGCCGCGGCGTCCGGAATCTCCGGTCTTGACGCATGCGTCTTTTCGGTGGGGTCCGATGGCACCGACGGTCCCACAGACGCGGCCGGAGGATATGTGGACGGCTCATCGTTCCAGGCTCTCGAAGCAGCTGGCGTCAACGTCCACGAGGCGCTCACGAACAACGACGCCTATAACGCGCTCGCCGCAATCGACGGACTCATAATGACCGGAGCCACAGGAACAAACGTCAACGATGTGTCGGTAGCACTCGTATCGTCATGAGCAAAGGCGCTTGGAAAAATAGATACGCTCGTTGCCATCGTCTAGTGTGTAACGGAACACCTCAACATATCCATGGGCGGGATAGTAGTCCGGTGCCTGAAACGAGAAGGTATCGACACTGGCGGTCGTACATCCATCTTCGCGTGCTTGTTTCTCCACGTGGGTAAGCAACCTAGACCCAAGGCCATGACGTTGCTCCGACTCGTCTACCGCCAGCATATCGATGTGTACGTCCGATCCCAGCGCCCATGCCACAATTCCCGCAACGAGTCGGCCATCCTTCTCGATGTGATAGTTGTACTCCACGAATGGTACGCCCGCACGTGAAGAATGTGCGCCAAGGAGCTCTCCCACCGCATCGTTGTGGGTTTCTTCGCTCGGAAGAAGTTGGTACTGGGGCGCTGCCGACTCGGTCCCAATCCGCTGCGCAAGCTCTTCCCCACTCGCCTCGTATACGTACATATGGAATGGGGCCTTCTCTTTGCTCGTGACCGTGATTGCCGTGGCTTCGAGCACACGTTGCATCCCCAAATGCTCATACGCCTGCCAATCGCAGTCGTCATCGGTGACCAGGCGCACACGAGATGCATCATGCGCTAGAAGCCAGGCGATGCCCTTGCGCAGCAATTCACGTCCAACGCCCTGACCTCTGGCGTTCTCGGTTACGATGAGCAGTACGATCTCCCCCACGTCTTGGATGCCGAATTCTGCGCCCGCATGCTCCATCAGTTCGTGCTCTTCGTTGAGCAATGCGGCATCTGCGCGCGCGTTAATTCCCAGTGCATTCGCCATAAAGGCAACGCTCGTACGCTGTTGTAGCCAATGCAAGCGGAGGTCTTTGTTGCGATCTTCCTCGCGCGGACTAGCCACAAGAATGACGCCGAGCATCGCATCGCCATCTATCGGATCTCCCTCTTTGACCGTCACATCACCAAACGCCACATAGCCCTTGTCGCAACGCGCGAGATATGAGCACAGCTCGTCGGCACCCTGCCAATACGCGCGACCTCCATGTTCCTTGTGCCATGTGTCTCCCAGTATTCGAGCCGCTGGCTCGAAATCTATGCCCATGAACTCTCGAATCCGCATACCTATCCCCTCGTATAGCTTTTGCCCTCGTTACTCCGCATGTAAACTCGACATATATAATACTTGATGCAGTGAAGGCGTGGCGCATACGGTCCAATTTCAGGTGTGCCGGGTCATTCTCGGACAGGTATTAGTTTTAACAGAGGCTCACGAAAAGAGCCCAAACAGGCCGCGACGCTCATACGGCTCCACACGAATCTCCGTCACGTCATAACCGAACTCACCAATTGCCTTTTTTAGGCGCTCTTGGTCGAGCTCGTTTTCCGATACAATGACACACGTCTTCTTTCGTCGGCTGCTCTTGACGCTATGTACCTCAAACGCCCGCCGTACCGCATCATTGACGTGTGCCTCACACATGCCACACATCATGCCGTCGACACCCACGATCGTACGAATCATCCCTAGCTCACGCTCCCCTTGCGCAACTCCTCGAGCTGTCGCTTCTGTTCCCTACTCAACCGAATGCGCGGCGTGGCACACCCACCTGCGCAACCTGCGCAGTTCCCACCGCACGACGCACTGTCGCACGTGCGAATACTTCCTTTGCGCATACCGCGAATAATGAACGCAACCACCGCTACCAGCAATGCGATCACGACGATGTCCGCGATGCTCATCATTTGCATGTATCGCTCGCCTCCTTCCACAAATGGGGACCGTCCACTACGAACGGCCCCCATTCATGCAGCTCAAAAGGATTCGCTACTTAACCAGCAGCTCTTCTGCCTCGTGATACTTCTTTACAAACAACATGTACCCAACGAACCCCAAGACCGCAACGGCAGCCACTATGCCAATCGGATTGAGCGCTCCAACAGTTGCCAACCCAATCTGGTACACGACCAAGCCAGCAGCATAGGCAAACACGCACATGTAACCAATGGCGAAGGCAGCCCACTTGCCGTTGTTCATCTCGCGCTTGATGGCTCCCATGGCCGCGAAGCACGGCGCGCACAGCAGGTTAAAGATCATGAATGCGAACGCTGCAATTTGTCCATGCCCGTTCGAGAAGGACTGGAAGTCAGCCTCGACATTGGCCCACACCGGCGAGCCCTCGTCGTCCCATTCCTCAGAGTCGGTATCGTAGTTATACAGGACACCAAAAGTGCTTACGACCTCTTCCTTTGCGACAAGGCCCGTAACGGTTGCCACGGCTGGCTTCCAACTACCAAAGCCGAGCGGGGCGAACACGGGAGCAAACGTATTTCCGATGCCAGCCAGAATCGAGTCGTCCATAGGGTTGACCTCTTCGGGAGAGATGCCCGTGCGAGCGGCCACCGACTCGATGTATTCGTCAGTTGCGATTGAGGGATCTTCGTAGAGCTCGTCGACCATGCCGAATTGTCCATTTACCGTACCAAAGCTCTTGAGGGCCCAGATTATGATCGATGAGAGCAGGATGATTGTTCCGGCCTTCTTGATAAACGACCAGCCGCGCTCCCACATGCTGCGAAGGACGTTGCTCACACTTGGCGCATGGTACGCAGGGAGCTCCATAACGAACGGAGCGGGGTCTCCCGCAAACATCTTGGTCTTCTTTAGCATGACGCCCGAGATTATGATGGCGGCCACGCCAATAAAGTATGCAGAGGTAGACACCCATGCAGCTCCCCCAAACAGCGCGCCGGCAATAAGGCCGATGATAGGCATCTTTGCACCACAGGGAATGAAGCACGTGGTGGTAATGGTCATACGACGGTCGCGCTCACTCTCGATGGTACGCGATGCCATAACGCCCGGCACGCCGCAACCCGTGCCCACAAGCATGGGGATGAACGACTTGCCCGAGAGGCCAAAGCGCCTGAAGATTCGGTCCATGATGAACGCGATACGCGCCATGTAGCCGCAGTCCTCAAGAATGGCAAGGAGCAGGAACAGCACAAGCAGCTGCGGGACGAAGCCAAGCACGGCGCCCACACCAGCACAGATGCCGTCCGAGAGCAAGCCAACGAGCCAACTCGAAAGCCCCCAGCTCTCAAAGAGCGCCCTCGACCCCTCGGTGAGCCACTCCCCTCCCAGAACGTCGTTGGTCCAGTCGGTGAGAAACGTGCCAAAGGGCCCCATGGCGATCCAATACACGCCAAACATGATGGCAGCAAAGATCGGCAACGCGGCAATACGGTTGGTGACTATGCGGTCGATCTTATCGGAGGTGGTGAGCTCACCCTTGTTTGCGCGCCTCAGGCACGTGCCAATGATGGACGTAATGTAGTCATAACGCTGCGAGGTAATGATGGACTCGGCATCATCGTCAAGCTCGGTCTCGCAAGCCTGAATGTCGTTCTCGATGTGGGCAATAACCTCATCCGAGAGACCCAGCTTCTTCTGGACCTTCTCGTCACGCTCAAAGAGCTTGATGGCGTACCAACGCTGCTGCTCCTCGGGCAGGTCGTGAACCGTGACCTCCTCTATGTGCGCAATCGCATGCTCCACGCTACCTACGAACCTGTGCTGCGGAATCGGCTTGTTGCCAGAGCGAGCAAGCGCCACCGCCTCTTCGGCCGCCTCACGTACGCCGGTACCTTTGAGAGCAGAGATCGAGACGACCTTGCAGTCGAGCGCCTTGGCAAGTTCCGCGAGGTCGATTACGTCGCCGTTCTTTTCGATAACGTCCATCATGTTGACAGCCACGAGCGTCGGAATGCCGAGCTCAACGAGCTGCGTGGTGAGGTACAGGTTGCGCTCGAGGTTCGTGCCATCCACGATGTTCAGAATCGCGTCCGGGCGATGCTCGGTAAGGTAGTCTCGCGCGACGACCTCTTCCAGCGTATATGGCGAGAGGGAGTAGATGCCTGGCAGGTCGGCAATGGTCACGTCGTCGTGGCCTTTGAGCTTGCCATGCTTCTCTTCCACCGTGACGCCAGGCCAGTTGCCCACGTACTGCTTCGATCCCGTGAGCGCGTTAAAGAGCGTCGTCTTTCCGCAGTTTGGGTTGCCCGCAAGGGCAATGGTTATATCGGCCATTTTGCTCATACCTCCTAAGCCTAGGCTGGCTCGACTTCAATCATCTTGCAGTCGGCCTTGCGCACCGAAAGCTCGTAGTTTCGCACGGTAATCTCGATGGGATCACCAAGCGGCGCGACCTTGCGCACCAGGATGACCTGTCCCTTGGTGATGCCCATGTCCATGATCCGGCGCTTCACGGGTCCGGTCCCCATGAGCTTTACGACCTTGACCTTAGACCCCACGCTTGCCTCTTGCAGTGTCATCGATTCCTCCCTTGGTCCTTTCGTCCACGCGCTGCGAGTGCCTTCTGGCATTCCGTCAGACGTAGATCTTCTTTGCCATTCCCTCGCTCACGGCCACTCGCGAGTCCCGTATAGAACAAATCACGTTTCCCGCGGTGACGCTGATCACCGTTACTGGCGTTCCCACCACAAAACCCAGCCCCTCGAGGAACTGACGGGTTTCGGCGTTACCACCGATTCGCGTGATGATGCTGCCTTCTCCAGCCCTGAGCAGTGTGAGTGGCATATGTTCCACCTTTCTTGACCCTGTAAGCGGATACAAGTTAGTACAGGGTAACATATAAGTCAACCCACGCTTACTCTTTATGTAACCAATTGTTTACTTGAGCTAACTAATTCACGATAAGTAAAGTGATGGGAAAAGTGATGGGATACTCCCCATTGCTTGATGTTATTGCCCAGACAAAGAGATGCGCTACTTCCCTATGGCTCTAAGGCGCATCACGAGGTCAGTGCCTCCGACAAGTGCGATGACGATACCAATGCAGTGAACGAATGGTCGCATAGCCTCATTGCAAGCCATGGTCGAATCTACGCACGTTTCGATGAGAAAACCCGGCAGCAGCGCGACCAGCACTCCTAGACAGGCACAGGCAAACGACAGGCCGCGCCTTTCTCCCTCGTCCCTCTCGAACACGCGCACGCCCGAGATCACGATGAGCACGACGCTCACGCCCAAAAGCGCCCGTTCAATCCAATGACAAGGACCCCAAATTCCATCGTGCATCGCGCAGGGAGCGGCAAATGTGTGGTTGCCCACCACAAGAAGGATGGAAAGAACCAAGAGGATGATACCCACGAGTGGCGATGCTTGGTCGTGTTTAGCGGTGTCTTTCTTCATGTTCTATCCTTCCGTCACACCAGTGTTCGCCATCTCGAAGTCCGAATCGTCAGTCGTCCACAAGTTCCCCTCGACATCCACCAGCAGAGCTTGCAACCCTTGGTGTCTTTGCACGAAGTCTAGCGCTTTATGTCTTTCGAGCATAAAAAGTGGCTTGGTGTAGCCATCCCCATCAATCGACTCGTACGAATTGATACTCGCCGAAACGATGTCTGTTTGCACAGGCCAACCAGTGCGAGGATCCAGAATGTGCCAATAGCGCGTGCCATCCTTTTGGAAGCTGCGTTCGTACAACCCGCTCGTCACCATCGAACCCTCGGTGATGCTCATGCGGGCGACAACGGATTGATCGCCCTCATCCCATGGGTCACGAACGCCCACGACCCAAGGGGAGCCATCTTCCTTGGGTCCAAGAACCTTTATGTTGCCTCCGAGGTTTACGAAGGCGCTCGTCGCTCCACTATTGCCAAGAAAGTCGATAAGCAGGTCGGAAATGTAACCCTTGGCAATACCGCCAAGGTCCAGTCGGGCCTTGGGATCTCGCAACGTCACTTTGTTTCCGTCGACGGCGACTCCCTCCCACCCCACGTGTGGCAAGGCTGCCTCGATTGCCTCGTCCGAGGGGACGATTCCGTTCGAAAAATCCCATAGCTCCGACACCGCACCAATCGTGATGTCAAACAGACCGCCCGACTCCTCACAGTAGGTAAGGGCGCGAGCAATGAGGTCAGACGTAATCGCGTCCACTTCCACCGGTGCGCTACCCGACCCGTTGATACGGCTTACGTCACTTGTCATGATAGTGCGCGAAAGCAAACTTTCGTACCTCTCGCAGAGCGCGACCGCCTCGTCGAGCGTCTTCGAACCTGCATCAGCTCCGATCACACACACCGTATCGAAGTTGAAGCAAGTCCGGCGTTCCAGCTCACGCGAGGACGATGCACACCCCGCATGTAACGAGGCGACCGCCAATCCCGCTAACGAAAGAGCAACACGCAAGAGTCCACGACGAGAACAGTACACCGACACCTCCTATCACCATGGCAATGATACACTGTGCACAGACGGGAGGCGCAGAATTTGGATTTCGTAAAGAAGAATATCGCGACAATTGTGACCGGTCTTATTGTTACCGCGGTGCTTATCTGTGCAGTTGTGATGATTGGGCCATGGCAGTTTGCACAAAGCTCCGAGCTCACGGCTGTCGTCCACGACGCGAATGGAGACGAACGCAGGCTGCCATTGAATCGGGACGCGCGCATCAACATACAAACCAACCTCGGCACGAACACAATTGTCGTGAGCGGGGGCAGCGCCCGCATCGAGCATGCCGACTGTCCCAACGGCGACTGCACGCGGCAGCTCCCCATAAACAAACCCGGTCAACAGATCATCTGTCTGCCGCACAAGCTCTGGATTGAGGTACGCGGCTCTGAGGACAAAGAGGCGGCAATGGATGTGGATGCCGTGAACTGGGCCGACTCCGAGCAAGCCGATGTCGACCTGGTGGCGCGCTAACATGAAGGCACAAAAGCTCACGAATGAGGACTCAAGGCGTTGGAAGCAGGTGGGCAAGCTGGCCGCACTCGGAATTCTTCTCTCTTACGTCGAGGCGTTCGTTCCCATACCCATCCCCGGAGTGAAGCTTGGGCTCGCCAACATCGCCGTACTTCTTGCCCTCGCGCAACACGACACCGCCGGGGCCCTCTGCGTGGCGTTCATCAAGGTGCTCGCGTCAGGTCTGTTGTTTGGCTCTCCGCTCACCATCGCCTACTCCGCCTGCGGCACGTTGCTCTCGCTCGTAGGCATGGCGCCCCTTTCGCGTCTGCGCACCATGCGCCTTTGGATGGTGTCGATCGTCGGGGCACTCTTGCATGAAGCAGGCCAGCTCATGGTTGCATCACACCTGCTTGGAACCTCCGTCGTTTGGTATCTTGCTCCGGTACTCGCAATTGCCGGCTGCACCTGTGGTCTCGCGTGCGGCTTGCTAGCTCAGCAATTCGAACGAGCGATACAAGACACCAGGGATGCCAATTCGAACGAGAATGAGCCTGTATCGCTCGTCTTTGATCCGGACCCTCCCCCCACTGGCATCATCGTCGCTCTTGTTGCGCTTCTTGTCTATACCGTCATTTTGCTTCGGATCAGTGATGTACGAATCGCGTGTGGATGTGTGGCATTCGCACTCGTCGTATGTTTCGTATCCCCCGTAACACCACATGATTTGTGGCGCGGTATAAAACCACTTACTCCCCTGCTCGTCTGTACGATCGTATTGCAGCTGGCGCTCAGCCCACAGACCGCACTCCACGAGTCAGCTCTCGCATGCACGCGGCTCATCGGCGTTTCCATCGCGGCCACGGCATTCATGTCAATCGTTCCCACCGACGACCTGACGTGCACCGTCGGATGGGCGTTGTCACCTCTTGCCCATCTGGGCATCGATACGCGTGGATTTCTTGTCGCCTTTGATGTCGCCGTCCAAACGGTTCCTCGGCTCATCTCGAACGTGGAGGCTCACCCCCATCGCCTGCGAGATCTGCCAGGCGTCGTCATAGACTCCTTCGCACGGCTCTAGGCATCAACATTTTTCTCTTAAAACATGCCTCCCAGGGAACAGTCCCCTGGGAGGCACAAGCGAACTTGCCCGCAAACAGATTGTCTATCGCCAGATGTAAGCCGTCCCTTCCCAAGGGCGCAGGATAGCGCCGTCGGCAGCCCCATCGTAGTTGCTCACAAGCACCTCTCCGCCTGACAAGTCCAAAGCAGGTTGCTCGTCTCCGCTAAAGTTGCATTGCACAAGTACGCGTTCATCTCCCAGAGTGCGCTCATAGGCAATAACACAGGGAGCAGGTTCGTCCACGAACCGTATGTCCCCACCCTGAATAATCGGCTCGGCCTTGCGAAGGGCAATGAGCCTCTTGAAGAAGGTTAGGACGGAATTGGGATCGTTGGACTCGGCAGCCGCATTGAGCCACGTGTAGCTACCGTCCACACCAATCCACGGCTCGACCGCACTAAATCCCGCATACTGCGTGTCATCCCATTGCACGGGCGTACGTGAGTCGTCGCGCGAACGCTCATGCACGATGTGAAATGCCTCTTTGGGTGAATGCCCGCGTTCTTGCAGGATCCTATAGTAGTTGATGCTCTCAACATCACGATACTGGTCGATGCTCGCGAAATCTGGATTGGTCATGCCCAGTTCTTCGCCCTGGTATATGTAGGGCGTTCCTCGCATGAGGTGTGTGCACACAGCAAGCATCTTGCTCGAAAGCAACCAACTCGCATGCGTCGAATCGTCACCGAACCGCGAATTGGGACGCGGCTGATCGTGGTTGGACCAAAACAGGGCATTCCATCCGCCTCCTTCGGCCATCTGCTCCTGCCAATCGGCAAACAGTCGGCGAAGCTCGGCGATATCCGGATCCATAAGCGCCCATTTCTCGCCATCGGGATAGTCGACCTTTAGGTGATGGAATGAGAAAGCCATACCGAGCTCGTGGCAATCCGGATTGGAATAGCGAATACAGTTGTCGATGGACGTGGAGCTCATCTCGCCCACGGTCATCAGACCATCGATGCCACCCTCGCGCACCATCTCCTGCAGATACTCGTGGATGTGCGGACCGTCCGTATAGAAACGCCGTCCATCACCCTCGTGATCGTCTTCCCAAGTCGCAGGCTTCGATATCAAATTGACCACGTCAAATCGAAACGCGCTCACACCATTCGATCGCCAAAAACGGAGCACGTTGGCAAGCTCTGCACGAACTTCGGGATTGTCCCAGTTGAGGTCCGCCTGTGTCACATCAAACAGATGCAGGTACCACTTGTTGAGCGACGGAACATACTCCCACGCATTGCCCCCAAACTTACTCTCCCAGTTTGTGGGCGGCGTGCCAGGGTCTTCTTCTGTAGCACCTGGTTCAGCATCCACGAACTTATAGTAAGCCAAGTACTTGGAATCGCCCGCGAGCGCACGCTTAAACCATTCGTGCTCTGTAGACGTATGATTGAACACCATGTCCAGCATTAAATCCATGCCGCGTGCCGCGGCCTCACGCGAAAGCTCCTGGAAGTCCTCCATCGTACCGAATTTTGGCTCTATGGCACAGTAGTCGCTCACATCGTAGCCGTTATCGTTTTGGGGACTGGGAAAAAACGGTGTAATCCATAGACAGTCGACGCCAAGAGTAGCCAAATAGTCAAGACGTTCGGTGATGCCACGAAGGTCACCCACGCCATCGTTGTTGCTGTCGTTGAACGAGCGGATGTATATCTCGTAGGCGATCTTGCTGCCCAACCGCGCATCGCGCTCAGAGATTACGCAGCTCATCTTATTCCTTTCATGTCGTTCCGATATACCTTGCGAGAAGGGCTTTTCTTATTATGGAGTCACACCAAGATAATATGCTCCATCTGGCCCTCTCTGCGAACAAGTGGGGCAGCCTACGAGAGGCTGCCCCCAAAGGAAAGGGGTCGTGGGCCCCTCTGGCCGCTACTTCGCGAGCTTTACGAGCGCCTGTCCCGCATTGCATGCGCCAAGCGTCGGATCAATCGACTTGTAGTCGTCGCTGTTGGTGACGATGACCATCGTCGTCGTCGGCTTTCCAGCCTTTTCGATGCCGGCAAGGTCGGCCACCAGAAGCAGGTCGCCAGCCTTCACGCGGTCATTCGCGGCGCAACGAGCTGAGAACGGAGCACCGTTGAGCTCTACGGTGTCGATGCCCACATGAATCAGAATCTCGCTTCCGTCGTCACCCAAGAGTCCGATGGCGTGACCGGTGCCGGCAAGCATGGTCACGGTACCGCTCACGGGAGCATATACCGCGCCGTCGGCGGGCTCGATGGCAACGCCCTTGCCCATGGCGAGGGACGCAAACACGGGATCAGGCACACCAGTCATATCGACTGCAACGCCGTTCATGGGAGCAGCGATGGTGTTGGCTACGTCGGTGGCGTCTATGTGAGAAGGAAGGCTCGCGACGGCCTTGGCAGTGGCCTCGGCGGCGGCAGCGGCAGCCTCCTGCTTGATGCCCTCGGCCTCGGCGGCCTTGTCGACGCCCTGGCGCTTGCCAACGATGAAGGTGAGTACAAAAGGAACCGCCACTGCCACGGCCATGCACAGCGCGTAAGGAAGCATGGACTGCGGCTGCATGGCAAGGATGCCGGGCAGACCACCGACGCCGATGGCGTTTGCGGTGCAGGAGAACAAGCAGGACAGGAAGCCGGCGCATGCGGAGCCGATCATGCCGCATACGAACGGGAACATGAACTTGAGGTTGACGCCGAAGATGGCGGGCTCGGTAACACCCAGATAGCAGGAAAGCGACGCGGGAATGTTGACCTGCTCGGCGTTCTCGTCCTTCTTTTGCAGGACGCACATTGCCAGAACGGCAGAGCCCTGAGCGATGTTGGAGAGGGCGATCATCGGCCACAGCATCGTTCCGCCGTAGTCGGCGATGAGCTGAAGGTCGATGGCGTTCGTCATGTGGTGCAGACCGGTGATGACCAGCGGAGCATACAGGCCGCCAAAGATGGCACCAAAGATAACGCGGAAGTCGCCCGTGATGCCGGCGTTAACCACCGAGGACACGGCGGAGCCGAGGGCCCAACCGATGGGGCCGAGCACGAAGTGCGCCGCAATGACGGCGAGCAGAATCGAGCAGAACGGTACAAAGATCATTTGAACGATGGACGGCACTATCTTCTTGAAGAATCGCTCTAAGTAGTTAAAGGTAATCGCCGCAAGAATTGCGGGAATTACCTGTGCCTGATATCCAACCATGTGCACCTGCGCGAAGCCGAAGTTCCAGCTGTACTCCGCCCACGTCTCCTCGGTGGCGCCGGCCACGGCATATGCATTGAGCAACTGGCTCGATACGAGCGTAAGACCCATGACGATGCCGAGCATCTCGGTACCACCCATCTTGCGGGTAACCGACCAGCAGATGCCCACGGGAATGCCAAGGTGGAATACGGCCTCGCCGATGAGCCAGAGAAAGTGATTGACGCCCGACCAGAACTCGCTCATGGATGCAAGCGTTGCGTTGCCCTCGGGCCCAAAATAGGGCATGTCGCCCAACACGTTACGGAAGCCCAAAATTAGACCGCCAGTGATGATGGCGGGAATGAGTGGTGCGAACACCTCGGCAATGGCGCCCATGGCACGTTGCAGAGGATTGCCCTGCTTTGCGGCGAGCTTCTTTGCCTCTTCGGTCGAGACGCCCGTGATACCGCTGATGGCAACGAACTCGTCATAGAAGTCGGCGACCTCGTTTCCGATGATCACCTGGAATTGGCCAGCTTGAGTAAAGCTGCCCTTTGCGGACGGGAGCGCTTCGATTGCCGGCACATCGGCAATGCTGGGGTCCACCAGCGTAAAGCGCATTCGGGTGACGCAGTGCGTGAGGGCGACTATGTTTTCCTTCCCGCCCACGAGGCGCAACATTTCGCGCGCGTCGTTCTCAAACTTGCCCATTCCTTCCTCCTTGCCACTAGTGTTATGGGTGGGTCCAGACACCCACAACGGCCGTTCACTTATCCAAAAAACATGAATAAGTGATATTCTGCTTTAATAATCTCACGAAACAGAATTACCAACCACTGCAAGTTATCTGGATAAGTAGCAGACTGACCCCGCTGTTCGCAGGGCTCGACGTGTCACGGGGACGTCGACGTGTCACGGAGAGGAGTTGACACACGTAAGTGCGTTGGACAACCCTACTCATCGGGGATGACGGGGACCCCCACCACGCGCAGGCTGTTTCTACTCACTCCCTGTGTCACGGGCTGTCACGGGGACGGAGGCGTTGACACACGCGGTGGGCAACCCTACTCGTCAGGGATGACTGGGACACCCACCACGCGCAAGCTGTTTCGGTTCACGCCCTCGTGGCGGGCGATGGCAGCCCGCACGAATTCGCGGAAGAGAGGTGCAGGCGCGTTCGGACGGCTCTTGAACTCCGGGTGCGCCTGGCTTGCCACGAACCACGGATGGACGTCCTCGGACAGCTCCACCACCTCGACGAGCAACCCGTCGGGACTCGTACCCGAAACAACGAGGCCGGCATCCACGAGCTGTTGGCGGAACTCGTTGTTCACCTCGTAACGATGGCGATGGCGCTCCCTCACCAACTCCGCACCATAGGCTTCCCGCGCGAGCGACCCTTCTGCCAACACACACGGGTAGGCGCCCAACCGCATCGTCGCGCCCTTCGCGTCCACGCCCTTCTGCTCGGGCATGAGGTCGATGACGGGAAACGGCGTGTTTGCATCGAACTCCGCGGAGTTCGCTCCCTCCATATTGCACACGTGACGCGCAAACTCGCACACCGCCACTTGCAGTCCCAAGCACACGCCCAAATAGGGAATCTTATGCTCACGGGCCCACTGCGCCGCCAGTATCTTGCCTTCGATGCCGCGCAGACCAAATCCTCCCGGGACCAATATGCCATCTGCGGAACCGAGCACCTCTGCCACATGCTCCTCATCGAGCGCCTCACCATCCACAAGCGATATGTCCACGTGGCGACCATAGAACACGCCTGAATGGTGCAGTGCCTCAATGACTGAGAGGTATGCGTCGGGTAGTGACGTGTATTTCCCAACCACCTTTATGCGCGTGATATCACGCAGGGTCTCGGCCTCGTGCAGCGCTCCCGTAAACGAGTACCAGCTGCTCATGTCACTCTCGCGCAGCTCTAAGCCTAGCTTCTGACATACCTTGGTATCGAATCCTTGATCCGCAAGATGACGAGGCACGTCATATATAGATGGGCAGTCGGAATTCTCGAACACGCAGTCCTCATCCACATCACAGAAGCTTGCAATCTTTGCCCGCACGTCTGCCTCGACCTCATGGTCCGACCTGCACACGATGAAGTCGGGTTGCAGGCCCATGGACCGCAATTCCTTTACGGAATGTTGCGTCGGTTTGGTCTTTATCTCATGCGCGGCTGCAATGTAGGGCACCAAACTAACGTGGATGAGGCAGGTTTGTCCGCTCCCCCGCTCCTTGCGGAACTGTCGTACAGCCTCCACGAAGGGTTGCCCTTCTATGTCGCCAATCGTCCCGCCAAGCTCGGTAATCACCACGTCGGCTCCGCTCGTCTCCTCGATGCGAGAGAACCGCTCCTTAATGGCGCCCGTAACGTGTGGGATCACCTGCACCGTTCCACCAAGAAAGTCTCCACGACGTTCGCGCTCTATGAGTTCGTGATAGATGAGTCCCGAGGTAAAGTTGGAGTCCTCACTCAGATTCTCGTTTATGAATCGCTCGTAATGTCCGAGGTCGAGGTCCGTCTCCTTGCCATCCTCGGTCACAAACACCTCGCCGTGCTGAAACGGACTCATCGTGCCGGGATCGACATTCAGATATGGGTCGGCCTTCTGCATGACAACCTTGTAGCCACGCGCCTTGAGCAATCGGCCGAGAGATGCGGCCGTAATCCCCTTGCCCAAAGCCGAGACAACCCCACCCGTAACGAACACATGCTTAGCCATGATTACCTCCCGCAGATACGATGCAATCTCTACGGGACTCTATATTACTGCGCCCAGCTTACCGTGTGGTTACAGGCTCATAAACGATAAGCGATGTGTAACGATAGGGATACTCCCCATCACTTGTGGAACAGGGGACGTGTTTTTCGTTCCATCATTGGGTGGGATAGAACGAAAAACACGTCCCCTGTTCAAGGTTTCTCTGGTGCCCCCAGGGGGATTCGAACCCTCGACCTTCTGCTCCGGAGGCAGACACTCTAATCCACTGAGCTATAGGGGCGCGAGGAGTAGTGTAGCACGTCTCGGCCACATTCCCAACAAGACCACAATTTGGAAGGAGACGTGCGACATACCCACAAATGAGGCCTACCCGTAGGCAGGCCTCGTCGGGCAACTTATGATTTGGGTTGCGCGCTCAGCACGGCATCTATATCGGGCACAAGTTTCCCCTTGCGTGAGAAGCCTGGTTTAAACACATATGAGGTGCCATCGAACGTGGCCGTGTCATCATAGATTTTCTTTAGGAGCTCGTTGGTCGCATCGTTTGCCGGAACGAGATAGGTCACGCTGATGTCGTCGTGGAAAATGGATACCTGTGCGAGGGCATATTCCACATCCAGTGCCTTGAGCTGCTCGGGCAAAATTGCCTTCATGCGCTCCGTCATCGACTTCGCGCCCTCTTCGTCGTAGACGTTCACGGCACCAATAGCATAACGGTGCCCTTCCGTTTCATAGTTCTTCAGATCACTGTTGAAGATTTGTTCATCCGTCATACCCTCGTAGGCGATGCCGGCCTTGTACAGATTGGCATAGTAAGCATCGGTGTCCTCGATTGCAGCGGCATCGGCAAGAATGCGTAGGGCCTCTTTGTCGGCAGTGGTCGTTGATGAGGATTTGAGATTGCTGGTGTCGGCGAGGATCGCACCGGCGAGCATCTTTGCGGTGGCGGCGTCGGGCGCGATTCCATAATTTACGTAACGAAGCCAAACGATGGTGGCCGTCGCTCCTATGGGCCGAGCGTCATAAAGGACTGGATTGGAGGTTTCGACTGACCCATCACCGTGGTGGTCGATAACGGTAATGACGTTGGCATCCTTGAGTCCATCGACAGACTGCTCGTAATCGCCATGGTCAACGAGGACCATGTTGGCACCCGACGCATTCTCGAGCTTCTCGGGAGTCTTGATCCCCGCCTCCTTAAGAATGTAGGCCGTCTCGTCGTTGATGTCCCCCAGCACCACGGGACGTGCATCGTATCCGAGCTTGCTGAGAAGGTCGGCATAGGCAATGGAAGAGCATACGGTGTCGGTGTCGGGACTCTTGTGGCCGGTTACATAGATTGGCCCGTCCACGAGTTCGACGTTCTCTAGTTCGGCGCGATTGATGCGGACACGCACTTCGTCATCTATAGTATACAGGTCGGTCGGAGCGTCCGAAGAGGCACTCGCCGCCGACTGAGTGTTGCTCGCATCGGCCGTCGTATTGGCGGGTGCGGAGGCACACCCACCCAAAAGAACGGCTAGCGTAACGGCCAGCGCCCACGCCATGCCCGTCGGCCTTGCGCCATGTTCCCGCACATCAATCATAAAGGCTTCCTTTCCAATCGTTCGAATCAATTCGACTGGCCATTGTAATACATCCGCAAAAACCACGTATGCAAGAAGGCAATGCGTTGCATACGTAGCTTTTGCGTACCAGGCTCTAGGAAGGCCTTTACCATTACGCAGGCCAGACATCAGCCCGGCCTGCGTTTCTTTGATTCTGCGTTCACATAAGAGCAATAAGTCCGTTACACGTAGAACAGCATGTCGTTGTAGGACGGCACGGGCCAGCAATCCTTGCTGCAGATGACTTCCATGCCGTCGACGGCCGCGCGCAGCTCATCCATTGCCGGGAGCACCTCATCGCGGTACGCCTCGTCCAACTCTGCAGGATCCCCTATGCTTCGCACCACCGCGTTCTTCTTTTCGAGCACGTCGGCAAGCTTCCATACCAATTCCGCGCCTTTGGTCAGGCTTTGGCAGAGCCCCTCCTCCATACTCGATGTTATGCCGAACTTGTCTTTGGTAGCCAAATCCGAAGCGATGTCGCCCGCATACGCCATAATAGCGGGAACGTACAGACGACGAGCCATATCGCACATAACGTTCGCCTCGATGTTGATGAGCTTGGCGTACTGCTCCACCTTTGCGATATAGCGTGCATGAAGCTCCGCCTCGTTGAGCACGCCGTACTTCTCGAACAGCGCGACGTTCGCCGGATCGATGAGCGCGGGCAGCGCGTCGGGCGTGGTCTTGAGGTTGGGCAATCCGCGTCGCTCCGCCTCTGCTTCCCATTCCTCCGAATAACCATTGCCATCAAACAGCACACGCTGGTGATCGCGGAATGTGTGACGTACAAAACGCATGGCCACGACATAGAACTCCTCGTCAGCGCGTGCGGCCACGTAGTCACAGAAGCGCTCGCACTGCTCGGCCACGGCAGTGTTGAGCACTACGTTGGGGTCCGCAAGGTTTTGCTGCGATCCGCACATGCGGAACTCGAACTTGTTGCCAGTGAAGGCAAAAGGACTCGTCCGGTTGCGGTCGGTGTTGTCGCGGAAGATTTCGGGCAGCGCGGGAACGCCCAGGTCCATGAGCTCCGCCTCGTGCGCCTCGGCATGTTCCTTCTTTATAAGGGCGTCTACAACGGGCGAAAGTGCGTCACCGAGGAAGATGGACACGATGGCCGGCGGCGCTTCGTTCGCGCCAAGGCGATGGTCGTTACCGGCCGATGCCACGCTCATGCGCATGAGGTCAGCATGCTCGTCCACGGCCGCGATGAGGCAGGCAAGGAACACCAGGAACTGCAGGTTGTCCTCGGGATGCGGTCCTGGTTCGAGCAGGTTGCGTCCATCGGCCGAGATGGACCAATTGTTATGCTTGCCCGAGCCGTTCACATACTCAAACGGCTTCTCGTGCTGCAGACAGGCAAAGCCATAGTTTGTCGCGAGCAGCTTGAGCTTCTCCATGGTAAGAAGGTTGTCGTCGATGGCAAGCGAGCCCTGCTCAAAGATGGGAGCAAGCTCATGCTGGCATGGAGCAACCTCGTTGTGCTTGGTCTTTGCGGGGACGGCTAGCTTCCACAGCTCGTCGTCGAGTTCCTTCATGAAGGCGTTTACCGAGGGTCGAATGGCACCAAAGTAGTGTTCCTCCAGCTCCTGTCCCTTGGCGGGAGCGGCACCAAACAGAGTCCTCCCCGTAAGGATAAGGTCGGGACGTGCCTCGTAGTCCGCTTCCGTAATCAGAAAGTATTCCTGCTCCGGCCCGATGGTCGTTATCACTCTTCTCGGTTCGCGACCAAACAACGAAAGGACGCGCTTCGCCTGCTTCTCTAGCGCAGCCTCCGAGCGAAGGAGCGGTGTTCGCTTGTCGAGTGCCTCGCCCGTATACGAGATGAATGCGGTGGGAATACACAGGACTTCGTCCTTAATGAATGCCGGACTCGTGGGATCCCACACTGTGTAGCCACGTGCCTCAAAGGTTGCTCGCAAACCACCGGACGGAAGGCTCGAAGCATCCGGCTCACCTTGCACGAGTTCCTTTCCCGAGAAGGCCATGATCACCGTACCGTCATCCTGCGGGGTAATGAAGCTGTCGTGTTTCTCACTCGTGATGCCGTTGAGCGGTTGGAACCAGTGAGTAAAGTGCGTGGCCCCCTGTTCGAGTGCCCACTCCTTCATTGCGTGGGCAACCTCGTTGGCTATGTCCAAGTCGATGGGCACGCCCTCCTTTATGACGCGTGATAGCTCCTTGTACGTAGGCTTCGGAAGCCGCTCACGCATGTCGGAATCCGAGAACACAAGGCTGCCGAACTCTGCCGAGACTTTGTCCTTTGCCATTTCTCTCCTCCTTCGTCGAGTCCAAAAGAACGCGCACAAGACTAGGGAGGTCGTATTTCACAGTTATTTCGAAGCAGTGTCGCAATGCAAAGCGTCTCTTTGCCACGGGATAACGCAAAGCGATGGAAGCATCACATCTTTAGGAGCGCTCGACTTCCGGGCTTTTATGAATCGGTAATAGCGGTTTACCAAGCTTTTGTATCCCCATTCCCGGATCAGCTTGCGTCGGATGCGGTAACGGCCACTGCCTGTCTTGCCGCTGGCCACCGTTCGTATCATGTCGCACAGCATGTGGTCTATTTTCCCTAGTCCGTCATGGACGGAAACGACGCGGAAGGCTTCCTCAAGTCCCAGGAGTCGATCAGGTTGTTTGCGCGCGAAACGACCAGGAACAGCCTCATGCCTGACTGATCCAGAAAGAATGGGCTTTCCGAAAAAACGATATACCCGGTGCGAACAGGCAGAGCAGTCAAGCCGCTCATTCCCCAAGACTAATTTATTATAGGATGCCGCTACCCCAACGTCAAGCTCAGCGAAAGGCCCGCAATTCCGGCTGGGGTTGGTGCAGCACAGCGGCCGATCCCGGCAAGGCCACCGAAGGGGGTTCTCGCCCCCTTTTGCAGCTCCATCACTCTGGCACGATGCGCAGAACGACCATATGCTGCTGCACGAGCGAGTCGGTGCGCATGAAGAACACGCGACCATCCACGGGCGACTGCAGCGTCTCCAGCACGTGCGTGTCGAACGCATCGAGTACCTGGGCGAGCGTCTGGCCCTTGCGCACACGATCCCCCACCCGAACGGATGACATCAAGAATCCAGCTGACCTCTTGGTCCTCAGGTCAACCAAATCACTCTCGGGCAGCAGGATGCTTTGTGCCCCATATCCCGTCATCTTCTTTGGCATTGACCTCAGAACGCCGCGAGCGACAAGGAATCGCATTACGGCATCGGTCACCACCTGAGCGCTCCCCTTATCGATACGGTCGGTAGCCTTGCTGTAAAGCGAGAAGGCGTGTGTACCGTTCTGCTGCCACACGTAGTTGAGCGTCGACTCGTCATAGGAAGTGGGCACCCGTGTCAGCACGTAGGGCAAACAGAAGTCTCGAGCGAGTACGGCCGAGCGGTCGGAGATGGGACCTTGGTACGCTATACGCACATGAGGCAGAAAGTCTCCCTGCTGGTTGAAACTGCATAACTGAATACCGTGCTCGTACGTCTGCGCCACGCGCAGGATCGATGCCGCAATACGCTCGGTGGTTCCACCATCAGCATCTCCGGGAAAACTCCTGTTTATGTCGGTGCGGTCCACGGGCCAAAAGCGTTGGTTGACGTTCATGGAGAACGGGTTGATGCAGGGCAGCACGAGGACGCTCATTCGCGTGTCGAACAGCCCCTCTTGTTCAAGGTTGGCAAGCATTGACACAAGACGAGCGCATATGAAGGTCTGCTGTACCTCGTTGCCACGTGTAGACCCCACTATGGCGCACGCGCGCGCACCACGTTCGTTGCCGAACTCAAAGCCGCGGATGCGCATAGGCTCCCGATGCGGAACTTCCATCTGAAACACGATGCCACGTCTCATAGCCTCTCCTCCAGAATCCGTGCGAGCAAAGACCCCGGTTGTGTGATGGGGTATGCCCTAAGCGAGAAGAGAAGTCCACTGCACGGTGCCCGCACCTCGCAAGCAGTCGTTCCCTCCAGAGGATCGACAATCGCACCAATCACGTCGCCTCTTCCTACCTGCGTGCCATGCTCCACCCATGGAATGAACAGTCCAGGACTCGATGCGGTAATAACAGAGACGTTACCACCTCGCACCACCTTTGGATACGGTAGCGAGATTGTGGGTCCTGTCCAGGCGTGCAGATGTTCAAGTAGACGCAAAATGCCCTCTACCAACCATGATCCTGAGTCCGTGCTCACCCCTACCCCCGTTCCCATCTCGACGACAATCGTCGGGCACCTTCGCGCATTGAGTGCATGTGCCAAGGTGGGTTCGATTACGGGCATCGAATCCCGTACCCAAATGATCTGGGGATTGAGCAAGACGGCAAGGTCAACAAGACCTTGGGAATCTCCCTCGTCTATGCGCGCCTGCGTCATCTCGCGCACATACACGTCGGATGAATGAATCACCACGCAAACGCGTGCGCCCAATATATCGCGAAACACGGCGTCGGCGAGCACTTCCGTAAGGTTGCCGTCAGGATTGCCCGGAAAGGTACGCTCAAGGTCGATGTCGAACTGTGGTACGCCATGCTCGCGCGAAGAGAGCCCCAAGGGATTGAGGGCCGGATAGATGTCCACGACACCCTTTAGGCTAAATGGAGCCTCGTTGAGCCTGCGCGCAAGCTCGAAGGCCACGAACTGCCCCTCGAGCTCGTCTCCGTACATACCTGTAACCACGGCAATACGTGGACCATCGCTCCTCATGCCACCGATGCGATTCTTTTGCACCACGAGGCTCTCGCCTATGGGAAGCATCGCGGAAAATACGGCCTGCTTCATGTGCGTTCCTCACGTACGAACAGATGGACGACATCCTCTCATCAATTATGTTCGGATGATGCTGCGGAGTGATTGCCCGTAGATTTCCGAAACACTTCGCATAGCTCACAAGCGTATGTCCTCATGGTCACAACTTGAAGTCGCAAAGGAAGACCGCCCAAGGCAGCCAGACCGTTGTGTACAGTGGCTCTTACGCCCTGCCACGCCCGTTCAGTCGACGCGTCGCAGGGCGCACGAATGACTTCGTCAAGGACAGGGGAATCCATGAACAAAGGACTCTATCGCCCCGAGTTCGAACACGATGCCTGTGGCATCGGAGCACTGGCCCACCTTAAGGGCGAGCGCTCCCACCGTATGGTTGACGATGCCCTGAGCGTGCTGGTGAATCTTGAACACCGTGGCGGCAAGGGATTGGAGACAAACACCGGCGACGGAGCAGGCATCCTGTTTCAGGTGCCACATCGTTTCTTTCGCAAGGAGGCACAAAAGTGCGGGCATCTGTTACCCGACGAGGGAGACTACGGCGTCGCGATGCTCTTTTGCCCGCAGGACGCACGTGGCATCACCGACGCACGTCGGATATTTGAGGAGGGATGCGCGGCAGAGGGAGTGCCCGTACTGTTCTGGCGCGAGGTGCCGGTGGACGATCACGACCTCGGCGCCACAGCGCGGGCGTGCATGCCCACCATCCTCCAGGCGTTTGTCGCACGACCGCAAGGCATAGACGCGGGACCGGAGTTCGAACGAAAACTATACGTGTGTCGTCGTGTTATCGAGAAACGCGGTGACGCTTCGCACGAACTCGCGGACAAGATTTTCTACGTCTGTTCCATGAGCTCGCGCACCATCGTGTACAAGGGCATGCTCGTCGCAACGCAGATGCGCCGTTTCTTTTTGGACCTCAACGACGCCGCAGTGGAAAGCGCGTTCGCCCTGGTCCACTCACGCTACTCGACCAACACCACGCCGAGCTGGGAGAGGGCCCACCCCAACAGACTCATCATCCATAATGGGGAGATAAACACGTTGCGTGGCAACGTCAACTGGCTGCGAGCACGAGAGCCACACCTCTATTCGCCCGTACTCGGCTCCGAACTAAAGAAGACCCTCCCCATCATCAACCGTGAGGGCTCCGACTCGGCAATCCTGGACAATATGCTCGAGTTTCTAGTGATGAACGGACGCGATCTTGCACGTGCCGTGACGCTCGTCATCCCCGAGCCCTGGGACCGCAATTCCCAACTTTCTGAGAGAAGACGCAGCTACGACGCCTACCAGTCCATGCTCATGGAGCCGTGGGATGGACCGGCCGCCATCGCGTTTACGGACGGCGTCGTCATGGGTGCCGCACTAGACCGAAACGGCCTTCGTCCCGCCCGCTACTACGTCACGCGTGACGACCGGCTAATCCTCGCCAGCGAGGTAGGGGCCATAGACATGGATGCCAGTTCCATCCTGCAGGCAGGGTGCTTGGGTCCGGGCGAGATGTTGCTGGTAGACCCCACGCAAGGCCGCGTTCTGTACAACGACGAGCTGCGCGACGCATATGCCTCCCAAAAGCCGTTCGGCACCTGGTTGGACACCCAGACAGTCAGCATATCCGATCTTCCGATGCCCGAGGGTAACCGAACGAGCAGCGAGTGCGACGAGAAGGAGCCGCTCACCTGGCGGCTGGCGTGCCATGGCTATCACTTCGACGACATAGAGGAAGTCGTACGCCCCATGGCACAGACAGGCAGCGTCACCTTGGCGTCCATGGGCACCGATGCGGCACCCGCCGTTCTCTCTAAGCGGCCGCGTTCGTTCTTTGACTATTTCAACGAACTCTTTGCGCAGGTAACCAACCCACCCATCGACGCGCTTCGCGAGAGCATGGTCACCTCAAACGTACTGTACCTTGGCAACCACGGAAACCCCCTAGAGGACAGCCGCGACAACTGTCGCTCGATTCGCCTGGAGGGCCCCGTACTCTCGCAAGACGACTTCGAGCGCATCCGTCGCATAGACCGTGTGGGGTTTCGGGCGCAGACGTTCCGCACCGTCTATTCCGAGAATGGCGGGCCACACGCGCTGGATGCTGCACTCGACAGTCTCAGTGAGCGTGTGAGCGATGCGGTCACCCAAGGCGTAAACATCGTTATTCTATCTGACCGTGCGGGGGCAGGCGAAGTGCCCATCCCCTCTCTGCTCGCCTTGGGAAATGTCCACAACCACCTCATTCGTCTTGGCATAAGAATGCAGGCCGACATTGTGGTTGAGACGGGCGATGCCATGAGCCCGCACGACTTCGCGGCACTGGTGGGCTACTCGGCAACGGGCATCCACCCCTATCTCGCCCACGAATGCATTGACAACCTCGCAGAGAAGGGCGCCTTAGGCACTTCCGCACAAGAGGCCCGATCGAACTACGACCGCGCGGTGACGGCCGGGATCGTCTCCATCATGAGCAAGATGGGAATCTCGACCATGCAGAGCTACCACTCCGCCCAGATATTCGAGATCTTGGGGCTCGGCACTTCTTTGGTCAACCGTTGCTTTGCGGGCAGTACGTCACGCATCGGCGGTCTGGACATCAACGGCGTCCAGCGGGAGGTCGACGAACGATATCGCATGGCATCGCCATTCGCGAAGGCTTCTACAACAAGTGCGCTACCCAGCTCGGGCATCACAAAGTGGCGCCCCGGCACTGAGGATCACCTCATCACACCCCAAGCGATCTACCTACTGCAACAGGCGTGTCGCAAAGGGGATTACGAAGCCTTCCGCGCATACGTCAACGAGGTCCATCGCCCGGGACGTACCGTGGCACTGCGAGACCTCCTCGACTTCGTCCCACTGCCAACCGGTCCAGTACCGCTCGAAGAGGTGGAGCCCGTCTCCTCCATCGTCCGCAGGTTCAACACGGGAGCCATGAGCTTTGGGTCCATCTCGCGTGAGGCACACGAATGCCTCGCCATTGCCATGAATCGCTTGGGAGGAAGGTCCAACACCGGCGAAGGCGGCGAAGATCCAGCGCGCGAGACACCGCTTCCAGGAGGCGATAGTCTGAACTCTGCCATAAAGCAGGTGGCATCAGGACGCTTTGGGGTCACAAGTCGCTACCTAAGAAGCGCGATCGAGATTCAGATAAAGATGGCGCAGGGAGCAAAGCCCGGAGAGGGTGGTCACCTGCCCGGGCGCAAGGTATGGCCGTGGGTGGCGCGCATTCGGCACTCCACTCCCGGAGTCGGGCTTATCTCTCCCCCACCTCACCACGACATCTACTCCATCGAAGACCTCGCCGAGCTTATCTTTGACCTCAAGTGCGCGAACCCCGACGCACGGATCTCGGTCAAGCTGGTGAGCGAAGCCGGCGTCGGCACCATCGCCACGGGCGTCGCCAAGGGTGGCGCGGCAAAGATCCTGATCTCTGGTTCTAGCGGCGGCACGGGCGCGGCGCCGCGCGACTCCATCTACCACGCAGGGCTTCCCCTCGAGCTCGGCCTTGCCGAGGCACAGCAGACCCTGCTCATGAACGGCCTGCGCTCTCGCGTGGTACTAGAGGCCGACGGAAAGCTCATGGACGGGCGCGACGTGGCGATTGCCGCCCTTCTTGGCGCGGAGGAATTCGGCTTTGCCACCATGCCACTCGTGGCCATGGGCTGCCTCATGCAGCGCGACTGTCACCAGGACACGTGCCCGGTAGGCATCTGCACGCAGGACGAGCGTTTGCGTTGCCGCTTTGCGGGCAAGCCCGAACACGTTGTCAACTTCATGACGTTCGTGGCAACGGACCTTCGCGAGCATATGGCACGTCTGGGCTTCCGCACGGTGGACGAGATGGTGGGACATCCCGAATGCCTGCGCCAAGTGAAGGTCGAGGGGCACACGAAGGCCAACGACTGCGATCTTTCGAGCCTACTGCATCGCGCTACACCCCAGCTTGCCGAGGACATCCCAGGTGCGGACGGTGTGCGCTTCATCCCCAGCATGGCAGCGGACCTCCACTTGGATGAGACGCTGGACTCCACGCTGTTCGTACCGTACACGGCAAGCGCTCGCGAACACATGGTGCCCGTGAAGTTCCACGCCGACATAGACAACGTAAACCGATGCGTTGGCACCCTGCTGGGAGCCACGGTCACGAAGGCTCATCCCGAGGGACTTCCCGCGGGCGCCATCACCATAGACTGCGCGGGATCGGGTGGCCAGAGCTTTGGCGCCTTCCTGCCGCGCGGCGTGACTCTCAACATTGAGGGCGATGCGAACGATTACGTGGGCAAAGGGCTGTCGGGTGGCATCATCACCGTTCGCCCCTCCAGATTCGCCACGTACAAGTTCGACGAGAACGCGAGCGTGGGAAACGTCGCGTTTTATGGGGCGACGAGCGGCCGCGGTTTCGTGAACGGCCTAGCTGGACAGCGTTTTGGCGTACGAAACTCTGGCGCGACGCTCGTAGTTGAGGGAGTAGGCAATCATGGCTGCGAATACATGACGGGAGGGGAAGTCGTAATTCTCGGCGAGGTGGGACCGAACTTCGCCGCCGGCATGAGCGGCGGCGTTGCCTTCGTGTACGACAGGTTGCACACATTGGCCCATCGCTGCAACCGAGATATGGTGGACCTGCTCGTGCCAACGGACGTCGAGCTTGAGCACATCAGGCAACTGATGGAGGAACACGTCGAGCGCACGAAGAGCCCACGCGGCATCCGTTTGCTCTATCAGTTTGCAGAGGCAAGACGCTCCTTCGTAAAAGTCATTCCACGCGAGTACCGCAAGATCATCGAACGGGCTCAGGTTGAGCAAGCGAGTGGCGTAAGCCATGAGGAGGCCATCGAGCGCGCGTTCGAAGCCCTAAGAAAAGAGGTGTAGGCCATGGGTAAGCCAGGAGCATACTTGGAAGTTCCGCGGCGCGAGCACGGGGTGCGCAGCGTGACAGATTCGGTTGCGGACTACAAAGAGATCGCGTGCGCATTGCCGCGGGAGACGCAACGCATGCAGGCAAGCCGCTGCATGTATTGTGGTGTGGCCTTCTGTCAGGCAGGCATGAGCTTTGGGGAGACACGACCGACGGGATGTCCGCTCCACAACCTCATCCCCGAGTGGAACGACCTTCTCTACCGCGGACTATGGGAGCAGGCGGCGGCACGGCTCGCCCTCACCAACCCCTTTCCCGAGTTTACGGGACGTGTGTGCCCCGCCCCATGTGAGCTGGCCTGCAACCTGGGACTCAACGATCATCCGACCACGATTCGCGACAACGAGCGCGCAATCTCCGACTGGTCGTGGGACGAGGGCATACAGTCCCCGCTGAATCCTGCGCCAGCAGACGCCCCTTCCGTTGCCGTGGTCGGAACGGGTCCTGCCGGCCTTGCCTGCGCATGGGAGCTCACCCGCCACGGCGTTCGGGTGACACTCGTGGAGCGAGAGGATCGCGCGGGTGGGCTGCTCATGTACGGCATCCCCAATATGAAGCTTCCCAAGTACGTGGTCGATCGGCGCGTAAGCCTCCTACAGGAGAGCGGCGTTGAGCTGCGACTAGGCACCGATGCTGCAGATCCAGGGGTGGCAGCGGACCTTCTTGCTGAGCATGATGCCGTGGTGGCTGCAACAGGCGCACGTGACGCACGTCGTCTGAGCGTGCCGGGGGCAGAGCTTCCTGGCGTCGAGTTCGCCGTTGACTACCTCACGAGTGCCACGAAGTCCGTGCTGGACGGCGTGGCGCCGAGCGTGGACGCCAAGGGACTAGACGTGGTCGTGATTGGCGGAGGCGACACAGGGACCGACTGCGTCGCGACCGCGCTTCGCCAATGCGCAAAGAGCGTAGCGCAGCTCGAGTTCCTGCCCGAGCCACCGGCAAGCAGGGCGGAGGGCAACGTTTGGCCGCAGTGGCCACGCGTGCGCAAGGACGACTACGGACAGCTGGAGGCAATGGAGGTCTTTGGACGCGATCCGCGGATGTGGGCAACCGAGACGCTGGAGGTGCTGGGAGAAGACGGGCACGTGAGCGGGCTACACGTCGTATCGCTGGACTGGTCGGATGGCAAGCCGCAACGCATCGCTGGCTCGGAACGGATACTGGACGCACAGCTCGTGCTCATCGCCATGGGCTTTGTCGGCCCCCAAAGGGATGTGCTCGACACGTTGGGAGCGGAGTCCAACCCTCAAGTATTTGTCACCGGGGATGCGAGCAGCGGTCCGTCGCTCGTGGTGAGCGCCATAGCTAGCGGCCTCGCCTGCGCCGCCCGCGTGGCCGATGGCTTGTTGTGAGCATCCTATTTGCCGATTTCCGTAGTATATTGCTCAATGCATTTGCCTCTCGTCGCGACGTAGCGTGAAGTGCGTGAAGTGCACCGTGAAGTAGAGTGTTAATTTACTTCACTCACTTCACGCTAGGATACAATAGTGGCGTTGGCTCAGACGATTGGATGCGCATGCTGCTTGAGGAAATGCTGCCTGGAGAAAACCTCGAAGACTCGGTCACTGAGTTCAAGGGGATGATTCGCGAGAAAGGGGACGAGCTCAAATGGCTACGCACGCTCTCGGCATTCGCCAACACGCAGGGCGGAAGGCTCTACGTCGGCGTCGAGGACCGCAGCCACAAGGTGGTGGCGCTCGATCACCAAACCGCCGACAAGGTGTCACTCATGGTTCACCGCCAAATCAGGGAAAAGATCGACCCCACGCTGGATTACGACATCAAGGCCTACCCTCTACCTGGATCGGCGCCCACGCGCTACGTCTTGTGCATCGTGGTGAACCGAAGCGAAAACCTGCCAGTTACCGTTCACTCCAATGGAATGATGGGCATCTACGTAAGACGGTTTGGCAGGACAGAGTCCGCATCGTCAGAGCAGCTTAGGGAACTCGTGCTGCAGAGCGACAACATACCCTACGACCAGCCCCTCACCCAATCGGATTTCGACAGATCGAACTTCCAAAAGCTCCTCTCGCTGCACAGGGAGCGCACTGGAGAGGACCTATCCAACAAGGAGCTCATCTCCATGGGTTTCATGTCGGCGGAAGGGTACCTGTCGAAGGGCGCACTCCTATTTGCGGACGCCTGCTCCGACGAGCGAACCCGCATGGTCCTCACGCACTGGCCCAACGACACCAAGGGGTCAGACACGGTCCTCGCCTCCCAAGACTACACGGGCAACTTGCTGGATGCGATCAGAATCGCGCAAGAGTTCGTGTCCTCCCACTCCGCAAACGGCTTCCGCAAGACCGCAGACTCTCGCGAGGCCTACGTCGCATACCCTCCCCGTTCGGTCACCGAGGGAATCGTGAACGCCGTCGGACATCGCAACTACTTCATAACGGGATCCCAGGTTGAGGTCAACGTCTTCAGAGACCGACTGGAGATTACCTCGCCGGGAGCGTTGCTCGGGGTGAGGGAGCTCAAGAAGGAGCACGACATAGCCTCCATCGTTCCCAGAAGGCGTAACGAGGTTATATGCGCGATCCTCACCTCTTGCAAGCTCATGGAAGAGAAGGGCTCCGGCTTCGACAAAATCGAGGAAGACTATTCGGGACGCGCCGAGACTCACGCTCCCTTTGTCTCGGCGGACGCATCCTCCTTCACGCTGACCCTGCCCGACCTCACCTTTGAGGGCGGCGTAGTTGGCGATGGAAACGAACATCCAAGCGTAATCACCGAAGACGTCCTTGATGTGCGCTATGGTCTTGAGATTCTCTCGTATTGTTACCGACAGAACCGGACGGCCTCGCAGATAGCGCACCACGTTGGGGTTACGCCCTCGACCTACTTTAGAAAGAGCGTCCTGGACGCGCTCGTAGCGCAAGGATACCTCCTCAAACAGAATGGCGGCAGGGCCATCACGTACACCGCGAACATCTCGAAGGTGTCCCTGAGGTAGCCGGGGCTCTCGTCGCGACGTAGCGTGAAGTGCGTGAAGTACACCGTGAAGTAGAGTGTTAATTTACTTCACTCACTTCACGCTAGCGACTCCGATACCGCGGGTCTTTCGTCTAATCCCTGCGAGACGGACAACCATTTGTCACCGGGGATGCGAGCAGCGGTCCGTCGCTCGTGGTGAGCGCCATAGCTAGCGGCCTCGCCTGCGCCGCCCGCGTAGCCGTGAGCCTAAAGATCTGACAAGCGGAACAGAGTTCCCGGGGAGTTTTGTTCCACAATGGCTTGCAAAGGGCTAGATTCTCTTTGTAACGAGAACGCTCGCCGCAACTGATGCAAAGCCAAGGATGGTCAAGACGGCCACGGGGATGTCCGGAGCTGAGTCGGCGGTTCGAGGCGTGGCACTCGTGGTCTTTGCTGCGGTCATCGACGTGGTACCCGACGTGACTGAAGTGGACGGCTTGGTAGAGGTCGTTTGCGTGGTTGTTACTGGCGATTCGGTTGCATCCACCGAGCTCTCCCCCGTCGGGGTGTCTGAAGTCTCCGCAATTTCCTCGGTTCGCTCCTCCTCCCGATAGGCCAAGAGGCAGGTAGAGAAGCAATCGGATTCCGCCTCGAGCGTCGCGCCAGCACCGGTGGCCACGACCTTTGCCTCACCCCCGTGAACGCGTATCAAATAGAATGTGCGGATCGTAGATGTGTTCGAGTTCCTGAGCTCGTCGGGCACCACGACAGAGAACTTCACGGGTGCAGACGTTTCGTGAATCGCAAACCTCTCGAATCCTACGACCAGTTTCCAGAGAGAGATGTCCATCCAAGTCCCCGCGGTAGCACCGAGGTCCGCTGCCGCCTTCTCGAGCGCGTCCCGATCGACTGCGGGAACCTCATCCACGTCGAACGGAACGACCTCGAGCACGACCTCGGCCTTCGCGCCGTTCTTGACGGCAAACTTCTCCTCGTCTGTGAGCATGGAGTTCGTAATCTCTTCGAGATTCGTCGCTGCGACCTGCGGCGCACCCTCATGTAGCACGACCCGGACCTCAAGTCCACCGGCAACGACCACCGTGAACTCTGCCGTGGCAGCGCCCCATTACGAGACCGACACCTAGCATCAGCGCGAGGACAAGAAGAGCATTCAGAGTACCCGTCATCGTCTTCTGCTTCATAGGAGCTGACCTCCTTTGCGATGCTTATGTGATGGTCAAAAGCGCAAGGCCATATCCATTGCCGGCATATCTAACTAAAAGGTATAACGCGATGTCCAACGAATGTCCAGCGAGGCGTATCAGCCTGCGAAGGGCGATAGGTGTTACCGTTCACACCCGCTGCAGGTCGTCTGACTGGGCAGTGAGTGGAACAGGGCTCCCGGGGAGCTTGTTTCGCGGCACGGACTCGTCGCGCAGATCGTCAAAACTGTCGCCCATGCCTTCATCCTCTCGTAAACTCGCATTCGATCGTGCCGACTATATCTCACGTGCTGGACAAGAATTCTCAATCGGTCTAGCCACATTGACTTTGCTCAAGTCGCCATACTAGACATCATCCAGCTTTCCTCCATCCCGAATCGACGTGGCAAGATGTGAGGAGTCTTTGCTTGAGTCAACCATATCAGGATCATCTGGGTTTGCCAATGCAAATGGTCGCTCCTCGCGCTCCTCGTAAAACGACGGCTGCTTAAGAAGCGGCGCAAGTTCCTCACAACAGGAAACGACGCCATCTCAGTTCGTCCTTCCAGTAGAAAAACGTATGCTCATTGGCGACAACCCAGGACGGCCATCGGGCAATTAGACAGATAGCTGCTAAAAAGACTTCGCCAGTTGATGTCTAGGAGGAGCAAGCAAACAGCGACGTCGAGCGAGTCAACAAGCTCCCCGTACGCTCCTGTTTCTGGAATATTTCTGCGTTGATAGTCGTAAAGCCGTTCCCACGCGCCTTTACGCCACCAGTTGTCGTCCCCATAGACCTTAATCAGACTGTGCGCAATATAAGGGGCCAGACTTGAGCGAAGTATCTGAAAACCTTCTGTGATGAGCTGATAATTTGACATCCTTGGGCCTTCTCAAAAGTCTCGAACAACGGCATGCCTATCACTGATTCGGCTCTTCAGACAGGAGAGCCAAGAGAGCGTCAACGACCTTGTTTGCTTCCTTATCAACAGTCTTCGCCAAAAGGACAGCGTCGTCATCGATGTGGTCGTCGTAGGCTTCCCTCACCATACGTTTGTATCCACGGCCCTTCAGCTGATTGACGTTCACCCAAAAGCGATTGCTATCGTCTTGTGGAGCAAACCCATCGTCCAATGCCCAGTGGAGGAAGTATCTGCCCATTTCGTCAGTCGATTCTTTTATCTTGAGGTCAAATTGATTCAAATAGCCAAGCGCTACGCTCTTGGCCTCCTTATCCCCGATTGCAGCAAGCGTCTGATGTACGAAATTCGACATCGGTTTGGTGAAGTTGGCAAAGCACTCCCTGCCCGCTTGCATGATTTGAGTGTAAATGTCCGTATGCCACTTCTGATAGGCACCATAAAGAGAATTCATCTTACGGATGGTCGACCAGTGAATGCTGTCTATCGCCATCCAGCAGGGACGAGACCGCATAGGCGCCCCTTCCTCCCTCCCCTCCCGAGACGACGCAGTCCCAGCTTCCCGGGGACCCCTCGTACTCAGATTGCAGGCACATGACCGAGCCCTCGTATGACGACGCCTCGCGTGCCCGCAGGCATCCGTCTCCGCAAACCAGGAGGACTCGCAGCCCGGGCTGCGCGAGGGGAGCCAGGCGGGACAGCAGGCGCATCCGCCCGCCGGCGCCACGTCCCTCCCCGCAGAGGCCATAGCTGCGCAGAACGAGAGCGACCCACTCCTCGGTCGAGAGGCGCGAGCGCAGGTCCAGGAGCCTTCCGATCGACGTGGGATCGCCCCTAACGACACGTATGCCGTCAATCGAGTAGTTCGCCGCCTCGCCGCTCGCACCATATCGCGCTCTGGACAAGAATTCTCAACCGGTTCAGTCCCACCCACAAAATCGTCCTGTCCATGCGGCGCCGAGCGGAAGAATTCAGAGCGTCCGTACCATGCAGTGCCACTTCGCCAGCGGCCTCATCTGCGCCGCCCGCATAGCCGCGAGCCTCTTGTGAGCACTCAACTTGCCAAACTTAAGAGGTATGCAGATAACTGATAAACTAACGACTACGATGCCTTCCCGCCTCTGCGAGAAGGCATTTTTCTTTTGCCTTACTAATTGCCTCACGAGAACTATCCTACGATGCCGGCGTGATGGCTTCGACATCCTCCTCGCCGGTGCGAATCCTTATTGCGCGATCAATCTGATACGTGAAGATCTTTCCGTCACCGGGTTCGCCCGAATAAGCTGCATGGCGTATGGCGGCAATCGCACGCTCGGCCCATCGCTTGCTCGAGACGACGATCTCGAATTTAATCTTTGGGACCATTGTCGTGCTCACCTTATTGCCACGAACAAGTCGCGTACGGCCCATCTGCGTTCCACAACCCATGACTTGGCTCACCGTGATTCCTCGTATGTCCGCGTCCAGCAGGGCGCCCTTCACGTCCTCCAGAGCATCCTCTCGTACGATTGCCTCGACCTTGATCATGTCGTCACTCCCCTTCCTAGTCGTCAAGTCCGTTGAATGATGGGTAGGCGCGTTCGCCGTGCTGTGCAAGGTCAAGTCCCATGCGCTCCTCACGCTCGCTCACGCGCAGCCCTAGAAGTCTCCTTACGATCCACGTGCATGCGAGGGTGCCGATAACGGCGATGCCCATCGTGACCAAAATGGAGACGACCTGCGCCACGAAGAGGCCAGTCTCGCCAAAGACGAGGCCGTCCCAAGCTATGCTGGGGTTTATTCCCTTGCTGGCGAATATGCCCGTGCAAAGACCACCGAAGATGCCTCCCACGCCGTGGCAACCAAAGGCGTCCAGAGCATCGTCGTACCCAAAGCGAGGCTTGAGCTTGGACACGCACAGATAGCAAAGGGGACTGGCAAGGGCGCCAATCACCACTGCCGCCCAAATAGGCACAAAGCCGCATCCCGGCGTAATAGCAACAAGCCCTATGACGATACCCGTGCAGGCTCCGACCAGCGTGGGCTTGCCCTCAAACGCCACGTCCATGACCACCCAGGTGCACTCGGCGGCGGCTGCGGAAACGATGCTCGCGGTAAACGCGTGCGCCGCGAGTCCGTCGGCGGCCAACGCGCTGCCAGAGTTAAAACCAAGCCAGCCAAACAGCAGCAGTGCCGTACCTATTGCCACGAGCGGCACGTTGTGAACGCGATAGTTCGCGTCGTCATAGCCAGCACGCTTGCCAAGCACAAGGCAGAGCACAAGTGCGCTGATGCCAGAGCTTATGTGCACCACGTTTCCGCCGGCAAAGTCCACCGAGCCGATTTGCGCGAGCCATCCACCCGCGCCCCACACCATGTGCGCAACGGGGTAGTACACCACAAGCGTCCATAAAACGACAAACAACGCGAGCGACTTGAAGCGCATACGACCAGCAACAGCCCCGGTAATGAGCGCTGGAGTGATGATTGCGAACATCATTTGAAACATCGCAAATGCCAAGAACGGAATTGTGGGAGCATAGGGACCGGGAATCATGCCCACTCCGTTCATCAACACGTACTCAAGTCCTCCCACCACCCCACCGAAGTCCGTCCCAAAGGCAATGGAAAAGCCGACCGCAACCCACATGAGCGTTGCGATACCAATGATGAAGAACGACGACATGATGTTGCTGACAACGTTCTTCCTCCTACCAAGCCCTCCGTAGAAAAACGCAAGGCCCGGCGTCATAAACAGGACGAACGCCGCACAGATGATCACGAACCCGGTATCGCTTGGATTCATGGCCTTCTCCTCTCGAACAGGCACCCGAAGGCGCTCCGACATATGCGTGGAAGTGTGGCCGAGCCCCGTTTCTCTTTGGTCAGGTCTTGGTAACGAGGAAGCTGCGCGCACTTTGCCGCAATACGTCCGAACCGTTGCGAATGTGTTATCCAACTTATCGTCCCAAGAATGCAGGTGTGCCCATAGGGGATATTTCACATGAACCTCCAAGGTAAAATATTCTTACCTTGTTAGACCACCATAGAGGCTGTATGTTCATCTTCGACAATAGTTGAAATGTATTTTTGCACAATAACAAAACCTAGATTGTGCGTGTGGTGGGGAAAGTGCACATGGTGACAAGAGCTACCACCGATGCCCTCGCGGCGCACGCAAGCATACACTTTGAACTGGCCGCTCTTGGCTGCTTGT
The DNA here is from genome assembly GCA_902786015.1 of uncultured Coriobacteriaceae bacterium. GTDB lineage: Bacteria > Actinomycetota > Coriobacteriia > Coriobacteriales > Atopobiaceae > RUG440. The sequence continues at coordinate 84,832 of CADAAU010000005.1, forward strand.
CCTAAAGAAACGTGGTGCTAAACGCTAAAGACGGGCACGGTGACGGAGCAAGAGGAGGAAGATGAGGACGCCACACGCGGCGACGATGGTGCCCCAAATGCCCACATTGTCGTCGATTCCCGTAGCGGGAGCACTGTTTTCGGAAAACGCATTGGTTATCGTAACACGAGCAGGTTCGTTGCTAGTGCCGTTCAGATCCGAGAGAGTTACCACGAACGCATCGCCATCCGTCGCGGATACCGTAACGGCATCGGCTGTGTCGGTCTCTGCCCGTACCCCATACGATGGAACCTTCGTCTGCGTAAGAACGCAATCTACCGTTGCGGGCACATCCTCAAGCCGAAGGGTCTGCCCATTCGCAAGTTTGATCGGCCTGGCCAGGCGGCACCGGGCGAAAGGATTCAGAGCGTCCGCACTGCGTGGGCGGAACCGGACGGGATTCTCACTTGCGTGGGCGGCGCCGGACGGGATTCGCCTTTGCGTGGGAAAACCTCCCACGCAACTCGCGATTCCGGCCGAAAAACCCACGCAAGTGCAAAAGCCGTCCGTCCCCGGCCGAAAAAACCACGCAACTCGCGATTCCGTCTGGGTCCGCCGGGAAGCGTGCGGTACGGCGGAGGAAGGCAGGAAGGCCACCCTCCGACGAGGCGATGCGGGTCGTCGAAAGGATCGTCGAAACCTGCAGGAAGCTGATCCAAGAAGCTGCCGTCGATGACTATGAGCTGGTTGCCTAGCCTTCGTTTGCGATGACGACCGCGACGCCCATCGTGACCATAAAGGAGACGGCCTGCGCCACGAAGAGGCCGTCTCGCTAAAGACGAGGACGTGCTACTATGCTGGGGTTTATTCCCTTGCTGACAAATATGCCCGCGCAAAGGCCAACGGACCGATTTACGCGAGCCATCCACCCTCGCCCCGCGCCATGTGCGCAACGGGGCAGTGCACCACAAGCGTCCATAAAACGCCAAACAGCGCAAGCGACTTGAAGCGCATGCGGCCAGCAACGGTCCTTACTGCGAACTCGGTTCTATTTGCCGATTTCCGTAAGATTTGGTCATTTCTATCTTTGGATTTCCGTGGTATATTGCCAAATGAATTTGCCGATTAGCGTAAACGGGAGGATGCCTTGCTCAGACGGAAGGTCACGGAACGACTCGCATCTTGGAAAAGAACATCGGACAAGGCCCTCCTGATCACGGGCGCACGCCAGGTTGGAAAGAGCTTTGCGATTCGCGAATTCGGAAGGGCCGAGTTTGGCACCTATTTTGAGGCCAATCTTGCTCTCGACTCCGATGCGCGGGAGACGCTGTTGGGCGCACGCAACTCCTCTGACTTTATCAATCGTATCTCTCTGTTGTCGCGCACCCCCCTCAAGGAGGGGAACGCACTTGTCTTCATAGACGAGATACAGGAGTATCCGGAGATCGTGACCCTCGCCAAGGCCCTCGTCGAGGACGGACGCTATCGATACGCCTTCTCGGGCTCCATGCTAGGAACGGAGTTCAAAGGGATTACCTCATTTCCTGTTGGCTTCGTGGAGCAGCTGATCATGCGGCCACTTGACTTCGAGGAGTTCAGTTGGGCCGTAGGCGTGGGAGAGGAGCCCCTCGCGGAGGTGCGTGCGTGCCTGCGCGAACGACGCGAGGTCCCAAGATACCTGCACGACGCGTTCTTGCGCAACTTCCGCGCGTATCTCGTTGCCGGCGGAATGCCGGAGGTCGTACAGTCTTACATCGATGCTGGGTACTCGCTCACAAAGACGCGTGCTCTGCAATCCACCCTCGTGAGCCAATACGCGCAGGACATCTCGAAGTACGCCGGTGTCCGCGCGCTCTCGGTCCGCGAGATATTCGACTTGCTTCCGCTGCAGCTCGAGGAAGACCCGCATCGCTTTGTGTTCGCGAGCATCGAGGAGGATGCTCGCTACGACACGTATGACCGCGACTTTCTCTGGCTGGTGAATGCCGGGGTGGCCCACATGGTGCGCCAGGCAACCGAGGCCAAGAGTCCTCTGCGGCGCACCGAGGTGGCGGGCAGGTTTAAGCTGTACCAGTCGGATACGGGCATGCTGCTGTCGCGCTACCCGCAGGCCACGGCGCGGGCGGTCTACCTCGACAGGCGGGACCAGAACCTCGGGGGCATCTACGAGAACGCGGTCGCGCAGGGGCTGTCTGCCGCCAACGTCCCGCTCTGGTACTTTGCCTCGGAGGGCGTGGGCGAGGTGGACTTCCTCATGGAGGGCGCGCATGGGCGCGTCGTGCCCATAGAGGTGAAGTCCGGTCGCAAGGTGAGGGGCCATGCCGCGCTGAACCGCCTGCTGCGCATCGACGAGTATCGCATCCGCGACGCGATCGTCTTGTCGCGCAACAACGTTTCGCATGAGGGCCCCGTGCTCTACGCGCCGATCTACATGGTCTTTTGTCTCGACGAGCTCACCGAGAGGGACGGAGGCGACTTCACCTTCGCCCCCGTCGCCTTGCCGTAGAGGGGAACGGGGAAGCCGTCGGTCAGCTAAGGGGAATGATTTTTGAGTATTCGTAGGCTCCCTCACGCAAAGTCAGTCCAGCAGCTTACGCGCGCGACTGCGGACCTGTCGCTCAATCATCCTTAGGCGACGCCTCGTTATTCCCGCACGTGGGCCCCGAGAGAACTCGAAGTCGAGCATGCCGCGTACCTTCGCGCGCGTCTCCCGCGTCATGTACTCCCGAGCCGTTTGGAAGAAGTCGTCGTACACGTGCGGCACGAACGCAGACGCATACGCCTCCAGATGTGCGTCATCCGTCCAGTCGTCGCCGAAGGCCTGATGGTATAGCGAGTTCCCGTGGTCGAACAGCGGGGCGAAGGACACGAGCTCGTTCGTATGGCTGTTTGCCAGGAATCCGAAGTTGTTGTAGTGGCGGTCCGTGTTGCAGATGATGGCATCAAGCGCAAGCATGTCGCTCAAAGCCTGCGAGTAGCTCTCCCCCATCTGCTGGCAGCGCTCTGCCACCGCAGCAAAGCCACCGGACGTCACGACGTTGGCCATGGGCACGTAGGAGAGCTCCAAGCTCGTAAACAGCTCGCACGACGAGCACAGAATGCCCTTGAACTTGTGGAGACCGTAATCCACGGCGTTTGCGCCAAAGGCATGCGCGACATCCGCGGCGTAGTACTCGGAATGCGGCTCATAGCCCGCGTTGGCGGCTCCGGTCGTGCCGCCTTTGCACAGGTATATCCTGCCGCTGATCCGCCTCCAGCACTTTGGCAGCATTCCGTTTGTGGTGAACTCTGGCGAGGAGCTAAAGCCGTTACGGGGACTGCTGCCATACCCCGTGAACGCGATGTTGGCGAGCAGCTGGCTCATCGGGTTTTCGTAAAGGTTGACCTTGGAGAAGGACTCCGTACTCCCCGCCCCGCACACCCAATAGCAATCGTTGAGGGACAACCCCTTGCACACCGCAATAATGCCCAGCGGCCTATTCGCGCTCAGGCCACTACGTGCAAGGAACGTGTTCACGAACGCGCGGTTCTTCGGTATCGCCCTATGACTCACCCACCGCGCCAGGCTCTCCGCGGTGGGCTCGAGCCCATAAGGAAGCAATGGTTTGGCCTCGTCATTGACCCACAGGATCCTGTAGCCAGGGTCGCTCGAGCCCTTGTTTGCATCAAAGCGGAGCAGTGTCTCGTCAAAGAGCCTGAGTTCGTATTCCATGGGTCACCTCCATCGCGCCCTCATGGTTCTTAGTATTCACATTTTACGATTATGAGTCGAAATTTCCCATTCAAGATTCACCTTGAGGATTCGAGCTGCTCGTTAGATTGCTTAATGGTATATACCGGGGTACCGAGTTTCTTGTAACCGTTTTATATGGCGGTTGCCCCGTCTGCGACGGCTCGTAATTCCTCAAGCATATTGCACCGTCACCCTTTCTATTCCATGCAGAAACTCATCCGGATCGAAGTACAGATTTTCTAGAATCGGAACCAGGTCGATGTACTCCTCTTCGGTCGTCAGGGGATTGTCGTATGTCGCAAGGCACTCGATGTAGCCGTTGTCCCACTTTGTGACTCTTTCGTATCGAACAAGATGGTCGGACGTCCTGAACCGAATGGTACGATCTCCGACCGTGAACGAGGTCATATTGCCGCAGCTGCTTAGGATTGCCGTGTTGCTTACGTCCATTTTCCACCCTCCACGTAACCTCAGTCAGCGTTTATACCGCTTGCCTCGTTCGTCCCGCCAGAGAGCTCTGTGGGAGGAATCACGCCCAGCGCGAAGCTGTCGATCGCCCGGGGACCGAGGACGGTCGCACGATCTACGGACTTGATCATCTTTTGGGCGAATTCGTCCTCAAACCACTCGTCGCAGTACACGTTCTTGAAGTACAGCGCCGTGTTGTATATGGCTTCCGGCATGTCGCCGTAGTAGATGTGTAGCATGGGAGATCACACGTCCCTACAGATGTTCATAACGAGCCTAGTTTGTGGAAGCATGCTCTCACCGTCCAATTCCCTGACCTCTTCGCCATCCGCGGCATCGGCATGCAGCCCCTCCACATCGTCAAACACTTCCCTGAGGCCCGGCGCGCCTTCCAAGTCGCCAAGGCCGCCGAAGGAAGGTCGCCAATGCTTGCCCACCGTCACAAGCCTTCGCTTGGCAGCTCAATGCTCACCTCGGGAACTATCAGCTGCTCCTCGGGCGCCGGAAGAAACCCCAACGCGTACAGCGGCAGAGTAACGAATCCTTTTCCTCCCCCAACGTTCGTATCCGCAAACTTCACCGCCGGATGCGCACCATACTTCTTTGTGTTGGCCAGAACGTACTTCATGCTCGTGGCACGACCGTTGTTGGACTTGCACTCCACTATGGTTGGCTCTCCAAAGAGGTTCGCAATAAAGTCAAGCTCGGGGGATCCGCTCGGGGCGTGGTAGTAATACAAATTCCGACCATCATTGGCAAAGGCCGCTGCAACCATGTTTTCGGCCATGGCACCCTTGTAAGCGCTCAGGTTACCAGAAAGGATACGCGCGGCCATGCCGTGCTCAAGCTGTGATGCAAGCAGACCCGTATCGACGAAAAACACCTTGAACTCATTGGGAATCTTAGCGCCCTCGAGCGGAGACGAAATCTCTCGCAGGTTATACGCTCGCATAACGAGGCCAACGTCCACAAGGTATTGCAGACCATCGGCCTTTTGAGGGCTGTTACCGCGCACGTTGACCTTGCTGTATTGGAACTTCTTGTACTCCTTTGCAAGTTGGGCAGGGAGCGATTCCAAACAGGCTTCAGCTCTAAGCTTGAGGACCTCGTTTATCGCTTCCTCTCCCTTTGCGTTTCTATAGCGACCGAAGTCGTCCCGAATGGATTGCAGGACGTTCTGTTGGATGCCACGAACCGCATTCACGTCATGCGTGGCAAGGAACGTACGTACAGCCTCGGGCATGCCTCCCACCACGAGATACTGCAGATAAAGTGACCTTAAACCTTCATGCACCGCAGGGAGGAGCGGCTCTTCGTTGTTCAACGTCTGTTGCGCATACTCGAGCACCTCTTGGGAAATGCCTGCGTTTCGCACGAACTCACGAAAGCTGAGCGGGCGCATGGTCAGACGCTCTTCGTAGCCAACCGGAATGCCACGTGGATACGGGTCGCGAAATCCCTTCACGCCAAGGAAGCTACCCGTCGCGACAACATCGTAGCGCCCGTCAAGGTCCCAGTACTTGAGTGAACTGCGTGCGTTAGGACAATCTTGGATCTCATCAAGGACAAGTAGCGTCTGGTGGGGAACAAATCGAACGTCGGGAACCGCCGCCGTTATGGAGAGGACCATGTGATCGACATCGAACGAGCCATCAAAAGCCGCATGCACGGCTGTGTTGGCACGAAGATCGAGGTATACAACATTGGAATAGCTGTGCGCGCCAAACTCTCGCACGATGAACGTTTTTCCCGTCTGCCGCAAACCACTCAGAACCAGCGGATGATGCGGACGTGCCTTCCAAGCTTCTAAATCACGTGTGATTGCTCGTTCAAGCATGGCGCCTCCTATGGCCTTTACAGTTTTAAGAGGATTATAGCGCACAATCTTTACATTTTTAAGAGGATTACTGTGCACGGTTTTTACATTTTTAAGAGGTAAACGGCTTCTCACGAGTTGTGCCTCGTCACCTTTTGTCACCTGACGGTGTCACGCGCGTTGCCCGCTCGTTTCCCCATCAAGTCGGTAACGTTGCGGCTCATTCTCTCGTGCCGTGACCTGCCCTCCCCTCCTATACTGCGACAGCCATTCTATGGACGAAAGGCGGTGCGCATGAACCTATTGGTAAGCGAGGCGAGACCTCCCGCGCTTTTGGCCCTCGAAGACGGCGCGACGTTTGCCGGCTGGAGTGCAGGAGCCGCAGGCGAGGCCTTCGGTGAGGTGGTGTTCAACACCTCCATGACGGGCTACCAAGAAATCCTGAGCGACCCAAGCTACGCTGGACAGATCGTAACGCTCACCTACCCGCAGGTGGGCAATTACGGCATCTGCGACGACGACTTCCAAGCCACGAAACTCCACCTGCGGGGCCTGGTGGTGCGCGACATGTGCCACACCCCCAGCAATTGGCGTGCCACCTCAAGCCTGCCCGCACTGTTGCGCTCTCGCAGAATCGTTGCCATCGAGGGCGTGGACACGCGTGCCCTCACCCTGCGCATTCGTGGCGGTGGAGCCATGCGTGCGGCCATTTCCACCACAGACTTGGACCCCAGTAGCCTTGTCGCTCGTGTGCGACAGTCACCGGGCATTTCTGACCACAACCACGTCACAGACGTATCGTGTGAGTCCGTGCAACCCGAGCGAGCCCAAGGCCAGACGAAGTGGCACGTCGTCGCCTATGACTGCGGCATAAAACAGGGAATCCTGGACAGCCTCACCGCACGTGACTGCGAGGTGCACGTGGTCTCCTGGGACACTCCTGCCGAAGACGTCTTAGCCCTCGACCCCGATGGCGTCTTCTTCTCCAATGGGCCTGGAGACCCCGGTCAGGTGTGGGCGACCGTAGAGGCAGCACGCGAAATCCTGGGGAAGAGACCGGTGTTCGGCATCTGCCTGGGCAACCAAATCATAACGCTCGCGGCAGGTGGCCGCATCGAGAAGCTCCCCTTCGGCCATCACGGAGGAAACGAGCCCGTCGCAAACCTGCTCACTCGGCGCGTGGAGATCACCGCCCAGAACCACAACTTCGGCACGGTGTTCCAGAGCCTTGGCCCCATAGTGCCGGAGGATTCGGACGGTTTCGACACACACGAACAAGACCTTCGCTCGTGGTTCCGCCGTGGCGTTGCCCCCGTCGTGCACAACCCCCTTTGGGGCCGCATCCAACTCACCCACGTGAATCTCAACGACGGAACGCCCGAGGGCATGCGCTTCTTGGACATTCCCGCCTTCAGCTGCCAGTATCACCCCGAGGCGAAGCCCGGACCCAGTGACTCCGCATACTTCTTTGACTCCTTTGCTCAGCTCATGGCCGAACACGTAAGGAGGGTCACACATGCCCAGACGCGATGACATCCAAAAGATCCTCGTCCTTGGCTCCGGCCCCATAGTCATAGGCCAGGCGTGCGAATTCGACTACTCGGGAACCCAGGCGTGTCGAGCACTCATGCGCGAGGGATACGAGGTGGTGCTCGTTAACTCCAATCCGGCGACAATTATGACCGATCCCGAGACAGCGACGCGCACCTATGTGGAGCCCATCACCGCGGACTCCGTGGAGCGCATCATCAAGTGTGAGCGACCAGACGCGCTGCTTCCCAACATGGGCGGTCAGACCGCGCTCAACTGCGCGGTGGAACTCGACCGACGCGGCGTGCTGGAGTGTCATGGCATAGAGGTAATCGGCTGCGACATACCTTCCATCCGAGTCGGAGAGGACCGCGAGCTCTTTGCCCAGGCCATGAAGGACATCGGCCTGCACGTGGCCGAGGCACGCATCGCGCACACGCTCCCAGAAGCCCAGTCGGCAGCGGCAGAGATCGGCCTGCCCGTGGTCGTGCGTCCCTCGTTCACGCTTGGCGGAGCGGGTGGTGGCATGGCACGCACCGCAGACGAACTCAATCGCATCGCTGCCCAGGGTCTTGAGCTCTCCCCCGTGAGCGAAGTCCTTATTGAACAGAGCTTGGAGGGCTGGAAAGAAATCGAGATGGAGGTCATGCGCGACGCCTTTGGCAACGGCATCGTAGTGTGCTCCATCGAGAACCTCGATCCCATGGGCGTACACACCGGCGACTCCATAACGGTAGCCCCCTGCCAGACCCTCTGTGACGTGGAGCTGCAGCGTCTTCGCGACTACAGCCTCGCCGTTCTCGACCGCGTAGGCGTCGCATGCGGTGGATCCAACGTACAGTTTGCCGTAAACCCCATAAACGGCGACGTGGTGGTCATCGAGATGAACCCGCGCGTAAGCCGATCGTCGGCGCTCGCGAGCAAGGCAACAGGCTTCCCAATCGCTAAGGAGGCGGCCCTGCTCGCCGTGGGCTACACCCTCGACGAGATTACCAACGACATAACCCGTGCCACTCCCGCTTGCTTCGAACCATCCATCGACTACGTCGTGGTCAAGGTTCCGCGATTTGCCTTCGAGAAATTCCCCGGCACAAGCGAGACGCTTACCACGCGCATGAAGAGCGTTGGAGAGGCCATGGCCATAGGCCGTACCTTCGAGGAGGCGCTGCAGAAGGCCGTGCGTTCACTGGAAGACGGACATGTGGGCCTCCAGGATCAGGAGGCCTCGCTCGCAAACGATGAGGAACTCACAAAGCTAGTGTCGTGTCCAACCTCACATCGCGTCTTTCATGTTGCCGAGGCCCTACGTCGCGGCTGGCCCGTCGAGCGCATTCATGGGCTTTGCGGAATCGACCCTTGGTTCTTGTACCGCATGCGCGACATCGTCACCGCCGAGAGGACCATTGCCACGGCCGGACTCGAGGGCCTCGACGCACGGCATCTTCATGCGGCCAAGCAGATGGGCTTTAGCGACGCAAGAATCGCCGAGTTGTGCGGCCAGCGCGAGGACGTGGTACGCGCCATCCGAAGGGTTCTTGGAGTCCATCCCGTCGTAAAGACAGTGGACACATGCGCCGGTGAGTTCGAGGCATTTACGAGCTATCACTACCTCACCTACGAGGTGGGTGGCTCCACGGAGCACAAGACCGCAGAACGACCACGCGTGCTCATCCTCTCTGCAGGCCCCAATCGCATAGGCCAGGGAATCGAGTTCGACTACTGCTGCGTGCATGCTGCCTACGCCCTTTCCGACGAGGGGTTCGAGACCGTCATGCTCAACTGCAACCCCGAGACCGTGTCGACCGACTACGACACCTCCGACCGCCTGTACTTCGAACCACTTACGTTTGAGGACGTCATGGCAGTCATCGAGGTGGAGCAGCCCGCTGGAGTCATCGTAACCTTGGGAGGACAGACGCCCATCAACCTCGCAAGTAGGCTCAAGGCGGAGGGCGTGCCCATCATGGGAACGCAGCCAGAGGCCATCGACCTCGCCGAGGATCGCGGACGATTCAGCCGCCTGCTCGACGACCTGGGCATAGCCTATCCCGCCTCGAGCATCGCGCAAACTCAAGAAGAGGCTGTTCGTGCCGCCCGTATGGTGGGATACCCCCTCTTGGTCCGACCGAGCTACGTACTAGGTGGTCGGGGCATGGGAATCGTGTACAACGACGAGGAGCTATCCTCCTACATGGCGCAGGCAACCCACGTCACACCCGACCACCCCATCTACCTGGATGCGTTTTTGGAAGACGCCATAGAACTCGACGTAGACGCACTGTGCGACGGTTCGCACGTATACGTAGGAGCCATACTCGAGCACATCGAGGAATGCGGCATCCACTCTGGCGACTCGGCGTGCTGTTTTCCACCCTTCTCGCTCTCGGCACGCATCGCAGACAAGGTACGCATGATCACGCACAGGCTTGCCCTGGCGTGCGACATCCGCGGTCTTCTTAACGTGCAATATGCCATCAAGGACGAGCAAGTGTACGTGATTGAGCTCAACCCTCGTGCGAGCCGTACCGTGCCCTTCGATTCCAAGGCCTCCGGCGTGCCGCTCGCAAAGGCTGCCGCACGCATCATGGCAGGCCGCACGTTGGCAGAGCTGGACCTACCTCCCGAAGACCGCACGTTTGGCTACTTTGCGGTTAAGGAGGCGGTCATGCCATGGGCCCGGTTCCCTGGCACCGACACGACTCTCGGACCCGAGATGAAGTCCACCGGAGAGGTCATGGGGCTCGACCGCACCTTCCCGCTCGCCTATGCCAAGACCCGCGAGGCGATTGACTACCGTATTCCCCTGGAGGGAACCGTGTTCGTCTCTGTAAACGATCGTGACAAGCGCAGCATCGGCCCCGTAGCCCTCACCCTCTGGAACCTGGGCTACGACATCGTCGCTACCACAGGCACCGCACGCGTGCTGAGTGCCGCGGGCATCCCCTGCGAGCAAATCAACATGGTAAGCGAGCCACATCCCAACATCGTCGATGCCATCGAGCAGGGACGTATCGCCTTCATGATCAACACCCCGGGCGGTCATCGTTCCCGAGGCGACGGATTCCGCATACGTGCCATGGCAGTGAACCACGGAATAGACCTCGTGACGGCCATGAGCGGCGCCACGGCGCTCATCCAAGCAATAGCGGCGCTGCGTAGCAGGACTCTCGAGCCTTACGCCCTGCAAAACGTCATAAAGGGCAAATCTCTCTAGACACGTTTAGAAAGGATCGCTATGCACTTCACCAAGATGCACGGACTGGGAAACGACTACCTCTATGTGTTCGGAGAGGTGCCCGCCAACGTCGCGGAGATTTCTCGCCATCTCTCCGACCGTCACTTTGGAGCGGGTTCGGACGGCATGATCTTCATAGGCCCATCTTCGATTGCCGACTTCAAGATGCGCATATTCAACGCAGACGGCAGCGAAGCGCTCATGTGCGGCAATGGCATCCGCTGCGTAGGCAAATACGTATTCGACAAGGGATTTACCAAGAAAACTGCCGTACGAATAGAGACCTTGTCGGGGATCAAGGACGTCGGACTCATACTGAACGACGGGCGTGTTGACAGGGCAACGGTGGGCATGGGCGCCGCCATCGCAGAGGACGAAATCGAGCTTGAGGTAGGCGACACAATTGTTCGCGGCATCCCCGTCTCGGTGGGAAATCCTCATTTCGTGATATTCGTAGACGACGCCCAGATCGCACCCGTAGACATAATCGGTCCAATGATTGAGCGACACGACGCATTTCCGGGAGGTGTAAACGTAGAGTTCGCGCAAATCCTCTCGCATGACGAAATACGCATGCGCGTTTGGGAGCGAGGCAGTGGCATCACCTTGGCTTGCGGGACCGGTGCCTGCGCTACCGCCGCAGCGGCCGTGGCACAGGGTATGTGTCCCATCGGCAGGCCGATCACCGTCCATCTAGACGGGGGCGACCTCTTCATCCGCGTGAGCAACAACAACGCCGTTACCATGACCGGTCCCGCCACGACTGTCTACGAAGGAGATGTGGAGCTATGACAACGCCGAACACTCACTACGCCGACCTCAAGGAGTCCTATCTGTTCCGCAGAATCGCACAAAAAGTCACGGCATATGAGGAGGGAGATCCTGATACGCACCTGTATCGCATGGGAATAGGCGACGTGTCTCTCCCTCTGTGCGATGCGGTCATTCGCGCGCTGCACGACGCCGTGGACGATCAGGCGGACGCACGGCGCTTCCATGGCTACATGCCCGAGTGCGGTGCGCCATTTTTACGGGAGGCGATAGCGGCATACTATGGAGCACGAGGAGTCTCGCTCGATGCGGACGAGGTCTTTGTCTCCAGTGGTGCCAGCGATGAGCTCGGTGACATCCTGGACCTTTTTGACGCACACAGCAGCGCCATGGTCATAGAGCCCGCATACCCAGCCTATGTGGACGCCAACGTCATGGCAGGAAGGGCCGTCGTACATGTCCCGGCATACGAGGAGGAGGGATTCCTCCCCTGTCCAAGCGACGACCTTCAGGCGGACGTCATCTACCTTTGCTCCCCCAACAACCCGACCGGGGCCGTTTTTGGCAGGCACCAGTTGCAGGAGTGGGTTGACTTCGCAAACCGCCACGAATCGGTGATTCTGTTCGACGCGGCCTACGAAGCATTTATCGAGGACGATGAGCTTCCGCACAGCATCTTTGAACTTGAGGGAGCAAGGACCTGCGCCATCGAGATCTGCTCGCTCTCAAAGACGGCGGGCTTCACCGGCACGCGACTGGGCTATACCGTTATCCCTGCGGAGCTCAAGCGGTGTGGCATGTCGCTCCACGACATGTGGGTTCGCAACCGCACCACCAAGACGAACGGTGTTTCCTACATCATCCAGCGAGGCGGCGCGGCAGTGTTCACGTCGGAGGGACAGCGCCAAATACATGAAAGCATTGCCGTGTACAAGCACAATGCGCACGTGCTGATGGACGCCTTGGACGAAGTGGGCGTCTGGTATTGCGGAGGAAGGAACGCGCCATACCTCTGGCTCAAATGCCCTGAGGGTACGAGTAGCTGGGCGCTCTTTGATCGCCTTCTCAACGAAATACAGGTCGTGGGCACGCCAGGAGAAGGCTTTGGATCCTGCGGTGAGGGTTATTTCCGTCTGTCAACCTTTGGCGACCCGCAAGACACCATCGAGGCCGCGCGACGCCTCGCCCAAGGAGACGTTTTCCGCTAATACCGTCTCCCCCACGACACCACAACTCGAAAGGAGCCAACAACATGTGCTCAATCATGGGCTATTGCAGCAACGACGTGGATATCGACGCCTTCATGGAAGGCTTCAACCGCACAACCTCGCGTGGGCCAGACGACTCGCGTGTCGTCGATACGGGACAAGGCCTCCTGGGATTCCACAGGCTCTCGATCATGGGTCTCACGCCCGAGGGCATGCAGCCGTTTAGGCTGGGCGACAGCTACGTCGTATGCAACGGCGAACTCTACGGGTTCGAGCGCATGCGCGATGAGTTACGCGCAAAAGGTTATGTCTTCCAGAGCGATAGCGACTGCGAGATTCTGCTTCCGCTCTATCGCGAACACGGAGTCGGGCTCTTCTCCCTGCTCGATGCTGAGTTCGCCTGCATCATCTATGACGGAGACAGGCAGAGCTTCGTTGCCGCACGTGACCCCATTGGCATCCGCCCCCTCTACTACGGGTACGACCAACATGGCTCCATCGTCTTTGCAAGCGAGGCAAAAAACCTTGTGGGGCTCGTGGATTCCATCATGCCATTCCCACCAGGCCACTACTACCAGGACGGACGCTTCGTCTGTTATTGCGACATCACGAAGGTGCAGTCCGTCATCACGGATGACCTCGAAACTGCTTGCAGCGGCATTCGCAAGAGGCTTGTGGATGGCGTTCGAAAGCGATTGGTCTCCGACTCCAAGGTGGGCTTCCTGCTCTCGGGTGGCCTCGACTCCTCACTCGTATGCGCCATCGCGACGCGTGAGCTCGGACACCCTATCGAGACCTTTGCGATAGGCATGACAGAAGATCCCATCGACCTCAAGTATGCACGCAAGACGGCAGAGTTCCTAGGATGCCACCACACCGAGGTCATGATGACGCCCGAGGAAGTCATCAGTTCGCTCGAAGACGTTATCACGTTGCTCGGTACCTACGACATAACGACCATTCGTGCCAGTATGGGCATGCACCTCGTCTGTAAGCACATCCACGAGCGCACGGACATTCGCGTCCTTCTTACCGGCGAGATTTCCGACGAGCTCTTTGGCTATAAGTACACTGACTTTGCTCCTAGCGCACAAGCCTTCCAAGAGGAGTCGCAGAAGCGTGTGCGCGAGTTGCACATGTACGACGTCCTGCGCGCCGATCGCTGCATCTCGGCAAACTCGCTCGAGGCACGCGTGCCCTTCGGGGACCTCAGCTTCGTGCGCTACGTGATGGCGCTCGACCCGCATCTCAAACTCAACACCTACGGCAAGGGAAAGTACCTGCTGCGCCATGCCTTCGAGGGGACAAAGCTTCTTCCCGACGACATTCTCTGGCGCGAGAAGGCTGCCTTCTCTGACGCGGTGGGTCATTCTATGGTGGACTACCTCAAGGACTACGCCAAGAGCCATTACACCGACGAGGAGTTTAACGAAAGAAGAACAGCCTACGAATTCGCCCAGCCCTTCACCAAGGAATCGCTCCTTTATCGCGAACTCTTCGAGCGTCATTACCCCGGTCAGGCACGCATGGTCAACGGGTTCTGGATGCCCAACCGCACGTGGGAGGGTTGCGACGTAAACGATCCGTCGGCGCGCGTCCTCGCGAACTACGGCAAGAGCGGAGACTGACGGCTGTCTCTGCTCAGCCGCCGCACGACTGCCGGCACGACACGATGGCATGCGTGGCGCAAGCTACCCCAAGAGCTTGCGCCACATGCCATGCCAAGTTGACACCGACCCGAAACGGGCGAGAAACGCCGCCCCCGTATGCTTTGGCTGCACTACCGACTCGCGAGGGAGTGAATTCATGGGTGCTTCGAAACATGTTGCAATCGGCTTGGGAAGACTCACACGCTGGGGCCTGCATACCGTGGCGCGCAGACCCGCCTCGCAGCTTCCCGGTCGGGTTGCGCTCGCCATCGACCCCGGAGTTATTGGCGAGCTAGCGCGCAAGCTGCGCCGAGGTTCGATCGTCGTGTGCGGCACAAACGGCAAGACGACGACCACCAACGTGCTCGCGGACGCCATCGAATCATCCGGTCAACGCGTGCTCTGCAACCGCGAGGGCGCCAACATGGCGGCGGGCGTTGCCTGTGCCCTGCTGCCGGGTCGCTGGGCGGACTGGGCGGTCATCGAGTCGGACGAGCTCTCGACCATTCACGTGCTGCCCGCGCTCAAGCCCACCTACCTCGTGCTGCTCAACCTCTTTCGTGATCAGCTCGACCGCGCGGGCGAAATAGACCACGTGCAGGACACCATTGTCCAAGCGCTTGCGTCCTCGCCAAACACGGTGCTCGTCACCTGCGGGGACGACCCACTGTGCATGGGAGTGGCATTGCGTGCAAGCAAGTCCGGAACGAAGGTTCTCACGTTCGGCATGGGCGAGGACCTGGGGCTCGAGCCCGACCGAGTTCCCGAGGCAAAGTTTTGCCAGGTGTGCGGAGCCGAACTCATCTATGACTATCGCAGCTATGCTCAGCTCGGAGCCTTCAGGTGTCCGAATGGCGACTTTGCTCGGCCAAATCTCGACTTTGTCGCCACGGGCGTACGCGTGGGGCACGGGGGCGTCACGCTTGAGGTATGCCACAAAGACGAATACGCTCACCTCAGTACGGGTTTTGGCGGCATCTACATGGCCTACAACGTGTTGGCCGCTTACGCCGCATCGAGCCTTGCCGAGGTAGGCGCACTCACGTTCCAAACGGCGCTCGACGGCTTTGCACCTGACAACGGACGCCTGCAGCACTTTTGCATCGGAGGGCGAGACATCACCCTCAACCTCGCCAAGAACCCGACCGGATTCAACCAGAACCTGTCGCTTCTCGCCCAAGACCCCGAGGCCAAGACGGTCTACGTAGTAGTAAACGATAACTATAACGATGGCAAGGACATCTCGTGGATATGGGACGTGGACTTTGAGCGGCTGGCAGCCGAGTCGAGCGCCACGCAGGTCATGGTTGGTGGCCATCGCGCGAACGACCTGCAGGTCCGCATGAAGTATGCGGGAGTTGACGCGCCTGTGGCCAATTCCGTGAGCGACGCCCTGGCCACGACATTTGCCCAGCCAGACGGCACCTCGATGTACGTGCTTTGCAACTACTCTGCCCTCGCGCCCGCAAAGGCCGAGCTCGAATCCTTGGCCAAGGGCAGGATCATACCACGCGAGGAGGCAGCTGCTGGGCCTTCGAAATCCGCCGCCGCGCAGACCGTCCGCCCGCACGAACATGCCACCCGCAAGCTCGTGATTGCCCACCTCTACCCCGAGTTGCTTAACCTCTACGGTGACTCGGGCAACATCCTTTGCCTTCGCAAGCGCATGGCATGGCACGGCATCGAGGTGGAGGTGCGAGAGGTCCATGTAGGCGACACGCCCTCGTTTTCCAATGTCGACCTCGTCTTTATTGGTGGTGGCTCGGATCGTGAACAACGCATCGTATGCGACTTCCTCTTGAATCAACGCGAGGAACTCGCCGCCTACGTGGAAGACGAAGGCGTGCTGGCGGCCGTATGCGGAGGGTACCAGCTGCTGGGCGACTCCTACCTGCTCGGCGACGAGAAGGTACCCGGTCTTTCGCTTGTGGACCTCTACACCGACCGCGGTTCTCCGCGCATCATCGGCAACATCGCAATAGAGAGCGACATCGCCCCGCAGCCGATCGTGGGATACGAGAACCACGGAGGCCGCACGCATCTAGGGCCGGGCGTCCGCCCTCTGGGCAAGGTGCTGCATGGTCAAGGCAACGACGACTCCTCGGGCTACGAAGGATGCCGATACAAGAATGTGCTTGGCACCTACATCCACGGGCCGCTCCTGCCCAAGAATCCGGGAGTCGCCGACTGGCTCGTTGCGCGCGCATTGGAAAGACGCTACGGCGCCGCCAGGCTCGAGCCCCTCGACGATACGGTGGAGCTTGAGGCGAATCGCACGATGGTGAACCGGCTTTGCTGAGAGCATTGCATAAGGACCCGTTACCAAATCGGGGGGCGTGGCAAGCTTAGCCTTCGCCTCCGCCACAACTAACGCCCTAGAATTGTTCATCTTCCCGCTATGCCCACCGCCATTGCTCAGGTCGCCGTGGCCCGATTCGATCCCCATCGCCCGCCTCCTGGATTGAATAGTAACAATTCTCATCTTGGCCCATCGGAAGAATTGCCTTTGGAGAAAAGCCCCTCGCTCAAAGCTATAGAATTGATTTTGAGAAACATAGAGGGGATGCGTATGTCAACCAAAAACGAAGCCGCAGAGTATGATCGCATGACAGAAGAGCCGGTCTCGAAGCTGGTGACGACGCTCGCCATACCGGCAATCGTCTCGATGATGATCACCAGCGTGTACAACCTCGTCGACACGGCTTTCGTCGGCACCCTTGGCACTAGCGCTAGCGGCGCCGTCGGCATCGTGTTCGGCTTCATGGCCATCATCCAAGCGTTTGGTTTCATGTTTGGGCAAGGGGCGGGCAGCATCGTCTCGCGCGCCTTGGGACAACGGGACCAGACGAAGGCCTCCGCACACGCATCCCTCGGGTTCGTCACAGCCTTCGTGAGCGGCCTCGCCATCGCCCTCGTCAGCTTCTTTGGACTCGATAGACTCGTGTATCTTTTGGGCAGCACCCCAACCATCGCGCCATACGCAAAGACCTATATCTCGCTCATCCTCGTAGCCGCCCCGTTCATGTGCTCAAGCTTCGCGCTCAACAACATCTTGCGCTACGAGGGAAAGGCGGTCCTCGGCACCATCGGAATGGGGATAGGCGCCGTGCTCAACATGTTCGGAGACTTCCTTTTTATGTCAGTGCTTGGCATGGGCATCTTTGGGGCGGGGCTTTCGACGGCAATCTCTGAGTTTGTGAGTTGGTGCGTTCTGCTCAGCATGTTCCTAACGGGCAGGACCGCGACAAACCTCAGTCTGGATGCCCTGCGACACGCACGCCCCCTTTTCCTCGCCGACATCGTGGCAACCGGTTTGCCCAGCCTGCTACGTCAGGCACTCAACAGCGTCACTACGGTTATCCTCAACAGCTGCTGTGCAGTGTATGGGGATGCTGCTGTCGCGGGCATGAGCATAGTCTCGAAGGTCGTGTTCTTTGCCTTCTCCCTTGCTCTGGGCATTGGACAGGGATTCCAACCAGTGGCGGGCTTCAACTACGGGGCAAAGCGATACCGCCGCGTAAGGGCGGCGTTTCGCTTTGCCTGCATTGCATCCCAGGTAGTAATCGTGATAGGGTCGGTCGTTCTGTTTGTGTTTGCCGAGCCCATCATCTCCTGCTTCAGGGACGACCCGGATGTCTTGATGGTAGGCGTGCGTGCCCTGCGGCTGCAGGCGGTCGCGCTTCTCGCGCTGCCCGTATGCGTAATGTGCGAGATGCTCTACCAAAGCTGTGGTCACCGTGCAGGGGCGACATTCCTCTCGTGTTTGCGAAATGGACTGCTGTTTGTGCCACTTTTGCTCATATTGTCTGCAACGCGCGGCCTCGCGGGCATCCAAGAGGCGCAGCCACTCTCGTTCGTGCTTTCTCTCCCCGTCACATTGCCCTTCATCGTGCGTTTTTTCCGGAATCTGCCAAAGGATGAACTAGCCTAAAGCGCCATCGCGGCCAATCACAACCAGCCCGATCCACATTAGTGCGAATTGTAAAACGTGCGTCCAACAAAACCCCTGTTGGCAGCAAATCCATTTTCTAATTTCCGCACTGCATAAAATACACAGTGCGGAAATTAGAATTCGCAAACTGTGCCAACTGGGCTTTTGTGGATAGGACTCGCTAAAAATCACACTAATCGAGTTTCGACCGTCCAGCAATTGCATCAGCAGCAAATCAAACGTGATGCGGCACGACGATTCGCCACACATAGCCGACTTGTTACATGCGGAAAGAATAACCATATCATCGTGATACTATGACAGGCTGCATAAACATTACTCGGCAAGGAGGCCCGACAATGATCGCAGTAGTCAAAAGCGCGGCAACCCAGGAGCAGCTCGACCAGTTCGTCTCTTGGATTGAATCCCGCGGCTTCAAGACGCACGTCTCACAAGGTGACAACGAGACCATCGTGGGCATCATTGGTGACACGACGCAAATCGATCCGTTCCTGCTCGAATCCATGAGCATCATCGAGCGTGTACAGCGTGTTTCGGAACCCTTCAAAAAGGCAAACCGCAAGTTCCATCCAGAGGACACCGTTGTCGACTGCGGTCACGGCGTGCTCATAGGTGGCGGTCACTTCCAAGTGATGGCCGGCCCCTGTTCGGTTGAGGGAGACAACCTCATACAGATAGCCCGTGCCTGCAAGCAAGCGGGCGCGACAATGCTGCGTGGAGGCGCCTACAAGCCCCGCACCTCGCCCTACGCCTTCCAAGGCATGGGCGAAGAGGGACTCGACCTCCTGCTTGAGGCATCCGCCGAACTCG
Source organism: uncultured Coriobacteriaceae bacterium (assembly GCA_902786015.1). GTDB lineage: Bacteria > Actinomycetota > Coriobacteriia > Coriobacteriales > Atopobiaceae > RUG440. The sequence goes on from CADAAU010000005.1 coordinate 103,983, forward strand.
ACATGCCCATCGTCAGCGAGGTCATGGACCCGCGCGACGTGCAGCTCTTTGTAGACAAGCACATCGACGTTATGCAGATCGGAGCCCGCAACGCACAGAACTTCAACCTCCTCAAAGAGGTTGGAAAGACCACCACACCCGTTCTGCTCAAACGCGGCATCGCCGGCACCGTTGACGAACTGCTCATGGCAGCCGAATACATCATGAGCGAGGGCAACCCCAACGTCATCCTGTGCGAGCGCGGCATCCGCTCCTTCGAGACCCGCACCCGCAACACCTTTGACGTGAACGCAATTCCAGTGCTCAAGCACCTGAGCCACCTGCCCGTAGTCGGCGACCCGAGTCACGCCACCGGATACACTCGCTACGTCCGCCCAGCCGCCTACGCGGCAACGGCGGCAGGAGCCGACGGCCTCGAAATCGAAGTGCACAACTGCCCCAGCGAGGCATTCTCGGACGGCGCCCAGGCGCTCACACCCGACCAGTTCACAGACGCCATGCGCCGCATCGCACTTATCCGCGATGCCATAACGGCCGACCTCCAAGGGGAATAGAGCATCATGGACACGAACACACCTACTCATCCCAGCGTACCGACAGATGCCACGTACGTACCTGGACGCGTGGGCATCTTTGGCCTTGGTCTTATAGGCGGATCGTTTGCCAAAGCGCTCCACGCCGAAGGCCGCGAGGTGTACGGCTGGAACCGTACACAAGCAACGCTGGAGCTTGCCAAAATCGAGTGCCTCGATGGGTCTTTGGACGACGAGATCATTCCGACGTGCGAGCTCCTCGTCCTGGCAGGCTACCCCAAGGTATCGGTCGAGTGGCTCAGGCGCATCGCAAAGCTCATCTCTCCGGGCGCCATTGTCATCGACGTGGTGGGCATCAAGCGAAGCATCTGTAGGGACTGCTTCGAGTTGGCACAGGATATGCCTTGGTACTTTGTGGGATGCCATCCCATGGCCGGAACCCATTTCTCGGGCTTTGCCTACACGCGTGCCGACATGTTCTGCGGGGCGCCCATGGTGGTGGTCCCGCCACAAAACATGGACGACTTCTTGCGTCTTGACGTGCTCGAACGCCTCAAGCAGCTTCTGGAGCCGTGCGGTTTTGGCAGCTACACGCTTTCCACGGCGCCTCAGCACGACGAGGTCATCTCCTTCACCTCTCAGCTCGCGCACGTGGTGTCGAACGCCTATGTAAAGAGCCCCACCGCACGAGTGCACGCGGGCTTCTCGGCTGGAAGCTACAAGGACCTTACGCGCGTGGCACAACTCAACGCACGTATGTGGAGCGAGTTGTTCCTCGAGAACGGCGATTATCTCTCGAACGAAATCGGCATTCTTATAGACAACCTCCAACAGTACAAAGACGCTATCGACGAAGGTGATGCAGAGCGGTTGGAGTCCCTTCTTGCCGATGGAGACCGTTGCAAGAGGGAGATCGACGGACAATGAGCACGAGCACGCAAACCGTTCACGTACACACCACGTCGCGCGATTACGACGTCCTCGTAGGCAATAACCTCCTGGCACAGACAGGGGCGCTCGTCCGCAAGGCTGGCGCCTTTGACGCCGCCTTTGTCGTGAGCGACACGAACGTAGCACCCCTCTACCTCGATCGGGTCCGCACGTCGCTCGAAGCGGCAGGGTTTGCCACACAGAGCGCCGTCGTGGAGGCTGGAGAGCGCCACAAGAACCTAGCGACATTCGGCACCATCCTAGAGGGCATGGCTCGCGCGGGCCTGACGCGCGACAGCGTGGTAATCGCGCTCGGCGGCGGCGTCGTAGGCGACATGGCCGGCTTTGCTGCCGCAAGCTACATGCGCGGAATCCAGGTAATTCAGGTTCCCACAACGCTGCTCTCGATGGTCGACTCGTCGGTTGGCGGCAAGACGGCCATCGACCTGAGCTGCGGAAAGAATCTTGTCGGAGCCTTCTTGCAGCCCACGCTCGTAATCGCTGACGTTAGCTGCCTTATGACGCTTGAGCATGAGGTGTTCATCGACGGACTTGGCGAAATCGTAAAGCATGGCGTTTTGGCAGACGAGGAGCTGTTTGACCAGCTCACCCACTCCCCTCTGCGTCAGGACAGCGACCCTTCGTACCTCGTGCATGTGGTCGCGCACAACGTATCCATAAAGCGCGACGTCGTCGGCGCCGACGAACAAGAGCATGGCGTACGCCAGACGCTCAACCTCGGCCATACCATCGGGCACGCCATCGAGGCCGCAAGCGGATACACACTCGGTCACGGCCATTGCGTCGCCGCCGGCCTATGTTGCGTCTCTCGGGCAGCCGAGAAGCTCGGCTGGGCCCCTGCCGGTATGTCCGCTCGCATCGACGCCTGCGTGACAGCCCAAGGGCTGCCCACCACAACCGACATCAGCACCGGCGAACTCTTTGCGCAGGCAACACACGACAAGAAACGGCACGGGTCGGGCGTCAACCTGGTAGTGCCCACCGGTATTGGGAGCGTCGAGATGCGCCACGTATCGCTTGACGAATTGGCACAGATCATCGAGCTTTCATAGCATGATCTCGTGTGCCCCTCGGGGAGTATCCCCGAGGGGCACACGAGATACATAACCTTGTTTGTCGTGGGTTATACTAGTTCGACCCCACACAGAGGAGCACTCACGAATGAACATCACCATCGAGCCGGCCACATTGCACGGAGCCATCCCCGCCGTCGCCTCGAAGTCCATGGCGCATCGTCTTTTGATTCTATGCGGACTTGCGCAGTCTTCCACACAGCTTGAGTGCTCCACGACCTCAAAGGACATCGAAGCGACGCAGCGCTGTCTCGAGGAGATCGCCTCCGGTCGCGATTCCCTCGTGCTCGATTGCGGAGAATCTGGCTCCACCCTGCGTTTCTTGCTGCCCGTGGTGGGAGCCTTGGGCCGCTCGGCCCGCTTCGTTCGCAGGGGTCGTCTCGCTCAACGACCGCTCGCGCCTCTTGACGAACAGCTCTGGGCACACGGGATGCATCTGTCAGAGGATGGAGACGACCTCGTGGTGTCGGGTCAGCTGCGTGGCGGCACCTTCTCGTTGCCTGGTGACGTGTCTTCGCAATACGTCAGCGGACTGCTCATGGCCGCACCGCTCCTGCCGGATCCCATGGAGGTGTTCGTAAGCACTCCCGTACAGTCGCGACCCTATGTGGACCTCACCATAGAGGCGCTCGCCCAGTTCGGAGTCCACGTGGTCGTCGGTCGTGTGGGAATGGGAGCCTCGACCTGCGAACGCTTCGCTCTTAATCCATGTGCTTTGTGCGGTCCCAAGACAATCGTGGTGGAAGGCGATTGGTCAAACGCCGCATTTTGGCTTGCCGCCGGAGCATTGGAACCAGAAGGCATCACAGTCGTGGGCCTTGACCTCATGAGTCCCCAAGGTGACCGTGCCATTCTGGCAGCACTCGCCTCCTTTGGGGCCCGAATTGCCCGCAAGGGCAACGCAGCACGGGCCACCCGCGATCACCCGCGCCCATCGTCGATGGATGTGAGCGCCATCCCGGACTTGGTCCCTCCGCTCGCCGCAGTGGCAGCCACGACCCCAGGCACGAGCAAGCTTCGCAACGCCGGAAGGCTCCGACTCAAGGAGTCCGATCGTCTGTCATCCGTATCTGCCGCCGTCAACGCCCTCGGCGGAAAGGCATCCGTCATCGAAGACGACCTCCACATAGAGGGAGTCGAGCACCTTGAAGCTGGCACCGTGGATGCCGCCAACGACCATCGCATCGCCATGATGGCCGCCATCATGGCAACCCATGCAAAAGGCCCCGTTACCATACAGGGCGCCGAATGCGTCGCAAAGTCGTATCCGGGCTTCTGGGATGATTATCGCCTCCTTGGAGGCTCCATCAAAACACAGGGCGTCAAATAGAACATCGAGTAGACGCCCAGCCACACGCAAGGAGGTTTGACCAGATGAGTTCGACATTTGGCACGACGCTGCGCGTAACCATTTTTGGCCAGTCCCATTCCGAGGCGATCGGCTGCGTGGTAGAAGGTCTTCCGAGCGGCTTCGCCCTCGACCTCAACAAGCTCCAGGCCTTCATGGATCGACGTGCACCAGGAAAGAACCGCTGGTCGACCCCGCGCAAGGAGGCCGACATGGTGCGCATCGTAAGCGGCCTAAACCAAGAGGGCAAGACCTGCGGCGCACCGCTTACCGCCCTCATCGCAAACACCAACACCCGCTCGGGCGACTACGACGAGCTTCGCCGCATTCCCCGACCAGGCCATGCCGACTTTGCCGCGCATGCCAAGTGGCAAGGAGAGCAGGACGTGAGCGGTGGCGGACACTTCTCGGCACGTCTCACCGCACCGCTTTGCGTCGCAGGGGGCATCGCCTTACAAGTCCTGTCGGAGCGCGGCGTAAGAATAGGTGCCCATATCGCGCAAGTCGGCACCAAAGTCGACGAGCCCTTTGATGCGATAGATCTCCGTGACGAGTCTCGCACGCATCTGTCGAGACAGCTCGATACGCTTGCCTGCGCCCAGCCAGAAGGCTTCCCCACCATCAGCAAGGAAGCAGGCAACCGCATGCGTGACATTATAGAGACGGCACGCGCACAACGGGATTCCGTGGGCGGCATGGTGGAATGTGTGGCAATCGGTCTTCCGGCTGGCATCGGCGGGCCGCGCTACGACGGCATACAGGGCACCATCGCACGCATCGTATTTGGCATTCCAGCAGTAAAGGGACTCGAGTTCGGAGCGGGATTCCGCGTGGCTAGCATGTACGGCTCGCAGAACAACGACCCCTATCGCATGCAAGACGACCGGCCGGTACCCACAACCAACAATGCCGGCGGCACACTCGGCGGCATCTCGACGAGCGCTCCGGTGCTCTTTAGGATGGTCGTCAAGCCAACACCAAGCATCTCACGGCCTCAATCCTCCGTTGACCTTATCGATAAACGCGACGCGACGCTCGAGGTCCGCGGACGCCACGACCCCTGCGTTGCTCCGCGGGCGGTCCCCATCGCCGAAGCCGCCATGGCGCTTGCGCTGCTCGACAGCTGGCTTTCGTTTCCACCCGCGCCTCGTTTCTCACCGATACAAAGGTAGGTCTTACCATGCCAGAGCTGACCGAGATCCGCAATCGCATAAACCGCATCGATCAGGACATAACCCGCCTCTTCCTCGAACGCATGGAGGCGACCGCCCAGGTTGCCGACTACAAACGCGCGACTGGCAAGCCCGTGTTCGATCCCGCGCGCGAACGCGCAAACATCGCCGCCGCCAGCAAGCGCGTCCCGCCCGAGCTCGCGAGCTATGCAAGCACGCTCGAGTCGGTCCTCATGGCAGCATCCCGAGATGCGCAGTATAGGGCTTTGGGACAGGAGGGCACCTCCGGTGTTGCCCTCTCGCGAGCGTTACTGGAGGCGCCAAGTGCGTTTCCGGCCGCGGCACATGTGGCATGTCAAGGCGTCGAAGGAGCGTATCAGCAGATTGCTACGGAGCGCCTGTTCCGACGTCCGACGATATCGTACTACGGCTCCTTTGCCCAGGTATTTGAGGCCGTCGAGCAGGGGGACGCACAGTTCGGGGTGCTGCCGATCGAAAACTCGACCGCAGGATCGGTCAACCAAGTCTACGACCTCATGATGTCGCACAACTTCTCCATCGTGCGTAGCTGTCGACTCAAAATCGACCACAACCTCCTCGTAAAGCCCGGAACGAGCAAGGAGGACATTCGCACGGTGTATAGCCATCAGCAGGCGCTCAGCCAGTGCTCCGCCTACTTGGCGACACTGCCGAACTGCCGTCCCAACATATGCGAGAATACCGCCATCGCGGCCCAGACCGTCGCACAGTCCGACGACCCCACCGTCGCGGCCCTTGCCTCGCGCGCTTGCGCCGATCTTTATGGCCTTGTCATTGCCGAAGCGAGCGTGCAGGACAATCAAAACAACTACACACGCTTCGCCTGCATCGCAAGGGACCTCACCGTGTACCCGGGTGCTGATCGATCGTCCCTCATGATAGTGTTGAAACATGAGCCGGGAGCGTTGTACAACGTGCTTTCTCGGTTCTACGCCCTCGACATCAACATCACCAAGTTGGAAAGCCGTCCCATCCCCGGACGCGACTTCGAGTTCATGTTCTACTTCGACATAGAATGTCCTGCCGTATCCCCCGAGTTTGCATCTCTGCTCAACTCGATGGAGATCATCTGCGAAGACATGAGGTATCTTGGATCGTATGCGGAGGTCCTGTAATGGCAACCACATCGAACGTTAGCCCGTATGGCCTGCTCGGTCGCACGCTCGGCCACAGCTGGTCTCCGCGCATACATGGCGTGTTTGGGAGCAGCCCCTACGCCCTGTTTGAGCGCGAGCCCAACGACGTAGCCGCATTTATCCGCAACGCTCCGTGGCGCGGCATCAACGTCACGATACCCTACAAACGCGAGGCCGCCGAATTGGCAGACGTCAGGTCGCCCCGTGTCGAACGCCTTGGCGTTGCCAACACGCTCGTTCGTCGTGACGACGGGACTATCTTTGCCGATAACACCGACGTGCTTGGATTTGCCTGGATGCTTGACCGATTCCTCAAAAGACATACAGGCGCTTCAGCTCGTGAGCGTCTTCATGGCCAAAAGGTTATCATCCTCGGCTCGGGAGGAGCCTGTCAGGCGGTAAAGGCAGCCCTTGAGGACGCTGGCAGCAACGTCGTTGTTATATCGCGCGCAGGTGATGAAACATACGCTACCCTCGGAGAGCGCCACGCCGACGCTGTATTGCTCGTCAATACCACACCCGTGGGCATGTTTCCCCACTGCCCCGCATCCCCCATCTTGGACGAGACGTTCGACCAGCTCAAATCCCTCGTCGGTGTGCTCGATGTGGTCTACAACCCCGAACGCACGGGGCTGTGCCTCATGGCGGAGCGTAAGGGCCTTCCTGCCGAGTCCGGTCTTGCCATGCTCGTGTCGCAGGCGTTCTTTGCAAGCCAGAGCTTTTTGGGTCATGCGCTTGACGAATCGTTGGTCGAGCAAGTGGAAGAGATTCTGCGCTCCCAGACCCGCAACGTCGTACTCATCGGCATGCCTGGCAGCGGAAAGACGAGTGCGGGCCGACGCCTTGCTCGACTCTGTCATCGCCCGTTCGTGGACCTTGACGATAGTTTTGTTGTTGACCATGGAATCACGCCCTCGGAGTGCATCCGCAGCCAAGGAGAGGCAATCTTTAGGCAGATGGAAACACAGACTGCCGCCGCTCACGCCTCAAGATCTGGCCTCGTCATCGCCTGCGGTGGCGGCATAGTCACTCAGCCGCGCAATTACGATTACTTGCACCAAAATGGGACCATCGTGATGCTCGACAGGCCGCTTGACCAGCTGTCCACTAACGACCGCCCGCTCTCCCAATCGAGGGGCGTGAAGGCACTAGCCGATGAACGCATGCCGCTCTATCGCTCGTGGGCAGACCTCACGCTGCCCTGCACTGGCTCTGCACAGGGCGACGCAATCGAGATCGCAAAGATGCTCGGAATAGGCGTTTCCGTAGACCAGACGGCAGGTGTATCCGATTCTCCAGCGTAGTCTATAATCTCTGCGACATAGCAATCCATTTGCAGGCCGGGCATATGCGTTCGCCGGATACCTTGTAAAACAAACCCCACGTCGAAGCTATAATTTTCATCAACAATCGACGATTTTTGAACTCGGTTTGGAGGGTGCTGCGGTGGACCACATTGCTAGTGCAGTGCTCTCTGCGCTGGGTGGCAGAAATAACGTCCTTACCAACACGGTTTGCATGACACGCTTGCGCATAACGCTACGCGATCCCCGGATGGTGGACTTCGAAAGCTTGAGTAGCGTACCCAACGTGCTGGGCACTGCGACGCGCGGAGCTAATGGACTAGAGGTAGTTTTTGGCCCACGTGTCATCGATGGCATCTACCATGCATTCCTCCGCCTCACCGGCATTGCCGCAGGTACCGATGCGCTCTTTCCCATGTCCCGCCAAGAGTCAAACTTCAGGGTAAAGATCAGCCAATCCAAGACAGCACGAAAGGACTGCAGTGATTGGAAGAGCGAACACATGGACGAAGGCGACATAAGCACGCTCAAAAATCTCTTTACCGATGAGGAAGACGACAAGAACGACGATGCAACAGCCCACGACCAGTCAATTGCTGAGTGCCTCAAGAAGAATGTGAGACTGCTCGTCGTCAACGGACCGAATGTCAACATGTTGGGTCTGGGGACATTGCAAGGCGACGAGGTCGACGATTATTCCGCTATCCTCGAGCTCTGCAAGAGCACTGCCGAAGAGGAAGGCTTCTCTAAGTGTGTTTGTCTGCAGTCGAACCACGAGGGTGACCTGGTCGACTGGATCCAAGAGGCGTGGGGAAGCTACGATGCCATCGTCATCAATCCTTCCACGTATGGACCCACCTCCGCCACATTGCTCGAGGCAATCCGCGGCGTCGGCATTCCCACCGCTCAGGTCGGCTTGTTTTTGGAGGATGGTCCCACGCTGCTCGATTCCGAATGCGCCATCACCATTCGCGGAGACGGACCACAAGGATACGCTCAGGCCATAAGAAAACTGGCAGAACTCTGCTTCGACTAGATGAGCAGCGCACCTCTCGAGACAGCCATAAGGCGATGGGGATACTCCCCCTTGCCTTATGGGCTGTCCAGGCAAAGGGGAGTATCCCCATCGCTTACCAGACAGCCTGCTGCCGGGTGTGAACATTAACAAATTCGAATTACAGGAGCCGACGGCATCTCCAGATGCTGCCCTCGGTTACAAGCACGTCCACGGGTATGTCGTGGTCGTCATGCGGAAGCGGATTGCTGCTTACCTGAACCGATCGCACAAGACCGACCTTATTGCCAGGATAGAACGCAAGGAATTCGTCGTAATACCCAGCACCATAACCAATGCGGTACCCCTCGCCATCAAAGACGAGACCGGGAACGAGGCACAGCGAGCCGAGCATGTCCGTCAGGCCAAGGGGAGCCTGGCCAGCCGGAGCCTTTGCAAGACCGCGCGAGCCGCGCGTGATGCTTTGGATTGCATCCACGCAATACCACTTTATGCCTGACCCCTTGCCCTCGACAAGGGGCAGCGCGACACGCTTTCCAGCTGCGAGTGCCGCCTCCATAAGCGGCATGGTGTCTATCTCTTCATGTATAGGTAGGTAAAAAAGAACCGTGCTGGCATCCCGAAAGAGGTCAAGTCGCTTGAACATAGTACGAACATTGTCGTCAATCCCTTGAGCAAAGGAAGCTGGCATACTCTGGCACAGCTGCAGGTAATTGTTGCGCAACGACGCTTTGCTCGCGTCCGAACCTTGGGAACTCGCCATACAACACTCCTCTCTGTTATCCTACTACGATACCCTACTCGTCCACGGTTTTGTTCGATAATCTTGAAGTGGCTAGAAAAACTCCCATCACTTGCACCGGCCGCATGCTACCACGCATTTTCAGACAGCCTGCTGCCAGTTGTATAGCATCGCAAGAAAGGTGTGCGCGTGAAACAGGAAAAGTCGCAGATCGTGCACGTTGGCGACCTTGAGGTTATTGTCACGTGGAAGCGCGTAAAGAACGTGAACTTTAGGATTGGGTCGGATGGCAAGGCCCGAATGAGCGTTCCTCTTTATATTAGTCGCAAACAAGCCGAGGACCTTATACGAAATCACGCCACTTGGTTCGAGAGCAGACTCAACAAAAGAGTCCGCCAACAAATGGAATCCCCCCGGACTTGGACGACCGGCGAGCTGCTGCACATCTGGGGAACGCTGACTCCCCTGCACGTACTTCCCCACCATGAGTGTTCGAGTCCCTGCGCTCTTAAAGACGGCGAGTTAATTGTCCGTGACGAGGGGAACGCGCAAAAAAGAGCCGCCGCGGTAGAGACCTGGCTCCAGCAGCAGCTCTTTGAGCGAATCACCGAAATCTTGCCTGCCTGCGAGCAGGTAGTGGACAGACGAGCCACACACATAACCATACGCCGCATGAAGACTCGCTGGGGATCCTGCACCACGAGCACAGGTCGGATTCGCATGAACACGGCTCTTGCGGAATGCCCACCAGCTTGCACACAGACGGTACTCATACACGAACTCTGCCATCTGCGCGTCCGCAATCATGGTCCTCAGTTCAAGGCCCTCATGGACCTCTGCGATCCTGGTTGGCGCGCAGCTCAGCGGTGGTTAGACGAGCATCCGCCGAGCGTGCGCGAATTCGCTTCGTAAACCTTAGCGATGCCAGCTTTCGTCGGCGTGGCTTTTGTCCACTCCGAGCGAATGGGTCTTGTCGTCTTTGATGCCGTCCCGCGTGCGGATGAGCTTGCGCTTGATTTTGCCGCCGACAGTTTTGGGCAGCTCGTCCACGTATTCGACGATACGAGGATATTTGTAAGGCGCCGTTTCCTTCTTTACCCAGTTCTGCAATTCTTTGGTGAGCTCGGGCGAAGGCTCGTATCCGCGCGCGAGCACGATCGTTGCCTTTACCACCTTTCCGCGAATGGGATCGGGAGCGGCGGTAACCGCACACTCCACAACGGCGTCATGCTTTACGAGCGCACTTTCCACCTCAAAGGGTCCGATGCGATAACCCGAGCATTTAATGACGTCATCGTTGCGTCCCACAAAGAAGACGTAGCCATCGATGTCGCGCCAAGCCATGTCGTGAAGGTTATAGTAGTCGCCACCAACCGCATCGGCCGTCGCCTCCACGTTGTTGACGTAGCCCACAAAGAGACCGGGCGGATAGGCTTCGCGAAGTCGGGTAACGCAGATGGCCCCTTCGTCTCCATCCTCCACTTCCCTACCGTCGTCATCGAGCAATTTGATGTTGAGCAATGGCGAGGGCTTTCCCATCGAGCCAGGACGCGGTTCGAGCCAAGGGAAGGTGGCAAGTAGTACGGGGCCTTCGGTCTGGCCAAAACCCTCGCGAATCTTTTTGCCCGTAAACCGCTCCCACTGGATGGTGACCTCGGCATTGAGCGGCTCGCCTGCCGTGGCGAAGTTCTCGATGGACGAAAGGTCGTAAGAGGCAACGTCTTCCTGCAGCATAAAGCGATACATGGTGGGCGGCGCACAGAACGTCTTGAGGTCGTAGTCCTGCATGTGCTGGAGTAGTTTGGTGGGCACGAACTTGTCCATGTCGTAACAAAAGATCTCGGCTCCCGCAATCCACTGGCCGTAGATCTTGCCCCATCCAAACTTTGCCCAACCGCTGTCTGTCACGCTCATGTGCAGGCCGTTCTCACGCACCTGCTGCCAATACTTAGCAGTGATGATGTGGCCAAGGGGATGCGCAAAGTTGTGCATGACGGCCTTGGGATTGCCCGTCGTCCCACTCGTAAAGTAGATGAGCATGATGTCCTTGGAAGTGGTGGCATTCACACCAGTGGGACGCTGCCACTCCTCCGACTCGTTGGCAATGAGTTCGTCAAACGAGAGCCAACCGTCGCGTTTGCCCGCCACGCACACGCGATGCTCGATGCTGGGTGCCCCTTCGAGGGCCCCTTCCGCCTGTGAGCACACGTAGTCGTCATCCACGCACACAATCATCCGAACGTTCGCCGTGTTTGCACGATACTTGATGTCATGGGTGGTGAGCTGCAAGGTGGCAGGGATGATGGTCGCCCCGATTTTGCACAGCGCGCTGGCCACCACCCAGTACTCCCAGCGACGACGCAGGATGCACATCACGACGTCGCCCTTGCCAATTCCGAGCTTCGCGAACGCGTTTGCCGCTTGGTTCGAAAGCCGACTTATGTCGGTAAACGTGAACTCACGCTCTTCGCCATGATCGTTGCACCATAGCAGCGCCTTCTTTTTGGGCTCGACACGTGCCCACTCATCCACCACGTCATAGCCAAAGTTAAAGTCCTCTGGTACGTTGATGCGGAAGTTCTCGAAGAAGTCCTCATAGCTCTCGAACTCAATGCGTGGACAATACTTACTCAAAATGTGATTCATGGTTCCTGGTTCTCTTCTCTAAAACAGCCTGCAGCACATGCCACACGTGTGCGTTTTCCTACTCGGCGATGATGGTCACAAACCGCGCAGGAACGTCTGAAGCGCAGCGCTGGCCGTGAGGAATGTTTGGATTGAAATAGATACTATCGCCCGGTTGCAAGGTGAACTCCCGATCGCCCCACACGACGACGAGCGTGCCCTCGAGCACGAGATTGAACTCCTGACCAGTATGCTGCACGAGTTTGGCGGGGGCATCGGACGGGCTGATGGTCACCTCCAGGGGCTGCATGATCTTGTTTTGGTAGCGGAACGCGAGGTCCTCAAAGTGATAACCGGGATAGCGCTCCACTTCACGGCCCTCTCCCGCCCTCACTACCTGATAGGTGTTCAACTTGGCAGCCGTACCAGTAAGAATCTCGGTGAACTCGACGCCAAACCGCTGCGCCATATGATAGATTGCCGATATGGGTACGTCCGCGCCTGACTCCTCCCAAGAGGTATAGGTTTCCAAGCTCACCTCGAGGTCGGCAGCCATGTCCTCGCGTGTGACGTCGCACGCCTCCCTCAATCCCTGTATGCGTTCGCCTATCTCGCGCATAGCCTTCTCGTCGGTGGACATGCGTGACTCCTTTCGCGAATCGTGACATCGGGCGGTCGCCCGAGGCATTCGGATGATTATAGGACAACGGCGTCTGGTATGAACAGCAAATCGAACTTAGTTGCCCTTTTGTAACGCGCAAGCCGAACTGTTCACACTCGGCAGCGAGCTGCCTGAAATGCGTGGTTCCATGCGGCCAGGGCAAGCGATGGGGATACTCCCCTTTGCCTACATGTCAAAGGGAAATATCCCCATCGCTTGCCCCCAGAAGTCAACAGTGAACGAGTAACGCGAAACCTCGTTATTTCAAGACTTTGCTCGTTGACGTGCGCAGCCCTCAGTGCGTCCGGAAGACCCAAAGCACCAATTGCACTATAATCCATAAAACGCAGCGAAGGAGGTTGGGCATGCTCTGTAAAGGTTCCGAAGTTGTCGTGCGCACGCTCATCGAACAAGGCACGAGCCTTGTGTACGGCTATCCAGGCGGAATGGTGGTCGACATCTATGACGCACTGTGGCACCACCGTACGGAAATACGGCATGTCCTGACGGCACACGAGCAGGGAGCAGCCCATGCCGCCGACGGCTATGCGCGAGCTACCGGGAACGTGGGCGTCTGCATCGCAACCTCTGGCCCGGGCGCCACCAACCTGGTAACTGGCATCGCCACCGCCTACCTCGACTCCGTCCCCATGGTAATCATTACGGGCAACGTGCCACAGGAGAACATCGGAACGGATGCCTTCCAGGAAATCGACATTACCGGCATCACGCTGCCAATCACAAAGCATAACTACTTTGTAAGCGATGCGACACGGCTTGCGTCCGTCATCAGGGAGGCCTTTGCTCTGGCGCAATCGGGCAGGCCGGGACCCGTCCTCGTGGATGTCACAAAGAATGCCCAAGAAGAAGAGGTGGAGTGGGAACAGCTGCCTCCCTTACCCCGGACGCGACCGAAGCGTCATTACCATCGCTCGGAGCTTGTTGCGGCTGCTGAAGCTATCAACGCGTCTTCTCGTCCTTACGTGTACTTTGGTGGCGGAGCCACCTCTTGCTCCGCCGAAAAGCAGATAATGGCATTGGCCGACGCCATAGACGCCCCCATCGGCTGCTCCCTTATGGGAATCTCGGCGATTCCCTCCCACCATCCTCGCTTTTTGGGCATGGAGGGAATGCACGGACACTTGGCGTCAACGCTCGCGATGCTCGAAAGCGATTGCCTCATCGCACTGGGAGTTCGATTCAATGACCGTGCCACCGGCAATCGCGCAAAGTTCAAGCAGGGGACGACCATCATCCACATAGATGCCGACGTTTCGGAACTGGACAAGAACACCGAGGATACCTTTGCTATCGTGGGCGACCTCAAGCAGACTCTGCAGGAGCTCTTGCCCCTCGTGCGTCACCGAGCCCGGCCAAACTGGAGTGAGTTTGTTGAGGGGTTGCGCGCTCATGAGGAACAAGTTGCTGACCGACGAGAGGGACTCACGCCACAGAACGCGTTGCGTGCCCTTAACGAGCTTATTGAAGATGACGCCTGTGTGGTAGCGGATGTAGGTCAGCACCAGATGTGGGCCGCGCAGACGCTCACCTTTACCAAGCCACGTACCTTTGTGACGAGTGGAGGCCTCGGTACCATGGGGTTCGGTCTTGGCGCAGCTATTGGGGCTGCCATGGGAACGGGCAGGCGTGCCGTCCTCGTCATTGGCGACGGAGGGTTCTACATGTGCCTCAACGAGCTCGCAACTGCCGTCGCCGAACGAGTTCCCTTGGTCATACTCATCATGAACAACTCAGTTCTGGGTATGGTGCGCCAGTGGCAGACCCTTTTTTACGAGAAACGCTATTCCGCAACGACGTTTACGGAGGGGCAGACGGATTTCGTCGCCGTTGCGCAAGCCTTTGGCGCAAACGGCGCAAGAGCCAACTCGCTCGACGAACTCGAGGAAGCACTCCAGAATGCCTTTGCCGCAAAGGGCCCCTTTGTTGTTGACTGCAAAATTGATCGCGACGAACTCGTGCTGCCCATGATGCCACCTGGCGGCACGCTCGACGATGTGTTCTTTAGGGTTGGTGAGTAGCTTGGAACGTTATACCTTTGCAATACTCGTTCGCAACCAGTCGGGCGTGCTCAACCGAGTAACCAGCATGTTTCGCCGGCGACAGTTCAACATTTCGAGCCTAACCGTAAGCGAGACCGAGTCCCCCGAGTTCTCGCGCATCACCGTATTGTTTGATGGGGACGACCGGGCCAAGCGTCAGCTCAAAAGCCAGCTCTACAAGCTGCCCGACATACAGGTCGTAAGCGAGCTCGATCGCGAGCAGACGGTCAACTGCGAGCTGCTCCTGGTAAAGCTAGCAAACTCCGACCCGTCGTCCCGAAACGACATCCTCGATGCTGCCGGAGCCTTCGACGCAAAGGTCATGGACTACACGCGCGACACCATCATCTTGCAGTTGGTCGGAGAGAGCCGGCTTATTGACAACTTCATTGACCTGATGCGCGACTACACCATTCTGGAAATCTGCCGCACGGGAGTTGTCTCGTTGCAGCGAGGCTCCGCGGTTATGCGCAATCTCGCCGAACAATGAGCCCAAGTTCCTCACAACGGCGTACAATACCTGCTGTGGAACAGCAAAGGAAGCTGCCAGACGGCGGCGGAACGGAGAGTAGCATGAGTGAGACGGGTCGTCTGCAAGTGTCGCCGCTAGACAGACTGGTTGTGTTACGCGGCATTCTTAAGGATCCCGTGGTCGGTGCCCTACACGCCCTTCTGGCAACTGACCCCTCAGACGACGTGGCGCGCACGCGGGCGTATGCGGACCTGGCATTCCAGCTGTTTTCGCGCGGAGACACGACCCTACGCGAGCAGGTCCTTGCGGCGGTGCTAAACGACGAGAACATCTACCTCGATTTGACCCGTGCCGAGGAAGAACCCTCTCGAACGCTCAGAATGGCCCTCGAGTGTGACCTTCGAAACATTCAGGCTGCCTGCGCAGGAAATGCCGACGACCTCAAGGGCGAGGTCTGTGATGCCCACCTTTTGCCCTCGATTCAGATGGGAGTCGACCTGAACTTCGTGGTTGCGTATCATCGCTGCGTTCTGGACGAGGAGATCTCGGCCGAGGACCTCATCGAGGAGGCACGTCAAGAGGAGGATGTGCCTCACTCGGAACCCAAGCACTTACAACTGGAGTCAGAAGAATCGACGCCAACTGAAGAATCCCAAGCGGACGAACCCACGACCAAAACCGAGACGGCAACCGAGGACGCGCCACAAGAGGCGCCTGACGCTTCCGAGGAGCCAGATACGAGAGAAGCAGACGACGAGGACGATTCGAAAACCAAATTCCATCTTCCCGACGTCAACCTGCCCAAAATGCCCGAGCCGGTAGCAAACGTAGGTAAGCGGATTTCCAACTGGCTCAAGAACTAGGCGTTTCCAACGGCCTTCTCATCAATAAAGAACGGGTCTCAATGGATTTCGCATCTACAAAAGTCAGAAGGACGAAGATGAGCGTTCGCTTGTTCGACGGATACATACGGAACCGGGCACAACTATGCGAGGAACTCTCCATCGACTCGTCTGGCTCGCATGACGCCGAACGATCAATCGTAGAGGCCGCATTTGCCAAGTGGGGCTACGACATTGGAAACCACCTCTTTGGCTCGTTTGCCCTCACCATAAACGACGAGAAACGCGGCGAACTCTTCTGTGCGCGGGACCCTCTTGGGCTCAAGCCGTTCTACTACTGCTTGGACCCAAGCGGAACGTTTCATTATGGAAGCGACATCAGCGCCGTCGCCAACGAAGGATCAACGCCCAAAGACATCGATATGGAGGCGCTTCAGCACTACCTCATGCTGGGCTATCCTGCCGGCGAGAAGACCCTCTATGCGGGTGTCAAAAAGCTGATGCCTGGCCACTACCTCGTCTTTGACGGGGAGGAATGCCGCGTTCGGCCCTATTACTCCCTCGCGTTTGAGCCCGACTTCTCTCGCACCGAGGAACAGTGGGCACATGACATCGAGCGGACGCTTGGAAGCATCCTGTCGGATGACGCAAATACGCTCGAGCTCGGCGGGTCCTGCTCTTTTCTCTCGGGCGGCGTGGATTCGTCGTACCTGCTGGCGCTTTCTGGCGCAAAGCGAGCCTGTGGTATAGGCTACGACGAAACTCAGCACAGCGAGGCGCAACTTGCATCAAAAACGGCAGCGAACCTCGGTGTCGAGTTTACGGAGACAAGAATAACCTCCGAGATGTTCTTTGACGCAATACCGCGCATCGTTCGTGCGGCCGGTCTGCCTACAGCGGACGCCTCAACGGTCGCATTGCTTCTCGGCTGCGAGCAGGTGGCACGCGAGTGTTCGTACTGCCTGTCGGGAGAGGGTGCCGACGAACTCTTTGCTGGATACCACATCTACCGCAGGGCCGCAGAACTCGGGCAAACTGGTGGTCCGTGGCATTTTGGCTGCTCCGGAGTCATGGACCAAGAAACCGCTCGTCGCCTGCTCATGCTGGAGCACCCCTACCCAACAGAAGGACTGGTAAAAAACGTATATGAGGCAACCGAGTCGTGGGAGCACCTGAGTAGGCTTCAGGCAATAGACTGCGCCCTGTGGCTTGAGGGCGACATCCTCCTTGGCGCAGACGCCGCGTCGCGGGCAAGCGGGTTAGAGCTGCTACTCCCCTACGCCGACCGTCGCATGGTCGACTTGGCATGTCGCATCCCAGCCCGGTTTAGGCTCAACGACGACTGCGATAAGTACGTGCTGCGTAAGGCTGCACAAACTCTGCTCCCAAACGAAGTCGCCTATAGGCGCAAAGTCGGCTTTTCGGTTCCCATTTGTGCGTGGATGCGCGACGAGAAGCACCAGAGGGACATCGAGTCGAAGCTGTTTGGCAACGACACCGGTCTGTTCTTTTGCAAAAATCAAATTCAGCGCTATTGGAATTCTTTCCTCGACGGAAACGACGTCCTGTGGAAAAATATTTACGCTCTATATGTATTCCTCATTTGGTACCAACAATGCTTCTCGAGAGGGTCTGAATAGAATGAAGAAAACAACATCCCTTGCTTTAGCTGCTGCCACACCGCTGCTTATACCAGCAGGAATACTGGGGCATGCCCTCGTACTGCTCAAGCGACGCCCACTAGAAGTGCTCTACGAAACGAGAAAGGCAGAGCCGGACTTTGTCCCCCTGCAAGACATGCCCAAACAACTCGTCCAGTTCACCGTGGAGTCGGAAGATTCGGGCTTTTACACCCATGGGGCATTCTGCTGGGAGGGAATCCGCGATGCCGTGCAGATAAATCGCGAAAAGGGAAAGATTGCCGTAGGTGGAAGCACCATTACACAGCAGCTCATAAAGAACCTGTACTTTCGCTTTAATCACAGCTATGCACGAAAGGCTACGGAGGCCATTATCTCTTTGGAAGCCGAACGCAAGCTGGGTAAGGACAAGATACTCGAGCTGTACCTAAACATCATTTACTACGGAAACGGCGTTTACGGTGTTGGTGATGCCGCACGCTTCTACTTTAACAAGGAGCCAAAGGACCTCACGGTCAACCAAATGTTTATTTTGGCAATCTTGCCGGTCGTCCCCACGCGAGGCAATCCCATACAATACCCCGAGGTGTTCGAGCGTTTTCGGAATAAGCGCATCCCACGGTTTTCGAACCCAAAGCAGCCGATTTTTACTGAGGAAGAGACGGCACTCATCTGTTCGTATCATGCCGACTGTCTCGACCCCGACCTCAGGAAGCCCGATGAGTACACCAATAATTATCCTCAATATATAACTCTTACAAACGAGCGATTCGGCCCCTTCAAAAACGAGGGTTATCGCAATCCAATGGAGACATACCATGGCAAGGACACAAGTAGCGCTGACCTTTGATGACGGCCCGTCGTATGTGACAGATTGCGTGCTCGACGTCTTGGAAGAGGTGGGGGTAAAGGCGACGTTCTTTGTCATAGGAGAAAGAGTCGCAGATCATGAGCGCCAGCTCAGGCGCATGGCAGCGTGTGGTTTCCAGATTGGAAACCACACGTGGAACCACAAGTTCATCAGCAAGATGTCCTCTGATGAGCTGCGGCAAACGCTCTTGCAAACAAACGATGCAATCTGCGGCGCCTGTGGCGTAACGCCAACTATTATGAGGCCTCCCGGTGGCGCTTGGAGCGATGAAGCCCTTGCCGTTTTGGGCGAAATGGGGCTTCCCGCTGTCTTTTGGAGTGTGGATCCCCGTGACTGGGAAACACAGGATGCACGAAGCACCATTGAGCATGTCCTGAGCCATGTGGAGGATGGGTCTATCGTTATCATGCACGACCGCTACGAGCCGACGGCCGATGCAGTCGAAGCCATTGTCCCCGAACTTGTTTCGCGAGGAATCGAGCTGCTCACCATAGAAGAGCTGGCAAAAGAGCGGGGCGGCCTACAGCCAGGTGGAAGGCACTATTGGTTCTAGCAAACTTGGAGGTTCGTCCTCTTCTTTGTCGGTTCGTCGCGTAAGTTCAACAGGTTGGAGGAACCCACATGAAAGAGTCTTCGACGTTATCTACCGAAAATGCCGAGCACATCCTCGACATGGTGAAGGACGAAATCTGCAAGGACAAAGGAACGAGCGAACAGCGCACAACATCCCTTTTGCTGCTGATGCAAGAAATCATGGCCGTGTATCGCAAAGCCTTTGGTGAGCAATGCCCATTCGAAATCAAAAGCTACACCACACGCACGGTTCGCATATTCAGGCTACGCTTCTTTGGCGATGAGCTCGATCCCTGCTTCGACGGACGTGCACATGACTTGCACCACCTAATCAAGTATGGTCAAGACATTCCCCGCTGGTCCTACAAAGACGGTTGGAACGAAATAGGCATCATCGTTCCTCGCACAAGCAGCACCATGGGCGTGTTGCGCTTTTGCTTTGAACATGCCCATGGTTACAAAACCCAGTTGTACATTGGTTTTTTCGTCCAGCTCATTGGCGCGGGCTTTAACATAGCGGCATCGTTCTTTGTGGCTCAGCTCATTGTGCAATACACTGATAGTGCCATCGCACAGGCAACGCTTACCGCATTGCTCATATTCGCTTGTATCATGCTCGAAGAACTTACGATTTGCATATCGGAGTGGGTGTATAACAAACTGTCGCGCCACATACTGGAACACATCCAAGGAGAGTTGGTTGACAACGTCCTCAGCATTCAAACGGCCAGCATGAACACACACGGCAATTCTGTTTTTGTGCGACGCATGACCGACGACGCCGAGACACTCTCGACGGGGCTCTCCAGCTTTTCGGACATGGCCATCCAAATCGCAAGCTATATCGGAACGCTCGTAGCCGTCTTTGCAGTGAGTTGGCAACTTTTTGTTTTTGAATCTGTGATGCTGCTCATTCTCTATCTCATACAAACCTGGCGTTCCCGCGCAATGATTAAGTGCAACAGCCGTGTGAAGGAGGCCTACGAGGGCTATACGGGTATTCTCTCCGAAGTCGTTCAAGGCCACGGCGACATTAGGGCCCTGCGCTTTGAGGACAGGATTACCCAAGAGGTAAATACGCGGATGAAGGCGTCAAACAGTTCAAAGAAGGCATTGCTGCGCAAACGCTGGCAATACCGCTTGGTCTCGTCGAGCGTGCTGAACGTGTGTGACTTGGCCTTTATGCTCCTCGTGGTTGTGTTTTTGGCACTCGGGATGGTCGAACCCGCCATGGCAGTTGTACTGTACAACTACCACACGAGGCTCGGAAACAAGGCCGTCTTTACTGTGATGAGCTATTCGGACTTCTCCAGCGAGCTGAGGCTCGCAGGCGACAGAATTCGCTCGCTCATCGTGAGCCGCGAGTTCCCCAAGGAGGAGTTTGGCACCAAGCACCTGGAACAGGTGGAGGGCAACGTGGAGTTTAGGGATGTCGTGTTTGCGTATCAGGCAAAAGGCGGATTGCTCAAGCCGGGAAAACAGGTACTCAATGGCGTCAACCTTACAGTTGAGGCCGGGCAAACGGTTGCGCTTGCTGGTCACAGCGGTTGCGGAAAGAGCACGATATTCAATTTGCTCAACAAGCAGTACACGCCCGATTCGGGCACGATCCTGCTCGATGGAGAGAAACTCGACGAGCTCGACAAGGAAAGCATACGCGGCTCTATGGCGCTCATCAACCAATACCCCTACCTTTTTAACGCTACCATTCGTGAGAATTTGGCTTATGCGAAACCCAACGTAACCGATGAGGAAATGATTCGTGTGTGCCGCATCTGTTGTATCCACGATGACATCATGGAACTCGAAAACGGCTACGACACGGTTATAAGCGAAGGAGGGCGCGACCTCTCGGGCGGCCAGAGGCAGCGGCTCGCCATCGCACGCGGACTGCTATGTGACGCGCGCATCCTGCTACTCGACGAGTCGACATCCGCCTTAGACAATACAACGCAGCAGGAAGTCCTCAATGCCGTAAGGGGCATGGCAGGCAACCGTACGGTAATGATGATCGCCCACCGCCTGTCGACCATCGTCAATACCGATAAAATCTTCTTTGTAGATGGAGGTAAAGTGATTGCGAGCGGGACTCACGAACAGCTCATGCATACCTGTGACAAGTATCGCGAACTTTACCAAGCGGAGCAAATAAGTGCAACATACTAACGCGCGACGGCTCCCCCCATCACACGGCGCACGGTTATACTCTTTATAAAGAGAAATCTACGGAGGGCCGCCATGATACGCTTCCCACGCAGGCATAGCCATCGTCCCATCGAGGGCGTTTCAAACATCGAACTGTTCTACGACCTCATCTTTGTGTACTGCATCAGCGTGCTCACGTCTTTGTGTCATACGGTTGATGGCTTCCTCAACCCGGCCGTATGGGGCATCTTCATGTTCTCCTACCTTGCTATTCTGCAAGTCTGGTTCTTTACCACACTGTTTATCAATCGTTTTGGAGAACGCTCTGCCGCCGACTGTGTATTTTTGTTCGTCAATATGTTCTTGCTCTACTTTATGGCAAGCGGAGTGCACACGGAGTGGTCGGACACAAGATTCACCTTTAACGTCGCATGGGCGCTCATTTTGGCAAACCAAGCCCTTGCGTGGGGCATGAAGGCACGAGCGTATGACAATCTGGACAAAGATGACATTCGCATGATCCGCCATACCGTGGTGACCCTCGCAGTGCAGGCGGCCACCGCACTCGCGGCGGCACTCCTCCCCTTCACGCCCAGCCTGTATGCCTCATGGGCGGCGTTGCTGATAGGAGCCAGCGTCTGGAGATGGTCGCAGGCTTACAGGACAAAGGCGGTTCATTTCTCGCATGTTGCCGAGCGGTGTTCTCTGCTCGTTATCGTCGCCTTTGGCGAAATGGTCGTGACGCTTTCGAGCTACACCGTACAAACCAGCAGCATGGCATACCCCGTTTTTGTATTTGCGCTGGTAGTTGGGCTGTTCCTCATATATATCTTTGAGCATGACAACATGCTGGACCACCACGCACATACAGACGGCATCGCATACATGACAATCACGTCCTGGCTCGTGGTCGTCTTGGGAAACCTCACCGTCGCCCTGGCGTACATGCCTATGCAGGAAATTGCCTTCGTCCCAAAGAATGTTTTTCTGAACGCGTGTCTGGTGGTTTACCTGCTTATGTCGTTTGCCATCACGCGCTACAACAAACCAGAGTACAAAGTTTCCGGAACCTTTGCGGCCGGACGCCTGTGCGCTTGCGTCCTTATCGTGGCCGTCGCCGCCATCACGAACTTCGATCCCCTCATTACTCTAATCGCGGACACCATTGCCGTCTACCTTGCCTTGACACACGAGGCAATCATGTTCCGAAAGAGGTCAGGACTGGTAATCTTTGGACGCTTGCTTGGACCAGACCCAGAGGACCTTGCCGACGAGGATAATACCACCACGATGCGTGAGACGGCGGTCGCAGACACTTTGAAGGGACGTGAGCCATGATTTACGTAATTCGCCACGGTCAGACCAAACTCAACAACGCGCACGCACTACAGGGCAGAAGCGACCACCCGCTCAACCAGACGGGCATCACACAGGCCCGCAAAACAGGTGATGCATTGGTGCGCATGGGGATCTCTTTCGAGCACGTGTTCTCGAGTCCGCTCCGGCGCGCCATCCAGACGGCCGAGCTTGTCGCACCGGGAATACCCATTACCGTTGATGACCGTCTTATCGAGATGGATTACGGTCCCTATGAGGGTACCGACCTGCACAATCCGGCACCCGAGATCGTTGCGTTCTTTAGTGACTATGTGCACAATCCAGCGCCAGAGGGAATGGAGCAACTCTCCTCCGTGGTCGCACGCACAGGTGCCTTTATCGAGGAGCTCGCCGGTCTTTCGGGCGACACGCTCGTCTCGACCCATGCCATCGCAATGAAGGGCATTCTGGAATACCTGACTCCCGAGTCCCAAGGCGGGTATTGGTCGAAGTACCTAGGCAACTGCGCAGTCTACGGCATTGCCGTAGAAGACGGAAAGCTCGGAGCGCCCGAGGAGATGCATGTTTCCGAGTGGAATCAGCAATAGGTGCATCGGCCCCGCTGTAACCGATAGCTGCTTGTTATGGCAAAGCATAGTATCTGTGTATTTGTATCCAGCAATGATTCGGAACACAATGGAGATGCAGTAATGAGCGAGTCAGATTCCAAGGGTATCGGAACTGCTTGGACAAAGGAAACGTGGGACATCATGGAGCATGACGCGTCGAAGGTTTGTCGAACTCGCCACCATTGCCACGAGTGGCCTTGCTTTGTCGGGACTTGTTGGCTGAACTGTCGCAACCTAAAAACTAACTTAAAGCGCCAAGGGCGTTAGTGTACCCAAATTGCATCCAATGTCTCGTTTCCCCAGATAAGGAAGCTGATAACTGCAATTTGGGTACACTGTGTACTTTATACAGTGTACCCAAATTGTAATTTGCAGCTTCCTTATCTGGGGTTTTGCTCTCCCTTACGCAATTTGGGTACACTCCGGTCTAGAACATTGGCTTCTCAGCCTATCGAGGCTTTCAGTTTAGGCTCCAAAAACGGTACAAACGGTCGGCAATCGGTAGATAAACAAGACTCACCTGCCTCGACAACGCTTTTCAACCGCTCACATGAGCAAATCCTCGACGGACACACCCTCGGCAAGTACATCAAGGTCCACGTGACCCGTCTCGTTGGCGACTCCTGCCACTTGGCCGACATCGCTGTATTGCCAGATGGTCCAGCCTCCTTGCGGCATGAGACCCAAAGCTCGCATTCCTCAAAGCAGCCCTTTAGATAGCGTTCATAGGTGTCGTTACCCGTATCGATAAGAGGCCTTTGCTACATGCTTCCTCAACCTTCTCGGTGAACGTCGTAAGCTCACGACACCTTAGCCCGAGCACGCACGATACCAGGGTCTGCCAGTGCAGCCTCATGCTCTTCGTTGACCCTGTTTGAGCAACGCTACCATATAAAATGCCAGAATAAGAGACTTTTGCGATTTGAGAAAGGTAACCAAGGTCCGCCACGATGACCGCTACAGGTCGACAGACTCCAACGCCTCAATCGGGTAGAAGGTGCCCCGCTCAGCTCAACGGCGGTGCTACAATTTTTGTGATAGCTGAGACACACGCTCCGTAAAGTTCGTATTATCAAGCAACTCGAAAGCAAATCTAAAACAGAAAGGACCACACGATGTCATACCGCAAGAACTTCGCTATCCGTGTCATAATCTGCGTCCTCGGCATGCTTGTCGTTTGGATGGGCGTATGGTACGTCTTGGACGTGGTAATTTGTCACGAAGAGTTCGCCCTCAGACCCGTGCTCATTGTCGTCCCCGTAATCTTGGGCATATCAGAGGCCTATGCATGGAAGTCCAAAGATGAAAAAAGCGCAAAGGCATTGGACAAGTAAAAAGAATTGGCGCGCTTATAGCTAACGGTCAGCCCCAGCATTTCCTAGACGTCGGCATAACTCCCCTGGAGTGTGCCAAACCCGGCACACCACAACAAAAAATGGGCCCAACGTCGTTGAGCCCATTTTTACCGCTCGAATTGCAAACTACTTACGCTGCTTGGTGCGCACTCCTGCAAAGACCGCAGTCGTACCAGCGATAACAGCCGCTAGAACTAACGGCGCCATAGAAGGATCGCCTGTACTCGGCGTCGACGTTTTGCTGGAAGTCGAACTCTTTGTGGTTGAGCCACTGTACGTCGTCCCCCCAGAGCCACCAGAGCCGCCGCCGTAGTCAGGATCTCCGCCTCCGTTGTTGTTTGACTCGTCAAGATATCCCAACGTATAGTACGAGAACTTGTTCGAGGAGAACGGGATGTCCGTATCCGTCGTCTTTGCCATCTCGTCAAACGAAGAGGCGGTCGGATTCTGCAAATCCAAGTGCGTCCGATACAGATAGAAAGTTCTCGTTACATTCTGGTCTTTGTTCACCAGGTCGTCAGGCACCTTGAGCGACATAGCCACCATTTTGTCGCCCGTATTGGTGATAGCAGTCGGACTGTCGTTTCCCACCTGCTTCCAAAGCGTAATGTCATATATGGCACTCGTGCCAACACCCGCCTTATACCACTGGTCGCCAAACTGCTGCGTCGCGGAGCTGTACGACGCAGAATCTTTTGAGGTCACCTGAACGTCAAGCCATACCTTTGCCGACTCACCGTTGGTGATGCGAGCCGTTTCTGCTGCGGTAAACAGCGAAGGCGCGATTTCGCTCAAATTACCCGACGTCACCGTTGGCGCACTCTCACCGATTTGGACGCTCACGTCAATTGAATTAGTCTTACCCATGGCTGTAGAGCTAGAGGTTGTAGAGCCAGACGTTGTAGAACCAGAGGTATTAGAACCAGAGGCTGCAGAGCCAGAGGTAGAAGGTGATTCCGACGATCCGTTTTGCGCGGGCACCTCTCCCACCTCTACAGGATCCTCGGTCTTGGTGTACGTATCCTCGATGCCAAGCCTATTGTCTATAATGTCAGTCTGCTTGTACCACGTCTTGTCATTCTGCGAATACCACCAACCATTGTATGGCTGGATGCCAGAACCGTGAGCAATACCCTGAGGCATATCGAACGGCTTAGTGTTCTTCCCAAGTGAGATTTGAGTCACGGAATCGCAGCCACTGAACATGAACAAAACTTCGTTAACTTCACTATTATTCGCACTTGAGGTATCCCAGTTCCTAAAGTCGAGCACTTTAAGACTCGAACATCCGCTAAACATGCCAATGAATTGCTTCCCCTTACTGGGGTTCCATTTGGAGACATCAAGCGACTCTAGCGACTTGCAACCGTTGAACATGTACTGCAAAGTCTCCGCGTTCGACACGTTCCAGCCCGAGACATCCAAACTCGTAAGTGATTCGCATCCATAGAACATCCGTCCAAAGTTCGTGCCAGACGAGACGTCCCACGAGGACACGTCGAGCGTTGCAAGCGAAGCGCAGCCGTCAAACATGCAGCCAAAGTCTGTGCCAGACGAGACGTCCCACGAGGACACGTCGAGCGTCACGAGCGCTCCGCAGCCGTCAAACATCCAGCCAAAGTTCGTGCCAGACGAGACGTCCCACGAGGACAGGTCGAGCTCAACGAGGTTGCTGCAATTCCAAAACATGTCCGAGAAATTCGTCACTTTCGATACGTCAAGCGAGGCCACCCCATCAACTCGCTCTAGCTTCGAGCAGTTAGAGAACATCATCTGCATATTTGCCGTATTTGATGAGTCTACCCCCGAAAAGTCAACCGACTTGAGCTCGCTCATCGAAGCGAAAAGGAGACTCATGTTTTCCGGCAAAACGACCTTCTTGCCATCTTCCTCAACGAACTTTACGGCCGTGATCTTATCATCTGAGGCGTACCAGGGCTCCCAAATATCGGCCTGCCCCGGGTGAATCGTCAGAGTTCCCGCATCATCGATCTCCCATTGGCACGTACCCCACGTTCCGCTTGTCGGGGCAGACTCGCTGCTGGTTGCCTGCGCGGCGGGTGTTGCCGTCTCGTTGGCATCCGCGTTATCCTTCGTCTTGTCCTCGGACCCGGCCTTGTCGTCATTCTCGGACTGCCCATCGACTTGCTTCTCGTCATCCGAAGGGTTCTCGGCCTGTGCTGACACATCTGATTCCGCAGACCCGTTCCCGCTCTCGCCCTTCTGGTCGGGTGATTTCTGCTCTCCGGCGGTCGAGTTGTCGTCTTTTGTGTCCTCTTTGGATGCCGACTGCTCCTTCGTAGCCTCCTGCTGCGATTCAGCGGATGCCTCTTGGGCATATAACTGAACCGGAGTTCCACCAAGTACCATAGACAAACTAAGAGCGGCACCGATAGCCAGTTGCGCGACACTGGCATGATTCTTTGCCATCGGAAGTCCTTTCGCTTCAGCTCTCCTGAAAACTAGCCAAGCAATCTTACTCCACAATTAATGTTGCATTCAACTACTTGTGCCAAACAATGCTTGAATTGAAGCAATTCATCAGCGATGACCTATATAGCCTACCGCGCCGACGATTGTTTGCAAAGGTCGTACAGCGTCCTTATGCGCGCAGGGGCATCTGCGCGCATACATAGATAGAAGGTGACATGAGCCTCAGGGTCTGTTATGGGAATGGCCTTGCGCGACTCATGGGCGCTCGTGTTCTCGGGTGCGTTGGTGGTGAAGGTCAGAAGGTCGCTCGTACGAACCTGCTGTAAAAAGATCGTCCGGTCGTTTTGCACCACGAACTGTGCAAACGGGAGCATCTTCTCGTGTATGCCATGCCAGAACCCGATGCCTCCATACACAAGAAACGCGTGTCCGTCCAGCTCGGCAAACGTCAGCGACGTGCGATTGTGCAACACGTGCCTCAGCGGCACGTTTGCATACAGGTCCTCCGTCATAAGCTCGAACGACTCGACGGTCGGCAACCCAGACGGCTGCGCGGTCACAACCAAATCGCACGTACCGTTGAGCAGACGCGCTTCCACCTCGTCTTGCGCCACGATATCTGGCTCAAGGATGCTCGTTGGATATTGCTCAAGAATCATCGAGCTCAAACGCCAGGTCGGCGCAGGTGCAACGCTTGCAACCCGTACGGTGCGCGTGCGTCGAGCAATCGCGTCAAATGCGTCGCGCATCCGTCGCTCTTCGGCAAGAATCAGGCGCGCGTGTTCCAGCGCAAGTCGACCGTTGGCATTCAGCCGCATGGAGTTGCGCGTTCGGTCAAAGAGGTCCTGGCCCAAGTCGCTCTCCAGCCGGCGCATCGAGCGCGAAAGCGCGGATTGAGAAAGATGCAGTTTCTCGGCTGCCGCTTGCAACGTGCCGCTCTTCTCTATAGCGTCGAGCTGACGCAGCTGTTCCAGTTCCATGTGGTTCCTTCCCCAGGCCGTCCGAAGCCCCTTGCCCTGTGAATCCTCAAAACTACTGTTCAAAAACTCAGTTTGCGTTACGCGCAATCTGGCTTGTACATACGGCATTGTACATCGAGCTTTTTGGCGTACATAATGTCATTAATCAGAAAAGCGCAGTGAGCGCCAGTTGAAAGGACACACATAATGGCAAAGACATGGATCATCACAGGTTGCTCTGCGGGCGGCATTGGCGAGGGAATCGCACGCGCGGTCTTGGAGCATGGAGACAATGCCGTGGTAACCGCTCGCTCCGTCAGCAAGCTAGAGGGCATCGTGGCTGACTATCCCGACTCCGCCCTTGCCGTGGCGCTAGACGTGAGCGACCAAGCTGGTATCGACGCATGCTACGAGGCGGCCGTCAAGCGCTTTGGGCAGGTAGACGTTCTCGTGAACAACGCGGGCTACTGCTACCGGTCCTCGGTTGAGGAAGCCGATCCTCAGGGCGTTATGGACATGTTTAACGCGAACTTCTTTGGCGCAGTCGCCATGATCAAGAAGGTCCTGCCTGCGATGCGCGAGCGCCACGACGGCGCCATCGTAAACGTGAGCTCCATCGGTGCCGTGCGCACCGGCGCTGCCTCCGGCTACTATGCGGCCACTAAGGCGGCCATCGAGCTCATGACTGAGGGACTGCGCGCCGAGGTGGCACCACTGGGCATCAAAGCCATGATCGTCGAGCCCGGCGCCTTCCGCACGCACTTCTACGACACCTCGCTCAAGGGTTCCGACAACACCGTGGGCGACTACGCCGAGACCGCCCACAAGCGTTCCGTGTCACAAAACGTCAACTCCCGTCAGCAGCCGGGCGACCCCCTCAAGGCCGGCTACCCCATCATCAAGGCACTCGAGAGCGACGAGACGCCGCTGCGTCTCTACCTTGGCTCGGATGCCATCGCAGCGGTAACGGGTGCTCTGAACGCCCGCCTCACCGAGCTGCAAAAGTGGGCAGAGGTCTCCAAGACCACCGATTTCGACGCGTAACAGACCCTCGACAAAAGGCCGGCCCTCATATCGAGAGCCGGCCAAAATCCATCTGTCACACCCGTTTTACCCGTAAATCTACCAGATGCACCTACTCCACAAACGGCCAGTCTCCCCTCGCCAAAGACAGGAGCGCATTACCAACGGCGTCGTCAACATCGGCGCCAATGTGCCAACGCGCGGCACGAATTACCTCAGGGTCCGCATTCGCCACGGCAACACTGTTTGAAACCGCTCGCATAACCGGGAGGTCATTCTCGCCATCACCGAACACGCAGACCTCGTCCCATCCAATTCCCAGCTCATCCACGAGCAAGCGCAGGCCGGTAAGCTTGGTAACGCCCGCAGGAGTTATGTCGATGGTAGACGACGAGGGAAACGGAAAGACGAACATGAGCTCAGGGACCTGCCTCCGCAACTCATCCCGCAGACGTACGGCATCCTCGCGCCCGAGTGCCATATGTATATTTGTCTTTAGGTAGACACCGTCCGGCACGTGCGGCGCACTGTAAGAAAACTGTCCAAATGGCCCGGGATAGCGCAGCATCTCGTCGCGCGTGATGCCCACGCAAACGTCATGGCCATCGACCTCATCGTCGTACACGGTGAGGGCACATCCCTCCCCCGCGAAGCTGCGAACGACACGCGCCACCTCCTCCAACGCCTCCTTTGACGGCGCCTCTTGCAGTATAGTCTGGCCTCTTAGACGCACGACCTGCCCGTTCACGAGCACGCCCGTGTCCCAGCAGTCCGTAGCGTTGCCAAACATCTTGCGCATCCTGCCCGTCGTGCGTCCCGTTATTGGCCCAGCCAAAATACCCGCACGATTAGCTGCCTGAACGCCTGCGATAGAGGCCGACGAGGCCATTGCCCGCCCATACGGAATGAGCGTGGAGTCTATGTCAGCTAACGCGAGCCGAATCATGGCCTCACCGTCCGTCCTTGTCGCTTGGCATGCGCCCGCACTACTTAACTGCCTTCTTTTGGACTCCCTCGCCATAGATCGTCGCAAAGTCATCTTTCATCGAGAAGATCGTGTAACCGGCATCCTCCCACTCCTTGCGGTCCTCGGCTGCATCCGCGGCGTCGCCGTACTCACGAGCATCATCATCAGCCAGAACCATGAACGAAGCACTGGGATAGGCGTTGTCGGACAGCGTATAGGTAAGCATCGCCATGTCACCCGAACTGTTGCCAAAGGCCAGGACCGGCTGCTTGCCGATTTCGCGCACGATGGCGTCCACCTTGCTCGTCTTGGCATTCTCGCCCTCGTAGCTACCGTCGAAGACGATCTTGTCTCCCTTTTGGAAGGTGTAGTCGCTGTCCGCCTCGTCACCTTGCCCGGTGGCGGTGTAGCCGTATTCGGTGCCGATGACGTGGGACGGGTCCACACCAAGGGTATCGCCCACGATCGCCCGCACGATGTTACGCTCGGTCGCGGTTACGACATACACGTCAAACCCGTTTGCGCGAAGATACGATACGACCTCGAGCATGGGCTGGTACCAGGCTTCGCCCCGCGTCATGCCCGTAAAGCCCTCGGCCGGAGAACTCTTGAACGACTCGACACATGCCTCAAGTTCTGCGGGGGTAAGGCCTTTATAGGCAACAGCTCCAGCTTGTGCCTGGCGCGTGCTCATGTTCTTGGGCTTCTCGCCCCATGCCGAGTCAAGAATCTCGTGAGCGACATCGGCAACTTCCTTGGAAGCTTTGTAGTTCGGGTTGTTGAGAGCATAGTCAGCAAAGACCATGTATTCGAAACACCACGGGCAGGTCTCGCACATGAGGGTGCCATCGAGGTCGAAGACGGCGATGCGGTCCTCCGGAGGGACGAATCCCTTTCCGCCCTCTGTAGTCGCAGCTTCAACGTAGCTCACGAGCGTCTGCAGCGATTTGCTGCCTTCCGTCCACTTCGTGAAGGAAGCCTGTGAAGTTGGAGCCGTCTGGGTTTCTTGTGTTGTAGCTTCCTGCGCGGCATCAGTCTTCGTGGGCGCCTGGCCCGCACATCCCGCCATCGTCACTACCAGCAGCAACGTACTCAGGAGGGCGACTCCCCTCGTCAGCAAACCGGGACGATCTAAACTCGTGGCTTTCTTCATGACGTTCTCCAATCTACGCGACAGCAGCCGTTGCAATCCCCGCTTCGCTCCCTTCCAGATCGTTTACATGCATTAATCGAGGCGTCTGCGAAGATTGCCCCCATCCAATACACGATAGCATCAAATGTACCATGCCTAAGCATCGGAGCCAATGTGCGCCTCTATGATGCGGGCACAGGCCTCAAGCCCCGTCTGGTCGTCGGCATCAAAGCGTGCGAGGATGGGACTGTCGACGTCGAGTACACCAACGACATGGCCTCCCACGTGTAAGGGAACTACGATCTCGGACCGCGAGGCACTATCGCAGGCGATGTGACCTGCAAACTCGTGAACGTCATCCACCCTCAGCGTCTCGTCTCGCTCAAGGGCACTCCCACACACGCCCCGACCCCACGCGATGCGCTCGCAGGCGATCTTTCCCTGAAAGGGTCCGAGAACGAGCTCGTCCACGCCAACACCTCTCGCCACAACCCTGCCAGTTAGATAGAAGCCCACCCAGTTAAGGTCCTCAAGCTCCTCGGCCAACAGCGCCGAGGCATTCGCGAGCACAGACACCCACACGTCGGTCCCCTCAAGCAACGACGCGAGCTGGCTTTCGACGAGCTTCCAATCCGTGTTGCGATTCATACCGTCGTCCTCTCCGCTCTCATCTCGGCAACTCTTGCACATGCTAACACACCAGATTTAGGGGCCATGTCAGCGCCCGTCATTGCAAGGCGCGGTCAAAACTTCAGGGCATACCGTTTCCACTCCGTACCTTAGAACGTGAGAGTCAACGAATTGTCCTCTATGGCATGATGCCCAGCGAACGCCGCTGCACGAGTCCTACTGCCTGCACTCCCAGGCGCATGTCTTCAACCCTTATGAGAAGCACCACTCCACGGTGAGGGACGCATGCGAGCAGGCGGAGGAGCTCGGCGTGCGAAACCTTCTGCTCTACCACACCGAGGACCACAACCTCACGCACCGTAAAGAGCTCTATCTCGCCGAGGGCCAGCCGTGCTTCTCGGGCAGGCTGTGGGTCCCCGACGGCCTGGAGTCCATCGAGCTGTAGCGCTCTGCTGAATCATTCGTGAACCCAACTGTAGACGGCGCATCGAACAACGGGATGCTAGAATGCGCCATGTCGCATCATCTAGACTTGGAGGATTCCCATGCCTGGTCTTGGCACGCTCATTAACGTTCTTTGCATCGTCGCCGGAGGAGTTATTGGCGCCTTGTTTGGTCGTTTCGTCACGTCCGAACAACAAGACGCCCTGTGCAAGGTCTCGGGCGTGAGCGTGCTCTTTACTCACATAACGAGCTGTAGAATATACGGAGCCGTTGATTATGCTGAGGAGGTCCGCATGCAAGACGTTGTTGCCCAACTTCGAGCATATCAATCATCTTTTGCATGATGCGACCCCTTCGTTTTAGCCGCCCGTCATGCTGGGCGGTATGCACGTAGTCTGACAAACGCGCTTCTGGTTCATTACAGCATGGTGACTTGACGCACTGGGAGCAGAGAGCAGGGACGTGAGATGGAACGCGGACGGGTTTTTCATTCCACGCTTTATGTGGCTTCGCCTCTTGAGATAAGACCATTCCAGCGCTTGAGCGTCTCCACGGCAACAAACTGCCTCAGGGGATCGAGCTCGTCCTCATAGTGATATGCGTCTAAGGCACCAAAGTACGCAATGCGATCCTCCTTGGGAATCAGCACTGGAGGCATGCATTCAGACAAGAGCACCATGTTAGCCATCTGCCGCGCAACACGCCCATTGCCGTCGGCAAAGGGATGGATGTCAACGAGCGCGGCGTGCAGGTATGCTGCAACAGAGAGACTTCCCAAAACGTCTCGCTCGCCTGCGAGCGCCTCCCTAACCTCCAGGAGCAGTGACTCAACAGCTTCTGGCACCTGTTCGGGCAGCTCCCCTACCCCATCAGCCACCTCGTACATGTGACGCTTGAACTCCCCGGGACGTTCACCCAGAGCCCAACGTCGATCATCGTATGTGCCATGAGTCAGAGTATCGTGGCAAAACAGTAGCTCTTCCTTGCTAAAGGCAAAGCCTGACGGAAGTATGTCGACAGTCCACGACCACATAGCCTTGAGGTTGGCTATCTCAAAAAGCGTTCTGAGATCACCCGTAAAGGCCGAAACCCCATCGTGATCGAATACCTCACGCGTGTCATGCAGGGTAATCTGGTCGTTTTCCAATCCGCCCGAGCTAAACGCAAAGTCGACGGCAAAGGAGTCGAGAAGGACGGACATGTCATCCTCCCCCATACTCCGCCATCGGGCAACAAGCGCGTTGTAGGACCGGCCGATATCAGAGGAACGTAGAGAGCGGGGCATGTGAGCGCCTCCCTCCAGGCTGATCGACATCCTCGACGGGCTTTCGTCCCTCGTCGGTAGAGACGACCAGGCGGATGTCCCCTTTTTCGAGGGTTCGCGACAGGCTTCCATATGCCGCAATGTGACGAACTAGCTGCTCGTCGGTAATGAGGTTGTCGTTCGCATCGCACCATACTCTCATGGCTAACTCCTCTCGTACCATCAGTATACTCTTGCGGCAAACCACACGTATCGGGTTACTCGTATGCTTATGTTGTCACCGAAAAGAGAGGTGGCCGCATTCCGACCCCGAGACTTAGCGTGACGGGTTGGAGTGCGAACGGACGGAGGGCGCAGTGCTCGTTGAACAGACTTGCGCCTCCGGCCCGCAACGTGACGCGGATTAGGCTGGATCGGCTTCGGGCCTGCATTTCTAACGAGTTTGCGTGTTGCGGTGCCCGGTGGAAGACCTCCGTGCGAGTTACGTTGGCGTCGGAGGGACAGGGCCATGCACTACATCGGGATAGACATCGCGAAGCGCTTCCACTACGTCGGGGTGAGGGACCAGGACGGGAGCCCCGTCGGCAAGGCGTGGAGGTTCGACAACAACCGGGGCGGGTTCGACGGGCTCGCCAAGAGGCTGCGCACGCTCGGATGCGCGCCCGGCGACGACTCGGTCGTGGCGATGGAGGCGACGGGGAGCTACTGGATGTCTCTATACAGCTACCTGGCCGACGCCGGCTGGCGGGTGGCGGTCGTGAACCCGGCGCTCGTCGCGGCGTTCCGCAAGGCGGACACGATGCGCAGGACCAAGACCGACGCCGTCGACTGCTTCCTCGTCGCCGAGTACGCGAGGTTCAAGCGCGTGAGGCCCTCGGAGCGCGACCCGGAGGACGAGGAGGGCCTCAAGCAGCTCACCAGGTACCGCTCCTGGCTGGTGCGCGAGAGGACCGCCCTCAAGAACAAGGTCGGCGACCTCGTCGGCAGGCTGTTCCCGGAGCTGCCGAAGGTCTTCGGCGGGGACCTGTTCGCAGCCACGCCCCTGGCGCTGCTGAAGGCCTACGGGACACCGGCCAGAATCGCCAGGACGGACATCAGGAGCCTCACCAAGACCGTCGGGGAGGCCAGCCGCGGCGCACACGGCCGCGAGAGGGCCGAGCTGGTCAAGGCGGCCGCGAGGGACTCCGTCGGGATCACGCTCGCCGCAGACGCCCTCGCGTTCGAGCTGGGGAGCGCGGTGGGGACGCTGCGGCACCTGGACGGCGAGATATCCAAGGTGGAGAGGGAGATCGCCGAGAGGTTGGGGAGGACCTCCGGCAGATGGCTGGAGACGATACCGGGCGTCGGCCCCACGTACGCCGCCGTCATCGCCGGCGAGATCGGCGACCCGAGTCGCTTCGAGAGCCCCAAGAAGCTCATCGCCTACGCGGGGATAGACCCGGTGGTCAAGGACTCCGGCGACAGCACGGGCGGCTCCCACCACATGTCCAAGACCGGATCCCCGCAGCTCAGGTGGGCTCTGATCGAGGCCGCGGACAGCGTTCGCAAGCACGACCCGTACTTCGGGGACTACTACGACAAGATGGTGGGCGAGAACAGGAAGCACCACACCGTCGCGCTGTCGGGCGTGGCGCGAAAGCTCGCCGGCCTCTGCCTCGCGCTCATGAGGGAGGGCAGGGCCTACGAGCCGAGACCCTCGGTCCAGTCGTCCAAGTCACCCGGCCCAGGGAGTCCGAAGCCGGGAGGGACGGCCACACTCTGACGCCAAGCGACATCCAAGCGGCTCGCGCCTCAAGCCCCTCGCATCACGCCCGGGGCTGGAAAGTCGTGCCACGTGATAGTTCATCTTCATCATTCTTCGTACCAAACGCCTTCGTTTGGCATACAAGAAAAAACTCAGAATGTCACTTGACTTATAATAGCTGGTCTG
>CADAAU010000006.1 GCA_902786015.1 uncultured Coriobacteriaceae bacterium
CAGGCGCTTGGACTCGCCGGACGTGCCGGCGACCGCCCCGTCGGAGACCTCCTGCTGGTCGCCGTAGGTCTGCACGTGGACGCGGTAGGTGACCTTGGGAGTCGGTTGTGCCTCCGCCTCAAGAGCTTGCTCTGAATTCTCGGCACCTGCCGTGGCAGTATGAGTCGCGCTATTGTTACTTTCTGCCTTGCGAGACGAAGCGAGCGGGGACTCCCCAAGCTCATCTACATCTTCCGGTGCGAGCTGTTCGGAGTCCTGCGCACTGTTTTTGGATGTTGAGTCAGATGGGACCTGGCTACCAGAGGGGGCGCTCGACGGAAGTTCCTCTGTTGGAAGATTCTCTGTCTCGTTCGTTGATGTCAGGCTAGATGGAATCTGACTTCCAGAGGGGGCACCCGATGGAAGATCCTCTGTTGCGAGCGCGGGCGCGCAGCTCAGCGACAACAGGGCGGCGACGGCTACCGATGTCGCCGCGCGAAAGCCCCTTTCAATCATTTTATGGCTCATGAACACTCCTCCCTTGTGGATATTTGGACAGCGAGAGTATAGCAAAAACAAAAGGCATTCCCAAAGCTTGTAAAGCTTGTTGAATGAGCATTGGGCTTCGCATGAAGTCTAGGGTATTTATGCAATGGTGGAAACGTTAGCTTCCGACGAGCGAAAAGCAATGCTGTGCTGAGCGATAAAAGAACGATGATAGTCAAACACGTGTTAGAATGTCTCCTATTGAAATCCTCTCACGAACTTGGGAGGGTATGGATGAATGGAAAGAAGGGTTTTATGAAGAGGAAGAACATCTATATCCCTATCACGGCTGTTGCCATAGCTATAACCATGGGCCTTGGCCTTACGGGTTGCGGGACAAAGGCCGAAGAGAAGCCTGCCGCAGAGACGGAAACTGCAGTGCAGGAGCAGCAGAAGAGTGAGACTACGCCTTCCGCCGAACAATCGAGTCCGACGAAAAAGACCCTTGGAACGAAGTCGGAGCAGTCCCTTGAGGTAAAGCTCAAGAATGGTCTTGACAAACCCATCGAAAGCCTCTCCCTGCGTTCGGCGGGCAGCGAGGAGTTCGAGAAAAACCTTGTACAGAGCGGCACTGTTATAGAGGCTGGCGAGGAAGTCGTTATGTACGTTACTCCAGCGCAGGGAGTCACGGAGTATGACCTCGCCTTGCAGGCTCAGGGCGACCAAGAGGAAACCGTCGTGGAGGCCGTTCCCCTATCCAGCATCAAGAGTGTAACCATAAAGCGAGACGGAGAGAACATCGTTGCCGACTATGCTCCTGCAGCAAATCAGACCGACAAGGACAAATCCGGTAACGGCGAAACAGAGGAGGCCGTAGCGGGCGCAGCCGCAGTGGCGGTGGAGCAACAGGAGACCTATGACGGAGATGAGGGTGATTATGCGGCACCCGAAGCTCCGGCAGCGGAGTACGCCGCCGTCGAGGTCGAGGCGCCAGTGGTGGAGTCTGCGCCTGTGGCAGTGGAGGAGAGCGCTCCCGCACAAAGCTCAGATGCGTGCCTTGGTGATGTGGTTTTGCGGGACTAATCCTCGTGAATCATATAGGTGTATCTACGACAGGCGCTAGGGGGAGATCAGTGAAGAGTGAGTTCAGACGCGTGGGGTGGGCGCGCCGGATAGTCGCGGTCACGCTTTCGGTCTCTATGGCCGTTGGGGGTGTGCCAACGTACGCGATTGCGGATTCCGGCGTGAAGGGCGATGCTGGGGTGACGCCCGCCCAAAGCGATCCGCTGTCAGCCCTCGTGATAGAGGTACAGACGGAAGCTGGACAGGACGCCTCTCATTTGGACTTGGCCACGAAGCTTTGGGAGAAGCTGTCCACGGTCGGAAAGGAAAGCGAACAGGATCCTTTGGCCGTGCAACTTGTTGACGCCATCGACGAGCCAAATGCGTCTAAGGCAGTATCCGAGGCGTATGTTCGTGCGGCAGAGGCACTGGGCCTTATCAGCGAGTCCTTCGACGATGGCGAAAACTCCTACAAGAATAGGGTCACCATTGACGGGACGGTCTATGTCGTTGACGCAAGCACGGACGATGAGGCTGGAAAGCCGCAGGCCGTCGACGATAAAGAACAGGACATTTCGGACGATTCCTCTACCAACAAGAATGCGAGTTCCCTATCGAACGAGAGTAGCGGACAGACGCTCTCTAGCACAACGATCGAAGAGGTGAATGCCGACAAGGGAGATGCCTCGCAGTCGACGCCCGTTAAAGACGGTGTAGCCGTCTCTGGAACGGGCGAAACCGATGCCATAACCAACGCTGCTGGCAACGATGCGAAGTTAGTCGCGCAAGACGATTCAGAGTCGCGGAAGACTTCGCTTGCGGGCGCAACGATCGTTTTGGAAAAGACTGCGTTCGAATATGCCGGACAAGACATCAAGCCTGCAGTTACCTCCGTCAAAGCGAGTAATAAGGACGTACCTGCAAGCGCATATACAGTCTCGTACAAGAACAACAAAGCGGCAGGTACCGCCACCGTAACCGTTGCCGCAAAGGGTGGGGAGTACACGGGTTCAGCCGATGCGCAGTTTACCATCAGTGCCGTTTCGATTGCCAAGGCGAGCGTCGACCCGATCGCCGACCAGGCGTACACCGGTAAATCCGTGACACCTGCCGTGTCACTGGTCTTCAACAATGCAAAGGTGGAAGCTGAAGACTATACGGTGACGTATTCCAACAATGTCGAAGCGGGCACGGCCACTGCCACAATACAGGGTAGACGAAACTTTTCTGGCAGCACAACAGTAAGCTACAAAATAGTAAAGCCAACGGTCTCTTACATGGTGCACGTGCAGGGCATAGGTGACCAAACGCCATGGCGTAGCGACGGTTCGACTGCGGGTACGTCGGGAGAGTCAAAGAGGTTGGAGGCCCTATCTGCAAAGATCGAGCCCGGTTTCCCCATTGCCGGCGGCATTACGTACCATGCTCACATCCAGTCGACAGGCTGGGAGACCGAATGGAAGAGTGACGGCGACAGGTCGGGCACCACGGGCAGCTCGAAGCGACTCGAGGCTGTCGAGATGAAGCTCACCGATAAGCTCGCGGAGGCCTACGACTTGTATTATCGTGTTCATGCTCAGCGTGTGGGCTGGACTTCTTGGGCAAGCAACGGACAGGTTTGTGGAACGTCTGGCATGTCGTGGCGCCTTGAGGCAATACAGATTCAACTCGTTCCCAAAGGAATGCCCGCGCCAAGCAATGAGGGTTCAGATACGTCACTTACAAGTGTGTCTAATCCCGGAGTCACCTACCACACGCATGTGCAGCGCGATAGTTGGCAAGGATGGGTTAGCAACGGTGAAACGTCTGGCACGACCGGTCGCGGACTGCGCACGGAAGCAATAGAGGCCAAGCTAGCCTCCACGGAAGTGCCTGGCAGTATTATATACTCCACGCATGTGCAGGGGATAGGTTGGACCGACTGGGTTTCGGACGGTGATCTGAGCGGAACGACTGGTGAATCAAGGCGCATCGAAGCCATAAAGTTTGCGCTGGACGGAGAAGTATCTAAGTACTTTGACGTATGGTATCGAGCGCACGTGCAGTCCGCCGGATGGCTTGGGTGGACCGCAAATGGAGCGGAGGCGGGCTCCACCGGTTCGAGCAAGAGGCTCGAGGCGTATGAGGTCGTGCTCGTTCCCAAGGGAAGGCCGGCTCCGGGCGATACCCAAAACCCGCTTCGTGACAAAGCATACTTTGACTTCCTAGAAGAGCAGAAGGATCCGCGGTATCAGGATGCGCAGGGGTATTCGAGTCCTACGGACTGGCTGATATTGGTTAACTGCTCATCTTGTGAAGTCGGCATATTCCATGGGTCACAGAACAATTGGCGTCGCTACGACAAGTACGAGGTTGGAGTCGGCGCTTATGAAACTCCAAGCAAGCATGGAATCTGGTCCGTGGGTGCTCGCGGATACTCGTTTGGCGGATCTGACTACACCTGCTACTATTGGGTCTCTTACTACAATGACTATTTGTTCCATACGGTACCCTGCTGGGCGGGGACGTGGGACATAAAAGATGGACGTCTCGGCATGCACGTGTCGCACGGATGCGTCCGCCAGTCGT
This sequence comes from uncultured Coriobacteriaceae bacterium, assembly GCA_902786015.1. Lineage (GTDB taxonomy): Bacteria > Actinomycetota > Coriobacteriia > Coriobacteriales > Atopobiaceae > RUG440. The sequence continues at coordinate 4,096 of CADAAU010000006.1, forward strand.
TCGACAAGGCCAAGTGGCTCTACGACAACATCCCTTCCGGAACCACGGTGGTCGTATACGACTAGATCGTCGACTAACCTTTGACGATTATGTGCACAAGTACGGGACGTGCTATACTTCGCACGTCCCGTACCCCTTACCTAGCGGTTAGCATGCCTTGGCTACCGACTCGGTTTGGGGCGTATAAATGTGAAAGGTGGTTCTACTATGGCAGTAACCAAGGAGCGCAAGGCTGAGCTCATCAAGCAGTACGGCAAGGACGAGAACGACTCTGGTTCGGCAGCTGTTCAGGTTGCACTTCTTACGGAGCGTATCCGTGGCTTGACCGAGCACATGAAGGTGCACAAGAAGGACTTCCACACGCGTCGTGGTCTGCTCATGCTGGTTGGCAAGCGTCGTCGTCTGCTCTCGTATATAAAGAAGCTGGACGTTGAGGCCTACCGTACCCTCATTGCCAGTTTGGGTATCCGCGATAACATCCAGTAAGGTACTTGGTGGTATCGGGGCGCCTTCGGGCGCCCCTTCATTATGTGTCTCTGCCTTCGCAAATCGGTGACTCCGGCAGAGAACAAGAGGATCCGTCTGCCAAGGGGGCAGGCGGGGATAGGGAAAAGGAAATATGGCAAAAGTCACACACGAGTTCGATCTGTACGGGAAACACTATGCTCTGGAGACAGGGGAGCTGGCAAAACAGGCCACCGGAGCCTGTATTGTCCGCTGCGGTGAGTCAACGGTTCTTTTGACCACGGTTGTCTCGAAGGAGCGCAAAGACTACGACTTCTTCCCTCTGACGGTCGACTTCATCGAAAAGATGTATGCGGTTGGACGGATTCCCGGCGGTTACCTAAAGAGGGAAAGCCGCCCCAGCGAGAAGGCGACCCTTACGGCCCGTCTTATCGATCGTCCCCTGAGGCCTTCGTTCCCCGAAGGGTTCCGTAATGAGGTCCAGGTCGTAGCAACATCTCTCGTGGCGGATCAGGTCCACGCGGTAGACACCATCTGCGTTATGGCCGCAAGTGCTGCTCTGACCGTAGGCGGGGTGCCCTTCGAAGGACCGCTCGCATGCGTGCGCATTGCCCGTAACGTAGATACGGGTGAGTTCGTCGTAAACCCAACCTATGAGGAACGCGACAACTCTGACCTCGATCTGGAGCTCGCGGGATCCCAGACGTTTATCTCAATGCTCGAGGCTGGTGCCCAAGAAATCAGCGAAGAGGACATGCTCTCTGCGATGGCATTTGGCCAGGAGGCAATCGCGGCATTTTGCAAAGAGCAGGAGACGTTCTTTGACATGGTCCGCGAGGCCAATGGCCCATTCCCCGTACGTACGTACGAGCTTGACGAGCCTGTACCGGAGGTGCACGAGCGCATCTTTGCACACTTTGACGAAATGAGCGCCGCATTGAAGGACGCCGACAAGGCAGCGCGTGTCGGCAAGGTCGAGGAGCTCAAAGAGCAGATTCGTGCCGAGTTTAGCGACGAGGAGCAGGAGCTTTGGAGCCGCCCCATCACGACTCAGCTCAAGGCGCTCGAAAAGCATGCCATGCGACTCATGGTTGTCGAAACGGGCGAGCGCGTCGATGGACGTGTTGCAGACGAGGTCCGTCCTCTTATGATCAAGTCTGACTACCTGCCTCGTGTCCATGGTTCGGGCCTCTTCCAGCGTGGTCAGACTCAGGTGCTTTCGATCTGTACGCTGGGTATGCTCAACGAGTGGCAGCGACTCGACACCATCGAGCCGGTTGACGGCAAGCGCTACATCCATCACTACAACTTCCCACCATTCTGCACGGGCGAGACGGGACGTATGGGCGCACCTAAGCGTCGCGAACTGGGACACGGCGCTTTGGCGGAACGCGCGCTGCTGCCCGTGATTCCAGATGAGGAGGATTTCCCCTATACGATTCGGGTCGTGTCTGAGGTCATGGAGTCCAACGGCTCGAGTTCGATGGCTTCTACCTGCGGGTCTACCTTGGCTTTGATGGATGCGGGCGTGCCTCTTATTAGGCCTGTCTCTGGCGTGGCCATGGGCCTCATCCAGGAAGAGGGCAAGACCGTCGTCCTCACCGACATACAAGGAGTCGAAGACTTCCTTGGTGACATGGACTTTAAGGTGTGCGGAACCACCAAGGGCATCACTGCCATGCAGATGGACAACAAGGCCACTGGTCTTACGCCCGAGATTCTGCGTCAGGCACTGATGCAGGCTCATGAGGGTCGCATGTACATACTCGATGCCATGCTCGACGCGATTCCACAGCCGCGTGAGGACACCAAGGACTGTGCGCCAAAGATTCTGTCGCTGACTATCCCCACCGACAAGATTCGCGAGGTCATTGGGTCTGGCGGAAAGGTCATTCGGGGCATTCAGGACGACACGGGCGCGACGATTGACATCCAAGAGGACGGCACCGTGTTTATTGCGGGCGTGTCCGAAGCCGCAAACGATGCCGCCGAGCGCATTAAGGCCATAGTCAAGGTGCCTGAACTTGGCGAGGAGTACACCGGTCGCGTTGTGGGCATCCAGGCCTTTGGCGCGTTCGTGGAGCTCCTCCCCGGCAAAGATGGCCTCTTGCACATCTCGCGCGTCGCAAACGGACGTGTGGAGAAGGTCGAAGACGTGCTGTCGGTCGGCGACGAAGTTCGCGTTCGTGTTATCGAAGTGGACGAAAAGGGCAAGGTCAGCCTCGATCGCGTCGACAAGCCCGATGCCCCAAGCGCGCGACGTAGCGAGCAGGACCACAAAGAAGGTCCTCGCCCTCGGCGCCGGACACGTCGACCCGGTGACAACGGTTCCGAGCGAAAGCCCAGAAGACGTCACGAAAACTAAGCACAACTACAATCTACCCCAAAGCACATTGAGCTTTGGGGTAGAATCATATTCCAAGACATGCAAAACGGAGGGAGGCAGGATGGAATCATTCTACGAGCACTCTGACGAAGTGGAAGTATTGAAAGGTCGCATCAAGGAATTGTCGCGCATTCGGCAGGGTTTTGCCGCGCATCTTGGTTCGAGCTTGTATGACGCGACTAAGGACGACGAGGCATTGCGTTGGGGCCGTGAATCCCTATATGATGGCATAGCCTTGTGCGACACAGAACGCGATAGGCTCCTCCAAAGAATCGAGATTCTGAGTAATGATGCTCCAAGCGTGGCTAGCACGATGCAAGAGGAGACCTTTGAGCCCGAACCAGTTTTTGCGGCAGAAGCAGAGCCGGTTGACGACGAGCCAGTGGCGTCAGACGAGGTCGTTCTTCAGCCAAACGATTCTGTTGCGGGCGTAAATGAATGGGACTTGAATGCCGAAGTATTTGCACAGGAGAATGCTATTGAGCCGCAACCCGAAGTGCACGATGATTTCGGTGATGCCCCGCAGCAAGTTCAGGACTATATTTCTCCCATTGTCATCGAGCCGATTCCTGCCCCTGAGCCCATACGCGAAGAGGCCATAGGCATGCCCGAGCCGGTGAGGCAGGAAGCACAGGATGTTCTTCGTTGTCCTGCTTGCGGTGCAATTGGAGATCCCGGCAACAAGTTCTGCATGATGTGTGGAACGCGATTGGTTCTCGTTTCCAAAGAGGCGTCTCCCAGCCCAGTTCCTTCAGTTTGCCCCGAATGCGGTAGCTCCGTTGACCCGTCATACAAGTTCTGCATGACGTGTGGACATAAGCTGTAGAAGATTCATCGGGCTCCAACAAACGATCTACGTATGCATCCCCCGTACAAGCTGGGGGATGCATACGGCACCCTCGCGCGAGTCTTTACATGCTGCTTTTTCTTCGTATTGTGATTCGCAGTGCTTGTGTCGAAGAATCTAAAGTATAATGAAGTGTTTGAATGAACGGCCTCTGTGACGGGGCTTATACATATATGGAGCGAAACGTACGAAAGGAACTACCGCAACATGGCAAAACGACAGACACCGCTCAAGATCATCCCGCTCGGTGGCCTTGACGGTATCGGAAAGAACATGACGGTACTCGAATACGGCAACAATATGATTCTTGTCGACGCGGGCCTCATGTTTCCTGATGACGAACAACTTGGAATCGACCTTGTGCTTCCAGACTACACGTATGTTCTGGAAAACGAAGACAAGCTGCGCGGCATCATCATAACCCATGGCCATGAGGATCATACCGGTGCCTTGCCGTACCTCTTGCTTGACCTTCAGCCAAAGGTGCCCATCTTTTCGAGCAAGCTCACGCTCGGCATCATAGAGGGTAAGCTTGCGGAGCATCGAATCCGCAAGCCGCTCTTTCATGAGGTGCGTGACGGCGACCATGTGACAATAGGGGCGTTCGAAGTCGACTTCTTTGCGATGACGCATTCAATTCCCGCTGCATTGGGCGTCTTTGTGCGTACTCCGGCAGGAAGTGTCATGCATACGGGTGACTTCAAGCTCGATCAGACGCCAATTGATGGCATCACCCCAAACTATCAGGCAATCAACTGGTTTGCAACTGAGGGAGTCGACCTCCTGATGTCCGACTCCACCAATGCGACCTATCCGGGATTTACGCCAAGTGAGGCGGCGGTGGGGCCGGCGCTCAGGCACATCATAAAGAACGCGCCAGGAAGAGTCTTCGTCGCCTCGTTTGCCAGCCATATCCATCGGTTGCAGCAGGTATGTGATGCGAGTGTGGCGGTGGGACGCAAAGTCGTGGTAACGGGCCGTTCCATGGTCACAAACACGAAAGTCGCTCGCGAACTCGGATACCTTTCTATCTCGGAAGACGATATCATCGATGCGTACGAGGTCGACAACATTCCGGACGAAAAGATCGTGGTCCTTTGTACGGGAAGTCAGGGGGAACCGTTATCGGCCTTGTCGCGCATGGCCAACGGCGAGCATAAGTCCTTGTCCATCACGGAACGCGATACGGTGATCATCTCGGCCACGCCTGTTCCGGGTAACGAAAAAAGCGTGGCGGGCATTATCAATTCGCTTTCGAAAATTGGTTGCCACATATACGACAAGAGCCAGACACTCGTACACGTGTCGGGTCACGGAAGCCAAGAGGAGCTCAAGCTCATGCTGGCGATGGCGAAGCCCCGCTATTTTATGCCAGTTCATGGGGAGGCGGTCCACCTGCGCGCACATGCCAGCCTTGCGCGCCAAATGGGAATTGCAAAGGACCATATATTTGTAATTGACAACGGCGACAGCCTAGAGATACGCAACCATGTGGCGCGCATTGGTCAGCCAGTCGACTCTGGCGTCGTTTATGTCGACGGCCTTTCCGTGACAGACGCGGATCCTGTTGTGCTCAGAGACCGGCAGAAGCTTTCGCAGGACGGCATCGTCACCTGTGTCGTAAGCGTCTCTCATCGCTCGCGCAAGGCGCGAAACGTCGAAATCTACAGCCGTGGGGTTTCTTTTGCGAATGACGAGGAACTCAATCAGGACGCACAGGATGTGGTCCGTGCTCGTGTGGATCGTAATCCTGATGCGGGTATCGAACAGCTTCGAAAGGCCGTGCGGAACGGTCTCTCTAACTTCCTATGGAGTCGGACGCATACCCGTCCCATGGTCATACCGGTGGTGATGGAGGTCTAAATGCCCCAAAAACGTGGCTCAAACGCACCAAAAAAAGGCAACACAAAAGCACGGAACGTTCAAAGCGAAGCACCCGCTATCCATCCTGGCTCGCTTCAGGCCGACATAATCGGTGTGGTGCTGGCGGTTTTGGCCGTTTCCCTGCTTGTGTCTCTGCTTGCGCCAAGCGGTGCCGTCGTCACAAGTGCGGTCTCGCATGGCTTGGCGGCTCTGTTTGGTGTCGGTGCCGTCTTGGCTCCCATGTCGCTCTTTCTCTTTTCGCTGACGTTCTTTGTGGATGGGGAGGAGCCCTTTGGCACGCGGGTGGCATTTGGCCTATTGCTCGTGACTGTCGCGATCCTATCTCTTATATCGCTCTACGTGCCAGAGGCCTCACAGAACCCCATGGTCGTTTTGCAGGAGAACGTAGTGCCGACTGCGGGTGGCTACATCGGCGGAGGGGTCGCATGGATGCTCTTATCACTGGTTGGCCGTCCGGTGGGCTGCGTCGTGCTAATAGGGCTCATAGTACTAGGAATCATAGTCTGCGGATTCTCTATGAGTTCGTTCGTGTCGAGGATTCGAACCGGGGCGGTAAGGCTTCGTGACTCGAGGCAAAAGGCACGAGAACAGGCTGAGCTTGATGCGCTGAACGACGGCTTCGGAGGAGACCAATCCCTGCCGTTCGACGACAGTGCCGAGACTGAGCCCGTTACGAGTTTTATTGGGACGCGCACAACCACCGTACTTACACGTAGACGAAAAGCACAATCAAAACCAAACGATCGAAATCGGCTGTTTGACGACGACGTGTTCGATGAGGCTCCGACGAGTAACCCGCCAACGCTCAAGCGGAGCAACAAGAAGGCGGTTCGCTCGGACGACCTTAACGATGGCTCACAGGGTTTCGTTGAGGCTCCCCTTGCGAATGCGCAGTCGTCAAGTGTCGCGATCCCCGATTTTTTGCGCAACGCGGCAAGTGGGGCAAACAGCGTCGGCACACGACCCGCCACCTCACGTCGTACCAAAAGAACGAGCAAAAGGCGAACCTCCGAGGCCAGTGTCAGCAATTCTGATGCCCCTTCAAAGAAGTCGGCAAGGGCAGGCGGGAAGCAAAAGGCCCAAAAAGCAGCTGCGCCTGCACGCCAGAACAAGAAGCCCTCGAGCACGCAGGTGTCTGGATCGCGACCAGGAGATGGTGCCGAAGGGTATGAGCTGCCGCCTTTCTCGATGTTGAGCTCGAACCCAAATTCTGCTGGTGCCGCAAGCAGCGTAGAGGAACTCAACGAGACGATGGACCGCCTGCAAGGAACGCTTCACGAGTTTGGCCTTACCAGTCGGGTCGTAGACTATATCTCTGGACCGATCGTCACGACTTTTCGAGTCGAGATGGGTGAGGGCGAGCGTGTAAGCAGGATTCGCAATCTGGAAGACGACATCGCCCTGACGCTGGCCGCAGAAAAGGTTCGTATTTTTGCGCCAATTCCTGGTACGTCCTTCGTGGGCATCGAGATTCCCAACAAGACGCGGCAGAACGTGCACCTTGGTGACGTGTTGCCCACGGCTTCCGGAGGGCCGCTTGAGGTTGCCATCGGTCGAGATTCGAGTGGACGTCCTGTAGTTGCCGATATTGCAAAGATGCCGCATATGCTCGTAGCCGGAACGACTGGTTCGGGCAAATCAGTGATGATCAACTCCATGATCATGAGTCTGCTGATGCGCACGACGCCCAAGCAGGTGCGTCTTATTATGATTGACCCCAAGCGCGTTGAGTTCAGCTGTTACAACGGGCTTCCTCATCTATATGTTCCCGTCGTTACGGAGCCTCGGCAGGCTGCGAGCGCACTTCAGTGGGCGGTGAGCGAGATGGAGCGTCGACTTCGCGTGTTCGAACGTGCGGGTGCACGCGAAATCAAGGTGTATAACGAGATGTGCGTTTCTGGCAAGCTGTCGCAGTTGGACAATCCGCCCGAACCCATGCCGTATCTGGTGGTAATCATCGACGAGTTGTCTGACCTTATGATGGTGGCTGGCAAAGACGTAGAGGCGTCCATCGTCAGGATTGCCCAGCTCGCTCGAGCCGCCGGCATACACCTGGTTATCGCGACGCAACGCCCGTCGGCAAATGTAGTGACTGGTCTTATCAAGTCCAACATCGACAACAGGGTAGCACTCAAGGTGTCATCGGGCATTGACTCTCGAGTCATTCTGGACGAGACCGGCGCGGAGCGCCTTTTGGGCAATGGTGACATGCTGTTTAAATACCGCGGCCTCAATATGCAACGAGTATTGGGTTGCTATACGTCAGACAACGAGATCAACGAAGTCGTTGACTTCATCCGTGAGCAAGCCGAGCCAGACTATCACGAAGAGATTCTCACCGCCGTGGTGCCAAGCCAACCGGCGGGCGGCGGGCGCTCATCCGATCCCGACGCGGACGATCCGCTCATTTGGGAAGCTGCCCAAATTGTAGTGGAATCTCAGTTGGGTTCTACTTCTGGCCTTCAACGGCGTCTTAAAGTGGGATACTCTCGCGCGGGACGCATTATGGATATGCTCGAGGCCAAAGGAGTTGTGGGGCCACCAGAGGGGTCAAAACCACGAGAGGTGTTGCTCGACAAAGATGGGCTAGAGGAGCTTAGGATACAAGACGCTCGGTATCAGGAGGTGGTATAGCATGGATTTGCCAGAGTTTAGCGAAATGCTCTCAACGCGCAGACGGCAGTTGGGGTATTCCATAGCTCAGGCCTCGCGCGTGCTTCGCCTCAAAGAGGACGTCCTCAGTGCCTTTGAAGAGGGCGACTTTGATGCCATGCCAAAGAGTGGTTACGCGCAAGGAATGCTCTCGTCGTACGCGCGGTATTTGGGGTTGGATGCCGGCCGGATCGTGGAGTTGTATGCCGAAGAGCTCGATGCATGGCGACGAAACCAGTCCCGCAACCCAAATGCTCGTCGCAAGCAGACCGAATACGGTCGTCGCTCGCCGAGTGTCGGACAGCCCTATGTGCCCGCACGAGGCCTCTTGCCGACTTCCGGAGGACCTGCGGGAGACATGGGCCCCTTTGCGACGACGCGTGTTCATGTACGTAGATCCGAGGCGGAGGACGAGTACGACGCAGACCAAGATCGCTATGGATATGATGAGGACGACAGGAGAGCCTCCTATCAAACAAATAGGCCATACACGAACCGCCCTCCGGAACCACGCGCCCGTCGTCGCTCATCTGCTCGTACAAGAAACGACATACAAATGCGTGGTGTCAACGGTAGGGAGTTCGAGGACGACCTGAGGCTCGGACGCAGCACCCATCCGTATGAAGCGGCGTCTACGAGCCGCGGCCGCCGTTCAATGAGGGAATCGTCGAACTCAGAACGTCAGAGGGTCCGCAGGAACTCGAATGGACGTTCGCGGACATCAAGAACGGGATCGAACGGCAGGAACTCGCGCAATCGACGGAATTCTACCGGATTGTTCCAGAGTCCCACCCAAGCGCTGGCGGTAGTCGTGGTGACTATTATCGTTATTTCTGTCGTGCTCGTCATGTCCATCAGCTCATGCATAAATCAAAACTTCAATACGACGAGGTCCGTTCCCGTCAGCTCCGCGCAGTCTACCGAGAATGCCAGCTCAAAACAGAACTCGGATTCGAGCGCACGTACAGACACCAATTCGACTGATTCCTCTTTGGGTACGGGAGGCGTATCTGAGTCAAGCCAAGGAGAAACAACGCAGTCGACGAAGGATGACAAGACGACAACCTCACGTGCTTCCAAGGCGAGCGTCTCGATTTCTGTCGCGGATGGAGCTGTAACGTGGCTCGAAATCGTCTGTGATGGCAAGAGCGAAATCGCCGAGACCCTTACCGGGCCATGGAACCATACCTACACGGTGGAGGAAAGCCTTACCGTACAGGTGGACAACACGTCAGCCGTGCAGGTTGTACAGGATGGTAAGCAGGTGCCGTTTGAGTCTGTGGACGGAGGTATAGGCACCATACGGATTCAGGGGTCCAAAAGCTCGAACGCAAAGAAATCTGATGCCGAAACGTCAACAAATGCCGACAAGAACGCAGAATCAGAGACGACCGAGAAGGTATCGGATTCGTCTACCACCTCTGTAAGCGAGAGAACCTCGACGTCCACATCATCAAGCGGTACCTCATCGGCCAAGATGGGCAACAACTCCGAGGATGAGTCTGGTTCGGAGTCTACCGGAAGCGGAAAGAGCACAGGCTCAAAGTCAAATAGCAGCGAGGAATACGGGACCGATGACGAATACTAACGCAACACAAAGCTCATGTGACGAAGGTGCTCCAACTTGCATGCTCGTTACTGTCGGCTGCGCAAAGAATGAGGTCGACACCGACAGAATGAGGGCACTTCTTATTGGGGCGGGCTATGACGAAGTCGAAGATCCGCAACAGGCAGACGCAATCATCGTGAACACGTGCTCCTTCTTGGGAATCGCGACCCAAGAGTCGGTAGAGACCGTGCTTTCCCTCGCCGAGGTAGGTCGTGCAAACGGCCACGCAAAGATAATCATGTGTGGTTGCGTGCCCTCTCGCTATGGGGACGAAATCGTGGAAGAGATGCCCGAAGTCGACGCATTTGTCAATGCGGATGACGAGGACAAAATCGTCACGGTGGTCAGTTCGCTTCTACACCAGGACGCCGATGTCGTTCCGGGCGAAAACGTGGCCTGGCGCACGGTTGAGGGAGCGAGCGCGTACGTAAAGATCTCGGATGGATGCGATAGGTGGTGTACATTCTGCGCGATTCCGTCAATTAGGGGTGCATATTCCTCACGAGCGGCGGATGACATACTTCGCGAGGTGTGTCACCTCATGGAAGGTGGCGTACGCGAGATAGTATTGGTCGGACAGGACACGGGGGTATGGGGAGAAGACCTCGAGCCTGCCCATGACTTGGCATGGCTCCTAGAAGAGGTAGCGCGTGTCGTAAGGCCATATCATGGATGGGTTCGCGTACTGTATCTTCAGCCCGAAGGCATGACCGAGCGGCTTGTACGCGTATTGCGAGATGTCGACGAGGTGCTTCCCTACATCGACATACCCGTACAACACTGTTCCGCGCACATCCTTTCGTCTATGGGTCGCTCGGGCTCTCGCGAAGAGCTTTTGGAACTTTTCGCCCGGCTACGAAAGAGCATCCCCGGACTCGTGTTGCGCACCACCGGTCTTGTCGGCTTTCCAGGAGAGACCATAGACGAATTCGAAGAGTTGTGTGAGTTCATAGAGGAAGTCGGTTTTGATTACACTTCCGTGTTTGGGTATTCGGCCGAAGAGGGTACTGTCGCAGCAACGCTACCCGCACAGATTGATGATGCCGAGATCGTCGAAAGAACCCAGCGGTTACAAGACGTTGCCGAGCGGCTTGGTTTTGCCGCAACCGCCCGTTATATTGGCAAGAATATTGACGTTCTCATTGATGGCGTGGAAGATAACGGTACGGGAGTGGAACTGATTGGACACGCTTGGTTTCAAGCGCCCGACTCAGATGGGGCCGTGCATATAGAAGAAGGGGATGCCGCAGTTGGCGACATCGTTCGATGCACGGTCACCGATGCGTTTTGCTATGAGCTGGTTGGCGTGATAGATACACCAATCAAAGGAGAGTGAGAAGCGTATGCAAAAAGGCAGTAGCATATGGACTCCTGCAAACATCGTCACCATGATTCGTGTGGCACTCGTCCCAATCTGGCTTCTAGCTGCTGAGCTCAGTGTTCCTCAGCAAGGGGCAGTATCCATAAGCGCATTGCTGGTCGCGCTCCTGTATTTGGTGATATCCCTCACCGACAAAGTGGATGGCTATCTTGCCCGCAGCAGAAATGAGGTTACCGCCTTCGGTAAGTTTCTTGATCCTATTGCCGATAAGCTTGCTGTTATTGTGGCTCTTTGCTATCTGCTTGAGGTCGGAGATGTGTCTGCTTGGGTGTTGCTCATTATCGTCTCCCGCGAGTTTCTAGTGAGCGGGCTTCGCATGGTGGTGGCTACCGATGGCGTAGTTGTCGCCGCCTCCAATCTTGGCAAGGCAAAGACCCTGTTTACGATGACGGCAATTTGCGGAATGCTGTTTACCCGCGCATTACCCATGCCCATGTTTGGCATCATCCCCCTCGATGTCATCTCATTCTGGCTTCTTGTTGTATCGGTCGTGCTCACGGCTTGGTCTGGCATTGACTATGCGATCAAGTGTTGGCCGGCAGTGATGAGGAGCAATCGCGGATAGGGTTCTCGTTGACCCTTCTTGCAAGGGCTCAAATTGCCAAATAGATGGATGCAAAAGTATCTAGTTTCAATACTTTTGTTATATCTGCAGGTAAACGACTTGGATTGACGCTGTTTGCAAGAAACCCTGCTCAATTGCTGCGTGCTGGCGGGGAGTTTACTGCATGTTTGCTGTAGTACGCTGTGATAGCAAGCGCTTGCAACGTACATCTGTTCGTAGTATGATACGGCAAACCGATTGAAAGGACTCCTATGGCACGTGGCAAGACCGTAAAAAGAGAGATTCACCCTCGTACCTACGGCGAGGAGCGAGACAAGATGGTGGAGGCTACCACCACCGAGATCGAAAAGAAATTTGGCAAGGGTTCCATAATGAAGTTTGGCGATGGAGGGCCCGACTTGGAGGTCGAGGCAATCCCTACGGGCTCCATTGCCCTTGATGCGGCGCTAGGAATTGGCGGCGTGCCGCGGGGACGTATCATAGAGATATTTGGTCCTGAGTCTTCCGGAAAGACCACGTTGTCGCTCGAGATTTTGGCAGAGGCACAGGCTTTGGGAGGTGTGGTCGCATTCATAGATGCGGAGCATGCGCTTGACCCAGGGTATGCGGCTCGCATCGGCGTTGATATCGACGAGGTCCTCATCTCGCAACCCGACACCGGAGAGCAGGCCCTAGAAATTTGCGATATGCTCGTAAGGTCTGGAGCAATTGACGTCATCGTTATCGACTCGGTTCCCGCTCTTGTGCCGCGTGCCGAAATCGAAGGAGAGATTGGCGACTCAACAGTCGGCCTGCAAGCACGACTCATGAGCCAAGCGTTGCGCAAGCTTGCTGGCTCGTTGTCCAAGTCAAAGACCACGTGCATTTTTATCAACCAGCTTCGAGAGAAGATTGGCGTCATGTTTGGCAACCCAGAGACGACACCTGGCGGGCGCGCACTAAAGTTCTATTCGACTGTGCGCATGGACATTCGGCGTGTCGACGGCATAAAGCGCGATGGAGAGGTCGTCGGTGCGCGTGCTCGCGTAAAGGTGGTCAAAAACAAGGTCGCCGCGCCCTTCAGGCAAGCAGAGTTCGACATCATGTACGGCACTGGCATCTCTAAGGAAGGCTCCATTCTCGACATGGCCGTAGAGGCAGAGATTGTCGACAAATCAGGTTCTTGGTATACCTATGGCGAGCGAGAGAAGTTGGGGCAGGGGCGTGAGGCTGCCAAGGCATTCTTGGCAGAGCATCCTGAGCTACGTGACGAAATCGAGCACCGAGTCCGCGTCGCAGTGGGATTGGAACTTGGTGATGAGCGTGTTGGCGAGCCAGACTATCCTGACGATCAGGACTACGTCGAAACCTCCGACAACAATGCATTCCAACAGTGAGCATCAACGCTGCATAGACTGGGAAGTCGTCATGCCCGCACGTACGCGTGCGGGCATGAGTGGCAAGCGCCCCAAGGCGACGCTGGTCATTATGACTTCCGGAACTGACGAGGAAGACGAAGAGATCTCCGTGCCTGTTGTCGTCGGGAGAGCTCTTTGCAACCTCAAGCGTAAGGGCGAGTTGAAGTCTGTGACGCACAGTGAGTTACTGAGTGTGCTGAGCGAAACGCAGCGGTCCTGTGCCAAAGAGAAGGCGCTGGCGTACTTAGAGCGTAGGGACCTATCGAAGCGTGAACTTGAGCAACGATTGTCCAAAGACGGTTTTCCATCGTTTGCACGTGACTTTGCTGTAGAGTTCGCTATTCGATGCAAATACATCGACGACGAGCGGTACCTACAAAGGTTTGCTCAAACAAAGCAAGACGCTGGATGGGGCGAGATACGGATCAAACGAGAGCTGAGGTCGCGTGGAATTGATGTTACAGAGTATGATGGTTGGCCAGAGGACTACATCGACGTCAATGGGGAAAGGGAACGAGCGTATACGATTGCCTTACGAAAGCATGTACTTGAGCCGAATGCATATGCAAAACTCGTTCGATTCTTGTTGGGACGTGGTTTTGCGTATGGTGTGGCAACAAGTGTGGCAAAAGAGGTGTTGGACTGCAGCGGGCTATAGCCTCGTGTCGGACTACAACATGCATTTTTTCTGAGTTTACTTCGGAAAGACTGCAAACGATTTGACAGACACTAGTTCGAATCATAAGATTCCTTTTGTCGTTTGAGCTTTCTGCGTCCGCCCTTTGCGGCGACGTTTGCTTTTGTAAGTTTTTGTTTGAATACAGAGCTGTTCGCTGTTGGCGTCGGTCGAGATGAGCCTCGGATGGCGGTGGTTGGTGCTATTAGCGGCATCGAACGCCCTTTCAACTGTGTGCACGTCCGTCATGAGGAGCTTTGTATGATACCTATCGTCATTGGAGTGGTAGTGGGGCTGGTGGTAGGCGCCCTAATTGCCTACCTCTATGCAAATAGCAATGCAAACGCACGTGTGGCTGAGGCAAATCAAATTGTCGATTCTGCACGTGCTCAGGCGGATCAAATCACCGCCGACGCAAACGAAAAGGCCGATACAGCGAGAAAGACCGCTGTCCTCGAGGCAAAAGAGGAGATTATCCGTCTTCGACAGGAATCTGAGGAAGAAGATAAGCGGCGTAAGGGCGAGCTGCAACGCATGGAGAATCGTATTATGCAGCGCGAGGAGTCTCTCGACCACCGAAATGAGGCCCTCGATCGTCGCGAGGAGCAAGTATCAAAGATGCAGAGTTCTGTTGATCGTAGGCGTAACGAAGTCGAAGGGCTTTACGCGAAGCAGGAGGCGGAACTCGAGCGAATTTCGGCTCTTACTCGTGAGGATGCACATAAGGAGATACTCGATCGGGTGCGTGCCGAAACGGTTCGTGACGAGGCTCAGATTTTGCGAGAGTCAGAACAGCGCGTACGTGCGCAGGCCGATAAGACCGCTCGCGAGATCGTGTCGACGGCAATCCAAAGATGTGCGGCCGACCAAGCTGGCGAGATAACTGTAACCTCCGTGCACATACCTTCCGATGACCTCAAGGGACGCATTATTGGACGCGAGGGTCGCAACATTCGCACCTTCGAACAGGTAACTGGAGTTACTCTTGTAATTGACGATACTCCCGAGACTGTTATCTTATCGAGTTTCTCGCCCGTGCGGCGCGAGACCGCCAGAGTCACGCTCGAGAACCTCATTGCGGACGGAAGGATTCATCCCGCGCGCATTGAGGAGATGTACCATAAAGCTGATCGACTTGTTCAAGAGCGCATTCAGGAGGCGGGCGAGCAAGCTGCCTTTGACGCGGGCATTCATGACCTCCATCCCGAGCTCGTGAAGACACTTGGTGCGCTGCGCTATCGTACATCCTTTGGGCAAAACGTCTTACAGCACTCTGCACAAGTATCGGCACTCTGCGGGCTTATGGCCTCGGAGCTGGGTATCGATGAGGCTCCTGCCAAGCGGGCTGGCCTTCTTCATGACCTCGGAAAAGCCATTGACCACGAGGTGGAGGGACCGCATGCTGTCATTGGTGCGGACTTGGCCAGACGGTACGGCGAACGCCCTGTAATCGTACATGCAATAGAGGCACATCATGCCGACGTAGAACCCGATACGGTTCTTGACGTATTGGTCCAGGCGGCGGACGCCGTATCTGCCGCACGTCCCGGCGCTCGACGCGAATCTGCGGAAGCTTACATCAAGCGTCTAGAGAAGCTCGAAGAGATTTCCAATGCGCATGATGGCGTCGAACGTACCTATGCCATGCAGGCTGGTCGCGAGTTGCACGTTATGGTTGAGCCGAGCAAGATTAGTGATGCACAGGCGACCGTACTTGCTCACGATATCGCTAAGCAGATCGAAGACGAGATGGAATACCCTGGTCAAGTACGCGTTGTTGTCATTCGCGAATCTCGTGCGGTTGGTATCGCAAAATAGAGCATGGCCGATCTAAGCGAGAACAACAGTCTTTTGGGGTTCGTCTCCTCCCTCAAGGGAGGGGACGGGCTTCGAGTTGAAGAGACGCTTGGGGATGGCTATGTTCGGCTTCGAACGTCCGAAGCGGAGCGACGGCAGGCGAAACACGACGTTCGATGTGTTGAGGACGCCGTTATAGAGTTGTTGCGAAACTCTCGTGATGCTGGGGCAACACGGATCTATGTTGGTACCGTTCGCGAGGGAAACATGAGGACCATTATCATAGGAGACGATGGCGCGGGTATCCCTTCGTCATTGCACAAACGGGTATTTGATGCACGCGTCACGTCAAAGCTCGACACCATGCGGATGGACCGTTGGGGTGTGCATGGACGTGGAATGGCACTTTTTTCTATCAAAGAGAATGCGGTGAGCAGCGAGATTATGGTTTCGGACGTAGGTAGGGGCTGCGTCATGCGCATTATATTTGACTGCAGCAAGCTAGTGGAACGTGCAGATCAGTCTACGTGGCCTGTAGTGACGATTGGCTCACACGGACCGCGAATTCGTGGTCCGCACAACATATACCGAACCTGCGTTGAGTTTGCTTTGGAGGAAGAGGGTGTCTGTAATGTCTACGTCGGGTCACCATCCGAGGCGTTGTCGAGCATGCGTGCGCGAAGTGTCGCGTCTAGCGACGTAGTGGGTGGAATCGAATCGCATCATCGAGTCCCATTTGTGTGTTTGCCTTCGCTCGCACAAGATGCGCGCGAACTTGCTGGTGTGGCTTCGGAACTAGGTATCGAAGTGTCTGAGCGAACAGCCCATCGCGTGATTCGTGGCGAGATTTTGCCACTTGTTAATGCGGCATTGCGATCAAAAGGAAGTGACGCTTCTCGTTGCGCTACTGGAACCGTACATCGCCCGCGAAAGCTGTCTTTAACAACGTCAGACGAAGCGGATTTTCAGGAAGCATTAAAAGAGGCCTTTTCGGTCGTTGGCGAGCGCTACTATGTACAGCTGGAAAAAGAACCGAGTATACGCATAACAAAAGGAAGACTGACTGTTCATTATGATTTTGTGGAGGAAGACTAAGTAACTGTATGCTTGTTTAACATTTGTGCTTCTCTTTTTACTATTTTGTGGTTAGAATCTAACAAATTGTTCTAAAACGAAGTTCAACTGATGGACAGGCGTTCAGCGCCTAGGAGTAGAAACATGGATTTCTTAAAAGTATCGAGCAAGTCTTCCCCAGCCTCTGTTGCGGGAGCAATAGCGGGAATGGTTAAGGATGGTGTACCGGTCAATATACAATGCGTAGGTGCCGGTGCGGTCAATCAAGCCATCAAGGCCATAGCTATCGCTCGTGGTTTCCTCATTCCTACTGGTGTTGACATCTCGTGTGCGCCGACGTTTTCTGATATAGAAATAGGCGGAGAGAGCCGTACGGCCATTCGTATCGCCGTATATGTGCATCAGATTTCATCTGCGGCCGCAAACCCGTTCTCCATGAGTGCTGTTGACTCAGGAAGATAGATGAATACATATTCACAGCTTGTTGGAAAGACGTACTTTATAAGGACGTTTGGCTGCCAAATGAATTTGCACGACTCCGAGAGGGTGTCGGGGTTGCTAGACCAATGCGGTTGCAATGTCGTTGGAACAATAAACGAGGCTGACATTGTAGTATTCATGACTTGTTGCGTGCGCGAGAATGCGGATACCCGGCTTTATGGCCAGGCCACCTCTGTAATTAGCGCTGCTAAACCGCCATCGGGTAAACGTGTTCTAGCCATTGGCGGCTGCATTGCCCAGCGAGATGGTGCGAGACTTCGCGAACATGTTCCAAATGTAGATGTCGTATTTGGCACGTCGGCACTAGCCTCGGTTCCCGAGCTTTTGTGCGAGGCATTCGATCGTTCGGGTAGCGCGCCCTTGGTTTGTACAGACGAGGCCAACAAGGGCTTCTCAACTGACCTGCCGACGCACAGGGACACAAGCTATCACGCATGGGTTCCCATAATGACCGGATGCAATAACTTCTGTACGTACTGCATCGTCCCTCATGTCCGCGGGCGGGAACGAAGCCGCACGATGGATTCCGTGCTAGCCGAATGCGACCACTTGGTTGCACAGGGAGTTCGAGAGATTTGCCTTCTTGGACAGAACGTAAACTCATATGGTCGCGACAACTACGGGTCCCCTCGATTCGACGAGTTGCTCAGGGCAGTCGGGGCTACGGGCATCGAACGTCTTCGCTTTACATCTTCGAACCCAAAGGATCTCTCGGACGACGTCATTGCGGCCATGGCAGAGACTCCAGCCGTTATGCCACATCTTCATCTAGCCGTTCAGAGTGGGTCGACGCGTGTGTTGAAGGCGATGAACCGGAGCTATACGCGCGAGCAGTATATTGACCTTGTCGGTCGGTTGCGTGCCGCCATGCCCGAGCTTGCATTGTCAACAGACATCATCGTGGGTTTTCCTGGCGAGACGGGTAGCGAGTTCGAAGAGACGTTCTCGTTGGTTGAAGAAGTGGGATTCTCGTCTGCCTACACGTTCATCTATTCGAAGCGCGAGGGCACGCCTGCCGCAAAGATGGTGGACGACACTCCTCGAGAGGTGATTCAGGAGCGATTCGAACGCCTGGCCGCTCTAGTTGCGCGCCTTGCCTATGACGCAAACCAAAAGGACGTTGGATCGCTGGTTGAGGTGCTCGTAGAAGGTGCTTCCAAGCGAGACGAGCATGTGATGGTGGGGCACAGCAAAAAGAACCAGACGGTACACTTCGACTTGCCTGATGGCTATGTCAAGGATCAGCTCATAGGTCGCATGGTTGACGTCAGCGTCGAGGTAGGCCGCACTTGGTACCTGCGTGGAAAAGCGGTGGGAGATCCTCGATGAGTCACGGAAGCGTGGCTTGTATCGTCGGTCCTACGGCAAGCGGCAAGAGTGAAGTTGCAGAGTCGGTTGCCCTTATGCTCGATGGCGAGGTCGTGTCAGTCGATTCCATGCAAGTGTACAAGGGGATGGACATAGGAACGGCGAAGGTTCCTCCCAATAGTTGCAGAGTTCCCCTGCACATGATAGATGTCGTGTCCATTGACGAGCCGTATTCAGTTGCCCAGTTTCAGTCGGATGCGCGGGCGTGCGTCAGTGGGGTTGCCAATAGGGGTCGCGTCCCCGTATTGTGCGGTGGGACCGGACTGTATTTGGATGCCGTCATAGACTGTATGGAATTCCCAACTGGCGAAATACAGGACGAAAGGCGGAGGCAATACGAAGAGCTTGCTCGAGCGCGGGGTAACGGAGCATTACATGAGCTGCTCAGGCAGCGAGACCTGCAAAGTGCCGACATGATTCACCCAAACAACGTTCGTCGTGTGATACGCGCTTTGGAGCTGGCTGACGAGGGCAAATCGTATGCTAAGCGAAACGAGGGCCTAAAAGATCACGTTCCGTATTTTGATGCGATGATCTGGGCGCTTGTCCCTCCACGCGAAGAGCTGTACCGCCGTATAAACGAGCGCGTGGAAGGGATGTTTGCGCAAGGGCTCGTTGAGGAAGTGCGAGCGCTTGAGCGCAAAGGGCTGCGTGATTCTCGTACGGCGTGTCAGGCAATTGGATACAAGGAAGTCCTTTCGTATATCGACGGAGAGATAAGCCTCGAAGAGGCGATTCGGATGGTGCAACAGAACACTCGCCGATATGCCAAGCGACAGCTTGGATGGATTAAGCGGGACGGACGAGCGCGGGTACTTGATATGGGAGAGATGAGCCTCGATGAGGCCTCTCGCCGAATTTGCAACGAATGGAAGGGAGAGCATGCCTCGTTTCAGACCCCATGATACCGCCCAAAACAAAGAGCGGGTTTTTACTGTTGGCACCGATCGGTCGAGTAACCGTTGGCCGGTGGACGAAAGCTTGGCAGAGCTTGGGCGGCTTGTAGAGACCGCTGACGGCGTGGTGGTGGGGTCGTATGTCCAAAAGCTCAGCAAGCCCATTCCAAAGACCTACATAGGGTCGGGTAAAGCCGCACAGATAGCCGATGACGCGAGGTCGCTCAATGTGGACGTCGTCGTTTTTGATGACGAGCTCTCTCCTTCTCAACAGGCGAATCTCGAACACATCATGGGCGAGGACATAAAGGTCATCGATCGGACGGCATTGATTTTGGACATATTTGGGCGGCATGCCTCCTCTCACGAGGGACGACTTCAAGTTCAACTTGCACAAAACCAATACCTGTTGCCACGATTGCGCGGCATGTGGAGCCATCTGGTGCGCGAGCAGACGAGAGGCGGTATTGGAAGCCGCTTCGGACAAGGCGAGAGCCAATTGGAAGTCGACAGGCGGCTTGTGCGCAATAGGATAACGACACTCAAGCGAGAGCTGGGCCTTTTGGAACGTAGGCGCGATGAGCAGAGCAAGTCGCGAAGGAGCGGGGGAATATATAGGGTGGCACTCGTCGGCTATACCAATGCTGGCAAATCGACGCTGCTCAATGCTCTTACGGGCTCAGACGCGTACGTTCAAGACGAATTGTTCGCGACGCTCGATCCTACGACGCGCGCGCTGACGCTCGAAGACGGCCGACGGACTACCATTACCGATACCGTTGGCTTTATTCAAAAGCTTCCTACGATGCTCGTCGAGTCGTTCAAGTCAACGTTGGCAGAGGCGCGAGCGGCGGACCTGTTGCTTCTTGTCGTAGATGCATCGGACCCCAATTATCTTGAGCACATCGAGACTGTGCGAGGGGTGTTGTCCGACATTCAGGCAGTAGACGCGCCCTGTGTGCTCGTGTTCAACAAGTGCGACCTTATTGATGCGCAAAGAAAAGACGAGCTGCGTGCGAAGTACGAAGACGCAGAGTTTATTGCTGCGGCAGAGCGCAGGGGCTTGGGTGGGTTATCGTATCGCATCGCAAAAGAGGCTATGGGAACGGACGAGGTCCTTACGGTGCGCATTCCCTACGATAAGGGCTCACTTGTTCGCACGATTCACGAGCGCTGTCATGTGGTGCGAGAGGAATACGAGTCCGAGGGGACGGTCGTCACCTTTCGCGCAGACGCACGCATGCGTTCCCAGCTGGCGGCGTTTAGGATTGGCGACAGCTAAGACACGTTATCGCCATGAGACGAGGTATCCAATAAGGAGCAATATTGGCTGGTGGGCGACGTAAATGACGAGCGGATGGAGTCCAATGAGCTCGAGCGGCAAACACTGGTATTCGCTGAATGCCTGTGGGAAACCGCGCTCCTTCCACCACCATCCCATGGCCGAGCCCGCAAGATACATGAGTACGAACGGCAAGAGCGGGTAATAGTCTCCCGATACAAAAGCCGGGCCAGGAAAGCCGAGCCAAGCAAGATACTCTGTGCTGTACAGCCAGTTGGGCAAGTTGATGTGGAGGGGGCCAATCCCAATATACCCAGAGCTCAAAGGCAGCAGAAAAAGGAAGCACGCGAGGAGGACGGCAGCCGCTGCTGGCCCCTTGGGGCTTAGGTTGAGCCATTCTAGAATCCAGCCCACAAACGTACAGGCAGCCATGCAGTAAATGATTCCGAACGAAATGCATGCGTCAACGCTCGCGAGGCTGGTAACGACATAGATCGCAAGCGCAAGCAGGCCGTATCGACCGGCGCGCTTGAGGTTGTTGCGCGACAAGGCGCAGGTACACCCTGCAATAGCAAGAAAAGTCCAAGATATGCTTGCCCTCCATATGTCTTGTAGGGGAGGGGCAAACCAAGCGAGATCCATTCCAAAGATGAACTTGAGGTCGTAGCAAAAATGGAACCCGATCATCGAGACAATCGAGAATCCACGCAATGCGTCAAGCAGATGCAGCCTGTTCCCCCTGCGCTCGCTTGCAAGGGGAGTCGCGACGTCTTCCATGCTAAATGGTTCTGATTACAGCGCTAACACGGCCAAGGATAATGGGACTCTGGATGTAGATGGGTTGCATGGCGTCGTTTTCTGGCTGAAGACGCACGCGTCCGTCTTCGCGATAGAACGTCTTGACCGTGGCGGAGTCGTCTAGAAGTGCTACGACTATCTCTCCGTCGTGCGCGTCGTGCTGCTCACGGACCACGATGTAATCGCCGTCGAAGATGCCTGCGTTTATCATGGATGTGCCATGCACTCGGAGTATGAACGAGCTCGCGTCGCCCACGATGCTCGTGGGAAGGGTAAGGGTTTCTTCGACGTTTTGCTCGGCAAGGATGGGAATGCCAGCCGCCACGCGCCCGATGAGGGGCAACGTAATGGTGTTGTTGTTGACGTCCTCGCTCACGCGCGCCAGAGTCGTTCCGTTATTATCGGTCGTGGTGCGATCTTCAACGACTTCGATGGTTCGCGGCTTCTTTGAGTCGCGATGGATGTAGCCACGATCTTCGAGCGTCTTTAGATGCATGTGTACCGTGGAGGGGGAGGCGAGTCCAACGGCAGTGCCAATCTCGCGCACCGACGGTGGGTAGCCATGGCTCTTTGTATAGGCGCAGATAAAGTCATAGATGCTCTGCTGGCGCTTGCTAATTTTGGGACGTGCCATGCCCACTCCTCTCGCAGCAAAAACTTACGTATGAATATAACATATGTTCGCGTACGAATGTGCGGAAAGATTTCTGTCCCAAGCCCCTTATAGAGTTGCGTTAGCCAACGAAAGGGGAGGAAGATGAGTCGACGTCGGAGCATGGTATCATTGTTGGGAGTAATCTTTTGCGTCGTTTTTGCAATCGTAGCAACTATGGCGATTGATGCCGCGCGAATGGAAACGGTGCAAAGGCGAATCAGCGATAGACCTCTGGAAACGGTTTACGTTGGGACGGGCGACACGATATGGGACTGGGCAAATAAGCGCCGTGTACGGGGAGTGAGCACGGCGGACCTGGTCACGTGGATAGTGGAGCATAACGATTTGGAATCATCGTGTTTGATGCCTGGTCAGACGCTGGTCGTTCCTACGCCAATGGATACGGCAGAAGAGGAGTTCTAAAAAGTCGCAATTTGACCTTGCGCATGTTGAGATGATGCGCTATTATACTTTATTGCGTTGAGGCAAAGGCATTGGGACTTCGTCTAACGGTAGGACAACGGATTCTGGTTCCGTCAGTGGGAGTTCGATTCTCTCAGTCCCAGCCATTCTTTAACGTTGTATGGCCCGTTCGTCTAGCGGTTTAGGACGCCGCCCTCTCAAGGCGGAGATCACCGGTTCGAATCCGGTACGGGCTACCAAGAATTCGCAGGTCAGGGCTTTGTCCCTGGCCTGTTTTCTTTTGAAGCGAGTCCGCGGGGGATATGCGGGGGATATCTGCACTCTAGGCCGTCTTTTTGAGTTTCCCCTCTTCGCTTTGACGGCGGGTGCTTTTGGGGTACCAGTTATGCTGGCGATGAGGTCCGCGGCCTCTGAGCCGCCATGTAGGCGAGCCTCGTGGTGTAGTCCTTGAGGTTGGTCGGCGCGCAAGTGTTAGCGTTGCGCATGGAGGTCTCCCACGCCTTGTACAGCGCCTCGAAGTCCTTCCTTGCGGAGCTAGGCTCGATGTGCTCGTACTCCTCGCTCAACTGCTTGCAGACTGCTCGTGCGTCCGCCAGGGTCCCATGGACCGCGCGCTGGACCTTATGCTGCTTGCGGCGCTTCTTGCCGTCCTTGTCGACATAGTGTTCCGTGCCGAGTGTCACGCAGACGCGCCAGAGCAACTCTCCCTTCTTGTCACGCCTCTGCTTGTCGGTCGAGTCCTTCTTTGGCGAGACGGACCCGTTGCCATAGGTTTCTCTTTGCTTGGGTCTAGCCATCCAGTCTCCTTCCTGCTGTTTCGTGCACTCACATGGTTGTATTGAAATCCTCCTCCCTAGGCATCATCCCCTCTCTTTCTCGTGGCGGCACTGTCCCTGACCTTGCAGGAATCGGTGCAGTATTTCTTGTTCAGCAATCCCTTGGCATTGGGTTTGCGTTTGACGATGAAGGGGCGGCCGCACACGAGACACAGGCCGACCCTCTCCTCTACAACGACGTTGGCAAGTTCGAGGATGACCTCGTTCATCTTGGAATCGCGGATGGTGAGACCCTCGTGATACGAGTTGGACACGCCCCGCATCGAGCTGAAGTATGCAATCCACTATGTCAGCGCGAATGCCAGGATGTCTTTGACGGCGAGTTCGATCGCAACCTCAGGCTCTTCGTATACCGTGCATAGTTTGACTTCGAGGTTTAGCTCACTTAGCGGCCTAGGGTCATCCGCGAGCTCCAGCTCTTCCCAGTCCTGCACAACCGGAATCAGCGCCAGATACCTGGCCTTTCTGAGCTTATCGTCCATCTCGGAAGGGGACATGCCTGTAGTAAGGACCTCCAGGACGGTCTCGTAGGGCACTGCGACTATCAAGTCCTCGTCCCCGTCGTGCCCATACAGACTCGATCTGCAAGGTCACGGCCATCGACGAGGCGCAGCACAAGATCACCTGCAAGGGCATCGTTGAGCTGGCGAGGCTGCGCGGCCTCATCGAGACGACGCTGGACGTCGCGCCCGGGAGCACCGGCTCCGGCTACGCCATGACGGGCGGCAACGCGCTCGCGAAGGGGACGCTGCTGCTCAACGTGACGAGCGGCAACCTCATGCGCGTGACCTCCGACGTGACCAGACCGTCGACATCGACCAGCACCATGAACATTAGCGTGGAGGGCGTGGGCAACGTCTACGGCGGACGCCAACTTCGCCACCAAGAAGTACGTTGACGACGCGATAGCAGCTTTGGAAGACCTGAGCGGGGTGAGCTTCTGATGAGCGTGGGCACCATTGCGACGAGCATACTCACCGACATCGCCAACGCGATCCGCTACCAGGCGGGCGTGGCGACGACCTACCGGCCGTCGCAGATGGCGGCCGCCGTGGTGGCGCTCGACGGTACCTACGCCACGAGCTTCGACAACAGCTCGATCACCTCGTACACGTCAGTGCTCTACGGCTGCAACCGCCTCGTGGGCGGCACGGGCTACGTGCCCACGAGCACGGCGGGCAAGAGCAACCTGGCGCTTGGCTCTACGGGTGTGCTGACAGACCCGGGCAGCGACTTGCGGACGTGGGTGTGGGCTCACCTGTACGACACCGGGGCCCTGGAAATCACGGCGAGCTCGACGCCCGACACCCAGCGGACCGTGCTTGCGACCGGGAGGATCTGCGCCAACGTGCACTACCAGGCTGTGGGGGCGACGCCCTGGTACGACCAGAGGGCGAGCCTGCGGACGTGCGAGTTCAAGGCTGACCTGGGCTCGGTGACGCTCGCATCGCTGGACTATTGGTTCTACTCGAACACGACGCTCACGGCGGTGACCGGCTGGGCTAACGTGAGAGGGCTTGCGTCGCTGCGCTACGCCTTCAATGCGTGCTCGGGGCTGGTGACGCTGGACCTCTCGGGGCTGGACCCGTCGTCGCTGGCGGACCTTTACTATGCTATTGCGCAGTGCACGAACCTCACGACAATCTACGCGGATGCGAGCTGGGCGCTGCCTGCGGGCGTGTCGGGCATGGGCACGTTCTACAACGACACGCGGCTGGTCGGGGGGAACGGGACTGCGTACAGCAGCTCGGCGTACGGGTACGCAAGGATGGTGATTGACCGGGCAGGGCAGGCGGGGTACCTGACTGCATCGTAGTGCCCTCCATGGCGTAGAATCCTGTGCATAGGTCAGCTATGCCGAGGAGGAGCGTCATGGAAGTCATCTGCTTCCACCTGATAACTGAGCCGAACGCCTACCTGTCCAACTGGTACCCATCTGCTTTTGAGGACGGCGGAATCCGATACTGCTGCTCCGAGCAACACATTATGCGGCAGAAGGCTGTTATGTTCGGAGATGAGGACAGCGCCGTGAAGATAATGGCCACTGAGGACCCGCAGGAGATGCAGGACATCGGTCGGCAGGTAAGCGGGTTCGACAAGGACGTGTGGCTGGGCAGCTGCCAGCTGGTGGCATGGCATGCTCTTCGGGCGAAGTTCTCCGCTAACGCCCTCCTGAGAGAGCGGCTGCTCTCAACTGGCGATGCAATCCTTGCGGAATGTGCTCGCAGCGACTACCTCTGGGGTATCGGCCTCAGGATGACCGACCCGCTGAGGCTTTGCCCGAAGGACTGGCGTGGAAAGAGTGTTCTTGGCAACACGCTCATGCTCGTGCGCGAGCAGCTGAGAGTGGATTACGACGGCGTGGAAAGGAAGACGCCGCTGCTTCACGCCTTCGCGAAGAGGCTCGCCTACGCCGCGAAGGCCATCGGCGAGAGTGGCATCGTAGCGGCAATCTCGCTTGAGGAGATGTGGTCACTCGGGCTGGAAATGAACTGCGGCAAGTCGTTCGAGAGGATGTACGGTCAGCAGCTCGGTGACCTGCGGTCGCTTGAACTATATGGTGACCGTATCGACGACCCCTTCATCCTCGGCTCAGCCATCTTTTCCGAGTGGCGGTACTACACGCATTGGGCGAACTGCGGGATGGACGAGAAGGCTGTGCGGTGGTTCGAGGTGGCAGCTAGGAGGCTCGAGGAGATAACGGTAGATCGCACGCCGTAGCGCCGATGCATAAAAATAGAGGCGTTCGCTCCCGAAGGAGGAACCCCTCTTTAAAACGGCAAGCCGTTTTTCGCTGTAGAGGTATATTCCCGAATTCATCCCACCATGTCAAGAACTTGACGTGCTTTCCATCGTGGGAGGATGCGTAGCAGGTGCCGAGCGGCTCCACGGGGTGAGCCGGTTACCGCATGGAGATAGCTTACCCCTTTGTCACGAGGTCGGCTCTGGGTACCACCCCTCGACCATTTTGGTGATGAACATGAGACCGCTGCTGGCTGGTCCGACAAGCTGTCTGTAGTAGTCCTCGTGCCTTTTCGTCCTCTGGACGAGCTCACGCAGACGCACGCCGCGATTCGCCTTGACACCGTCGGAAGCTATCCGCTGGTGCATGTAGAGCGTCGTTGCGATTTGGATAAACCTGTCGTTGGAGAGCTTGGTCCTGCGCATGGCCCTGCCGACGCCGATGGAGGCGAGTCCCTGTGCGACCTGGTTGTTCGCGCGGTAGGCAGGGGTACTCGATCCCATGTCGTTGAGGATGCAGTTGTTGTGGGCGCACGCGTTTCGCAAGCCCTTTACGCTCTGAAGCATGTAGAAGTCCTCGAGCATGGAGCTGTCGGAGTAACGGTCGGAGCAGAAGCGCCAAAACTGTATGAAGCTACCGAAGGAGATAACCTCCAGGAGCTCCCACGCGGGATAATCTCCTGTCGGGTGCCTCTGGATCAAGCCTTGGGTGTACGGACTCGTAATGCCACGACCAATCTCTTCTAAGAGATGGTTGCGAGCGTTGCCCGCGTTGTCGGTATAGTCGGACAGCGCGACAAAGTCTTGCACCAACTGGTAGCCATCCTCGTGATGTTTCTCCATGGCGTCGAGGAGGCGCACCTTGCTGAAGTGCTCGATATCGAGTGTCATTGGTAGGAGGATGTCGCGGAGGTGCATGTCGATGATGGCCACATCCACGAGCATGGCGAAGTCGAGGTTGGTGTACTTGCCGTCATTGGGGCCACCTTCGTGCTTGGGGAACCTCACGCGGTAGGATCTCAACCTGAAGTAGTTGTTGTTCTCGCGAAGGTATCGCTCTGCCTCTGCCTCTGGCATCAGATTGAACCTGACGCCCTTGGACTTGAGGTGTTGCACCTGCTCCGCTGGCGTGAGCCATGGCTTTCGAGTGCTCGTCATGCCGTTCCTGTCTCCTGTACTACGGGCAAGCAATTATACTCCACCGCGAGGGCGAGACTGGGGCGAGGCGACCTGCATCCCGGTCCTGTTTAGGTACTCGATGAACTGTGGCTTGGGCACGAACCAGTGGCCGCTGCCGACCTGTACCGCTGGCAGGACCTGCTCTCGGCAGAGCTTCCTGGAGTAGCAGACGCTGAAGCCAGTGATTGACGAGATGTCTCTTGGCGTCAGCAGGTGCGGATACTCGTCTAGGAATTCCGTAGCGTCCGATATAGTTTCAGTAGTGACCTCTGCTGCTGCCCTGCTTGATACCGGGGTTACCCTGTAGTGCCCATCCTTTGATTGCTCAACGGTATAGCCGACCGTCTCGAGCGCCTCGATTGCGGACTCCAGTCCGAGTCGCTTGCGTTCGAGAAGCCTCTCGGCTGCCTGTGCAAGGGACTCGTTCATAGGGGCCTCTCCTTCAAACTGGTTTCTTCTCGTAATGATGTCCTCCTGATGACGAGGGCCGGGTAATCGCTACCCGGCCCGACGCTCATATGTTGTCAGTTACCAAGCTTATTGTGCCGCCATCTCGTCCGTAATCTGCGCTGGATAGTCGGGCATCTCCTCGTAGCCGAGGAGCGTATTCTTCCACCACTCCTCGCTGGCGGTGCCAGAGCCTATGCACGCGTCGAGCAGGGCCTGGCACTCCTCCGGTGTGTGGCTCATGAAGTCCTCGTGCATGGCGTTCTGGACAGCGATGGTGGCCTCAAGCATCTCCATCACTACCTCCCACATTTCCTCAGCGGTGTAGGACTCAGGGCTGTCGAGGACCATGTCGCCCTTGAAGTACGCGAGCTCCTCAGCCTGGCAAAGCTCGTTCCAATTGCTTGTCATTTCGTGCCTCCGTTCGTGAGTCTGCAGGTACTCATTCGGTTTCTCTGAAGCTATACTCTCCATGGGTGTTACCTGCGGAAACCCGTATCGGAAGCAGGGGATTTGTACAGGGGATTTCTGAGGGGATTTTGGCCGGTACCCGCTGGTCCCATGGAGCCCCATGCAGGACCCCTGAGCTGGGGAAAGTCGCTCAGGGACCCTGCGAGGGAGACCCCTAGTTTTCCTCTCAAGGCGGAGATCACCGGTTCGAATCCGGTACGGGCTACCAAGAAACTGCGGGTCATCGAGGTAATCTCGGTGGCCTTATTTGTTTTTCTGGTCGCTTGCCGCCATCCGAGGGGACATTCGCGACCAGAACTCCCCGCGATGCGCCTCGAGCACAGCAAGTCCGACATGCTCACCTGGGAGGACTTCGTCCGCCTCATGCTTCCGCTGATGGTAAATTGGTCGGCGGTCAACATTGCGTGCAAGGGTGCGGCAGTCGTGGCAGGCGTCTTGGGCGGTGTGCTTGCCCTCGTTGGGGAAGAGTGGGTCTACATGGCAAGTGCTCTGGCTGGCGTGGCGATCATCCGATTCTCCTGCTTGCGGTTCCCAAGGGCAGCGTCATCTCCAAACATAGCGATAGGGCGAATCTATTGATATTCGCATTGCATGACTGGGCTTCTAAGCTGTGCGGCGTACACCTTCTCCCATGACGCAGGATTCGCATTGCGTGACTTTTTTGAGACGCCGCATCCCCTCATGCGTATAACTGATGAGCATGTTGTACTCAGACTGTAGGGCAACACGCTTGCTATAAGTGGTATGTGACAACGGGTTAATCAACAAGGGGAGATAAGGTGAAGTACGAAGATTTGACAGAAGAGCAGAAGCGCAAGATAGCCGGTGCAAAGAGTCCCGAGGAAATCCTCGAGATGGCCAAGGAGGAGGGCTGCGAGCTGACAAACGAGGAACTCGAGGATATCTCTAGCGGCAGCTTCTGGGTCAACGAGTATTATTGCCCCATGTGCGGAAGTCATGACGTCGGCGTGTGGCAAAACAGCAACTCTGGCCACTGCTACAACTGCGACTACAGGGGGCCCTTTCATCAGTTCAGTCACTAGACGGTTTTATCTCGCCCGTGATTTGTGCGGGAGAATCGGACATCTCCTCGTAGCCGAGGAGCGTGTTCCTCTATCACTCCTCGCTGGCGGTGCCTAAGCATGCTGGTCGGGATACCGTGACCCCGCTTGGGTTTCCAAGCGGGGATTTCGCAATCGGCCTGTGTTCTGCACGTCGGCAGAGATGCCGGCAACGGTGCAGGGGAGCAGGTAGATGTAGCCCTTGCGCTCCTCTTTGGTCAGCTCGCTTGCCTGGATGGCATGAGGTTCCTTTCTCTATGTTGGTTACGCGAATCGCGCGCGTTCCCCATTGCTGGACAAGGGCATTAATGATTGGCCACCATACTTGCGTAAGTTCGGCGTGGGAGGTGACGTTCTGGAACCCTGAAGTCAGAGCCTAAACCTCAGCAGATGCGACCAGAACTCTTGCTCACGACAATCCAGTAGAGTCGGTAGAGTCCTATAGTGATTGCGTGTCAAATCTGCTACCTCGCTGTATCCGTGTTTGAATATTCATTACGAAAAGAGTTCGTGCGAGTGCATGGGTGTGACGCATACCAGGCAGAAAGGCTTTGCCATGAAAGATAAAAGAGCTGCAGGAAGCCATTGGTATCATTGGTGCAATGGACGAGGAGATAGACCCCTTGCTTGAGGCGGCGCAGATCAAGGGTAGGAGAGTCGTTGCGGGGATGGAGTATTGTGACATTCTATGGACCGGGCATACTGTTCCTTGACCACTCCGATCCGAACGGAAACCACTGGATCGCGCGCAACGGTGCTGGTTACAACTGGCTCCAGAACAACGCACTGGAGAAGGTCGAGCCTTGGGTCGCACCAGATGCCGCCGTTGTTGTCATGCTTGGAGTAAATGACAGTATCGGTTGGTATGAGAGAGATTTCCAAGAGCTGGCTGCCGGGGATACTGATAAATACGCTGAGCTTCTCAATAGGAAAGCGCAGAAATGGCGCGGCAAGGGTGCGATGGTCTATTACTGTACGATAAACCCCGTAGGGAAGCAGCCGGGAGACGATGACTTCTATTTCTCTGATGTCTCGTGGACGGATAACCAAAAGCTTGAGTCGTGGAACAACGAGATGCGGTCTAAGCTGTCCGAAGACGTAGAGGTACTTGACTCATACAGCTACATCAAGCAAAACTACTACGCACCCGACGAGCTGCACTACGATGACGCAACGAACGTCCGAATGTTCGATTTCCTCGTCGCAAGTGTTCTGGATCGATAGCACGATAAAGCTATAGCCCCACGCTAGTTTGAACTGCCTCCCGTTTCTCGTGTACAAGAAATGGGAGGCAGTTCAAACTTGGGTGCAGTTCATTTAAGCTCTCGAAAGACGAACGAAAGGGGGAGGTTGCTAAGACTTGCTATAGTCCAAAAACGTAGCTTACTTGCGGATGTGCTCGGTTATGTTGATGCCGAATCCAGAAGGAGCGACCATCATTGTGGCCTTGGAGGTGCCGGTATCCGTGATCTTGTCTCCTTGGGAGTTCTTGAATCCCTTGGACTCAAGGAGCTCAAAGGCTTCGTCGAAGTCGCGTACGTTCATCTGGATGCTGGTGATGTCCTGTGGAAGATTGTCGACCTGTGTGACGATAACGCTGAAGCCATCGGCGTTTTTCAAGACGACGGACGTAATGTTCGCGTCATTGATGCCTTCTTTCTGGAGGCGGCGCTCAAAGCCGAGTGCCTCGAAAAGCTCAATGACCTCGGCCGCCTTCGGGCTAATGACGCATGGGCAAAAACGCGTAATCTGCATGGTGGTTCCCTTCCTCTGGGACAGATTGATAGATTGCATGCAAACCGACGGTCCCGCCGCCGGTCAAAGACAACAGTATATGAAGTAGATGGTACGTGCGTGTCTTCTAGATATTGACCATACATTCGCTATTACTATCGGCGACAAAAGGTCTTTCCTCTTACGCGAACGATACTACCATACGCTGCTTTTTAGAGATTTTATCATGCGTATTTATGTGTGGATGTGGATAAATATGGCGTTGTTTTCATGTGAGATTTGCATCGCATTTTTTTGGTGGTTTACGCGATGCGTCGGGGAGTTCGGGAGGGAGGCAGCCATAGGGGAGTCGCGGCACCCAAGAAACACGTGCCGTCCCTCTTAGAACGATGGAAACAAGAAAAGGTATGCGACGGCCCTAAGGGTCGCGCACAGAAGTACGAGATCGACACCACGCAGAGCCAAACCACGACCACGGGCACGATTCTACCGAGGGTGGCGGAGCTCAGCTGGAGCGAGATTGGGCCGTTTACCTATAACGGCGAGCAGCAGGCACCCACCGCGACGGTCGCTAACAAGGTGGGTACCGATGACGTGAGCTTTATTGTCGCTGGTGCTCAGACCAATGTGGGCACATACGTGGGTAGCAGCGCGGCTTCTGTAACTGAACTCACCGGCGCGGATGAGGAGAACTACGTGATGCCGGCAAGCCCCGACACGATGCCGTTCTCCATCACGAAGGCCGACCGAGGCACCCGGCTCCTACGCCATCAGTCAGGGCGGCTTGCAGTCGCGGACCGGCAACTACGTGATCAGCTACGCGGGCGCCGCGCTTACCATCAACCCGCTGGCCGCGTCCATGGCGATTGATCCCGCGGTGGCACCCAGCCCCACCTACAACGGCGTCACCCAGAACACCGACGCGCCCTACATCGCCCAGTAGCGCGAGGCGCGCGTACCGTCCGTGCCTAGCCGTACGGAAGAGCAAGCAGGTCAGAGCATTGCCTCTGGCCTGCTTTTTGCGGAGAGTGGCACCTATGATGAGCTCGTAGAAGAAGACGGCTTCATTGTGGAACTTGTCAAGCGTCAGCAGATCGAGAAAGGCTGGCATGGAAAACCGTTTGCCGAAACGGCGGCGATTGAGGCATAAAATTTCGTCGGCAATTGGTAGCATGAATTCCTCGCCATATGCTAACTATGTAATAGAAACGCACTAGGAGGTAACATGAAGGAACCCGTAGGTTTACCAAAGAAGGCCGTCACATGGGCTCTGGCGGCATTGATTGGGTTCTCTGGCGTTTACGTGCCAGACGTGGCACGGGCTCAGGAGGAACCAGCCGTTCCCGAGTGGGCAGTTGACGACGGCAACGTGGAGGACGGCCTTCACGGTGAGGCGGCGCTCCCCACAAAATACGACTTGCGCTCCGAAGGCGTGGTCACACCCGTGAAGTTCCAGAACCCCTGGGGCAGTTGCTGGGCGTTCGGCGGCACGGCAGCGGCCGAGATCTCCATACTTTCGGCGTATGGCAGTACATACGAGAGCTATAATCTCGACCTATCCGAGCGTCACCTTACCTATTTCGCGCTGCAGCCGGTATCTGAGGCGGCGGATCCCGCCCAGGCCGGCGAGGGTTTGCACACAATCGATCCGAGCGCAAACGCGGTGTTCGATGCCGGTGGTCATCCCGTTTACATTACCACGTTGTTCTCACAGGGCATCGGACCCATGCTGGAGAGTCTGTATCCCTATCGCGGAAATAATGCGATCACGACCTTGGATGACTTTAACGAGCATTCCGTGGAGAGGACGAAGGAAGCGATTGAGCTGTCGCTTCGTGCGTCTAGAAGCACGCTGACGGCCGATGAGTTTATTGAGGTGCGGGCACAGCAAACCGGGAAGACAACCGACCAAGTTCTCGCAGAATTCACGGCGACGGTGAAGGCCAGCATCGAAGATTCTCCCACCTACGCCAAAACAGACGACTGGTCCATTCCCGAGACCAATGCCGATGGCTCGTCGAACCGGCTCGTCTCGAACGGGATGGTGCTGAGGAACGGCAACGTGCTGCCCACGTATTGGACGGGCGATGTGGCGCCGAGCCGAGAGGGCATGGACGCCATCAAGCAGGAGGTGCTGAACGGGCATGGTGTGAGCATCATGTACCTTGGCGATCAGAACGGCAAGTATTCCACGAGCCCAAGCGAGACCAGTCGCGACCAAACCCAGTACGTCTATGAAGACGAAAGGGTGGACCACGGTGTGTGCATCGTGGGCTGGGACGACGACTATTCCGCAGAGAACTTCTCGCATGGGGCGACCCCCGAGGAGCAAGCCATAACTACGCCGCCGGGCAACGGCGCCTGGATTGTAAAGAACAGCTGGGGCTCCGAAACGGATGCGACGACGGATGACCTTGGTAACACCATAAACAAAAGGAAATGGGGCACCCTCAACGACGAGGGCAAGTCGACCGGGTACTTCTACCTGTCGTACTACGACAAGACCATAAAGCAAGCCGAGTCGATGGAGTTCGATGCCGACATCGCCGCCGAAGGCACGTTTGAGGTGCTACAGCACGACTACATGCCTTCCGACAACGGCTTCTACACGACGCCATTAACGGATGGCTCAAACGTGACGAGCTCGGCGAACGTATTCGAGGCAAAGAACGGGGCCATCGCCGTAAAGAGTGTGTCGACACGTACCTCCGAGACAAACTCGCGTGTGACGTTCGCCATCTACGAGCTCAAAGACGGTGCCACGAATCCGACCGAGGGTAAGATGCTCTACCGCAGCTCGAGGAACTTTGAGTACGGCGGCTTCCATCGCCTGAACCTTGATCAGCCAATCACGATTGGCGCAGGCAAGAGATTCTCGGTGGTGTCTACAATATCCACGGTCGACGCTGGCGGAGTGCGCCTTTACAGTGCGACGGCGAATCATGGCGCGAGCGAGGAAGCAATCAATTCGCTAACGCGCGGTCAGGCGAAGAGCTATGCCACTGCAGTTATTAACGAGGGCGAGAGCTACCTGTACACAGACGGCTCATGGCAAGACTGGAAAGACTACACGAACGCACTGCCCTTGGAAGAGAAGGAGAAGGAGATAGCACCAAGTGCGACGAAACACGTTGATGCCGCCCCTATCGACAACTTTTCCATCAAGGCTTATGCAGTTCCCGCGAGCGAGGCCGAGCCTGGTGTACTTACGCTTGCGGGCTCCGGTCACGTGCAGAGCATCGGCGACAAGTCTGCCACGACCTCCGGTGAGGGCATCCTGATTGGTACCACGGGTGAGGCCAAGAGGCTCGAGCAGTTCTCCGTGAGCCTTCCCGAGGGTACGGACGGCTCCATCGAGTACCGCGGTCACGTCAAGGGAATCGGCTGGAACGAGTGGACCAAGGACGGTGCTCCCTGCGGCACCACCGGCGAGTCCCGCCGCATCGAGGCCGTACAGATGATGCTCTCGGGTGCCGTCGCGGACGACTACAGCGTATGGTATCGCGTGCACAGCCAGACGTACGGATGGCTCGGTTGGGCCACCGACGGCCAGACTGCCGGTACGGCGGGCCAAGGCAAGCGCGCCGAGGCCGTCGAGGTTCAGGTGCTGCCCAAGGGACAAGTGCCCGCAGACCACGAGGAGGGCAAAGCCTCCTACGTTGGCGCTGCCACTGGCGAGGCCCACGTCCAGGGGACCGGCTGGGTCGCTCCCTCGACGCCGCTCGAGTTTGGCACGACGGGACAGTCGAAGCGCTTGGAGGCCATAAAGCTTTCCGTGCTCAACCAGCCCGCAGCTGGCGGGATCTTCTACGAGGTCCACGCTCGGGGCAATGGTTGGATGCCCGCTGCGGCTGACGGGGCGATGGCCGGCACCGAGGGCGAATCCCGCCGCATCGAGGCCGTCCGCATCTCACTCACCGGCGACATGGC
Source organism: uncultured Coriobacteriaceae bacterium (assembly GCA_902786015.1). Lineage (GTDB taxonomy): Bacteria > Actinomycetota > Coriobacteriia > Coriobacteriales > Atopobiaceae > RUG440. The sequence continues at coordinate 39,152 of CADAAU010000006.1, forward strand.
AGGCGAGCGCGGTTACTCGGTGTGGTATCGTGTGCACAGCCAGAGCCACGGCTGGTTGGGCTGGGCACACGATGGTGCCGACGCCGGTACCACGGGTCTTGGCAAGCGCGCAGAAGCCATAGAGGTCCAAATCCTGCCGCAGGGTCAGGTGCCAAACGGCTACGATGCGTCGCAGGCTGCCTGCGTCGCCGGATAACCAACCAGAAGCATATGATCGAGAAGGCCGGCTGCGGAGATTGGAAAACCTCCGCAGCCGGCCTTCGAAATCGATGGGGATATCGATGGGGATACTCCCCATTGTATGATGTTATTGGTAATCGATGGGGATACTCCCCAATGTTTGTAAGAGGAGTTGTTGCATGAACAACGAGCAGGGAAAAGACCGTCCCAATTGCATCACAAATCATGAGGGGCCGCAGCAAAAGGAAATCGACGTTATTGGCTTGCACCAATTTTGTAGTTATAACGATAATGACACCATGGTTATTTTGCTCGATGCGGTGATGGACGAAGACATAGACGGCGACGCGCTGAGCGAAGCCGTACGTCAGGCGGAACAGCGATATGCGAACTTTGGTTGCGGATTGGGGACTACGGGGAACGGACTCTGCTACATTCCGCTCGCGTCAGCCGCACGGGCGTACGAGGACGTGCCGGGCAAGAAGTGGCTCCTCGGTACGGACGAGACGACAGGCAGGCTCTATCGCGTGACGTACGCCGGTCCCCTTGCGCGAAGTATGCCAAGCGAGGTGACCAAGGGCAGGCAGCGAATCCTCCTGCCGCAAAGCTCTTTGGAATCAAGGTAGTGGAACAGGGTTCCCGGGGAGCTAGTCCTCGGGAACCCTGTTCCACGACCGGTCGGTGTGAACATAGGTTATCTGCATATACCGATGAATAAAGGGCGGTCGTAAAACCTTTAATCGACGGGGATACTCCCCATTGCTTGATGTTATAGCGGTGGGGTGCAATTTATCGCCTGAACAGGTCGGGGCTTTTTGCTCCGGCCTGTTTTGCGTTACCCAAGCCGCCCGCGCGTTCTTCGTTGTGGCTCTTTTAGTTACCTGTTACAATGTCTGCGCTAATTACCCTCAATGGAAGGATCCGTCGTGAAATCTCCAAAAGCTCGTTTGTTTATGAAGGTGTTTGCTGTTCTGATTGTGATAATGACCATGATTGTGAGCGGACCACCTGCCAGTGCCTTGGAAGGTGCCATAACGGATGCGAAGGACAGCCAGGTAGCGAGCGAAAGCGTCGATGCTCGATTGGGGACGAACGGCGATTTGGAACAGAGAGTTGGGGAGCCTGCCTCGGAGGTCACAGATGCAGAAGACCCCCAGAGCGACCTAAAAGATCGTCAGTCTAGCGCACAATCAGCTGATGCACCTTCCGATACGACTGGCATAGAGTCCGATACCAGCCAATCGTCCGTATCCACCGAGGGACAACCGGCGGAGCTCGCTCCCCAGGCGAACGATCCTTCCATATCGTATAGGGTACACGTTCAGACGACGGGGGACCAAGACTGGAAGAAGGACGGAGAAGAGGCCGGCACAACAGGCCAGTCTAAACGCTTGGAAGCCATCTGGATTGAGCTGGGCTCAGAAAACACCGAGTCAGGTGGCATATCATATCGGACGCACGTGCAGACCTATGGGTGGCAAGACTGGCAATCAAGCGGGCAGGAGTCAGGAACCCATGGGCAGGCCAAACGGCTGGAGGCAATACAGATCAAGCTCTCCGGAAACATAGCCACGACACATGACCTCTACTATCGCGTGCATGCCCAGCATTATGGTTGGCTGGGATGGGCCAAAAACGGAGAATCCGCCGGAACGGCAGGCAAGTCGTATCGCCTCGAAAGCATACAGATATTGCTCGTTGCAAAGAACGGTACTGCTCCAAGCTCTGAGGGCAGCGTTACCACGGATTCCTTCATCGGTGCAGAGGAGGTAAGCCTTTCTGCTCATGTACAGGGAATCGGTTGGATGCAGCCCGTCGGCAATGGGGAGATCGCGGGCACTACGGGTCAATCGCGCCGCGTGGAGGCGTTGGGCATCTCGTTGAGGGGAATCCCCGTGCCCGGATCCATAGAGGGAAATGCGCACGTACAGGGTATAGGTTGGCAAGGATGGCGTGGGGAAGAGATCGGAACGACGGGACAAAGCCGTCGCGTAGAGGCGATTCAGCTTAGGCTTACGGGCGAGGCCGCAGACCGTTACGACATCTACTATCGCGTCCATGTACAAGGCGGAGGCTGGATGGCATGGGCAAAGAACGGAGAGTCCGCTGGAACGGCGAGCATATCCACGCGCGTAGAGGCGTTGCAGGCGGTCTTGGTGCAGGCTGGGTCGTCGGTACCAGCATCCGATGACCAAACGATCTCGATACCGTTCGTCGAGTCGCAGTCTCTGTCCTATAACGTGCACTTGTCTGACGGATCATGGCAGGGATGGGCCGAAAGCGGAGCAGTCGCGGGACAACCGGGTGCAAGCACAATCAACGCGCTGCAGATCACGACGTCAGGTGACCTTCCAGCCTCTGTGTCGTATGCCACGCACGAAAGCCGGGTTGGATGGACTCCCGACGTATTGGATGGAGCAACTTCGGGTTCGGGCGAAAACAACGTCGAAGCATTCAGTGTAAGCCTGTCTGGGGAGGCTTCGCGGCTCTTTACGGTGTGGTATCGAGCAAGCGTTCGGGGTATCGGCTGGACGGACTGGGCACAGAACGGTAACCCTGTAGGTTCGACCGGCCAGTCCCTGCCAATCGACGCCCTGGAGATTCGCATTATGGGAAGGGCGGTCTCTGCTCCCGGCAGTACTGTCGCACCCATGTACGATAGGGTCGAAGCAACGCTGAGGGGGTTGTCGCTTGAGCAAAAGGTGGCGCAGCTCTTCGTTGTAACCCCGGAGCAGCTGACCGGGGAGGACATTGTTACGAATGCAAGTGAAAACATGCGGGGAGCAATATCACGCTATCCTGTAGGCGGGATTATCTATTTTGCGGCTAACCTGCAGAACCCGGGCCAAACGCAGGGAATGCTTCAGGGCACCCGAAACTATTCACTTGAGGCATGTGGTCTTGCGCCGTTCCAATGTGTTGACGAAGAGGGAGGCAGGGTTGCACGTATTGCAAATAATGGAGCGTTTGGCGTTGCGAATGTTGGCGACATGCAGCAAATCGGCGCCACGGGCAGCGCCGATCTCGCTCGATCGACTGGTAACACGATGGGCAGCTATTTGAGGAGCCTAGGATTCAACGTTGACCTTGCGCCCGTGGCCGATATATCGACGTCTCAATCCGGGGTAATGGATCGCCGGTCTTTTGGCAGAACTCCCGAGCTTGTGGCATCAATGGTTTCCGCACAGGTACAGGGGTTCAACGATTCTGGCATATTATGCACGGCCAAGCACTTCCCTGGCATCGGTGCCTCAGAAGGGGACTCTCACCAAAGTAGCATCTACACCAACAAGAACGCGGGGGAATTGGGCGCCTGGGAGCTCGTACCATTTAGGGCCGCCATAGACGCGGGCGTTCCCATGATCATGGTCTCGCATCTCTCGTGCACGCAGTTCGCCGATGGGACTACGCTCCCCGCTTCGATGAATCCTTCCATCATAAACGGCCTGCTCAGGGGTCAACTTGGCTATGATGGGCTCGTCATTACTGACGCACTCCAGATGGGGGCAGTGTCGGGTGTGACGAGTGCCGATCGCCAGGGCGCCCTAGTAATACATGCCGGTGGCGACCTGATTCTGATGCCGGTAAACTTCAACCAAGCATACGATGGACTTCTTGCGGCAGTGAGGTCTGGCGAGATTAGCGAGGCAAGAATTAACGAATCGGTGCGACGCGTCATTCATGCAAAGAACACGATTTAGGGGAGACGGTCAAATGAGAAGACTGTGTCTTGTACGCCTGGTCCAAACTGCGTTGGTGCTTGCTGTGTGTGCCGTACTGCTCGCGGTCGGAAACACTGCCGTGCGGGCAGTTGAAGTCCAGGCAGAAGCCATGGAACAGATCGACGTGCCCTTAGAGGTGCAATCAGACCTTTCTACCGAGGATAAGGCTGAGTCCGAGCTTAGCTCCCAAACCGAAATCCCTTCCGTCTCTTATTGCGTGCACGTGCAAGGCATCGGTGACCAGCCTTGGCGGAAGGACGGCGAGGAGGCGGGAACGCATGGCGAGTCGAGACGCCTTGAGTCCCTGCAGCTTAAGCTTGACGGAGCAAAAGGCGATATCGAGTGCAAGGCTCACGTGCAGACGATTGGCTGGCAGGACTGGACAACGTCCGAGGCGGGTACGCGAGGCATGTCGCGTCGTCTGGAGGCGATTTGCGTCAGACTGACAGGTGAGGTCGCGCAGACCCATGACGTCTGGTATCGCGTGCATGCGCAAAAGGTCGGTTGGACTGCCTGGACAAGCAACGGGGAGGCAGCCGGAACAGAGGGAATGTCTTGGCGGCTCGAGGCCTTGCAGGTCATCATCCTTCCCAAGGGCTCCGAAACGCCGACAGATGTTGGTGGGGTCAGGTCGGACACGGAGCTGAGCATGGTATCCCGACCGTCAATACAGGTAAGGGGGCACGTTCAGGGGATTGGCTGGCAGGACTGGTCGCCAAATTCAGCCGGCACATCCGGCCAATCGAGGCGCATGGAGGCGCTGGAAGCTCAATTAGTGGGTGGCTCGGTTTCCGGGGGAATCGAATGCATGGCTCACGTGCAAGGCATCGGCTGGCAGGACTGGACGAATGGAACTGCTGGTACGACCGGCGAGTCTAGGCGCGTCGAGGCATTTGGCATCCGGCTTACCGGAGAGATATCGCAATACATGGACGTGTGGTATAGAACTCACTGCCAGACGTTTGGCTGGCTCGGTTGGGCAAAGAACGGTGAACTAGCGGGTACGAGCGGCGCGAGCAAGAGGATGGAGGCGCTTGAGGTCGTGCTTGCTCCCAAGGGCGCCGCAGCTCCAGGAAGCACCGAGAAGGCATACAGAGAGAACCCTCGTTCTAGGATGGTGCTCATCGGGGATTCGAGGACGTTACAAATGTACTACACGTTCTATGGCCCGGGAATACTGTTCCTCGACCAATCCGATCCAAGCGGAAACCACTGGATTGCACGCAACGGCGCTGGCTACAATTGGTTTCAGAACAACGCGCTCGAGAAGGTTGAACCTTGGATCGCGTCAGACGCTGCCGTTGTTGTCATGCTTGGAGTCAATGACAGCATTGGTTGGTACGAAAGAGATTTCAAAGAGTTGGCTGACGGGGATACCGACAAATACGCCGAACTTCTGAATAGGAAGGCGCAAGAATGGCGCAGCAAGGGCGCGATGGTGTACTACTGCACGATAAATCCCGTAGGAATGCAACCGGGAGACGATGACTTCTATTTTTCTGATCTTTCGTGGACGAATAATCCAGAGATTGAGTCGTGGAACAACCAAATGCGGTCGAAGCTGTCCGAAGACGTAGAGGTGCTTGACTCCTACAGCTACATCAAGCAAAACTACTACGCGCCCGACGAGCTTCACTATGATGACGCAACGAACGTGCGCATGTACGACTTCCTCGTATCTAGCGTCCTCGACCGATAGGCGGAACAAAAATCCCCCGGGAGTTGTGTACCGCATGGTACAAGACTCCCGGGGAACTTTGCGACATGTGAACTGCGAACTTAGAAGTCGCCTCCGTCTGAGCCAAACGAGCCGCCGCCCATGTCAAAAAATCCGCCTCCGTCGCTGTCGCTGTTATTGTCGTTCTTTGGTATGGGAACGACGTCCAACGTGCGATGCGAGAACGTGTCTGTAGCTGCGGTAAGCACAACGCTGCTGCCGTCCAAGTAACGACCGGCCTCCGTCTGCATCACGGCAGTATGCATGGCTCTCTTTTGGTTCCACACCACGATGCCCGCTATGGCCGCGGGAATAAAGAACGTGATTACCACCTTGAAGGCAAAGCCCAAAAGTCGCCTTCACTCCAAGGCTCGCCATTCTCGGCAAAGTAGTCCAAATACGTTCCGACATCGTCATAAAAGACCTTGATTCCCTCGTACCATTCGTCATTCTTTAGACGCGACTTAACGTCCGAGGAAATCTCGTCCATGCTGTCTTCGTTGAACGGGTTCCTTGACGTGTCGGGAATGTGCCCGTACGTGACGTACTTCCGTTGGGTTGAGGCGATGACCAGCATAAACCCGTTCTTGTCGTCTGTTAGGCCCAGATCGCGTTGCTCGTATGCCCCCTTGGCAAACTCGCGGCGTCCCGAGCCGGTGTCGGCATTGTCGCCCATGGTGTCGGTCGTGAGTACGTACACGCCCAGATCGTACTTCTCGGCATATTGGGCGGCCTGATTCTCGAGCTCCTCGAACTCGCTGTCGGTCAGCAGGTTCTGCTCGTCGTAGACGTAGGTTCCGGTCTTTGCGTACGCTGTCGCGGAAATGGCAATCGACATAACGAACGCGCACGCAATCGCCATCATGAGTCTTTTGAGCTTCATCGCGCAACCTCCCTACATCGTGTATCCGCCAAAGGCGAACAAGACAAGTGCGACAATAACGACGCAGACGATGGCAAAAATGGCCAAGAAGTGGCGAACCATCTTTCCGTTGTCCACGGGCAGGTCGCCGATGAGCCTTCCCGTTTGGCCGTTCATCGCAAACAGGTAATCGTTACCGTTCCACTTGGTATGGAGCATCCATACCGGCAGAAGGGCATAGGCAATGTTGGACCACGCCAGCTCTGACTCTCCGCTCGTTACGCGGACATCCTCATAGCCGCTAATCGTTCGCATGATGGTCTGTGCGCTGGTCTCTTCGGCGCGTTTGCGAGCGCGAGAATCACACTCCTGAACGTTCAAGTCATAGCGATCCGTGACGTATCCGGGCAGATACGCCACCGAGAAGTCCGTGAGCTCGCTATAGTCAAAAGGCTCGATGGCATCCATGTGCGCGTCAGGCATGCGCGAGGATCCGTCAACCGGGATGCGTTCGAACTCCATCGTACCGGCGCGATGAAGGTCGTAATGCTTGGTCTCCGTGTACATGTTCTCGCTGTCGGACCACGTGGTGCTAATCGCGCCGTGGAGCATGTAGTCGGCAAGGGCCTCACCGGAATAGAGCCAGAACGGAACGTAGACGCCCTGAATCTCCTCGAGGTGGTTCTCTTCGGTAAAGTTCTTTGGAAGGAGCTTCTTGTCCTTGTAGTATTCCTTGAGCGCCGCAATCGCGTCGTCCTTGTCGAGCTTGAACGGAATCACGTAATCGGGCTTGAGCATGTCGGACAGCTGACCCGGGACCACCGCGTTGTTTCCGCAATACGGACAGCTCGTAACTGCGGTGACCTGGTCGACGAGCAGCTGTGCGCCGCATGAGGAACAGTTGAAGGCCCTGAGGTTTTCTGTGTCCGCATCGTCCCAGTGGGCATTCTCCAAATACGCCTGTATCGGATCGTCAGATACGGAGCGCTTGGGATGGACCTTCGCCGCCTCGCTTACCGACGCTTCTGCTGCCGATGTCGTCTTTTCCGATGGCGTTCCAACGTCTGGGGTATTACCGTCGGATTGTTCTGCGCGAGCTGCGGCGTCTGCCTTTGCCTGCCGCTCGGCAAATATCCTCTCCACTTCCTGTGGTGTAAACGTAGACTCGCAGAACTCACATTGCAGAAGGCCCAGCTTGCCGTCGAAGTACATACGACCATTACAATTTGGACACTGATAGTTGGTTGACTCGGCCACGATTCACCTCCCATTGATTGACATTTTGCCTGCATCACTCATGATAACGTAATCATGAGTCTGATGAACCCTGCCAAGCGTTGAAGCGTTGGGGATACTCCCTATTGTTTGATGTTATTGCTACGATAATAACATCAAGCAATAGGGAGTATCCCCAATACTTTCCAATGCTTTGCTTAGAGCAGCTGGACACCTGCCGATGCGCATGCCTCGACGGTCTGTGCGTCCCAAACGGAAGCCTGGACCTCGCCGACATGAGCCTTGCCAAGAAGGAGCATGCACAAGCGGCTCTGTCCGATTCCGCCGCCGATGGTCGACGGAAGTTCGCCGTTGAGCAGCATCTTGTGGAAGGGCAGCTCGCGTCTGTCGTCACACCCAGCAAGCGTAAGCTGACGATCGAGCGAGGCAGGACTCACGCGTATGCCCATGCTGCTTGCCTCGAGCGCGCATCCCAACACGTCATCCCAAAAGAGCAGGTCGCCATTAAGTGCCCAGTCGTCATAGTCCGGAGAGCGACCGTCGTGCGGCTTGCCCGAGCGCAGGGGAGCACCGACGCCCTGAATGAAGGTCGTGCGATGCACCGAGACGAAGCGGTTCTCGCGCTCTTTGGGCTCGAGCGTGGGGTACAGATCCTCTAGCTCCTGCGCCGTCACAAACTCAACGTTGCGGTCGAGGTCGCATTCGAGCTGGGGATAATACCACTTTAGCTCGTCGAGCGTGCCGCATATTGCCGTCACGATGCGCTTGACCACCTCGCGTAGGTACTCGGGAGTGCGCTGCTCGTCCTCGATGACCTTCTCCCAGTCCCATTGGTCGACGTATACGGAGTGAAGGTTGTCGAGCTCCTCGTCGCGGCGGATTGCGTTCATGTCGCACACGATGCCCTTGCCAACGTTAAAGTCGTAACGCTTGAGCGCATAGCGCTTCCACTTTGCCAAAGACTGCACGACCTCGGCGTCCGCGCCGACGCAAGGCACGTCAAAGCCAACGGGACGCTCGACGCCGTTGAGGTTGTCGTTGATTCCGGTGGAAGGATCCACGACGAGCGGTGCCGTCACGCGAACCAGATGCAGAGCTGCGCAAAGCTTGGCTATGAAGACGTGCTTGATTCTCTCTATGGCCCGCTGCGTGTCGTATAGCGATAGTTGGGACTCGTAGCCCGTGGGTATCCCGGTCATGACGCCTCCTTGCCCTCGATGCGATTTGCCCGGTCATAATACCACGGAGCCTCGGCGGGGTTTTATCAAGATAGTCTTTCGTAGTGTTCCGTTAACGCTTGCGTCCCCATAAAGAAACCTGGAACGGGGTTTCCGAAGCGATGGGGGTGCCCCCCATCGCTTTCCAACCGCTGACCATTCCGCCTTGCGACGGACGGGGATAGCCCTCGTCACAAACAGGACAAACGCACGCATCTGTGTCAGAATAACAGTGCAACTAACATCCAACACCACAAACAATGCCCAGGGTTCGTAGGAGAATTCATGTCTGAATGTCTGCGTCTAAAGAAGTCCAACTGCAAGAACTGCCATAAGTGCATTCGCCACTGCCCGGTGAAGTCCATTCGCTTCTCGGCAAACCAGGCCCACATCATAAGCGACGACTGCGTCCTGTGCGGCACCTGCTTCGTGGTTTGCCCTCAGGACGCCAAAGAAATCGTGAGCGAGATCGAGAAGGTCAAGCTCATGACAATGGCTCGCGAGCAGGTGGTGGTGAGCCTCGCGCCTTCGTTTGCCGCCCGCTACAAAGGCATTGGCATCGAGGGTATGAGGTCTGCACTCAAGAAACTCGGTTTTGCCGACGTCGAGGAGACGGCCATAGGAGCTACGATGGTCGCGCGCGAATACGACCGCATGCTGGCGGATGGCACGCACGACATCCTCATTTCGTCTTGTTGCCAGAGCGTCAATCTGCTCATACAGAAGTACTATCCCGACGAGCTCATATATCTTGCCGACGTCGCGAGCCCCATGCATGCGCACTGCGCCGACATCAAGCGCCGAAACCCCGAGGCGCGAACCGTCTTTATTGGACCGTGCGTGGCAAAGAAGGACGAGGCACAGACCATCGGTGACGTCGTGGACGCCGTTCTTACCTTTGAGGAGCTTTCCGACTGGCTGAAAGAAGAGGGCATAGAGCTTGAAGCGCCCCTCAAGGATGCTCCGGGCGGAAAGGCGCGCCTGTTCCCGACCACGGGCGGCATCCTAAAGACCATGACCTGCGCGGAGGCAGGATACGAGTATCTTGCGGTCGACGGAATCGAGAACTGCATGGCCGTCCTCGACGACATCGAGCGCGGAGAGATCAGCAATTGCTTCATCGAGATGAGCATGTGTGCGGGCAGCTGCGTGGGCGGACCCGTAATGGGAAAGCAGCATCGCAGCCCCGTGAGCGACTATGTGGCCATCTCACGTTTTGCGGGTACCAAGCAGTTCGAGGTGATTCAGCCTGACGCGCAGAGTCTGCGCAGGGGCTTCGAGGTCATGGTCTCCGATAGCCTGCTTCCCTCGGAGGCCGATATTCGCGACGTTCTGCGCCGAATGGGAAAGCCCACTCCCGCACAGGAGCTCAACTGCGGCACGTGCGGATACGACACGTGCCGCGACAAGGCAGTCGCCATCTTGCAGGGCAAGGCCGAAATCTCCATGTGCTTGCCCTACCTCAAGGACAAGGCCGAGGCAGTGTCTACCGGCATCGCAGAATACACGCCAAACGGCATCGTAATCCTCAATGACCAGCTGGAGGTCCAGCAGGTCAATCCGGCGGCCCTCCGCATCCTCAACCTACGCGACGAGTCCGTGCTGCTCGGAGAGCACGTGGAGAGCGTGCTGGACACCGACCCGTTTGAGCAGGCGATCGACGAGGGCAAGAGCGTGCACTTCGAGTGCAGGTACTTGGCCGACTGCGAGCGATACGTCGACCAGACCGTCGTTCCCACGGAAGACGGCCACACCCTCATCTGCATCATGCGTGACGTGACGAACAAGGTCGAGGCCCAGGTGGCGCAGGAGGAACTCAGCAGGCACACGGCACAGATTGCCGACGAAATGGTAAACAAGCAGATGCGCGTCGTACAAGAGATAGCGTCCCTTTTGGGCGAGACGACGGCAGAGACAAAGATTGCCCTTACCAAACTAAAGGAAACGGTTATCCATGGCTAAGTTACATTACGACATCGGATACAAGAGTGAGAACCATGTCGGCGAAGAGCTGTGCGGGGACCACGTCAAGATCGTGCACCGCGATGACGGGTCTTCCATCGTCGTTCTGGCGGATGGCTTGGGCAGTGGCGTGAAGGCGAGCATTCTCTCCACGCTCACAGCGACCATCCTCTCGACCATGCTCAATGCCAATATCAGCGTCGAGGACTGCGTCGACACGGTGGCAGCCACGCTTCCCGTGAGCTCCGAACACGGAGTCGCATACTCCACGTTCACGATCATGTTGCTCGATCCAAACGGCACGGCAAACCTCATTCAGTTCGACAACCCTCCGACCCTTCTGTTGCGCAACGGTCGTTCCATCGAGTATCCCCACACCGAGATCAACATCGGCGGCAAACAGATTTGGCAGTCGCTCCTGCACCTACGCAAGGGAGACATTCTTGCGGCCATGAGCGACGGATGCCCGTATGCCGGACCCGACAATTCGTACAACATGAACTGGAGGGTCGAAGACATCGCGGTTTATCTTGAGCGATTTGCAACGCGCGACCTGAGCGCACGAAATCTGGCATCGCAACTCGTCGAGAAGTGCGTCCGGCTATACGCGAATCGTCCCAAGGACGATACGACGGCCTGCATTGTACAGGCGCGTGCGCACAATGCGGTCAACGTCCTGTTTGGCCCCCCGGCCGATCGGAACGACACCAACCGCATGCTCAATCTTTTCTTTGCAAAGAGGGGCATGCACGTCGTGTGCGGAGGCACCACCGCCTCGCTGGCTGCCGCTTTTCTTGGTACGACCGTAGAGCCTATTGGGCAAACCGTTCGTGGCGACATTCCTCCCATGTCCAAAATCGAGGGCGTTGACCTCGTATGCGAGGGAATGGTGACCATGCGTCGTGTGGTTGAGTACGCACGGGATTACGTTGGCGACAACCTCCTCCACGACGAATGGGGCAAAAGCCCGGACGGCGCCTCGCGCATTATGCATACGCTCTTCGAAGAGGCGACCGACGTAAACCTCTTTGTTGGACGTGCCGAGAATCCCGCATACCGAGAACTGGGCGTATCCTTTGGCTTTGGGGCAAAGGTCCAGCTCGCACAGGAGCTCGCAGAGCTACTGCGCCAGATGAACATCCATGTAAAGGTGAGCTACTTCTAGCATTCACTGAGCTGCAGGAGATGGGAGACGATGGGGGCAAAGGGGATACTCCCCATTGCCCCCATCCCATCGTCTCCACAGAGTGATCGATGATTTTTGAGCAACGGCTCTCGTGGTAGGAGCGTGAAGAATCTGCACGTCGCGTTCAGTGCGGTATGATAAAGGCTCACGTTTCCATCCATGGAGGTGAATCATGGCTCAATTTGATGATAATCGACTAAAGAATACTGGGTCTCAGCGCCCGTTGTCGGGAGGGCCCGCGAGGAATAACCGTTCAAGCGTAACGGGACGGCGCATACACGAGGCAAAGAGCTCGGGGCCGAGTGTCGGGCTTGTTGCGCTCATTCTCGCTTGCGTCGTTGCCGTGGTGGTTACTGTCGCCATCGTCAACCGTCAACCTGCCACAACGAATACGACGTCTGAGGCAGCCAAGAACGAGACCACAGGCGAACAAAAGAACACCGAAGGCGGCACGAGCTCCGACACAACGAAGGAAGAAACAAAAGACGAGGCACAAAAGAAGGAAACGACCACGACCGAGACCAAGCCGGTTTCGGCGGGAGACACCGCTGCCACGCCAAACAAGACCGAAGAGAGCGCCGAGACGGCAAAGATCGGCAACGACTACAATGCCGACAAGAAGGAAGGCGAGAACGCAGAGGGCGAAGCTTCCAAGGACGCTGAGTCACAGAGCGGTTCCGAAGGCAATGAGGGCGAGACGCAGGACGCAGAAGCCACCACGGGTACTGGCAGCTCCTCCAGCTCCTCCAGCAAGGCCCAAACCGGTGACTGGATAGAGGCAGAGGCTTGCGCGAGCTCCGCTGCCGAGACCGGCTCTTCTCCCACTGCCTCGGGCATCGATTTTGACGACAGCAGTCCGCAGGTGGCATTGCAGAGGACATCGGATTCGGCTTCGCACTTTGGCGAGTACGTAGAAGTCAAATACGGGGACCAAACCGTCACGGCGCAGGTCGTTGACCATGGTGGCCTTCACAGCGGAGAGAACGGCATCCTCCTTAACCCCAGCGTCTTCGAGGTTTTTGGTGCCACGAGCTCGGACGACTGGGGTAGGAGGGATGTGACCTATCGGTTCGTATAACATCGCCGTATAACGCACGCCAATCAAGTCATGACCGAAGCACAAACGAAGCACTGAGGTGAGACTATGCTCGAGCCAAACAGCATACTGCGCTATCTTTCCAATGCCACACGATTCGGCGGAAGGGGTGAGGTTGCTTTTGGCGAGGGCATACGCACCTGGGAACTTGATGTCGATAGCTTGGGCATTGGGCTTCTGGAATCTGACCTAACGCGAGAAGTGCTCGAGGCGTATTCCAAGAAATGTCCCGATGTCGAATATGGTAGGCGTGAAGTACCCATCGTCATCTGCCTAAGGTGGTTTGAACCTCTCGACGGTTCGGAGCGAGTCCCCCTTCTCCTCATGCCAGGGCTACTGGACGTCGGGGGTGCTCTGCACCTGATGGATGATGCGAATGCATGGATTCCCTGGAATCGTCTGGCCGCAGACGGCAGCAGGGGAAGCATGCCTACGGTATGTACCATCGATACGCTGAGGGCCCATCAGGCGACCATGGACAAGCTTCCCAAAGATGGTTCGTGGAAGCTTGCCGTGGAACGTGCGACGAAGCTGTTCGATACGATATGCACAATCGAAGATGACAAGACCGCTCAAGGCACGGTGATTAGCAATAGTTCCTTGCTACGCATTTGGGATGATCGCGATGGGTTCGTCGCGGCATCCCAAGTCCTTGCTTCGCTGGCAAAGAGATATGACGAACGGGGGAGCGAGGCTCTGTCTCCCACGCTTCGAACGCTGCTCTTGGCCAATGAGGACGAAACCAAAGATGACGACAAGCATGCAGCCGTCGATGACGCGCTGCTTGGATCAAAGATGCTCTATGGCATCCCCGACCATCTGGAACCTCTGTCGCAAAACGACAGGGATGCGTTGCGCGACTTTGGAGCTGTAGACTCCGGCGCAACGTTTTTGGTGCATGCGCCAGGCGGAACCAATTCCGTTACCTATGCGCTTGCGGCAATGGCAAACCATCTAACAGAATGCGCCTTGAGGGGAGATCGTGCGCCCGTTATGGCTTGCACGGCCACCGACTCGACGATCGCCCAGATAGAAGAAATCATGGAAAAGAGGCCGCCTGCGGGGCAGACTTCGCTGCCGTCCAGATGGCTGCCTCGAATTGCGACTTCGATTGGTCAAAATCGCCAGAAGCGAGTGCTGGGACCGCTGCCGTTCTTTGCGGTGCGAAGGGATGTGGTCGAACACAGACCTGATGATTCAAGGAGCCTGTACGAGGTCATTGGGCATCCTCAGCTGGGTGATGGAATGGCCTACTGCAGCTCATGGTATGTACCGCAAGCCACAACCTACTACTTGGATTGCGTCTCGGCGTTTTTGGGTTTGAGGGTTCGAGAAGTCAGTGACGCTATTGAGCGGCTCTCGGAGCGGCTGCGTCGCGTGGACCAGGATCGAAGCGAGCTCATAGAATCGTATGCACAGGTGTGCTTTGGCGCTTCTCTTCTAAAGCAGCGAGACAAGCTGCTCCATACCATAGGGGCTCTGCGAGACGAGTATCGAAGCACGAGGCTCGCCTTGCGAAAATGGCAGCAGGTGGAACGAGACAATCCCGTTTCTCGCAACCGGAGGGGAAAGGCGGAGCAAACCCAAGAGGAACTCATAGCACAGAACGCCTCTCCCTCCGAGATTATTCCGCATGGTCGTAAGTTCGTAAAGGAAATATGCGAGGCTTATATTGCGGAACTCGAACGAATGGAAGCCCAAATCAGCGAGCTGCGCGTTCAATCCGCAGAGTACACGCAAAGGGTCAGACGAGTGTCCGTTGAGGGTAAGCGATGCGTAAACATTATTTCGCGGCTGCAAGAGACCTGCGGACTGACGGAAGACCAGGCGCAACGTCTTGAGTCCACCATTGATGGACGCGACATGGCGGTGCAGGTGCTCGACAGCACACTCGATAATTCCGTGCGTCCCGCAGAGTTCTGGCTCGCAATCCACATTTATGAAGGCCGTTGGCTCATGCTTGCCCAACATGAAGGCACGCTGACAAAAGCCTTGGATCAGGGAAACGTGATCTCGTGGCGTGCGTTGGCGAACTTCTGTCCCATCAATCTGATTCCCCATCAGTACGTGGCCTCCTCCATACGCGATATGGACGTCGACGAGTACAACGGGCCTTTGATGCCTGTGGACCTTGCCGTCGCGCTTGATGCCGACGAGGTAGACGTCGCTACGGGCATGAGCTTGATGTCGTGCGCGGAGCGTATGCTTGCGCTTGGCAGCGAGGCGAGCCTGGGACCCGTCCAGCCACAAGGAAGCACATCGGATGAGGTGTATACCCCAGATGAAATGTCGGTGGACATGGGTGAGCTCAATCGGCTGTCCCTTACAGCCTCGGGGTCATCTTCTCTATTTGGTTTGCTGCGTGCCTGCGAACGCGTTTCGAATGGAAACCTTACAGACGTCCGTTTCGCATATGGCGAACTGGGAGACCTTCGTGCCGACCTGTTCCCGCATGAGTCCATACACCCCATGCGTGTGCCCTCAAATAGTGCCGATGATCCGCGATATCCGTTGTTTGGTATCGTTCCCGCGCTATCTCACGTTATGGTCCCCGACTCTGCTTGGCAGCAAATCGGCGCAAGTAGAATCAATACTGCGGAAGCAATGGCTCTTTGTCGCTGGCTCGACAAGCACGGACGTCAAATCTGCGAGCGCTATCGCTCGTACTCCAAGACTCCCATAGCCATACTGACTCCCTACGTGGAGCAGCGTGACATACTTGCACAACAGCTAAGGAAGTGCAGAGGGGTGTCGGCTGACGCCTATAGGGTTCTTACGCTCCGGGAGGCGCAAGGGCAATCGTGGCCAGTCGTTCTTGTAAGTGCTACGTGTGGCCCGCAGGCGTATGTGGGGGATATCTCGGGTGGCTCGTCTTCTGTTCTCGCCTTGTGTGCAGCTGCCGCACAGGATGCACTCATACTGTTTTGGGGTGGCGCATGGATAAAGAGCGATGACAGGGCAGCGCAAACGTACCTTCGTCGAGCGACCATGGTTGGCCGTCTCTACTCCGTGGTACGAGCCGGTGGTCTACGAAAGAGGCCTAACCCTCGAGCTGAACCTAAGCATATGGATTACGAGTCTCAACGTAAACTTGAGGTTGACCTTAGGGCAAAGCCACTCTCGCTTACGGCATTGCTTCGAAAGCTTGAGGCCCAGGGCGAAATCAATCACGTTCCCTCAACCTCATCCATGAATGTGGCCCTCGAGGGAGTCGGGCTTATCGAGTGGTATGAAGACGAAGCCGGACATAAGGGATGGCGCCCCACGGCTGCGGGACGTGAGATTGGCATATTGGGTTCGACTGATAGGCTCGGTAACCTGTTTTGTTCGTATGGGCCATCGGCAGAGCCCGTAATCGCAAGTACCGCTGTTGCTTTTTTGGATTCGTAATAGATTGACTATCCCACACGTGAGTTGAGGTAATATTACGGGGTTTTGTACAACAATGTGAAAGGCGGACCCAAATCTTGGGTGAACGGTCTCAACGAGCAAAGTCTACGATCAAGGGTGTGGTCGCATTCGACGCTGCCGTTTCTCAAGAGAACGGGACGGTTTCTGCACCCATAGGCACTTCTGAGAATCCCTCTCACGAGATTTTGACTGTTGCCAATGTCGTGACGTTTTGTCGGCTGATTCTTACCCTGGCTTTTTTGGCGCTCTTTGTTCAACAAGACGATTCGTTGCGTCCGTTGGCCCTTTCGCTGTATGCCATTGCAGCCAGCACAGACTTTTTGGACGGTCAGATTGCCCGACGTACCCAAACGGTCAGCTGGGTTGGCAAGGTCATGGACCCAATCATGGATCGCGTGTTGCTGTTTACCGGGGTTCTTGGCCTTATGGTACGCGGCGAGCTCCCCATATGGGTAGCTTGCTTCGTGGTGGGTCGAGATGCGATTCTGGCCGTAGGGGCCGTAATTCTGCGACGCTACGTCCAGCGGCCTCTTGATGTCATTTACGTTGGTAAGGTGGCAACGGCCTGCCTCATGATAGGGTTTGTCGACCTCCTCATTAACGTTCCACAGATTGCTGGGCTGGGTTTGGTCAACGTTGCTTGGCTGCCGGGACTCAACAACACAAGCTGTGCGCTCGGCGTCTTCTTTGTGTATGCGGGGTTGATATGTTCAGCTATGGCTGCCGTCATCTATTACTACAAAGGATTAAAGCTCGTGCGGGACATTAAAGCCTCGCGTCGAAAGGAAGAACTGGCCTCATGAAGGATATTCATCACGCGGGCATATCGTCCCGTTGCCTGGCAGTAATCATGGTCACCCTCTTGTGTTTGGCCACATTCACGCAAAGATCGTTTGCGGACGATGGCACCGGTCAGATGGGACTCGACGGTGAGTCCGCGTTCGATGCCATAACGCAGGAATTCGTAGACGCGAATGGCGGACAGCAGTCCAACGTTGCAGAAAGCGCGGCTCAAGGCACGGGAGTAGAGCAAACGCAGACTGATACTGAGTCGGCCAGGGCGACGACCGTTCCCACCGAACGCCCCCTGCTTAGCGAGGCGAAGGCTGCGGCAATTATTGACCGCGGAGGAAACGTTCTGTATGAGCTAAACGCGGACCAAGAAATGTCGCCAGCGTCCATCACCAAGGTCATGACAGCAGTAGTCGCGCTCGATGCAAATATGCCGCTTGACGTCGACGTCGAATGTGTTTCGCCGTATCTTGGAGCCGAAGCACAGATGGCCGGATTCGATAACGGAGAGCGAATCTCGTTTAGGGATCTGCTGCGTGTGATGCTCGTGTATTCTGCCAACGACGCTGCATATAACGTTGCGTTACACGTGGGCGGCTCGATACAGGGCTTTGCGGACATGATGAACAAAAAGGCCCAAGAGATCGGCATGACCCACTCGCACTTCATGAATCCCCACGGCATAGACGAGGACGGACACTATTCGAGTGCGCGCGATCTTGCGATTTTGAGCCGATATGCTCTTGAGAACTATCCCTTCATCGGGCAGACGGTTTCGCAGCATTCCGTCGAAATTCCGATTCACGGCGAGAAGCAGGTCTTCAACTCTACTGACGAGCTGTTGGGGACCTACTATGGAATACGTGGCGTCAAAACGGGATACGCCGAGAGCTTTACCTTTATGGGAGCCTCTGGGCGAGGGAAGGCGAATCTCTATACCGCGGTGCTTGGGTGCACGTCTGCCGCAGGTAGGTTCAATGACACCGCGGCGCTCATGGACTGGGCCTACGCGAAGTATCGTGATTGGCAGCTGGCGGACGACTCCTGGGCGGTCAGGCTCCAGCCCTATGCCCTGGATTTGGGGTACAAGACGGTGGTAAGCGCCAAGGCTGACGCCAAGGGCACCGTTTGGCCCGACAGCAATTCTGCGACGTTCTCGAGCACGCTTGTACGCCCGGGTCGGTTGCTAGACACCAACATGGGATGTGGCTGGACCTTGTGGAAGCAAGGGGAGGGCACCATCGGCGGTTCTGCCTTTGCCACTCGACCCATACCCGTTCGCATGTCGTCTTGGCCGATCTTTAGCCTCCCACTGTTCGGTTCTTCGCATACGTTGGGAAGGACGGTTGGGAATGCCTAGCAGTCCAAACAATGCCGGTGGCCTTTCCAAGCTCTATGGCGAGCATCTTTTGTTGGGCGCGACGTTCAAAGACGGGCGTGTAGTGGAGCGTTATGCGAATGAACAACCAGCTGGAGATGTTCTTCTCTCCGATATAAGCGACATGAGCGTTCTTCTGTTTGCTGGCAATGTTGCCGAGTCGTTTGCCAATGTCGGATTTGCGGGTAAAGAGCTTTCGATAGGAGAGTGTGCCTTTGAGGCGGTGCTTACCGGAGAGGGCACTGTTGTCTCCATCCCGTTGCTGGTCCGCACCGGCCAACACGAATTCATTGCATGCGACATCTCGCCTCGCGGCGACGTTCTTTCTGGTTGGCTCTCGTTCCTGAGTTCTGTGAACGAGGGCGGAAACGAACCATTTGCCGGACTGGACACTCAGGATGCGACGGGCACACATGTAGCGCTGCTCCTCGCGGGAGACGTTGCAGACCGAGTGCTAAGCGACTACATAAAGCAAGGCGAGCGCCTCCCAAAGAGGGGACACGTTGCTCGGTGCATGCTCGATGACATACCATGCATCGTAGTGTGCGTCGGATTGGGTACGACTCCCGCCTATCTTCTGCTCGTTCCGCCCTTGCGAGCCGTCGCGCTCTGGCGCAGTCTTCTTTCGTTTCCGGAAGTTGTGCCTGTGGGTCGCAAGGCGCTCGAAGGTCTCTTTGTCTCCAAGCTTCCATGGGCATATTGTTTGTCGCATGGCGGCACTTTGCGCATGGACGAGAAGACGCTCGCTGGCGAGGGCCTTATTCGCTCGAACCGCTCGTTTGTTGGGGCACGTGGCCTGAATTCGCAGAAAGGATAGCCCATGAAGTATGCCATTAACGGCATAGATATTCCTGAGGCACTCGGCCCATACTCGCAGGGCACAACGGCCGGTCGTCTCGTGTTTGCATCGGGTCAGGT
Organism: uncultured Coriobacteriaceae bacterium; assembly: GCA_902786015.1. Classification (GTDB taxonomy): domain Bacteria; phylum Actinomycetota; class Coriobacteriia; order Coriobacteriales; family Atopobiaceae; genus RUG440. The sequence continues at coordinate 58,829 of CADAAU010000006.1, forward strand.
CGCCTTGGATCCTCAGGACTCCTCTAAGCTCATTGGGACGACGGTCGCTGAGCAAACGTCCAGAACCATCGACATCATCGAGACGATTTTGGCTGACGTTGGCTGTACGCTCTCTGATGTCGCACAAACGACGGTCTATCTAACGGACATAGACGCTATGTCCGAAATGAACGAAATATACGCGCAAAGGTTTTTGCAGCCCGCACCAGCACGTGCGGTCGTTGCAGTCTCTGCGCTTCCGATGGGAGCACTCGTGGAAATGGACTGTGTTGCCTGTCGATAGTTGTATGATATTAGGGAAGGTTTGGTCAGAGGGGAGACAAACGCATGCAGCCAACTAAGTCAGGCATGGGTGCCACAGAGGTATTTCGCATGCCGTCTGCAGACGCAACGGTTCCCGACCTCATGGCTGGGTCGGTGCAAGCTAAGCCGTCCATTACAATAGTTAAGGGTCCCATGGCGGGCGAGAACTTCGAGCTCGACAGTGACGACATCACCTTGGGGCGCGATCCCAAGAACAGCGTCTTTCTTAACGATATGACGGTTTCTCGTCACCATGCCCGCATAGATCTTCGAGGACTCGCGTCTGGTTTTGCGACGATAGAGGACCTAGGCTCGCTGAACGGCACATGGGTAGACGGTGCAATTGTAAGCCGGGCCATGCTCAAAGATGGGTCCACCATTCAGATTGGCACGTTCCGCATGGTGTTTCACACCAATCGTCGGGTCATGCGCGTCAACGCGGTGTAGCGGTCATGCCGGACGCGGGGTATCTTACCATCGGAAAAGTTGTCAAGCGTCTGCAGACGCAGTATCCAGATCTTTCGGTTTCTAAGGTCAGGTATTTGGAAGACGAGGGTCTGCTTACTCCTTCTCGTACGCCAGGTGGATACCGCTTGTACTCGCAACATGATGTGCGCCGACTCGAGACCATTCTGTATTTGCAGAAGAATCGGTTCATGCCGCTGCAAGTGATCAAAGAGGAGCTTGCAAAAGGGGAGACAAACGTCGCGGCCGTTATGGCGGGGTCGGATGCCGCCCCAATGTGGCCTTCTGAGGTTAGTCCAGACACTCAGTCTTCCAGCGAGGCCCAAGAGGACGATAAGGTCCTCCATAAGTTTCATCCCATCAGTCGGATGCCCGAGCTATTGGGGGTGTCTGTAAGCTTTGTGCGTGAGCTCTCTGAGGCGGGAGTCATCACGATGCGTACGTCACCGCACGGGCGAAGCTTAGTGGACGGGAAGGACTTTCCCCTTATTCGTACGTGCGAGGAGCTGCGCCAATTTGGCATTGGGCCGCGCAATTTGCGACAATATGTTCAAGCGGCAAATCGTGAGAGCGGTATGTTCGAGCAGGCGCTAACGGTGTTTGGCGCGAACGCATCGGGCAATTCCGCGCCTACGGAGCAGCAGAGAGAACGCTACGAACAGGCGCTTACGAGAATGATTTCGCTTACGAACAGCGTTCGTGAGATACTCGTACGCAGAAGTCTACGAAGTACGTTTACAGAAAAGAATGGCTAATGGTCGGTAGTGGAGCTTAAGCTCTTTGAGTGGGGGAGTAGCACATGGGACTCATCGATTACGAAAGCTATATTGTCGACATTTTGGATTATCCGGAGCCGGGTGTCATCTTTAAGGACATCACGCCGTTATTGGCTGATGAGCAAGGCTTGGCATCGGTTATTGATGACATTTCGGACCACTTCATGAAAGCTCACATCACCAAGGTCGTGGGCGCTGAAGCACGAGGGTTTTTGGTTGGAGCCCCCGTGGCATATAGGTTGGGCGCCGGATTTGTACCAGCCCGCAAGCCTGGTAAGCTTCCGCGAGATGTGTACAGCGAGGACTATGCGCTCGAGTATGGAACGAACTCTCTCGAAATACACAAAGACGCACTTGGTCCTGAGGACCGAGTCCTCATCGTAGACGATTTGGTGGCTACCGCAGGCACCGCTGTTGCCGCTGCAAAACTCGTAGAGAAAACGGGCGCTGAGCTCGTGGCCTTCTCTGCAATCCTAGAGCTCACTTTCCTGCATCCACGCGAAATCATTGGAAAGCATTTTAGCCAAGAGATTTATACGCTGATAAAAGTCGACTAGTATAGACTTCGTTCGTTAGCGAAGTATTTGCTTGCCATGTACCTGTTGGGGAGTATCCCCGGCAGGTATTCTTGGGTATTTATGGGTGACGAAATATGGATCGTACTAGTACACAAACCTCAATTCCCAAGGAGCTGCGTCCTTCTCGCCGTCATCAAATAGCGCTGGCGGGTGAGGGCGTTCTTGTGGGGATTGCGGTAGGAGTTCTAATTTCGCTCTATCGCATGAGCTTGTCTCATGCGGAGCGGGCATTGCGTTCAATTACCGAGTTCTTGTTGAGCGGGGGAGCGCTGGCACTGCTGTGGTTTTTTGCACTTGCCATCATACTTGTCGCTGTGGGCAGACTCATGTTGTGGGAACCATCGACGCAAGGGTCGGGCATTCCACAGATTGATGCCGAGGTTGCAGGCCGCGCAGACATGCCTTGGCATCGAATCATACCCATAAAGTTCATTGAAGGCGTTCTGTGTGCCTTTGCTGGACTCTCTTTGGGCCGAGAGGGGCCATCGGTGCAATTGGGTGGAATGGCTGGCAAAGGCGTCTCAAAGGCTCTCAGACGCGATAGGGCCAACGAACGGCTTCTCGTGACATGTGGTGCCGCGGCTGGTATGTCGGCTGCTTTCCATGCGCCCTTAACGGGTGTCTTGTTTGCGGTGGAAGAGATACACAAGGAATTCTCGTCCTCGCTCATAATATCTGTCATGTGTTCGTCTGTCGTGGCAGACTTCGTGACTTCGGCCGTCTTGGGCATAGAGCCCGTCGTTCAGTTCATCTCGTATAGCCCTATGCCGCATGAGCTCTATCATGCCGTCTTGCCTATGGGCGTTGTGTGCGGCGTTTTGGGCGTTCTTCACAACAAGGGCATGTTCTTTATACAGGAACAACTATACGATCGCATACAGTTTGGTGCGCCTTATACACGATTGGTAATCCCTTTTGCGATTGCCGGAGTAGTTGCATTCGTGTATCCCGAAATCATGTGCGGGGGAGACGCCATCCTCGAGCACGTGTTGGAGTCTCCCTATGGTGCCATGTTTCCGCTCTTTGGGCTGCTCGTGGCAAAGTATGTCTTCACGTGCGTGTGCTTTGGCTCGGGAGCCCCCGGCGGAACGCTGTTTCCCTTGGTTGTTATGGGTGCTCTTATTGGTGCGCTGTATGGTAATGGCGTATCGGCGCTTTTTGGCGTATCTGGATCGTTTGAGAATGCTTTTATTATACTTGGCGTCGCGGGATTGTTTGCCTCGGTTATTCAGGCGCCTGTAACTGCTGTCGTTTTGGTATTCGAGCTGACCGGAAGCCTCAACGCGCTGCTGGCTACGTCAATAATATCTGTCATATCGTTCATAACGGCAAGCCTATTGCGGGGCGAGCCATTCTACGAGCATCTGTATTTGCGTTTGCTTGGCTGGAGAGTGGAAGAAGATGCCGACGAGGAGTCATCAGGCTCCAAGGTCCTTAAATCATATGTGATTGGCGTTAACTCCGCATTGGACGGCCGCAAGGTCAGTGAAGTCGCATGGCCGAAGGGAACTCTCATAATCGTTGCAAAACGTGCCGGCCAGGAACTGGTAGTTGATGGCAACACGCAATTTGAGGCGCTAGACACAATAGTCGTCATCATGGACGTCGCACAAGAAGACACTCACGACGAGTTGATTCACGCTCTCTGTAAAGCCAATTTATAACTGCGGCAAGGATAAGCCGATACTGGGTGGCCCGTATGAGGGGAAGTGTTCCTCGTACGGGCCAATTTGTGTAGCGGTGTGCGAGCACATCCGCTAATGATCATGATACTCTCTACTTTACATAACAACGATTATCAGAGTTACAGAGAAGGAAACCTCACTACGAATTGCCATTCCGTTCCCATGGCCTATTCGTAGACAGGGACACCAAGATATGCTGCGGCTGCAGTTGCGGCAACGGCGCCGTCACTTGCGGCCGTGACTATTTGACGCAGAGGTGTGTCGCGTACGTCACCAGCTGCAAAGATACCAGGCGTACTCGTAGCCATATGGGCATCGGTAATAACATATCCCGCAGGCGTAGTCTCTACGTAGTCCCTAACCAACTCTGACGTGGGTACGCGCCCAACGAACACGAATACGCCCACACCTTGCTCGAACGTATCTGTGGTCTGCGTACCGTCCTCGTTGTTCCTAAAGGTAATCTCGGTGATTGCCGTCTGTCCGTCGACCTTGACGATGGACGTAAGGAAACGGATGCTCGCCTTGCCGGTATCCTCGAGTTCCTTTGCAAGCGCACGTTGCGCACGAAGATGATCCTTGCGAACCACCAGCGTCACATGGCTGGCGAATCGTGTCAGAAACAGTGCTTCCTCGACTGCAGAATTGCCTCCGCCAATTACAAAGACCTCACGACCGCGGAAAAACATGCCATCGCACGTAGCGCAATACGAAACACCACGCCCAACGTATTCCTTTTCACCTTCGAACCCAGCGAGTCGTGGTACGGCACCGGCGGCAAGAATGATAGACCGCGCGTCATATGCCTGCTGCGGCGTCGTCACCACGAAGCGGCCATCCTCACCGCGTTCGATTGACTCCACATTCGTTGTGGTCATGCAAGCGCCAAGGTCTGTTGCCTGTTGGCGCATTGCCTCCATCAGCGAATACCCGTCGGTATGTGGTACTCCGGGATAGTTGTCGACCTCGCTGGTCTGTAGTACCTGACCACCAAATGCCTGCTGTTCCAAGGTTATGGCATCAAGCAAGGCCCGTTGCGCATAAATGGATGCCGACATGCCCGCAGGTCCGCCGCCAATAATTACAAGATCCTTCTTCGTTGCGTCACTCATGAGTCTCCCCTTTCATCGTTCACAAATACATCGTGCACGATTAGTATATGAAACGTGGAGCTGCACGTCAACAAACAAAAGGCCTTTTGGAAACTCTGTGTTAAGCCCCGCTTGAGCCGAATCCGCCGGCACCCCGATCGGTTTCGTCGAGTTCGCCTACTTCAACAAGCCTCACCACCGGAACGCGCTGAATCACAAGCTGAGCAATACGCTCTCCACGCTCAATATGAATCTCGCGCTCGTTGTCCAGGTTCACGGCAAGAACCTTGAGCTCTCCCCTATAATGCGAGTCAATAAGACCAGGCGTGTTTGCCATTGAGAGCCCACGCTTAAGCGCCATGCCGCTTCGTGGCTGCACAAATCCCGCATATCCTTCTGGTATGGCGATTGCAAGACCCGTAGAGATAAGCTTGCGCTCATGCGGAACAAGTACAACGTCTTCGTTTGCGCGCAAATCTAGACCTGCGTCTCCCTCGTAAGCGTAGCTTGGCAGCTCGACCGATGAATCGAGTCGTGTTATGGGAACAGAAATAACATCTTGTGTCATAGCGCAAGCCTCCTGAGTTCGTCAGAAAACTCATCGACGTCTTTGAAGTCCCTATACACCGACGCAAAACGAACGTATGCGACCTTGTCGATGTCGAGTAGACGCTTGAGAACCATGTTGCCGATTTCTTCTGAGGTGACTTCCGTGATTCCGTTGTCGCGCAGTTCCGTTTCGATGCTGTCTAGGAGTGTCTCGAGCACGTGTATGGGTATATCGCGCTTTACCGTGGCACGGAGCAGGCCGTTCATGACCTTTTGCCTGTCGAATGTTTCCTTGGCACCATCGCGCTTCAAAACCATCAAGGGCATTTCCTCACGACGCTCGTAGGTGGTAAAGCGTGAGCCGCACCGCAGGCATTCCCGGCGTCGACGGATGGCCTCGCGGTTTTCGGACGGCCGAGAATCGATGACTTTGGATTCTTCGTACCCACATTTTGGACAGCGCATATTTCTCCCTCAATCGATTTATATGCACCATAGCATAGCATGCACTTTTTGGGACTGGCGTTTTGAATTGGTTTACGCATTGTGAACGAACGAATCGTTACTGCTCACTCTTGGCGGCATGCGATGGGGATACTCCCCATCGCTTCCCATCGCTTGTCAAACGCCGATGCGCACAACACGGCCGACCAGTTTCGAACTGAGAACTGGCCGGCCGCGTTTCGACGGTGTTTTCGTTCTATGTACGACTAGCGCCTACGCTGAACGGCGGGAAAGCTTCGCATGGCACCTGTCGGGCATGCCTCAACGCATTTGAGGCATCCAGCACAGAAGCTTCGAGCCTCTTTGGGTACCATGGGGTTGACTTCGGTCGAGAAGCCACGATTGTAGAGGCCGAGGAAGGTCTTGCCAACCTCCTGATCGCATACGCGATAGCACAGACCACACAGGACACACTTGTCGGGATCGTGGATGATGACTTCTGACACCACGTCCTTGTCCTCGCGTTCGTGCATCTCGCCAGCAAACTTCGATGGGTCCACATCAAACCAGTTGGCGAACCGGATGAGTCGGCAGTCATAATAGTCGTGACATCCGCACTCAAGGCATCTGGACGCCTCGCGTTGAGCTTGTTCATCGGTAAACCCAAAGTAAATGGGCATGAAGTTGTTGCGCCGCTCTTCGGGGGTCAGCCCTGGCATACGCTCGCGCTTCTGCTTGGGACGGTCCTCGAACTCCTCGGGCGTCACGTCGCGCTTCACGAAATAGGGCACCTTGGCACGAACCTCATCGCCCTCAAGATAGTTATTGATGCAAAGAGCCGCCTTTTGCGCCTCGGCTATTGCCTCGATGGCAATGCCAGCGCCGCGGTTCGTCACGTCACCCGCCGCAAAGACGTTGTCCATTGAGGTACGGAAGGTCATCTCGTCGCACGCAATCGTTCCGCGCTGCGTAAGGATCTCGCTTGCGACGCCCTCGCAGTTGGCACGCTGACCAATGGCCATCAGCACGTCGTCGATGGGGATATCCTCGGTCTTGCCCTCCACGGGTACGGGACGGCGACGCCCCGAGGCGTCAGGCTCGCCCAGCTCCATCACCTGAAGCTTCATGCCGGTCACGTGTCCGTCTTTGCCATAGAACTCGATGGGGTTGGTGAGGAACTTGAAGGTTACGCCCTCTTCCTCGGCCTCTTCGATTTCTATGTCTGCAGCGGGCATCTCGTTGCGCGTACGACGATACACGACATATACCTCTTCGGCGCCCAGACGCACTGCCGTGCGGCAGCAGTCCATGGCGGTGTTGCCACCACCGCATACGGCGACGCGCTTTCCGAGGGTCGGGCGCTCCCCCAGGCCCAAACGCTCGAGGAAGTCGATGCCGCCGTGCACGCCTTCAAGGTCCTCACCTGGCACGTGCATGTTCATGGAAGTCCACGCGCCCAACGCGAGCAACACCGCGTCGTTTTGGGTGCGCAGCTCGTCAAAGTCGATGTCCTTGCCGAGCTTGACGCCATTGACCATCTTTACGCCAGCATTGGCGATGATGGCAATCTCGCGATCGAGGACGGCCTTGGGAAGGCGATACTCGGGAATGCCGTAGCGCAGCATGCCGCCCATCTTTGGCTGCTGGTCGTAAATCGTCACCTCATGGCCGTAACGACGGAGGAAGTAGGCGGCGGTAAGACCGGCTGGGCCGCCGCCGATAATGGCCACGTGCTTGCCAGTGCTCGGCTCGCACTCCACGACGTACGGGTCGCCATCTGCCTCGATCTTGTCGGCGGCAAATGCCTTGAGGAAGGCGATGGAGATGGGTTCTTCCACCATCTTTCGACGGCATGCGTCCTCGCAAGGATGCGGACAAACGCGGCCAATGGATGCGGGCAGTGGGAACGCCTCGTATACCGTGGAGACGGCGTCCTTAAAGCGGCCTTCGCGAATCTCGCCAACGTACTTTTGGCAATCCGTCATGGCCGGGCAGTTGAGCTTGCAGGGTCCACGGCAGTCACCGGTGTGATCCGAGAGCAGGAGCTCGAATGCGGTTTTGCGGGCACGCTCCACGCGAGGCGTGTTTGTGTGTACGACGTAACCCTCCTGGGGACGAGCCGAGCAGGCGCGCAACAGCTTGGGTACGCCTTCTACCTCCACAAGGCAAACTCCGCAGGCACCATAGATTGCCGTGCGCTCGTCAAAGCAGAGCGTGGGAATCTCGATGCCCGCCTTGGTCGCAGACGAAAGAATCGTGTCGGTGGGCTCTGCGACGACCTCCACACCGTCGATGGTATAGACAAAAGACATGCGTACTCCCCCTCTCTTACTGGACCTTGACTGCGCCGAAGCGGCATGCCGTCATACAATTGCCGCACTTGATGCACAACGTGGGGTCAATCTTGTGCGGGCTGCGACGCTCTCCACTGATCGCTTGAACCGGACATTGACGCGCGCAAGCGGTGCATCCCACGCAGGTGTCTGCGTCGATGGAATACGTTATGAGCTCACGGCATTCGCCGGCCGGGCAACGATGCTTATCGATATGCGCCTCCAGCTCGTCACGGAAATAGCGGATCGTCGTAAGCACGGGGTTTGGCGCCGTCTGACCAAGACCACACAGCGCGCCGTCCTTGATGGCGTAGCACAGATCCTCGAGCTTCTCGATGTCGCCCTCCTCGCCTTTGCCAGCTACGATGCGATCCAGAATCTCGAGCATGCGCTTCGTGCCCAAACGGCAATGCACGCACTTTCCGCAGCTCTCCTTTGCGGTAAAGTCAAGGAAGAACCGAGCCATTCCCACCATGCAGGTGGTCTCGTCCATTACCACCATGCCGCCAGAGCCCATGATGGCGCCCGTAGCGGCAAGCTCTCCGTAGTCGATGACGGTGTCGAGCTTGCTCGCGGGCACACATCCGCCAGAGGGTCCGCCAAGCTGCACGGCCTTGAACTCCTTGCCACCACGGATGCCCCCGCCAATGTCAAAGATGACCTCTCGCAGAGTCTTGCCCATGGGAATCTCTACCAGACCGCCGCGAACGATCTTTCCCGTAAGGGCAAACACCTTGGTTCCCTTGGAATCCTTGGTTCCCATGGCTGCGAATGCCTCGCCGCCGTTATTGATGATCCACGCCACGTTCGCGTAGGTCTCGACGTTGTTGATGTTTGAGGGTCTGAGCCAATACCCTGCTTGTGCCGGGAAGGGCGGCTTGAGTCGGGGCATGCCGCGCTTGCCCTCGAGCGACTCAATGAGGGCCGTCTCCTCGCCGCACACGAACGCGCCCGCGCCCGCCTTGATGCGAAGCGTGCAGCTGAAGTCGCTGCCAAGGATGTTATCGCCCAAATATCCACGGGAAGTCGCATCCTTTATCGCCTTGCGCAGGCGCACTATGGCCAGCGGGTACTCCGCACGCACATAGACGATGCCCTCGCTTGCGCCGATGCAGTAGGCCCCGATGAGCATACCCTCAATGAGCGTGTGAGGGTCACCCTCTATGACTGCACGATCCATAAAGGCACCGGGATCGCCCTCGTCAGCGTTGCAAATGAGGTACTTCTTGCCCGTCTCGTCGGGCTTTGCGTCGCGGGCAGCACGCCACTTGAATGCGGTGGAGAACCCCGCGCCACCACGGCCCCTCAAACCGGCGATGTCGATCTGGTTGATTACCTCCTCTTGCGAAAGTCCCTCACGCAAGATCTTTGAAATCGCCTTATAGCCGCCGTGGGCGATGTAGTCGTCGATGTTCTCGGGGTCTATGACGCCGCAGTCGCGTAGCGCGACACGCGTCTGTTGGGTGAGGAACTTCTCGTCCTCGGCAGAAATGGTCAGATCGTCCAGAAGCGCCAAGTCCCCGGTGGTGGCCGCCTTTACGATGACGTCGGCATCCTTCTCGTGCACCTTTACCAGGCGGTGCAGCTCTCCCCCGTCATCATAGACGTCTACGATGGGCTCCAAGAAGCACATTCCGTTGCAGCCGGTGATGCCCAGCTCGACGTTCGTCTGATCCTGCTCCCCCAGCAGGGCTTCCAGACGCTTGTGCACGGCACCCGCGCCAGCCGCAAGACCGCAGCTGCCCTCTCCTACGACGATTCTCACGCGGACGCACCTCCCTCCTGCTCCTGTGCGGCAAGACCGCGCAGGATCTTCTTTGCCTTGTCGGGCGTCAAGCTGCCGTATGTCTGACCGTTGATCATCATTACGGGCGATAAGGAGCAGCAGCCCAAACACGCCACGTGCTTGAGCGAAAAGAGGCCGTCCTCAGTGGTCTGGCCATCCTCGATGCCCAGTTCGTCCGATATGGCCGCAGAGATGAGCTCCGAGCCATTGACGTGACAGGCGGTACCTTGGCACAGCATAATTAGATACTTGCCTACGGGCTCGAGCCTAAACTGCGCGTAGAATGTTGCCACGCCCACGATGGTGGCAATGGGTGTTCCCGTCCTCTGAGCGATGTGCTCCATGGCGTCCATGGGCAAATAGCCATAGGCTTCCTGAGTCTCTTGCAGAATCGCAATGAGGCTACCTGGGACGTCGGCGAGGGAATCGAGCATTGGCTCGATGAGCGAAAGGTCGCATGGAACAGTTTGTGGCATACGCATACCTCCCCTAAATAGCTCTATGCCAGAATTTGTTAACTATAAATAAGATTCTGGTTTACACATGCAACGACGCGCCATAAATCATAAGTTGGAAATATGGCCGTCACATTCACAAAGGGAGCACCTTCTTTGCGACGTTCTTTCGAAAGGACTATACTTCTTGCATCTTGCACCTTCCCACAACGGGATTGTGAGCTGTTTGGAAAGAAGGCCTCGTGGACAGGACCTTGGCGACCCCCGACTCACAGATTACCATGCGCATAGGATTCATCGGAGCGGGCAAAGTCGGCTTCTCGATGGGCAAGTTCTTTGCGTTGAACGGTCTTCCTGTATCGGGTTATTACAGCCGCAGCATCTCCTCAGCACAGGAGGCGGCTACCTTTACGAAAAGTTCGTACTTTGCGTCGATCGAAGACCTTATTGCGGCAAGCGATGCGATTTTTGTTACCGTTCCCGACAACGTGATAGCCGATGTATATGGCCGGATGAGAAGATTCGACCTTGCGGGCAAGCAGATTTGCCATTGCAGTGGGTCCCTTTCTGCCGCCGAGGTGTTTACCGACCTGGAAGTCGACGGCGCAACAGGCTACTCCCTGCATCCATTGTTTCCGGTCAGCAACAAGTACGAGAGCTACAAGGAGCTTCCCAATGCAGTTTTTTGCATTGAGGGCAGTGCCGAACATCTGGATGACTGGCGAAGCCTTCTCGAAAAGCTCGGAGCCCGCGTGCAAGTCATTTCAGGCTCGGACAAGAAACGCTATCATGCTGCTTGCGTGGTAGCGAGCAACCTCGTCTGCGGGCTGGCACAACAGGGCATCGATATGCTTGTTTCCTGCGGATTCTCTAATGATGGGGCCCTTGAGGCGCTTACACCGCTCATGCGAGCAAACATGGACCATATAATAGAGTGCGGACCAACTGATGCGCTCACGGGCCCTGTCGAGCGCAACGACACGATGACGGTGGCGGCCCATGTAAAGTGCCTCGAAGATCCTGTCGATCGTTCGGTTTACAAGAACGTGTCGCTTAAGCTGTTGGACATGGCAGCGAAGCGACATCCACACAACGACTACGCACCCCTACGAGAGGTGCTCAAAGACTAACAGTGGCCTAGAAGGACATCCATGAAAGGACCAATCATGAAGAACACCATAACGACATTGCTTGCCATGCGTGAGCGAGGCGAAAAGATTTCTCAGGTCACCTGCTATGACTATTCGATGTCCCGACTCGCCGATGCGGCGGAGATCAACACGATTCTGGTTGGCGACAGCCTCGGCATGACCATGCAGGGATACTCGGATACGCTCCCAGTGACCATGGAAGAGATGATCGTCTATGGACGCAGTGTCGTCCGCGGCGCACCTAATGCGTTTGTCATCATCGACATGCCGTTCATGAGTTATCAGGTTTCCGTCGAGCAGGCGGTCGCCAATGCGGGCAGACTCATCAAGGAGACGGGCGCAAACGCCGTCAAGCTCGAGGGTGGCGCAGCCGTCGAGGAGCAGATTCGTGCGATCGTAGACTGCGGTATCCCCGTATGCGCGCACATTGGCATGACTCCCCAATCCGCGAACGTCTTTGGCGGTTTCAAGGTTCAGGGGAAGGGCGAGGAGAACGCTCGTCGGGTACTTGAGGACGCATTCATCGTGCAGCGTGCCGGTGCCTTTATGTGCGTGCTTGAGTGCGTGCCTCCCAAGCTGGCGGCACTCATCACAAGCAAAGTTGATATGATCACCATCGGAATTGGCGCGGGTGCGGGATGTGACGGACAAGTGCTCGTAAGCCAGGATCTCCTTGCGATGTCTGGAGACTTCAAGCCAAAGTTCGTGCGCCAGTTCGAGCAGATTGGCGCACGTATGACCGAAGCCTATCGCTCTTACGATGCGGCTGTTAAGGACGGAAGCTTCCCGGCAGTTGAGGAGTCGTATGCAAAGAGCGATTGCAGCGACGAATTCCTGCGGGATTTGGATAAGCAATACTAAGAGATTGGTCTATCTATGATAGTGGCAACAACCATTGAGGACGTACGACGCGAAGTAAGCGCCTGGAAGCGAGAGGGTCTGACCGTTGGTCTCGTGCCAACCATGGGCTATCTGCACGAAGGACATGCCAGTCTGGTGGATGCAGCCGTAAAGAGCTGCGACCGCGTGGTGACGTCGGACTTCGTTAATCCCACGCAGTTCGCTCCGGGTGAGGATCTGGAAACCTATCCTCGCGACTTCGAGCACGATTGCGCCTTGCTTGAGGAGCATGGGTGCGACCTCGTGTTTTACCCTTCGGTCGACGAGATGTATCCAGATGGTGGTGGCACGACCGACACCTATGTGGAAATCCTTAACGACATGCCCAAGCAACTGTGTGGAAAGACCCGTCCCATTCACTTTAGGGGTGTCTGCACCGTCGTAAGCAAGCTCTTTAACATCGTGATGCCCGACAAGGCTTTCTTTGGACAAAAGGACGCCCAACAACTGGCTGTCATCCGCAAGATGGCACGTGACCTCTCGTACGGGATCGAAATCGTGGGGTGCCCCATCATCCGCGAGGCGGACGGCCTTGCCAAGTCATCGCGCAACACCTATCTGAATGCAGACGAGCGTGCAGCTGCCCTCGTGCTTTCCAAGGCGGTATTTCTTGGGCAATCTATGGTACAGGATGGCGAGAAGGACGCGAGGAAAGTCGTGAAAGCCATGACAGACCTCATAAACCAAGAGCCGCTTGCTCGCATAGATTACGTGGAAGCGGTCGATGGAGTGACTATGAAGAACGTTGAGGCCATCGCTCCTCCTACGCTCTTTGCCATGGCGGTCTACATAGGCTCTACGCGCCTTATCGACAATTTTGCTGTGGAGGCATAGCGCATGATCGTGGAAATGCTCAAGGGCAAGATTCATCGTGCGACGGTCGTACAAGCCGAGCTTGACTACGTCGGGTCCATAACGATTGACGAAAATCTGCTCGATGCTGCTGGCATTTTGGAATACGAAAAGGTGCAGGTCGTCAACGTAAATGGCGGACAGCGCCTCGAGACGTATGCGATTGCGGGTGAGCGCGGCTCTGGGATGGTGTGCCTCAATGGCGCCGCAGCGCATTGTGCGAGTCCCGGCGACAAGGTCATCATCATGAGCTACGCACAGATGGGCGTTGAGGAGGCTCGCCTCCATAAGCCATCCGTGGTGTTCGTAGACGAGGATAACCAGCCCATCCGCATAACCTCATATGAGCGACACGGACGACTCGAGGACATGTTGTAAGTGTTCACATCCGGCAGTAGGCCGCCAGGTGACAGGGGGACGGGGTGCTGTCACACCTTATGACAGTACCCCCGTCCCCCTGTCACCTATCCCAAAAGGTCCAGGACTTGGCGTTTGCAATCTACATACTCATGCGTCAATGAGAAGTCACCCTCGACGTTTCGGGGAATGCTGACCTCCCCTACGATACTGCTCGGCACTCCCTCTGCCGGTCGTCCCTTGAGCACCAATACGCTCGAAGAAAGCGACACCGCTTCGTCAACATCATGCGTGATTATCAGTGAGGCTATACCGAGCTCGCAGGAGATTTGCAGCCACCAATTTCGCAGGTCAACGCGTGTGAGCGCATCGAGTGCCGAGAACGGTTCGTCGAGCAATACGACATCGTTTCCCATAAGGTACGTGCGAAGAAATGCCGCACGCTGCCGCATTCCCCCCGAGAGCTGACTAGGCCATTCCAGCTCGGTTCCCGCCAATCCGAATCGCTCAAACAGGTTCGCTGCCTTATCTCGGGCCTCCGATCTAGGAGTGCCTCCCAGCGTCAAAGGCAACGCCACGTTGTCGATAACGCGAAGGTGCGGCAGGAGCATGTCCTTTTGCAACATGTAGCTTACGCTGCCGGGCTTGCCCGTCACATCCTTTCCGTGTACGAGCACCCTTCCTTCCATGGGCGTGGTGAGTCCCGAGAGAGCGTGCAGGATGGTCGTCTTTCCACAACCGGATTTGCCAACCAAGCAGAGCGTCTCCCCGCGCCTCACCGCAAGGTTCACGTTCCTTGCGACAATCGTCTCTCCCCCATCCCAGCTGAGCGTTAGCCCCTCCGCCCGAAGCGCCGCATCGTCAGTTGCGGGCGTCATGCGAGGTACTCCATGGTCCATCCTGAGTTCACATCGAGCTTGTTCTGCACGAGGCCCTTGTCGTTGAGCCATTGGAAGAATCGCGCCCAACGATCTTTGTCGATGAGTCCCCAAGATGGCGCATCGGCCTGATACTGTTCGGCAAGATATGCTTGGCTTTGCGCCACAAGCTTCGCGTCTAGCTCGGGTGCCTGTTCACAGAGAATGTCGGCCGCATCTTGTGGCTGTGCTATGGCGAACTCGTATCCCTTCTTTACAGCTCGAAGGAACGCCTTGATGACATCTGGATGGGCGCTTGCATACGTTGTGTTTGCCGCGATCACAGGCGTATAGAAGTCAAACACTTCGTCGATTGATATAAAGCTGAAGTAATCGACCGCATAGTTCTGGACGTTCGCATTCTGGACGGCCCACCCCTCAAAGACCCACACGCAGTCAAACAGGTTGGTCTTGAGACCCATGACCTCGTCGTCCACGGTATAGGGAACCATCTTTTCCTCAACCTTTGTGAAGTCTCCCCCGTCTTTTTCGACGATTTGACGAATGGTCGCCTGCTCTACTGGCAACTCCCAGGTAGCATACCGATGACCCTCCATCGCGGCGGGGCGTGTTATTCCTTCCCCACCTCGCGCCATGATACCCGACGTATTGTGCTGGACGACAGCCGCTATTGCTTCGATGTCGGTGTTTCCGCCATCGAACGCATTGGCCATGTAGTCCTGATAGCTCACGCCGAGCTCCGCCTTGCCTGTGCCAATCATTGCCTCAGCACTATCTTCGGCCGGCTGGACAATCGTGACCTCAAGACCCTCCTCGGTAAAGTAACCCTTCTCTTGCGCGACGTAAACACCCGTGTGGTTGGTGTTTGGCGTGTAGTCAAGACAGAAGGTGATCTTCGTAACTGAGCCATTATCCGCGGAGCTCGTTTCGCTTTGCTTTTGTGCTCCTCCGCATCCGGCAAGCCCCAGTCCCAAGGCCGTAGCCCCACCCAAAAACGTACGTCTGGTTATGCGATTCATGATTCCTTTCCTTTCTGCCTAGTCCAAGGCATGCAGACACGAGCCAAAACGTCTATTCCCTTCATGAGGGCAAGAGAAAGAACCGATATGAGGGTTATAACCGCAAACATCTTGTCGTAGCTAAACGATTTGCGAACCCGCGTCATGTAGACGCCCAGTCCCGAAAACCCACCAAGCCACTCGGCGACGACGGCCCCCACAATGGCATATGTCGCGCTAATTCTGAGGCCGCTAAAGAATGGCTCGAGCGCTAGGGGAAGTTTCGCGTGAACGAATATTTGCCAGTTAGAGGCATTCATCGTGCGCATCAAGTCCACGACGTCCGGATCGACGGAACGGAAGCCTCCCACGAGCGAGACGGTTATGGGAAAGAATGTGGTAAGCACGATAAGAAGAACCTTGGGTACAAGGCCGTAGCCAAACCATAGGACAAGCAATGGCGCAATCGCAATCGTAGGGATAGTCTGGCTCACCGTGATTATTGGATTGATCGCAAGATAGAGCGTCTCGAATCGATCCATAAGGACGGCAATCACGAACCCGACGAGAGTGCCCAGTGCAAGTCCCAGGGCCGCTTCCGCCAGCGTCGTTGCCGCATGCTCTGCCAAGAGAGGAGCATCTTCCACGAACGCCATTACTGCTTGGTCGGGACCCGGAAGAAGGAAGTTGGGGACGAAGCCCACGTGAACGACAAACCACCAAACAGCGATGGTGACGATCGTCGTAACCAATGGAACAACGACCTTTCGAGCATTCGAAGGCGCTGAGGCGCCCATGTTACGGCTCATCGCACTCCTCTCCGCGGGGCAAAGAAAGGTCCCGCTCGTTACGGGACCCCAAATTCACGCTTCGTATGGTCCCTACGCTGGCATTATCCAGATCAGGTTCTCGGGTCGAGCGATTTGGTCGCTCCTCTCAGCCAGGCCAAGTCCCCTAGCTCCCCTTTTGCGAATTCGATTGTAGCACGACTTCGGGGGTGGACCAAAAGTGGACCAAATTGTTCCACCGCCAATCCAAGTGGACAAGCGACCTGTTCTATATGCATTGCCCTGTTTCTGAGTCTGCTGCGACGTCATCGCGGCCCCTCCGTTTGTTGGCACCGATCGTCTCACCGTTTGCACCGCGAGCTCGGGCTTGCATAAGAGAGCCCTAAAGATGTTCCTCCAAGTTACAGCAGACCAGCGATTTCGTTCGCGTACTACGCCAGGGTCATCGCGTCCAACGGGGCCGACATCTAGGCCATCTGATCTGCGAATACATCAAGTCTGGGACTGTGGTATCTGATGGTCGACACGAATCGTGCGTCCGTCAATACTACAGTCACTCGTCACGCCCGATGTAGGTTTGCTGTTAGTTGCGGTAGAACCGCGCTCGAGGCCCTTGCGCATGAAGCAGTCCATTGCAGAGTGTATGGTGCCCTTCGGCCTCTCCAGCTCCACGTATCCCATGCTCCGGTAAAGCGCGATGGCAGTCCTCAGGGTGGAATGCGTCTCTAGATACATGGACGAGAAGCCCATCGCGCACGCTTCGAGCTCGAGGGCCTCCATGAGCGTACGCCCCAAACCGCGTCCCTTCACGTGGCCAGCAAGATAGAGCTTCTGCACCTCCGCGCAGAGGGGATCCCACGACAGGCGCGAGAGTCCCACACCACCCGCCACCAAGCCGTCTTCGTCCACGAGGACCAAGTACCTGCGCGAACCTGGATCGCCGAGGTAGTAGGCGCTGAGGTGGTCAAGCTCTGGATCGAAGTACGCCGTACCGGGGATGTCCAGGCCCTTGCTCCGCAGGCTCGCGCGTATGATCTGCGCGAGACGGGCATCGTCTGCGGACGATATGTGTCGCATTCTCACGTGCTGCTGGCCTCCCCCACGTCCCGACTTCGTGACCTGAACGCCGCGTGCTTCCCTCGCGCCTCGGCCCTGAACACAACAGTATACTGCTATGGTAAGCTGCACACGAGTCGCGGACGAAAGGCAACGGCATGGCAAGGCTCTACTTCCGTTATGGTTCCATGGGTAGCTCCAAGACGGCAAACGCTCTGATGGTGGCATACAACTACGAGGAGAAGGGCCAACGGGCGCTGCTCGCGAAGCCGGCACTCGACGACCGCGACGGAGAAGGTGTCATCGCCTCGCGTATTGGCATCTCCCATCCTTGCATCTCTGTGGAGCAGCTCGTGCACATGGACGAGCGCGATCTTCGAGACTTCGACTGCGTCATCGTGGACGAGGCCCAGTTTTGCACGAAGGAGCAAATTGCTCGACTCACCGACATTGTCGACTTCTACGACATCCCCGTGATCTGCTATGGCCTCCGGACGGACTTCCTGCGCAACCTCTTCGAGGGGTCGCTGTGGCTCCTGGCGTGGGCGGACGTTATTGAGGAGGTCAAGACGGTGTGCTGGTGCGGGCGCGCGGCGACGTGCGTGGCGAGGTTCGGCTCCGACGGCAGGATGATCACCGAGGGAAGTCAGGTGCAGCTCGGCGGCAACGACTCGTACGTGAGCGTGTGCCGCAAACACCACAAGGAGGGCAAGTTGCGTCGGCCCTAGCAGCCCTTTCTGGCCAAGCATCTTTTCAATCGTTGTTACCGGTCGCCATTCTACCGCTACATAACAAGAGAACAGGTCACTTATCACCCGCGTTGTCCGCGCCGACCCCTCTACGGGAGTGTCAACGCATTGCCGATGATGACGACCGAAAAGCCGCCCTCGCATAGAATTACTCATCAGGTAATTATTATTTTAACTGTGAGTCGCAAATGCGCAGGAATGTGGACCGAATGTCTCATTCTTTGATACCTGCTGAGTAGTTTGGCAGCCTTTAAGGTGGAGAATGTGGCCACGATGAACACGAGGCCAATGCCGGGAGCTCCTGAGCAGATGCCATGTGCCTTAAGCGCGCCGAGGTGGCAAGGCACTGCGTAGGACCGCAGGCGCTTGTCGTCAAAGTTGAAGAAGAGGATTTTGGCCGAAAAGAGATATTAATTGCTGGTAAAGATGCATACAATTGCCGAGGAAGCAAGTTTTGAACGTGCCCGGAAAAAACAATGGAGCGATTCATGTTGTACGACTATCAATTCCCAAAGATGTTGTTTAGGCAGTCTTCTTGGCTTCTACTGACTGGGCCAGCGCGTACGGCACTTACCCAGGGACTCATTTCCACGCTCGCTTTGGCGTCAACTGCCGCCGACGCGAAATCGCAAGGTGCCTCGCCTGCCAAGATGCCGCAGGATGCAGCGACCACAGAGGAGCCTGAGGTTGGACTTGCACCAAAGACTGTGGATGTACCGAAACCAGAGCCGGAGGCCGAGACGGTCGAAGAGCCTGGGCCCGAAGTCGAGCCGGAGGCCGAGACGGTCGAAGAGCCTGGGCCCGAAGTCGAGCCGGAGGCCGAGACGGTCGAAGAGCCAGAGTCGGAGACCGACGCGGCTGAGCAGCCAGAGGACGAGGCCGAGCCGGAGCCGACTGAAGAGCCCGAACCGGAGCCGGAACCCGAAAAGGCCTTGGAGCAAGAGAGGCTCTCGAAAGGTTTTGTTTTCGAAGACGTCGTGTACGACGTTGAGAACGTAGAGGATATTGACGGCGAGTCTCATTTTATGGTCCCCATGCTCGAGATCAGCGCAAAGGTAACGAATACGTCCGATGAGAAGCGTGACGCGAGCGACCTTCCCGTATTGGAGTTCGCAAACAAGAGCGAAGCTTTTTCTCTCGACTCCGACTTCGAGGGAAGAGAAACGAAGCCTGTTAGCCTGAGCATCCAATTTGGGCAAATTCCCGACGAGTGCGTGTTCAGCTTTTCGGAGAACGAGGACAAGCCCGCATACACCGGACTCGAGGGCGTGGGCGATGAGCTGACGAGGCAGTTGGCGGACGCGATTGACCATCTGCCTGACGATCAGGCTGAGCTTGAAGCCGACATATTGGAGGAACAGGCCGAGCTCGAGGCGCAGGCAAAGCTCGCGGAGGAAGCCGAACTCAAGGAGGAGGCTGAGCAAGAGGAGCAAGCGGAGTCCGAAGACCAGCAGGCCGATTCAGAGCAAGAGTCGGAGCCCGTGGACGAGATTGGGTCGGAGTCTGAACCGGAGCCGGAGGCTGAGATTGAGTCGGAGCCCGAACTCGATCCAGAGGACGAAGCGGAGTTCATGGACGAGCCAGAGGTCGAACCCGGACCCGAGTCGGATACCGAACCGGAGGCTGAGGTTGAGTCCGAGTCAAAGGACGATCTCGAGGTTGAGTTGGAACCCGAGCCGGAGCTCGTTGACGAGGCCGAACCGGAGTTGGATCCCGAGCCCGAGATTGAGTCGGAGTCCGAATCCAAACCGGAGGCAGAAGCCGATCCCGAGCCAGTGTGCTGGATTTCATCCGCTGGCGAAAAATACCATCTTGACCCGAATTGTCGCTACGTCAGAGGCAACGAGCTCAAGGAAGTTTCGATTGCTGAGGCCATAGCAATGGGCCGTACCGTGTGCAAAGGCTGCGACCGCTAGCTTACGGCAGCCACGAGACGAGCATGCAGCGCCGTTAAAATCTTACTGGGACGTCGGGAGCGCAACTCTCGGCGTCCTCTTTCGCACAAAGCTTGGTGGGGGCAAGATACTGGACAAGGTTGCAACGAGGAACCCGCGGATGATGCCGTGACCCTACGCCAAGCTCTGCTCGAAGAAGCTCTGCAGCTTGTCGAAGGGGATGTAGTCGCCCTCGCCGCCATCGTAGAGGTCACAGTGGTTGGCGCCCGGAATGATCATGAGCTCCTTGTTGTCGCCCTTGAGCAGCTCGAATGCGCCCTCGCCGAAGTAGCGTGAGTGGGCCTTCTCACCGTGGACGATGAGAACGGGATTGTCGATCTCGCCCGCCATCGAGAGGATGACGAATAGACGATGGTCGTCAGGGTCCTACCCGTTGGCTCGCATAAGGTCAGTCAAGGTGACGTGCGGATTGCGGTAATGCACCTCGGGATTGGGCTCGGTATACTTGGCGAATCGTATGGCTGCCTTCGGGCATGAGTGAACGCAGGCAAAGCATCCGGCACAAGCGCAGTAGTCCCAGGCCGGTCTTTCACCCTCGATGCGGATGCACTGCATGGGGCACACGCGCGAACAAGTTCCGCATCCGATGCAGGCATCGGTCAAGCGGTAGAGGGGATTGTCAGGACGGGGACGCAAATCGAACGCCGGGTCCGCCATGTAGCCCTCGTAGAAACCAACCTCCTCCTCGGTAGCGGGTTGGATGTAACGCTTACGAGACTCAACGTCCGCGCGAATAGCGGCGAGATGCTCGTCCACTCGCTTCTCGGGGTCGATGCGCATTTGCTCTGCCATGTCGAAGACCTGTAGCGCGTTGTCCACCATGATCACCGTATTGAAGTAGTCCACACGCCGACCGGCAGACTCGAGCCGAGCGCTGACGCGCTCGGCGATACCACCGTTGTGCATGCCGTATGTGGTGACGATGAAGAAGTAGTCTGTGTCGAACGTGGATTCCATGATGAATTTCTCCACCACACCTGGCAGGTCGAACTCGAAGAGTGGGCATACGATGCCGATGGCACCCGCATGGTAGTGTCGGTCCGATTTGCGCAGCTCCTGCGCAATGCTCACAAGGTCGTCATCAATCTGACGTGCCGCATAGAGGCTATTGCCCGTTGCAGTGAAGTAGAAAACCATCGCCGCCCTTTCTCTCTCCCCAAACGCGTGAGATTCAACTCGTTTCACCGAAAACAAATTATGATTCAAGGGATAATATTGCGTCAAGTGCAAATCACGCATGGCGCTACAGTAATAGTCTCCAGCACGATGATCACACGAGAGGTGAGCAGCATGCCGAATGTGACGCTCGGGCACGTCTTCCCCGCTACATACACCCAGGCACCCGTGAGCTCGATGATGCCCAGCCGGCCGGCCTGGGTCGGCACCGCGGGAACGCTCTGCGTTCTCCACGTGCGCTACGGAACCAACGAGAGCCGTGATCGCCAGATCTGTGTGTTCTTGAGCGAGCGCGCTTCCTTCATCACCGACCCGGGCCTCATCACGCGGGAGGGCGATGCGCTTGTGCACGTCTATCGCACCACGCCTGTCGACAGGGTCCTGCGCGAACCGCTGCGCGATGACCTTTCGGGCGAATACGTGAACGTGTGGCTCCTGACGGGACCCGAAGTATGTGAACCGCGAGAGCGCACAGACCTTCTCGAGACAATCAAGAAGCGCTGGCGCGTACTGCGCCGGGCCGAAATGGGCTATGGAAGGTAGCCGACTCACACTCACGCTTCTCCATCTTCCACAAGCCTGACATACCTAACCACTAGCCCGCGTGCATCTCTTTCACGTTCTTCTCGGACCCCATGATGGGGCTTGCTTACGAGTGTGAGCCGACGCTCGATCGCCTTGCGGCTCACTACGGAGAGGCTCTCGAGTTGCGCCATGCCATGGTCGTCCTCGTGCATGATATGGCTGACTTCATGACGATGGAGGAACGCGCGCTCTTCCACAATGCCGACGTGCTCGGCTTCATTGCGGACGCCAAGAAGGCCTTTGCCAAAGCAGAGCTCATCTTCGATGCCACCCACGAGGGGTTGTGATGCACGAGCAAAACCCTCCCGAAGCGCTCGCGAGGCACTCCTTCTACCGGCTCCTCAGCACTCGTGTGACGGGGGTCTCCCGCACTGAGTTGCCAGCATTCATGGAGGAGCAACCTCGATGAACTCGGATAACCAGAGGCGGGCATGATAACGGGAATGCCAAAGAAGGTGAAGGTCCAGCTTAATTCGCCAAGGAAGCCCAAATTAACGGAACCTAAGACATCGCCACCTGCTACCGAACCTTCCGAGGAGCGGATGAAGACAATAGAGGCACAATGACGGATAATGGGAGTCAAAGACGCACGTCGGAGGGAAATCACGCATGCAACGCACAAAGCGCACACCATTCGTTGCCTTTATATTCGACGTGGCACTCGCGTTCATCGCCTGTCTGATGCTTGGCGCATGCGCACAGATTGCTACACAAAATGGCTCAGGATCAGCAGGCTCTCTTGCTCAGAACTTTGTGGCCTCAATCTTCTACTACGACTATGATGACGTGTACATCAGCTCGGTGCGCAACGCCCTGACCGCCGGCCTCGCCTCAAAGAGCATCACTTATCAGGAGTACGACGCGGACCATGACCAGATTGCGCAGAACACCCAAATAGACAAGGCCATCGAGAATGGCACGTCCATCCTGGTCGTTAACATCGTCAACAGCGGCAGCGCCGAACGCGCTGACGTAATCTGCCAGAAGGCAGCAGCCGCGAATATTCCCCTCGTCTTCTTCAACCGCCCCATCGAGGAGGAGGGCTATGAGGGCGTCATCCTCGACTACTACGATAACGTTGCCTTCGTGGGTACCGACTCGGCTGAGGCGGGTCACCTACAAGGAAAGATGATTGGCGAGTACCTCAAGGAACACTATGATGAGGTCGACCTCAACGGTGACGGCCGCATATCCTACGCAATGTTCAAGGGCGAGGCCGCTAACGCCGAGGCAATCTACCGAACTACCTACTCCGTTGAGGATGCCAACGCCATCCTTAAGAGCGCGGGCTATCCCGATCTTGTCTATTTCGATCCTACAAGCGTCGACAAGTTCCAGCTCGATCTTACCGGTTCGTGGACGAGGGACTCCGTCATGAGCTACATGACAACGAACCTTGTGCACTACAACGAGGAGAACGGCAACATGATCGAGCTTGTGATTGCCAACAGCGATTCGATGGCCGAGGGTGCCATTGACGCCCTGCAGACCTTCGGCTACAACCTCGGCACCCCCGGCAGCGCGACAATCCCCGTCTTCGGAGTCGACGCGACTGCCGCCGGCCGCGAGCTCATAGCAAAAGGAATCATGACGGGAACCATCGAACAAGATTCCCAAGCGATGGCTGACTGCATCGCCAAGATGACCGAGAACGCCAAGAATGGCGAGGACCTGCTCGAAGGCATGGACTCCTATCCTCGCGACACCGAGTTCGGACGAGAGCGCATGATAGTGCTGCCCTACTCCATCTACTCGCCGCAGGAAGGCTCAGTTCAAGACGATAAGTAGGGTCATCCCCGAACCATGGGGTCGCTCTCACCCTCCGCGCGCCGCTTCGCCAGCCCCCACCGCAGCGACAACTTCGCCCCTAACTCCTGTAGAACCTCGTTGATAACGGCTCCCATCATGAGGAAGTAGCAGCTGAAGTACAGCCAGAACATCACGAGCGTAAGCGTGGTAAGGCTGCCGTAGGCAGAGAAGCCATTGAACCGACCCACATAGATAGACAGTGCGTTCGATAGAAGCATGATGGCAAATACCGCGAAGATGGCACCTGGGAACTGCGCGACGAAGCGGAGCTTTCGCCGAGGTAGCATCTTGTAGAGAACCGAGAGGGACAGCACCCCAATGATCATGGTATAGATTACGTCGATGGTATCCGAGAACCCGGAAAGCGACATGCCCTGGGGTCGGTGACGGATAAGGAAGATCTTTAGAGGTCGCCATCCTATGAAACTTGCGGCAAGTGCCACCGCGACCGCAAAGATCAAGAAGGTGCATAGAACCGACCAGACGCGCACGACCACCCAGTTCCGAGAACCCTCGGTCGTGCATATGGTGTCGAGACCCTGCGTCATGGCATGCATGACCTTGGAGATGGTCCACAGCATCGTGATGATGGTGATGGGCACGAGCCCGGAAGAGGAGGAGTAGACCTCCTGAAGCAGCCCGTGCAGAGTGGACAGCAGGTAATCGGGAAAGACGTTGTCGATGGCATAGAGGATGGACTCCTGGCTGATGGGGGCAAACTTGATGAGCTGAAGGAAGAGGATCACCATCGGGAACACCGTCATCAAGATATAGAAGGCAATCTGGGCAGTGTATGCGCCAACACGGTCCGCAAACGACTTCTTTAGGACGCGCATAACGAATTTCACGGGCCCACAGTCCAAGACCTTGGTCACAACAGCCTGGACTATCTCAATCGCTCTCTGTAACACGAGTCGCTCCTATCCGCAGCTCACAGTGATGCAATCCCGACACGAAACACTTTAAGCGTATTATAGGTCCGTGCAAGCTGTTTTACGAACTGGTCTGCTCGGTGGAGGTTAGGCGAACCTCACGTTTGCGTGGCACGCCTTGATGGGCGGACCATATGACTACAAGGGCTGGCCTCCAAATGAAGAAGGCCGGCCCTTGCTGACTAACCAAGAATGCCTTGACGATGCTATCGACTAGTCCAGGTCCTCGCCGTTGGACTTGATAAGCTTCTGGTAATAGAAGAATGAGTCCTTGCGCGCGCGGTGCAGGTCGCCCGTGCCGTCGTCGTGCTTGTCAACGTAAATAAAACCGTAGCGCTTGCGCATCTCGCCCGTACCGGCGGAGACGACGTCTATGGGGCCCCACCAAGTGTAGCCGATGAGGTTCACGCCGTCGGCCACGGCCTCACCCATGTCGCGCACGTGCTTGCGCAGGTAGTCGATGCGATATGGGTCGTGGATGCGCTCGACGCCATCCTCCACGACAACCTCGTCGAAGGCGCCAAGACCGTTCTCCACCACCATCAGCGGGATGTTGTCGTAGCGGTCCGCAATCTCGTTGAGGAAGATGCGCAGGCCGGTGGGGTCGATTTGCCAGCCCCAATCGGAGGCCTCGAGATAGGGGTTCTTGCCGCCCATGGTCATGTTGCCTTGCATCTGTTCGGCATCCGGGTGGGTGGTCACGGTGTTCGTTTGGTAGTAGCTAAAGGTGTAGAAGTCGATGATGCCCTCGGAGAGTATCTTCTCGTCCTCGGCTGTGATGTTGAGCTCGATGCCTTGCTCCTCCCACATGCGTTTGGCGTAGTAGGGGTAGTGGCCGCGTACCTGCACGTCGGAGCAATACCAGTCCATCTGGCGCATGTTGGCCTGGTTGGCGAGCACGTCGGCGGGGTCGCACGTGAGCGCGTAGGTTGGGATGAAGGCGATCATGTTGCCCATCTTCACCTCGGGATAGTTGTCGTGCGCGTACTTGATAAGCTTGGCGCTCGCCACGAACATGTGGTGCACCGCCTGGAAGCGCTCGGTTGCCGTGCGGTCGACCTGGGCCATGGTGCCCGTGAAGCCCTTGATAAGGCCGGTGGAGAGCGGGGCGCCCATGTTCATGAGGCCGATGTTGATCTCGTTGAACGTGAGGAAGTACTCCACCTTAGAGTGGAAGCGGTCGAGCACCGTCTTGCCATAGCGGAAGAACAGGTCGATAAGGTCGCGACTTAGCCAACCGTCGTACTTCTCCACCAGAGCGTAGGGCAGCTCGTAGTGGCTTATGGTTACCAGAGGCTTGATGCCGTGAGCGGCACAGCAGTCAAAAACTTTGTCGTAGAACGCGAGGCCAGCCTCGTTCGGCTCCTCCTCCATGCCGGTGGGGAAGATGCGCGTCCAGTTGATGGACATGCGGAACACGTTCCAGCCCATCTCGGCAAACAGCGCGATGTCCTCCTCGTAGTGATGGTAGAAGTCGGTGGCCTCCCAGCTGGGATAGAGCGCGTCGGGATCGAACTCGGCGTCGATCTGACGCGGGGTGTTGATGTCGCCGCCTCTCATGTGGTCGGGTACGCTTGCTCCCTTGCCGTCCACGTTCCATGCACCCTCGTACTGGTTGGCAGCCGTTGCGCCGCCCCACAAGAAGCCTTCCTTCATACGCATAGTGCTTTCCTCCTTTTTGGTCTTACCTTAGTGGCCATAGGGACTAGTTCCTTGTGCTGGGCCCTTCTAGGCTCATGCATCCGCGAAACAAATTCATATATACTATACGACCATTTTTACTCAGTACAACCGCGATGGCCATCAACGGAAAGGCTTGTTTGACCGGCTTGTTTGGCTTGACGAATCGGGGTTGTTAAAAGAACATCTTTAGGTTATACGCCGTAACGTGCAAACAAAACAGTCATGACGACGTGAATGACCAGGAACGATAAAGACGTCATCGCCTCATTGACCTTTGCCATCCGCTTATTGAGTGTCGAATCCAAAAGAGAACTCCCGCTTGTACTAGAGGTGTTTGCGGATGAACCTGTCAACGATATCCATCGCCTGCGTCGACCAGAACTCAGGACCGCCGTGATCTGCCCCTTTCACCAGGTAAAGCGTGCTCTGGTGACCCGTGGCACGCAGATGTTGATGCAAAAGTACGCTGCAGCGCGTATTGACAATACGGTCCTTTGTGCCGTGAAACGTCAGAACAGGGGCGATGCAAGTTTCATTGTCTATATTGTGACGCACAGTGATGAGTTTGCGAGCTTCGCGGTCGATCCGCAGGTCGATCCCTCCCATCTCCATGCCTTCGGGTGAGTCAGGCAGGTTATGGTTGGGAGTGGAGGGGTTTGAATCATCGAAGTCGAGATCGGTCGACCCATAAAGATTGACTATGCAGCTCACCTCGGCTGACACTCCCGGAAATAGGTTCGCGCTCGTTTCGTCGTCGTGCAAGATGCCGGCATACACCGCCGTGTGGCCACCTGACGAGTCACCCATTATCGCCATGCGATCTGGATCCACGTCGAACTCCGATGCGTGCACGCGCATGAACCGCACGGCGTTTCGTGCGTCTTGAATAGGCGCGGGGATGCTCGCAAGCGAGCTTTCGCGGTATTCGACAACCGCAACCACATACCCGCGCTCAGCCAATCGCGCGATGCAAGGTATGTTTGCATACACGTTCTGTTTCATCCATGCAGAACCCTGAACATACACGATGCAAGGATACGTCTGCCCGGAACTAGCGCTTGCACGTCGCAACTTGATGTTGCGACTGTTGGGTACCAGAATCTGGAGCGTACGGCTCACGCCGTCTATGCTCTCGTACTCGACGTTGGGAACGTATGTAACTCCCATCTCGTCGCCCGTGGTATCCAGCCACAGGGCTTCCGGTACGTCCCCGTCGAACTCAGGTAACTCTTCGTATGTCCACGCTTTGACTTCCATGCTCGCCTCTCTCGATTATTCCTTACTCGGTTTCAACAGCCATCTCTCGCATCGATCGCAGAAACGCATCGCACGCGCGCGAAAGGGGCTGGTAACGCTTCCATACAAGATACGCCGGCGTTGTCGGCAAATCTTCCAGCGGGACGTAAACGAACGGAGTGCCGTCGCCGGCCGCCACAATACCGTCGAAGCAGACGGCGATTCCCATACCCGCCTCAACCAGCAGTGAACCGTTGTAGAGCAGCGTATAGGTGGCGGCTATGTTGAACCCTTTCGACACGAGCCGAGAATACATGGCGTTGCTATTATCGACCAGTTCGCCACTCTCCCCACTCACGATAAGTCTCTCTTCTGCAAGATCCTCGAGCGTTATGGTCTCCCGATCAGCCAGCTTGTGGTCGTTTCGCACCAGAACGCCCCATCGATCCTCATGTGGAAGCAACAGCGATTCGAATTTGTTGTCTGGGTTTGTCCCAAACACAACACCAAAATCCAGGAGGCCTCTTTCGACTCGTTCGACAACGTCGTTGCCGTTACCGGAATGAATGCGCAGTCGTACCCCCGGGTGCCTACTTTGCAAATCTGTTGCAACCTGTGCGACAAGCTCCATTACTCGCGATTCTCCCCCGCCAACCCAGATGTCGCCCTCGATTTCGGCTGCGGGTGAGCGAAGCTCCCGCTCGGTGCGATCGGCCAGACTCACGATCTCGTCCGCACGCTTTCTAAGCAGCATCCCCTCTTCGGTGAGCGTCACACCGCGCGGTTCACGCACAAGGAGCTCGCAGCCCATCTCGCGTTCAAGCTCAGAAAGCTGACGCGAAAGCGCTGGTTGCGTGATGTGCAGGTGCCGCGCGGCTCGGGTAACGTTACCTTCTCGTGCGACGGCCAAAAACGAGCGAAGCGTACGAAGTTCCATGGAGTCTCCCTTGGCCAGCCGTTATCACTCATGTTTCCTTTGCAAATAATAACATGAACGATTGAATGCTCACTGTGCTTCTGCTGACGAACCCCATCCCTCGTCTATAAGGCGCAGCATGATTTTGGCATACTGCTCATCGAACTGCGTTCCTTCTCCGCGCGCAATCTCGTCTCTCACCTTTTGCTGCCCCAACGCGTCGCGATAGCTCCTTGTTGACGACATAGCGTCATAGGCATCGGCAACGGCGATGATTCGGGCAATCCGCGGAATGTCCTCGCCCGAGAGCCCGTCGGGATATCCCCTTCCATCGTAGCGTTCGTGGTGGTAGCAGGCGCCAATGCGCAAATACGGCGACTGCTTGATGCTGGAGAGAATCTGGTTTCCATAAACCGGATGAAGCTTTATCTGTTCGAACTCTTCGTCGGTGAGCCTGCCGGGTTTGTTGATTACATCGTCTGGAACACCAATCTTTCCAACATCGTGCAGGAGCGCTGCAAAATACACCTCGTCGCATTCCTCTTTCGAAAGGCCGGCCTCCTCTGCTATCCGCCTGGACAAAACGGCCACGCGCGTGGAATGCCCGTGTGTGTACTTGTCCTTTGCGTCAATGGCGTTCGCCAAAGCCTCGACGGTCTCTTCGAACAGTGCCGCCTCTCTCCTTTGCGCCTCTTTGTAGAACTCGATTTCGCGGTTTTTTGCGCGACTCACCTCGTTGCCCAAAGCGGATAGCGCATACACAAAGAACACGTTCACGACGATGACCATTGTCATGCTAATGAGCGATATTCCGTAGTTAAGGTATTGAATCAAGGCCGCGACAGACGGAAGAACGATGCTAATTGTTAGGGCGAACACAAGTTTGCGCGGGAGTTTTTTGCGGAATTTAAAAAGCACCGTCTCCAAAACGATTGCCATCAAGAATGGGAGGATGTAGCTGTACATGTAGCCAGGCGCCCGCTGATAGTTGTTGTGCGAGTCGAATGTGTAGTACAGTCCCGTGAACTGAGTAACGATAACAAGAATCGTTCCGACGACGAACGACACGTCACATATGAGCAGCCGACGTGGGAGCTGCTCTATTCCGCCCTCGTGCCGGAGCAGGTCTTTAACGAAGTATGACACAAGGAGCAAAAGTACAAAAATGATAAAGTACGTCATGCTGTTGCTAATGCGTACCATGAAGCCGCCAAACAAGCTCTCGTTGCCGCGGTACAGATAAGAGATTCGATCGAATATGAGTTGCATCATGGAAGCAAGCTCCATCAGCGCAAGGATTGACCTTCTCTTGATGGACAAGAACTTTGGCATCAGAGTCATGATTGCCAGAACACCACAGCTGCCGCTCAAGAACAGCATCATATCGAGCTGATGTGCACGTAGGAAGTCCATGGTACGCCTCCTCATCCGTGTTTTCGATAGCGTTTCAATAATAGAACAAAATCGCTTCGCGCCATGGCGACTATTGAACTGGGTTCGTTAGTTCCGTACAGCAACACTGCTAAAATAATACAACCCAAAGGAGAGGAGACAAAGGTGAAGGTACTCATGATTAACGGCAGTCCCAACCCCAAGGGCTGCATCGCCACGGCATTTTCCATCGCCGCCGAGGAATTCGCTGCGGCAGGCGTCGAGTGCGAACGAGTCGACGTAGGTAACAAGGACATCCGTGGCTGCATCGCCTGCGGGCGCTGCCGCGAGCTGGGAAAGTGCGTCTTTAAGAACGACATCGTTAATGAGTGCGCAGCCAAGCTTGACGAGGCAGATGGCATCATCGTCGGAAGCCCTGTGTATTATGGCAATCCCAACGGAACGGTGCTCTCGTTCATGCAGCGCCTGTTCTATAGCTCGAGCGTCGACCTGCGCATGAAGGTGGGAGCGAGCATCGTGAGTTGCCGCCGCGGCGGCAACAGCGCAACCTTTGAGTCGCTCAACCAGTTCTTTGGTATCTCGGGTATGCCCACGGTACCCTCGACCTACTGGAACGACGTGCATGGCTATACGGCGGATGACGTGT
This sequence comes from uncultured Coriobacteriaceae bacterium, assembly GCA_902786015.1. Lineage (GTDB taxonomy): Bacteria > Actinomycetota > Coriobacteriia > Coriobacteriales > Atopobiaceae > RUG440. The sequence goes on from CADAAU010000006.1 coordinate 89,353, forward strand.
ATGCCGACGAAGAGGGCGTACAGACCGTTCGCAATCTCGCACGCAATATGACCTTTATGATGCGCTCTATCGCAGATGGGGCGAGCGCCTATGGCGTCCCCGAGCGTAACAAGGTCACCTTTACCAACTTCATTCGATAACTGGCTTCCCAAACAAGCCTTGAATGTCCCCTTTCGACAAGTCTGACATTGTCAAAAGGGGACTCGTTCTTTCGTAGGATAATAGGCCCCATGATCATAAGCACACGCGCATGACCCACAAAGCCCCCTGCTGCTGGGGCGCCTGCATGAAAGTGACGAAGTGAGTAGCGTCGCACAGAAAAGCCATCTCGTCAAAGGGTCCCAACTCTCACTTTCGCTGTAAGTAGTGAAACGCCCCATTTTGTCCGTAACAGCTTAGGCATACCTCATGCGTATGGTTCATTATATGCAATAGGCATTTGTTATTCATTTCTTGAGGTCGTATTCTATTTTTAACAAAGAACCCGGAATTGGATCATTCCAAGAGTGGAGAGCAAAATGCCAAGCATGATTTTTGACAATACGGCCTTCGACGAGGAACGAGCCCTCTACGGACTTGCGAACGCCGAGCTGCATGGCGTTCGCTTTGCGGGGCCGGCCGACGGAGAATCGGCACTCAAGGAATGCAGCAACATCTCCATCGATAACACGTTTTTTGAACTGCGCTACCCTCTTTGGCATTCAAATGAAATCAAGCTTCGGGACTCGACGCTCACCGACACCTGTCGTGCAGCCTTGTGGTATACGAGCAACGTGACCATCGAACATAGCAAGCTTCTGGGCATTAAGGCACTACGTGAGTGCGACACGGTCACTATTGCCAATAGCGAGATTGCCTCGGAAGAATTTGGCTGGAGTAGCAGCAACGTCGTGCTTCATAACAGCTCGCTGACGAGCGAGTACGCGTTTCTTCATGGTCGCAACCTGTGCCTTGTTGACTGCGAGTTTACGGGCAAGTACTCGTTCCAGTACGTTGACGAGCTTGTTATAGAGGGTGGCACCTTTGATACGAAGGATGCCTTTTGGCATTCCCGCAACGTGACGGTACGCAATGCCACCATCAAGGGCGAATACCTTGGTTGGTACAGCGAGGGGCTTACGCTGGAAAACTGCCGAATCGAAGGAACACAGCCTTTTGTGCGGTGCAAGAACCTCACGCTCATCAACTGCGAGATGGTTGGCTGTGACCTTGCGTTCGAGGGGTCCGACGTGCAGGCAATCGTGCGTGGTCATGTGGATTCCATCCGCGACCCCAAGAGCGGTCGAATCTATGTGGAGAGCGTGGGCGAGGTCGTACATGACACCGTACATGGATGCGGTGCAGAGATTTTCGTAGGGTCGCAAGTCCCCTGCCTGTGCGTCCATGTGGGAACGATGCGACATGAGAGTCATCGCTGTGGGGTTCTGGCAGCAACGGCGTAGTGGTTACCACTGCTCACAATGTGGCACAGAGCTCTCGGGGCATTTGTTCTGCGGCGCATGTGTCACCATCTCCGTCCACGTGGCACGTCTAATATTTAGTAATATATAGTAGTATTAATTGTGTTATCGTATTTGCAATCAAAGGAGGAGACAATGAGCGTTCAGATTCGTCGCAGTACACAGGGTCAGGCAATGCCAAGAGAAACCGTCGCTTTGCCCGCTGAGGCGTTTGGACCGTCCGATACGACTACCGTCTACTGGTTGGGCAACGCTGGATTCTTGCTCAACAGCCGCGGCACTACGATTATGTGTGACCCGCTGCTTGTCGGCTTCGACATGCCCACGCTGGTGGAGCCTCCAATCCTTCCTGAGGACGTACCTGCCTTCGATGCCCTTCTTTACACGCACATCGATAACGACCACTTTGCGCGCGAGACGCTGGCGGGGCTCAAGAACAAGGCTGGCGAGGTCCATGCCACCCAGTATGTCGCGCAAGTGGCTCGCGACGAGGAGCATGTGGACGGCGCAATAGGTCACGACATCGGCGGAGTCTTCAAAGTAGGCGACGTTGGTATAACGCTCACCCCCACCTGGCATAACTGGCAACAGCACATGACCAAGGAGAAGTACACCTATAGAACGTGGGAGCGCAAGGAGTATTGCGGATATTGGTTCGATACTCCCGATGGGTCCATTTGGCTCCCATCTGACTCTCGCCCGCTTCCCGAGTTCTTGGAGTGGGAGAAGGCACCCGACATGATGCTCTTCGACTTCGCAGACAACATCTGGCACATTGGCTTTGCGGGTGCCGTGGAACTCGCGAACCACTACCCCGAATCCGAGCTGTTGCTCATTCACTGGGGATGCGTGGACGCGCCGGAGTACACGCCCTTCAATGGAGATCCCGAGCGTCTGGAAGCTGCGGTAAAGAATCCCGAGCGTGTGCACGCTCTCGCCCTCGGCGAGGGGCTTTCGCTGTAAGGAATGCGCGCAAGCAACAAGCCAAGTAATGGGGAGTATCCACCTCGCCTAAGAAGGACGAAGTGGATACTCCCCTTCTTGTTAAGAAGGGAGCCCGCGAAGAGTACGTCGAGAGAACCGCCTGTCTTGCCTACGGCTCTGCTTGACAGCTTTGCCGACATCTGTAGGATGCGGACAAATACTTTTCCGATAACGGTAAGATTCTAACATCTTCTTACCCTTATCGGCAAATTATAATGCACTATGATAAACTAAGGGCAACAGAACATGTAGGGAGGTGTTATGCCCTATCTTTCCGTCGCCGAAGTGTCGGCTCTTTGGGGCATCTCCGCAAGAAGCGTCCGCAACTACTGCGCGCAGGGACGCGTGCCAGGCGCCTTTCTCGTAGGCAAGACGTGGAGCATTCCCGCCGACGCCAAAAAGCCCGGGCGATTGAACGGCAAGTCCGCGAACGTCACTCCAGCGGATGACATGACGCCGCTACTCGTCCGCCTCCAAGAAGAGCGCGCCTCAAGAATGCCAGGCGGCATCTATCACAAAGTCCAGGTGGAGCTCACCTACAACTCCAACCATATGGAAGGCAGCAGGCTCACGCGTGAGCAGACACGCCTCATCTTCGAGACCAAAACAATCGGCACCGAGGGAGGGACAGTCCGCATCGACGATGTCATAGAGGCCGCCAATCACTTTCGTTGCGTCGATTACGTCGTAGACCATACATTCGACCCCCTTTCTGAGCGAATTGTCAAGGAACTCCATCGCATACTCAAGTCATCTACCAGCGACGCGGACAGAGACTGGTTTGCCGTGGGCGACTACAAGCTCCTGCCAAACGAAGTCGGAGGCCGTAACACAACACCTCCGGAGGATGTTTCCCACGAGATGAAAAGGGCCGTTACCTCATATGAGAAGCTACCTACGCACACACTTGACGACATCATCGACTTCCACGTCGCCTTCGAGCGCATCCACCCCTTCCAAGACGGCAACGGTCGCGTGGGACGGCTCATCATGTTCAAAGAGTGCCTGCGTCACGCGATTACGCCCTTCGTCATCGCGGATGACATGAAGCTCTTTTACTATCGAGGTCTCGCGCAATGGGATAGCGAGAAGGGCTGGCTTAGAGATACCTGTCTCTCGGCCCAAGATACCTTCAAAGTATGGATGGACTACTACCGCATACCCTATTCCGATTGATGCGCAGGCCACATGGACACATGGACCACATAGACGATTTCGGGCTTACCGACCAACCCCACGCTCACGCATAGTCGCGCGAGCGTGGGTAGGTATACGTGACGTTCTTGAGGCTTCGTCCTAGCACGTTAGCTAGCTGGCCAAGAACTCACGCAGGTGGTCGAGGTGAATTCCGATGTGACCGATTCCGAGGATGGTTGCGGAGGCAACGGCTATGGGCGACTGATACCAGACTCCCAAAAGGACAAATGCCACAACAGGCAGACTTGCTATGGGAACCGGAATAGGACCGAGAGGCCGGTACATACCCTCGAGTCTTTCTCCATCCCTAAAGTAGCGAATCCAGGCAACCTCGTAGAGGAACATGAGCACCAAGGCAGCCAGGAGCCAGAGTAGCCATGGAAACGAGAATCCCTGCGGGCAGACGAACACGATGGCCGAGCAGGTGGTGAGTGCCTGGCCGACCCGTTCGAACGCGACAAGGACCTTGTTTTCGTGCATTGCGATTTCCCCATATCCCGGAGGCTGGCTCTTTGCCCACTTGATGTTGGGTACGAATAGCATCGCAAGGAAAACGATGCCAACTAACGAAAAGCCAAACCGCATCCTCACTCTCCAAACCTTCGTCAAATCCATTCTTGGCATTATAGACACGAACGGGATTTGATGCGAGAGGATGTTATTCATTCAAACAGGGCGACACTGCAATCCTGTTAAACTAAGACAACCTAAAGGAAAAGAGACAAAGGTGAAAGTGCGTGTCAATTGATCGGAGGGTCCATGGGGAATGGTCACGACATAAAGCTCATCCTCTCGGACATAGATGGCACTCTGCTGCCCTACGGGCAACGTGTCGTGTCATCACGCGTTATTGAGTCGTTTCATTCGGCTATGGATGCGGGCATTCGCGTGGGTCCGGCCAGCGGACGCGGAATCAGTCACGTGATTCCCACTTTTGGTGGCGATGATGCGTGCGTTGCGACAGCTCTAGGGACCAACGGAATGCAAGTTTATTTGGATGGTGAGCTTATCCACGTGGAATACCTGCCGCATGATGCACTCATACATGTCGCTCAAGTCATCCATGACATGCCGGGCGTCGGAGCAATCGTATTTGACGGCGGCACTCCGCTACTGGTCGAGGGGAAGCGAGAAGACCTTGCGCTGAGCTTTCCCGTATATGCCAAAGAGGCTTTGGATACCTCCAGCATACCCGACATTCCCATTTTTAAGATGAACGTCTTTTGCGACGGGGACCTTGAGCGCACACGCAGACTATTTGATGTGGTTGCCCGTGAGGTTACCGAGCTCGACTTTAACGTCCCCATGGCTGGGTTTCTAAACATGGCACCTCCGGGATACAGCAAGGCGACCGGTATCGAAATCATTTGCAAGGCACTTGGCATCGGCATCGACCAAGTCGTCACCTTTGGCGATGGGGGCAACGACCTCGAGATGATTGCCCACATACCAAATGGTGTTGCCGTCGCAGGAGCCGTGCCCGAAGTCGTCGCCGCTGCACGTTGGCACATCGGACCCTGTGAGGAGGATTCGGTACCTGCCGCCATCGAGGCACTTGCAAACGGGGATTGGCCGTTCGAGCACTGACGTGCGCGAGGTACAACGGACACGTCGCGTTGCCACTTCTCCGTGTTTTGTTTTGCCAGAATACCGAGCATCGTCCACCAGCGTATTAGGGAGTTCTTATGACTTGGCCTGTAACTCTTCAAACAGAGCGTTTGTACCTGCGCCCTTGGCGCGAATCAGATGCGGAGTCGCTCTTTGCCTACGCATCGGATCCCGACATAGGCCCCAACGCTGGCTGGCCCACTCACCAGAGCGTCGAGCAGAGCGTCCAGGCAATTCGTGACGTGCTCAGTGTTCCCCAGACGTTCGCCATCGTGCTCAGGGATTCCACACATCCGGACGAGCCCGTGGGCGCCATAGGCCTAAAGATTGGCGAGGCTTCCGACTTAGCCATCGGGAGCGATCAGGCGGAACTAGGGTTTTGGATAGCCAAGCCCCTTTGGGGTAAGGGATACATGCCCGAGGCAGTGCGAGAGATCATGCGTTACGGTTTTTGCGAACTCGGACTCTCGGCCATTTGGGCAGGACACTCATTCGACAACGACCAGAGTCGCCGAGTGCAAGAAAAGGCAGGTCTCAACCGTCAGCGCTCCATAAAGGACCGGCCACGCCAGTTGATGGGCGATTGCAAGACGGAAGACGTCAGCTGGATAACACGCGGCGAGTGGGAGATTCTTTTACAGAGCGACCCCGTAGATCCCCAAACAATTCGAGAGCAGCAAAGCGAGGCAAACGAGATCTTGTCCTCGATTCCAAGCATTTCGTATGTTCGCTCCGGTGGCCAGACCGGCGCTGACCGTGGTGCGCTAGATGCGGCACGTGAGGCGGGCGTTTCGATTTGTGGGTGGTGCCCTCCCGGAGGTTTGGCTGAGGACATGCCGGAGCCACCCGGACTTCTTGCTCAGTATCCCGAGCTCAAGGAGGGTGTCAGCGAAGGCTATGTTGAGAGGACTGCTTGGAACGTACGCGACTCGCATGCCACGCTTATTGTTGCGCCTTCTGGAATAGAGCCGCTGAGTGGGACCGATATGACGGTACGCTTCGCAAATGACTATGGTCGGCCTTACCTTGTAATTCGAAGCATCGAGGATCTGGGCAACGTACGCGCGTGGCTCGCGTCGCTCGGTCGTGGCATCACCCTCAACGTCGCCGGTCCGCGCGAAAGCAAAACACCTGGTACCTACGCACTCACAAAGAAGGTCGTCAGCCTGCTTTTGGCGCGTCCGTAACCTTACGTCTAAGCACCAGTGACAAGTGCTTTCATTCAAAAAACAGGAATCCCGCCCACGAGCACCATAACATGCACTCGTAGGCGGGATTTTGCTGACGGCTTTCGTGTGCGCTACCTGTCGGGAACCGCCCCCTTCGAAAGAACTATCACATCAATGGCCTCACATCTAAGGCTTTGCCCTGTGGTGCCTGCCACATCTTCTGCAGGTACCCATTCGGTCCAACCGATGCCTTGAACGTGAGGTCTGTACCACAGGCTCAGGTGATCGGCAACTTCGCCTTTAAGACGCATGCGTACCGCCTCCATCCGCAAGCTGCGCCCGGAGGTGCCGGCAACCGCACCGTTGGAAACCCAGTCCTGCCAGCCAATACGCTGCACGTGAGCCTGGTACTCGATGCCTCCGGCATATGGGAAGTGTTGAAGCTTCGCCCACATGGCCTCCAGTCGTTTGCTCTGGCCGGTTGTTCCCAACATGCCGGCTGATCCGTAGCCAAGCCAACCGTCTCGCTGCACGTGAGCGTTTGCAATTACGAACGATCGGAAAGACGACTTGGCCGCGTCGTAGTCTTCTGGCTTTTCATCGCCATGTAGCACAATCACCTGGATTGCCTCGAGACGTTTACTCATGGCAGAGGTTCCAGCAGGATCACCATCACGTGCCCAGCCCAACCAGCCGTACGTCTGACAATGCACGCGATACCACACGCTATAGCCGACCTCAGTCATCTTTTCGGAAAGTTTCATCTGCACTGCTTCGATGCGCCTTGATTGGCCGGTAGTGCCAGAGAGCTCGCCATCTTTGGCCCAGTTCTTCTCCCAACCGAACCCCTGAAGGTGAGAGCGATACTCAATCGAACCGCCTTCCACTCTTGCGCTCAGTGCCTCCAGCCGCAGACTGAGCCCAGTTGTACCCAGCGTCTCGCCATTCGCGACTGGCTCCAGGTCACCATTCTTCTGTATGTGACCAGCATATGTTACGGAAAGCTTACTCTCCCCTTCAGAATGCTTATTCTCTTCCTCGGAATGCTTATTCTCTTCCTCGGAATGCTTTTTCTCCCCCATAATAACGAACTCCAGCGTTGCAGAGTCCTTGAAGTTGCCCTTGCCAGTTATGGTCACGTATGCCTTGCCCACTCCCCTGTTGTCCTTGTAGGAAAGCGTGTAGTCGCGTCCCTCGACCAACTCTTTGCCGTTGAACGTCACCACAGGCTTGGGCTCGACTGCACCATTCGTATAGCGCTGTTCGCCAATGGCATCCACATGGCAATCCTTAATCGAGGCAGGAACAATTCTAAAGGTTACGGTTTGGTCGTTAGTCGTTGACGGCACGTTGCCTTCTTCGTCCACCTCACCCATCTTCCACTGCAGCTTGTCGGCAATGCGAGCAAGAACGGTGTAGGTACCCACATTCGTCGCCGCTGCATCGCCGTGCTCGTCTATGCGAGAGCCAGCACTGGGACTCAGGAGCGAATAGTTTTCGTTGCTCGACACGCCTGTCTGTTCCTCGCCGTTGTACACAAGCTCCTCGCCCACGGGCACGTCAATGACCTCATCGAGCATGTACAGATACGATACGACGTCACTTGGGTCCTTGTCTTCCTCAGTGGCATACGCCTGTATTACCATCATGCTGTCTTCGTCAGTGGTGGTACGATCCAAGTAAATGGGAGTGCCGGGTACGTACTCCGTGAAGTCTGCAAGGCCATCTCCACTGTCGGTTGAGTAGAAGATCCGAGCGTTCGGATTATAGGAATCCAAATAGATTATCTGCGAGAGGTCGAAGATGCCATCGTCCAGCGTGGCGTAGGGCGGATCGGCAGGTTCGTGCCTACGATCGGGCGGATTCACGTACGCGTTGATCGAAAGCGAAAGGTCCACGTGTCCCTCGCCGTTGGGATTGTTGATCCAGCTGGGAAGCGGCTCCTTGACCTTGCCCGTTACCGTCCAGATGGACACATTTATGTCTTCGCCGTCTTCAACAAGCACAGGATCGCCCCACTCAACCGCGACTTCCTCCTGTATGCCATCCTCCATCGTGAGGGTCGTGGTGGTGGGCAGCTGGTCTTTTATGTTGCTATCTGGATCCACATCCAACAAGTCGGCAGGTTGCTCTACGTCTAGCAGGTTGAGCTTATCGGCAGGCGCCACGTAAATGAGGGCGCCAACCTTAAGGTCCTCTTTCGTTATGCCGCTGGGAAGACTCACATCTTCGGGTGGTGTAACCGTACCCTCGGCATGCCAGTAGGACTCATATGCCTTGCCGCCGTTTTCGTCACAAACAGGGTCTTGCCACGTTACGTTTGCCTTGTTTACGTTGCTGCCTACTACCTCGATGTCCACCTGAGTGGGAAGTAGGTTCTTAATGCTGGCCATGTTGTTCTTATCATTGCTAGCCACAATCGGATTGGGCTCCTTGATGTTCTGCAAGCCAAGCTGCTCGGTTTTGTCGAAGCTCACGTACATTGTGTGCGGAGGTTCTACCGCGGTGTAGTTCACCATGGCCGCATCGTCCTCGTCACCTTTGTCCGGTACCTCGTAGTCCGGCAGCAGGTCGGCGGCGTATGCGAACTGCTTGCCCTCGGTAGGCGCAAGCGTTACCGTGGCGTCGTATGCCTTGCCGTAGGCAGCCGTGCCATCGTCCTCGGGTGCGGGACTCCATTCAAGTGCGTTCACCGTAACGGGCACCTCGGAGAACCCCTTGTTTTGCAACGCAAAGCTGGCGGTCGCGTTATCCTTCGTGGCCATCGTCTGGCCGGCCTTCGGCGCCTCGAACACAGTTTGAACGACGTCGACCACCGGCTTGTACAGCACCTTTATAGTATACGTCTGACCAGCTGGCGCATCGTTTGCGAACTTGAAGAAGCCTACCGTAAGACCGTCCTCGGAAACGTTGGTGCCATCCTGCGGATCGGGTTGAGGCGCATCCACTTGCGTAACCTTGTCGGGCACGACCCAGCCAGCAAACTCGGCACCTTCGACCTCGGGCGCGTAGACCGCAAACCTCTCGTTCTCCTCGTCCACGTACATCGTTACTTCTTCGTTGGTCGTGCCCTCGATCTTTGTTTGCCCATCCGCGTTGACGTCACACGCCTGCGCCACGACCTTGCGTGCCTGGACGTTTGTAATGATGGGATCGAACTCAACGGTTATGGTGGCGCTGCCGTCGGGGTTCCAGATCCAGGCGGAGCCGTTCGCCTTGACCTGCGGACCTTCGGCGGAGTTGGTTGCGCCTGTTACGGCTACCGCGCTTGCAAACACCTGTGCCTTTTGCGCGTCCAGCTGTATGATGGCCGTGTAGTTTTCGGTGACGGTCTTGTTCTCACCGTCCTCCACGACCTCGCTTCCGTAGTCCCACCAGAGGTCGACCTCGGCAGATTGACCCTCGCCGTCGCCCCACTTGAGCGTGGCCTTGTTGGGCAACTGCTCGGCTTCGGGGTTGGGCTGCGGCACGATTGCGGTTATCGCACCGAACTTGTTGGTATAGTTGGCTGTAATCGTAAGGCTGTAGTCCTTGGCAAAGTCCCCGCCGTCCGTGTAGGCAGGCATGGTAATGCGGAGGGTCTCGCTCTTGAGGACGTCTGCAGAGAGGCCCAGCTTGGCCGTAACGTCCGTGCCGCTGCCGTCCACAACCGTCCAACCAGAGAACAGCTTGTCGTCGATCGTGCGGGCCACCGCGGTGTACGCAATGCCTTCGTACCAGCTGTCTACGTACTGCTCGCCCACCATGTTGTAGGTGCTGTTGGTAATGTTCACCTGATGGCCCTTGTCGCGTCCCGTTTGCGGGAAGTACAGGGAGGCCATGTTCGCGGCTTCATTCAGGCGCGTGGTCGAAGCTCCGTCTGCCTTCACGCCAGCTCCCCTTGCGTAGATAAAGCGCCAGTTACCATCCTCTTGCTCCTGCCCACCCACGACAGGCTTGACCGTAAACATTGCCTCTACGGTGTAGCGCGTCTCGTAGGCGGCCTCATTGCCGGTTGCCGCAGGCGTCCACGTAAGGCTCGTTACCTTTACGCGCGCCAAATCGTCCGTGCCGTCAGGCAGCGTGCTTACGCCAAACAGCGTCTTGGTCGCATCCGAGAAGTTCAGGGTTGCCGTTACGTTGTTGTTATCCAGCGCGGTAAGCGGTTGCCCTCCCACGGGTGCAGCAACGCCAGTTATGGTTACCGAGCTGACCTCGGGCGCGTACAGCGCATGCACGCTGCAGTTGTCTCCAGCAACAGCATTTTGGAGCCTAAACTTGTTGCCAGTCGTTCCCACGCGCTCAACCTTGGAGCCTCTCGGCACCTCCCAGCCAACAAAGGTCGCGCCCTCTATGGCAGGCGGGAGCAGCTCGAACACGCCGTTGTCGTCCGTATCCCAAACGACCTTTAGCGTTTCGTTTTCCACACCGGTAAGAGGGTTCGTCGTATTGGCATCATACGCCTTGATGGTTACGTCCTCCGCGTCCGCGACTTTCGAGATGGACGGGAACGTAACGTTTACCGTTATGCTGCCATCGGTGTTGTGCTCGCAGGCTGCGGTCACGTTTGCGTAGTCCTCGGTGTCGGACGACCCTGCCGCAACTTCTATCTTGTCCGACACAAATTCCGCCGCCGTAGCCTCATCCAAACGCATGGAAGCCGTGTAGGTCCACGTCTCGGTGCCCGTACCGCTGGACTCTACCCTTGCCGTCCAAGCCACCGGCACCGTAATCGAGCGCTCATCGCTCTCTTCCGTCGCCTTCCACTTTATGGTGGCGTCATTCGCAAGCGAGGTATCCGTGGGCTCGGCAATAATCGCACGCAGGCTTTGGGCCTTGGGCACGTAGCTTGCCGTGAGGTTCAGCGCATAGCGGTCACCAAGCACCGTGTTGTTAGGCATAACGAAGGTTATCGTTTGCTGTTTGAGATCGTTGGCGGTGAGCCCCAGCTTCGACGGTTCCACGTGATTCGTGCCGTCGCTCACGTCCCAGCCGCTGAACACATAGTTGTCGTAGCTCTTGGCCGTAACGCTCTTGGCCTCGCCTTCGCTCCACGTTTCCTGCCTGGGGGCCTTGCCCTCCTCCTCCGCGTTTTCGCAGTAGTCAACGATCGTTACGTCGTGCTTGATGTCGCGCGCCGTCGGCATGAAGTACAGAGTCAGCTTGCTCGCCGCAGAATCGAACTCGGCCGACTCGAAGGCAGGGTTCTCGGCGCTCGTCGTAACCGACACGCCGCCCCGTGCGAAGGCGCACTCGTATGGCTGGTCGTCCTCATCAACGTACTCCACGACGCACTCCAGCCCGAGCTCGGCGGTGTATGCCGTGTTAGCTGCCGCCTTTTGGTCCGCGCCCGGCTCTGGCTTCCAGCTGAGGCTCTTTACCCGCGTTGCGAATGCGTCCGCAAACACGGAGTCCTCGGGGAGTAAGTACGCAAAGCCGATGCCCTCGTCATTCACGCCGGCCAGCGGGTCGTCCGTGGCGGGTTGCGGGAATTTAGTCACCTCGATCTCCGAGATCTCGGGCACGTACAGCATGTTGACCGTGAGTAGCTTGGTCTTGTCGACGACCTTGAAGGTGTTGTCGTAAGGATTGTTCGTATTCACCTTTTCCAGGCCGGAGTCCGTAGCTGCCTCGTAGCCGCAGAACTTGCCTCCAGACACGTGCGGCCCGTTGTAGAACCTAAAGACGCCGTCCGCACCGGCCTTGAACGACTGGTTTGTTTTGATCTCGTTGCCATTCTGCACCAGTACGTTACGGTCCGCGTCGTTCTTGTCGCATGCGCGCGCTTCGACCTGGTACGTAAACGTGGGCGTACCTGTAGTCGTTGTTTCCGTCTTGGTTATGGTCACCCGTATGGTTCCGTCATCCTTGCGATTCGACGTAATCGTATAGACTGAATTCTCGTCGACAAACTGACCGTTTACCTGTACTTTTATGTTCAACGCATCATTTTCGGCAAACGGCTTGCCCGCCACCGCAGGGCAATTGAGGATGGCCTCGTAGGTGGTCGTGGTGGCAACCGTGGTATCCTCGTTCTTCGTTGTGTTTTGGTCGCGCTTCCAGTACGCTATTTGATGGAGCTGGTGCACCTTGCTTGTGCCCGCATAGTACTCAATCGTCGCCATCTTTGAGCCATAGTGCATAGCCTCGCCGACACCCGTAATCTTAATTTCGTTTATCGTGGCAATGTCTTCCAGCTGCGCCTCAAACGTTAGGCTGTAGCCTTGGGCGAACACATGGCTCGAATTGCCGCTTTGATAAACCGTTTGGTTGTTGCCGATTACCTCGCAGTACATGTTGGGCTTGTTTACGGCGTCCCACTTGAAGCTGTTGGTATTGCTATTGCGGTATGCAGGCCTCATAAACTCCGTGACGTCGGTGTCAGTCTGGTCGGTAACCTTCCACTCCTTGAAGTACTTGCCCGCCGGTATCTTGTTGGTTGCGTCGTATCTAAAGGTCTGGTTCTCCTCCACCTGGAAGATCTCGGTAATGTCGCCAATCTTAACCGTAAAGGCGTGCTTGGGATACACCCTTGAGCTCCACTTAAACGACGCGATAACCGTGAGCTCGTAATCGTCCGAAAAACCGTTCTTGCCCCCCTCGGGCATGGTGAGCGTAGCCGTCTGCTTATTATCATCTCCGTTGGGTAGCACCTTCGCCGTCACATCTTTGGCCTTCTCGTCCCACACCCTCCACTTGTCGAACTGCCAATTTGTGGTCCCTTTGGCTTCTATCTTGTGCTGTGATCCCTCGGTCCACTCGTAGGTTTGCGAGATCTTTTTGAGCTGTGCGTCATTCTCGTTGTACACGACTACTGAGTGCAGGGCACCGTCAACATTGATGTTGTACGTTACCTCCGCGCTCTTGGTGCCATAGCTTATGGCATAGGCGGTAATGGTGTAGCTATCGTCTCGTTTTACACGGCCAAGGTCGATGCCGCCTCGATAAATGTCGTAACCATCTTTGCACGTGTTGGGCGAAGTCTTGGCGCCAGACAGTTTGTAGTATATGGCCTCGCCTTTTATGTCAGCCACGTCGAGCGTTACCGTTTGCTTGCCGGTTGGAATCACGTTGGTCTGGTCGGCACCGACCTTAAGGTTCCTCTTGCCGACGCTGGCCGAGGGCGCCAATACGGATTGGGCGTTCTGTAGTGCTGTGGCCGTACGCTCGTTGTTGTAGTAGTCATCGTAGGAGCGCAGCCATGCTAGCGTGACCTCGGGAAGGTGGTTAGCCATGATGCGCGACGTGTTGTACCCAAAGGTGCCCAGCATCATCATCTTGGCGGTGTCGTAGCTCTTTGTGTTATAGTCCCGATCCAACACACGCATTATGAAGTCGAACAGCTTAGGCCACGCGTCATCAAACTTGGCGCGCTCCTCTTTGGTGAGTACTCCCAAGGCATCCGTTTCCTTGAGCTTCTTGTAAATCAGATCCATGTACTCTTTCTTTTTGTCTGCACTGGCCTTGTTCCACTTGCCGATAAGCGAATACCAAATGCGAAACATGCTGTGGTCGTTCCACGACGCGACCAAGGTATCGAAGCGGTTCATAGTGGTGGAAGCTCTATCTATGAATGCCTTCGACCTGCTGGGTTCCATGCCAAACAGCATGCCCATAACCGTGCGGAAGGTGGGCTCGAGGTCGCTTGCATAGTAGTCGCGATTGGAGATGGCTCCTGCCTGCAGCTCGTTAACGAAGTCTCGTATGAACTTCTCCTCGTACACCACCGTTTTCCCCGTGGACTTTTCGAAGATGTTTGGTGACGGAACGAAGTCCATGCCGCACGTGGCGAAGTAGTCGTCGAACACGATGTTGGGATCAATCGCCTTGAGTTGCGCCACTGCCCCCGCGTTGTTGTATTCCTGAGAGTTGGTATATATGGGGCTGTTATCGGCATACAAGTAACGATGCGCGGGACCGCCATTGCCTCCGCGCTCCACCGAATCATTCTCAACATTCTGTGGGCCACCCGCGGCGGTGCCCGGAATGTAGTGATCCACACCGTAGCGCTTGAAGCCCATTGCTGAGGGTGCCACCAACGGCACCAAGTCAGCCTGGTTGATGACGTTGTGAATCGAAAAATACGACCTGTCATCGTATGTCGTGTTCGTGCCGCCTTGCGGTGCCTCCATGGGATAGCCAAACACCTGGGGTCGATTGCTAGACCAGGCATCGATGAGACGCTTACAGACGAGATTGGTTGTGGCTCCCGCACGCGAGTATCCTGCCACCCAGAACTTGATCTTGTTCACGGGCAGATTGTACTTCTTTATGTAGGTGTTTATCTCTTGGAACACCTTGTCGGCGGCGCTGGTAAAGCCAGCGGCCTGCGCATCTCGCACGTTTTTGGCAGTGTTCAGCGTTACGTTACTGGTCCACTCGGCCTCGTAGTTCGACCCGCGAATAGCCACCGGCACCAAGTAGTAGCCCGAACCCTTGCCGTCCGTGTTCTTTAACTCCTTGTGCGAGATGGTTACGCCAATGGTGTCGATGCCTGGCTTCTGTACGTTGAAGTCGTTCACGTATGTATTTTGATCGTCGCAACCTATGTCGGCCATGAATTGACGTGCCGAGGCATGCTTGTTTATGTAGCCGTCCACCGCTTGTTTATTGCCAGTATTCAGGTAGAAGCCGCTCATCGCCATGCACATGGATGTAGTAGCCAGGTGATTATTGTAGCTTGCGGGGTTATCGAAGAAGTAACCGTCCGAGAAGAAGAACGGTGTCGCAATATCGATTCCCTCTTCCACGCCGCTCGGGAAACGCACGTATCCACGCGTAACAGGATAGCCGTTGTAGTTCTTGCCATCAGCTTTGGGAGCTGCGTCAGCCGGCGAAATCCTTCCCACTTCCTGCCGTTCTCCATAGGACGTGCCATACTTATCTGCGTTGTCCTTGCCGTCCCTTACATAGAAGATCTTGCGCTTACTGTCGCTGGGATTGTACGTAAAGTGATATCCAGAGTTTTCTGCCTTTAGATACCGTATGCAATTGGAACCCTTGAGGCGATCGTGCGTCACCTGCACAGCATCCTCATTGATGGCTTCGTATCCCATGAGAACGTCGGAATCTCCAGAGAGTGTAAAGTTGGGATGCACGCCAGTTGAGCCAAAAATAAGGTTGCCAGACCCGTTTCCGTTGTCTTTGATGATAGTCTTTCCGCCTATTTCCAACGAGAAGCTCTTTACGAACCATCCCCTGCCGCCGCCAACCACATAGACTCCCGCACCCTTACCCCAGCCACGATTGTTCCTCGTGCTGTTTCCGGTAATTGTGCAGCCACCCATGGAGTCGGTTGCGGTGCTCACGATGTTGGTAAAGTCACCAATGTATACGCCGCCACCATACTCGGCCGAATTACCGTGTACTTTGAGCGACGAGAGCGTAATGGAGTGGTTGCGTGTTGCCACACCACCGCCGTACTTGGCTTCGTTATGCTCCACGGTAAAGCCGCTCACCGACGACGAGTCCTGGTTTACGTACACACCGCCGCCATACTTGTTGCCGCAGGAGTTGTTGGAAACCGTTGTGCTCGAATCACCGGATACGGTAGACAACGAGCCTTGCAAGGCAATGCCGCCGCCGTCACGCTTGGCATAGTTAAAGCTTACCTTTGAGTTTGTCATAAACAGGTTGAATAGCTTTGACGTACCAGCAATGCCGCCGCCGTCGTTGTATGCGTAGTTGTAGCATACGTTAGAGTTGTTGAGCGCAACCGTTATGTCGCTGCCGCCTGCCCAGATTCCGCCACCATAGCCGTCAGATCCGCCCTTCTGCTCGGAGCGACACCCTGCAATGGTCACGTTATTCAGAGTAAGGCGTGCGCCGGATTTGAGGTATATGCCACCGCTCTTGTTGGTGCTATAGCCACCTGTTATAAGGCCGCTCGCATCTAGGGTTCGCCACGTTGTCGTACCGTTTGGATTCCATGCCCTTACCTGTTTTTGCGTCTTGTCCTCTCCTCCGTTTATGGTAACTCGTGAGTTCTTCCCTACCTGAAGGGTGTGGCCCGACGAGTTCTGCGAGGTCAGATTACGATTGATGGTATTGCCATTGAGGTTAAACGTCACCGTTGTTTTATCGGGTAGTTCAATCGGGTCACCCACTATGTCCTGATTAAGGTCGATGGTCACGTTCTTGTTTTTACCGCCGGCTGACTTCAGCGCGTTTTGTAGTTCCGCAACCGAATTGGGGGACGATTTCACTCCATCGACGCTTAGATCTACCACAGATGCAGCGTACGCTGAATCTGCCGTAACCATAACATAGACAATCGAGACGATTGTGAAAAGAACTGGTGCGAGAGCTCGTTCACGCCCGTTCATGATATCTCCTTTAGATTCATTTGCAGCTATGGCACTCATTATACGAGCAAAACGGAATGCAAGCCATACTGATATACCGTTTGAACACTGATGGGTCCCATTTCGTGTTTTATACTTATACCATTGAAGTTTCGATGGGAGGAGCCATATGAAGATTAAAGGAACGTATCTGCTAGTCTTAGTGGCCATGTGTGGCCTCATCGCGTCGGGCGTCGGTCTAGTCACTAATATCGCCGGCCTTTTCTTTGATCCCGTTGCATCAGAGATTGGGGTGTCAAAAGGCCAGGTGAGTATGATGCTCACTATTTGTAACATCTGCTTTGCCCTCGGTGGCATGGCTACGCCAGCCCTCATGAAAGCCCGTAGTCCCAAGCCTCTGCTTATCGGCGCAACGATTGCGCTCGCAGCTTCGACAGCCGCGCTGTCACTGTGTCACAGCATCTTTACGATGTACGTACTGTGCGTTATTCGCGGTCTGGCGGCGGGCGTTATTGGCATGGTATTTGCGACCACGGTACTCGGAAACTGGTTCGTCGAGGGTCTGGGTCTCGTCACGAGCATCGCATTCGGCTGTTCAGGCATAGCCGGAGCCGTCTTCTCTCCCATCATGTCGAGCGTCATCGCGGGAGCTGGCTGGCGCACGGGTTACATAGTGACGGCAGTGCTCACAGTGTTGCTCAACCTCCCATCCATCTTGTTCTTACCTTCCGTCGAGCCGTCTATATGCGGACAAAAAGCGCTCGGAGCCACATCTGTAGCGCGGTCCGCAAACGGGTCCTCGGCCTCCACTCAAAAACAGAAAAGCTCAGGTACAGCCAGCGCGATTAGTGGTGTACTCTTTGCTCTCGTGCTTGTATATGCCATCCTCTGTTCCGGGCTCACGGCACTACCGCAACACTTCCCGGGCATTGCCGAAAGCTTTGGACTGGGAGCCACTGGTGCAACCATGCTCTCCCTGTGCATGATTGCCAACACGGGTGGCAAGGTGCTGTTTGGCATCTTGGTCGACAAAATCGGCGCACGTCTCTCGATCCTAGGCTACAGCGTTGCAATCCTCGTCGGCTTGGTTCTTATGCTGTTCGTGCATGCCCCCGTATCCCTGCTCGTCGCCGCTGTGTTGTTTGGACTCAGCTACGCCTTGGGAACAGTGGGTATCTCCATGACGGCACGAGACGTGTTTGGCGGCGCAAACTATACGAAGGTGTACCCCACGTTCTCGCTCGGTGGCAACTTTGCAAACGCAATCTTTTCGTCCGTCGTCGGCTTCATGTATGACTTCTCGGGCGGATACGTGTTGCCGCTGTGGGTGATGCTCCTGATGGCCGTGGCAACCGCCGTAACCATCGTCGTCGCATACGCAAAGAAGTAGCACACGTTGCCTTAAGTACCATTTGCCATAAACTAAAAGCGTGCCCTTCGGGGAGTATCCCCAAAGGGCACGCTTTCCTTTTATGATGTTCGACTCTTAGTGCATAAACTCCGGCATAATGTCCTCGCGTCCAGACTCGTTGCAAAGGCGCGCCGCCTCCGCTATCTGTTCAAGGGCAATCGCCACTCCGTCATCCTCAGAGGCTCCCACGTGCCAGCGTGCGGCAGCCTTCGCGTTGTCGTTGGCATTTGCCATCGCGCAAGAATTGGGAATGTACTCGAGCATCGTCAGGTCATTATCGGCATCACCAAAGACGCATACCTCATCGAGAGAAAGCCGCAGGGTCGCGACAAGCTCTCTAATCCCCTCAACCTTCGTCCAGCCCCGGATGGATATGTCAAACCAGTTCGCAACCGAGTTGGTAAACGAGAACTCTGGGTAGTCCCCCTCAAGCTTTACCTGCAGGCGATCGATGGCGTCTTGCCCATCCAAACAGATGATGCCTGCCTTCGCAACGGGATATACTGGCAGTTCGTCGTGGTATACGCCACCAGCCATGAACGCGCGGTCGTACATCGAACCCATCTCCTCGCGCGTGATGCCCACCCAGTCTCCCAAGCCATCCGATCGATACGTGATGAAGGCACATCCCGGCAGCGACTGCACATAGCGGGCCGCACGTCCGAGCGGCTCGCTTTCCAGATTGCGTTCGAATATAAGCGACCGCAGATAATACACCTTTTGCCCGTTGGCGCACACGGCTGTGTTGTAGCAACTTCGATCGCCCCTAAAGAAGCTCGCGAGCTCGGCGCGATCTCGTCCGGTCGTCGGCCCAAAGTCAACACCCTGCTCTTGGCAGGCATGAATGGCATCTATCGTACGTTGTGAAACATGCTCCCTCCCAAAGGGAACGAGCGTGTTGTCCATGTCCGAAAGAACAAGCTTAATCATATGGTCTCCAATGACGCGTTTTGTATAGCCCATAAGTATCATATCCGAAGCACGCATTCCTACGCACATCGAGCACGCATCATCTTCGTTTGTTATATATTGATAAACGTCGAAAGGAGCGGCGTATGAACCGATGTGCATTGGTAAAGCTAATGGGTGGCAGCGCGATAGACGGACCGTCCATGGAACGGAGTTCCCGGGGAGTTTGTTCCACATGGAATTAACTCCCCGGGAACTCCGTTCCATGTGACAGCCTACATTACGAATCAAAGAACTGTCGTCCGTCGTCCGTAATGAGGCGATCCGTTTGGGGATATTCGAACGTTTCGGGCTTTCCAGCATTTCGCTCAAGGTAATCCGCGAATCTTGCCGCATACCACTTGGCCATCCACAGATTGTGCATGAGGTAGTTACCGCAGTTCTCTGGCGTAGCCCCGGGAACACTCTCTGCATCTTCCACGGACCTGAATGCCCGCAGCACCAGATCGCAGATTTCTTTTGGAGGACGGTCACCCTTAAGGATCAAATAGAACCCCGTCAGACAGCCCATGGGACCCCAATAGATGACCTCGTCTTTCCAGTCGGGGTCATTTCGTAGGAACGTGGCCACGAGGTGTTCCAGAGTATGCATTGCCGCAACGTCAACGACTGGTTCTTTGTTTGGCCTTGTGAGCCTGACGTCGTAGGTCGTGACCGTACCGCCCGCGACAACATCCACACGACTCGTAAAGATGCCAGGTACGATGGCAGTATGGTCTACGGAAAAGCTTGGTATTAAATCCATGGGTAGCATCACCTTTCTTCGTGTTCTCTCGACTAACGCGTCCTATCTTACACCTTGCAATCGATGGGCAAAGCGATGGGGATACACCCCATCGCTTGATGTTATTGCCCATTCGCCGGCGCGCCTCTTATTTGGTCCGCAATGCGTTCTCGCTGGAACCGGGAGCCGCAGCATCCTTGGAGAGCACCACGATCTCTATGGCCTCCGCGCGCTTGGACAGACCGGTTGTACCGGCCTCCTCGCCGTCGTGCGCCCAGCCACTCCAGCCGAACGTCTGTGAATGTACGCGATACCATACGCTGAGTCGATCTGCGTCCCCGCCCGTAAGGCGAATACGCACGGCCTCGATGCGCCGAGATTGACCGGTCGTACCCGAAATCTCTCCGTCATGCTTCCACGTGTCCTCCCAGCCAATCCTCTGCAGGTGGCTGCAGTACTCCAAGGACGCCTCAGGCAGGCTCCCCGGCTTGAGCCAGAAGGCCTCCAGACGCTTCGCCTGTCCCGTTGTGCCAATCTCACCAGCGCTCTGGAATCCCAGCCACCCATCACGTTGGATATGTGCGTTGGCGTCCACGTAACCGCGGAAGGAGGTCTGCGAAGCATCGTATCCTTCGGGCTTGGCATCTCCATGTAACACCACGACCTGAATCGCCTCGACGCGCTTGGACTGTCCACCCGTACCGGCAGCGGTGCCATCACAGGCCCATCCCAGCCAACCGAACGTCTGGGAGTGAGTACGATACCACACGTGATATCCAGCCTCTGCCAGCTGGTCAGAAAGCCTCATCTGCACGGCTTCAAGACGCCTAGCCTCTCCAGTCGTGCCCGAAATCTCTCCGTCATGCTTCCACGTGTCCTCCCAACCAATTTTCTGCAGATGGCTACGATACTCTATGGAGCCTCCCTCGACCGTAGCCCAGAAGGCTTCGAGCCGCTTGCTTTGGCCCGTGGTGCCCAGAACTTCGCCGTCCTTCCCTGCTTGTAGGTCACCGTAAGTCTGTGCATGACCGCCATAGGATACAGGAAGCTGTGCGGGCGGTTCAGGTTCAGGATTAGGCTCGGGATTAGGTTCTGGTTCAGGTTTAGGTTGCGGCTCAGGTTTAGGCTCGGGATAAGGTTCTGGTTCGGGCTCCTCCCCTATAATCTCGAACTCCAACACCTCAGAGTCGATGAAGTTGCCCTTGCCCGTAATGGTGACCTTAGCTTTTCCTACGTTCACGTTGTTTGAATACGACAATGTGTAGTCACGGCCCTCGACTAGCACATAGTCTCCAAGCGTAAGGTTCGGTTTGGGATTGATGGCCTTGCCGGTATAGGTAGCGTTTTGGACCAGATCGATGTCGCAGTAGGTAATAGAAGCGGGCACGATTGAGAAGGCCACTACTTGGTCTTCGGTCGTAGTGGTTGGCTCAGCCTCGTCCTCGGGCCAATCGACAAACCACTCACGGTTCGAATCCAGCTTAGCCGTTACCTTGTATGTGCCCACGTTGGTGGCGCAGGCGTCACCGCTTTCATCAACCCTTGCGCCCGAGCTGGGATTCATGAGCGTGTAGTCGCCATAGCCCCACACACCCACTTGCTCGGTGCCGTCAAACACGAGCTCGTCACCTTCGGGAATGTGTACGCTCGTGTCGAATTCGTAGACGAACGTCGCGTCCTCGCTCTTCTGTGCGCCAACCATGGTGTACGCCTCAATTACCAGAATGTCGTTCGCATCGATGGTCTCGCGTTCTAGGTAAATGGGGCTGCCGTCCACATACTCGACGAAGTTGGTTGCGGTGTCTGCGTCTGAATCCACGATGCGGTACCAGATGACTCCATTCGGCTCGTCAGTGTGGAGCGTGATGATTTTCTCTTGGTCGTAGATGTCCTCCTCCGGCATGGCGTAGGGCATCTGGATGGGATTCTCCTCTGCCGGGGCGAGGGCGGTATACACGTCCATGGTCACGTCCAGCGACACGTTATTTGAGTTGGTGACGCTTGCAGGTAGGCTGACCTTGCCTGTAGCGGTCCATTTTGCACCATAGGTAGCCGTTCCTTCGGGATCCACGCACTCGACCTTCTCCCACGTGATGGTTCCCTGCTCTATGACACCTTCCTCTAGGATGAGGTCGGTCGAGGTCTCAAGCACGGCACGCACCGCAGCCTCGTCGGCGCCAGCCGCAACGTCGTAGACGTCGGCAGGTTGGTCCACGTGAATGAGGTTGAACTTGGTGGCAGGCTCCACAGTGATGTCCGCATAGACGTAGACATCTTGCGCCTGAACGCTTTCGGGCAGTGTAAGCTTACCGCGAGCACGCCATTGCGCTCCGTTGAGCTTGCCGCCGTCAGCCACGAGCTTGGGCGTCTCCCAAGTGATGTTTGCACTGGATCCGCTTCCGTTATTGGCCTCGATGGATACGGTCTTACGCTTCGATTGAAGCTCTTGCAGGATCTCGTCTGCCTTGTTCTTCTCGTACGGTACAATGAGTTCTTCGACCGGATCCACAGAAATGAGGTTGGACGTCGCGTTTTCTGCAAAGAGGACGTAGGCGTCGCTCTCCTTCGTGTCGAGCGAGGCGTAGGAGCTGCCCGGCGCGGTGAGATACGCACCGTCGACGTAGGCATAGGACCACGCGGTCACCTCGGACGGCGATTTTTGATACTTGAGTTTCATGGCCACTTCGTATTCCGTATCTTCGGAGGCTTTGCCGTCTCTTCCAGCCGCGGGACTCCATGCGATCTGCAACGCAACTACCGTTGGCGTCGAGAACGCGCTGTTGGCAAGCGTGACCGATGCCGATGCTCTGGTCGCCAGCGCTTCATCCTTTTGCGGTGAAGCGACGTTTATCTGGGCGCTATTCACGATCGGCTTGTAGTTGGCCTGAATCGTGATGCCATTCTGGCTGGCGATAAGTTCCGACCCAATCGTAAATTCATTGCCGTTGGACGTCATGCCCGCAGGCGCGGTCCAGCTGTCGAACGCGCCGCCGGGAACGAAGTGCGGGTACAGGGTGAGCTTCCCGCCGCTCAGGACCAGCACATCGTAGTGTCTGGTGTACACAAACGTCCCAAGGGCATCGGAGCCGGTCAACGGCGTACTGGCGTTGACGTCAAACGTCTTTACGGTAACGCCGCGGAACGCGGAGCCCTCGGGAGCAACGCAGCCGCTGAAGCTCGTGCTCACCAAAAGATTGCCCGCGTCGTCCCACGTGGCGGTTGCCTTCTGGTCTGGGTCGCCATTGACCACAACAGCGAGGTTGCTGCGCTTGAGGTTGCTGGCTTCGGAGGCATCCAATCGTATGGTGGCCGTATAGGTCGCATCATCCTGCATGCCTTGTTGCGCACGCGTCCACATCACAGGCTTCGACACAGTGCTGCCGGCACCGTCATTCCCGTAAGTCACTTGCGCAGTCGTGCCGATGACACCCGTATCGGATTTGTCGATGGTGATGGAGAGCTTGTCTGCCTTATGTGCGTAGTCAGCCGCAACCGTGAGTTCGTAGTCCTTGGAAGGATAGGTGTCGCCTTCGTTGCTCTGTGGCAGGGTAATGGCAACGGTGCTGTTCTTTCGAAGCGTTTCGTTGAGGAACTCGCCCGTCACATCGGTACCCGCCTCGTTCGTAACCTTCCACGCCACGAAGACCTTGTCGTCATCGGGCCTTGCTACCAGATGCTTGGTACTCCCTTCCTGCCAATAATGCGTGGTTGGGAAGCTCTGTGCATTGTTGATTACCGTGACCTTGTGGTTCATCAGCGGTTCGGTGGCGTCGAAGTCAACGTAGACCGTGTCCGGAGCGTTCTGTGGATCCTCCACGCTCAGATCCACCAAATAATCCCCGTATGTCCCCACGACGTCTTCGGCATAGTCGAATCGTTCGCTCTGATCCAAAGCGTATGTGAGCGTGGCCGTGTACTTAGTCTTGTAGCCAGCCTTTCCGTCTGTGCTTGCAGGCTCCCAAGTGAGGCTCGTCACGCTTGCGGTAAGAGACTGGAACGCATCGTTCTGCGGAATGAGCTCTGCTGTTGCGCCCTCATAGACTGCGAGCTGCTCGCCACCCTTGGGAGCTGCGAAATCGACCTGCACATTGTCTACGACGGGCTTGTACAACGCTTTTACGACATAGGTATCCCCTGTCTGGGCTTCGGGCTTAAACGCCACGGTTGCAACAGACGGATCGTCGGGCGAAACGTCCGTAACGACAACTTCGTTGTCGTCGTACTCCCAGCCAACGAAGACGCCGCCTTCAACGTCTGGCGCGTAGAGCGTCACGCCATCTTCGTCATCTGCGAAGGTGAAGTAGTCCTCGTCCTCGCTACCATCGAGTCGGGCGTGATCTTCCGTGTTCACGTCGCAGGACTGCATCTGAACCGTGCGAGCGCCAATGGTCTCCTCCGTCGTTACGAAGGGCACGGTAATAACAAGCCCGTCAGACGCCTGTTCGCACGTAGCGTATCCATAGTCGACCTGCTGACCATTCGCATCGGCGCCTTCGGCCAGCTCTGCCTCGACGTCGGGCTCGTCAACAAAGGTCTTGAGCTCCTCGGGCTTCAGCGAGAGATGCAGCGTCGCAACACGTCCGCTCGTGACGATCTTGTTGCCTGTGGACGTGTCTTCGTTGTACGAGATGGACCAAGAAACCGGTAGATTCTTTGTCTGCGTGGCTCCGTCATAGTCCCACGTGACCGTCGCCTCTGTCCCCATGGGCTGCGGAACGGTAACGTTGAGCTCGTTTACCTTCTCTTTGTAGTTCGCGACGATGCTGAGGGCATAGCCCTTGGGGAAGTCGCCCGTATCGCCTGCTGCGGGCACCTCGATGCCGATGCTGGCGTTCGTTGCCTCGGACCCGGCGATAAGAACCTTGGACGTTACGTCTACGTCCTCGGCCTCGGTGCCTTGCGCCGTGCGCATGATCGTCCAACCCGTGAAGAGCTTGTCCTGGTACTGCTTCGCGACCAGATACTTGGTCTCTCCCTCGTACCACATCTCAACCTTCGGATCGCCCTCGTCCGCGTCACCTTCGGCGAAGTCGCGGATGGTCGCCTGGTGGCGATCGTCGTGCTCGGTCTCTGGGAAGAACACGTATGCGGTATGCGTCTGGGTGTCGAGCCATGACGGAGGCTCCTCTGTGCCCTCGGCGTGGCTTGCTTCGACTGTCACATCTTGGGCATAGTCGCACTCCCAGTCGGACTTTGTGGAGTCATTCGACTTCTTGTACATGAGTGCTGTTGCCGCCGTGTACGCCATCTCGTACTGGGCCTTGCCTTCATCGCCGTCGGGCGTCCACGTGAGGCCGCTTACGGCCACTGTCGGCAATCTGTTGCCAAACAGCTCGGGTTTCTGCAGCTCGATGCTTGCCGTTGCCGTAGAGGCAAGCTCTTCTTCGGCCACCGGCGCGGATACGCTCACGTTCACCTTCGAGACAACGGGCTTGTACAGCGCACGGATCGTGCATGCATCCTGAGCGCTGGCCCCTTCAACAAACTTGAACGCGTTCGTGTTCGCATCGCCTGCAAACTGGATCTTTGACCCGCCTGGAATCTCCCAGCGCACGAATTCGGCACCCTCGACTACCGGCTCGACGAGCGTGAAGCCGCCCGTGTCTTCCTCCGTTTCGTCGACGACGATCTGATCAGCGTCGTACACGCCGACAAGCTTGGAATCATCCGGGTTGTTGACATCGTAGTGATTGACATCGTAGTGACCCACAGAGACTTTGTACGCGGGAAGATCGCTCGTTATGGGCCCAAACGTAGCAGTTATCGTAAGCGATCCGTCTACGTTCCAATTTGCGGTACCGACCTTTTCCTCTGGGGGATTTGTCTTTTGAATAAGGACCGTCGGACGCGCTTCGCCATTCTCGATGCGCATGAACTGCCGCGCGGTCGCCGCATCCAAGCGCATGTTCGCCACAAAGGTGTGATTGACCTGCGTCTCACTATAGGCCTCGGTAGCCGTCCACGACACCGGCACCGTCGCATTCTGTATGGTCTCATCGTCCACAATCCATGACAGCGTGGCTTCGTCAGCCAGGTCTTTCAGCTCGGCAGTCGGCCAGGCAATGCCCACGAGCACTTCGTCCGCCCTCGTCTGGTAGTTGGCCGTGAGGCTCAGGGTGTATCCTGCTGCGAAAACACCGTCTTCATTTGGCTTAGGCAGGGTAACTTTGACCGTGCGCTGGCTGCGCTTGTCCACATGGCTGTCTCCTTCGACCGTCACGAACAGACCCAGCTGCTGAAGCGCCGTCTTGTTTTGTGCTGCGGCCTCCGCATCTGTAGCATTGGGGTCAAGCACCCGGTCGTTGACCCTTACCGTCCAGCCCGTGAAGAACTTGTCTTCGTAGTCGTCCTTTGCCGTTACGGACTTGGTCTCGCCTTCCTTCCAGATGCTCGTGACGGGGTCACCTTCCTCCGCATCGGCCTTCACCGTTACCTGATGGTCGATGACACGTGCCGTTCGATCGAAGGTCAGATAGAGCGTGGACTTGCTGGCATCGAACTTGGCAGACGTTATGCCGGCCACCCCCTCTACAACGGAGACTGACGTGGTGTTGTTGAAGTGGATTTGCTTGCCATCCGCACAGCCAAGCTTCACCGCAGCGCTGTACTGCGTGTTTCCTGCGGCCTTGCCTGCATCATCTCCTTCAGTCGGCGCAGCCGGCGTCCACGTGATGCTTTCCACCTTGGGCGTATAGCTATCCGCAAATATCGATTCGCCAGGCTTGCCGTACGCAAAGCTGATGGCATCAGTCATTGACCCACCATCCGGCACGACCGCCAACGGCTCGCCCGTCTTTGGCGCAGGAAACGCCTTAACTTCGACTTTGTCGATGGCTGGCTTGTGTGCCAGAAGCAGAATCAGGTCCTTGCTCTCATCCGTGATGGTGAATTTCTTGCCTGCGCTTCCAACAACCTCGCTCAAGCCCGAGCCCTCGGGAGCGAAGTATGTCCACGTGCTCTCGCCTCCAGGCACCCCGGGACCCCAGTTCGGCTCGAACGTCTTGTTTTGATCGGTGCGGTCGAGGCACTCCGTGGCCACGAGTTCGCCGTCTTCGCCCGAAATGGGCTTCTTCGCGGCATCGTTGATGTCGTAGGCCTTTACGTCAACCCTGTACGAGGGAGCGCCCTCGGTCGTCTTCCTCACGTACTCGAGCTTGATGCGCAGGCTTCCGTCCTTCTTGCGCTCGATGGACTTCGTATACCGGCCACCATTGTTGTCCGCTTTGCTGAAGTCTATTTCAATTTCACCCTTCTTCTTGAGCGAAACGTTCAGCTCGTTGTTGTTGGCAAACGGCAAAGACAAGCGCTTGGGGCAATCGATGTATGTGGTCATCGTGGTGGTCGTGGTCTGCGTGTTGTCCTTGTTGTGCACCGTCGTGGTCCTGGCGTCCCATGCCATGGGTTGGGTAATCTCGTTAATCGGCGTCGAACCATTCGTTACATAATATTTAATCGTTGCAACATCCTTGAACCCTGGTCCCACCTCGGGAATGTTCGTGACGTTGATCGTGTTCACGACCTTGTCTGTTAGCTTAGCCTCAAATTCCAGCTTGTAGTCTGCCGGATACCTGAATGGCTTTCTGGAATCAGGCTGCATTCCGGCACGAGGTGCTATGAACTCGATCTTTGCACGATTGACTCCCGCCCACTGCGTCTTGCCACGATATCTTGTAACCGGCCGTAGAGAATGATTGACAGATTCCTTAACACTGCTCGTTTCTGACGCCTGCCACATCGTAAAGACTTTGTCCTCAGGAATAGTCGGCTCATACGTGAACGACTCGCCCTCGCGAACCTGGCGCACGACATCGTTCTGTCCGGGTACCTTGATCGTAACTTGATGCAGGTTGTCATTCCTGACCTCCTCCTTGTACATGGCCTTTATCGTGATGCTATAGGTCTTGCTGAGGCCATTCGCACCGCCTACGGGCATGTTGACCTTTGCCGTGGGGTTATTGCGCCCTTCGATGATGCGATCCTGCAACTCGTTGCTCAATGCCGCACCGCTTTGCAAATCCCAGCGATAGAACTTATAGACGGTGTTGTTTGTCCGGAGGGTCGGCGACGCGACGATGTTCTGCGAGGTTTCCTCGGGCCATTCATAGGTAGTGGGGTTACCGCCGTTCATTGCAGACGGCTGGTCGTACACAGTTACCTTGTGCAGCGGCTTGGTTCGAGCGATTGTGAAGGTAACCTCATCGCTCTTCGTGCCATACGACATGGCGTACGCAATGACCTTGATCTCGTCCCGATCCTCGACGTTTATGTCGATGCCACCACGGTATATGTCGTAGCCGTTCTTGCAGGTATTCTTCGAAATGGTCTTGCCGGCCTTGGTCACCTTGTAGTAGATGGCCTCGCCCTTGAGGTCCACCACATCCAGCGTGATGCGGTGCTTGCCCTCCGCAAGCTCGTTCTTTTCCGTGGCCTTCAGCTGCTTCTTGTTTTCCAAAGCTGACGGCTGAGCAGGCTTTGCGCCGTTGGAAATAATGTAGGCGGTCTTGTCGTCCTTGTAGTACGAGTCATTGGCGCGCAGCCAGGCAAGGTTGATCTCGGGATAGTGGTTGGCCATGATGCGCGAGGTGTTGAGCGCGAAGGTGGGAACCATCATGCACTTTGTGGTGTTGTAGCTCTCGTTTTCCCAGTCGCCGTTAACAAAGAGGAAGGCGAAATCGAGGAACTGGGGGATGCTGCCCTTGACCTTTGCCTTCTGTTCGGGCGTCAGATAATCGTATGCACCAGTCTGCTCGAGCCTCGTGGCGACGGCGTCCTTGTAGCGCTCCCGCTCTTTTTCTTTAAGACTATGGTAGTTACGTATGACCTTGCGATAGATCTCCATCTTGGTGACGCTTGACCCGCCGATCTTGCTGAATCGATCCATCACGGTGGAGGCGCGTCCCACGAATCCCGCGGAAGAGGCTTTGTCCATGCTAAAGACGGTTCCAATGACGTCCTGGAACGGCCTCTGCAGCGTCTGGTTGTAATTGTGGCGGTCTCCAATGCCCCAGTGCTGCACGTCACCAACAAAATCGTTGATGAACTTCTCCATTGTCGGAGAGTTCTCGGGCTTGCTGGTCTTTTTGTATCTCATGGTAGGGCTTGGGAAGAAATCCATGTCGGCCGTGCTAAAGAAGTCGTCAAACAGGATGGAGGGATCCACGGCCTCCAGCTGCGTGACCATTCCAGGGCGCATGCTTGCGTAGCCCGAGGATGTGGTGGAGTAGTCATTGTTGTCGAAGCGCGAGGTGACCGTGCTGCCACTCGTAATGCCAGGCAAGAAGCCCCGCTCATGGCCATTCTTGGACGGATAGCGGTTGTTAGCGTTCTCGCCCGAACGCGTCGCAGTCGTCGTGGACTGCCTTACGTTGCCCGCCGCGTTTCCGGGCAAATAGTGATCCACGCCATAGCGCTTGAAGCCCATGAGGGTCGGGGCGACCAGAGGCACGAGGTCAGCCTTGTTTATGATGTTGTGGATGCTGTAGTAGCGCTGCGGATTGGCTTTGTCGAACTTGTCGGTACCGCCCTGTGGGGCCTCAAAGGTGTACGCAAAGACATCGCATTTGTTTGCGCCCGAGGCGTACTGGTCCAGAAGGCGCCTGGCCGTGAGGTTTGAGGTGGCACCGGCGCGAGAATAGCCCGCGATCCAGAACTTGACCTTGCCCTGCTTTGCCTTTTGAGTGAGGTTGTTTCGGGCCAGGTAGGAGTTCACCTCGCTCGTGACCTTGTTGGCCGCGTCGGCGAATCCGGCAGCCTCGGCCATCGCCTCTCCACCTAGCGTCACGTTGCTAGCCCACTCTGCCTCATAGCCGGCGCCGCGCACTGCAATGGGCACGAGCGTGAAGTCCTTGCCTGGGCCCTCCCAGATGGTCTTGCTCGCGATGGTCACGCCAATGGTATTGGTGCCGGGCTTTTGCACGTTGAAGTCGTTGACGTAGATGTCGTTGTCTGCACAGCCGATGTCTGCAAAGAACTGCCGTGCCGAGGCGTGCTTGTTGGTATAGTCGTTGGTGCTACCCGCGTTGAGATAGAAGCCACTCATGGCCATACAAAGCGATGTAGAGGCCAGGTGCTCGTTGTATTTGGTGGGGTTGTCGAGGAAGTAGCCATCGGAGTAGTAGAAGGAGGTGGCGCTTTCTGCGCTGGTGTCCTCAAAGTTGGGGAAGCGCACGTAGCCACGCTGCACTTCTCGGCCGTTGTAAACGTTGCTCGTCTTTGTTGGGGCGGCGTCACTCGCAGCGATGGCCGTAGGTTTTTGATACTCCCGCGCCGGTTCTCCAGTGGCTGACGAATTGTTTTGGTTGCGATTGCCTGCAACCAAAAAGATGGCACGCACGCTGTTGTTTGCGTTGTAAGTAAAGTGCGCATTGT
This sequence comes from uncultured Coriobacteriaceae bacterium, assembly GCA_902786015.1. Lineage (GTDB taxonomy): Bacteria > Actinomycetota > Coriobacteriia > Coriobacteriales > Atopobiaceae > RUG440. Next base: position 119,526 of record CADAAU010000006.1, read on the forward strand.
TGTCGCTGGTGAGGTATCGGATGCAATTTGGGCTTTGCTCGCCGTTGGGCGTTACGCGCATCGACGTGCCCGAGAAGGTGGCGAACCCCATGTGTACGTCCGAGCCGCGCGCAAGGTCGACGTTGACGCGAGCACCCTTGGCGAGGATGTAGTTGCCGCCGCCGTTGTCCTTGATGATGGAAGTTCCACCAATGCTGAGCCCATTGGTGATGTCTTTTGACACCAACACGCCACCACCAGTGCCAAAGCTGCCGCTAAAGGTGCGGTTGTTGGTAATCGTGCAACCAGAAATGGTCGTGGCTTCTTTGGTGATATAGATGCCGGCACCATTTGTTGCGGAGTTGTTCGTCACCTTGAGGTCAGAAAACGATATTTCCTTTGAGTCGGCCCAGATGCCACCGCCGCCCGTACCTTCGGCCCTGTTATACTCTATGGTCGTGTTTCTTACAGAGGAGCCCGACTTGTTGAGGTAGATGCCGCCGCCATCGCCCTTTGCAAAGTTATAGCGAACTGAGGATTTTCCATCGCCGAGGACGTGGGACTTGTCCGAGTCGAATTGGATGCCACCGCCATTGCCGCGGTCGGCCACGTTGCCGTCGATGCTGGTTCGAACGAGCGTGAGCATAAACAGGCTATTGTTTGCATAGATGCCGCCGCCGGAGTTGTAGGCGTAGTTGCCCATAACGTGCACGTCGTTGAGGGTGAGCTTGATGTTTTCTCCATTGCCGTAGAAGGCGCCACCGTGGCCGCTCGTTCCCCAGTTCTGCTCGGCACGGTTTCCGGCAATGTACAGGTTGCAAAGCTCAACGCTGGCTCCGGCATCAGCCTCGATGCCACCGCCGCCGTTGGTGTTGTAGCCACCGGTGATGAGTCCGTACACATCACGCGTCATAGTGGTGTACGAGCCGCCCGTGCGATAGATCTTAAAGGTCCTCTTTGTGGCACCGCGCTGCGTGCTGCCATAGATGGTGAGCTTTGCGTTCTTGCCCACCTGAATCGCGCTGTCGTTACGCCCGCCGGATTTGGCGGCGCGGTCGATGGCATAGCCATTCATATATATCGTAACGTCCGCGTCGCTGGGCACCTTGACAGTCGTGCCCTTCCAGTCAGCCGTCATGGTGATGCGGAGTTTATCCTTGGCATGAAGCTTCATGTGGGTGTTTGCGTCCTTGGCCGAAGAAAAGGTCACGTCGCGCGTATATCTTTCTGCGGCTTGAGCAAACAACGCAACTCCATTGTCGTCCGATTTGGGAACGACGTTCCGGCTTTCGAGCCCGAGGAATAGGTCAGTTGATTCTGCCGGCGCGCCCTCCTCGGCAATGCCAAGGGCAGGGGCAACCGCAAGGGTCGTAATGACCGCAAAAATCGCAAGAATGGATGTGAGCGGAGAACGTGTTCGACTATGCATGATGAGCCCCTTCACAGCGGGTTAAACATAGTCAAAATAATAGCAAGAAAGATTTCCGTTTTACAGTAGTTACGTTTACCCCCTGTATTAGGCGATGCAGTGTTTTCGTCCAGCGATTCAATCGCAGGCCCGAATTTGAGCTACGTCGCACCGAAACGTACTCTGCTACACTAAATACTGGCAAGGAGGGACCCACTCATGAAGTGCGGGGGTGTCGAACATGAACACACACGTCAGGCGCGTGCTGATAGCATTCGGCGTGGTCTTTGCAGTAATCGTCCTTGTCGTAGGAGGCTATACTGCCTATCTCTCGATTACCTACAACCGCATTCCCGACGGAGAGAGCGTCGACGTCGCCAACAATGTCGATGGGGCAACCATCGCAGCAGGCAAAGACTACACTGTACTCACCTACAATATAGGTTTTGGTGCGTACACACCTGACTACACGTTCTTTATGGACGAGGGCATCATGAAGGACGGAACAAAGACGGTTGGCAAGCATTCGGTCGCATCGAGCAAAGAGAGCGTCCAGGCCTGCACGGATGGAGCAATCGACGTGATTGCACATGCGAATCCGGATTTCGTGCTGCTGCAAGAGATCGATGTCGATTCGACGCGCAGCTATGGTGTGAACCAACGGGATGCTATCTGCTCGGCATTCGGCGATAAGGGCGCTGCCTTCGCGACCAACTTTCATTCCGCGTTTCTTGCGTATCCGTTCCTTGAGCCGCACGGCATCGTCAACGCGGGGCTATTGTCGCTCTCGGGCACGCATGTCGATTCGGCCGTCCGGCGCACCTACCCCATTGACGAGGAATTCCCGACGAAGTTCTTTGACCTCGATCGCTGTTTCCTTGTGGAACGACTTCCGGTAGACAACGGAAAGGAACTCGTGCTCGTAAACAGCCACATGTCGGCCTACGATGAGGGCGGCATCATTCGAGAGGCCCAGATGGAGCTCTTGATGGGTGTGCTCCAACAAGAATATGCTGAGGGCGACTATGTTATAGCTGGCGGTGACTGGAATCACGCGCTATGCGGAACCGAGTCGCTGTACAAATCGATGCAGGACACCCCTCCGTGGTTGGCCACGTTCGACGAAGGCCTGCTGCCCAAAGGCTTCTCGGTCGTTCGTCCCACCAACTTGCCCGAGGTCGCGACATGTCGAGGCGCCGACATTGCCTACGAGCCAGGCGTCAACTACCAAGTCACGATTGATGGGTTTATCGTCTCCGACAACGTCAAGGCAAGCGCCACAAACATCGACACTGGCTACGCATATAGTGATCACAACCCAGTCGAACTCACTTTTTCGCTCGGCAACTGATTGACCCCATACATTGGCTCTGGAGAGCTCCGTCTCCAAGGGCGGGTACTACGAAGACCCGGACTATCGGCATGTCCTTTAGAAATACTCAAGAAGATTGGCTGTCCGCAGCTATTACCTATGCGGATCGTGCATGGTAGAGACGCTATACAATGATGCGTCGTCGACAAACAGGTGCCACTCTTCGTAACGAATAGGAGACCAAAGAAATATAATGCCCTCTATCTTATCGTTCGTACGGAGGTCGACATGCACTCCAAACATCGAATCGCATCCTTGTTTGTTCTGCTCCTCGCACTTGCTTCCATGCTGTCCACGCCGTGCTATCGGTGCCGGCTGTGACGCCGAGGACAATAACTGGATCGCCATCGAGGGCGACACCGACGGCAATGGCAGCCGTGGTCTCACCATAACGGCTGACTCAGGCGGCGGAACAACAGCGGGCATTGGCTCCGGGTCCGAAGACTGCGGCAACATCACCATAAAGAACGCGACCGTCAAGGCATGGGGCGACGGCTCGGCAGCAGACATTGGCACAGGCGGCAACTGGGGCAATGGCGGCAAGATTTCATCTGTTGACATAGAGAACTGTAGGATCGAAACAAAGGGCACGAACAAGACGGGCGCGGGCATCGGCGCTGGTCAGGGCTGCGAGTGCAAGAACATCACCATCAAGGATAGTGAGCGCTACGGGAACGCCATCGGAGAGGGCATGGGCGTGTACTTCTTCTTTTGGGAGAACTACGGCGACATGGACTCGATCACAATCGAGAACTCCACCATCGAGGCCACCTGGGACAGGGCGTCCGGTAGCAATAGCATGAAGGGTTCCTCTGCGGCGGGCATCGGATCGTGCACGAACGGTCGCAGGACGATCAGGCGACCTTCGAGTACTTTGCCGGGGTAAAGGTGGACGACGAGGTGCTGTCCGCAACCGCATACGACGCAAAGTCGGGCAGCGTCGTGCTCAGCCTCAAGTCGAGCTACCTGCAGGGGTTGTCCGCAGGCACGCATACGCTCGAGCCCCAGTTCGACGACGGGACGGCCCAAAAGGCGAGCTTCACGATTGCCGATGCCAAGGATGGCAACAAAACGAACGGGCCGGACGAACCGGATAGCACGGCGCGCCAGAATGCCGGCACGACCAAGGCCGCCGGCGTGACCACAAACCGTGCGACCCTTCCGAATACGACCGACCCGTCGTTCTGCGCGCTGTCCTTAGCTCTCTTGGGTGCCGCAGTGCTCATCCTGCGTCGCGCGACCAGCTGACGGTGGAGCGCCGGGCGATTTTACCATCGCCTGGCGCGTAGGCGGCAGACGGGTCCTTTGCACGGTGGCAACGACTACGGGACTGCCGAGCAGACCGCCAGGCTATTGGGACCGAAGCGCGCGGAGCATCTGTTCAGGGCCAAGTCGATGACGGCCTACGCAATCGAGAGGATGGCAATCACGATCGCCGCGGTGCCCGTGACGGGGTTGGTGCGAATGTGCCTCATCAAGCAGCTGGCAACAGATCCGTTAGGCAGCACCTCGTCAAAGAAGACGCGACTCCCCTTGCTGTTGCAACACTCCAGCGCATGCCCTCTAAAAAAGGACTCCGCCGCCATTGGAACCGCACTTGGAGCCGAAGGTGCATAGGAAAGGCTCGGCCAGAAGTTGCGCTTCATGAAGTCACGGAACGACTGGTTGGTGCGCACGAATCGCACCGCTTCGTCCGAGACCTCCATAACGGCCATAGGCACGGTACTAAAGGCGTTCGGCATCGTTTTGTCATCTTCGCTAATAACAACGGACAAGTCATGCAGGTTAACCTTACCTATGCCCTCAAAGTAATCGGACTCTTCTGGGTTCTCGTAGGCAATCTGGATTCCCTTCCGATTCCGTTCGGCTATCTCGCTCAGCGATATTGCCTTGCAGTAGTAGTAACCCTGCAGCTTGGAACAGCCGATCTCGCGCAGGAAACGCACCTGGTCCTCGGTCTCCACGCCTTCACAGATAGTGTCTACGCCCATCGCGGTGGCCATTCTCATAAGGTCCACGAGGACGATCTTGCTGTTCCTGCCCTCATCGAGCCTGCGCATGAAGCTCATATCGAACTTGATGAGGTCGAACTCAATACTTTGGAGGAAGTCGAGGGATGAGTAGCCGCTCCCAAAGTCGTCGATCCACACCGGGAATCCCAGATTTCGGAAGCGCTCGATCTGTCCCTTCATGAAATCGAAGTCTCTGCCAATGACGCTTTCGGTAATCTCGATCGTAATCATGTTGTGCGCGATCCCAGCAGCATCAACCCTCGCGCATGTCTCCTCCACGATGTCGCACGAGTCAAAGTCGGAACGAGACAGGTTGATGGAGTGAGGCACTACGGTTAGACCCATCTCTTGCTGAGACTTCATCTTGAGCAGCGCCTGATTAAGAACGTAGAGGTCCAGGCGATGGATGAGGCCCGCCCCCTCGAGCGCCGGAATAAAATCGCCTGGCGATATGAAACCCTTGTTGGGATCAAACCAGCGCGAAAGCGCCTCCTCGTCGCACACCTTTCCGCTCACGGCACGCACGATGGGCTGGTAATAGACCTGAATCCATTGCTTTTCGAGCGCCTCGTCAAAATGGCTGATTACGTAGCGGAGCACATCGAGCTGCTGCTTCATGCTCATCTCGAAATAGGAGAAGCCCGAGAGGTACGAGCCGCGACGCTGGTCGCAGGCATACTTGGCACGATCACAAGCAACACTCACGTCAACGTTGCCCAAATCGTTTCGATAGATGCCCACGCTTATCGGCACGGCCTTTCCGCAATTGGCGTGCTTGCAGTCCTCGAGTACGGCCCAAAGCCGCTCTTCCAGGTTTTCTTCGTCGCTTACCGCAGCAAAGTGGTCTTGTCCAAAGCGACCCGTCAACCTCGAGCCAAAGTGGCGAGCAAGAATGTGCGCCACGTCCGCAATGAGCCTGTCGCCTTCGTCAAAGCCGAACTGACGGTTGTAATGCTTCATGCCCCCAAGGTTGAAGTAGAGCATGACGGGATGCTTTCCGCACGCGACCAACCGATTGCGCTCCTCAAGCGCAAGCTCAAAGAAATGTCGCTGATTGGGCAGGCCCGTAAGATCGTCGGTATTAATCCGACGATTGAGGTCGTCGAAGTCCTCTTGAATCTGGTCGCGCATCCTTCTGAAGGCAGTCGTGAGGGCACCCACCTCGTCATTGCTCCTATAGTTGAGCTCCACGTCATAATCTGCGTCCGCCAACCGTTGCGATGCGGCGGTCAGGCGCTTGAGCGGGTCGGTAAGGCGACCCATAACCAAGAAGCCCAGCAAGGCAATGGCCAACACCACGGTAATCGCGATTGGCAGGATTGTGTGTGTCAGCGCCCGGGAAGACGCGTTGATCTCTTCCATCGAGGCAACGACCACGAGCTTCATACCCGTGGAGAGCGTCGTGAAGGACATCTGACGATCGATGCCTGTAGAGCTCTTATAGCGTATTAGCATGCCCGCGCTGTCATCGCGCTTGAAAACTTCGCTGTCGATCGACGAGGCAAGCGTGCTGCCCATATTGAGCTCCGGATGATAGATTACGGTTCCGTCCGCATTGAGCAAGCAGGCAAAGCCCGTATCATACACATGGATGGAGCTCACGAGCTTAACGATGGTATCCAGCGGGATGTCCATTCCCAACAGCCCGATAAAGGTCCCCGACTTGTAGATGGGAACGACGTAGGAGCATATGAGCATCTCGTTGAGCGACGTGGCGGGGAATGGCCCGATCCACGACGGACGGCCTCGCTGAATGGGCAAGAAATACCAAGCAGAGTGAGCGGGATCGTTTGGATCGAGCTTCCGCCTATCAAAGGGTTCCTGTTCGGTGAAGCCCGTCCGCCCCACGTGTGAATAGTAAAAACCGCGCTCCGTGGTACTGAGGTCGGGGCTGATCGAGAAATAGTAGGTTTCGACGCCATGCGTGTGTTCGGCCACTGCGGCAATCTCGACTTGTATGCGTTTGGAGAACTCGTTCAAATAGGAATCGAGCTCGGCGGTCTGTTCGGGCGTTCTGTGATCGGGGCTGGGTTGAGTCCCAATAGCCCCGCAGCGCGACAGCTTCGCGCTGTCCAGCGAGTCGGTCGTCAAGTTGGCGACCATCTCGACGGAGCGTGCGATGCCCGTCGCATACTCCTCTAAGGACTTGCTGGTGTCCTGAGCGAGCAAATCCATCATCTCGACCGAGCGCCGGTCGTTCTCGGTTTGAACAATAGTGAAGCTCACCAAATACACGCACAAAATGGCCAGAAGAATCTCGATGATCGTGATCGCGGTTACCTTGTAGCGAATCGAATTCATCATCCTCTTCTTGAGCCGTGATTCTTAGCCGACTGACATAGCATGATACACGTTTTTGACCGATCCGTTCCACGCATGTTGGAAGTCCACAAGTCGTTCGGACGTTACGTACAGGCGTGTTCGAGAGAAGAGAGGAACCCAGGCGGCGTCTTCCTGCACGATGATTCGCTCCAAGTCCTGGTATTCCTCCAAGCGCTTTGCAGGGTCGGTTATCGTGCGCGCGTCTCGCACACGACCCATGATGTCGTTCTTTGGATAGCAGAGGCTACGGAACAAGGTGTTTTCTGTACTGCCGAAGAAGGTGTATATGTAGTTGTCGGGATCGTTGTAGTCTGCAGTCCAAGTAGCCGTGTAGCAGGCGAGCTTTCCACCCTTGCGAAGACTCATGAACTCGTCTTCGTCGATGACCTTTACGCTCGCGTTTATGCCAAGGGCCTTCCACATGTCCACGGCATGCTCTGCCAGCGTCATCTCTGCCTGCGTGGAAGACGACTTGACCGAGAAGGTGAGGTCGAAACCTTTTTCGTACCCGGCTTCGGCCAGCAAACTTTTTGCCTGGCTTACGTCGTAGGGAATCGCAGGCAAATCGGGGTTAAAGCCATAGAGCCCATGCGAGAAGATGCCGTTCTCCACAGAGCCACGACCGCTGTAGACAATGTCGAGCAAGGCCGCACGATCGAGCGACAGCTGCAAGGCCTTACGTACGCGCGCATCATTGAGTGGAGTCACGGACTCGTTGAGTGCAATGTAGGAGATGCCAATCTGCGGAACTTCCTCGATTCTGCTTTGGTAGATGTCCCCATGAATAAAGAACTCGGCAGAGCTTCCCTGATCATCCAAGTCGAGGATGTCCAGTTTGCCCTTTTCGAACATCATCCGTATTTCCTCCGCGTCTGTAATAAAGCGCAGGTCGAGCCCTGCGTTCTTGGGCAAGCCATCCCAGCAGGACTCGTTGGGCACGAGCGTCATGCCCTTGCCAGGCTCCCATTCTTTAAGAACGTATGGACCGGTGCCGATTGTGCTGGTCGGGTCCACGCCAAAGCGATCGCCTGCCGCAGTGGTCGTCTCCTCGTCCATAATGGAGGCTCCCGGCATGGAGAGGCAGGCAAGAAAAGCCTCGAAGGGCTGCTCGAGCGTTATGGAGAAGTCGGAGTCGCTGAGCACTTTGAAGCCTTCGAGCTCTTTTGCCTTGCCCTCCGCGAGCGCACCGGCACCGTAGATGTTCTGGACGATGTCTTGGTTGCATGAGTCGGGATGGGTCAGCAGGCGCGTAAAAGAGTAGAGCACGTCCGACGACGTCAGCGCGGCACCATTGCTAAAGGTAACGCCCTCGCGCAGATGGAAGGTGTAGGTCTTGCCGTCCTCCGACTTTTCCCAAGACTTGGCCAGCGAGGGCATAACCTTTACGCTGCCACTTTCGTCAGCCTTCATCTCGACCAAACGGTCGAACACGTTCGTGGCAATGGTGTAGTGGATGGAAGTGCATTGGAAGTCCACCGTGTCGGGCTCCTCCTCGATGGCAACGAGGAACTTCGAGGTGTCGAGGTTCTGCTGCGCGGGCTGAGTTGATATGGAAGACGATTCCTTGCCGCCGCAGGCAGTGCAGAGAAGGGTTACGACAAGCAGTAAAAGCGTTACCAACAGCGTTTGTGCCCGAAGATTGTGCCGACCGCCCATAGCAAACCCACCTTCCAAGAAGCCCCTCATTTATAATAACATGACTATAAAGTATTCCCTTGGGAACAGTCGGCGAATGGCGTCCGTATTCTCCCGTCTTCCGCGCAATCCTATGCGGCTGGTGGCCTGGGCAGTTTAGGCAGCGTGATGAGCCAGCGCGACTACGAGTCGCTCATGGAGACGGTGCGCGTCTACGAGAACCCTTACCTCAGGGACAAGCTCGACAGGGGCATGGCGCAGGTCACGACCTCATCGAGGTTGACGATGATTAAGGTGTTCGCCGACGACGCGTGGGACGACTACCTCTCGTGGGAGTCGGACAAGCCCACGCACCGAAGGATAAACACGCTGGTGAAGGACATCGACCGTCACCCGAAAGGACTGGCCCCGAAGGAGTTCCGGAACCAGTCCCTATGTGCGTCATGCGCCGCTTATCGGCCTACCCAAGAACTGGATCGCAGTTCAGATGGGGAGAGGGGCCAACATGTAGATCTACAGCGTCGCTACTTCGTCACGCACGCTGCCCTGGAGCCGTCGTACCCGCGGGGCACCTGGCCCTGCGGCAACACCTGCACGTCAATGGCCTCGGCTCGACTGCCCAGCCCCGTGGTGCCGGCGTTCTCGCCGTCGTGAGCCCACCCCAGCCAGCCGAAGGACTGACTGTGCACGCGATACCAGACGGAGAAGCCCCTCGCCATGTCGCCAGTGAGGGAGACCCGCACGGCCTCCAGGCGGCGCGCCTGGCCATCGGTGCCGGCCATGCCGCCGTCGGAGGCGGCGGGCATCCAGCCGATCCCCTGGGCGTGGACCTAGGACAAACGAATGAATTTTGAATGGCGTTCGATTTAGCCCAGAGTCGGCCTCGGCCCGCGCGAACTCCCGCCTACCTTCCCACTATGACCCCGCGTCGTCGTCCCAGACGAGGCGGGGCTTCCTCTTGGAGTAGGCGGCCTTGAGGTTGTCGTATTGAGCGCCTGCGGTGTCGAAGGCATGGATAATCTCGTGGCCGATGATGTTGCATACGCCACCGAGCTTCTCCTCAAAGGACCAGTCCGCATCGTAGAAGTCACCGCCACAGGCACCCTCATTGATGTTGATGGAGTTCTCCGTGGGAATATAGGCTGCACCGAACGAGCTGTATTGAAGCTCGTCGTCCCACTGCGTGCCGTCATTCTTTAGGTGGAGCTTTGCGACATTCTTTGCTTTGTTGAAGTCGCTTATCGTCTTCCAAGCCTCGAATACGGTTCCGCCCTCCTCAGGGGACTTTATCTTGATGGCCGAGAAGTCGGGCAGCTCGTCGGGATAGCAGATATGGAGCTTCATGGTGTCGAGCTTCTCGATAGCGGCAGCTCGCGTTTCCTCCGATAGCCAGTTCTCCTCGTTGAGCATTTCCCGCTAGGTGTCTAGCATCATATGAGTAATGTCGGTTATTTGGACCTTGATATCGGGATTGAAGCAGTATTCAACGAAGAGCTTGTCAATCATGCCGGGAATCATTTCGTATGCCGTGTCCAATGCGTACTGGTCGTTTGCCGGCACGCTGTTGGTTCCGGTTACGGGTGCATAGAACTCGGCTTTCTTCTCGTACGTTTCCCTGTCGAGGTAATCGACAAAATTCTGGATGGTGCTGACGAGCACGCATGCCTTGATGTCCTCGATGTTCTCGTTTGTGTAGAGCTCATCATAGAGCTCAAGGACGTGCGGAATGGTGATCTGCACTTTACCGGACATGTCATAACCCAAGCCCTCATATATGCTGCGCATGGGAATATTCTTAAACAGCGAATCGAGCTCGTCACCCGTATGCTCGCCGTGTTTTACGCACTGCAGCCAAAGAGAGCTAAGCTCGCCAATAAAAGCGCCACCAATATGCCCGAGATGGGTCTCTTCATGATTCCTTCCTTTCCGGTGATGCACACATCTGTGAACGAGTCCTTATATCCTGCCTGCAGACATGCGCGCCCGCTTCTTGCGGTTGCGAATCGCATGCTGGAGAGCGATGAGTATGGCGATGATGGCGCTCTCATGCTCGGTGTTATAGATGTCGATGCAGTACTTGTCGTGGATCGAGACGGCCTTCTCGCTGATCACGGCGATGACCTGGCCATCCTCGTCATAGATTTGGAAGTTCCACGTAGCGAGCCTCCCGCGCAGCTGCCAGCCCAGCTCACTGATGTTGTAGACCTCGTTCACGACATGCAAAAGCTCGCTCGCAAACTCGAAGCTCGTTCCGTCGGCTAGCTTTACGATGTATAGGTCGCGCAGCGAAGGGATGACCTTCTCGATATGTGCGACAGGCTTGCCGTCGGAGTCCACGATCTCGGTCTTGTCGTGGATCGAAACGGTTTTCCTCTCGCTATGGTACACAACGTTGCCGTCGCTGTCGGTTATGTCCGTCTTCATGCCGATCTTTATCACATCGGTGGAGAGGAACAACGAGCGAGCCGGCTCGCCGAAGCTTTCCACGTTGTACACGTTCGCCTTCTCTCCTTCTTCGCGATAGCGCAAGCGCTTAGAAAAGACTCCCATTTCAACCTCCTGTTAGTGAATAGCACTGCTTGGCGCCGCCTTTGCCCAAGAGCCCGATAACATTCTAAGATGATAGAAGATTAATACGCGACGCATACGGCAAGATAGCTTAGGTCACATACGCTAGACGTCCTTCCGCATAAACTGCATGCACACATCGCAATCGCGCACGGGTTCCGTGCCCGTGCGCGATCGCGAGTTATATGGTCGTTACCTCTTCGGCCGTTGCATAGGATCGAGCTCCTTGGGAATACCGGCCCATGTTCCAGGTCCCTCTTTAGCCGGGGCAAGGCGCACATCGGTGAGCTTCTTGCCCACATACACGGGCGCAACCATATACCGTTCGCCCTTTACAGACCCGTTCATAATCTGGTGAACATCCACCTTGCCAGTATGCGTACGTGGTATATCGTCGCAGATTACGCACTGGCCAGGAAGGTTGGTGGTGGAGATGCTGTTCTGATTCACGAAAACGTTTACAAGCGCCTGTCGAAGCGTCTGCAAGGCCTGCTTCCCCTTTGTTGTGCTTGTCGCATACAGCACGGGAATTGTGTCGTGAATAAACTTGTCGTACTCACCAGCAAGACCCACGGCCACGATGCCAGGCTGCTTTGCTATGGCGGTCTCCACCAAGCCAGCGTCGAAGCGCACGCCATCGTTGTTTATAAAGAACTTGTTCATGCGTCCAACGTAGGTAAGGCTACCGTCCTCGTTTACGTCCACGAGATCAAAAGTGTTGAGCCAGCGCTTGCCGTCCTCTTCCTCGACCTCAAAGAACTCAACATCGCCCAGGAGTCCCGAGCTCACCGACGGGGAGCTTATCCACAATACGCCGCGTCGCGGTCCCTCTGAGAGGTCGTGGAACGTCTCGTCTTCCTCGTCCAGGATGCGTACCTCCACGCCAGGCAGGGGGTACCCAATGGTGTCATCCTCACGATCCGCCGGCGAAATTATAATCGCTCCTGCAGCTTCGGAGAGGCCGTAGCCGTTAACAATGTTTGCCTCACTTCCGCATTCGTGCAAAACCTCGTTAAGGCGATGGCGTTCCTCGCCCGAAAGGTAAACACCGCCAACAATGGGCACTCGAATGCTAGAGAGGTCGGGATGACTCTTTCCCTCGGTATACATGTCTAGGACCACAGGAGACAACAGCGCGTAGTTGATCCCATAGTACGAGAAAGACTCGGACGTCTTTGGGTTCACTATAGCTATGGGAACGTTTACTACTTGCGCGCCTAACGCAAGCGGCAAATGAAGCATATCGACCAACGCATAGGCGCTCGAGAGTTCCATAAGAAGCAGGCAGGAGTCTCCTGGCCCCACTCCCTTGGTCAGGTCGGAGCGCATAAGACGGTATGCCCCCTCGTTTATGCCGATGTCGGAGAGCGGAATGGGCTTGTGGATGCCGTTGGTCGTTCCCGAGGTGTGCACGATAACGGCCGCATCGTCATTTGAGCCAGTGGCATATGCAATCGACGTAGCGTTGAACCTCCTAAGGAGGTCGTCCATAAACAGGAGTCCCGGCACATTCTTGAGCATGCTATAGTTCATGACGCTCATGGCCTCAAGATTATTGTTGCCCATATGGCCGCCGTAGGGACTCTTTAGAATAATGACGTTACGCAGCCCAAGGCGCTCGCGTTCTCTTAGCAAGCGCTGCACAAACTGCGGTTGGGCAAAGATGTCTGAGATTATGAAGTCGGTGAGCTTCTCTACCTCAATGGACTTAAGCAGGCTTTCTATGTCGAAGGCCTCCAAAGGTGTCATCATACTTGCCGATGCCCCCACCATGTTGAGGCCGTAGAAGCAGAACGTGGGCTCGAGGGCGTTTACGCCAAGCACGCCCACACGAGATTGCGCCGACTCGCCAATGCCAAGTCCCGTAAATACCTCTGCGTAGCGCTCCCACTTTCGGAACATCTGCTTATATGTATAGGTCGTGCGATTGTCACGCAGGGCAACCGCATCCAAGCGCTCTTCACTCACGGAATTGAGCTCACGTACGAAGCTCCAGCATTTCTGATTTATAATCTCGTGGCTTTCCATTCGCTCGCCAACGCTAGCCAGCCGCGCTGTCTGCTCGTCCGTGTGCATTCGGCGCTGCTCGCGTGCGGCGGCGACCTGCTCGAACCACTCGAGCATGCGATCAATCGCGTCGATGCTCTTTGGGTGAGTGGGGCTGCTGTTCATAAACTCGTGCCCGAGGTCATTGTCGCCGTAATAGATCAGCTTCGTCTGCTTGCCAGCCTTCTTTAGCGCGTTGTGGTACATGAGCGTGTAGTTGTTTAGGTAGTCACCACGGCTCGTTATGAGGAACGAAGGCGGCAGGTTCCTTACGATTTCCGGGTGCTCGGGGTCCATGAGCTCAAGGAAATCTGGGCTTGTACGCTTGCTGCCGTAAAACTGGTCAGCCAGCAAGAATCCCAAGGGATCGCTTCGCCGGGTGTAGAACATCCCGGACACTAGGCCGAGCGCACGAAACTCCATGCGGGTCGGCTTATAGCCCACTGCCTCCTGAAGGCGCTTGGAGCGTTTCATTGCGGCAGTGTAGATGGAGAGGTAGGCTCCCGCGCTTGCCGCAGTAAGAAAGATCCTGTCGAAGTCCACTTCGAAGTCGATGAGGTGACTTGCGATGGCGTCCATACCCGCACACACGTCGTCGAGCTGCTCAGCCACGTTGGCACGGGGGGCCAAGCGATACTCGATGTTAAACACTAAGTAGCCTCGCGAGGCCAGCACACGCCCGTAGGCTCGCGACATCTTGCGGTCGCCCATAACAAGGCCGCCACCATGGATGTTTACTATTACAGGAAGCTCCGTTCCCTTGGGCATCTTGGGGAAGAACACGTCCATCGCCAACGCCACCTCGGACTTGTTCATGTAAGCACGATTGAGGTATTCCTCGACCTCGCACTTGGCGCCTGGTATGTTGGAGGAATCGAATTCCATTACCTCTATGGCGTTCTCGATGCTCGCACCTTGAAAGCGTTCGAGGGCAATGCGTATTATCTCGCGGCGAATAGCCGCATCAACGCCGATAATGTTGTTTTGCATGATGGTCAGTCCTCGTAGAAGTAGTCCGTGTTCGAGGCGCCAAAGAGAAGCCCCATCAGACTGCCCATGGGAGTGTTTCTAGGCATCATCCCGATCTCTGAACCTGGCTGCATAGGCGGCTGCATGGGCGGCATTCCAGATCCAAAGTCGGGCATAAACGGCATGGGTGGTACGGGTCCTGGCACCGGTGCGCTCTGCTGGCCCGAGCTGCCCTCGCCGTCCGACGCTTGGTCGTTCTCGGGATGGGTCGCCTCGCTTTGTGCGAGCATCTTTCCAAGGAGGTCAATCGCGACCTTTAACGCCTGCTCGTACAGCATATAGGGTTGAGGCAGCGACCCAAGCTGGGGAAGCGTCATACCCTGCAGACCTGCGGCGGGCATGCCGTTGGGAGCCGACTGCGTGGGGAACAGCATGGCAAATGGCGCTGTAAACGGAATTCCCGGTATGTTTGGCTGGCCTGTTGGCGGCTGAAGAACGGGGAATTGCGGAAATGCAGGCATGGGAAAGGGCATGCCCTGTGGAACAGTTGGAGGATTCACCCGCTGTGCAAACTGTGCCATCTTATGACTCCTTTCTGGGGGTCTTGCACTTTTGTATTTCCAACGGCATATGGTATGCGAACGCCAGGCAGGGCCAACAGAGCGTTTAACACGTGTTTCGCCCAGCATGCTTATAATACACAAATGATTGGATATGCGACTAGCTCTTATTAGCCAAATTGCATAAACGTGAGCATATCTCTCGTTTGCTAAAGATCCCTAAACTAGGAATCCAGCTCGTTGAGTACTTCCCTACTCCAGGGCAGCCTGGGGCGCAAGGAGGGAAAGGCATACCTACGCTCCTTGGACTTCAACTTGTACACGACATCACTTTCTATTGAGGTGGCCAAAACTTTGCGACAGTATAACCCGCCCTACATGTCGCCAGACCCATGCGCGCAAAGTGTTACAAAGGGGGAAGGTCCTGAAACCTCGCTCACGACGACTGCCTCGATGAACATCCTTGTCTTCGTCGTAATGCAAGGGGTCCCATGCATACGGAAGCAGGGGGAACTGAGAATCCGCGTGACGCTGGCGCATCTGGAAAGCCAGCTGGACGAGGACATCCCAAGGTTCAGGGAGCTGGGCGTCACGGCGAACTTCACGCCGCACTGGCACGGCGGCAACGACTAAGGGACTGCCGAGCAGAACGCCAGGCTGTTGGGACCGAAGCGCACAGAGCGCCTGTTCAGGGCCAATTCGATGATGGACTCCGGCGCGAACGTGACCTTCTCCTCCGACGAGGTAACCCTGCAGCTGCTGGACAGATGGAATCCCTTCCTCGGAATCGAGGTGGGCCACACTCGCCAGGATGTGACGCGAGGCGGCAGGATCGCCGCGGTGTTCCCGCCGCTGTCGGAGCGCCTCCCAATCGAGGACCTGATCCAGGGATACACCATAAACGGGGCAAGGGCGTTGCGGCTAGACGATCAGATCGGCTCCATAGAAGCCGGCAAGTCCGCCGACTTCATGGTGCTGGACGAGGACCTGTTCGCCATGGACCCATACGAGATTCACAACATAGTATCCAAGGCGGTGGTCATGAGAGGCGCATGCATTAAAGGCAACCTCAGCTAGTGGTCGACAAGGATGTCGAATGGCCGAGCCTCGAGGAGTTCAAGAGAGGCCTTGCCAAAGAAGCCGCCAACATCGGAGGCCAGCCGTCATGCAGGAAAGCGCGGCCCTGCCACAGCGGGCGCGCGCCGGAATCTAACTAAGATTTAATATCATCTTTAATGCACTCGGGCCGGACACATAAAAACGTAGGTGTTTCAGGGCACTATCAAAGGGTCGTTACAGGTGGCGATGCCCAAAGCCCACGGCCTCACGATTGCGACCCTTTGCTGTTGTCCGCCAGATAGCTGCTCGGGCAGGCTCAGGGCCTTGTCCGCCAACCCTACCATATGGAGAAGCTCCATGCTCCGGGCGCAGGCCGTCGAGGAATCTCGATTGAGGAGCTCAATCTGGGCAAGCATGAGGTTCTCCACGATCGTCAGGTACGAGAACAGTTTGAACGCATAACGACGGGATCCGTCCTTGAAAGCGTCAGCCCCTCGAATGCATCCCGCAAACCCGTTCCCCGCCCATAGTAGGCACAAAGCATGTCAGCCGCCATTGTCTTGCCAAACCGACGAGGACGCGAAACGCACACGAAGCGCTTGTTTGTGTCCACGCAGGCATTGAGATATGAGAGCATCGCCGTCTTGTCAACGAAGACTTCGGAGTTGGTCGCTAATTCGAACTCCCTGCCTCCCGGGTTGAGGTACGTTCCCACGTGCTGCTCCAATCCATCTCCCAACCGATCGCCGTCTAAACTCTAGCAGAATGGCGCGAGGGGTGTGGACCGTAACGTTAGGGCTGGTGTTCCTGGTGTTCGCGAGGTCACTCGGCACCTCGAGGTTCAGCTCCAGCGCTTCGTCACCGGTATCGCTAATCGCTACGGCCGCATCGGAGCCGATATCTTCCAGAGTGTGTATGGAATCTCTCTTCTATGCCACCTGATGTCTTCTAAACGAATAAATCGCGAGAGGCACAAACGCTATGAGCATGATGCCGTAAAGAGTGGCCAGCATCATAGGAAGGTCGGAGACAAATGGTCCAATTGCATAAGAGACCATGGCATCAAATGCGTAGCTAAGGCCGCTGAACGGCGTGAGGAGGGCAACCTTGGCAAGCGGGGTCGAGAACAGGCCGATTATCCCCAGGAACACAATGGTTATAGGAATGACGGCGACGGGCATGGTCGAGCTCATCTTGGACGACAGCAGCAGGGTGAGCGCCGCCATGCCGAGGGCAATAATGTAGCCCAGCGCATACGACAGCACGACGGCTTGCCCCACCGTCAGGGGATAGGGGTTGTCCAGCCCAGTCGTCACCTGCACCGGCAGGTCCCATCCCTCGGTGCCGTAGATGCCTACGTGGATCGCTATGATGGCGACTGCGAGCACGAGCCAGTAGCCCGTAGTGAACAGGAACGCCGCGACGGTCTTTGCGATGGGAAGGACTTTCTTCCCCCACCTTGTGGGCAGCACCACCGCCACCGTGCGATCCCGGTACTCACCCGCGAACACGCCCGAGAGCGCGATGCAGAGCGCAATTATGGCCAGGCCTGAGAATCCCTTCCAGGTCAGGACGTTGTGCCACCCGCCGTCGTAGCCCCACTCCAGGGGCCACGCGATCTCGTCGGCCAGGTTTCTCCAGTATGCCTTCTCCGCGTCGGTATAGGGGTGGTAGCCCCAGAAGCCGTTCTCCAGGGAGCCGTCTATCCTCGCCCTTGCGCCATTCTCCAAGCTGGCAGAACGGAGATTTGCCGAGTCGAGCGTACCCACGACCTTCTTGTAGTAGCCGTCCTCCAGCACCCCTCTCGTCTCCTGCCAAAACGGTAGGCCGTACCTCTCGATTGTCTCCTGGTTTGACAGATCGTTGAGTCCCTTCGTCTCCTGAGAGAGCTGTTCGGCGCGGTCGAACGTTGCCACGTCCTTTGCTATTCGGTTGTCGTCAAGAGTGCCGGCATGCGACCCCTGCATCTGGCGGTAGGCCTGCAGGGCCTCGGGCCCGTGTACGAGCTCGCCGGTCGCTATGTCAATCGTGTCCATGGTCAGCAGGTTCAATGCCGCTATCGCCGCCAGCATGACGAGCATGAGAGCACATGCCGCCATTCCTGCCCTGTTGTTCAGGATCTTCTTGAGCTCGAATCGCACGAGGACCCCCATTATGCCCTCCCGTCGGTCGCCAAGTCGCTGAACACGAGCAGGCACAAGTCCTCCAGAGTCGGCTCGACGGCCACTACGTCCTCCATGGGGCACTCGTCCGCGACGACGCGCACCACCGCATGACCGTCACCCGCGTACCTCACGTTCGCCGTGGACATGCCTGCGACCATCGCGTCGGCCCGTCTCGCGTCCGTGTGGCACTCCCACACCTTGCCCGCTGCCTGAGCGACAATCTGCTGCAGCGAGCCGTCCATTACGAACGAACCTAGACGCATGATGAGGATGCGGTTGGCAATGAATTCCACGTCGGAGACGATGTGGGTGGAGAGGATGACGATCTTGTCCTGCGCGAAGCTGGCGATGAGATTGCGGAAGCGCACGCGCTCCTTGGGGTCGAGTCCTGCCGTGGGCTCGTCGAGTGCCAGTATCTGCGGGTCGTTTATCATCGCCTGTGCGATGCCGAGCCGCTGCTTCATGCCGCCCGAAAACGTCTTAATCTTTCGGCGAGCGTCGCCAGCGAGACCGACCTCCTCGAGCAGCCTCATGCTCCGCTCGCGCCCGTCGCGCTTGCCGAACCCCTTGAGCGTCGCCATGTAGCGCATGAAGTCGAGCGCGGTGAAGTCTGGGTAGTAGCCGAAGTTCTGCGGGAGGTAGCCCAACAGGGCCCGGTACTCGTCGCCCATGTCAGTCGTGTCACGCCCGTCGAGCAGGATCTGCCCTCCCGTAGGCCTGAGCACGTCGCAGACCATGCGCATAAGCGTCGTCTTTCCCGCACCGTTCGCACCCAATAGGCCGATAACGCCCGGTGTGAGCGTAGCCGACACGCGGTCCACGGCGATGCGCGCCCCGAACTGCTTGGTCAGCCTGTCCAAAGTGAGTTCCATGAATCCTCAGTCCTTTTCTAGTTGTAGGTCTTGGCCATATATGGGGAGAAGGCGTCGAGACCCTGCAAGGCTGAGCGCAAGGTCATGGCGACCTCCCGCGCGAGCCAGGCAAGCGCCGCTGCGGCGGCACCCGCCCACACGACGAGCGAAGCCTCGGAATACATCTCAGGAAAGTGTGCCGAGAGCGCCAAAAGCGCGGCTGAGCAGGCGGCGCTCCACACAACGCAGAACGCAGCGCCCGTCAACGGTGCCACCTTGCGAAGCGCGAACAGGCATCCCGCGCAGGAGCAGAAGAACGGCGGTGTGGCCCAGAGCGCCACCGCGAACGCGCCGAGATCGAGGTATGCCGCTGTCACGAAGACCATGAGCAGCACGGCGAGTGCCGACGAGCATCCCAGCACGACGAGCCGCGCCACCATGACGCTGGCTACGTTGTTCGGGCACGAGTACTCCAGCTCCGCAACGCCGTGCAGCTTGCTCGCGTGAACCGTGGGGGCGCCAACTAGAACAGTTGCAGCCGAGAGGATCCCCACGGTGAGCTTCGCGGGTTCGCAGTAGCTTCCAGCTCTCACGAACCGAAGGAATGTCTCCTGTGCGAGGTCGGCCGGCTCGTGCCCAACTGGCGCATGACGTCTGCAGTACGCCAGCACCTCGCCGTAGCACTCCTCGGCTATTCTTCGCGCCTGCTCTGAGCCCAGACGTTCGGTTCTTTTCCTCGGCAAGCCAATCACCCCCTCAATCTTCTACAACGATAAGGCCGCACTAAATGTGCGGCCTCCGCAGGAGTTTATGAAAAACCTCTGTTAGCCGCCTGTTTTGCGCGGGCGCGTCGAGCATGGGTGTTGCTACTAACTTCACGACTAACTTCACGATTGTTTGTAAACATTGTCCGCTTCAAACCACTTTAATATAGTATGATTTCGGAGGCGCAGTAGGCATTGTACCTAAAGACAGAAATCTGGCTTTATGTGGCTCTAGCCAACGTACAAGAGACTATCTCATAAGGAAAACGAAGATGAAAATCACGTCCTTTAACCCATCGATCATTACTAGCGACGCCGACGAAACGGTCAAGCTGTTTGAGGAGCTCGGCTTTAAGAGGCGACATCAAAGCCACGTGCTGAATTCAAAAAACGAAGAGGTCAGCGGAATCCGGATGAGGGACGAGAACGGGTTCTATGTGAACATATCGCAACGGGACGGGCTAGAGCGTGACTTTGTGATGATTCGCATGAACGTGCGCGACTTCGACGAGGCATATGAGCTGCTAACCGCAAGGGGATTCAAAAACCCATCGGGTATAGTCGTTACGAAAACAAACAAGAATGCGGCGATGTTCTCGCCTACCGGCTTCATCATCCACCTTTGCTATCACATCAAGGACTAGGATTGCAAGTAGGCAATTAGGACCGTCTCGTCTTGCACAGCGGGCTGCAGTCGGCGAGCTAGTCGTCATCATTCGCCGCAAAGCCCGTCACCCGGACCTCGCGCCCGTCCATGAGGACGCGCATCGCGAGCTCGTCCACAAGCTCGCGCCACCCAGCGATCGGCAGGCCGCCTCCCATGTTGGCCCGCATAGACTCGTCTATCTCGCCGACGCTCGCGCGCACCTCGCGCAGCACGTCGCGGACGTCGTGAAGGCGCGGGACGCACTGGGCTATCCGCCGCTTCCCCATCCCAGCCTGAATAATCGTAAGTCGCCTGTGGGTCAACGTGATTAGCACCGAGGTAATACCGGCTATTCCATCCGAAGAGCCCTTGATCGAATGTGTCATCCCACGCAGCAATCGCTCCTTGGCGTCTGGTCATCACGGTGGACTGCCTAGAAACGTCATCTGCAGCAAAGCGTGCATCCAAAACCGCACCGTCATCAGACTTGATGTAAAACCGTATCTCCTCCTCGTCGGCATTCTGGCACAGGATGTCGCTCACCGAACCAAGCCTTACGAGACCAGCGTTGATACGCAGCTTCTCCAAGTTTCGAGCACCACCCCACCAATAGCTCTGGCGAAGGAGAAGGAGCGCCTGAAGAACGGACGACTTTCCCATACCATTCATCTCAAAGAAGAGGCTGAGCCCGCCAAGCGGCAGCGATACCTTTCGTAAGGACTTGAAGTTCTCTATCTGCAAATAATCAATCACTGGGTTATCACCTTATCAATCATAGCTTGGAGCATCTCGTGGCGCTTCCTCACGCTGGTCCTCTTGGCCGTGCCGCTCGTGATGACCCCAACAAACTCTTCATTGTGAAGCAGCAAGTCATATTGCGCTAGGAAGGCCTGGTGCCGTGCGGTGAGCGCAGCGTACTGATCGCAACTCAGATTTGCCAAAGCAACGGAAGTGCACTCGAGCAGCGGTTTGTTGATGGCACCGTATCTCCCATCTTGGTTGATCTTGCGAAATGCAATATCACCAAGAAGCTCATGAGATCGTCTCATGGACGCGAGAAATGCCTCCCCCGTCGTGGACGAACGGTGCGACAGCGTGAAGCACATCCCTGAACTTTCCGCCAGTGCCCTTTTTCGGAAGCACGACGTCTGCAACCGCAAGCGCCACCTCCAGTATCATTCTCTGATTTTCGGGCTCCTGCATCCACTTCAAGCCGCCGTCGGCAAACTCCTGCAATGGGTTCGTGTTGGAATCCTTGCGCTCTCTCTAGTGCTCGCTGCCCTTGACAACCTGGGCCTGATGCACGTCCTGGTCGAGTACGCGCATCTGGTCGATGACCTCCTCCACCTGATATCCCCGATTCCTTATCCTCTGCGTTATGCCGCTGTCGAAGGTGACGAGGTGGGCCTCATACAGCAAGTTCTTTGGCTGGTAGCGCGATATCGACTCGACCGCAATGTCTATGGCGAGGTCAGGGTCGAAGCCGTTGTTGCCTGAGACCAACACGGGAAAAGCGATGCTTTTGAATCCCGCCTCATCAGCAAGCGTGAGGGCGGAGACATAGGACTTGCACAGTTCCTCGTAGCACCGGCGCGGGTCATCGTCCCTCCATTTGGGCACAATGGTGTGCATAATCGTCTTCGCGGGAAGCGCGTAAGCGCGGGTGAGAATGAACACCCCGGGGACGAGTCGCTGACCCTTCCTCTTTGCCTCCTCGAACCTCATGGCACACTCCGCCTCGAGCTCCTCGCGACCCGCAGCTTCGAACAGCGCCATCGAGGCGCCGGTTCCAACGAGGAGCCTCCAGTTAGCCGGCAGGATCACAACGTCCACTGACATCTTTGCTATGTCGTTCCGCTCGACCTTGAAGTCCATGTTTCCCCACGAACCAGTATTGGTGGCCCTGAACTTCGCGAACTCGTCAACGACCGTCTCTTCCTCTTTTGGTCTCGCCACAGACCTGATGACATCGGCCACATTGTCCGTTGTGTTCTTCACTGCCGACGCCATGGCATTCACCGCTGAACCGTCTATCACTGCAGTCGCAGCTCCACCCACTGTGTCCATCGCCGCTGTGGCTGCACCACCTACCGTGTCAGCAACAGCAGACGAGGCACCGCCAGCTGCGTCGCCCACCACTGACGCGACACCGCTAGCCGTATCAGCTACCGCCCGTATCTGTCACCGCCTTGGCAGCGTTTTCCACCGTATCCTTCGCCGCGGAAGCGGCATTGTCTACAGCTCCCCCACCGATTCCACGATCTTCCCAAAGTCGAACAGGCCCATTGCAACCTCCTAGAGGATAAAGTCGTCGTCCGAAAACATGAGATCATCGAACTCTTCTTGATTGGTGAACCGCGACTCCCTTCCCAGGAGCCGTTGTATCGTAACGTTGCCACGCATAACAGGGTCGGAGTCACCCGAGGCAAATCCCTGATCCATCATCGCAAACCCTTCGAAGAACGTCTGCAGGTCTTCGGCGATATAGGCAATTCGGTCTCCTTAAGCCCGGGGAGTGATGCGAACTCATATGCCATAGAGAGAAACACCCTTTGAATACCCGTAGTCCTCCTTACTCGCCTTGTTCGTATAGCGATCTAGCTCCTCTTCAATGCGAGCCAAATCGTCGTTGAGCTTGAGGTCGACAGCCGATGCTCCCGTTGGAAGATTCGAAATGTCAACGAGCATGATTTCCTGATCATCGAGCATTCTCGAGACACCCCACAAGGCCTGACTACAATGACGTCATTAAGACAGTATCCAACCAATATCTATGAGTATAGAGCCATCAAAGCTCTATGAAAACAATATAGTACTTTAATCCTTGGATGAGCTCAAGCAGACAGTTCGACGGAAATGCGTGAGGTCAGTATGTAATGGTGACGAAGCGTGGACGCCAAGATGACTTGCTAGTTTGGCAGCACGTAATGCGCGTTTCTGTTGCTCCCACGACGTTCCAACAGCCCGGCGTCGACCAAAGCCGCCAGTACATCCCTCGCACGAGATGGTTTGAGACCGAGCTTTACTCCCACCTCTCTAGTTGTAATGGAAGGCGTATCATATAGCATTGATAGAACCTCACGAGCGCGTTTCTCGCCACCGATTGCAGCCAATCGCCGATTTATCGCCGATTTATCGCCGATTGTCGCCAGTCGACGATTTATCGCCGAATTCTCTTCGACCGTAGAGCCATCACCGACGGCGTTGCGATTGCCGTGCAAAGGATCCAGCCTCTTGCCAAACTCGTCGAGGCTCATGCGATAGACATTCACGCGGAAGTCCTCGTCATCCACCAGGAACTCGGGCTCGCGAAGCCCAAAGGCCACGATCTGGTCCCTCGCGCGCCGAAGCCCCGTGCCCCAGTTCTCGATGAGCCTCATGTAATGGAACGCCTGCGCCAAGGCGTGGTTGCGTATCTCGGACCGGCCGTCGAGCGCCTTCTGGAGCGTGAGGCCGCGTTTGAGGCCTCCCGGGGAGCTTATCTCCAGCCGGTCGTCGAACAGACATACCTGCACGCACGAGCTTATGAGATACGAGCGATGCAGAATGGCATTTGTTATGAGCTCTCGGATGGGCCACATCGGGATCTCGTACTCGTCCCGCCGTACGAGCTGGTCGAAGTTCGCGCCCATGTTTATCTTGGAGAGCACATACTGATAAGCCTGTTCGACCTGGTCGACCACGCTGCCGTCGAACTCTCGGCGATCGAGAAAGACGGACCGCCCTGTGCCTCGAAACACGCCGCACTGCACACGCCATGCGAACTCGTATCCTTCGCCCGTAAGCAGGGCGTACGCGTTTGTGGGTAGCAGTTCGCCCTCCCGCTCGAGAATTACGCCCCACTTTATAAGTTGGTTCTTGGTGACGGGCTTGACTGCCCTGCGCTCACGCTCGTCGCGGGAGTTCTCCAGCGCGACATCCCGCATGCGCGCACAGAGCGCCTCGACGCCCGCCTCGGTCAACTCCACGTCGCGGTTGGGCATGCGGTCGAACCCACGCGGCGAGTTCTCGACCATGATCTCCCGAGCGTAGTCCAGGTCGGCGGGGCGCGAGGTGGCTCCGACGCGCGTGTACACGCCCCTCTCCAGGCCCAGGCTCTTGAGGTAGTACGGAACCTGCTGGCCGGCGGCAACCTCCACGACGATCACCGACTTGCCGTCCACTGTGCGCGCGTAGATGCTGGGGACGATGGTCGGCGCGCAGGCGTCACCGATGGCGTTTGCGATGGCGTCCATCTCTTGGGGAACCTCTTCGTCCGCGATACCCACGACCTCGCGAGACTTGTCGTCCACGCCAAAGACGAGGCACCCTCCATGGCCGTTCGCGAATGCCACCACGGTCCGGAGATACTTCTTCGCGTCCTTAGGGCGCGCGACTTTGTATTCTATGCAATCCGATTCCCCGCCAAACAGGTCATTCAGGTCCATGTCTCGCATGCTATTTCACCTGCTACTCGCCAATCCATCCGCAATCGTCACCCCGCAAATCATATCGCGTCACATCGCTGTAAACAAACTGCTTTCACCCTCAAGCACCTACCTGCACTTTCATGGAAGCTTATGGAGAAAAACATTCACGACGTGCTATAGGCTCCAACCATGCATTTGACCCCGAGGGCGAGTAGGAGTGGACGGTTCAGCTCGGAGACGAGGATGCGTTTCAAAACGCGCTCCGTGACGGCTATCTGGTACGGCCTCATGAGGCTGACCGACCGACTCGGCTCGTCGGCCATGACTTGACCTTCCTTGGCGTGGCATCCCGGCAGCTGCTACGTCATCATTTTAACAGACGCATGCCGCATCATCACACCGTTCGCCACCGTGAGACACACCCGCGCCACGTCACTCACCCGATGCTTCCAATCCCTTGACCTGCTCGGCGAGCGCGTCGCGCTCCCCCATCACCGCACTAAGCCGCGCCCGCAGATTGGCCAGGCGTAAGCGCGTCATCCGGCAGGACGAAGCGCCAGTCCCTAGTACGAGGTCGGATATCGTACGCTCCATCTTCGTAACCGGCACGTCTTGTTGAAACACGACGTCCTCGCGTGCGACGATGCGCTTCCCAAACCTCGCTAGCCGATTCCTCGTATTGAACCTCTTGGGAGCGTAAAGGCGATAAGGTGAGGGGTGAAAGTCGCCGACGCCCGTGAGGGACGCCGCCGTCTGCCCTCCGACCACGATGCCGTCCCAAGCCGTAAAACGCATTCGTTCGTACGTGAACAAAGAGGGGTCCGTGAGTTTCCATACTGCCACAAGCTCATCGGTGTAGGATGATTCCGACCCAACCATGCGATACGCTCCCCGCATCACTCTCTGAAGCCGACCAGACTCAACTACATCGTGCAGTGCGTCTCGCGTTACGCCCACGCGTTCGGCCTGCGCGGTAGTGAACACCCCTTCGGATTCCGACAGCTCGGCAATCGACGCGATGGTCACACGGTGGTAGCAGGAAGCGAAGAAGCAGCCATCGAGCGTATAGTAGTCGTCGAATCTGGGGTCGAGCTCCACGTCCTTGTACGGTTTGACCGCCTTCCGCTCTCCCTCGGCACGTCAGGAGACCAGCCAGCTGAACCCATAGCTCTCGATTTGCGCGTAAAAGGCCGAGAGCTCCGAGTTGGCGGGGCCCCAGTCCATCTGGAAGTCGTACGTGAGCCACCACCAGTCTGTCGTGTAAGGCTCGCACCTTAGCCAACTGGTATCGCATGGACTCGTATATCCTCGGCTGCAGGTACCGCTGGTTCTCGATGCCGTCGTGCTTGCCGGCGAGTCCGAAGTCCCTTATCGAGAAGTCCGCCTCCTCGCCCTCGAAGTCAAATCCGAAGGCCTCGGAGAGCGAGAGGTCGAGGTCCATGGCGTCCAATTGGCACCTTCGCCTTTCTGCAGGTCAGGGACGAAAAATCGTCGCGGGGAGAGATTCCGCTACCCGCGAATGCAGCAGCCGTCGCCCGTGGGGAGGGGATGCCCCCACCCACCTATAACGCCACCGCCACGACGAACGCCCCGCCTCGTAGACCCAATCCCTCCGCATGATCACGGGTGATGATAGAGCACGGTGGTAGACTCGACGCTTCGCATCGCAAATGGGTACGAATGGCGGTCCCTCTCTGCACAATATATCCAATTCGCGGTAATGTCGGCGGCTCGTATGAGCGTTACCGAACGCGGGTCGAGGTAGCGGACCGGAATCTTCGGGAAGCTTGGCGAGAACACGGGGTCATGGAACGTTCCCCACTCAGGATTGTACATGCCGAGACGAAACTCCTCGTCAATCGATTGGCTCAGGTTGTATTTCCCCTCCGTCGAGGATGAGTGCTCGTCTACGAAGACGACTATCTGGTCTATGTCCTGCTTCGACGCAATCCCCCGGTTCACGACTCCCAAGACGCCTTTCTTGACGCCCATCTTGAGTGCCCAGTCCATGTAGCGCTGCTTGGATCCCTTGGAAGCAAAGACGTAATCATGCAGCCTCTTTTGGTCAACCACAACACCGAACTGAACGCACTGGCTCTTTTGGAGAAGGGCAAAAAGCCGTTTCCGCTCTTTCATTCTGAGATGGCAGACCTTTAGCTCGTAATCATCGCCGAACCTAGACGCATTCCTTCGGATGTCGTTTTCGATCGCGGAATACTTGCGCTCCAGATCGCGCTTTGCGGAGTCCCCGGGAACAACGAGGCCGCCATACACAAAGAGGTCGTTGTGCTCCTTGTCGAAGGTTCCCGACTCGTCTGCGTAGATATAGAGCTTCATGTCATCCCATCCGAAAAAAGAGGGGCCGCCTAATGATAGGCAGCCCTCGAAAAAGCCCCAGGTCCGGCGCCGGCACACGACGCTTAAGCTTTCGCTCGGTTGCCCGGGTACGCAGCCCGAATCTCTTCGCCTGCAATTAGAGTCTACCCACTTGACGCGCGAATTACAACGTGATTCTCCCGTTTGTCCGTTAGGCTGGTGTTGCGCAGGCGCAGACGTTACACGAGGCTCGCGTTTGGCTAGCAGGCGCAAGCAGTCCCCAAGAAGCACCAAAAGGCGCCCCGGAACCACGTCCGAAGCGCCTGGAGGATCGCGCAGTCTTGTAGCGGTCCCACTCCCAGTCTAGTGCGGCTATTGCCGCCACCACGGTTCGTTATGGTCCCAGCGTTTGCCCGAAGCGCTCATTCAAAACTGCTGGGCTCGAGCGTTGGATGACGTAGGCCGGCAGAGCTGATGCGCATCCAGATGCCTACGAGACTTGACCGCAGAGTCTCTGGCATCTGCCTACATCGTCTGTTGCCTAATGCCAAGCAGGTCAAGCGCTTTGCATGTTAGGACGAATCTCAACGGGCTTTTCGTGACTGGCTCGATGAGGTTTTTCTCTTCAAGTAGCCTAGAGTACTTTCTCGCTGTGCCGGCGGAGCACTCCAAGCAGTCAGCTAGCTCGGCAAGCCGTACGCTGGGCACCGATGTAAAAAGATGGACCTGCGAAAACAGATACAACAACGATCTCTCCTGATCACATATGCCCAAGTCGCGTTGCGCCGAATCGAGACGGTTTGCAGCAGATTCTAGCTGCGACTTCTTTTCCCGAAGGCTGGAATCCAACTCCTCCTGGGCTTGCCTCACGAGTTCGAGCATGCTTATGACAAAAAAGGTTAGTTCCCCGTGCATCAGGGGGTGCTCCGCCCGTTTGAAGGCTCGATAGTAAGCGTCCTTGTTCTCGAATATGATGCGCGACAACGAAAGGGAAGTGAGAAGTGATAGCGGTTCGCTCAGCCAGAGAGCGAGCAGGTACCGTCCCGTTCTTCCATTCCCATCGTAAAACGGATGTATGTACTCAAACACGAAGTGGCCGATTATGGAGCTGTATATCTGCGGCACTTCATCTGAGTTCGCAAGCTCGAGCATTCGCTTAGCGGCATCTATAATTCGACTTTCCGGATAGAGTCCAGCGTGCACCTCAATCCCGGATTCGTTGTAGATGGCCACCTCTCTACGACGAAAGACCTTGCCGTCTGGCACGTCTTCTCCCAAGTCTTCTCCTCTCATCACTTGGTCATAAATCGAACGAATCTCTTCGGGGGTTGTGGGAACGATGCTGTTTGGCCCAGTTAGGTTCAGGTATAGCTTTACGAGTTCGGCGAATCGCCTCGCCTTTATCGCCTCCGCGCTCTCGCGATGCATTTCCAAAACATCGTTGATCTGCTGTCTCGTACTATGTACTCCCTCAAGCTCGTTTGTGCTGACGACTTCCCTAATGATCAGATCTCGGATGAGCGCCCCCGTGGCTACCTGC
This sequence comes from uncultured Coriobacteriaceae bacterium, assembly GCA_902786015.1. Classification (GTDB taxonomy): domain Bacteria; phylum Actinomycetota; class Coriobacteriia; order Coriobacteriales; family Atopobiaceae; genus RUG440. Next base: position 148,147 of record CADAAU010000006.1, read on the forward strand.
GGCAGGTCGCTGGCGAGCTTCGAAATGACTCTCTCGAAGCGAAGGACGGTCTCCGAGAGCACCGAAAGCTCTCTCGGAACGGCCATGAACAACTCGCCGCCGTCCGTGATGATGCCTGTCCGAAAGGCAGAGTCGGCGCTGCGCCTCTCATCGGCGAGCGCTGTGTACCTGGTGAATCTCTCGTTCGACCTATCTGCATGGAATAGGGCTTTAAGCGTTCTGTATTGCATCAGAGTCTCCCGCTCCTATCAATCTGCCCAAGAGAATGATTGGTGAGTTTAGCAAATTCCTCGATTTTTGCAAAACTGTCTGACCTCATACGCTGCGTGATTGACAAAAACGAACGTTCTTCGGGTCTTTGCCATGCTTTGCGCGGTCGATTTGGTCGGCAAATAAACGGTTGCATGGCAAGCAGAGCGTGTAGACGCCTGTGGCATGCAGCAGCAGAAGCACCCCTTCGCTTTTTTGGTGGGCACCATGGTGGGCTTAGTAAAACAAGCCAGAGGAATAACCCATCTGACCAGCGAGTAAACTGGTCGGGTGAACTGGATTCGAAGGCGACCGCTTGACCCCCCAGTCAGATGCGGTTAGATGCGGCTATTCCCGCCAGTATAGTTCGTTAGTGTCCCAGTGTTTGTTCGCTGGACTCGCTGTATACAGTCAGCCTTGAGGGTTATCGAGAACTCAAACCGTATTGGAAGACCTCGATTGCCGCTATGGTAGGCCTCATTGCAGTTCTCGGCTACATGCTGGATTACATCGCACCCGACACATCTTGGCATGACAAGATGAAGGCATTGTTGCAAGGGCTTGAAGAAGACGATTTGAGGCGTATGGGGTTCGGAGAATGCTGGCGTGAATGTCCCATGCTTCATAGGCTTGCGTAGCGTATTGTTTCGAAGTAACACTGCGCGTCGGAGAGTGCTTTAAAGTGCGTGAGAGCTTAACTGCTACAGCCCGCCTTCTTTTCTCATAGATACTGGTTCTGTCTACACCAGCTCTTCGAGCTCTCAAGGCGAGCTTCGACAACCCGACGCTCGACGAGTGGGAGGAAGCGACTACGGGAGAGTCGGCGCACGGGCCGTGTAGAGAGGGCGACGTGATGTACAAGCTCGACGGAGAGTGGTGGTCGCTCGCCTACGACTTCATGGACATAGGTGACGGCATGGCGAGGGTATTCCGGTACGCGATAGACAGGCAGCCCGAGTGGGACGTGCAACAGGGAGGAAAGAGACTTGTGCAATCGGCCCGAAGATGAGATTATATGTACAACATCCCGTACAATAGAAAAGGAGGCAACCATGCAGGCAGTCACATACACGGCGTTCAGGCAGAACCTCAAGCAGCACATGAGAAGCGCGAGGGACGACGCCGACACCATCCTGGTGACGAACAACGACCCGTCGGAGAACGTGGTCGTGATGAGCCAGCGCGACTACGAGTCGCTCATGGAGACGGTGCGCGTCTACGAGAACCCTTACCTCAGGGACAAGCTCGACAGGGGCATGGCGCAGGTACGACCTCATCGAGGTTGACGATGATTAAGGTGTTCACCGACGACGCGTGGGGCGACTATCTCTCGTGGGAGTCGGACAAGCCCACGCACCGAAGGATAAACAAGCTGGTGAAGGACATCGACCGTCACCCATTTGAGGGCATCGGCAAGCCCGAGGAGCTCAAGTACAACTACTCGGGCCTGTGGTCACGCAGAATCAACCATGAGCACCGGATAATCTATGACGTATCCGGCGACCAGATCGTCTTCTACTCGTTCAGGGACCACTACGGGGACGATCGCAAGGGCGACGCGATATCGAGGGCGCGTAAGAAGATGTAGTCGTCGGAAAAGGCAACGAGTTTCAGCGAGGGCATCCTTGTAAGCGGTGTTGGCAGAGTTATCCTTGCTAACCATCTGTGTAGTCTATATGTAGTGTAGTTTGTTACAAATAACCGAGTCTATGATTCCCTCGCGCTTGGCACGCAGCAGCACGCCAAACGTGCCAGTCACATTAAGCCCCATGAACTTTGCAGTCTTCTTGGCGGCGTTGTCGTCCATCAGCACCAAGTCCGCGCCCGCTTCCCGCGCTAGTATCATGACGTCGACCTCGCCAGAGTGGAGCCTGGCGCTAAACATGCGTCTCTGTGCCGTACCTTTGATCGGCGAGACTCGCATCCACGACGCCTCGCGCACACGGGTGCGTGCAGGCTCGTACTTTACTTCTGACAGAACCGTCTCTGGTATGAGCAGTTCGCCATAGAGCCGACGCAGGATGTCGAGCCGGTCCACCTTTGCGAAGGCGATGGGCGGGGTTGTGTTGGCAACCACCCTAGGCGTTGTTCATCTCCTCGGCGAACTCCGCCTCGTCGTCGAAGTGGAATATGGAGACGCCGTTCTGCCCGAGGAAGTAGATGAAGTCCTCCTTGTCCATCCCTGCGATCTGCGCGCAGTAGCCCAGCGAAACCCCTTTAGTCGCGTAGAAGTGCAGCGCGGTGGCGCGGCGAGCGAAGTCGAGGGCGTCCCGGCGGCTCATTTTGTTGTCGTAGAGGACCTCGTCGGGAATCTCGAAGGCGATCTGGCACATCTTGGCATGCCCCTCGTTTAATAGACAACATAGCAAAAAAGGGGCCCAAAAGCCCCTTTAGAATTCTGGTCGGGTGGACTGGATTCGAAGGCGACCCCTTGACCCCCAGGCATTAGCGGTTCGCCTCCTCACCCAATCTACCTGCTATTATATAGAAACACTCAGCAACATCAAGCACTGGCCATCCTGCACAGACACTACGCGTTATGCCCTTCTATGCCACTAAACATTTAATCAACATCTAGCGTCACTCTGCAATATTGCGATTCAGTGCATGTTTGGATATGCATTCATCTTGCATAAGCGCCAACGCACGTCCAAGGTTTGCGCCCACATCTACTCCGGTTTGCTACCTGCGCGCTAAGCATTGCCGCACAATCAGATAGAGTCGTTGGGTCATTGGTCGCTAGCCTTCGTCCTCTGCTGCCGACAACCCGGCATGGGGCGGTGTGCCATCCCACCCCGCCTGGGCGAGGTAAATCTCCTTCTGAGCCTCGATCTCGGCGCGAAGCTGCACCTCGGTGGGAAGGTAGAGCTTGTACTGCGTGTTGATGTTGCGCCGCAGCGTGCGGACGCTCCACGTCTGAGCGGAGGCCTCGCGTTCGTACCACTCCCTCGCCGAAGGGTCAGCGACGCGCAGTAGCTCCTCGTAGTGCGACCACGTGAGCGGTGCCCCGAACTGTGCCGACGATGACGGCACAATCTCCGGGTAGGCGCGATAGAACTGTAGGTACTTGTAGAGGGCCCTTCGCGTGTAGCCCCTACCGTAACGTAACGTGAGGTCCCTGGCAAGCCCGCTCACCGTCTGCGCCCCATAGCGCGCCCGTTCCTCACCAGCGAGTTCCTCGTCGGCGATATGGCAATTCGCCGCGCCATGACTACGACAGAAGTCAGCGAGTCAGCAGGTAAGGACCATTTTTTCGGAGTCAATAAATAGGTCACCATCGGCAGCGGAGCGAGCATAAGGATGGCGAAGTAAACGCTAACACCTTGAGGTTCACTTCGCTCAGAGTCAAGCGCTTCAAATCCAGAAACGATTCGTTAGGTTGACTTTGTATGATGTATTCATACAATATTGCCGTGTCAAAAACGATGCACATAACGACGATAGCGGAGCTCGCCCGATCTGAGGGCGGAGTGTTCACCGTGGCGCAGGCGGCCAGGCTCGGCGTACCACGCGACGCCCTCTCGCACGCCGCGCGCAAGGGCACTCTCGAGCGTGTTGTGCGCGGAGCGTACAGGATGGCGAGCTCACCCGCGGGCGAGCTCGACCTCGCGGCGGCGCTCTGGAAGCTCACCAATCCGGCAGCCTTTACCCACGAGCGCCTAGCGAGCTGGGATGGCGTCGTTGTGGGCGGCGCCACAGCCGCCTGCGCTCTCGGGTTTGGCGACCTATATCCCTATCCCTGCCGCATATACGCGCCACGTGCCATCCGCTCTACGCTCCCAGAGATGTCGGCGGCAGTCCGCAGGGTCGATGAGCGCGACGTCACACTTCAGCTCGGCATCCCCGTCACGAGGTCGGAGCGCACCATACTCGACCTCGTGCTCGATGGTGAGGACCCCTCGCTCGTCGCCGACGCGCTCGCAGACGCCGCGCGCAATCTCGCACACCCTAGGGGCTTCGATGTCGCGAGGCTCATCGAGCTCTTTTGCGAGAGCCATGGCAGGTGGGGCGCCCCTGCGGGCACCCTCGAGGTGCTCCTCGTAGATGCGGGCGTCGCTAGCGAGTAGTATGGAGTGATTGCATGAGATACAAGACGGCGGCTGCGCTCGAGATGGCGGTGAGAGATGCTGCGAAGGCCTCACCGCAGGACACGAACAGGGCAATAGCGGGGTTCTACTTCCACCGCCTGCTGTGCCGCGTCTTCAGCGAGCCAGAGCCACGCTTCGTGCTTAAGGGAGGCCTAGGGATGCTCGCGAGGGTGCCCGACGCGCGCTCAACGCGCGATATCGACCTCTCCACCGAGGCGTACTCGAGCAAAGAGGCCGTCGAAGAGCTCAAAAGGCTCGCAGCAAAGGACCTCGGTGACTTCGTAACCTTCCGCTTCGAGGGAACTGAGAGGATACGCCTCGGCGACGGGTACCGCAGCGGCAATAAGGTTACCTTTGTGCCGCTGCTTGGTGGACGCCCGATGTCAAGGGTATCCGTCGACCTCGTGGCGGACAGCATCCCATGCGGGACGCCCGACAGGGTCTCGCCCGCCGACAGGCTAGCCATAGAGGGCATCCCGATGTGCGAGTACCTGGTCTACCCCGTCGCCAGCGCAGTCGCAGACAAGGTTTCCGGCATCATGGAGGTGCATAACGAGAGGCCATCGTCGCGGATCAAGGACCTTGTGGACATTGCCGTATACCTTACCAGGGAACGCTTCGCCTTGTCCGACCTGCGCAAGAGGCTTCGACTGGAGGTGGCTCTGCATGAACTCGACATCTCCAACGGTTTCGCTGTTCCCACCACATGGGATAGCACCGCCTACGCCTCCTCCTACCAAAGGCTTGCAAGCAAAACCAGCCTCCCGACCGAGCTCAGGGACATGCATGCCGCCGAATCGCTCGCAAGGTATTGCATCGACCCCGCGCTCGGCGACGAGTTGCCCGACAAGAACGAATGGGATCCGGAACGTAAGCAATGGGTCAAGCCGACAACTTAAAACAATGGTCGAAGAGCCTTAACCAACAGAACGAAGCCATGCAAAGTTCAACATCGTCTGACTTCTGATTACGGAAAATGGGTACAGCGGTGACCGTTTGGCCCGTTGCCGCAACGACATGCCCTATGGTGCTGCTTTCGCAGATGATGAGATCCATTAACAAAGACGGTGGGAACTGTGGGCATCGTGCCCCTGCTTGAACCCTTCGGCAAGAGGCTGTGGGAGATAGTATGAGAACTACCAGCGAAGGACTATCCCATCTGCCGACTGTCTACGTCCCGCCAAAACATCGCCTGCGTTCCGGTAGTCCGTGGTCGTCATAGTCGCCGTTCCTCTCTGCTCGCGCCTAAGGCGAGCATCGTGCGCACATGCGCTGGTTTGATTCGATGACACAATGGTGGACTAATCGAGTGGCGAGGTCGATTTAACGGTTTTCGCCAGTTTCCTTATCCGAACCACTCATATCTACGGTGAGGTGCTCGTAGAGGTCCCTCATGCACTGGATCCTTTTCCTGTTCGACCAGTCGAACGCTACGCGCTTGTCCCAAATCCAGTACTTTTCCCGCAAGAACTCAAGCTCGATTAAGAGGAGCTCAAAACCAAGTAATAAGAATCCCGTCTTGTGGCCTGTGAACGTATAGCCTATGTGCGGTGCCGTGTTCGTCTCGGTTCGCGAACACTTGCCTGAGTTCGTCGCAATTCGCTTAAGTTCGTCGTAGTTCGCGAACATTCGCCCTAGTTCGCCGAAGTTCGCTCCTAGTTCGTCCGTTCGGTGCCCTTCACGAAGTAGACGTACGGTGCGGAGGCCTCGTCCCTGGATACATGCCTCGCCGGGTCGGCGTAAAGTGCGGCAAGATGCTTCTGCGCGACCCGTGCCGATACGCCGAACATCACGCTCACGTCCTCTGAGCTCACCCCATCCTTCGACGAGGCAAGAAAGGCGTACAACTTGTCGTCATCGAGCTTCGCCCTTCGCCTCTTTTGCACGCTGGCACCGCCCCTCAAGGGAGATGCCTCGGGCAACGGAAGAGTGATGCGAACGAGGGAGGGCGCATGCTCTTCTGTGAGGACTGGGAGCTCGTCGAACCTGTCTCGCCATGTCTCGAAGATCGTCTGTAGCCCACTGCCGGCACGGTCACTCACTCCGACGAACGAGAATATGCGCATGAGAGTGGGATTGCGTTGCTCGGACATACCACCAGCGATTGCGACGTCGCGATCAACGAGAAAGCTGCCGGGATTGGTGATGGTCAAGGATTCCTCGTCGAGCACGATAACAATCGACGACCTTCCACCGTAGTAGGCATGCACCAAAGCGTTGGACACGGCCTCGTTCACTGCCTCAGTGACTGGGTTTTTGACCCCATGGCGAGTTCCCGTCTCGTCGGTCGTGAAGGGCGACCTCAGGCTCCTCAGCAATCTAGCGGTGACGTCGAAGTAGAAGTCGATAAGGTTACCGCTCCATTCGCCGTCCTGCGAGACGATATGGTCGTCCCACCTCGCACTTCCCGATGATTGTTGGCGGTAGTCGAGCAGGAAGTGCGGAAGGAAGTTCGTGATCTCGTACTCGTTGCCGAACGCGAGAAGGCCCGCCTGGGTGAGGCGAAGCTTACCATCGTGCCCACGGGCGAGGGCTCCGATGTGGAAGAGGAAGTCCTCGTTCGAGTCCTTGTTCCAGGGGCTCGACGGCTTGTTGCCGGAGAAGACGTTACGATACCGCTCTATGGTCGTCGGGTTGAGCGCCGAGACGGTAAACCCATCGAGCGTAGCGCGGTCGGCTCGCTCGGCATTGTCATAGTCCATCTGCCGTAATTCGTCCTTGGTGGCCCTTACATCGGACGACCCCCGCCGGATCCATGCAGTGAACTGCTTGTCTTTGCGGGTTTTGACCATAACGGGCTTCTCGCCGCGCTCTGCCCTCGGCACGTTGATGATAATCACGTCTAGGCCCTGTACTTTCGCAGCGCGCACGCTGTCTGCGAAAAGGACGTCCCTGTCGACCTTTTGGCGGTTGCGCACGGTCGTCCAGAAGTCCGTGACAAGTCTGTCGGGTTCGACTACTCCCGTGACTGTGAAGGTGTGGTCGTCGTTCTCCGTCACGCCAAGGACGATCTCGCCACCCTCGGTGTTCGCGAATGCCGAGTATGACTCCCACACATCGTCAGGCACATCGAAGGCACTCTCCTTAAACTCGAGATGCTGATCTTCGCTCAAGTTGTCCAGCCTATCAAGGAATGCCATGTTGCCTCAATTGACGATTCGTTGTACGGGCCTCAATCATACCCAAAAAACCTGTGGACACACTTGACGTTCGCAAGTTGGTTGCATGAGGAATTCCGGACGTGATTCGTCACGACCTACACGCTGCACGGCAACATGTCGAGGATGAAATTCCATCCACAAAACGCACGCTAACCGACACGAGTCGCACACAAATCAAGAATCTCGAAAATGAATTTACAAAGCCAGATTATTCTGCCGGCTGTTTTGTCTACCTGCAATGTCGGCTATTAAATAAGGTCAACCAAACGATACGGTTGACCTGCGGTTTTTCTGGTCTGGTGGACTGGATTCGAACCAGCGACCCCTTGACCCCCAGACTTATACATCTACGGTATGTCCGAGGAGCCGACTTGTCGGTGCCTGTACTCGCTAGCTCTCTCGAGCTAGTCTCGCCACAGCTTCGATCACACGATCGTCAATGCGGAATCCGTTTGCACGCAACTCGCTAACGAGCGGGTGAACCTCTGCTATAATCCCGCGCTCCTTGGCTCTCAGCAGAAGTCCCAGCGTGCCAGTAACGGTGAGCCCGAGGTACTTTGTCGTTTTACGAGCGGCATTATCATCCAATACCACGAAGTCTGCTTCCGTTGACAAAGCGAGACTCATAACCTCAACCTCAAGTTCGGCAGCGTGCAGCTTCGCACTGATAAGCCGTCGGTAATTCTTTGGCAAATCTGGGGCTTGCTCGATTGACAGCCAATATGGCCATAGCGGAGCTGAACAAGAAGTACGAGGTACTTTTTAGCTGACACGGGCATCCGAGTTCAGGCGTTTCACAAAGCAGTCAGTTGTCACTGCGACTGGCGGCCCGACCGTGCAGACATCTAACCAACCCGTAATTCAGGACATAAGGATACGCGCACGGACAAGATTTGCGCGATTGCGGACATTGTCCGCGAATGTCCGTAATCACCCCTCGACCCGCGCGTCGTCCGACAGGACGAAGCGACGGTCCCTAGTGCTCCCGACGGCAATCACTTTGCCCTCGGTGACGAGCGGGGCCAGGTGGCGCCTCACGGTCCTCTCCGTGACGCCAGCGATTGCGGCGACGCCAGGCACGGTCGCAAAGCCATAGTCCCCGAGCATCCTGGAGATGACCTCGTCGACGTCGAAGCTCGCGCCCATAGACGATGCGGCGCCCTTGAGGAGGGGCACCTTAGCCTCGAAGACGTCCCCCTCGGTCATTACGGGCTGGGACCCGCCGTATGCCCACGAGTATTTGAACAGGTTCCTGGTGCCGCTGCCAAGCGCGTCAGCGAGTCCGATGTTCGAGAAGAGCTCGGCGATGTTCGGGTTTTTGGGCAGCGGGTTGAACCTGCCGGGGGTGAGCTCGCCCGTGAACCGCGCCCTGCTGGCGTTCTCCGTCCGGATGCCCTCGCCGTCGATGACCATCTTGGCCGGGAAGGGGCTCGTGTACTCGCGGTGGATCAGCGTGTTCACGATCAGCTCGCGGCAGATGATGTCGCGCAGGCTGACCGTCCGCGTCCCCTCGAGGAAGAACTTGTCAGGGAGGTGCTTCTGCGCGAAGGCGAGCAGCTGGTCGTACGCCTCTATGAGGTTCGTCCTCACGACGAGACGGTCGTCGTAGCGGTCCCTGTCCTCCAGCTGGACGTAGGCGTCCGTCTTGTACGCGGGCGCTATGCTCGCGATCACCTCGTCCCTTCCGAGCACGAGCGCGGCGCCAAGGGTGAAGCCCTCCTCGCCCGTCTCGTAATCCTTCAGGAACAGCCTCGCGCTGCGCAGCAGCTCGTCGTCGCCCATCGACCCCCAGGGGTGGTTGGCCCTCTTCGCGAGCGCCATCTCCCGCATGCGCGGCAGCAGGTCGATGCGGAGGTCGTCCTTCGTGAGGTAGCGGTAGACCTTCCTCTCTGAGTAGTACTCCTGCTTGCGGATGTACATCGCCGAGAGTTGCGTGTCCGTCATGACCTTGACGTCGGAGTCGATGGCCCTGTCGTACACGACGCCTTTGAACTTGTGAACTATGGCGTCCACCGGAACCCAGATGCGGATTACCGTCATCCCCTCGTAGCGGATGGTCTCCATGTCCAGGAGCGGGGCGACGTTGAACGACTGCGGGTTGTTGACGCGATTGACCACGTTGCGCTGTATCTCGAGCGCCCTGTCCTCGTTGACGCCAACCACCGTGCCGTCGTTCAAGACGCCGAGGAAGATGTCGCCCCCCTGTCTGTTGGCGAACGAGCAGATCGTCTCGAAGGTGTCGTCCTCCGGGAGGTTCCCGCATCGCTTGAACTCGATTGCGATTCCCTCGCCGCGCTCGAGGATGCTCTCGAAGTCCTCAAGGTTCATCCCAGCTCCTTCCCAGAAGTCATTTAGGACATTCTATCATCTAGACGGACAGATTTCGCCCGTATTGCGGACATGTCCGCAATTGTCCGAAAAGGACCCTCAAGGTCGGCATGGCTCATGCCCCGCCTTAATGCCGCCCATGACGTTGCTCGCAAAAGGAGCCTCGGTTCCACTGCGTTGGTGACCGCCACGAGTAGCACACATATCGGAGACACGTCCCGTGCACATGCCCGTGGTTGGCATTAGTGGGCACGCCCAACAAGGTTGGTGGGCAAGCAACACCGCAAGCACCCCTTTGCAGTTTTGGTGGGCACCACGGTGGGCATATGGTGGGCATAAGAAAACAGGTCAGAGGAACAACCCCTCTGACCTGCGAAAATTCTGGTCGGGTGGACTGGATTCGAACCAGCGACCCCTTGACCCCCAGGCATCTGCGGCGCTCGTTTTGCGATCACCCACGGGCACTGACCAGCACTTTCGAAAAGCACTCATAGGCACCCTCCACAACTCTATGTCTGCCATTTTCTGCCAATAAACTCTTAAATATATTGGATACATCTCGAGACACGCTCACAAGGGTGCCATTCATATGAGTAGAATGACAAAAGGCCTACTGTTATGCGTGCCTCGTAAACTGCGACGTGTTAAAGGGGTAGCGAAGTAAGCGCTGACAGCTCGGGGTTCACTTCGCACGGAGTCGAACATCTCATACCAGAAGCAATTCGTAATGTTGACTTTGTATGATAATTTCATACAATATTGCTATGTCAAAAACGATGCACATAACAACGATAGCGGAGCTCGCTCGGTCGGAAGGCGGCGTGTTCACCGCTGCGCAGGCGGCGAGGCTTGGCGTGCCGCGCGACGCCCTCTCGCATGCGACGCGTGCGGGCACCCTCGAGCGCGTCGTGCGTGGCGCGTACAGGATGGCAAGCGCGCCAGCGGGCGAGCTCGACCTCGCGACCGCGCTCTGGAAGCTCACCCAGCCGGCGGCCTTCGCCCACGAGCGCCTAGCCAGCTGGGACGGCGTCGTTGTGGGCGGCGCCACAGCCGCCTGCGCCCTCGGGTTCGGCGACCTCCATCCCTATCCCTGCCGCATGTACGCTCCACGCGCCATCCGCTCTACGCTCCCAGAGGTGTCGGCGGCAGTCCGCAGGGTCGACGAGCGTGACGTCTCTTTCGCGCTCGGCATCCCCGTCACGAGGTCGGAGCGCACCATACTCGACCTCGTGCTCGACGGCGAGGACCCCTCGCTCGTCGCCGACGCGCTCGCAGATGCCGCGCGCAACCTCGCCCAGCCCAAGGACTTCGATATCTCGCGACTCTCCAAGCTCTTCCGCGAGAGCAAAGGCAGGTGGGGCGCACCCGCAGGGACGCTCGACACCCTCCTTACGGAAGCAGGCGTCACTAACAATGGGTCTGGAGGATTCTTATGAGGTACAAGACGGCAGCGGCGCTCGAGATGGCGGTTAGGAACGCGGCAAAGGCCTCGCCGCAGGACACGAACAGGGCGATAGCCGGGTTCTACTTCCACCGCCTGCTGTGCCGCGTCTTCAGCGAGCCGGAGCCACGCTTCGTGCTTAAGGGAGGCCTGGGGATGCTCGCGAGGGTGCCCGATGCGTAGGCAATGGATCAAGCAGACTTCGTATTGAAGAGGCGTTTGCGCTCCTAGCGATGGATGTGCGCCGCATCGTGGGCGGGTCAGACGAACGCGGAGATGAAATATGGGTGACACACGATAGATTCCGCAATCATCAACGTGCTCTCCAAAGGCGAGAGCATGCCCATCTCCGCGATCACGCCGCACACCGGTGTCAGCGAGCGTACCGTAAGAAGGTATCTGGCTGCATTGGGTGAAGAGGGGCTGGTAGTCATAGAAGGCAAGGGCAGATGGACAACCTACCGCATCGTATGACGGCAAGAAATCGTAACGCCGACTCTTTGCCGAGGTCAGCCCACGCACACGCACTCAGCTTAACGGCATGATGCTGGGGTCAAGAGGTCGGAAACGGAATATGGGATGCTCGGCGCTTCTATATGCTAAAATTAATGTAATCCCGCCCTCGAACGCGACTTCCCCTCTAGGAGTGCCATGGCATCCAAAAGCCACAGTGACCGGCACACAAAGCATGCCACATCGGACACGCACCATGCCCACTGGCGAACTTATTCGCCCGTTGCCTCGCGGCCGCATATACGTATTCTGCGCGTTGTCCTCCTGGTGTGCGGGTTTATTCTCGCAATCGCTAGCGTATATCAATTCGTAGTCGCTATACGGGGTTATGCTCAAAGCAGCAGACAGCCCTCAGCACCTATCGAATTCAGCGAACAGGGCGAGCAGGCGTTCTCGACACCCTCGCCCTGTCCAACATCACCACTGACGTCGAGTATCTGCGCACAAAGGTCTTCCCGCTCGGGACAGAGGCATCCGATGCCATCATCGAGGCCCTTACCCAGAAACTTGCGGTACGCGGTCCCTATGACGTGATCATTGTGGCCGACGACGACGCGCTGAGAGTGGTGGACCAACGCCACCACAACCTCTTCGGCGACTCTCCAGTTGTCTTCTTAGGCATCAATGACCATGAATACGCGCGCGAGGTAGTTGGTGAGGGTTGGGCGACGGGCGTCATCGAAGTCAACTGCTATCCAGAGATGATGGACCTCATCTTCAGGCTGAGGCCCAACACCGATCATGTCGTAGTTCTTACCGACCAAACGACCACGGGAGTCGGCGACCTGGCGCAGTTCTCCCTCATTGAAGACGACTACCCCGATGTGAGGTTTGAGGTCCTCGACGCCGGATTCATGCGGTTCTACGATATGCGCGAAAGCCTTCGGAAGCTCGAAGAGGATGCCGTCGTCGTCCATCTTGACACCTACGTCGACGCCGATGGATATACGTTCGGCCTTAGCGAGAGTGCCCGATACTTCTCTGATGGCTGCCCCGTCCCCATCTTCAGGGGTAGCATGGGCGGCGATGGTGAAGGCATATGCGCCATAGCCTACCCTGACTTCTACAAGACGGGACAGAAGGCCGCCACGATGGCATCGCTCATCCTCTCGGGCACAAGCCCTTCTGACATTCCTCTTGATTCCGACAACTCACTAGGCATTACCGCTGACGCGCGCCTGCTGCAGCGTTTCGGCATTTCGGAGGCGCTCCTTCCCTCCGACGCTGTCATTTTGAACAGCCCTCAGGATGAGGAGCGACGACTCATCAGTCCCATCACCCTTCCCCTCGCGCTCATGGCCGGCTCGCTGCTGGCATTCCTCGCT